>NZ_MCGB01000035.1 GCF_001699815.1 Ralstonia pickettii | reverse complement strand
ACGGCATCACGTGCTCCGTGACCGATGGCTACGACTGCTACCAGAATGCCCTGGCCGAACGGGTCAACGGCATCCTCAAAGGGGAGTTGCTGCTCAAGCGCCCCGCCGACCTAGAGCAGGCCGCACGCATGGTGGCGCAGGCCGTGCATATCTACAACCACGAACGGCCTCATCTGGCCTTGAAATACAAAACGCCCGATGCGGTGCATCGGGCGCTCGGAGACTGAGCACAGTGTCAACCTATGGCAGGACTTGACAGCGGATGCCGTTACTGCATGCTGCCCGTGGCGTCGGAGCGGCGTTCGCGGCAGACGCGCTGGGCTTCACCCGCCAGCGAATCGCACTGGTTGGCGCGGCGCGACCAGAAGGCGCGGTCCGACGACGATTCCGCCGTCGCCATGCCCCTGCCATGGCGGTGCGTGACGTGCTTGTCGACCCACTTGTCGGTCTTCACATGCGCACGATGGACTTTCTGCTTGAGCGTGCCGGGCGTCGCTTTCGGTTGCGCACCAGTGGCCTTGTTGTGATAGCCGGGGTTGGCGGCAGCATCGGCGTTGCGCTGAACCTGGGTGCGCGGGCCCTCCATTGGGCTATCGACGCCCGTCACTGCGCTGTGGTCCTTCTGCTGGGCCTGCGCGGGCGCCGCGCCGATCCACGCACAGGCGGCCACGGCGATCGCGGCGGCCAGACTCGACATCTTGCGTGCTTGCATGCTCGTTCTCCTTGTTGCGAAACGGGGGGCGGCTTCATGGCACGCATGCCGCGTGCCACGACGTGCATCCCTAACGTCACAATAGGAAAGCGGCCACCCGGCAGACAGTCGGCGTTGACTGAACCGCCTGTCGGACAAACGCTGTCAAGACAACGCGGGATGCAGCGTTCAAGCGCGCATGAACAGCCAGACCGTCAGGATGATCCCGACGATGACGACGAAGCCGCGCAGCACCTTTTCCGGCAGCCGATGCAGCAGCCAGGCCCCAGCAAACCCGCCCGCGATGCCGCCGATGCCTAGCGCCACCACGGCCGCCCAGTTCACCTGCGGCGAGAACGCAAACACCGCCACGGCGGATGCATTCATCGTCATGGCGAGCACGTTCTTGGTCGCACCCGCCATGCGCACCTGCTGGCCGGCCACGGTGAGCGCCGCCAGCATCAGGAAGCCGATCCCACCGCCGAAGTAGCCGCCGTAAATGGCAATTGCAAACTGCGCGGTCGCCAGCGCGGTGGTCGACATGCCCGATGCTGCGTGCAGCGGTTTACGCCGGAAGCTGCCCCACGCAAACACGCTCGTTGCAAACAGCACGAGATATGGCACCAGCTTGGCGAAGAACGAAGGCGGTGTCGCCAGCAGCAACAGCGCGCCTAGCACGCCGCCCACCAGACTGATGACAATGAGCTGCTTGAGCGAGAGGTGATGCTCGCCGGCATCGACGCCGCCGGCCAGTTTGCGTCCGGCGATCGACGAGGTGATCTGGCTCGGGAATAGCGCGATCGTCGACGTCATGTTGGCGCCCAGCGGGTTGAGCCCCGCCAGCAGCAACGCCGGAAACGTGATGAACGACCCGCCGCCCGCGAGGGCATTTTGGGCGCCGGCATAGACGCCGGCTGCGGCGACGAGCAGGGCGGTGGAAAACGAAAGCGTGGTCATAAGCGGGGCGTGCTGGGCGGCTGGAATGACCGCGATGGTAATGGAACGCCCGCGCGCGTGCTCGTTAGCGCGGTGGGGTGCTGCCGCTGCGCCGGCGCAGCCGCCATTCGGCCAGCTCGAACGCGGCCTGCACGAGCAGCGCCAGCACTGCTGCGGGGATGGCGCCTGCGAGCAGCGTTGCGCTGTCGTTCAGCGCGAGCCCGGTCGCGATGCGCTCGCCATAGCCGCCGGCGCCGATGAACGCAGCGATGGTCGCCGTGCCCACACTGATGACCGCGGCGGTTTTGACGCCGGCGAGGATGACCGGCAGCGCCAGCGGCAGATCCACCACGCGGGTGCGTTGCGACGGCGTAAGTCCCAGCGCCAATGCCGCATCGCGCAGGCCGTCGGGTACCTGTTCCAGCCCAACGATGGTGTTGCGCACGATGGGCAACAGCGCATAGACCGCCAGCGCAATCAGGGCCGGTACGACGCCAATCGACCCGACGACGGGGATGAGCATCGCCAGCAGTGCCAGCGACGGAATTGTCTGCAGCACGCCCACGATCGCAAGGATCGGCTGCTTGATCGGGCGACGCGCGGCCACGAGGCCCAGCGGCACGCCCAGCAGCACGGCAACGCCGGTGGAAATGCCCACCAGCACGAGATGCCGTTGCGTGAGCCGCCCCAGGCCGTCCGTCAGCCGGGCGAAGAACGCGCGGGTCGGTGTGGCAGCCGGCGCGTTGCCATGCCCAGCGAGAAACCGCCGCGCCGCTTGCGAGAACGACTGGCCCTCGAGTTCGACCGCTGCATTCATTGCCACCATGTCGTCGCGCTGGATGTGCCCCGCGAGTGTGTTGATCGCCTGCCATTGCGCCGGATGCCGCTGCGCAACGTCGGCGCGGTAAAGCAACACGGCGTCATAGCGCGGGAAGACGTGCGCCGGGTCGTCGAGCACACGCAGATGTTCGCGGCGGATCTTGGCGTCAGTGGAGTAGATGTCGATCACGTCGACTTGGCTGGCGCGCAGCGCGTCGTAGGCAACGCCGTGGTCGAGGCCTGTCGGGGGCTGCGGCAGTTTGTAGCGCTGCACAATCGCCGGCCAGCCATCGGCGCGGCCGAGAAATTCGTGCGAGAGGCCAAGCCGCAGCGTCGGATGCGTGGCGAGGTCGGCCAGCGTGCGGATGTGTTCGCGCTCGGCATCGGCTTCGCGCATGGCCAGCGCGTAGGCGTCTTCAAAGCCGAGCGGCACGCCGGCCGCCAGGCCCATCGGCGCAAGGCCGCGGTTGACGTCGGCCAGCAGCGCGGCTTGATCGGGATTGGCTGCCTGGTCGGCGGGCAAGTGGAGGATTTCAGCGGCGATAGTGCCGAGGTAATCCGGATAGACGTCGATGCTGCCGTTCCTGAGCGCGGCAAAGACGATGGCGGTGTTGCCCAGGCCCGGTACGTGTTCGGCGGGGCCGCGCGGGTTTGCGGTCTGCGTGAGGATTTCGCCTAGCACGTAAGACTCGGTGAAGCGTTTTGAGCCGATCCGCAGTGGTTGTTCTGCGAAGGCCGATGCGCTGCTCGCCAGCCAGCCCAGCGCAAGCCATGCCAGCAAGCGCCACAGAAAGGGGCTACGGATCAGTCGCCGTGTATCCAAAGTTCGTTGAGGTCGGTCAGGCCCCAGTCGCGGGGTTCTTCTCGCGAGGCGATCTGGTCGCCGGTCTGCGCCAGGTCGATGAGTTCGGGGGCAATCCGCGTGCCCGACGATATCGAGAAGAATACCTTGACCGTGGGCGTGAGCAACGCGCCCGGCGCATGCTGCATGACCACAGCCAGCCGGCCCGAACGCAACCGGACCAGCGAGCCCACCGGATAGATGCCCACGCTTTTGACAAAGGCGTTGAACACCATCGGGTCGAAATGATTGCCGCGCCATTCGACCATGCGCTGCACGGCGTAGGCGGCTTCCCACGCCTTCTTGTACGGGCGGTCGGACGTCACCGCGTCGTACACATCGCAGATGGCGCCCATGCGTGCAAACAGCGAGATGCCTTCGCCGGCCAGCTTGTGCGGATAGCCGGTGCCGTCCATGCGCTCGTGGTGGTGCAGGCAGACGTCGAGTGCGATGTCGCGCATGCTGCTGTCGCCGGCCAGGATGTCGTGCCCGGCCTGCGGGTGGACGATCACGTGGCGGAATTCAGCGTCGGTCAGGGCGCCGGGCTTGTTCAACACCTCGGGCGGGATTGCGATCTTGCCGATGTCGTGCAGCAGCCCGGCCAGGCCGGCGTCGCGCACTTCGTCGTCTGACAGCCCCAGCTGACGGCCTAGCGACACCATGAGCGCGCACACAGCCACTGAATGCAAGAACGTGTAGCGGTCTTTCGCTTTCAGCCGCACGAGGCTGGTCAGCGCGCTGGGGTGTCGGTCGACCGAGCCGGAAATGGCTTCCACCAACGGCAGTGCGTCGCGCGCTTCGATCGTGCGGCCCATGCGTGCATCGGCAAACATGGCCTGCACGGCCACCTCGGCCTTGCTGATGAGCCGGGCGGCGCGGCGCATTTCTTCCGCATACGTGACGGGGCGCAGGGCGATGCCGGCGTCGGCGGCGCAGGCGGGCGGCGCCGGCACCTCGGGGGGGGCCGGAGGTGCTGCATTGGCGGCGGCCACGTCGGTGCCGCGCATGATGTCGATCCACACCTCACGCACTCCGCTGGTACGCAGGCGTTGCAATTGGGCAGCATCTTCCACGCGAAAACGGGCCCGCCAGAACGGGTGTTCCAGCCAGGAACCGACGAATTCGTCGAGGTACATGCCCACCCGCAGGTGTTCGATAGCGATGCGCTTGCGCATGTTGATGTTCAGAGATCGGCCGTGGCGGGGCACGTGATGGCGCAACGGGTCCAGGGGAAGGCTACCCGCCAACGAATGGATTCTCTTCTATCGGACGTGCGGCCGCGGCCTTGAGGGGGAAAAGTCCGGGCTCGCCATGTGAAGTCTGCGGGTGTAGGCGAAAAAAAGCGGCCAAAAGGCCGCCTAGGTAAGCCGGTGCCGGTGCCAACTGGGGCCCCCGGCGTCGGGGAGGGAGAGTGATACGGGTGATGCGGACAGCAGATCGACGACTTATTGGCCGTCGCTGAACGGGTCAGCCTTGCCGACCAGCGCGCCGTCGGTGTACGGATCCGCCTTGCGCAGGGCGCCATCGGTGTACGGGTCGGCCTTGCGCACGGCGCCGTCGGTGTAGACGTCGGCCTTGCGGGCGCCATCGGTGTAGGGGTCAGCCTTGGTCACGGCCTGGCCGTTGGTGTACGGGTCTTTGTTTTGCACGCCGGCAGCGAAGGCAGGAACAGCGGCAACAGCGATCAGCGAGGCGAGAATCAGGTTCTTGGTCTTCATGATGGACTCCACAACAGGGGGGGTGAGCATTGCCGCAGGGCAGTTTCGCTGCAGCGCGGTAACGCGATGGCATAAGCTTAGTCGTTGCCCAGAGGGTAAAAAAGTAGTTCTATTAAACTCTTTGTTCAAAAAAGAAGAACAATTTTGGCCCTTCAAGCGCGGCAACCTGCACATAAGTCATTGAAGTGAAATGAAAATGTGAGATGCGGGATAACCCTTAATGCGAAGGTCTGACGACTGGCGCGGCAAAAAATTCCTGTCTTGAGGCTCCCGATTGTTGCGTTGCATTACAGACAGCGGGATTCCCCTTCCCACAGCCCCCCATGTGGCGGCTAAACATTCGGCGTGGATGGTCGTTGATGCAGGTACGGGCGGCGTTTTCCGCCCCTTGTGCAGGAAGGTCATCATGTCCATCACCACCGCGTCCATCGCCCGTTTCGAGATTGACGGCGTCGCTTACCAGGCGAGGCTGTTTGCCATGCCGTTCCACGTGCCGGAAAACGGCCGCGTGCGCGCACATGCGATCGGGCGTCCGGACATGCCGTTCAGCGGTGTGCACGTGCTGGCCGGGTGGCTGAAAGAGCGCGTGTTGCCCGAAGGCGTGTGCCTGGTGATGGCCGATCGCCTGTTCTCGCACGGCGCGGTGGAGCAGTGGTCGGGCGCCGACGGCGCGCGTGCGGCCAAGGTGCTGTCGCAGGTCGCACTTGGCAGCAAGAGCAGCCATCGCCTGTGGCGCAACACCGTGGCGGGTGGTTTCCGCGACGAGACCGCGTTCTTCCTGGGCGCCGCCTTTGTGCAGACCGATGCCCCCGTCGACGACATCCGCCTGCTGGGTGACCTGATTCCGGCGGCTGAATGGTCCAGCGTGGCCGATGCCGCCTCGACCATGATGGGCCTGCACCTGTATCGCCCGGACGAGCCCGAAACGCTGGTCAGTTGCGCGCTGCTGGCACCGTCCTGGACGGAGGCCGCCGTGGAGCGCGCCGACGGCTACCGTGCACTCACGCTGCTGCATTCCTTTACCGAAGACGACGAGGTCATCCACGTCGACATCGAACTGCTGCCGCCGGGCCAGGTGGTGCTGCAGGTGGAGTCGTGCTCGACGCGCTTTTCTGCGCGCTTTGACCCGGCGCTCCTGGGCCGCGACATGACCGACGCATTGCTGCGCGACGCACTGGCCCTGCAACACGGCGATCCGGCCAGCCTCCACTAAGCTTGCAGGCGGCTCTCGCGTCAGGTGGGCGAGCATGGGCAGGGCGAATTGCAGGGCGCGCTGGCGAGCCTCGCCAGCGTGGCCGCCATGATTGGGCCGCCGGTGGCCACAGCCTTTTATGCGCTAACGGCGCCAGTGTGGTCCGGCGCGGTCTGGTTGATGGGCGCGCTGCTTAACGGCGTGCGCCTCGTGTTGCTGGTGGGCGACGCAGCCAAGCGCGCCGCACGGGCGTAGCACCGCTCACTTGACCGGCGCATTCCACGGATACGCCAGCCACGCATCAAAGCGCTTGGCGAACTCACCGCTCTCGGCGGTCTGCCGCAGCCACTGGTCGACAAAGTTCTTGAACACGACGTCGCGCGGGAGCAGGTAGGCCTTCTCGGAGAAATCGAACGGCGCTTCCGGATGCACGGCGCACAGTTCGGGGTGCAGCTTCTGCTGCAGCTTGGTTTCCACCGCGTCAGTCATCATCAGGTCTGCGCGGCCGGCGACGATCTCGTTGAAGATCGTCACGTTGTCCGGATACACGCGAATCTGCGCTTGCTTCAGATGCTCGCGCGCAAATTTTTCGTTGGTGCCGCCTGGGTTGACCACGGCCCGCACGTTCGGCTGGTCGATCTGCGCCAGCGTCTGATATTTCGACTGGTTCTCGCAACGCGTGATCGGCGTCTTGCCGTCGCGTTGATACGGAATCGAATAGAACGCCTTCTTCTGCCGCTCCAGCGTGACCGACACCCCGCTCATGGCGATGTCGTAGCGGTCAGCCGCAAAGTCCTGCATCAGCGTCGACCACGTGGTCGGCACGATTTCCAGCTTTACGCCGAGGGCTTTGGCCAGACGTTCGCCCATCTCGACGTCCAGGCCGATGAAGCGGCCATCGGCGGGGTTCTTGTAGGTAAAGGGCTTGTAGTCGCCAGTGGTGCCGACGCGCAGCGTGCCGCGCGCGATGATTTCGTCGAGTCGGTTGGTGGCTTGCGTGGTTTGCGCCAGGGCGGGTGCCGCGGCGCAGGCGCACAGCAGCAGGGCGCTCGTGCGGATGAAACGGTTGAACATGGAATGCCCTCCTGAGAAATCAAAAGGCGCGGCCGTCCGGTACCGGGGCCGACCGCGCCCACATCGACGCCGGCTTACTGGCCCGACGCCTTGCTCCATTGCAGCGCGTTCAGCACCGCCAGCGACATCGCCGTCACACCCGTCTTGATGGACGGTTCCGGCACGGGCGCGAACAGCGGCGAATGATTGGTCGGCAGCGGCTTGGCGCCCGGCTTGAGCGAGGCAAGGAACGTCTGCGGGTCGTTCACACCGATGAAGAAGAACATTGAGGGGATGCCCGCGTCAACAAACGCCGAGAAATCTTCGCTGGCCGTGATGGGCGGCACGCGCAGTACGCGCTCGTTGCCGAAGGCGGTCTTGAACATCGCCTCGGTGCGCGCGACCACGGTCGGGTCGTTGTTGACTGCCTTGCCGCCCTCGGTGATCTTGATATCGGCGTCCGGCGCGCCCGACATCTCGGTGACGGCCTTGGCCGTGCGGCGGATACCGTCAAGCATCTTCTGGCGCACCGCTGGCTTGTACGAGCGGATCGTGCCGCGCAGCAGCACGCTGTCCGGGATGATGTTCTCAGCACTGCCGCCCTGGATGGCCCCGATGCTCACCACGCCAAATTCCTGCGGATCCTTCTCGCGGCTGATCACGCTTTGCAGGTCGACCACGAAGCGCGCCGCCATCATCACGGGGTCGATGGTCTTGTCAGGCGCGGAGCCATGGCCGCCGCGGCCCTTGAACGTAATTTCCAGCCCGTCGGAGTTGGACGTGATCGGCCCGCTGTTGAAGACGATCGAACCGTACGGCCCCGGGCCCGTGTGCAGCGCAAACGCATAGTCGGGCTTGGGGAAGCGCTTGAAGAAGCCGTCGTCGATCATGCTCTGCGCGCCCGACACGGTTTCTTCGGCAGGCTGTGCGACGAACACCAGCGTCCCGTGCCAGCGGTCCTTGAGCGACACCAGCGTCTTCGCCGTGCCCACCCACGACGCCATGTGCAGGTCGTGCCCGCAGCTATGCGCCACGCCTACGTCTTCGCCGCGCCATTTGGTGTGGACGTTGCTCGCGTAGGGCAGGCCGGTTTTCTCCTCCATCGGCAGCGCGTCGAGTTCGGTGCGCACCAGGATCGTCGGGCCGGCCCCGTTGCGATAGACCGCCACCACGCCGGTCTTGCCGACGTGCTCTGTTACATCAAAGCCGATCTTGCGCATCTGCTCGGCCAACGTGGCCGCGGTGCGCGTTTCCTGGAACGCCAGCTCCGGATGCGCATGGATGTCTTTGTAGAGCAGATCGAGCTGACCGTATTCCGCATTGACCGCTGCATCCACCGCCGGTTTGATCTGCGCCACGTCGATCCCGCCGGCCGTGGCCGCCGCAGCCTGTGCGGGCGCGGCCGACGCGCCACCGGGGCTGAACGGAATCTGTGCGAATGCCGGCAAGGCTGCACCGGCCAGCAGCCAGGCGAGCGCAGTACGTTTCAACCGGATGGGTGGCGTGATCATGATGTCTCCTGTCGTTGTGGTGGCGCCAACAAAGTCGTTGCTTGGTCAATCGATTCGATTATGCAACGTGATTCAGAGCATGTGCACCCGGGGGCATCCCCAAGTCGGTCCTTGCGGGTCAGACGGCAAACGGAAACGCGCGCTCAGGGATGAGCGTCACGCTTGGCACTCGATAGGCGCTTTCCTAGACTGGGTCAGGTGTGCTGTTTCAGTGAATCGAACATCGAAACGCGGATGAATCCGACGACGTCCTGTCTACAGCTAGCGTTTCGCGATGCCCCGCCCGGGGAGACGGCGATTCGTGCGGCGCTGGAAGCCGCGCAGCGGGTGCTTGAACGCAGTGGTGTGTCGCCGCGCGAAGCGTTCGCGGCCTACCAAGCCTTCGCCAGCGGGGCGGGGAGCCCCGACACGCTCGCGCTGACGTTCGCCCGAGCGGAAGCCGAGGCCATGGATACATTGGCCGCGCACGGCTACACCCGCTACGGTTCGGTCAGCCTGGCTGCGCTCTAAGCGCCTGCGGTGGCCGCGCGTTTGCGTTTCAGACTTCTGCTGTCTTTCCGCCCAGCCGCCGTGCCGTCTCGGACACATGGCGATGGATGCGCGCGAGGAAATCGATCTCGGCAGCGCGCGTCGGCGAATGTCCCAGCGCCTGCGAGAGATGCGTCGCCACGAACGACGACTGCGGCGCGAGCATGCTGATCAGCCGCAGCAACTCGCGGCGCGCCTGACTGGCGTCGTAGCCAAGGTGATCGGCAACGGCGAGCAGCGCGTCCTGATCGATGGCGTCATAGCGGGCTTGTGCGTCCGGCGACAGTTCATCGGCATTCCATTCGTTAGCGTAGACCGCTGCGCAGAACAGGTGATCGTGCGCCGCGAGGCGGATGCCATCCGCACCGATGTGGAAATGCAGTGTGCCGGCCGAGGCGTTGCGCCCGCCAATCAACAGGCAGAACACCATCCAGCGGAACAGCGCGGCCGTCGCGCAAGCCGGGTCCGCGCACAGGCTTGCACATTGCGCGACCTGCTCGACGGTGATCGGCAGGAAGCGGTGCTTGGGGGAGAGCCCCAGCAATTGCACCGCCGAGACGACATAGCGCGCCTGCACCAGCGCGGTGTCGTCGCTCTTGCAGCGCAGGGTGCGATCAAGGCGCTGCACCACGGCGGCGGTTTCCGGAAACTGCCGCAGGCCGATGAACGGTGTGTCCAGCCCGATACTGCGGCCCAACAGCGTGGCCCAGCAGTGGTTGATGGTGGCGTACGGAAGGTGCGCGCCTTCGCCCAGATCCAACCGGACGAAGTGGCTCGATTGCGCGGCATTGGCCGGCGCGGAAAACCGCCCTAGCCACATCGACACGGGCAGGCCATTCGAAGCCAGGAAGGGCAGGCTGATTTCTTCGGACGCGGTGGCTGCATCGGCGCCGTAGCGCGCGCGAGGTTCGGCCACGCGCAGCGGCGTGCTGCGGGGCGGGCGCCCGACGGTCTGCTGGAACTGCAGCACGAGATCGCGCTCGGACAGCCCGTCGGCGCGGCCGCTGCAGGGTTTGAGGCCGATGGGCACCAGCGCCAGCGGGCCATCCAGATGCGGCGCCGCTTGCGCGAAATGTTCCAGCGCGGCGGCGGCAGCCTTGGGCGTGTTGCGTGCCGGTTCGGGCAGCAGGTATTCAAAGAAGTTGCGTACCGGCTGGGCTTTTGCCGTGTCGGCGATATTGCCGGCGGTGCGCGGCAGGTGCGGACTCAGATCAAAGCCCTGCGACGAAGCCTGCCAGCGTGCATCGTATTCGAACGCCCAACCGCTGCGGCCGCACGATAGCTGACCGATCAGATGCTTGTTCAGGTAGACGTCCAGCATGCGCGTATCCAACATATTTGATGGAGCGTGCGTAGTCGGCTGTGCAGCGGAGAATCCGCCGGCAATTGGGAATTTTGGCTGCTTTGCAGCAAATATGCCATTCCCTCGCACGCCCCTCATCGACCGAGGGCGAGCATAACAAAGAAAATCTGCACAACGCGCGGAGATACCCGAATTTGATGATGCAATTTTCTCAAATCGGATTATCGGATCGTTAAGATCGAGTGCGCTTTGGTCGATGTTTCAGGTGTCTACTTCAGTTTTGCAGATTTTTTAAATCTAGCTGGAGAGTCAATGTTGGCGCCATTGAATAAATTTCAGGGGCGTCGCTACGATAGTGTATTCATTACAAATCGGCATTTTATCGCGGCGATGCCAACACTTTGTCGCGCTGCGCCAATCGGCGAAAAGTCCTTCGCTATGTCAGGGCAAAGATGGCATAACCGCATTGCGCATGGATTCAACTGCGGATTTTAAGCGCCGGCTTCAAGCGGTTTCTGATCGGTCAGGAGCGCGCCCCGGCCAACCGGGGCACGACGAACTGGGCCCATTCAGCGGCCGGAACGCAACAGCGGATCCTTCTCGTTTGCTGTGGTCGCTGCATTTGCAGGGGCCTTTTTTCCCGGAGCGAACACGCCGGTCGAGAGCGACGCGCCGAGCAGGATGACGGCGCAGCCGATCACCATGTTGAGCGTCAGTTGCTCGCCCAGGAACAGGATGCCCCACAGCACGCCAAACACCGGGATCAGGAAGGTGACCGATACCGCGCGCGTCGGCCCCACGTGCGCGACGAGTCGGAAGAAGAGGATGTAAGCCACGCCCGTGCATGCGATACCCAGTGCAATGACGTGCAGCCACACGCTGCCGGTGGGCGTTTGCGCGGGCCACAGCCAGTAGGCCAGCGGTGCGAGCACGATGGCGGCGCCCAATTGGCTGCCGGTTGCCACGGCCAGCGGCGGCACGCCGGTCAGGAAGCGCTTGGTGTAGCTGCTGGCCACGCCGTACAGCACGGTGGCGGACAGCGCCGCGGCCACCGCCACGCCGCCTTGTTTTGCGTCGATGACAGACGACCCGCCCACCAGCACGATGACGCCGATGAAGCCGATCGCCAATCCCAGCACGCGCAGCGACGACATCCGCTCACCGAGCCACGTGAACGCAACGATGGCCGCAAACAACGGGGCCGCCGCATTGAGCACCGAGGTGAAGCCCGCCGTGAGCGTGAGTTCGGCATAGGCGAACAGGCAGAACGGGATGGCCGAGTTCAGCACGCCCACGGCCAGCAGATGCGGCCAGTGCGTGCGCAGCGCGCCCATGCCGCCGCGCAAGGTGAGCATTGGGACGAGGAAGCACGAGGCAATCGCCACTCGCAGCGCGATGAGCGCAACGGGCCCAAAGGGCGGCGCTGCCACGCGCATGAACAGGAAGGAGCCGCCCCATAGGGCAGCCAGCGTGAGGAGTTCGAGCACATCGGAGCGGCGCATGAAGAGGTCTCGTTATCGTTGTGGGGTGGTGTGCGCGCATTGTCCGCGCGATTTGCGTTTTATGCAGGCAGCAGTGCCAGCGTGCTCTGGCGATCGTCGTCGGGCATGGGCAGGCGTTGTCCAACCTGCGCGGGATGTCCTTCGAGCCGGAGCAGCGCGGCCTTGCGCGGCAACCCGCCGGCATAGCCCGTGAGCGCACCGTCGGCGCCGACCACGCGGTGGCACGGGATGGCGATCGAGATCGGGTTGCGGCCCACGGCGGTGCCCACCGCGCGCGCATGTTCGCGTGTGAGCCCGAGGCGCGCCGTGATCTGGCCGTAGGTGGTGCGATTGCCGAACGCGATGTCGCACAGCAGGCGCCAGACGTCTTGCTGGAACGGTGTGCCGTCGGGCGCCATCGGCAGATCGAAGTCGTGCAGCTTGCCGGCAAAGTACGCGGTGAACTGCGCCTGCGCCTCGCGGATGACCGGGACGTCTGCGCCCGGCGACATGCGCGCGGTGTTCACGGGAATCGTCTTCTGGCCGGGAAAGAACGCGCCGGTCAGGTGGGTGTCGGTGGCGGTCAACAGCAGATCACCGAGGGGGCAGGCAAAGATGTGGCGGTACATGGCGGTCGATTCGTCAATGCGACGCAGGCTGGGTCAGCGCATCCTCGCGATGCCAGAGATGCATGGCGGCGTAAGCGCGCCACGGGGCCCACGGTTTGGCGCGCTCGACCATGGCACGGCGAGTAGGCAGCGCGCCGTCTCCGTCTGCAAGGCGTTTGCGCAGGACGTAATCGCCCAGCGGGAATGCGTTCGGCCAGCCCAGTGCGCGCATGGCGATGTATTGCGCTGTCCATTCGCCGACACCGGGCAGCGCTTGCAAGGCGGCCAGCGTGGGGGCGAGCGGCACCAGTGGTTCAAGCCGCAGGCTTCCGCCGTCGATGGCGCGGGCGAGTTCGATGACGGTAGCAGCGCGGCTGGCTTGCAGACCGGTTTGCGCGGACAGCGCCTGGGCATCGCTGTTCGCCAGTGCAGCCCCGCTCGGAAATGCTGTGGTCAGCCCTTCGCTCGGTTGCGGCAGCGGCACGCCGTACACGGCAGTCATGCGTCCGAGAATGCGCCGGGCCTGCGCCAGCGAAATGACCTGCCCGGCGATGGCGCGCACGGCAATCTCGAAGCCGTCCACGGCGCCCGGCACGCGCAGGCCGGGCGTCTCGGCAGCAAGCGTGCCGAGGTGCGCATCGACTAGAGCGTGTTATGCACTTTCCGTCGGTGCTGCAGTCGAAGCGTGATGGAGAAACGCAGACCGTATCCGAGCGACGTGAGTGACGAAGAATGGAGCTTCGCGGCGCCGTATTTGACGTTGATGAACCAAGACGCGCCGCAGAGGCGATATGAATTGCGAGAGCTGTTCAACGCGCTGCGTTGGCTGGCACGCGCGGGGGCCGCATGGCGCATGCTGCCGACGAACTTTCCGCCCTGGGAGGCTGTGTACCAGCAGACGCAACGCTGGCTGCGAGGGG
>NZ_MCGB01000034.1 GCF_001699815.1 Ralstonia pickettii | reverse complement strand
TGGTGGTGATTTCGGTGGCGGTGGCGCCTCCGGCAACTGGTAACCGGTGAACGCATCCATGGCTTCCACGACCCGACATCACCACGCGCGCGCCGTGCCCTGACCCATCTGCTGACAACCTCGTCGCATGCAAGGCGGGCGTTTCCGCCGGCGGATCTGCAAAAGCTTGAAGCCGCCGTGCGCGAAGGCGAACAACACCATCGCGGCGAAGTGCGCGTCGTCATCGAGAGCTCGTTGCCCGTGCGCGACGCCTGGGCCGGGATGTCGCCGCGGCACCGTGCCCGGACGTTGTTCGGGCTGCTGGAGGTGTGGAACACGCGCGAGCACGTGGGCGTGCTGCTCTACATCAACCTGGCCGATCACGCGGTCGAGATCCTGGCCGACCACGGTATCGCCGCCAAGGTGGACGCACACGCGTGGCGCACCATCTGCGCGACCATCACGCGTGGCTTTGCGCAGCGCGTGACCATGGCGCCGGTGCTCGACGCGCTGGCGCAGATCAACGACCTCCTCGCCGCGCACGTGCCTTCCGATGGCACGCCGCGCACCAATGAGCTGAGCGACCGGCCGGTCGTGCTGTAACGGCGCTACGTTGAGTGAGGCTGCCAAGCAGCGTCCCAAGCCCGGGGCTGCCGCCACATCCGTCGCCTTGTTTCGCCAGAGATCCGACTGCAGGTGCACATCCACGGCACGTGTTTCAGTTCTGATACGAAAGCGCACGCGCGAAGGAACGCATGGGCAACACGCCCAGGCAATCAGGCGCCTCATCTTTTAGGATGACCTGATGGGCGCCGCCCCTCAGGCATCTGCTTCATGTTCTGCGGCGCCGTCACCCACATCGCCGAGAAGCCGTTACGCCATTTCCGTGACGCACATGTGCGTCGTGCGATACGAAGGCACCTGCTACGGTGCTCTGCATTGCAGGATTTGCGAACCATGTTTCATGAATGCAACCATTCGAGGCCCCTCTGGTTGCCCCCGAGTTTTTGCATCGCACCAGGCAGTTAACGTCACTTTTTGCGTCCGTTTGCGCGATGCATTACGCACAAATCACCTCCGTTTGAGGCGATTTCCAATGACCCCTGCCACTATCCGGCACGTATCCAATACGAAACATCCGACTAGCGCCTGCCACTGCAAATACCTTGATTCCGGCTGGAATCGTTGTGGCTCAACGGTTTATCCGCCGTGGCATGGTCGTCGCTCTAGTGTCCAGGCCAGCAAGGCCAATCAGTGATCCGGAGGCTCGGCAATCAAACCAGAGCGACGTGAAACGCCGCCGCCGAGACCGCAGGACAGATTCAAGACGGAGTGCAAATCCAACGGCACTCCGAGGGGAAGCTCAGAACAAAGGCGGTGCAGCGGCCACACCAGATGGCCAGGCACCCAAGAACACGCCCGATACAGCCATTCATAACGGCCTCGGGCAATGCGAGGGGAGTCCACTCGTAGCAGTGAAAGTCGAATTAGAAGTTGTCCGGGGGTAATGTCGGTGCGAACCGACGTCAAAGCCAGTCTCGAACAAACGAGACCGCCAGGTTGCCAGGCATGCACCGCACGCCGACAGCCCCATGGTGCATAGAGGTTCCTCCCCCAGACTGCATTTGCGGACGGACGGCTTTCCGCCCTTGTCCGACGGTTGACTTGGCAGTCCATTGGTGGCCGCAACAGCAGTGCGCGGCCCCATAGAAAAACGTTGGGGGAAAACATGAACGCGTACATCAACCGCCCGTTGCTTTATGTTTCACTGCGTCACGATGCAACGCGTTGCCGCTACCTGGCTCAACAGGGCTGGCAACTGCTCTTCGCCAACAACCGCCGCGACCTTGAAGCGCTGAACCTGTGCGAAGAGTCCGTCCTGGGCGGTCTGCTGGATCTGGATTGCGGTTACTCCGACACCGAATTGGAAGAACTGGAACCTTGGCTTGCCCGGCAGAACATTGGCTGGATCGGAGTGGTTGGCAACGGTGACATGTTGTCTGACCCGATGCGCAAGCTGCTCGGCCTGTACTTTGTCGACTACTACAACATCCCGTGCGACAGCGCCGAATTGGCACACGCACTGGGGCACGCCGTCGGCATGGCACACCTGCGCCCGGCGGCAACGCTCACACGCGATACGCTGCGCCCCGATGGCATGATCGGCAACTGCCTCGCCATGCAGGGCCTGTTCCGCGGCATCGAGAAGGTCTCGAAATGGGATACGCCCGTGTTGGTCTCGGGCGAATCCGGCACCGGAAAAGAACTCGCGGCACGCGCAATCCACTGCGCCTCGCGCCGCGCCGGCCAGCCATTCATCGCCGTCAATTGCGCGGCCATTCCCCCCACGCTGCTGATGTCCGAACTGTTCGGCTATGAGCGTGGCGCCTTCACCGGCGCCGTCAAGCGCAAGCCCGGCCGCATCGAAATGGCGCACGGCGGCACCCTCTTCCTGGATGAAATCGGCGACATGCCGCTAGAAAGCCAGACCAGCCTGCTGCGCTTTCTCGAAACCGGCTGCATCGAACGGCTGGGCGGCACGGAGTCGGTTGCCGTCGACGTGCGCGTCATCTCAGCCACCCATGTCGACCTGGAAGCGGCCATTGCGGCGGAACGCTTTCGCGGCGATCTCTATCACCGCCTCTGCGTGCTGCGCGTCAAGCAACCCGCACTGCGCGAGCGCGACACCGACATCCTGCTACTGGCCGAACATATCCTCAACAGCGTGCGCAGCCATTCGCCCGAGCACATCAAGGGGTTCTCACCGACGGCCCTGCGTGCGCTCAGCGTGCACACATGGCCGGGCAATGTGCGGGAGCTGATCAACCGCATCCGGCACGCCGCGGCCATGTGCGAAGACGGCATCATCAAGCCGGCCGATCTCGACCTGCAGCCACCCGTCGAGCCGTCGCGCCCGCCTACCCTGGCCGAGGCCCGGGAAGCAGCAGAGCGCTGTGCCGTCAAAGAAGCCCTGCAACGCAATCATGAACGGCTCATCGACGTGGCCGAAGAACTTGGCATCTCACGCGTCACGCTGTTCCGGATGATGCGCGAGCACAAGCTGCAGATCCGCAAGGGCGAACTTGGGATGGTGTGTGTGCAGGGGTAAAGGCAAGGGGAATGGCGGGGACAGAACAAAAAACAGGGGCGGACCATGTCAGTCAGCCAGCAGGGGACGGCGCGGGTTGACCCAGCGCCGAAATCGAGGGGGGGAGGTTGGCAGGGGTCCCGCCGACTGTATGTGTACGGCGGGGCCCTGCTCTTCCTTGAGTATTTCCTGCTCGGCGTGTGGTGGTGGGGCCACCACATCTTGCAGAACACCACCATTCCCTCGCCGGGGTGGGATCTGGCTGTCTTCTGGAGTGCCGCCAACCTGGCCATCACGCACGGCGCGACAACAGCGTATGACTGGGGGTTGTTGCGCGCTACGGAAGCCGCCATCCTGCCGCCCGACATCTTTGGGCCGTTCTCCTATCCGCCAACGTTTTTGCTGCTGATCTACCCGATCGGCGTGTTGTCGTTTGGTGCGGCCACGGTGGCCTTCTCGGGCTGCGGCATTGCGCTCTATCTGGGGATGCTCAACAAAACGCTGCGGTCGGTGCCAGGCGCGCTGCGGCTGCCTTGGCTCATTCCGGCGCTTGCATTTCCTGGTGTGTGGGTCACGCTGGTCACGGGGCAGAATTCGCTCTTCACCGCAGCAGCGGCGGGTGCGGCGCTGGTGCTGCTGCGGCGATCTCCGGTGGCGGCAGGTGCTTGCATCGCCATGCTGTGCATCAAACCGCAACTGGGCATCCTGTTCCCGCTATACCTACTCTGCGAGCGCCAGTGGCGCACGCTCGCAGCGGCGGCGTTCTTCTCGACGCTGACTTTAGCGGTGAGCTGGCTCGCATTTGGCACAGCCACCTTTGTTGCCGCCGCGAGAAGCATGGCCATGTTCCGCCACGCTATTGTCGAGAACGGTGGTGTGATCCTGTACGGCGCGCCAACGGTATTCGGCACGCTGCGGTCCGCCGGGTACTCGACCACGGTGTCATATGCGGCTCACGCCGGCGTGGCGATGCTGGTGATTGCGGTTTGCGTTTGGTTATGGCGCAGCGCCTGCCGCTTTGAGTTGCGCGCTGCCTCACTGCCCGTTGCGACGCTGATGGTGCAGCCCTATCTCATCTACTACGACCTCGCTTGGCTCGCTTTGCCGATGGCCTGGCTTGCGGTGGATTTTGTACGCTACAGCAGCAACCGATTCGAAAATGCGGTGCTGCTTGCCGCCTGGCTGGTACCTGCACAAGGCCTGTTCGCTGTGCTTTCGCACCGGACAGGGCAATGGGCGCCGATCGTGCTGGTGGCCTTGCTCGCCATCATCGTGCGGCGCGCGCGTGCGCCACAACGCGTGATCGCACCGCACGAAAGCTTTGACGCTGCAACACCACCCGTTGCCGCGATTGGCGCACACGCATCCAACCCGGCACGGGGGACAACGGCGTGAACAGAAGCTTTGAGGGCCTGCGCGGCATCGCGGCCTTGTTTATCGTTGTGCATCACATGTTCTGCGCATGGCCGCACCCGCTGTCTGCCAATGCCTATCTCGCGGTGGACCTCTTCTTTGTCTTGAGCGGCTTCGTCATCAGCAGCGCGTGTGGCCCGCAGTTGTCGAATCTTGCATCGCTGCGCACGTTCATGATTCGCCGCATTGGCCGTCTGTGGCCAACGCACATCGCAACCACGGTCCTGGCCCTCATCGTGGCCCGCCATCTGCCGGCGTTTGGCGAGACGCTGGCACTCGCCACCATGTCGCAGGGCCTGAACGTCTTCCAGGCCGGCATCGGCAACGCCGTGAGCTGGAGCGCCGGCGACGAAATGTACGTCTACCTTCTGTTCGGTGCGGGTTGCATCCTGATGCGCGGCCGCACCCGCATGGTGGTATTCGCAGCGTTAGCCTTGACGGCGTGGCCGCTGGCCGCCTGGATCGAGATCGACCGAGCCTGTCTTCTCCAGGGCGGCTGCCTCAGTAAGTTGGTTCACCAATTCGGCTGGCTGCGGTGTATTGCGGGCTTCTTCATCGGCGCCCTCATTTATGAGTTCCGAGATCGCCTTATTCCCTGGGCGAGCCACCCCGTCTTTCAGGTGACGGCGTTTTCAGCAGCGCTGTTCCTGCTCATTTCGGCAGATGCCCTTCCCGGGTCTGCACTGACCGCGCCACTGACGTTCGGTGCGCTGATCGGTGCGCTCATCAGTGACCGCGGCCCCGTCTCGCGCATCCTCCAAACGCCAGCCGCGCAATATCTCGGCAAGGTGTCGTACCCGCTGTACCTTACGCATGGCGTCATGCTGCCGCTTGTCGTAAGCATGCCGGCAGACGTCGGGCTCAAGCAGCAACTTGTCACCTACGCGCTATTTCTCTTCTGGGCGTTTGCCTCCACCAGTTTGCTGCACAACTACGTCGAGTTGCCGTTTCGTAACCGGTTCAATCGGTGGGCTCAAGCCATGCCTGGCGCAGCCATACCCACCGCTCAAGGGGTTGCCGGCGTTAGGTTGCACGAGCACCAACACAGCGTCATTGGCAATCAGAACAAGCAAGCGTGAGATACACCAATGCGAACCACAGTCACAAGCCTGGAAGGTCTTCGCGGCGTGGCAGCACTGTTCGTCGTGTTCCACCATATGTGTTACGCACCACCGCATCGGCAATTTGACAGCGCATACCTCTGTGTTGATCTGTTTTTCGTCTTGAGCGGCTTCGTGATCTGTCGGGCCTATGGCGGGCAACTAACGAGCCGGACTCAGCTGCGCACGTTTGCCATCCGCCGCGTTGGGCGTCTTTGGCCAGCGCATATCGCAACGTCTGCACTGGCCATTGCCTTCGCTTATCGTGTTCCGTCGGTTGGCGAAGTGCTCGCGCTCGTAACCATGTCGCAAGGCTTGAACCTGTTCCCTAACGGCGTGGGCAACCTCGTAGGCTGGAGCATCAGCGATGAAATGTTCGTCTACCTCGCATTTGGCGCGCTCTGCTTCCTGCTGCAAGGCAAAGCGCGCATCGCGGGCTTCGCTGCGCTTGCTCTGATCGGATATGCGCTTGCCGTTTGGATCACGCTTAGCATCGATCGCTGCATGCTCACCGGAAAGTGCCTTGGCATGACGTTCAACTTCGGCTGGACGCGCTGCCTTGCCGGCTTCTTCATAGGTGCGCTGATCTGCGAGTTCAGGGATCGGGTCGCGGCACTGGCGAGGGGACGTGCCATTCAGCTCACGGCATCGGCCGCATCGCTATCTATGGTTATGTTTGCCAATGATCTGCCCGGTTCAGCGCTGTTTGCGCCATTGGTGTTCGCCACGCTGATCGGGTCGCTGTTAGCCGATCGTGGCCCGATCGCAAACCTCCTCCAGACCCGCCCCGCACAGTATCTTGGCAAGGTTTCATACGCGCTCTACCTCGGGCATGGTGTCTGGTTCCTGCAGATGCTCAGCGCAACGACCGGCACTGGCCTCAACGACAGGCTCATTCCCTATGCGTTGTTCCTATTCTGGACGTTCGGCATCGCACACCTGCTGCACAAATATGTAGAAGTGCCGTTCCGAGACCGATTCAATCGGTGGGCGCAATCCAGTGCTCAAGCAACACCGGTCTACAGTCAAATCAAGGAACCGCAACAATAAGCAGGCGAGCGCTGCGTCACCGAAGCCGTTCTTCAACGCGTGGTTCATAGAAGGACCATGATCGGAGCGGCCGGCGCAGCCACGAGACCATGCAACGCACGCCACATCGTGCCCGATCGCCGCGCGGGCCCCCTTCAGGACGTAAAACCACACGGCCCAGTCGCGGAACCAAAACCCGGAGCATCAATGCGACCAGAGCATGGACGGTCAGGTGACGCGCCGGGTCCGGTGTGGACTCCCCTGTGCCCAGACGCGCCTAACCGCGCTGACCTCGCACCATCTGAATCACGCGCCGCTCACCCGTCAACCGGTTGCGCAGCCGGCGCTCCTGATAGCGGCGCTTCACCAGGTAGATCGGGCGCCCCTTGGCCTCGTCGTAGATACGGCCAATGTATTCGCCCACCACGCCCAACCCGATCAATTGCAGGCCACCAAAGAACAGCAGCAGCGACAGCAGCGAGGCGTAGCCCGGCACATCCACACCCAGAACCATGGTGCGAGCGATGATGTAGCTGCCGTACACGAATGCCAGGCTTGCAATGGCCAAACCGATATACGTCCAGCTCCGCAGCGGCCAGGTGCTGAAACTGGTGATGCCTTCCAGCGCGAAATTCCACAGGCGCCAGCCGGAGAACTTCGACTGACCCGCGCTGCGTGCCTCCCGCTCGTACGGAACGATCACGGTGTTGAAACCCACCCACGCAAACAGGCCCTTCATGAATCGGTGCCGCTCGGGCAACTGCTTGAGCGCATTGACGACCGCACGGTCCATCAAGCGGAAATCGCCAACGTTTTCCGGCAGCTTCAGGTCGGACAACGTGTTGTGGACTCGGTAATACGCGGCCGCAGTCACCCGCTTGAGGAAGGTGTCGCAGGCACGGCTGGCGCGCTGTGCAAGGACCACTTCCGCCCCCTTCTGCCAGTGTGCCACCAGGGTGGGAATCAGTTCCGGCGGGTCTTGCAGATCAGCATCGATTGGGATGACGGCATCGCCAAGTGCCTCGTCAATGCCGGCCGTCAGCGCGGCTTCCTTGCCGAAGTTGCGTGTCAGATCGATCACCCGTACACGCTCGTCCATGCGGGACACCGCGATCAACTTCTGCAGGGTGTCGTCTTTGCTACCGTCGTTCACGCACACGATCTCGAACTGCATGAACTCGACCGACTCCAGGATCGGCACGACCCGTGCAAAGAAGGACTCCAGCGCCTCGCCTTCGTTGTAGAACGGTACAACCAGCGAAAGGAGTTGGTTTCTTTTGTAATCCAACATCATTGTTCTCCCCGTCCAAGGCGCCTTGGCACGCGGCTACGTGACGCGTTGCGTGTGCGCTCAAGATGAATACGGCGCGCGATATGCGCGAGTGCAAGCAGCAATACAAGTGGCATCAGTTGAAAGCCGAGTCGGTCAATCAAGAGCATTCCGCCCAGCGGCAAAAGCCACAGCAGGATGAGCCCTTCACGTTCACCGGGCAGCCACCCATCCCGCAACGCGTAGGAGGCCAGCCAGGCAATGGCCAGACCGAGGAACGCCAGGTCGTAGTCGTACAGGTAAGGGCTGGCGAGCATGCTTGCCGTCAGCACGGCTGCGGCACGCAGTGCAAAGCTGCAAGGCCGACTCCAGGCATAGGCGACTGCGGCACAGGCCGTGAAGCCCCCTATCAGATGCAGCACGTAGGCCAACATCACGCTGCCGTGCAGCATCTTGACCATGGCAAAGAGGGTGGGCATGCGCTCCAGATGGACTGCGCCGGCTTCCACTGCCGAGCGCGCCAACGCCGCGTTGTGCAGAAAGGCAATGAACGACTGCGGGCCGAACGCTGCCAGCGCCAGCACTGCCAGCGCGAGTGAGGTCAGCGCCATTGCAATCAACGTTTTCCAGGCTCCGGCGCACATCAGTGCCACCGGAAACATCACAGCCAATTGCGGTTTCACCGTCAGCAGGGCGAGCAACATGCCCGCTGCGATCGGGCTGGGGGGCCGCTTGGGGCGAGGGGAATGCAGCAACGTGAGCGCCAAACCAGCACATGCCGCCAGCAGCAACGCGTTCTGCCCCGTTGCGAGCACGACCGCAATCCCGGGAAACGCCGCGCACGGCAGCCATGCCTGCCGCCATAGCACGATTCGGCCGACAACCCACAGGAAACACCCGACGCTCATACTCAGGAAGACGAGCACGGCAAGCCAGTACGGCAGCAGCCCGAAGGGCGCGATGAAGGGCAGGAAGGTTGGCGGATAGAACCAGGGCAACAACCCCTGGGTTGTCGCCACCAGTGGGACGGTTGCCAGCTCCACGTTATGCAGCACAGCCACATCGTAGGCAGCGGGTGGGTGCCCTTGCAGCACCAACTGCGCAGCGCTCCAGAACACCAGAAAATCGCCGCCAAGCGGAAAGACACCCGCGACCTTCAACACGCTGGCGCGAACAGCCCAGATTACAAAGTACGCGACGTAGCAGGCCAGCGCAGCCATCGAGTACACGCGCACGCGGTCCGGGCCCAACCAGTGGCGAGCACCTGGTGCGGTTTCTGGGGGCGCCGTCGTAGCCTCGGGCGCCCTGTGCTTTAGAAGGTTCAAGGCGACGGCCATGGTGCCCTCACGCCCGCGTTGCCACGCGCCGCACAACAAGCGCCATCATGGCAATCAGAACCGCCGGCCCAAACTGCGGCAGCTTCAGGTAAGGATTGGCGTGCTCATAGAGCGGCAGTAGCCAGGCGACAACGAGCAGCGCACGATCGCCGCTCGACAGGCCATTGGCACTGTCATCACGCACACCGTCCCCTACCAACCCGGCAATGGCCAGTCCCAGCCATGTCAACTCGTAGTCACGCAGATATGGCGACACCATCAGCGTGGCAATCGCCAGCGCCGCAGCACGTAACTCAAACGCCGTCGTCCGCCGCCAGACATAGGCCATCGCGGCGGCCATCGCCAGCGCTGTCAACACCTGTACGGCGTACGCACCGGTCACGCTCGCCCCGGCCAGCCGGGCGGCTGCGATAGGCGTTGGCATGCCCCACCATAGGTTGGCGCCGCCCTCGATGAAGCTCGCCCGCACCCATTGCGCGTTGGCAAGGAACGCCGGCACCGTGCGCCAGCCGCAGACCAACACGCTGACACTCGCAAACACCACGGTTGTCAGCAGCGCGCTGGCCAGCGCCTTCCATGCACGCGAGATCACCAGGGCCAGCGGGAACAACACCGCCAGTTGCGGCTTGATGGCAAGCAAGCCGATCAGCACACCGGCAAGCACGGGGCGCTTGTTCAGGTGATACACGGCAGCCCCGGCCACACCAGCTGTCAACAGCGAGTTTTGGCCAGCGAGAATGGTGATAAGCGTTGCCGGAGCGGCCAGCACAGGCAACCAC
>NZ_MCGB01000033.1 GCF_001699815.1 Ralstonia pickettii | reverse complement strand
GGATTCGTCTCAGCAAACAGCAACCGAATCACCGGTGCCAGCGCATGATGCAACCGTCGTGCATCGTTCAACCGCTGCTCCTGCACCGCCCTTGCCATCTCGACAAACAGCTCCGTGCGGACATGCGCGGCAGCAATAATCGCCCCGACACCGCCGGCGCACAGCGTGCCGAACACCTGCGCATCTTCCCCGGCCAGCACCTGCAACCGCCCGTCGGCGATCAGGCGCTGCGTCTTGTCCGCGTCGCCGCCGCAATCCTTGATGCCGTGGATGTTGGGATGCGCCGCCAGCGCGAGCAGCGTTTCGGTGTCGATGTGTGCGCCGGTGCGATACGGAATGTCGTACAGCAGCACCGGCACGGGCGAAGCATCGGCCAATGCAGTGAAGTACTCGATGATCCCGCGCTGCGACGGGCGAATGTAGGAAGGCGCCGGAATCAGAAACGCTGCCGGCCGATGTTCGGCGAGGCGCAGCATCCGCTCGCGTACGGACGCGAGAGCGCTGCCCGAGACGCCCATCACCACGGGCAAGCCGTCGGCGGCGGCACGTACCGTATCGAGCACGTCGGCCTGTTCCTGATCGGTCAGCGCTGCCGCTTCGCCAGTGCTGCCACACGCTACGAAACCGGCGGCGCCAAGCGCGCGATACCGCATCACTAATGTATACAGCGCGCCGTAGTCGACCGATCGCGCCGCGTCATCGGCAAACGGCGTCACGATGGGCACCCAGATGCCCGCATACGACGGACGTTCGTTGGTGGACAAATTGGTGGATGAATTTTCAAGCACGACAACACTCCTGGACGAATCAACGACCGGTCAAAGAACCGTCAGAAGCGCTTCGGGAATGCGGCCCCGCGAGATGCGGGAGAGAGGCAACCGTGTCCAACGTATCGGTCAACCGCTGTTCCGTCGCCCATCTGACGGAACAGCGCTCCGGTCAGACGAGCGGCTGTTTGGTGGCTTTTTTGGCGCGCGCGAGCGTCGACACGACCGACAGGCTGAAGGCCGGTGCCGTGCAGATCGACGAGGAACGGGAAATCACGCGCATGGAAATTGTCAAAAAAGTCTCCATACCGTACTGATGTGTGACTGGAGCGTCAAGCGCATAAGCTACAGTGCGCTGAAACGTCATGCGACGACGTCGGTCTCATGCCACATTCTTTTCAGATTCAGATCTTGAGGACTTCATGACCCCTGCCCTGACCTTCCGCTCGACGCGTTTTTCGGTGCTGCGCTGGCTGGCGCTGTCGTTGGCCGTGCTGGCTGCGCCATTCCTGTCTGCGTGCGGCTATAACGATTTCCAGGCGAAGGATGAGGCCACCAAGGCTGCCTGGGCCGAGGTGGTCAACCAGTACCAGCGCCGTGCGGACCTGATTCCCAACCTGGTGAATACGGTCAAGGGCTATGCCTCGCACGAGAAGGACACGCTGGAAGCGGTGACCAAGGCCCGGGCCGCAGCCACCAGCTTCCAGATCACGCCGGAGGTGCTGAACGATCCAGCGGCGTTCCAGAAATTCCAGCAGGTGCAGGGCGAGCTTTCGAGCGCGCTGTCGCGCCTGATGGCCGTGTCGGAGAACTACCCTCAACTCAAGGCTGACCAGTCGTTCCGTGATCTGCAATCGCAACTGGAAGGCACCGAGAACCGCATCACCGTGGCGCGTCAGCGTTACATCAAATCGGTGCAGGACTACAACGTGCTGACCCGTAGCTTCCCGACCAACCTGACCGCCAAGGTGATGGGCTACCAGGTCAAGCCGAACTTCACGGTCGAGAACGAAAAGGGTATTTCCACCGCCCCGGCGGTGAAGTTCTGACGAGCTAACGATCATGTCGATGCGCGCGCGTGCCTGCTTCACCCTCTTGCTGACTGTGGCGCTGTGGCTGGCCACTGCGTTGCCTGCGCGCGCGCAAAGCGACATGGTGGCCGTGCCGCCGCTGGCCGCGCGCGTGACCGACCTGACCGGCACGCTCAGCGCCGAGCAGAAGAGCGCGCTCGAGCAGGTGCTGGCCGACTACGAGCAGCAGCGCGGCAGCCAGATCTTTGTGCTGATGGTGCCGTCCACCGCGCCGGAACCCATCGAGGCGTACGGCATCCGCGTGGCCGATGCGTGGAAGGCTGGCCGCAAGGGCGTGGACGACGGCGCGATCATCCTCATCGCCAAGGACAACCCGGCATCGCTGCGCAAGATGCGTATAGAGGTGGGGCGCGGGCTGGAAGGTGCGCTGACGGACGCGCAATCAAAGCGTGTCCTGCAGGACGTGATGGCGCCGCACTTCCGCCAGGGCGATTTCTACGGCGGGCTGTCGGCAGGTATCTCGGCCATCCAGACCGTCATTGCACTAGAGAGCCTGCCGCCGGCCGAGCGCGCCAAGCGTCAGCAATCCGGCGGCGGCATCGGTGATTGGCTGCCCGTGCTGTTTCCGCTGGCGATCATTGTGTTCTTCGTGCTCAGCGCGGCCATGCGCTCAGGCGGACGTGTGACGGGCAGCCTGCCCGGCCGCCCCGGCTCGCGCGTGGTAATGGGCAATCGCGGCTGGGGCCCCGGCACCATCGGTGGCTTGGGCGGTGG
>NZ_MCGB01000032.1 GCF_001699815.1 Ralstonia pickettii | reverse complement strand
CTCGCAAGGGAATCGTCAGGCAAGGCGGCGGGGGAGGCAGTCATGGGATGGGGCGGCCGGGCAGGGGGCGGATAACACAGGAAACGGCGCAAAAACAGTGCCGAATCCTCAAATGTTGTGCGCTTTGCAGCGCAGCAAAATGCGCTCTGCGTAGGGGAAAACGCCATGTTGAGACGCAGCAACGCTATCGCGTATTGTACTTGCGAGTAAAAAAAGCTGCAGCCTGCGAACCCTTGCACCACAACGATTCGCAGGATTTTTCAGATGGCCGGGTAAACATGGGGGCCGATGTGGCAGCGCACAACAATATCCCGTTGACGTGCTTGACGATCACGGGAACAATCGGCCAAAAAATAGAACGGTTGTTCAGTTTTTTCTAGGAGACACCATGGCCCTGATGGGACAAATGATGAGCGCTCCGTTGCTCATCTCGACCATCATCGAACATGCAGCGCGCAATTCCGGTTCGACTGAAGTCGTGTCGCGCCGTGTCGAGGGCGATATCCATCGCACCACGTACCGGCACGTGCGAGACCGTTCCAAGCAACTGGCGAATGCGCTGGCCGCACTGGGCGTGCAGCCCGGCGAACGCGTCGGTACGCTGGCCTGGAACGGCTATCGCCATCTTGAAATCTATTACGGCGTCTCCGGTTCGGGCTCGGTGTGCCACACCATCAACCCGCGGCTGTTTCCTGACCAGATCGCCTACATCGTCAATCACGCAGACGATCAGTACGTTTTCTTCGACCTGACGTTCGTGCCGCTCATCGAGGGCATCGCCCCGCACTGCCCGAACGTGAAGGGCTGGGTGGCGATGACCGATCGCGCGCACATGCCCACTTCCAGCGTGCCGATGCTCTGCTACGAAGAGCTGCTGGACGCGCAGAGCGCCGACTACACCTGGCCGCAGTTCGACGAGAACACCGCAGCAGGCCTGTGCTACACGTCGGGCACTACGGGCAACCCGAAGGGCGCGTTGTACTCGCATCGATCCACAGTGCTGCATTCGTATGCGTCTGCATTGCCCGATGCGCTCGGGTGCTCGGCGCAGGACGTGATTCTGCCGGTGGTGCCGATGTTCCACGTCAACGCGTGGGGGCTGCCGTATTCGGTGCCGCTGGTGGGCGCCAAGCTCGTCTTCCCGGGGCCGAAACTGGATGGCGCTTCGCTGTTCGAACTGTTCGAGCAGGAGAAGGTCACGTTCTCCGCCGGCGTGCCGACGGTATGGCTGGGCCTGCTGCAACACGTGCAGGCCAACAAGCTGAAATTCTCGACGTTCCGCAAGACCGTGATTGGCGGCTCGGCTGCGCCGCCGGCCATGATCCGTACGCTCAAAGAACTGGACGTCGAAGTCATCCACGCGTGGGGCATGACGGAAATGTCCCCGCTGGGCACCACGTGCAAGCTGATGGGCAAGCATGCCGACCTGCCGGACGAGGCCAAGCAGCATGTGCTCGAACGTCAGGGCCGCGCCATCTACGGCGTCGAGATGAAGATCGTCGATGCCGAGGGCCACGAACTGCCGTGGGACGGCAAGGCTTTCGGCGATCTCTACGTGCGCGGGCCTTGGACCATTCAGAGCTATTACCGCAACGAAGTGTCGCCGCTGGTTGATGGCTGGTTCCCGACGGGGGACGTGGCCAATATCGATGCCGATGGCTACATGCAGATCACAGATCGGAGCAAGGACGTGATCAAGTCGGGCGGTGAGTGGATTTCGTCCATCGATGTGGAAAACGTGGCCGCTGCGCACCCCGGCGTGCACATGGCCGCATGCATCTCGTGCCACCACCCGAAGTGGGACGAGCGCCCGTTGCTGGTGGTGATGAAGAAGCCAGGTGTGGAACTCACGCGTGAGGAGATGCTCAAGTTCTTCGAAGGCAAGGTTGCCAAATGGTGGATTCCGGATGACGTGGTGTTTGTCACCGAAATTCCGCTCACGGCCACCGGCAAGATGCAGAAGCTGAAGCTGCGCGAGCAGTTCAAGGATTATCAGTTCCCCGCTGTACAGGCTTAGCTACATATAGAAACCGCCGCCCGTGCACGGGGTCACCCCGGCACGAGGACGGCGGACGTAAGACAACCGGATCAGGGCCGGCCGCCGCGCGACGGACACGTCGACGCAGCGGGATGAAGCCCGGGCGCGTTGCAACCTGGAGACGCAAGCAGCCGCACGCCCACCAGAGGCATGCGGAGAGTGACTCGCCGGCGGCTCCACCACATGAAGGAGACACGCATGACGAAGTTCCGTCCGTTGGTTGTGGCTGTTGCATGTGTTGCGGCAATCGGTGGGGCAGCTCTGCCCACTGCAGCGTCCGCCGCCGAAACCGTGAAGATCGCCTGGATCGATCCGTTGTCCGGCCTGATGGGCGCGCTGGGTCAGAACCAGTTGCGCAGCTGGCAGTACATTGCCGATCTCGCCACGCAGAAGAACTGGGCCGGCGACGGCACGAAGTTCGAAGTGGTGGGCTTCGACAACAAGCTCTCGCCGCAGGAAAGCCTGACGGCGCTCAAGCAGGTGGCTGATCAGGGCATCCACTACATCGTGCAGGGCAACGGCTCGAGCGTGGGCATGGCGCTGGAAGACGCCGTGGCCAAGTACAACGAGCGTAATCCGGGTAAGGAAATCGTCTACCTGAACTACGCTGCGGTGGATCCGGACATGACGAACAGCAAGTGCAATTACTGGCACTTCCGCCTGGACGCCAACTCCGACATGAAGATGGAAGCGCTGACCAGCTTCCTGGCGAAAGATCCGAAGGTCAAGAAGGTCTACCTGATCAACCAGAACTATTCGTTCGGCCATCAGGTCGCGCGTGCGGCCAAGGAATACCTCAAGCGCAAGCGTCCAGACATCGAGATCGTGGGTGAAGACCTGCACCCGCTGGCGCAGGTGAAGGACTTCTCGCCGTACGTCTCGAAGATCAAGTCGTCGGGTGCCGACACCGTCATCACCGGCAACTGGGGCAGCGACCTGGCACTGCTCATCAAAGCCGGCAAGGATGCAGGCCTGAACGCGAACTTCTATACGTACTACGCCTCGACCACGGGCGTTCCGACAGCGATGGGCTCCGCAGGGGCAGATCATGTGAAATACGTGGGCTACTGGAACGTCAACAACGACGGCTACAAGGGCGCCGATATCGTCGAGGGCTACAAGAAGAAGTACAACGACGATTACTACCTCATGGCGTCGTACACCGGCATCGCCATGCTGGCCAAGGCCATCAAGCAGACGAAGTCGGCCGAGCCTGCCAAGGTGGCCAAGGCCTTCGAAGGCATGAAGGTCGACAGCCTGAACGGCACTTTCGAGATGCGCGCGTCTGACCACCAGGGCCAGCAGCCGCTCTACATCGCCACCTGGGAAAAAACCAACGGCAAGAACGTCAAGTTCGACCAGGAAAACACCGGCTACGGCTGGAAGACCGATGCGGTGCTCGACCAGTACGTCGCGTCGCAGCCGACTTCCTGCCAGATGAAGCGTCCACAGTAAGGCGGCGGGTGGTGTGCCGAAGGGCCGTCCGATGCTATCGTGCGGCGATGTTTTAAACGGAGTCCATGGGCCAGCGCATTGATGCGCTCGCCCGTGCTCCGCCGAATCTGCTGGAAGGGCTGCAGCGTGGAATTTCTAGTCATCAATCTCTTGAACGGCATCAGCTACGGGCTGCTGCTGTTCATGTTGTCTTCGGGCCTGACGCTGATCTTCAGCATGATGGGCGTGCTCAATTTTGCACACGCCAGCTTCTACATGCTGGGCGCGTATTTCGCCTATGTCGTCAGCGGCTATCTGGGCTTCTGGACCGCGTTGATCGTGGCGCCGCTGCTGGTGGGCGCGCTGGGCGCAGTTGTCGAGCGCTTCGGCCTGCGCACGGTGCACCGCTATGGCCACGTGGCCGAACTGCTGTTTACCTTCGGACTGGCCTATCTGATTGAAGAAGGCGTGAAGCTGGTGTGGGGCCTGCCCGCCGTGCCGTACCGCGTGCCGGACGCGCTGGATGGCCCGTTGTTCACGCTGTTCACGTCGTCGTTTCCCAAGTACCGCGCCTTCATGATGCTGGTGTCGCTGCTGATGCTGGTTGGCATTTTTCTGCTGCTCACGCGCACGCGTATCGGGCTCGTCATTCAAGCTGCGCTTACGCATCCGGACATGGTCGAAGCGCTGGGTCACAACGTACCGCGCGTGTTCATGCTGGTGTTCGGCGGCGGCTGCGCGCTGGCCGGGTTGGCGGGCGTGATTGGCGGCAACGCGTTCGTGACCGAGCCATCGATGGCGGCAGCGGTCGGCTCCATCGTCTTCGTGGTGGCGGTCGTGGGCGGCATGGGGTCTCTTGTGGGCGCGTTCGTTGCGTCGCTGCTGATCGGTTGCATCCAGACCTTTGCCGTCACGCTTGATATTTCGGTGACCAGCGTGCTCGGGAAGATCGGTGTCACGCTCAACCCCGACGTGCCGCTCATCTCGGTCTGGAACCTGACGATTGCGCAAGTCGCACCGGTGCTGCCGTATCTGCTGCTGGTGCTGATGCTGATCTTCCGCCCGCGTGGGCTGATGGGTACGCGGGAGAGCTAAATGGAACGCACCATGCACCAACAAGCGCAACAACAAGCCGCGCTGCCGGCCAACGATCGAGCGCGGACGATGAAGTTCAAGCCTGTCAATCTTGCCCGCTGGATGCTCTGGGGCACCACTGCGCTGGTGATGATCGTGCTGCCGCTCATCTGGCCGCAGGGTTTTGCCATCACGCTGCTTTCGCAGATGGGCATCATGATCATCTTCGCGCTGTCGTACAACATGCTGCTGGGGCAGTCCGGCATGCTGTCGTTCGGGCACGCGGTGTATGCCGGCCTGGGCGCCTTCATGGCCGTGCACCTGCTCAACAAGATCGGCGCCGTGCAGGCGCTGGGCATCGGCGGGCCGCTCGCCGTTGCGCTGTTGCCGATTGCCGGCGGCCTGGGCGGTGCGCTATTCGGCGTGATCTTCGGCTACGTCACCACCAAGAAGTCCGGCACGACGTTCGCCATGATCACGCTGGGTATCGGCGAGATGGTGTTTGCCAGCGCGTTGATGTTTCCGGACTTCTTTGGCGGCGAGGGCGGTGTCTCCACGAACCGCAGCATCGGCGATGCCCTGGCCGGCATCACCTTCGGCCCGGCACGCCAGGTGTATTACCTGATCGCCGCGTGGTGCCTGATTTCAATGGCGCTGATGTACGCCTGGACGCAGACGCCGCTGGGCCGCATCGCCAACGCGGTGCGCGACAACCCTGAGCGCGTGGAGTTCATCGGCTACAACACGCAGCGCGTGCGCTTCCTGGTAGTAATTCTGTCGGCGTTCTTCGCTGGCATTGCCGGCGCGCTGTCGTGCATCAACTTTGAGATCGTGACGGCCGAGAACGTGTCGGCAGTGCGCTCGGGCTCCGTGCTGCTGGCGGCGTTCATTGGCGGCATGGGCAGCTTCTTCGGGCCGATCATCGGCGCGGTGCTCACGGTGTTCTTCACCGTGGCGCTGTCGGGCATCACCAAGGCGTGGCTGCTGTACCTGGGGTTGTTCTTTGTGCTGATGGTCATGTACGCGCCGGGTGGCATCGCCAGCCTCTTGGTCATACATCTGCCGATCCTGCGACGCGGCAAGCTGAAGACGCTCCTGCCAGCTTACGGTTTGGCGATTGTGCCGGCGGTCATCCTGCTGGTCGCGTTGATTTCCACCGTGGAAATGATCTACGCCGTGCAGGACGACGCCTCGGGTGGCGTGGCCACGCTGTTCGGCCTGTCTGTCGAACCGAATACCCTCAAGCCATGGATTGTCACCGCCGCGCTGTGGCTGGTGGGCGCCTTCGGCCTGCGTGCTGCAGCGGGCAAGCTGCGCGCCGCTTGGGACAACGCATTGCAGGAGCCGCAACCATGAGCCAACTGACATCCGGGCCGACCGCCGCGCTCGAGTTGCGCGACGTTCGCAAGCGCTTTGGCGCGACCGAAATCATTCGAGGGGTCAACCTCACCATCGGCAAGGGCGAGCGCCATGCGCTCATCGGCCCGAACGGCGCCGGCAAATCGACCACGTTCAACCTGATCTCGGGCCGCTTCCCGGCCAGCTCGGGCAGCGTGCGCCTGAACGGCGAAGAGATCAGCGGCCTGGCGCCCTTCGAGATCAACCGCAAGGGCCTGTCGCGCAGCTTCCAGATCACCAACATCTTTCATCGCTTGTCGGTGTTCGAGAACCTGCGCTGCGCGGTGCTCTGGTCGCTTGGCTACAAGTATTCGTTCTGGCACAAGCTGGCCGAACTGCGCGACGCACGCGAGCGCGCGGAAGAAGTGCTCGAGCAGATCGGCATGACACATCGGCGTGACGCCGCCGCAGGCCTGCTGACGTACGCCGAGCAACGGGCGCTGGAAATCGGCATCACCATCGCGGGCGGCGCCGATGTGATTTTGCTGGATGAACCCACGGCCGGCATGAGCCGCTCCGAATCCGACCATGCGGTCGAGCTTATCCGCAAGGTCACTGTGGGCAAGACGCTGGTGATGGTCGAGCACGACATGAGCGTGGTGTTTGGCCTCGCCGACCGCATCTCGGTACTCGTCTATGGCGAAGTGATCGCCACCGACACACCCGAAGCCATTCGCAACAACCGGCGCGTGAAGGAAGCCTACCTCGGCACCACGCTGGACGCGAATGAAACCGAATCTGCAGGAGCGCATTGATGGCAACGAATACTCCGATGTTGGAGGTGCGCGACCTGCACGCGTACTACGGCAAGAGCCACATCCTGCACGGCGTCGACATGCATGTGGGCGAGGGCGAGATCGTTGCGCTGCTCGGCCGAAACGGCGTGGGGCGTTCGACCCTGGCCAAGTCCATCATGGGCATGGTGCGGCACGAAGGCGAAATCCTGCTGCGCGGCAAGAACGTGAGTGGCCTGCGAACCTTCGAAGTCGCGCACAAAGGCATCGGCTATGTGCCCGAGAACCGGGATATTTTCCCCACGCTGACGGTGCGGCAGAACCTGTTGCTTGGCGAGAAACGCAATCCCAGTCAGCCCAAGCCGCGCTGGCAGGTCGAAGACATGTACCAGATGTTCCCGCGCCTGAAGGAGCGCGAGAACACCGCCGCCGGTGTGCTGTCGGGTGGCGAGCAGCAGATGCTGACGCTGTGCCGCACGCTGATGGGCGATCCCGACTTCATCATCATCGACGAGCCGACCGAGGGCCTTGCGCCGCTGGTCGTGACGCTCGTGGGCGAGTATCTGAAGACGCTCAAGGAGCGGGGGATCTCCGTGCTGCTGGTGGAGCAGAAACTCGCCATTGCCCTCGACATTTCACAGCGGGTGTATGTGATGGGTCACGGGCAGATCGTGTTTGAAGGAACGCCCCAGCAGTTGAAGGCCGATGCGAAAGTCCGGCAGGAGTGGCTGGAGGTGTAAAGGCCGGACGTTTAACCACACTGAAAAGATGGCCCGCATGGACAACTGTGCGGGCCTTTTTTGATTTGCCTAGTTGGCAACCACGCCCGTCGCAGTGGCGTTGGTAGGTTCGGGTTGTTGCAGATGCGCCGGGCTGAACTGCATCTCGGTGTACTTCACGAATCGCGTCTTGAATTTCCAGCGGTAAGCCAGCCAGATCGCCACGAACAGAATCACACCGCAGTACGTTGCGATGAAGGCGCCGAAGTTGTCCACCGGTGCAAACAGTGCCTTGGTGTTCTGCCCAAGGATGATCACCGCGCACAGGATCGCCACCATGATCGGCCCGAATGGGAAGAACGGCGACCGATACGCCAGTTGCTCCACTGAATGGCCCTGGCTCGTGAACCCCTTGCGGAACCGGTAGTGCGCCAGCGCAATGCCGAACCAGGCGATGAAGCATGTCACCGCAGATGTATTCAGCAGCCACAGGTAGACCACCTGATCGCCAAACAAAGAGCTGAAGAAGCACAGCGCGCCAACAGCGGACGTGGAAAGCAGCGCGCGATGCGGCACGCCATTGGTAGATACCTTGGCAAACCAGCGCGGCGCTTGGCCTTCGAGCGCCAAATCGTACAGAATCCGCGTCGACACATAGAGGCTCGACGTGCCGGACGACAGCAGCGCGGTCAGCACCACCGCATTCATCATACCGGCCGCAAACGCGAGGCCCGCGTGCTGGAACACCAGCGCAAACGGGCTGACGCCGACGTCCGTCGCTTCATTGCGCAGCAGGTTCGGGTCGGTGTATGGCAGCAGCACGCCAATGATCAGGATCGCCAGCACATAGAACAGCAGAATGCGCCAGAACGTCTGGCGGATGGCGCGGGGGATCGTGCGGGAGGGGTTCTCCGCCTCGCCGGCGGCCACGCCGATGGTTTCGACACCCTGGAACGAGAACCCGGCAATCATCGCCACACCCACCATGGCAGGCACACCGCCCACGAACGGCGCATCACCCACGGTGAAGTTCTGCCAACCCGACTGTGGGCCGCCGTGCATGATGCCGAAGATCATCGCCAGGCCGATCAGCAGGAACACGATGATGGTCACCACCTTGATCATCGAGAACCAGTATTCCGCCTCGCCGAAGCCGCGCACGGAGAAGGCGTTGAGGCCAAACATCAGCAGCAGGAATGCGGCGCTCCAGACCATGCCCGAGATGCCCGGGAACCAGTACTTCATCACGAGTTGCGCGGCCGCCAATTCCACCGCAACGGACACGGCCAGTGCAAACCAGTAGTTCCATCCCAGCGCAAAGCCAAAGCCTTCTTCGACATACAGGCGGCTGTAAGTCACGAACGAACCCGAGACGGGCAGATGTACCGCCAGCTCGCCAAGACTCGTCATCAGGCAATAGACCATCACGCCGATCAGCGTGTAGGTCAGCAGTGCGCCGCCGGGGCCGGCCTGGGCAATGGACGCGCCGGACGCGACGAACAGCCCCGTGCCGATGGCGCCGCCCAGGGCGATCATCATCAGGTGGCGCGAGCGCAGGCGTCGGCGCAGTTCGGATTGGGCTTCGAGCCCGGTGGGGGTGATGGGTGTATGCATAGCCGGTAGCGCCGGAGCGGGCGCCCCAATAAAAGCGCCGGCCGGATGCTGTGCAAACGGCTGGCGGAGCGGGGGGATGGTTACTGTGTACTGTTTGCCACGATCGGCAATTCGGGGCCGGGGTCTTGGCCGGCCAGCGAATCGCGCAACACGGGCGGGCGCGGGAAGTGCATGTCCGGGTAACGGACAATGCCGCCGCCACGCACCAGCCGGTAGCCGATCCAGATCAGGAAGAAGACCGGGATGCCGATGTACGTGGCGATCACCGCCGGCCAATCGACGGTGCCGCTGGTGAACGCCTGGTAGTTCTGGCCCAGCGTGATGACCAGGCACAACCCGAACGCGAACAACGGGCCATATGGGAAGAACCTGGAGCGGTACGGCAACTGCGCCGGATCGTGCCCCTGCGCCACGAGTCCCTTGCGGAAGCGATAGTGGCTCACGGCAATCCCAAGCCACGCCACGAAGCCGGTCATGCCAGAGGTGTTCAGCAGCCACAGGTAGACCGTCTTGTCGCCAAACAGCGAACTCAGGAAACATAGCGCGCCAACGGCGGTCGTGGCCAGTAGTGCATTGCGCGGCACACCGTTCTGGGTGAGTCGCGCAAAGATACGCGGCGCGCGGCCCTCAGTGGCCAGGTTGTAGAGCATGCGCGTGGATGCATACATGCCCGAGTTGCCCGCCGACAGCACCGCGGTCAGGATCACCGCATTCATCAGCCCGGCGGCAAAGGCCAGGCCAGCATGCTTGAACACCAGCGTGAACGGGCTCACGCCAATGTTGGTGACTTCCGTCGACAACAGATTCGGATCGGTGTACGGCACCAGCAGGCCGATGATGAAGATCGCCAGCACGTAGAACAGCAGGATCCGCCAGAACACCTGTTTGACCGCACGTGGAATGGTGCGCGCCGGGTCGGCCGATTCGCCGGCCGCCACGCCAATCAGCTCCGTCCCCTGGAACGAGAACCCGGCGATCATCGCCACGCCGATCATCGCCGGCAGCCCACCCACGAACGGCGCATCACCGATCGTCAGGTTCTGCAGGCCCGATTGCGGACCGCCCTTCATGATCCCGAAGATCATCGCCAGGCCAATGCCGATAAAGAAGATGACCGTAACGACCTTGATGAGCGCGAACCAGTATTCCGCCTCGCCAAAGCCGCGCACCGAGATGGCGTTGAGCAGGAACATGATGGCGAGGAACACGGCGCTCCACAGCACGCCCGGCACATCGGGAAACCAGTAATGCATGACGAGCTGTGCGGCGGCCAGTTCAACGGCAATCGTTACGGCCCAGTTGTACCAATAGTTCCAGCCGAGCGCGAAGCCGAAGCCTTCGTCCACGTACAGCGCGCCGTAGGTGGCGAAGGACCCGGAAACCGGCATATAGGCGGCAAGTTCGCCCAGGCTGGTCATCAGAAAGTAGACCATCGCCCCGATCAGGATGTAAGCGGCGAGGGCGCCTCCGGGGCCGGCCTGCGAGACCGACGCCCCCGAGGCCACGAAGAGCCCGGTGCCGATCGACCCGCCGATGGCGATCATGGTGAGATGGCGCGCGCGCAAGGTGCGGCGCAAGCCCGGCGTCTCTGAAGACGGGGTAGCGTGTTCTGACATGGATACAGAGTGGTCGATTTTGCTCGGATCGCGAATCAAATCGACGAAATGTGACGAGACGTTCCCGCGCCTGATGGGCACCCGGCAAACGAAATGCGCGACTCTATCAAAACCGTCACGTAGCGGGCAAAAAATCCATGCTGCAGCACCCGCGTTTGAACTTGCCGGGGCGTGCCGAATCGCCCGCCAGACGGCGCCGTGCAGCGCAAAAATAAAAATTGAACGACCGTGCTATTTTGTGTATTCTGTGTCGAGTCGCGGCCTTACCGCGCGTTAAAAAAACGATAGTTGAGAGACAGTTCAACCGCGAGGCACGGTGCGCCTGATCTGCCGGCCCTCGCATCACCAAAGGAACCAGCATGACTGCGGAGTACAAGGTCCAGGACGGCGTTGCCGTCATCACGCTCAGCAACCCGCCCGTCAACGGCCTTGGCCACTCCACGCGCCTGGGCATCGTTGAAGGCATGGTGAAAGCGGGCGACGACGCCAACGTCAAGGCCATCGTGATCACCGGTGCGGGCAAGGCCTTCTCGGGCGGCGCCGATATCCGCGAGTTCAACACGCCCAAGGCCACGCAAGAGCCGACGCTGCACGCTGTCATCAAGGCAGTCGAGTCGAGCAGCAAGCCGGTCGTGGCGGCCATCCATTCGGTGGCGATGGGCGGCGGGCTGGAACTGGCGATGGGCTGCCATTTCCGCGTGGCCGCACCAGGCGCACAAATTGCGCTTCCCGAGGTCAAGCTGGGGATTCTGCCGGGCGCGGGCGGTACGCAACGCCTGCCGCGCGCAATCGGCCTGGAGCCGGCGCTGAACATGATCGTTTCCGGCAACGCCATCCCGTCGGAAAAGCTCGCCAAGAGCGGTCTGTTCGACCAGATGATCGAAGGTGACCTGATGGCCGGTGCCATCGATTTCGCACTGAAGGCCGCAGCCGAGGGCAAGCTGCCGAAGCTGCGCGATCGCAAGGTCGAGCACGACAATCCGCAAGGTTTCCTGCAATTTGCGCGCAACACCGTCGCGGCCGTCGCCAAGAACTTCCCGGCGCCGGGCAAGTGCGTTGACGCCGTGCAGGCCGCCGTGGAAAAGCGTTTTGACGACGGCATCAAGTTTGAACGCGACCTGTTCATCGAACTGGTGAATACGTCCAAATCGCGCGCACTGCGCCACGCCTTCTTTGGTGAACGCGCTGCAAGCAAGATCCCCGATGTGCCGGAAGATACGCCAGTGCGCAAGGTGGAGAAGGTTGCCGTGATCGGCGCTGGCACGATGGGCGGCGGCATCTCGATGAACTTCCTCAACGCAGGCATTCCGGTCACGATGCTGGAAACCAAGCAGGAAGCGCTGGACCGCGGCGTCGCCACCATCCGCAAGAACTACGAGAACAGCGCCAAGAAGGGCAAGCTCACGCAAGAGAAGGTCGAGCAGCGCATGGCCCTGCTGACCCCGACGCTGTCCTACGACGACATCAAGGATGCTGACCTCGTCATCGAGGCCGTCTTTGAAGAAATGGGCGTCAAGGAAGTCGTGTTCAAGAAGCTGGACGAAGTCGTCAAGCAGGGCGCAATCCTGGCGTCGAACACCTCCACGCTGGACGTCGACAAGATCGCCAGCTTCACCAAGCGCCCGCAAGACGTTGTCGGCATGCACTTCTTCAGCCCGGCCAACGTGATGAAGTTGCTGGAAGTCGTGCGCGGCAAGGACACCGCCAAGGACGTGCTGGCCACCGTCATGAAGCTGGCCAAGGCCATCAAGAAGACGGCCGTTGTTTCCGGCGTGTGTGACGGCTTCATCGGCAACCGCATGATCGAGCAGTACAGCCGCCAGGCCGGCTACCTGCTGGACGAAGGCGCGCTGCCCGAGCAGGTCGACAAGGCCATCGAGAAGTTCGGCTTTGCCATGGGCCCGTTCCGCATGGGCGATCTGGCCGGCAACGACATCGGCTGGGCCATCCGCAAGCGCCGCGCCGTGGACAAGCCGGACATCGTCTATTCGAAGACCGCCGATCTGCTGTGCGAGATGGGCCGCTTTGGTCAGAAGACCGGCGGCGGCTGGTACGACTACAAGGCGGGCGACCGCAAGCCGTATCCGAACCAGCAGGTCAACGACATGATCGTCCAGCACTCGAAGGATCTGGGCATCACGCGCCGCAAGATTTCGGACGAGGAAATCGTCGAGCGCCTGGTGTTCGCGCTGGTCAACGAAGGCGCGAAGATCCTGGAAGAGGGCATTGCCTCCAAGGCTTCCGACATCGACATGGTGTACCTGACCGGCTACGGCTTCCCGCTGTTCCGCGGTGGCCCGATGCTCTACGCAGACACGGTCGGCCTGTACAACGTCGCGCAAGCCATGCACCGCTACAGCAAGGGCTACCACGGTGAAGCGTGGAAGGTTGCCCCGCTGCTGCAGAAGCTGGCCGATGAAGGCAAGGGCTTTAATGGCTGAATGAGCAGCTAATCAATCGACTGACGCGACTGAACCACCATGCAACTGACGTCCACCGATTGCCTGTTGATCATCGACGTGCAGAACGATTTTCTGCCCGGCGGTGCACTGGCCGTGCCGGACGGCGACCAGGTCATCCCGGTCGTCAACCTGCTCGCCAAGGCATTCGGGGCCGTTGGTCGTACTGTGCTGACGCAGGACTGGCACCCGAGCGAGCACGTCTCGTTCGCGGCCAACCATCCGGGCACGCAGCCGTTTGGCACGATCGATTTGCCGTACGGGCAGCAAGTGCTGTGGCCGGTCCACTGCGTGCAGCACAGCAAAGGTGCCGCGCTGGCCGATGGGCTGAATGTGCCGCATGCCCAGTTGATCGTCCGCAAGGGCTATCACCCGCACATCGACAGCTATTCCGCATTCTTTGAAGCGGATCGCAAGACGCCGACCGGCCTGCTCGGCTACCTGCGCGAGCTTGGGGTCGAGCGCGTGTTCTGCGTTGGCCTCGCCACGGATTTTTGCGTGGCGTGGTCGGCGCTGGATGCGCGTGCGGCGGGGCTGGAAGTGGTCGTCATCGAGGATGCCTGTCGCGCGATCGACCTCAACGGTTCGCTGGCGCAGGCGTGGCAACGCATGACGGATGCGGGCATCGCGCGGTTGCAGTCGCACACAGTCTTGAACGGATAACGGAACACATCGGGCGCTGCCGGAGCCGCGCCCGCCACCAGATACGAGGAGCAACACCATGACCGAAGCAGTCATCGTTTCCACCGCACGTACCGGCCTGGCCAAGAGCTGGAAGGGCGCCTTCAACATGACGCACGGCGCCACGCTGGGCGGCCATGCGGTTCAGCACGCCATCGAGCGCGCCAAGATCGAGCCGGGCGAAGTGGAAGACATCCTGATGGGCTGTGCGAACCCGGAAGGCGCAACGGGCGCCAACATCGCTCGCCAGATCGCCCTGCGTGCCGGCTGCCCCGTGACCGTGCCGGGCGCGACCGTCAACCGCTTCTGCTCGTCGGGCCTGCAGACCATCGCCATGGCGGCGCAGCGTGTGATTGCCGATGAAGGCGACATCTTCGTGGCGGGCGGCGTGGAATCCATCTCGTGCGTGCAGCAGGAAATGAACCGCCACATGATGACCGAAGGCTGGCTCAACAAGCACAAGCCGGAAATCTACTGGAGCATGCTGCAGACCGCCGAGAACGTCGCCAAGCGCTACAACATCGCCAAGGAGCGCATGGACGAGTACGGCGTGCAAAGCCAGCAGCGCGCCGCTGCCGCCGCTGCCGCCGGCAAGTTCGACGACGAAATCGTCCCGATGACCACGGTGATGGGCGTGGCCGATGCCAAGACCGGCCAGCTCATGACGCGCGAAGTCACGATCTCAGCCGACGAAGGCATTCGCGCTGACACCACGCTCGAAGGCGTGTCGAAGATTCGCACGGCCATGCCGGGCGGCGTGATCACGGCCGGCAACGCCAGCCAATTCTCCGACGGCGCATCCGCTGCTGTGGTCATGAATGGCAAGGTGGCAGCCGCAAAGGGCCTGCAGCCGCTCGGCGTGTTCCGCGGCTTCGCCGTGGCCGGCTGCGAGCCGGACGAAATGGGCATCGGCCCCGTCTTTGCCGTGCCCAAGCTGCTGAAGAAGGCGGGTCTCAAGGTTGAAGACATTGGCCTGTGGGAACTGAACGAAGCGTTTGCTGTGCAGGTGCTGTACTGCGCAGACAAGCTGGGCATCCCGATGGACCGCCTGAACGTCAACGGCGGCGCCATCGCCGTGGGCCATCCGTACGGCGTGTCGGGCGCACGCCTGGTCGGCCACGCGCTGATCGAAGGCAAGCGCCGCGGCGTCAAGTACGTGGTCGTGACCATGTGCATTGGCGGCGGCCAAGGCGCAGCCGGCCTGTTCGAGGTGCTCTAAAGCCAAGCAGGCTCCCCCTCAAAACGGGAGCCTGATTTGTTTCCGCTGGAACTGGCTTGATCGCCAGAGCATGCACCCAGATGGTTGGGCCGCTCTCGCCCTAGATGACGCCTTGAATTTCTTTAAGCGGGCGGAAAAAAGAAGGACTGCTGTCTAAGCGCGGCGAGTTTCGGACCTTCTCCGCCCGGTTACGGAAATTCAAGGAATCTTGCGCCATCTCGGGCGCGCCTTCTTTGCTTACTTTCTTTGACAAGACAAAGAAAGTGAGTCGGCCCCGGCAGGGGACGAAACTCAGGATGCACCAACATCATGTCCTCGAAACTGCTATCCCGCCGCGACCTCAGCTTCCTGCTCTACGAATGGCTCAACGTTGAGTCACTCACAAGCATTCCCCGTTACGCCGACCACTCCCGCGAAACCTTCGACGCCGCGCTCGACACCTGCGAGCGCATCGCAACGGATCTGTTTGCTCCGCATAACAAGAAAAACGACCAAGAAGAACCGCACTTCGACGGCACCAAGGTCCACATCATTCCCGAGGTCAAGGCAGCGCTGGACGCCTTCAACAAAGCGGGCCTGATGGCTGCCGGGCAAGACTTTGAACGTGGCGGCATGCAACTGCCCACGGTGGTCGAAAAAGCCGGCTTCGGTTTCTTCAAGGCTGCCAACGTCGGCACCAGTTCGTATCCATTCCTCACCATCGGCAACGCGAATCTGCTGCTCGCGCATGGCACGCCCGCGCAGATCGAAACGTTTGTACAGCCCGAGATGGAAGGCCGCTTCTACGGCACGATGTGCCTGTCGGAGCCGCAGGCCGGCTCGTCGCTCTCGGACATCGTCACGCGGGCCGAGTACGAGGGCGAATCGCCGCTCGGCGCGCAGTACCGTTTAACCGGCAACAAGATGTGGATCTCCGCCGGTGAACATGAGCTGTCGGAAAACATCGTCCACCTTGTGCTGGCGAAGATCCCCGGCCCGGACGGCAAGCTGATTCCGGGCGTGAAGGGTATCTCGCTGTTCATCGTGCCGAAGTTCCTCGTCAACGCCGATGGCTCGCTCGGCGAGCGCAATGACGTGGTGCTCGCCGGCCTGAACCACAAGATGGGCTATCGCGGCACGACCAACTGCCTGCTAAATTTTGGTGAGGGCACGCAGTTCCGTCCGAAGGGCGCAGATGGCCAGCCGCGCCCTGGCGCCATCGGTTACCTCGTCGGCGAGCCGCACAAGGGTCTCGCATGCATGTTCCACATGATGAACGAGGCGCGCATCGGCGTCGGCATGGGCGCAACGATGCTTGGCTACACGGGTTATCTGCACGCGGTGGACTACGCGCGCAATCGCCCGCAGGGCCGCCCGGTCGGGCCATCGGGCAAGGATGCAGCATCTCCGCAGATCCGTATCGTCGATCACGCCGACGTGCGTCGCATGCTGCTGGCGCAGAAGGCGTATGTGGAAGGCGCGCTCGGCTTGAACCTGTATTGCGCCAAGCTCGTCGATGAAGAACGCGGGGAAACCGACGCAGCCAAACGCGCCAAGCTCGGTCTGCTGCTCGACATCCTCACGCCGATTGCCAAGAGTTGGCCGTCGCAGTGGTGCCTGGAGGCCAACAGCCTGGCGATCCAGGTGCATGGCGGTTACGGCTACACGCGCGAATACAACGTCGAACAGTTCTACCGCGACAACCGCCTGAACCCGATTCACGAAGGTACGCACGGCATCCAGGGCCTGGACCTGCTGGGCCGCAAGGTCGTGATGCAGGACGGCGCTGCCTTCGCCGCGCTCGGTGAGCGCGTGCAGGCCACCGTCGGCCGTGCGTTGGAAACTGACGATGAAACGCTGGTCGGCTACGGCCGTGCGCTCGGCATGGCGACGCAGAAACTGGCCAAGGTCACGCAGACGCTGTGGGCCGCCGGCGACCCGCGCGTGACGCTGGCGAATGCCTCGGTCTATCTGGAAGCGTTCGGCCACGTCGTCGTCGCGTGGATCTGGCTGGAGCAGGCGCTGGCCGCCGCCAAGGCATTGCCGAACGCCCAAGGCGAAGACGCTGATTTCTACCGCGGCAAGCTGCAGGCCGCGCGCTATTTCTTCCAGTGGGAACTGCCAAAGATCGACCCGCAGATCGTGCTGCTGGGCTCGCTCGACACGACCACGCTGGACATGCAGGACGCCTGGTTCTGACGGCATCGCACAACCACAACGAGACACAGGAGACACCATGGGTACGCTGAAACACCTCTTCGATCTTTCCGGCAAGACGGCGCTGATCACCGGCGGCTCGCGCGGGCTCGGCCTGCAGATTGCCGAAGCATTGGGCGAGCAGGGCGCGCGCATCGTTTTGTCTGCCCGCAAGGCCGATGAGCTGAAGGAAGCGCAGGCGCACCTGAAATCCCTCGGCATCGAGGCCGACTGGATCGCCGCCGACGGCGCCGTCGAAGCAGACATCCAGCGCCTAGCCGACGAGGCGCTGGCCAAACTCGGCCACGTCGACATTCTCGTCAACAACGCGGGCGCGACGTGGGGCGCACCGGCTGAAGACCACCCGGTCGAAGCGTGGGACAAGGTGATGAACCTGAACATCCGCGGCTTGTTCCTGCTCACGCAGCAGATCGGCAAGCGCTCGATGATCCCGCGCAAGTACGGAAAGATCGTCAACGTGGCGTCGATTGCAGGCCTGAAGGGCAACCCGCCGGGCTCGCTGGATACGATCGCCTACAACACCAGCAAGGGTGCGGTGGTCAACTTCACTCGCGCGCTGGCGGGCGAGTGGGGCGAGCACAACATCACCGTCAATGCGATTGCACCTGGCTTCTTCCCGTCGAAGATGACGCGCGGCTCGCTAGAGAAGCTCGGCGTGGACAAGCTAGCCGAACGCTCGCCGCTGCACCGCATTGGCGACGACGAAGACCTCAAGGGCGTGGCCGCGCTGTTCGCGTCGGATGCGTCCAAGCACATCACGGGCCAGATCCTCGCCGTCGACGGCGGCGTGAGCGTGGTCTAATTTCGGCTGCTTCTTACTCTTTCTGACGCAGCATGAACGCAGACAACAACGGTTTTCCGATCGACATCCCTTTCCTCAAGCTTCTCGGCATGCGCTGCCTGAAGGTGGCCGATGGCGAGGGCGTGGTCGAACTTGCACTCGAAGCCGAGCACATGAACAGTTGGGAAATGGCCCACGGCGGCGTGACCATGACGATGCTCGACGTCGCCATGGCCATGGCCGGCCGATCGGCGACGTGCATGGCCGCGGCGTGGTGACGATCGAGATGAAGACGGCGTTCATGCAGCCCGGGCGCGGCACGCTCAAGGCGAGCGCCCGTTGCGTGCATCAGTCCACCACCATGGCGTTCTGCGAAGGCGAGGTGCGTGACGCAGATGACAAGCTGGTCGCACGCGGTTCGGGCACCTTCAAGTTCGTCAAGCGCATGCCACCGCCGCGCACGCCCGAACCCGGTGCGGACGGCTGATCAGACAACACCGCAGTTGGAGTACCCAGTTGCACACCGGATAGCGTCCGACACACAAGAAGAGCAACCACGGAGACACCCATGCAACAACCCGCGCGGCGGACGGCGTCTGCCCTTGCCATCACTCTGCTTTGCTGCACCGGACTGACCATGACCTTGGAAGGATGCGCCTCCAGTTCCGCACCGGCTGCCGCACCGGCCGGCGACACGCAAACCACCGTGCAGGCGCCGCCCGCACCGACGCCGCCGATGCAGAAACCGCTCACGGCCGACGAGTCCGATCCGAGCAGGATGGGCTGGATGCAGGGCTTTCCGCCGCCGCCCGATCGCATCATCCGCTTTGACTTGGCGGGCAACATGTTCCCGCGCACGCGCTACGGCTATAGCCACATGCGCGAGTTTGTGCCGACGCGTGTGGTGTGGCGCGGCGACGGTCCGGTCAGCAAGCTGCCGCGCGCCGAGCGCGATATCAGCGGCGTGTTGTTTACCGATCCGAACGGCACTCGCCGCACGTTTGCCGAGGCGCTCAAGCTGACCTACACCGACGGCATCCTCGTCATGCACAAGGGAAAGGTTGTCTACGAGCGTTACTTCGGCGCGCTCGATGCGCATACGCAGCACATCGCCATGTCGGTCACGAAATCGTTTGTCGGCACGCTAGCCGCCATGCTGGTGGCCGACGGCAAGCTCGATCCGGCCGCGCCGGTGACGCAGTACGTGCCGGAGCTGAAGGACACGGCCTATGGCGACGCCACTGTGCGCCAGGTCATGGACATGACGGTGGGCGTGCGTTATTCCGAAAACTACGCCGACCCGAACGCCGATGTCTGGGCCTACGCCCGCGCCGGCGGCATGCTGCCGCGGCCGGCGGGCTACAAGGGCCCTGACAATTTCTACGATTACCTGACGACGCTGCGCAAGGAAGGCGAGCACGACGCGGAGTTCGCGTACAAGACCGTCAACGCCGAAACGCTGGCGTGGATCGTGCGCCGTGCGTCGAACAAATCGCTGGCGGCGCTGCTGTCCGAGCGCATCTGGCAACCGATGGGGGCACAGGATGACGCGTACTTCTCGATCGACAGCATCGGTACCGAATCGGGCGGAGGTGGCCTGAACACCACGCTGCGCGATCTGGCGCGCTTTGGCGAGATGATCCGCGACGACGGCCGCTTCAACGGCAAGCAGATCCTGCCCAAAAGTGTGATCGACGATATTCGCCGGGGCGGCGACCCGGCCAAGTTTGCCAAGGCAGGCTACACGACGCTGCCCGGCTATTCGTATCGCAACATGTGGTGGGTTTCGAGCAACGAGCACCACACGTTCGAAGCGCGCGGCATCCATGGCCAGCGCATCTATATTGATCCGGTGGCCCAGATGACGATCGTGCGCTACGCCTCGCACCCGATCGCTGCCAATGCTGCCAATGATCCGGTCACGCACCGCGCCTATGCGGCGCTGGCCGAGTACTTCATGCAACACAAGTAACAACCCGAACCAACACCGATATCCGATATTCAGGAGCGTTTTTCATGTCGAAGACCTATCAGCGCATCGTTCTGGCTTCGCGCCCGCAAGGGGCCGTGACGCCCGACAATTTCCGCCTGGAGACGGTGGACATCCCCGAGCTGCAGGACGGCCAGGTGCTGGTGCGCAACCATTTCCTGTCGCTCGATCCGTACATGCGCGGCCGCATGAACGACAGCAAGTCGTATGCACAACCGCAGCCGCTGGATGAAGTGATGATCGGCGGCACGGTGGGCGTGGTGGAAGCGTCCAAGAACCCGTCGTTTGCCGTGGGCGACAACGTCGTCGGCATGTTCGGCTGGCAGGAAATGGGCGTGTCGGACGGCCGCGGCATCCAGAAGGTCGATACGCGCCACATTCCGCTGTCGGCGTATCTCGGCTCGGTGGGCATGCCGGGCGTGACGGCGTGGTATGGCCTGAACAAGATCATGCTGCCGAAGCCCGGCCAGACCGTGGCCGTGAGCGCCGCTTCGGGCGCGGTGGGGAGCGTGGTCGGCCAGCTTGCCAAGCTCAAGGGCTGCCGCGTGGTGGGCTTTGCCGGTGGCAAGGACAAGTGCGATTACGTGGTCAACGAACTGGGCTTTGACGCCTGCATCGACTACAAGGCCGCCAGTGACGCGAAAGAGCTGTACAAGATGCTCAAGGAAGCGACGCCCGACGGTATCGATTCGTACTTTGAGAACGTCGGTGGCGCGATCCTGGATGCGGTGCTCTCCCGCATGAACGCGTTCGGCCGCATCGCCATGTGCGGCATGATCGCCGGCTACGACGGTCAGCCGCTGCCGCTGCAGAACCCGCAGTTGATCCTGGTGTCGCGCCTGACCATCGAGGGCTTCATCGTCTCCGAACACATGGACGTGTGGCCGGAAGCACTGCGCGAGCTGGGCGGCTTCGTGGCGCAGGGCAAGCTGAAATTCCGCGAGAGCGTGGCACAGGGCTTGGCGAGCGCACCGGAAGCATTCATGGGCCTGCTCAAGGGCAAGAACTTCGGCAAGCAACTCGTCAAGCTGGTTTGAGCTGCGCCGCACGCGGACTGTCAATCGCTTGACAGTCCGCTGGGCGAGGGCCGCCACAGAATGGCCCCACCCACAACGAACGCGTGAAGGAGACACCATGAACGCACCTGCAACCACCCAAGCCAAGCGGCCCGACAGCATGGCCGCCAGTCTCAGCGCAGGTCCGGATCAGGACATCAACAATCCGCTCGGCATTGGCGGGATGGAGCTGCACCAGTGGCTGGTCGCGACGCGCACGTTCCAGCGGACCCTGTTCGGCAAGGACGGCGGTACAACTGGCGTTGACGATGACTT
>NZ_MCGB01000031.1 GCF_001699815.1 Ralstonia pickettii | reverse complement strand
ATTGGTGGCCACCATCCGTGTAAGGGTCACGGGTGCCCATCGAATGCGCGCCATCGGTGTAGATGTCACGCGCTGCGCGCCCACCATCGGTGTAGGGATCGCGCTTGCCCATCGCGTTAGCGCCATCGGTATATGGGTCGCGCGCGCCAGTAGCGGTCGCCGCGTTGGCGACGTTGACACCGAGGGCCAGCAACGCTGCCCCCACCAATGCGGATTTTTTCAGGATGTTCATCGCGTTTTCCTTCTTCAAGTTGAAACAAGACACTGCTATGCCAATGCAGTGTAGAAGGCTGGGGCTGACAGAAACGTGACCCTCGTATTACAAGTGCGACAGATCAGCGAGATTGATCCGGTATGCCACCTTCAATGCACGGCACGACAGGCGTCGGCGCATGTCTCGCAGGCACGCGCGCACTGCTGACAGTGCTCGTGGGAGTGCTTGGCACACTCGGCGGCGCAGGCTTGACAGATTTTCGCGCACAGCTCGCATATTGCAGTGGCTTGGGCGCTGCCTCGCGCCATCACGCCCACGGCGGCTTCGCAGATCTCAGCGCAATCGAGATCCAGCCGAATACAGGTGCTCAATGTCAGAACGTCCTTCTCGGTCAAGCAGGCGGTGGCGCAGTGCAGGCACGCCACGCGACACGCGGCGCATTCGTCGATGCAGGCTTGGAAGTGTTGGTGAGGCATTTGGGTTCTCCTTGATTGCCGACGTGCCGGAATGGCACGCTGCATGTACAGCAAGGAAAAAGCCTGGGCCTGGCCCCTGACGGGGAAGCGTTATCGCCATGTTGTGATGCACGCACAACCTTTCAAAGGCGTCATGCTCACGCAAGACTTCGGGCAGCTTGCACGACACATTGGCCGCCATAGGGGCCGACCTGACGGATGATGTCAGCGAGCGTGCCCCCCCAAAGTTCAGCAGCGGATCGGCAGCCGGACGGTGAATCGAGTGCGATCGTGCACGCGTGTGGCAGAAATGGTTCCCCCATGGGCGAGAACGATTGCTTTGGTGATAGCCAAGCCAAGGCCTGCTCCGTCCGATTCTGGGCGCGCACGCGACTTGTCTGCGCGAAAGAAGCGCTCGAAGATGAACGGCAGCACGTCGGGAGCAATCGCCTCGCCGTCGTTGTCGATCGTCACGGCGAGGCCCTCCTCGGTTGGCGTGATGGAAACGATCACACGGCCGCGCCTGGGTGTGTGCCGTATCGCATTCGACAACAGATTGCTGAAGGCGCGTCTGAGCATGAGCCGATCGCCACGCAGTTGCGCTTGTCCTTCCACTTGCAACTGCACGGCTTTGTCCTCCGCGAACGCGTCGTAAAACTCAAAGAGTGCGCGCACCTCGCCGGCAAGCTCGATCATCTCGGCACTGGGCAGCGTCAGGTTGTGCTCCATCTTGGCCAGGTAGAGCATGTCCGACACCATCCGAGCCAAACGCTGCAGCTCTTCTACGTTTGAAGCAAGGACGTCTCTGTACTTTGCAGGTTCGCGAATTTGTGAGAGAGCCACTTCGGTTTGCGTCAGCAGGTTGGTGATCGGTGTGCGTAGCTCGTGTGCGATATCGGTCGAGAAGTCGGTGAGTCGCTGGAAATCGCCCTGCAAGCGCGCGAGCATGCCGTTCAACGTCACGCCAAGATCGGCAACCTCGACCGGTACCATATCGACCGGCATCCGTTCGTCCAGGCGGTCCGCCGTCACAGACTTCGCCCGCGAAGCCATCGCGCGCAGCGGCAACAGCCCCCGCCGGGCCGCCCACCATCCAAATAGGCCGCTCGCCAGGGCGGCCAATGCGATGTAGAGCGTCAACGTCTTCCGAAACGCGCGTAGGAAATGCGCATGGATCTCAGTATTGATGCCCACCAATACATCCAGCGCACCGTCGTCGCGCAGCGGCACTTGCATATGCACCCCCCGGTATTGCTTGTCGCCCTGCTGCCAAACAAGGGCCCCGGAATGACGGCCTGCCTTGCGTAGCACGGCCAACACCTCCGCAAAGTCAAAGTCGGGGGTGGCAAACAAGGCCTGACCCTGTGGCGCCTGGACTCGCACAATCAGATCCGTGCGGTGCTGTAGCACGTCGTTGAGCCGACTAGAGACCTCGGGTGCAGAGCTACTCTCAACCACCCGGCGAATAACGTTCACGTTCTCGCCCAACGCCGTAAAGTCTTCCACTGCAAAATGCTCCTCCATGGCCAGGGCGATCAGAATGCCGAGGCCCAACAACATGGCCGCTGATGACAAGGAGAAATACGCGGTCAGCCGCGCCGTTAGTGAATGGCGCCTCATTACTCCCCGTCCTCCGGACCTTCGAGGACATAGCCCATGCCACGGACGGTATGGATCAATTTAGGTTCGAAGTTATCGTCGATTTTGGCGCGCAGGCGTCGAATGGCGACGTCGATCACGTTAGTGTCGCTGTCGAAATTCATGTCCCAGACTTGGGAGGCGATCAGGGACCGGGGCAACACCTCGCCATGACGGCGGGCTAGCAGTTCCAGCAGCGAGAACTCCTTACTGGTCAACGTGATTCGCTGACCGCCACGGGAAGCACGACGGCGAGTCAGATCCAGCACCAGGTCGGCCACCTGGATGCGTTCTGCAAGCGATGGCGCACTGCCTCGTCGAAGCAGAGTTCGAACACGCGCGAGCAATTCCGCAAATGCAAATGGTTTGACCATGTAGTCATCCGCGCCCAGCTCCAAGCCCTTGACCCGATCAGCGACGCTATCGCGCGCGGTCAGAAACAGCACCGGCACAGCCAGTTCAGTTGAGCGCAGTGCGTGCAGGATCTGCCACCCTTCGAGATCGGGCAACATCACGTCAAGAATCAAGAGGTCATAGTCGCCCGTCATTGCAAGATGTCGGCCGTCCAAGCCATTGCGGGCAAGGTCCACAACAAAGCCGGCTTCCGACAACCCCTGCTGCAAATATTCGCCGGTCTTGGATTCGTCTTCGACAACAAGGAGCTTCATGTCTGTCTCTTTATTACTTATGGCGCACGAAAAGTGCGACCGGTATCGTGTAGCGTACATGGAGCGGCATGGTTGCTGACCAACCTGACCAATATGTAATGTTTCGGTCAGGTTAAGGTAGCCTTGGAGTGATTAGGCTGCTCCTGCCGTACAAATCTCATCAGGGACTTACGCAAGGAATAAAGAGATGCGCAGCAATCGTGCAATGGGCGTGGTGCTTCCGAACCTTCCGCGGAGGCGATTTGTGCAAGGCTTGGCCGCCGGAGGGGTGATCGCTGGCCTGGGCTTGGGCGGGATGCCCGCGCGGGCGTCGCAGGCCCAGGGCACAGCCTTTGGCACCGCGCCCGTGCTGCGGGGCACCGAATTCGATCTGGTGATCGCTGAGACCCCAGTGAACTTTACCGGCAAGCCAGGCATGGCGACTACCATCAATGGCATGCTGCCTGGCCCAACGTTGCGGTGGCGTGAAGGTGACACGGTCACCATCCGGGTGACCAACCGTCTGCCGGAGCCCACGTCAATTCATTGGCACGGCATCATTCTGCCGTTCCAGATGGACGGCGTACCCGGGATCAGCTTTTCCGGCATCGCCCCGGGCGAGACATTCACGTATCGTTTCAAGGTCCAGCAGAGTGGCAGTTACTGGTACCACTCGCACTCCGGCTTCCAGGAAATGACAGGACTATATGGCGGTATCGTTATCGATCCCGCTGGCGAGGACCGCGTGCGGGCCGATCGCGATTACACCGTCTTGCTTTCCGACTGGACGGACGAGGATCCGATGCGCGTCCTCACCAAGCTTAAGATCCAAGGCGACTACTACAACTATAACCAGCCGACTGTGGTCGACTTCTTTCGCGACGTTTCGCGTGAAGGATGGACATCTGCCATGGACAAGCGGCGGATGTGGAACCAGATGCGGATGAACCCGACGGATCTGGCTGATCTCTCCAGCGCAACATTGACCTACCTGATGAATGGCGTAACGCCTGCGGGCAACTGGACGGGGCTGTTCTCCCGAGGCCAGACTGTACGGCTGCGTTTCGTCAACGGGGCTGGCAACACTTTCTATGACGTCCGTATTCCCGGCGTGAAGATGAAGGTGGTTCAAGTTGACGGACAGGACATTGAGCCGGTATCGGTCGATGAGTTCCGCTTTGGCCCAGGCGAAACGTGCGATGTGGTGGTTACCCCTACGGACGACGCCCACACGATCTTCGCTCAAACGATGGACCGTACAGGCTACGCTCTTGGAACCTTGGCTGTGCGCCAAGGTTTGCAAGCTACCGTGCCATCGGTAGACAAGGCCGAGTGGCTGACAATGGCTGACATGATGGGCGACATGGGTGGGATGTCCGGGATGTCCGGGATGTCCGGGATGTCCGGGATGTCCGGGATGTCCGGGATGGACCACGGTCAGCATGGGGCGATGCACGACAGCGCTGCGAGTTCCCTAAAGGTTCCGAGCAAGAAGGCGCGCCACGCGCGCACAGAGTATGGTCCAAGCACCGACATGCATGTCGATATGGCGCGGACTAACCTCGACGATCCCGGTATCGGCCTGCGTAACAATGGGCGACGCGTGTTAGTCCTACAGGACATGCATACCATCGGCGGCCCGATGGATTCGCGCGGCCCGCAGCGTGAAGTCGAACTGCATCTGACCGGCAATATGGAGCGGTACGCATGGTCGTTCGATGGTGTTGAGTTTGGCAAATCTACCCCTGTTCACTTCCGCTACGGGGAGCGTCTTCGTGTCATTCTTCATAACGACACGATGATGACGCATCCGATGCATATGCACGGGATGTGGAGCGAACTCGAAGCACCGGACGGAACCTTCTTGGCGCGCAGGCATACGATTCCGGTGCAACCAGCGCAGCGTATTAGCTTCCTTGTCACGGCTGACGCCTTGGGACGATGGGCTTGGCACTGCCATCTCATGCTGCATATGGACGCGGGCATGTTCCGCGAAGTGATCGTCGCCTAAGTCCACAAAAGATCATGCAAAAGCACGCTAAAGCAGCATTGACAATTGCCTTGACCGTCGTCGGCACCAGCGCCGCGTTGGCACAGGAATCCACGACTTCCTACGACACCATGGCGCCAAGCTCGAGCGCTGGAACGCAGCCAAAGGACCACAGCTCGATGCAGGGTATGGACCACGGCTCGATGCAGGGCATGGATCACGGCTCGATGCAAATGCAAGGCGGCTCTCCGCCACCTGATGCACGGGATCCGAATGCATACTCGGGTGGATATCAACTGGGGGTTGGAAAGTACGCGCTGGGCAATACCCGCCAGCTCATGATGGCCGATGAACACAATTTTGGATCGTTCTTGATTGATCGCCTGGAGTGGGTGCGCGGGACTAACTCCAACGCCGCGTCTTACGAGGCCCAAGCGTGGTACGGAAGCACTTACAACAAGGTTGTGCTGAAGGCGGAAGGCGATGTGAAAAAAGGTCGACTCGAGGAGGCGCGCACCGAGTTGCTGTGGGGGCACGCGATCACGACGTTCTGGGACACCCAGCTTGGGATCCGAAACGACGTCGGCTCGGGGCGTCCAGCGCGGAACTGGGCGGCTTTTGGCGTGCAAGGTCTGGCGCCATACTGGTTCAACATCCAGGCCACGGCATACGTTGGTAACAGTGGTCGTACTGCGCTGCGGCTGTCCACGGAGTATGAATTGCTGCTGACCCAGCGCCTCATCCTACAACCGCGCGTGGAGGCGAACCTCTATGGGAAAAATGATCCGGTTCTGGAGATCGGCAGTGGCCTGTCTAGCGCTAGCGTCGGACTGCGTTTGCGTTACGAATTCAGCCGGCAATTCGCGCCTTACATCGGCGTTGAGCGGTACCAGACGTTTGGCAACACGGCCAATATGATCAGGGCTGATGGAGGCCGCAGTGGCGAGACTCGGTTTGTCGCAGGCCTGCGAGTTTGGTACTAGTCGTTTTCTTTTTCACCACCAGTGGAGGTATTGATATGTTGAACCATCGTTACATTGCCAGCATTGTTGTCGCGGCCTCGGCCATTCTCGCCAGCACGGCTGCATTTGCGCATCCCAAGCTGTTGTCTTCCACGCCCGCCGACAAAGCCGAAGTAGCCGCGCCGGCAAAGATCGAGCTCAAGTTCTCGGAGAGTCTCTCGACGCAATTCTCGGGGGCAAATCTGGTGATGACGGAAATGCCCGGCATGTCGGGGCAAGATGCCATGAAGGTTGCTGCAAACGTCTCAGCAGGCGACGACCCCAAGACAATGGTCATCACGCCTGCCAAGCCCTTGATGACCGGGACGTACAAAGTCGAATGGCGCGCAGTTTCATCGGACACTCACCCCATGACGGGGAATATTTCGTTTAAGGTCAAGTAAAACCATGGCAGACGATTGGCTCAATATCGCCTTGCGGTTTGCGCTGTATCTGGATTTGACGATCCTGTTCGGTGTCTCGCTGTTCGGCGTGCAAGCGTTGCGGCCCGATCACCGAGCATCGGCGATTGCGCGTCGATACGTCTGCACCGTTGGAACCACTGCCGCCTTGGGCATCCTCCTGTCGCTGTGGAGCATCGTGGTGATGGCCAAAGCCATGACCGGTGCCACCGAGTATGGCGCCCTAACTAGCCATATCTTCGGCATGATCCTGACCACCACTACGGTCGGACTGGCCTGGATTGCGCGCTTGGTGGCGCTAGTGAGCTGCCTGGTCGTCGTTGCTTGGTTGGCAAAACGCCCGATACCTCATTTTGGGTTGTGTGCCGGCCTGGGCGCCGTGGCGCTCGTCACCGTCACTTGGGCTGGGCACGGGGCGATGCACGATGGTGCGACGGGATATCTTCATCTTGCATCCGATATTGCCCACGTCCTGGCCGCTGGGGCATGGGTCGGCGCATTAGCAGCGTTTGTGCTCCTGGCTTCCATGCGGCACGCGGCCTCAACGGAAGCGGTCGAGATTCTGAGCCATACGTCCAATGGCTTTGCCCGTCTTGGGACGTTGATTGTCGCCACTTTGCTCGCGACAGGGGTGTTCAACTATTGGCTGATCGTAGGCCCGACACTTGACGGACTCTTCTCTTCCCTTTATGGGCGTCTGTTGCTGCTCAAACTCGCCCTGTTTGGAGCGATGCTGGGCTTGGCAGCGGCCAATCGCTATCGATTGAGTCCACAGCTGGAGACGGCATTGGACGTAGGCGACCACTCTGACGCGGTTATAGCGCTGCGCCGAAGCCTTTGCATGGAGGCGGGACTCGCCGTAGTGATTCTCGCTGCGGTCGCTTGGCTTGGTGTGCTGTCGCCGCCGGGAACCTAGGCGATTTTGGCTGCACGAGAATAAGTACTATGACAAGACTATCGGGTATCAAGACTGTCTCAGCAATGAGGCGTTCCGTCATTGCAGGACTGGTGCTTTTGCCTGCCTTGGCTTGGGCACAAAAGACTGCATCCAAGACCCAGATTGAGGTCTGGAAGACACCAGCGTGTGGATGCTGCCGGGATTGGCTTTTGCATTTGCGGAACAACGGTTTCGAAGTGGTTGTACACGACGTCGAAGACACGGTCGAGGCAAGACAAAAAGTCCGCATGCCAGCGCGCTATGCCTCCTGTCACACCGGCCTTGTTCAAGGCTATGCGCTTGATGGCCATGTTCCGGCCCGTGAGATTCGGCGATTGCTGCGGGAGAGTCCATACGCGATTGGACTGGCGGTCCCTAGCATGCCAATTGGCGCGCCAGGTATGGACAGCCCTGCATATGACAATCGACACATGCCTTATAACGTCTTGCTGGTCGGCTTGGATGGCAACGCAACCGTATTGAGCTAAAGTCGAAAGTGGTGTACGGGGGAGTTGAGGCGGGAAGTTGAAGGCGGTGGAGGTTTCAGCTGAGAATCTGATTGTCGAAGTCGGAAACCAGCAAAAAATCAAACCATCCACCATGAGCAAGGATACGGAAAAAGCAGTCGTCGGTCTATCGGGAGTCGGGCTTGGACTTGACGAATTGGTTCGTCACGGGGCGCGGCAAGTGATTCAACAAGCGATCGAAGCGGAGTTGGCGGAGCTGATGGAGCGGTTCGCGAACGTCAAGACGTTACACGG
>NZ_MCGB01000030.1 GCF_001699815.1 Ralstonia pickettii | reverse complement strand
TCCTACATATTCCGCCGATACTGCCCCCCCACCTCAAACAACGCATGCGTGATCTGCCCCAGCGAGCAAACCCGCACCGCGTCCATCAGCACCGCAAACACGTTCTGATCGTCAATCACCGCGCGCTGCAGGCGCTGCAGCATGGCCGGGGCTTCCCCGGCATGCCGAGCATGAAAATCCTGCAGCCGCGCGAGTTGGCTCTGCTTTTCTTCCTCGCTGGAACGCGCCAGTTCAATGTGCGGCGGCACCACGCTATCGGCGTCTGGGTTGCGGAACGTATTCACACCGATGATCGGCAGCGAGCCATCGTGCTTGCGCTGCTCATACAGCATCGACTCTTCCTGGATCCTGCCGCGCTGGTAGCCGGTTTCCATCGCCCCCAACACACCGCCGCGCTCGGCAATGCGTTCAAACTCCCGCAGCACGGCTTCTTCCACGAGGTCCGTCAGTTCATCGATGACGAAGCTGCCCTGGTTCGGGTTCTCGCACTTGGCCAGGCCCCACTCGCGATTGATGATGAGCTGGATGGCCAGGGCGCGCCGCACGGATTCGGCCGTCGGGGTGGTGATGGCCTCGTCGTAGGCATTTGTGTGCAGGCTGTTGCAGTTGTCGTAGATGGCGATCAGCGCCTGCAACGTCGTTCGGATATCGTTGAACGCAATCTCCTGCGCGTGCAGGGATCGGCCCGAGGTCTGCACGTGGTACTTCAGCTTCTGACTGCGCTCATTCGCGCCGTATTTGTCTCGTAGCGTCACTGCCCAGATGCGGCGCGCGACACGGCCGAGCACGCTGTATTCCGGGTCCATCCCGTTGGAGAAGAAGAACGACAGGTTCGGCGCAAAGTCATCGATGTGCATGCCGCGCGCGAGGTACGCCTCCACATACGTGAAACCGTTGGCGAGCGTGAATGCGAGTTGCGAGATCGGGTTGGCGCCCGCCTCGGCGATGTGGTAGCCCGAGATCGACACCGAGTAGAAATTGCGCACCTGGTGGTGCACGAAATATTCCTGGATATCGCCCATCACCTTGAGCGAAAACTCCGTCGAGAAGATGCAGGTGTTCTGCCCCTGGTCTTCCTTGAGGATGTCGGCCTGCACCGTGCCGCGCACGTTCTGCAGCACCCACGCGCGGATCTTTGCCTCTTCGTCCTGCGTCGGTTCGCGCTGGTTGTCAGCACGGAACCGGGCGAGATTCTGGTCGATGGCGGTGTTCATGAACATCGCCAGGATCGTCGGCGCCGGTCCGTTGATCGTCATGGAAACCGACGTGGCAGGGCTGGTCAGATCAAAGCCGTCGTACAGCACTTCCATGTCGTCGAGCGTGGCGATGGAGACGCCCGAATTGCCGACCTTGCCGTAGATGTCCGGGCGCAGCGCCGGGTCTTCGCCGTAGAGCGTGACGGAGTCGAACGCGGTGGACAGCCGCTTGGCCTCCATGCCTTCCGAGACGAGCTTGAAGCGCCGGTTGGTGCGGAAGGCATCGCCCTCGCCCGCGAACATGCGCGTCGGGTCTTCGTTCTCGCGCTTGAAGGCGAACACGCCGGCGGTGTACGGGAAGCTGCCCGGCACGTTTTCGCGCATCAGCCAGCGCAGCACTTCGCCGTCGTCTTCATACGGCGGCAGTACGACCTTGCGGATGGTGGTGCCGGAGAGCGTGGTGTGCGTGAGCTGCGTGCGGATTTCCTTGTCGCGGATCTTCACGACGTATTCGTCGCCGGAATACGCGCGGCGCAGGTCAGGCCACATGGCGAGCAGCTTGCGCTCGGCCGCGCCGAGTTGCGCGTCGCGCTCGGCCGCCTGCTTGTCGAGCGCGGACAGCGTCTGCACCGTGGCGCCGGCCTGCTCCAGCATGCGGTGGCTGGCACGCAACTGCTGGCGCTCGCGCGCGAGGCGGCTTTGCGCGTCGACGCGGCGGTGGTAGCCGCGCACGGTATCGGCCAGCTCCGCCAAATAGCGAACGCGCGCGGGAGGCACGATGGCGTCGTGGCTGGTGGAGCATTTGCCGGCCGGGCGCGGCAGCGTGCGTTCAGCCAGCGCCATGCCCCGCTCGTTCAGTCGATCGGCCAGCGCGTGATACAGCGCCGTCACGCCGTCGTCGTTGAAGTGCGAGGCCTGCGTGCCGAACACCGGCATGTCTTCGGGGCGGGCGTGCCATTGCTCGCGGTTGCGCTGCACCTGCTTGGCGACGTCGCGCCAGGCGTCCTGCGCGCCCTTGCGGTCGAACTTGTTGATCGCCACCAGATCGGCAAAGTCGAGCATGTCGATCTTCTCCAGCTGGCTGGCGGCGCCAAACTCGGGCGTCATCACGTACAGCGACAAATCGACGTGCGGCACGATGGCCGCATCGCCCTGCCCGATGCCGGAGGTCTCGACGATGATGAAATCGAACCCGGCGGCACGGCATGCGGCAATCACATCGGGCAGCGCGTCGGAGATCTCGCGGCTGGCCTCCCGCGTGGCCAGCGAGCGCACGAAGATGTTCGGATGGTTGATCGCGTTCATGCGAATGCGATCGCCCAACAGCGCGCCGCCCGACTTGCGCCGCGACGGATCGATCGAGATGACGGCGATGCGCAGCGTGTCCTGTTGGTCGAGCCGGAAGCGGCGGATCAACTCATCGGTCAGCGACGACTTGCCCGCGCCGCCCGTGCCCGTGATGCCGAGCACCGGCGTCGGCGTGGCTGCCGCAGCCGCATGTACGGCTTCACGCAATGGCGGATCGATGCGGCCTGACTCGAGTGCGGTGATCAATTGCGCCAGCGCACGGCGGTCGCCATTGGCTACCGGGTCAAGGGTAGCGGGCGCATGGATGGAGAGATCGATATCGCAGCGCTGCACCATGTCGGCAATCATGCCGGCCAGGCCCATGCGCTGGCCGTCTTCTGGGCTGTAGATGCGCGCGACGCCGTAGTCCTGCAGTTCGCGGATCTCCGCCGGCACGATCACCCCGCCACCGCCGCCGAACACCTGGATGTGCTCGCCGCCGCGTGCGCGCAGCGCGTCGATCATGTACTTGAAGTATTCGACGTGGCCGCCCTGGTAGCTGGACACGGCAATGCCCTGCACGTCTTCCTGCAATGCCGCGTTCACCACCTCGTCCACCGAGCGGTTGTGTCCGAGGTGGATCACCTCGCAGCCCATCGACTGCAGGATGCGCCGCATGATGTTGATCGACGCGTCATGCCCATCGAACAACGAAGCGGCCGTCACGAAGCGCACCTTGTTGCGCGCGGGCCCAGGTTCGCTGGCAGGCGTGGGATCGGCCGCGCGGGCAGCGGAAAGATCGGTCATGTCTCCACCTTCTATAAGTGGGGCGCCGGCGTTGAATATGTTGTACGGCGCACAAGGCGCGGCGTGCCGGTCGGAGGGTCGAACAGACAGTATTTTCGGGGTTGACGCACTCGTCAACCGGCCTTACGGGGCGCCGGCCTTCCCGTTCTTCCTTACCTGCGGCTTCATGGTGGCCGAAGCGCGATTCCTTCCAACTGGCGCGCCGCCGCCCGGCATGGTTTGCGCAAATGGTTAGGAGCCGGAACGGTCCGATCTCGGTGCAACACCCATCTTGCACACAATCGATACAAATCGTTAGAGTCGGATTTCGGTCGGAAACGGGTCCGACCACAGGGGGAACTTCCAATGCCAAGCCGCGCAACGATGCGCTGGTGTCTGACCGCCTTGCTGGCGTGGTCCGGTCACGCCCTGGCGTGGGACTACACGCCTGGCGCCATTCCGGGGCTGATCAGCGTGCTTGGGTTCCTGACCGTGCAGTCGCAGGCGCTCGACCGCGCCATCCAGCGCTTTCCCGGCCAGCGTGAGGAGCTGATCCGCGCCCGTACCCAGTTCGACAACACCTTCCCGCAGGCGCTGGCCCGCACCCGCCGCCTGATCGCCGGCATTCCGCTATCCGACGACGAGCGCCAACTGCTGATCGAGCGCGCGCTGGACCTCCACCAGCCCAGCGTGGGCGTTGCCACCCAGACGGCCGAGACCGCCCACTCGCTGGCCGAACGCGTGGTTGCGCGTGCGCAGGGCAGCCAGGACCGCGCCACGCTGCAGACCCTGCTGGCGGTGGTCTACGACGACCGCCCCGCCGATGAGCTGGGCAGCCGCTTTACCCAGGCCGTGACCCTGTCTGACTGGCCGAATGCGCGCGGCGCGAGCCTCGCCCTGCGGCTGCCGTTCTCGTGGGAACGCGTGCCGCCCACGGCGCCGCGCAAGCCCGACCCGGCACGGGTGGCGATCGGCGCGTGGGCCAATCAGGGCGGCTCTGGGCTGTCGCGCATTGAGCTCATCGTGCGCCCCACCGAAGGCGACCCCGAAACCGTGCCCGACAGCCGCGAGCCGCGCTGGATGCGCGATGCCGTGAAGCAAGCCGTGGCGGCCCCCTGCCGACTGCTCGGCTGGGGTACGCAATCGTTCGGCGGGCGCATCGGCGTGTGGGCCAGCTACATCGGCGAATCGCCCGGGCCGAATATCCCGCGCGCCCCCGGCAACACGCTGGTCGGCCGCGTCTTCATGGTGCCGACCGACGGCGCGCTGCTGATGCTGCACATGCAGTCTCTCGCCACATCGCCCGAGCAGGCCAGCGCCGTGCGCTTGCGGTACGAACCATTGTGGGACGCCGTGGCCGCGTCGTTCAGCGTGTCCGGCGCCAAGCCGTAGCGCCTGTCAGAACGGCGCAACGCACCATCAAAGCGCACGCGCAGCGCCAGATGCACCAATTCAAAGCAAGAACGCACCGATTTCGGGCCACGGCCGTCGCGCTGCCGGGCAACGACCTCCCGCGCACGACCATGGTGCGCCATGTCACCTTTTTGCACACCGCTGGAACAACTTTTGCATCTGTCGGTGCCTTTTGCGCCATTTCCGGGCACGCACCGCACCCGGATGGCGCTGACCTTTAACCCGCACGACAACCGCAATGAACTCCATCAAAACCGGGGGCGACGCGCTCTTCATCCTGCTGGGCGCGATCATGGTGCTGGCCATGCATGCCGGCTTCGCGTTCCTTGAGCTGGGCACCGTCCGCAAGAAGAACCAGGTCAACGCACTGGTCAAGATCCTGGTCGACTTTGCCGTGTCGACCATCGCGTACTTCTTCATCGGCTATTCAGTCGCGTACGGCGTCAACTTCTTTACCGGCGCCGACGTGCTCGCCCAGCAGAACGGCTACGAGCTGGTGAAGTTCTTCTTCCTGCTGACCTTCGCGGCCGCTATCCCGGCCATCATCTCCGGCGGCATTGCCGAGCGCTCGCGCTTCGAGCCGCAACTGGCGGCGACCTTCGTGCTGGTGGGCTTTGTCTACCCGTTCTTTGAGGGCATCGCCTGGAACGAGCGCTTCGGTATCCAGCACTGGCTGCAGAGCGTGACGGGCGCGGAGTTCCACGACTTCGCCGGCTCGGTGGTCGTGCACGCGGTGGGCGGCTGGATCGCGCTGCCGGCGGTGCTGCTGCTGGGCGCCCGCCACGGCCGCTACAAGGACGACGGCCGCATCGCCGCGCATCCGCCGTCCAACATCCCGTTCCTGGCCGCCGGCGCCTGGGTGCTGGCGGTGGGCTGGTTCGGCTTCAACGTGATGAGCGCGCAGACGCTCGACAAGATGAGCGGCCTGGTCGCCATCAACTCGCTGATGGCCATGGTGGGCGGCACGCTCACCGCGTGGTGGATGGGCAAGAACGATCCGGGCTTCTCGTACAACGGGCCGCTGGCCGGCCTGGTGGCCGTGTGCGCGGGCTCCGACGTGATGCACCCGCTGGGGGCGCTTGCCGTCGGCGGCATCGCGGGCGTGCTGTTTGTCTGGATGTTCACGCGCGTGCAGAACGTCTGGCGCATCGACGACGTGTTGGGCGTGTGGCCGCTGCACGGCCTGTGTGGCGCGTGGGGTGGCATCGCGGCCGGCATCTTCGGCCTGAAGGCGCTCGGCGGCCTGGGCGGCGTGTCGTTCTGGGCGCAGGTGGCGGGCACGGCCGGCGGCATTGTCATTGCGCTGGTCGGCGGCACGGTGGTGTACGGCACGCTGCGCAAGCTCGTTGGGCTGCGGTTGGACCGCGAGGCCGAATTCATGGGCGCCGACCTGGCGATCCACCGCGTCTCGTCCACGCCGGAATCGGAAACGCACTGGTAAGCGGAAGCCTGCAGCCAGAGGAAGGCGCGCGCGGCGCTTGCTACAGTGAAAGCGTCTTCCCTCGCCCAACTGCAGGAGTGCCGCATGCCAGAAATCGATCCGAACCACCCCATCACCGTCGAGTCGAACCCGCGCCGCGTGACCGTGACCCTCAACGGTTTCACCATCGCCAGCACGCATCTGGCGCGCACGCTGCGCGAGGCGTCGTACCCGCCGGTGCAGTACATCCCGCGCGACGATGTGCAGATGAACCTGCTGGAGCGCACGCAGCATCACACCCATTGCCCGTACAAGGGCGATGCGTCGTACTACACGATCGTGGCCGGCGATGTGCGCGCCGACAACGCCGTCTGGACGTACGAACAGCCCAAGCCCGTGGCGCGCGAGGTGGCCGGCTATCTGGCGTTCTATCCGAACAAGGTGACGATCCAGGAGGAATGAGGACGCAGGCGCGGCTGACATGCCGCTGTCATGCGGGCGGCGCACGATGCGCCTGTTCCTCTTCTCACGGATCCTCTTTCCGTGAAAGTTCCGAGACCCGGCGCAGACGATCTGTGGCCGGGTATTTTTTTGCGCTGGCACCGGCTCGCGATGAGCCGGTGCCAACTTCCCCGAAGGCGGCAGTGCCGGGCGCTCGGTTGGCGCCCTGGCCGTTGCCGCTTTTGATGACGGCGCCTTTCTCGATTTAGTTGCCGGGCTTGTTGACCGAAAAGTTCACCTGATACGTGGATGGCGTGACGGACGGCGACCCGCTCAATGCCAGCGTCAGGCCGCTCAACGGCAGTTGCCACGTCTCGTTGCACGTAACCGCAACACCGCTCGTGTTCGTGCAGACCTTGGTACCGGGCCGATGGCGCAGGCCGGCGAATGGATCGTTGTAGATGATCTGGTCCGTATGGGTATCGGCAAAGGTGCGTGTCACCGTCGAGCCATTCACCGCCGTGATGGTGTTGCTGTCTTCCGTCACCGCGCTCAGACCGGTCGACTTGACGTTGCTTTGCCAGAAGGCGTTGGTCGTGCCGACTGCTGGCATGGACAGCGTCGTCTGCGGGGCGAAGATGCCTACGCCGCCCCCGGTCAGCGCAACCACGAAAACCGTATTCCCCTGCGCGTTCCGGAACCCATAGGCGTGGGCGTTGACGGTACCTGCGGAGGCGCCATCATCAACCCAGTCGACCCCACCATCCGACGTGGCAACCATGTGCCCATACGGTGAATTCAGATCAGGCGCGCAAGGCGCGTTGACCGCGCAATTCGTGGCAGCCGTCACGACGCCCTTCGCATAGTTATTCGTGCCAAACGTGCCTTGGCCTGCCCCGCTCAGGAGCGCATAGATGTAGTTTCCGTTGATAGCGGTCGGATCGACGATCTGCTTGGGAAGCGACAGCGAAAGTACGCCCGTGCCACCGCTGCCGTTGGTCCAGACCGCCATTCCCGACTTGGCCACCAGCACGCGCGTCGAACCGGTATCGTTCAACGTGTAATCGCAGGCCGTCGCACCTTGGGTCAGTTGGTAGCTCGAGCCGCCCACCGCGACGGTCAGCTTGGCCGCGTCGATGGTCACCACCTGTGCCGAACCATCCGAGAATTTGATCAGCCGATGATCGCCGCTCTTGAGCGCCGGACAGGCCGAATTGGCCGGCGCCAGCACGGTGCCAACCGTCGAGCCTGCAGACCCGCTGGAGCTGCCGCTGGTGCTGGCAACCGCGGTGCTCAGGTCGGTCAGGGTGACGCCCGCGCCGGCCAGCTTCGATTGCAGCGTGTCGAGCACCCCGTCATAACCCTGGCCGCTGCCTGCGCTGAGCGTGCCGCCCAGGAAGTCACCGATGCCCGACGCGTCAAAGCCGGCGCTCTGCAACACCTTGATCAGGGCAGCTTGCGCGGCGGTGACGTCGCTGGCATTCACGGTCGTCGTCGAACTGAATCCGGCCACATACTTTGCCGGGTCCTGTCCGGCCAGTTGTGCCAGCAGCAGTTCCGTCAGCGGCGTGATGTTGGCCGTGGCGGTGCTGCCGATCGATCCTGAACCGGCAACCAGCGAGTGCAGCACCGTCTTGCCGTCGCTGCTGGTGGCCGTCACCACGCAAGGCAGGCTGGCGCCCGTGATGGGTGCCGAATAGCTGCCGTCCGCTCTCGTGGTGGCCGTACCCGAACCCGCCGAGCAGGTCACGTTGACCGTTGCACCGGGCAAGGCCGCGCCAGTGGCCGCCACGCCGCTGATCGTCTGCGATTGCTGCGTGGTTAGCTGAGGCGGAGCATCTCCGCCTCCGCCGCAAGCGGTCAAAACAAGCACTGCAGCGCTGATTGCGATCGGTGTGAGCTTCATGGTTCCCTCCCTCGGGCTCTTTTGTGGTGTGGTACGGAATAGCTCGGTTTCGGACCGGATTGGATCGGATCCTCTAGAAGCACATGGCGCCGCGCATCATTCAAATGAATGAAGACGCCGTGTGGCTCCTATGGACCGCGCTCAGGCATTACGCCACGCAGCCACTTACCGATGACTTACCGATCTGGGCGGCGATGGGGCTCGATGTGCCGAAACGCACCCTCCTTCCGAGGGGAATCACCCGAGCCGAAGTGCATGACATTCTGGAAATCCCGAGGCATGCGAGCAGCGCAGCGCACGGGATAATCCCGCTGCACCCTTGCCGCACATTCCGCGAACCTCCTGCTGGCACTCGACCTCCGCTTGAACTCCGCTCCCACGCTCTCCAAGATCAACCGCCCGCAGTCGGGCGGCATCGTGCTGCGCCCGCGTGTGCTGAACCGCATCGGGCGCGGCTTTGCGGCCAGCCCCATCGTGTGGGTGGCCAGCCCTGCCGGTTCGGGCAAGACCAAACTGGCGATCAGCTATCTGGAAGCGAGCGGGCTGCCCGCCATCTGGTACGAGGTGGACGCCGGCGACATGGACCCGGCCAGCTTTTTCCGGACCTTCGGGCAAGCCTGCGCTGCGCATCTTGGTGCAGACAGTGCCACCCAGCCGCCGCTGTTCAGCCCCGACCATCTGTTTGACCTGGCAGCGTTTGCGCGGCGTTACTTCCGGGCCTTGTTCTCGGGGCTACCAGAAGCCACCCTGCTGGTGCTTGAGAACGTGCACGCAGCGGAGGCCGAGCCCAGCTTCAAGGGAATCCTGCAAGCCGCGTTGGCCGAGGCATCCGAGCACGTGCGGATTCTGGTGTTGAGCCGATCCGCGCCGCCGCCTGAGTTGGCGCGGCTGCAAGCCAATCAGCAACTCGCGCTGGTGGACTGGCAACACCTGCGGCTGACCGAGGAAGAAACCGGCGCCATCCTGGCCGGCCACCCCGCCGCGCTGGCAACGCTGGAACAGCGCCCCGATGCAGAGCGCGAGCTTGCCGGCGGGCTGCATGCGCGCAGCGGCGGCTGGGTAGCCGCCGTGGTGTTGCTGCTGGACCAGATTGGCCGCGTGGGCAGCTATGACGTCGACCGACTGGACTCGCGTGAAGTGCTGTTCCCGTATTTCGCGCAGGAGATGATCGTCGCCGCGTCGCCCGAGCTGCGCCGCTTCCTGCTGTGCACGGCGATCCTGCCGAACTTCGATCTGGCCGAGGCTCGCCAACTCACCGGCAGCACGGATGTCGATCACTTCGTTACCTCCGCGCATTGCCAGCAGTACTTCATCGACCAGTTCGGCAGCGGGGCAGGGGCGTCGTACCAGTACCACGCGCTGTTTCGCGAATTCTTGCTGTCACGGTTACCCGATGCATTTTCCGCTGACGAGCGGCAGCAGCTGACAGCCAACGCCGCCGCCTTGCTGGAAGCGCGCGGCGAGCTTGCCGGCGCCGGCGAATTGCTGGCCGATGCCGGGCTGATGCCGCAACTTGCGGCACTGGCGCTGCGCCATGCACCAATGGTTCTCCAGCAAGGCCGCTATCGCACGTTGAGCGACTTGCTTGGGCAACTCCCCACCGCCGTGCTCAATGCCGACCCCTGGCTGCTGTTCTGGGCCGGCACCAGCCGCATGGCGCTGGACCCGGGCAATGCACGCCTCTACTTCGAGCCGGCGTTGACGCTGTTCCAGGCGCATGACAATGCCGCTGGCTGTTACCTCGCCTGGTCTAGCATCGTCGATTGCATCTATTTCGAATCCCGCGATTACCGGCCGCTCACGCATTGGCTGGAAATGCTGGACACGCTGCGCGCGCGTTACCCGGCGTTTCCCGATGCGCAAATCGAAGCGCGCGTGCTGGCCAGCGTGCTCGCGGCGTTGGCGTTTCACGCCATGGGCCATGCGGATAGCCGACATTGGACCGACCGCGCCCTCGTCTTCATCGGCACGGTGGACGTGCAGACGCAAGCCTCGCTCGGCTTCATGCTGACGGTCTATCACCTGTGGACGGGCGATCTTGAGCGTGCGCGCGTAGTGCTCCAGCTCATGCGGGCGGCCGTGGCATCGCCGCAGACCAGCGACCTGCTGCGCACCACGATCCTCACCACCGAGGCGATGGGCTACTGGTTCTTTGCCGAGAACGATGCATGCATCGCCGTGGTAGAGCAAACGGAAGCCTTGATGCACGCCAGCGACATCTACCTGTGGAAGCACGCGCTACTGAATCATGGGCTGGCGGCGGCTATCTCCGCCGGCAATGTGATGGAGGCGGAATCGTTCCGGGCCAAGCTGGCGCAAGACATTCACATGGGCCGGCCACTCGATCAGGCCATGCACCATTTCGAGCGCGGGTGGCTGGCCTTGCAGCAAGACCGCTTGCGCGAGGCGGAACTCATGGTTGAGTTCGGGCGCAATGGCTTTCGGTCACTCAACTTCCGCTTCGGCGTGGCGTTCACCCTTGCCACCAGCGCATATATCGCGCACTTGCTCGGCCAGGCAGAACAGGCCGACACGTTTGTCGAAGAAGCAGAGGCGCTGTCGCGCGACGTCGATAGCAAGGTGGCGCTCTGCCACACGTTGATGGTGCGCGCGGTGATGGCGTTGGATCGTGGCGCACCAACCAGCCCATGGCTGCCGGAGGCGCTGGCGCTGGGCCGACGCTTCGGCATCACGAATTTCCCTGGCTGGCATGACCCGATGGTCGCCCGCCTGGCGGCCCATGCGTTGGCAACCGGCATTGAGACGAACTACGTGACCGCACTGGTCCGCAAACGCCGTCTACAGGCGCCAACTGCGCGCGTGAAGCACTGGCCGTGGGAGATTGAACTGCGCGTGCTCGGGGCTTTCAGCGTGAGTTGCTCAGGTGAGCCGCTAGCGCAGAGCGGCAAGGGCAACCGGCGCACGCTGGACACGCTCAAGGCGATCGTCGCGTATGGGGGACGGGAAGTCGCCATCGACCATCTCTCAGCCGCGTTGTGGCCCGACGCGGATGGCGACAGCGCCAAAGGTGCGTTCGACGTGGCCATTCACCGGCTGCGCAAACTGCTCGGCAATGCCGATGCCATCGTGGTCAGCAACGGCAAGGTTGGGCTCAACATGCACTTGTGCGGGCTCGATCTCTGGACGTTCCAGGCGCATCGCCAAATCGCACTCGATCTGGCAAAAACACCTGACCCCGATTCCGACACGCTATTGACAGCCGCGTTGGACATGCTGGCCGCCTACACCGGGGACTTCCTCGCCGACGAGGCCGAGCAACCATGGCTGCTTCCGCAGCGGGAACGCCTGCGTGCCGAACTGGTGCGCACCGTGCTCACCGTGGGGGAAAAGCTGGAAGCCCTCAATGCACCAACGTCGGCAACGACTGTGTATCAGCGCGCGCTTCGCCTGCACCCGACAGCAGAAGGCATCTGCCGTCACCTGCTGGAATGCCTGCGGGCAGAAGGCCGGTCTGCTGAAGCCAGCGCGTTCTTCGCCGAATGGCAGCACACACTCAAGGTGGTTTATGGCGCCGCGCCATCTCCATCTTTAGTGGCGATGCTGGACTGGATACGATAGGTCTACCCCACCGATGAAAACCGATATGCCGTGGGTTTCGCGCGTTCAGCGGGTTGCCCGACGTCAGGTTGTAGGCAGCGGCGTGTCCGGCCGATCTCTTCCGTTAGCGCCAGAGGCCTCTCCTCTGAGATGGTCGGCATCGAGATCTCAATACAGGAGTACGCTACACGCACGAAAAATCCCCGGGGAAAATGTGACATGAAGGTTATATCCACCGGGTTGTCAAATTGATCATGCTGGACTTCCGTACCTACGGCCTCGCCGCGCCCCCACACTCGCACGACTTCATGCAAGTCGTGATGCCCGCACGCGGCATCCTCGAGATGGACGTGGACGGCCGCGGCGGCCGCGTCGACACGCACCACGCCGCGCTCATCCCGGCTGGCGCCACGCATGCGTTTGAAGCCACGGGCGCCAACCGTTTCATCGTGTTCGACATTCCCGGCCAGACCGTGGACGCCCCCAGCCTGGGCGGCCTGGCCGATCGCGTGTTCTTTCCACTTACGCCGGGCCTGCGCGCACTGACGACCTGGCTGCAGGACGCGCCCATCGTCGATGCCGTACTGGCCAATGCGTGGTCGTCTCTCGCGCTGGCGACGCTCGCGGCGCATCCGGTCAACCAAGCCGCGCAGATCCGCGCACGCCCCGACGCGCGTGCCGAGCGCGCATGGCACGCCATCGAGCACCGCTACGCCGAGCCGCTCACCGTCGATGCGCTTGCCGCCGAGGCGGGCGTCAGTGCGCGTCGCCTCGCCACGCTGTTCCGTGCCACCTATGGCACCACGCTGCATGCGCATCTGGCCCAGGTACGGCTGCGGCATGCATTGACGCTGCTGGAAACCACCGCCTTGCCCATCGCCGAGATTGCCGCACGCACCGGCTACTACGACCAGAGCGCCCTCACGCGCCACCTCAAGGCCGCACACGGCGTCACGCCCGCAGCGGTGCGCCGCTAACCCGGGCCATTTCCGTTTTTGCCAAAGCGCAGCCGTCTTCGCCAAGACGCGCGACACGCGCACGCGCAGAGTGCCGGTTCGATTGATCTTTTCGGACAGGCGCTCCATGGCTGTTGGCGACACCTCCACTGCAACGCAGCTTCATCACGGTCAGCACGACGCGCGGCGCGACCACCTCACGGGCATCGGCTACGGCGTCGCGGCCGGGGCGCTGTGGGGTGTGATCTTCGTCGCGCCGAAGATGCTGCCGCAGTTCTCGCCGCTGGCGCTGTCTGCCGCGCGATACGTGCTGTATGGCGTGCTCTCGCTCGCGCTGGCGCTGCCGGTGTGGCGCACGCTGTGGCGCAAGACGACCGGGCGCGAATGGGCGGCGCTGCTGTTGCTATCGCTGCCGGGCAACATCCTTTACTACCTGTGCGTGGCCGGTGGTGTGCAGCGCGCAGGCGTGGCGCCGGTGTCGCTCATCGTCGGGCTGTTGCCGGTGACGGTCACGCTGGCCGGCGCGGCCGAACGCGGCAGCCTGCCCCTGCGCCAACTGGCCCTGCCCTTGCTGATGGCCGTCGCGGGCGTGGTGTGCATTTATCTGGATGCGCCAGACGTGCATTCGAGTGCGGGCGGCAGAACCTATCTCTTCGGGCTGTTGATGGCAGCAGGTGCGCTGGCGTGCTGGACGGTGTATGCGGTGTGCAATGCGCGGTACCTGCGCGCGCGGCCGCAGTTCACGAGCCGGGAGTGGTCGCTGTTGACGGGCGTTGCGACTGGAGTGCTGTCACTGGCACTGGCCGTGCCGGCGTTTTTGCTGCCCGGTATGGCGACGGCTTCTGCGCAGCCCCCGTCGGCGTGGGGGATGTTCTGGCTGGTGAATATAGGCGTGGCGCTGGGGGCGTCCGTGCTGGGGAACAGCCTGTGGAATGCGGCCAGCCGCAAGTTGCCGTTGACGCTGTCGGGACAGTTGATTGTGTTTGAGACGGTGTTTGCGCTTTTGTATGGGTTTATCTATGAGGCACGATGGCCTCATGGGCTTGAAGTGGCGGCTGCGGTTTTGTTGGTGAGTGGGGTGGGGTTGGCGGCGCGGAGGCATGGGTAGG
>NZ_MCGB01000029.1 GCF_001699815.1 Ralstonia pickettii | reverse complement strand
ATGAACGCCCGCCGCGCCGATTCGACGACGAGCAACGGCCGCCGCGGCGCTATGGCGATGACCGGGCTCCGCGTCGCTTCGATGACGAACGCCCTCCGCGTCGTTTTGACAACGACCGACCACCGCGTCGCTTCGATGATCGTCCGGCACGTCCGCAACGGCCCGAGCGCGAGCGTGAGGAACGCGCTCCGCGTCACGCCGAGGAGCAGGCACCGCGCCCGGCGCAGCAGACCGAATCGAGCGGACTGGTCCGTCTGTCCAAGCGCATGTCCGAACTGGGGCTGTGCTCGCGCCGGGAGGCCGATGAATGGATTCCGCGCGGCTGGGTGCTGGTGGACGGCGAGCCCGTCACCGAACTGGGTTCGCGCGTCAAGCCGGATGCGATCATCGAGATCCATCAAGCTGCGAGATCCGAGCAAGGCGAGCGCGTCACCGTGCTGATGCACAAGCCGGTCGGCTATGTGTCAGGCCAGGCGGAAGACGGCTATCAGCCGGCGGTTTCGCTGTTCGTGCCGGAAAACCAGTGGGAAGCCGACCCCACGCGCAAGCGCTTCGCGCCGTGGCAGCGCAGGGCGTTGGCGCCGGCCGGTCGACTGGATATCGACTCCACCGGCTTACTGGTGTTGACGCAGGACGGCCGTGTGGCGCGCCACCTGATCGGCGAGGATTCGACGGTCGAGAAGGAATACCTGGTGCGCGTGGTATGGCATTCGCCGGACGGCGTGGTCGAGCGCGACATCTCCAAGGTCTTCCCGGAAGAGCTGATGGAGAAGCTGCGCTTTGGCCTGTCGCTCGACGGCGAAGCACTCAAGCCCGCGAAGGTGAGTTGGCAGAACGAAGAGCAGCTGCGCTTCGTGCTGCGCGAAGGCAAGAAGCGCCAGATCCGCCGCATGTGCGAACAGGTGGGACTGGAGGTGGTGGGCCTCAAGCGCATCCGCATGGGCAGCATCGTGCTGGGCGACCTGCCGGTCGGTCAGTGGCGCTTCCTGGGGCCGTTCGAGAAATTCTGAGGCAGCCTCTGCCACAAAGAAAGAACCGGTCAACGCATTGCACGCTGACCGGTTTTTTTGTGCCCGCTGTCTACATTACAGATGCGGCGCCTGACAAGCTGCACCCGCGGTGTTGGCCGATGCAGGCATGCCGAACACAGCTTGCGCGCCGCAGCGCGAGCCGAACATCTTCGCCTGGTCGTGGCCTACGCCAACCACTTCGTGCGCCTGGTGATTGACGCGCTTGCGTCCCGCCATGTGGCGCTCGTAGCGCCAGTAGTTGCGTGCGCGATCCACGCGCGTCGGGCCTTCGGCCTCGGCACCGCACAGCTTGTCGAGCACGCGGTGGTTCGGATCGTTGTCGCTCGTGCCGGCAAGGTACGTCACGTGGCGCTGCGCGTAGCGGTTGAACAGCTGGCGGCCGGTCTTGCCGGCGGCATACGGAACCATGTCGACCATGCCGTACTTGTAGTGATCGTAGTCGGGGCAGACGCTGGTGCTGTAGCGCGCAAAGCCCTTGCCGCTCGGACGCTCCGGCGTGAAATACAGATATGACGAGGGGTTGGCGACCACGTAGCGCAGGTCGATGCCGCGCTTGCGGATCACCTCGTCGACGTTGTTGAGCACAGCGTAGCGTTGCACGATCTGGCCACCGCCCGAGTGGCCTGCCACCGTTACGCGCTTGACGTTGGGCGCGCGTGCCGGGTCGGTCACGTAGCCGATCAGGTCATCCAGCACCTTGAGCGAACTCAGGTCCGTGTAGGGTGCGTTGGTGGCGTTGAAGCCCCCGATCCAGCCGTCCACCGACCACACGGGCATGCCGTCGAAACCCTTGCCCTCATCGGGCGTGCCGGGAAAGTTCGGGGCAATCAGCAGGACCTCGTCGGGATTGCGGCCGCTGGCCTGGAGCAGATCGGCGCCAGCGGTGTAGTAGTCGTTTCCGTTGCGCTGCAGGCCGTGCTGAACGAATACGACTTCGCGGATGCCGCTCAGGTCGCCATCAAGCGGATGGTTTGCATAGACAGGGAAATCGTAGGCCACCGCATCCGTACCCAGACGCACGCGTTGCCAGACTGGGCTCTGAGCCTTCTGGGCAACCGGTGCGGCCGCCGGCGTTTCCGGTGCCTGCGGCCCCGCGCACGCCGCCACCCCCAGCATCGCCGTCATGGCCACACCAAGCGCCAGCCGGCGCCAGCCCCTCAAACCATCTCGCCTCATATCGTCTCCGTGGTGGATGAAACACGCGTCCACCCGCCCCCCGCAGATGCGACGCTGCCGCAGTCTCGATCAGTCGTCGTGATTGGCGGGCAATTCCGGGAACAGCACTTCGGTAAAGCCGAAGCGGGTGAAGTCCTTCACGCGCATGGGATACAGCACGCCCTGCAGGTGATCGCATTCGTGCTGGACGACGCGCGCGTGGAAGCCCTCGGCAATACGGTCGATGGCGTGGCCGTGCTGGTCGAAGCCGGTATAGCGCAGGCGCGTGTAGCGCGGCACCACACCGCGCAGGCCGGGTACCGAGAGGCATCCTTCCCAGCCCTCTTCCATCTCGTCCGACAGCGGCTCGATGGTGGGGTTGATCAACACCGTCTTCGGCACGGCCGGTGCATCCGGATACCGGTCGTTACGATCGAACCCGAAGATGACGACCTGTAGATCCACGCCGATCTGCGGGGCTGCCAGACCGGCACCGCGCGCCGCATCCATGGTGTCGAACATGTCTTCGATCAGGGCAGTCAGTTCGGGCGTGTGGAAACGCTCGACCGGCTTGGCAACGCGCAGCAGCCGGCTGTCGCCCATCTTGAGGATGTTTCGGATCATGCCTGGTCTCCCGCCGGTTTTTTTAACAGCGCGAGCATACCCGCTTCGTCCAGAACCTTCACGTTCAATTCTTCGGCTTTGGCGAGCTTGCTGCCGGCATCTTCTCCGGCGACAACGTAGTCGGTCTTTTTCGACACCGAACCCGATACCTTGGCGCCTGCCGCTTCCAGCATGGCCTTGGCTTCGTCACGCGTGAGGTTCGGCAATGTGCCGGTCAAAACGACCGTCTTGCCGTCCAGCACGCCTTCTTCGGCGGCCTCAGCAGGCATGGCAGCGAGCAACTCGCCGCGCAGCGCGTCGAGCTTCGCCAGTTGCGCGCGATGGTCGTGCGAGGCGAGCCATTCAAGCAGCGATGCAGTCACATCCGCAGGCAGGCCAGCCAACTGATCGGGCTCAACGCTGGCCAACTGGGCAAGCGTTGGCGCTGCCACGGCCAATTGCTTTGCGCGCGTGGCGGTCAGCTTGGGCACGCCCAGCGTGGCGTACAGTTCGGCCGGCTCCAGCTTCTCGCGCAGCTTCGCGTTGGGCGCATGCTCGCCTTGCGGTGCAACACCGGCTTCGAGCAGCGCATCGAGCGCCTGCTGGTTCTTCGGCTCGGCAAAGAAATCGGCGATGGCTTCAGCCACCGTGGCACCCACATCGGGCAGCGCCAGCAGCAGCGGCGCAGGCGCACGCCGGATCATGGCCAGGCTGCCGAGCCAGTCGGCAAGCGTCTTGGCGGTCGACTCGCCCACGTGGCGAATGCCCAGCGCAAACAGGAAGCGCGCCAGCGGCGGCGTCTTGCTGGCCTGGATGCCCTCCAGCAGATTCTCGGCCCACTTGGTGGCGATCTTGCCTGCGGAAACCGTCTCGGGCGTCACGCCATCACGTTCGTCCGCACGGCGCTTCATCTCCAGAAAATCTTCGAGCGTGAGCTTGTACAGGTCGGCAATGCCGTGCACGTAGTCCAACTCGACCAGGTTGTCGATGTAACGCTCGCCCAGGCCTTCGATGTCCATCATGCGGCGACCGGCAAAGTGGCGGATCGCCTCCTTGCGCTGCGCCGAGCAGAACAGGCCGCCGGAGCAACGGGCCACCGCCTCACCCTCTTCGCGCACGACGTGCGAGCCGCAAACCGGGCACGTCTTCGGCAGTTCGAATGGCGGGTACTTGGGCTGCTGCTGCGGATTGAACAAGTCGCTGCCCGGGACGTCATCCAGTGGGCGGCGATCAAGCACCACACTCACCACCTCGGGAATCACGTCGCCCGCGCGCCGCACGATCACGGTGTCGCCCACGCGTACATCTTTGCGGCGCACTTCGTCTTCGTTGTGCAGCGTCGCATTGGTGACCGTTACCCCGCCAACAAACACCGGCACCAGCCGCGCCACCGGCGTGATGGCGCCCGTTCGGCCGACTTGCACGTCAATAGATTCGACCGTGGTCAGCGCTTCCTGCGCCGGATATTTGTGCGCAACCGCCCAGCGCGGCTCACGTGAGCGAAAGCCGAGTTCACGCTGCAACGCGAGCGAGTTGACCTTGTAGACGACGCCGTCGATGTCGAACGGCAAGCTGTCGCGCTTGGCCCGGATGGCCTCATGGAATCTGACCAGGCCTTCACCGCCCGCCACAGCCGCGCGTTCATTACTGACCGGGAAACCGAACGCCTGCAGCACGTCGAGCATGCTGGAATGCGTGCCGGGCATGCCCTTCCAGCCGGCCACTTCGCCCAGCCCATAGGCGAAGAACGACAGCGGGCGCTCGGCAGCCATCTTAGGATCGAGCTGGCGGACGGCACCGGCTGCGGTATTGCGCGGGTTGACGAAGGTCTTGTCACCGCGCTCTCGCTGGCGGGCGTTGAGCTTCTCGAAGTCGTCGCGGCGCATGTAGACCTCGCCGCGCACTTCCAGCACGTCGGGCACGTGGCCATCAACTGGCGACAGCCCCAGCGGAATCTGGCGGATCGTGCGGATGTTCTGCGTGACGTCTTCGCCGGTGGTGCCGTCGCCGCGCGTGGCCGCCTGCACGAGATAACCACGCTCGTAACGCAGGTTGATCGCCAGGCCATCGAACTTCAGCTCGGCGGCGTATTCCACGGGCGGATCGGTGTCATCAAGGCCCAGCTCGCGCCTTACGCTGGCGTCGAACGCGCGCGCGCCGTTTGCGGTGGTGTCGGTCTCGGTGCGGATCGACAGCATCGGGATGACATGCCTGACCGCCGCAAATTCGGGCAGGACAGCGCCACCGACCCGCAGCGTGGGCGAATCGGGTGTCTTCAGCTCGGGGTGTTCGGTTTCCAGCGCTTCCAGCTCGCGATAGAGCCGGTCGTATTCAACGTCGGGCACACTGGGCTGGTCGAGCACGTAGTACTCGTGGGCGTAGCGGTTCAGCTCGGCGCGCAGCCAGGCTGCCCGCGCCTCGGGCCGGTCTTTTGAGGGCGGTCCGGACGCGGGTTCTTCAGTCTTGCTCATCGTGCGTCCGTCAGTGGCTGAACAGGCGCACCGCGGTGCTGGAACCGGCCGGGATGCCGCGCGATTCGAGCTTGTCATACAGCACCCGCAGATGCTTCTGGATGGCGACGAACGATTGCTCCGTCAGCGGACGCAGGTTGTCATCCACGACCTGCGCACCCATGCGCTGCGACAGCGTGTAGGCGTATTCGCACACCAGCTTGAACGGCTTGCTCGACTCTTCCGCCACCGGCACATCGAGCAACAGCGTGATCTGTCGGCCGGCCTTGATGGTCAGGTCATCGCGCAGGAAATTGGTGTCGCCAAACTGCAGCGTGAACAGTGCGCGCTGCACACCGTCGCCCCCCGCATGGAAGCGCGTGAAGCGCGTGCCGTCACGCGAGAGCACGAGGCCGTCTTGCGTGGCCACCGTCTGCACGTATGCTGCCGACCATGGGGCGCCGTCGGAGATCACGCTCACGCCCAATTGCACATCGCACTCGGCGGCAAACGCGTCGAGTTCGCGCGCGTTGGAAATCGTCTCGTTCATGTCCGGCAGTTCCGGCACGGCATCTGCCGCCTCCGACAGCGGATCGATCGCGTTGATGAATTCCGAGAACTCCAGCGCATTCAGCGGGCCCGTGCGATTGGCCAGTTGCACGGCCACCTGCACGTCCAGGTAGCGCTGCCCGGCGCGGATGGCTTCCCACGCATTGGCGGCGGGGTTCAAGCCTTCCACGTGGATCTGCTTGGTGCCTGCGCGGCGCAGCTTGGCGAGCGACGGCAGCAGACGGTCGCCCGACACTTCTCGATCCGGGTGCAGCGGCACGATGCAGTCGATCAGCGGATCGATCACGCCATTGGCCGGCTCCAGCGAACCCGGGGCGGGTTCGGCAATCTCTCCGGCCTCGGCGGCTTCGAGCGCGGCATCGTCGCCCGAGGGTGTGAGTTCGGCGCCAATCACGCCGGCTTCGGTTTCGGCGCTGCCCGTGGCGGGCGTGTGCGTCTTCGCCGAGAAACCGGGCTCGAGACGCGGTTCGACGCGGTTGATTTCGTCGCGCTCGCCACCGAGGGCCGGTTCGGCGCGCTCGGTCCAACCGTCGCCGCGCGGTGTCTCGTCGACGGGCGGGTTGTACGCCTCGGGGCCTCGCGCCTTGCGGATCTGCCACTGGTTGTACACAACGATCACCAGCACAAACACCACGCCGGCGCCCAGCAGGGCCATCACCAGGTTGTTGTCCTGCATTTATGCAGCCTCCGCCATGGTCAGCGCGGCATCCATATCCACCGCCACGATCCGGGACACACCTTGTTCCTGCATGGTCACACCGATGAGCTGTTGCGCCATTTCCATCGCAATCTTGTTGTGAGAAATAAAAACGAATTGGGTCTTGTCGGACATGCGCTTGACCATGTTGGCGTAGCGCTCGGTGTTGGCGTCGTCCAGCGGCGCGTCCACCTCGTCGAGCAAACAAAACGGGGCCGGGTTCAGCTGGAACATCGCAAACACCAGCGCAATCGCGGTCAGCGCTTTCTCGCCGCCCGACAGCAGGTGAATGGTCGAGTTCTTCTTGCCCGGCGGCTGCGCCATCACCTGCACGCCCGCGTCGAGAATCTCCTCGCCGGTCATCATCAGCTTGGCCTGGCCGCCGCCGAACAGCGTCGGGAACAGCTCGCCAAAGTGATAGTTGACCTGGTCGAACGTGCCTTGGAGCAGCGCGCGCGTTTCCTGATCGATCTTGCGGATGGCATCTTCCAGCGTGGTGATGGCGTCGGTCAAATCGGCCGATTGCGCATCCAGGAAGCCCTTGCGCTCGCGCGCCGCCGCCAGCTCGTCGAGCGCGGCCATGTTGACCGGGCCGAGCGCGTTGATGGCGTTGTTGATGCGCGTGACTTCACCTTGCAGGTACGAAGGCTTCAGGTCGCCGGTCAGGCGTTCGGCCAGGACGGCCTCGTCCACGTTGGCAGCGGTGAGCTGCTCGGTGAACTGCTCCTGGTTCAGGCGCGCGGCCTGCTCCTTCAACTGCAGCTCGGTAATACGATCGCGCAGTGGTTGCTGGCCGCGCTCGGCGCTCAGGCGTTGCTCGTCGTGCGTGCGCAGTTGTGCGGTGAGTGCATCCAGTTCCATGCGCGCCAACCCGAGCTTTTCTTCCTTCTCGGCACGGCGCTCCAGCGCTTCCTGCAAACCGGTATGCGCGGTCTGCTCGTTGATGGTCTCCAACTCTGCGCGCGCGTTCTCCAGCGTCAGCACGATCTGCTGCGCCTGATCGCTCGCCACCTGGATGTTGCGCTTCAGTTCGGCAATGCGGTTCTGCAGATTGCGCTCGGCAAAGTGGGCTTCCTGTGCGCCGCGCTCCTGGTCGCGCAAGGCGTTGCGCGCATCGCTCAGGCGAACTTCGAGCGCCTCGAACGCCTGCTGGCTGTCTTCAAAGCGCGCCTGCATATCGGCGAGTGCCGCATCGTGCTGTTCGAAGGCCGCTTCGGACTCGGCACGGATGGCACGCTGCTCTTCGATCTGCGCGCGAATCTCTTCCAGCTCGCTGTCGATCTGGCCGCTGCGCGCGTTGTAGCGCTCCATCGCTTGCGACAGCTTGAGCACGTCCATCTGCAGCACGTGCACGCGGCGCGTGGCCTGCTCGGCGCGGGCCCGCACCTGCGTGAGGTTTTGGCTGGCCTGGCTGTACGCCGCTTCGGCGCGCACGGCAGCGCTCTTAGCCTCGTCGGCCAACAGCATCTGCGCACGCACCTGTTTGTGCAGGTTTTCGATTTCCTGCGCACGCGCCAGCATGCCGGCCTGCTCGGAATCAGGCGCGTACAACTGCACCGACGACCGGCCAATCAAGTGCCCGGCCTTGATGACGAACGTGCCGCCTTCCGGCAGCGTCTGACGCGCGGCGAGCGCGGCCTGCATGTCGTCGGCGACATAGACGTCGGCCAGCCAGTCTTGCAGCACGGCACGAATGCCCGGCTCCGTCACTTGCACCAGCGACATCAGCGGACGCAGCCCCGCCGGCGCTTCCACCGGACGCGCTGCAGGCGGCGGCGCATAGAAGGCGAGCTTGGCGGGCGGCGCGTCAGCCGCAAACGCCTTGATCCAATCGAGGTTGGAGACTTCGAGCGCGCCAAGCTTTTCACGCAGCACCGCTTCGAGCGCGGGCTCCCAGCCCTGCTCGATCTGCAGCTTCTTCCAGAAGCGCGGCAGCTCGCTCAGTTCATGCTTGGCCAGCCACGGCTGGACCTTGCCGTCGGTCTGCACGTTCTCCTGCAGTTGCTTGAGCGCGGCAAGGCGGGCTTCCAGGCTGGCAATGGCGGCGGCTTCCGATTGCACGCGGTCTTGCGCGGCACGGCGTGCCTCGTCGAGCTGCGGCACCTGTGTCTCGGCGTCTTCCAGCGCGGCCTGCGCTTCGGCCAACACTTCTTCCTGCTCAGCCAGTTCGGCACGCAGCGTTTCGAGTTGCACGTCATCCGGCTTGTCGAGGCCGGAGGACTCCTGCGTCAGACGTTCGCGGCGCTGCTCAAGCTGCAGCAGGGCCTGGTCGGCATTGCGCTGGTGCGCGGCTTCGAGCTTGAGCGCCTGTTCCGACTGCAGGATCGCGGCGCGCTGATCGTTCAGCGCGGTCTGCGCGTCCCGCCATTGCGCCTCCATGCCGGGCAGTTCGTCGGCTTTGCGCGCGACGTCTTCGGCGGCCTGCGCGGCACGCTCCTCGGCCATGGCCAACTCTTCCTCGGCCGCGGCAAGGTCTTCCTGCGCCTGATCGCCCTGCGTATGCCACTGCTCCTGCTGCGCGGTCAGCGTGGCGATCTGCTGCTGGATGCGGTTGCGCGATTCCACCACGTAGCGGATCTCGGCTTCCAGACGGCTGACTTCGGAGTTGGCTTCGTAGAGCGCGCCCTGCGCGGCGTGCATCGCATCGGACGAGGCGTAATGCGCAACGCGCATCGTTTCGAGTTCAGCCTCGATATGGCGCAACTGCGCGGTCTGCGCTTCCAGGTCGATCTGCGCCTGTTCGATGGCGCGCTGATGGCGTTCCTGCTCGCCTTGCGCTTCACGCTTGCGCAGCAGCCACAGCAGGTGCTGCTTCTCTTCGCCGTCGGCCTGCAGCGCCTGGAAGCGCTGCGCGACTTCGGCCTGGCCCTCAAGCTTTTCGAGATTGGAGCCGAGTTCGCGCAGGATGTCTTCCACGCGTGTGAGGTTTTCGCGCGTATCGGACAGACGGTTTTCGGTTTCGCGGCGGCGCTCTTTGTACTTCGACACGCCCGCGGCTTCTTCCAGGAAGATGCGCATGTCATCGGGCTTGGCCTCGATGATGCGCGAGATCATCCCCTGCCCGATGATGGCGTAGGCGCGCGGCCCCAGGCCCGTGCCGAGGAAGATGTCCTGGATGTCGCGGCGGCGCACCGCCTGGTTGTTGATGAAATACGACGAGGTGCCATCGCGGCTCAGCACGCGCTTGACCGCCACTTCGGCGTACTGGCTCCACTGGCCGGCGGCGCGGCCTTCCGCGTTGTCGAACACGAGTTCGACGCTGGCGCGGCCAGCCGGCTTGCGCTGGGTCGAGCCGTTGAAGATGACGTCCTGCATCGATTCGCCACGGAGTTCCGCGGCGCGTGATTCGCCGAGCACCCAGCGCACGGCGTCGATGATGTTGGATTTACCGCAACCGTTCGGGCCGACGATGCCGACAAGCTGGCCCGGAACATGGAAATTGGTCGGATCGACGAAAGACTTGAAGCCTGCGAGCTTGATCGAAGAGAGGCGCACGTTGTGTTCGTCTCGAGGGGATCAGAAAAGGGGGATAAAGCGGGCGCCCCAGGAGCGCGCCTTTGTCATCACACCAACGCCGTGCGGCGCGGACTGACAAGGGACGCCCAGGGGCGCGGATGGCGCCATCATACCATTCGCACCCTAGCCTCCCGCCAATCAAATCGCTACAAAAATGGACGAAATTTGCAGCGCGGGAGGCGAAATTGCTGCGGATTTGTAAGCAGTTTCACCTTCATGACAAACGGCGTCAGTCCGGCCGGCGTGTGCGCGAAGGCTCCGCCGTGGCCAGCCATCCGAGCAGCGCATGGTGCAGCGCATCAGGATCCTGGATTTGTGGCGCATGGCCCGCATCCGGGAATTCCACCAACGTCGCGCGCGGGATAGCCTTGGCGGCTGCACGGCCAAGTTCGGGGTAATGCCCCAGCTGTGCCCGCGCTTCCGGCGGTGCGGCGTCCTTGCCGATGGCGGTGGTGTCTTTCTGACCGATGAGCAGCAGCGTCCACGGGCGCAACTGGCCAAACTCATAGACGACAGGCTGCGTATAGATCATGTCGTACAGCAGCGCGGAATTCCACGCCACCAGATCGCGCCCCGGGCCGCGGTACATGCCGGCCAGCATCTGCACCCACGGTTCGTATTGCGCGCGCCATTGCCCGGCGTAGTACGTGGACTGCTCATAGGCACGGATGCGCTCGGCGGTGGTTTGCTTTTCACGCGCGAACCACTGGTCGACCGTCATGGACGGCACGCCCTCGGCCTTCCAGTCTTCCAGGCCGATCGGGTTGATCATCACCAGCCGCGACACCGCGTTCGGATACATCAGCGCGTAACGCGCCGCCAGCATGCCGCCCGTCGAATGGCCGATCAGGATGGCCTGCCCGATCCCAAGCGACGCCAGCAGCGCATGCGTATTGCTCGCCAGTTGCTGGAACGTGTACTGATACGCGCGCGGCTTGCTCGATTTGCAGAAGCCGATCTGATCCGGGGCGATCACGCGGTAGCCGGCACCGGTCAGTGCGGCGATCGTGCCTTCCCAGGTGGCCGCGCAGAAGTTCTTGCCGTGCAGCAGCACCGCCACCTGGCCGTTGGGCTGCTTGGGCGCGACGTCCAGATACGCCATCTCCAGCGCGTTGCCCTGCGACTCGAACTTGAAGAGCTTGACCGGCGCCGGGTAATCGAAGCCTTCCAGGCGCGGGCCATACGCGGGGCCTGTCTCTGCGGAAGCGGCGTGCGGGGCCGTTGCGAACGTCGAGAGCGCAAACGTCAGCGCGATGAAAATCGAACGAAGCCACATCGGCAACTCCTTGGTTGGTTTGCGAAACACCGGCGGCCTACCTGCGCCGCAACAGCCCCGACAGCGCACCTGCCAGGATGATGCAGGCGCCGCCCAGCATTTCGTGGGGAGACAAGCGCTCCGCCGTCAGCAGCGCCGATGACGCGGCCGCGACCACGATTTCGAACAGCATCAGCAGCGCCGCGCGATTGGCCGGCAAGCATTGCAAGCCGCGCTGCACCATCGCATTGCCGCCCACCAGCACGCAGGCCATGCCCACCAGCAGCAGCCACGTATTGCCTTGCGACAAAGCCGCCGGCACCGCGCGCACGCCATCGAGCAGCAGCGCAGCCGGAAAGCCCACCAACGCGCAGCCGGTGAAGACGACCACGGTGCGCATTTCAGGGCGCATGGTCGGGTGACGCTGCCCCGCCAGGCGGGACAGCACGTTGTTGCACGCAAAAGCGAGCCCCGCAATCAGCCCCGCCCATTCCGCAGATGAACCCGGCCACGGCGTGCCGGCCTCGCCCGACCACAGCATCATCCCCGCGCCTGACAATGCCAGCGCCAGCAACACACCGCCACGCCAGCCCAGCCGCTCGTGCAGCCATAGGCGCGCCAACAGGGCCGTCCAGACGGGCGTCAGATAGAACAGGAGCAGCACCCGCATGACCGTGCCGTGCACCGTGCCCCAGACGAAACCCGCATTGGTGATGCCCGCTGCAACCCCGAGCGCCGGAATCAGCCACGACCACTGGAACGTCGAAAAGTGACGACGCAGCACCACGGCGGCCAGGACGGCCGCAGCCGCGCCCGTCATCGACGAGGCCAGCATGCTGCCCAGCCCCCAGGCGGCGAGCAGGCGGTATGGATACCAGGAAATGCCCCAGACCGAGGCGCCCAGGAGGATGAAGAATGCCGCCGCCCATTGCGGCTCGTGGTGGGCGGAGGCGTCCGCGGAGGAGGCTATCGATGTCATCTACGCAATAAAAAAACGGCGGAAATCCGCCGCATGCAGCATTGTCGTGGGGCGGCCAGCACACGTTGGCCGTATAATTTCGGGCTTCCCGGCAAGCGCCAAGCTTGCCCGCCAACCAGCCCAACACCGCCGCCCAACACCGTGAATCCGCGCCTGTCCGCCCTGCAGCCGTATCCGTTCGAGAAACTGAAAGCGCTTGTGAAGGACGTCACGCCCAGCGCCGTCCATACGCCGATCAGCTTCGGGATCGGTGAACCCAAGCACCCGACGCCGGCCCTGGTGAAAGACGCGCTGACGGCGGCGCTTGGCGGGCTGGCGAATTATCCCACGACGCTCGGTTCCGATGCACTGCGACAGTGCATCGCTGCATGGCTGGAGCGCCGCTACGGCTTGCCGAAGGTCGACCCAGCCACTGAAGTCATCCCCGTCAACGGCTCGCGCGAGGCGCTGTTCTCGTTCGCGCAGACCGTGATTGACGGCAGCAAGCCCGGCGCCCGCGTGCTGTGCCCGAACCCGTTCTATCAAATCTACGAAGGCTCGGCGCTGCTGGCCGGCGCCACGCCGCTGTTCGCCAACAGCGACCCGGCGCGCAACTACGCGCCCGAGTTTGCCGCGATCACGCCCGAAGAATGGCGCAACGTGCAGCTCGTCTTCGTATGCAGCCCGGGCAACCCGACCGGCGCCGTGCTCACGCTCGAAGACTGGAAGCAGCTCTTCGCGCTGTCGGATGAATATGGCTTCATCATTGCGTCGGACGAGTGCTATTCCGAGATCTATTTCGACGAGACCAACCCGCCGCTGGGCGCCCTGCAGGCCGCGCACCAGCTGGGCCGCGGCTTTGACCGCCTGGTGATGTTCTCGAGCCTTTCGAAGCGCTCCAACGTGCCGGGCATGCGCTCCGGTTTCGTGGCCGGCGACGCCAAGCTGCTCAAGGCCTATCTGCTGTATCGCACGTATCACGGCAGCGCGATGAGCCCGTCGGTGCAGTCCGCTAGCATCGCTGCGTGGAATGACGAGACCCACGTGCGCGACAACCGCGCGCAATACGTCAAGAAGTTCCAGCAGGTCACGCCGATGCTGGCCGAGGTGCTGGACGTGGCCCTGCCCGATGCAGCCTTCTACCTCTGGGCCAACGTCAAGCGCACGGGCCTGTCGGACACTGAATTCGCGCGCCAGTTGCTGGCCGCCAAGAACGTCGCCGTGCTGCCCGGAAGCTACCTCGCCCGCGAGGCGCACGGCACGAATCCGGGCCAGGACTACGTGCGCATCGCGCTGGTAGCCGGCGTGGACGAATGCCTGGAAGGCGCCCGCCGCATCGTCGAGTTCTGCCAGCAACGCTGATCCTGAATTTTTCTCTTCTGTTTCCTCTCCGAGAGCCAACAAGACCATGACGCAACAACTGCAATCCCTGATCGACCAAGCGTGGGAAGACCGCGCCAACCTGTCGCCCAAGTCCGCTCCGGCCGATGTCCGTGAAGCCGTCGCCAACGTGATCGGCCAGCTCGATCGTGGCGCGCTGCGCGTGGCCGAGAAGCAGGACGGCGAGTGGATCGTCAATCAGTGGATCAAGAAAGCCGTGCTGCTGTCGTTCCGCCTGGAAGACAACGCGCCGATGGCTGCCGGCGGCTTCACGCAGTTCTACGACAAGGTGCCGAGCAAGTTCGCCAACTACACGGCCGAAGACTTCGCGGCGGGCGGCTTCCGCGTGGTGCCGCCGGCCGTGGCGCGCCGTGGCTCGTTCATCGCCAAGAACGCCGTGCTGATGCCGTCGTACGTGAACATCGGCGCCTATGTGGATGAAGGCACGATGGTCGACACGTGGGCCACCGTCGGTTCGTGCGCACAGATCGGCAAGAACGTCCACCTGTCGGGCGGCGTGGGCATCGGCGGCGTGCTGGAGCCGCTGCAGGCCAACCCGGTCATCATCGAAGACAACTGCTTCATCGGTGCCCGCTCGGAAGTGGTGGAAGGCGTGATCGTTGAAGAAAACTCGGTGATCTCGATGGGCGTGTACCTGGGCCAGTCGACCAAGATCTACGACCGCGAAACCGGTGAAGTCAGCTACGGCCGCATCCCGGCGGGCTCGGTGGTGGTGGCGGGCAACCTGCCGTCGAAGGACGGCTCGCACAGCCTGTACTGCGCCGTGATCGTCAAGAAGGTCGACGCCAAGACGCGCGCCAAGGTTGGCCTGAACGAGCTGCTGCGCGGCGACTAAGCCCCGGCGCAAGGCATGCCTGCTAGTCTTGCAGGCATGCCAACCACTTCAAGCGCAGCAATGTCCGAACACAATGCCACCGGCACCCGCTTCGGCAAGCTGCGCCAACGCATCATGGGTCTTGATCCAAACACCATCGGTACTGTCTTGTCGCTGTTGCCCACCATCCTGGAGCAGGCGAACAAGACCATCGACAAGTTCAAGAACCGCAAGAAAACAGGCACCGAACCCGCCCGCGAAGAAGGCGCCGCGCCCGACCCGAATACACGCATCGCCGAGCTGGAAGCGGCGATCCTGCAGCAGGCCGAATCCGTCAAGCTGCTGGCCGAGCAGCACGCCATCACCATCGACGCGCTGCGCGACGAAGCCGCGCGGCTGGAGCGCCGCCTCAAGCGCATGACGTGGCTGGCGTCCGTCGGCTTTGCATTGGCGGTTGCCGCGCTCTCCTTTGCCCTGCAAGCCTCTCGACACTGATTGCGAATCCCACCATGACGACCCTGCATGGCATCCCCAATTGCGACACCGTGAAGAAAGCCCGCACGTGGCTCGAATCGAACGGCGTGGTCTACACGTTTCACGATTTCAAGAAGCAAGGCGTGAGCGCCGACATGCTGGCCGGCTGGCTCAAGCATGTGCCGCTCACCACGCTGCTCAACCGCAAGGGCACCACGTGGCGCGCCTTGTCTGACGCCGACAAGGCCCGCGCTGGAGACGAAGCCGGCGCAATCGCGCTGATGCAGGCGAATCCGTCGCTGATCAAGCGCCCGGTGCTCGTGCACGGCAAAAGCGTCAATGTCGGCTTCTCGGCGGATCAGTACGCGACCCTGTTCTAACCAAAACAACACATCACGGTGACTGTCTGTCATGTCCCACATCCAGCCCACGCTTGCCCTCACTGAAGACCTGATCCGCCGCCGCTCCGTCACGCCCGAAGACAAGGGCTGTCAGGACGTGCTGATCGAACGCCTGACCGCCGCCGGGTTCGAATGCGAAACCGTGATCAGCGGCCCGGACCACTTTCGGGTAACTAACCTGTGGGCGGTCAAGCGCGGGCGCGCCGGCACCGACGGCAAGCTGCTCGTGTTCGCTGGCCACACCGATGTGGTGCCCACCGGCCCCGTCGAGCAATGGCACTCCGATCCCTTCGAACCGACGCACCGTGACGGCAAGCTCTACGCGCGCGGCGCGGCAGACATGAAGACGTCGATTGCCGGCTTCGTGGTGGCCTCGGAAGAATTTGTTGCCAAGCACCCGGACCACGCCGGCTCGATCGGCTTTCTGATCACCAGCGACGAAGAAGGCCCGGCGCACGACGGCACCGTCAAGGTATGCGACCTGCTCCGCGCACGCGGCGAGCGCCTCGATTACTGCGTGGTCGGTGAGCCGACTTCGGTGTCGACCCTCGGCGACATGGTCAAGAACGGGCGACGCGGTTCGCTGTCGGGCAAGCTCACCGTCAACGGGGTACAGGGCCACATCGCCTATCCGCATCTGGCCAAGAATCCGATCCACATGGCTGCCCCCGCGCTGGCCGAGCTGGCCGCCGCGAAGTGGGACGACGGCAATGCCTACTTCCCGCCGACCACGTGGCAGATGTCGAATATTCACGGCGGCACGGGCGCGACGAACATCATTCCCGGCCACGTCACGATCGACTTCAACTTCCGCTTCTCGACCGCGAGCACGCCGGACGGCCTGAAGGCGCGCGTGCACAGCATTCTCGATGCGCACGGCCTCGACTACACGCTCGACTGGACGCTGGGCGGCGAGCCCTTCCTGACCGAGCGCGGCGAGCTGTCCGAAGCCCTCGCCTCCGCCATCCAGGCCGAGTGCGGCGTGACCACCGAACTGTCGACCACGGGCGGTACCTCGGACGGCCGCTTCATCGCCAAGATCTGCCCGCAGGTGATCGAGTTCGGCCCGCCGAACGCGAGCATCCACAAGATCGACGAGCACGTCGAAGTGGCGTTTATCGAGCCGCTGAAAAACGTGTATCGCCGCGTCTTGGAAACGTTGATCGCCTGAGGTTGCCCCCGATGGCGCGCAACGTCGAGATCAAGGCACGTGTGCGCGATGTGGCTGCGCTCATTGAACGCGCGGCTGCCATCGCAGATTCCGGCCCCGAACGCATCGAGCAGGACGACACGTTCTTTGCCTGCGCGAACGGGCGCCTGAAGCTGCGGCAGTTCTCGCCCGAGCGCGGGGAGCTGATCCACTACTTCCGTGCCAACAGCACCGGCCCGCGGGTGTCCAGCTACCACATCGTTCCGACCAACGCGCCCGATGCCCTGCGCGACACGCTGGCCGCCGCCATCGGCGCCGCCGGCCGGGTCATGAAGGTGCGCCAGCTGTATCTCGCCGGTCAGACGCGCATTCATGTCGATGCGGTGAAAGACCTCGGCGATTTCGTCGAACTCGAAGTCGTGCTGCGCGACACGCAATCCGAAGACGAGGGCGTGAAGATCGCCCACCAACTGATGCACGCCCTCGGCATTGCCGAATCCGACCTGCTCGACGTGGCCTACGTCGACCTGCTCGCTGCCACCCAACGCTGAGCCATATCCGTCACCATGACCACGCCTACCCTCCCCGCCTCCCACCCGTTCACGACCGTGCGCGACCTGCTGCGCTACGCCGTGTCGCGCTTCACCGCCGCCGGGCTTGTCTTCGGCCACGGCAGCGAGAACGCCTACGACGAAGCCGCTTACCTGATCCTGCACACGCTGCATCTGCCGATCGACACGCTGGAGCCATTCCTGGATGCGCGCCTGCTGCCCGAAGAAGTGGCTGCCGTGCTGAAGGTGATCGAGCGCCGCGCCGTCGACCGCGTGCCCGCCGCGTACATCACGCACGAGGCGTTCATGCACGGCATGCGCTTCTATGTGGACGAGCGCGTGATCGTGCCGCGCAGCTTCATCGGCGAATTGCTGGAAGACGGTCTGGAACCGTGGATCGACCAGGAGGACGGCCCGACCGATGTGCTGGAGCTATGCACCGGCTCGGGCTGCCTGTCGATCCTGGCTGCGCTGCAATGGCCCAATGCAACCATCGATGCGGTGGACCTGTCGCCGGATGCACTGGTGGTGGCCAATCGCAATGTCGACGAATACCGCCTGCAAGACCGCATCCGCCTGCATGAGGGCGACCTGTATGCGCCGCTGCCGCCGGGTGTGCACTACGACGTGATCCTGACGAATCCGCCGTACGTAAACGAGGCGTCGATGCAGGCGCTGCCGCCCGAGTACCGCGCCGAGCCGCACATGGCGCTGGCCGGCGGCAACGACGGCATGGACATCGTACGCCGCATCCTGGCCGATGCACCGCGCCACTTGAAGCCGCACGGCGTGCTGGTGGTGGAAATCGGCAACGAGCGTGAAAACGTTGAGGCGGCGTTCCCGGATCTCGACTTGGTCTGGCTGCCGACCAGCGCAGGCGAAGACCAGGTGTTCCTCGTCACGCGCGAAGCGCTGTAAGACGCTGCGCCAAGCGCGCCTCCTGACAGTGCAGCAGGCGCGCTAGGTATCGCTGGCAAGGCAGCATCCGCTGCCGGAACCGCCGCAACGGTTTCGCGCTTCTGCATCGCCGGGGCATCCTGCCTTGCGCCGCAAGATGCATCCGGGTCCATCGTCCATGCGGCCCAATCCCTGTCTTGACTTCCCCTTGCCGTGCACTAGGGTCTGATTATGCGTGGAAGGTGCGCACGCCATAAGCCACGCGCCCTAGATTCCAGCCACGCAATCCGTCGTCCGACGACCTGCGTCAGGCGCGCAAGCGCCTGGAAGCTCCAGGAGAACCACCATGACTCCGTGGGAAATCCAAGGGACCGAACTCATCAACTGCAATTGCTCATACGGTTGCCCGTGCCAGTTCAACGCGCTGCCAACCAAAGGCTTCTGCGAAGCGATGGGCGCGATCTCGATCGACAGCGGCCATCACGGCAATGTGCAACTCGACGGCGTGAAGATCGCGGTCGTGTTCCAATGGCCCGGCCCCATCCACGAAGGCAAAGGCAGATGCCAGCCGGTCGTCGACAAGCATGCCACGCCGGCGCAACGCGAAGCCATCCTGAAAATCATGGCAGGGCAAGATACCGAGCCGTTCGCAACGATGTTTTCGGTATTTGCATCGACACTTGAACAGGTATTCGATCCGATCGTCACGCAGATCGACTACGACGTCGATGTCGATGCCCGACGTGGCCGGATTCATGTTGATGGCGTATTCGATACCGTTGGCGAACCGATCCGCAATCCGGTAACGGGCGCGGAGCACCGTGCCCGCATCGATCTGCCGCACGGCTTCGAGTACGAGCTGGCCGAGGTTGGCTCCGCCACCAGTCGCTCACAGGGCAACATCGCGCTAGACCTCAAGGATTCCTACGGGCAATTCGCGCGACTGCACCTGAACAACAAGGGACCGATTCGGCACCGCACCGCCGCATGAGCGGCCTCGAAAGCGTCCTCCAACGCGAGCGCGTCATCACGGCATTCGGCGTCGTTGCCGTTGTCGCGCTGTCTTGGTGGTATCTGTGGACGGGTGCAGGCATGGGCATGTCTGCACTCGACATGACGACACTCACGCTGTTTCCGCATCGATTGCCTGGTGGCATCGGCGGCATGGATGCATCGTTGCCCACTGTGACCCTGATGTGGTGGGTGATGATGACCGCGATGATGACGCCGAGCGCGGCGCCGCTCATTCTGCTGTACCGGCGTGTACTGCGGCACCACGGCACGACCGAAGCCAGGTCGGCAATCCTCTCGGTATGTCTTCTGGCCGGTTACCTGACTGCGTGGCTGGCCTTCTCCCTGGGTGCGGCATCCCTGCAGGTGGCGCTGCAGCCGACGGGTCTCATTTCAGAAATGATGCTGTGGTCAAAGAGCGCGGTACTCTCCGCAACGGTGCTGGCGGCGGCGGGGGCATATCAGTTCTCCGCGCTCAAGCACGCGTGCCTGGCGCAGTGCCGCTCGCCGGTGGGCTTCCTGACGGCGCATTGGCGCCCTGGCGCTGCCGGCAGCTTCGTGCTCGGCACACGCCACGGCGCATACTGCGTGGGCTGCTGCTGGGTGCTGATGGCGCTGCTGTTTGTGGGCGGCATCATGAATCTCGTCTGGATTGCCGCCCTGTCCGTGATCGTCTTCGTGGAGAAGATACTGCCCCGCGGCGAACAGGCCGGCCGTGTGCTGGGCGTTGTGCTGATTGCCTGGGCAGGTGCAACGCTGCTGGTTTAGTCCACCGCCCGGCTCCCGCGCACGTCAGCCGTCAGGTCATCAGGACGTCACCTCGTCACACGCGTCTTTCACCACGCAGATACTGAAACGTTTGTCGAATACCTGGCCGCTCGGACAATGATCGAAGACGGCTTGCGACTGTGCGTCGCAGGTGGCGTAGGCGGTAGTGCAATTGGTGCGGATCGGTTGCTTGGGACCACGGTTGGTGCCGTCGTCCAACATGAAGCGCGCGGATGGCCCGGGGCATTTGAACTCTGCGGCGGCCTTGGCCAGTGCGGCGGCCGCCTTTTCGGCTTTGGAAGTCTGCGGCGTCGGTGGGCTCGATGGCGAGGGGCGGCGTTCGCAGGCTGTTAGCGCAAGCGCACAGAGCAGCATGCCGAGTGTGAGTGCGCGGGTCATGGGAGGCTCCTTCGGGGTTGGGTATCCGAAGTTTACGCTGGGTTGGGGAGTGCGCAATGTGCTCACTGTGCATCCCCTGTTTCGCCCCCTGCCGGGGCCGACTCACTTTCTTTGTCTCGCTGCCAAAGAAAGTAAGCAAAGAAAGGCGCGCCCGAGATGGCGACTTCCCCTTGAATTTATGTAACCGGGCGGAGACGGGGAAAACTCGCTTCGCTCAGATAGTTCCCCGTCTTTTTTCCGCCTGCTTACAGAAATTCAAGGCGCCATCTAGGGCATGAACGGCCAAACCGTCTGCACGCGCGCTGACGCTTTGATGTGCCGTGAAGAGTTGGCGCTTAACGCAGCATCGCGGACATGGCGGAGAGGCTGTTGAGCATGCGCACGGCATGTTCGACGGAGTCGGCGGCGAAGCGCAGCATCGTGCCGTCGACGCGCTCGAGGGCGGGCCATTGGCAGAACAGGTCGGCCAATGCGGGCGTTTGCGTCTGCAGGCGGCATACGATCGGCGCCTGGAGGCGCAGCGGCATGCTGAAATGCCCCCGCTGCACCGTGGCTTTCACGGCTGCGTAGATGGCCTCGCACGACTGCTCGGGCGAGAGCGATGTCCCCGCGTTGTGGCCTTCGGCCTGCTTGGTCTCGACAAAGGTGGTGTGCGGCAGCAGCGGCTTGGTTTCCTTGATGAACACGTCGTCGCCGCTGGCAACGGCCACCGGCACGCCGCGCTCCCCGGCCAGGGCGCCGTAGAGGCCGGCCTCGCCCAGTTCCTGCTCGTTGAACCAGACGCGCGCAAACGCAAAGCTGTTGATGGTGTGCGCCAGCACGCCGCGGCTGCCGGCGCGCGCGTGGTAACCGATCATGCAGACGGCATCGCAGCCGTCCACGCCGGCCATCATGCTGAGGTAGCGCGGCTTGCCGAGGACGAAGCGTGCGCGGCGGTCGATGGAATCGGGGATGAGGTTGCGGAAACCGCCGTGCGAATCGTTAACGAGCACGTCCGTGGCGCCACCGTCGAAGGCACCGCGGACGGCGGCGTCGGCTTCGGCGGTCATCCAGCGGCGGGCGCGCTCGTATTCGCCGTTACCGGCGCGCGTCTGCTCGGGGTGGAACACGTTGGCCACGCCTTCGATGTCGGCGGAAATCAGGATTCGCATGGGTCAGGTCAGAGCAATTCGGTCAGTGCGCGGCGGGCGTTGCCGTCGCGGCCGGTGACGGCTGTTGCGTGGAACAGCGCGTGCACGATGGCTTGTTCGACGCTGTCAGCGGCGGCCTGGAACAGCGGGTCGAGATGCGATTCGTGCGTCATGGCGACGGCCGGCATGGCGCGCGCGCCTTCGTGCGGCACGGTGTAGGCAGTGGAGAACGCCAGTGCGATATCGCCGCTGCCATGACCAAAGACAGAGCCGGTGCGTGCCAGGCCCGCGCCCGCGCGCAAGGCAAGGCGGCGCAACTGGCGCGCGTCCAGCGGCGCGTCGGTGGCGAGCAGCATGATGATTGATCCCTTCTCAGGCTCCGGTGTGCTGGCGGCCAGCGCTTTCGCCAGCTCCGCACCGACGTTGCGCCCGCCAAGCGTCAGGTTTTTGGTCACGCCAAAGTTGGACAGCACGAGCGCGCCGACCGTACGTTGTGCGCCGTCGGCGAGTGTCACCACGCGCGATGCAGAACCGATGCCGCCCTTCACGCCAAACGACGACATCCCGCGCCCTGCCCCGACCGCGCCCTGCTCAAACGCTTGGCCTGCCGCAGCGTAGGCCGCGTCGTAGTGCACGTCCTGCACGGCAAAAGCCTGCAGGTCGTTCAAGTAGCCGTCATTGCATTCAAAGACGAGCGGATTGACGGTCGACCACGCGCGGCCGATCTGCGGGTTAGCCGCCACCGCCTGGCGGATCTGCGCCTGCGCCACCGCACCCACAGCGAACGTGTTGGTCAGCGCAATCGGCGTTTCGAGCACACCCAGCTCGCCCACCTGCACCAGGCCGATGCTCTTGCCGAAACCGTTGAGCACCACGCTGGCGGCCGGCACCTTGTCGAGGAACGGGTCGCCGGCATGCGGGCGTACCACGGTCACGCCGGACTGGATGGCACCGCCTGCCAGTGTGGCGTGGCCGACGGTCACGCCCGCCACGTCGGCGATGCTGTTGCGTACGCCCGCGGGCAGTGCGCCGATGTGCGGAAGACTCAGAGACATGCGAGCAGACTCAGCGGCGGTCGATCTTCGGGTCCAGCGCGTCGCGCAGGCCGTCGCCCAGCAGGTTGAACGCCAGCACGGTCAGGAAGATGGCCAGGCTCGGGAAGATCGCCACGTGCGGCGCCGTCACCATGTCGGCGCGCGCCTCGTTGAGCATCGCGCCCCACTCCGGCGTGGGCGGCTGGGCGCCAAGGCCCAGGAACGAGAGGCTGGCAGCGGTGATGATGGAGGTGCCGATCCGCATCGAGAAGTACACGACGATGGATGAAATCGTGCCCGGCAGGATGTGCCGCATGATGATCGTCCAGTCGGATGCGCCGATGCTGCGCGCGGCTTCCACATACGTCAGGTGCTTGAGCATGAGCGTGTTGCCGCGCACCAGCCGCGCAAATGCCGGAATGCTGAACACCGCCACGGCAAAGATCACGTTGATCATGCCGTTGCCCAGGATGGCCACGATGCCGATGGCCAGCAGGATGCCGGGGAAGGCAAACAGCACGTCGGAGATGCGCATGACGATGCGGTCCCACCAGCCTTCGTAGTAGCCGGCCAACAGGCCGAGCATGGTGCCTATGATGGCGCCGATGATGACCGACACGAAGCCCGCTTCCAGCGAGATGCGTGTGCCCATCAGGATGCGGCTGAAGATGTCGCGGCCCAGCGAATCGACGCCGAACCAATGCTGCGCCGACGGCCCCGCGTTGAGCGCGTCGTAGTCGAAATAGTTTTCCGCATCGAACGGCACGATGTGCGGCGCGAGGATGGCGATCAATACCAGCGCGATCACGAACACACCGGCGCCCATCGCCAGATGCTGCTTGCGGAACTTGCGCCAGAACTCCGTCCAGGGGGTGCGAACGGGTTCGGTGGCGGCTTGCGGTGCGACCGCCTGGCTTGCGGCTTGGGTCATGGCGGCCTCCTTACTTTTTGTAGCGGATGGTGGGGTTGATGACGGTGTACAGCATGTCCACCACAAGGTTGATCAGGATGAACTCCAGCGAGAACAGCAGCACCTCGGCCTGGATGACCGGGTAGTCGCGCATTTCCACCGCATCCACCAGCAGACGGCCGAGGCCTGGCCAGTTGAACACCTTCTCCACGACGATCGAGCCGCCCAGCAGAAAACCGAACTGCAGGCCCATCATCGTGACCACCGGGATCATCGCGTTGCGCAGGCAATGCTTGATGACCACCACAGTCTCGCGCACGCCCTTGGCACGGGCGGTGCGCACGAAATCTTCCTGCAGCACTTCCACGAACGACGCACGCGTGAAGCGCGCCATCACGGCAGCCACTGCAGCGCCCAGCGTGAGCGAAGGCAGGATGTAGTGCTTCCAGGTGTCCGCACCGATGGCTGGCAGCCAGCCAAGCTGCACCGAGAACACTTCCATCAGCAGCATGCCCAGTGCGAACGCGGGGAACGAGATGCCCGACACGGCGAGCGTCATGCCCAGGCGGTCAGGCCACTTGTTGCGCCACACGGCGGATGTGATGCCGATCACCATGCCGAAGATCACCGCCCACACCATGCTGGTGATCGTCAGATTGAGCGTCGGCCAGAAGCGTTCGCCAATCTCTTCGCTCACCGGGCGCTTGGTGCGGATGGAGTTGCCGAATTCACCACGTGCGGCGTTGGCGAAGAAGCGCACGAACTGCTCGTGCATCGGCTTGTCCAGGCCCAGGTCCTTGCGGACGAGATCGACCGTCATCTCGTCCGCTTCGGGGCCGGCGGCCAAACGCGCCGGGTCGCCGGGCAACAGATGCACGAACAGGAACACCAGCACTGCCACGATCAGCAGTGTCGGGATCACGCCCAGCGCACGTTTAATGAAGTAGTTCAGCATGGCAAATCCACCGCAGGCGGCATTTCAATGGCCCGCGCAAGGCTGCGCGGGCCGGTACGGCAATGAGGCTTATTGCTTGACGTCGATGTCGTCGAAGCTGAACGAACCGTCCGGCGCGACGTAGGCACCCGACAGACGCTTCGAGCGCGCGTAGACGATCTTCTCCGTCACCAGGAAGGCCCACGGTGCGTCTTCCCAGATGCGCTTCTGCGCGTCGGTGTAGAGCTTCGACTTCTCAGCGCGATCGGTCGTGCGCAGTGCGCCCGCGATGTCGGCATCCACCTGCTCGTTCTTGTAGTATGCGGTGTTGAACGACTTGGGCGGCATGGCTTCCGATGCCAGCAACGGACGCAGCGCCCAATCCGACTCACCCGTCGACGACGACCAGCCTGCGTAATACATGCGCACGCCGGCGTCTTCCGGCTTGGGCACGCTTTCCACACGCTCGACGCGCTGGCCGGCTTCCAGCGCCAGCACCGACGTCTTGATGCCGACCTGGGCCAGTTGCTGCTGCACGAACTGGATGATCTTCTGCGCCGTCGTGTGGTTATAGGCCGACCACAGTTGCGTCTCAAAGCCGTTCGGGTAACCCGCTTCCTTCAGCAGCTCTTTCGCCTTGGCCGGGTTGTACGGCCACGGGCCCAGCTTGACCGCGTAGTCAACGCCCGGCGGCACCACGCCTTCGGCCGGCACGGCGTAACCCGCGAACGCCACCTTGGTCAGCGCATCCTTGTTGATCGCATAGTTGATCGCCTGACGCACCTTGGGGTTGTCGAACGGCTTCACGTTGGTGTTGAAGCTGACATAGCGCTGGATGATCGACGGCGCGGCAATCAGGTCAACCTTGGGGCTGCTCTTGAGGACGGCAGCCTGCTCGAACGGAATCGTGAACGCAAAGTCGGCCTCGCCCGTCTGCATGATGGTGGCGCGCGTGTTGTTGTCGACCACCGGCTTCCAGGTGATGGTGTCGATCTTCGGCAGGCCGTGTTTCCAGTAGCCGTCGAATTTCTTGCCCTTCAGGTAGTCGGTCTGCTTCCACTCGACAAATTCGAACGGCCCGGTGCCGACCGGGTGGAACGCGATGTCCTTGCCGTACTTCTTGAGCGCCGTGGGCGAGATCATCGCCGCCGACGGATGGGCCAGCACGTTGATGAACGGCGAGAACGGCTCCTTGAGCGTCACGCGGGCGGTGGTCGGGTCAACAACTTCGGTCTTGGCCACGCGGTTGAACAGCACGAAACGCTTGAGCTTGTTGGCCGGGTCGGTCACGCGGTCCAGGTTGGCCTTGACGGCGTTGGCATCAAACGTGGTGCCATCGTGGAACTTCACGCCCTTCTTCAGCTTGAACGTGTAGACGAGGCCGTCCTTGCTGACCTCGTAGCTGTCGCACAGCACGTTGACCAGCTTCATGTCCTTGTCGAAGCCGAACAGGCCTTGATAGAACGACTTGGCCGCGCTGAACGACAGCGTGTCGTTGGCGTCGTACGGGTCCATCGTGGTGAAGGTCGAGTAGACCGCCATCACGGCGTCCTTGGCGGCAAAGGCCGGCATGGTGAATGCCGCCAGGGCCAGGCCGCTGGCAACCATGGCTGCGCGCGGGCTGAAAGCAAAGCGATTGAACATTTCCTTCCTCCTCATCAAAGATGACGTCTCACTGCGTTCTGTATTGCGATTAATACGCGCCGCCAATCGAATGGCGGGCAACAAAGTGGTCTGGCGCCACTTGCACCAACGGCTGCACCACCGGCAGGTCGCCAACGGCACGGATCGGGCTGGGGATTTCGTGCGTGGAAAGTTCACGCTTCAGGTGACGGCGCGCCGGGTCCGCTATCGGCACGGCCGACATCAGCTTCTTCGTGTAAGGGTGCTGCGGGTTTTCGAAGATGGCGCGACGCGGGCCGATCTCGACGATCTGGCCGAGGTACATCACCGCCACGCGATGGCTGATGCGCTCCACCACGGCCATGTCGTGCGAGATGAACAGGAACGCAACGCCAAACTCCTTCTGCAGGTCGAGCATCAGGTTGACGATCTGCGCCTGGATCGACACATCCAGCGCGGACACCGACTCATCGGCAATCACCACCTTCGGGTTCAATGCCAGCGCGCGCGCAATGCAGATGCGCTGGCGCTGCCCGCCGGAGAACTCGTGCGGATAGCGCGATGCATGCGCGGCCTGCAGGCCCACCTTGTCGAGCAGCCATTCCACGCGTTGCTGTGCCTCTTTGCCGGAGGCCACCTTATGCACCAGCAGCGGCTCCATGATGGAGTAGCCGACCGGCACGCGCGGGTCCAGCGAGGCGAATGGGTCCTGGAAGATGAACTGGATGTTTCGGCGAAGCGTCTGGAGGGCGGGCCCCTTCAGCTCGCCGATGTTCTGGCCGGCAAATTCGATGCTGCCGCTCTGGCTGTCCACCAGGCGCAAGAGCGACCGTCCCGTCGTCGACTTGCCGCAGCCCGATTCGCCGACCAGCGCCAGCGTCTCACCAGGGTAGAGATCGAAACTGACCTGCTCCACAGCATGCACCCGGCGCGTAACGCGGCCGAAGATGCCCGTGGGCACGTCAAAGCGCGTGACGAGATCACGCACACGCAAAATGGGTTGCACATCGTGCGACGCCGCCGGCTGCGGTGTCGTATCGACCGCGGCGGCCGTGCCGTCCACCCGCAACAGAGGAAAGCGGGCCGGGCCATCGGTGCCCTGCATCGAGCCCAGGCGCGGCACCGCCGACAGCAGCGCACGCGTATACGGATGCGCCGGCTGTGCAAACACCGTGGCCGACGGGCCCTCTTCCACGCGATCGCCCTTGTACATCACGAGCACGCGGTCGGCCACTTCCGCCACTACGCCCATGTCGTGCGTGATGAACACCACCGCCATGTGCAGTTCCTGCTGCAGCGCGCGGATCAGTTGCAGGATTTCCGCCTGGATGGTCACGTCCAGCGCGGTAGTCGGCTCATCCGCAATCAGCAACGACGGTTTGCATGAAAGCGCCATCGCAATCATCACGCGCTGGCGCATGCCGCCCGACAGTTGGTGCGGATAGCGCCCCAGCACATTGCGCGCTTCCGGAATGCGCACCAGCTCGAGCATGCGCAGCGCCTCGGCCTTGGCTTCGCTGGCGGACTTGCCCTGGTGCAGGCGGATCGATTCGGCAATCTGTTCGCCCACGGTGAACACCGGGTTGAGCGAGGTCATCGGCTCCTGAAAGATCATCGCGATGTCGGCGCCGCGCACGCCGCGCATGGCGGCTGAGCTGGCGTTGGCCAAGTCCAGCACCTCGCCGTTGCGGCGGCGCAGATGCATCTGCCCGCCGACGATCTTGCCGCCGCCGTGTTCCACCAGCCGCATCAGCGCCAGCGACGTCACCGACTTGCCCGAACCCGATTCGCCCACCACGGCCAGCGTCTCGCCCCGGTCGACGTGGAACGACAGGTTGCGCACCGCGTCGACCACGCGCTCGGACGTGGCAAAGCGCACGCTCAGGTCTTGCACCTGCACAACGCGCTGCTCGGGCATGGCAATGACGCTGCTGGCACTCGGCTGTTTGGTTGCTGTCACGACAAATCTCCTGCTGTCCTGCTTGGCGGCTTCGGCTTCTTACCGATAGATCGACACAACCGGCGCTTGCGCGCCGCGTGCGAACCCGCGGTACATCCCTTCGGTGTTGAACGGCAACGCGACGTTGCCCTTCGCGTCTACGGCAATCAGCCCACCGCGGCCATTGATGGCCATGAGCTTGCGCATGACCACGTCGTCGGTTGCATCGGCCAGTGACTTGCCGGCGTATTCCATCTGTGCGGCCACGTCGTAGGCAGCCACGGCGCGGATGAACATCTCGCCCGTGCCGGTGCACGACACCGCCGCCACGTTGTTTGCAAAGCAACCCGCGCCAACGATGGGCGTATCGCCCACGCGGCCGACCTTCTTGTTGGTCACGCCGCCCGTGGAGGTGGCCGCCGCGAGGCGCCCTTGCGCGTCGCATGCCACGGCGCCCACGGTGCCGAACTTGTTGTCCGGGTCGATGGGTGCAGCTTCCTTGGCCACGAGCGACGCGGCATCGTGATCGAGCAGCGCCATGCCGTCTTGCTGGCGGGCGCGCTGCCATTGGGCGTAGCGCGCTTCGGTGTAGTAGTAGTCCGGCTCGACAAACTCCAGGCCCTGCGCTTTCGCGAAAGCCTCGGCGCCTTCGGAGGTGAACAGCACGTGTTCGCTGCGCTCCATCACCGCGCGGGCCGCGAGGATCGGGTTGCGCAGGCGCTTGACACAGGTCACTGCGCCGGCGGCCAGCCTGGCGCCATCCATGATCGACGCATCGAGTTCATACGTGCCGGCACTGGTAAGCACCGCGCCCTTGCCGGCGTTGAACAGCGGGCACTCTTCGAGCAGGCGCACGGCTTCGGTCACGGCATCCAGGGCGCTACCGCCTTCCACAAGGATGCGTTGCCCTGCGGCCAGGATGTCGTTCAGCGCTTGCTGGTAAGCGGCTTCCTTGTCGGCACTCATGGCCGTGCGGGTGATGGTGCCGGCGCCGCCGTGGATGGCGAGGATGGGCGTAGTCATGCGTGGCTCGATGTCAATCAGTTTTCAGCGGCGCGTTTGCGGCCGCGTCGGGTGGTTGTCGGTGTGCCGGAGGCGCCCGGGGCGTCATTGGTGCGCGGCGCTGGGGCTGTATGCAGCCACGGCAGCACGAATTCAGTCAGGCGTTCGGCCGATTCCAGCGAATGCGCCGAACGATGCGCCACCGCGCCGCACAGCGCTTCGAACAGCGCCACGGCGGCCGTGTCGGACGTGGCGGAGAATTGCCGCTCCGGCCGCGCATACAGCGCAATGTCGGCCAGCGGCGCGAGCGGCGATGTGGGGCTGTCGGTCAGCGCCAGCAGTTGGCAGCCTTGCTTACCGGCCTGCTTGGCCAGCGTGATGGTGTCCGCCGCATAGCGCGGGAAAGCGATGGCGATCAGCAGATCCTTCGGCCCGATCTTGCGCAGTTGGCGTGCCGCATCCGATGCGCCGCCCGGCTGCGAAACGGAGATCACCGTGTCGCAGTACAGATCGAGCCCATGGCGCAGCAGCCCCGCCAGATAACCGCTGGCGCCAAAGCCCATCACGTAGATGCGCTGTGCGCCCAGGATGGCGTCGACCGCGCGTTCGCAGGCTGCGGGGTCGAGCATGCGGCGCGTGGCATCAAGGTTGGCGATGTCTTCGTTGAGCGAGGCGGCAAAGATCTCCGCGCTGGTAGCCGGGCGTGCCAGCTCGTGGCGCAGCTTTTCCACTGGCGCGAGCGTCGCTTCGAAACCGCGCAGCAGCCCGGCACGGAACTGCGGATAGCCGTCAAAGCCCAGCGCCAGCGCGAACCGGTTGGCCGTGGCAATCGACATGTCGACCGCCGCGGCAAACTCGTCGATGCGCATGGTGGCGGCGCGGAACGGGTTCGCCAGCACGTATTCCGCCATGCGCTGGTGCGCGGGCGTGAGCGTGGCAAGGGCCGCCCCAATGCGCTCGGAGACCGTCGCATCGGCGGCAAATGCGCCTTTCGACACATCCGTACGCTTGCTGGTGGATTTCGCCATGTTCCTGGGCCGTGAAAATTTTGTGTAAATGTATTTTCACGAATCGACCGTGTAAAGAAAAAAACTTTCATGAAGACCTATGGTTTTCCCTAGGTCGAATGCCGCCGCACAGGTTGCGGGCGAGTGCCGCCTCGTCGCGGTGCAATACACCAGTCCAAACGCCCCAGGTGCGCCAGGATCGTGCGACGCAGCACGCTACAATCGCACCCTTCTCCGATTTGCCTTCAAGCGCAGTTTTTCGTGATCCGATTCGACGACCTCGTCCTCCAGCGCGGCACCAAGGTGCTGTTCGACCACGCTACCGCCACTCTCAACCCCGGTGAACGGGTCGGCCTTGTCGGCGTGAACGGCAGCGGCAAATCCACGTTGTTTTCGATGCTGCGCGGCGAGCTGCACGCCGACGGCGGCGAAGTCGCCATCCCGCCCACCTGGCAGGTCGCACACGTGGCGCAGGAAACGCCCGCAGTCGACCGCAGCGCGCTCGACTACACGCTCGACGGCGATACCCGCCTGCGCGACATCGAACGCCGCCTCGCCGCGGCCGAAGCCGCGCACGACGGCCACGCGCAAGCCGAAGCCCACACGGCCTTTGCCGATGCCGACGGCTACACCGCCCCGGCGCGCGCGCAAGCGCTGCTGCTCGGTCTCGGCTTCACAATGGCGCAGACGACGCAACCGGTGGCGAGCTTCTCTGGCGGCTGGCGCATGCGTCTGAATCTGGCCCAGGCTCTGATGTGCCCGTCCGACCTGCTGCTGCTCGACGAGCCCACCAACCACCTGGATTTGGACGCCGTGGTCTGGCTGGAAGACTGGCTGTCGCGCTATGCAGGCACGCTGGTGATGATTTCCCACGACCGCGAATTTCTCGACGGCGTGTGCAACGTCACGCTGCATATCGAGAACCAGAAGCTCAAACGCTACGGCGGCAACTACACGCAATTCGAAACGCAGCGCCTGCAGCAGATGGCGCTGCAGGAAGCGTCGTACGCACGGCAGCAGAAGCAGATCGCGCATCTCGAATCGTTCATCACGCGCTTCAAGGCCAAGGCCAGCAAGGCCAAGCAGGCGCAGAGCCGCGTCAAGGCGCTGGAGCGCATGGAGCGCCTCGCGCCCGTGCATGCGGCGGCAGGCTTCTCGTTCGAATTCCGCGAGCCTGAGGCGGCGCCCAACCCGATGCTCACGTTTGAAGGCGTCGATTGCGGCTATCCGGGGCCCACCGAAGACCAGCCGATCACCATCCTCAAACACCTGACGTTCTCGATCCAGACCGGCCAGCGCATCGGCCTGCTGGGTGCCAACGGCCAGGGCAAGTCGACGCTGGTGAAAACGCTGGCCGAGACGCTGGCGCCGCTGTCCGGCACGATCCGGCGCGGCAAGGGCCTGCAGATCGGCTACTTCGCCCAACACCAGTTGGAAACATTAGATGACCACGCCTCGCCGCTGCTGCATCTGGCGCGGCTGGCGCCCGACGTACGCGAACAGGAGCTGCGCGACTTTCTCGGCAGCTTCAACTTCCGCGGCGACATGGCGACCTCGCCCATCGAGCCGTTCTCGGGCGGCGAGAAGGCGCGCCTGGCGCTCGCCCTGATCGTCTGGCAGCGCCCCAACCTGCTGCTGCTTGATGAACCGACCAACCATCTGGATCTCGACACGCGTGAAGCGTTGACGATGGCGCTCGCCCAGTTCGACGGCACGCTGATCCTCGTCTCGCACGACCGGCATCTGCTGCGCGCCACGACCGACCAGTTCCTGCTCGTTGGCCAGGGCACTGTCGCCCCGTTCGACGGCGATCTGGACGACTACCGCGACTGGCTGCTCAAGCAAGCCGCGGCCAAGCGCGCAGCCGCCGGCGCACAGGCTGCTCCGGCCGATGCGGATGGCGCGCCGGCCACCAACCGCCGCGATCAGAAGCGCGAAGAAGCCACCGAACGTCAGCGCCTGAATGCGCTACGCAAGCCGCTGCAAAAGAACGTCGATGCCATTGAAAAACGCATGGCACCGTTGCAGAAGGAAAAGGCGGAACTCGAAGCCTTCCTCGCCGACGGGGTAGCGTATGAGGAAGCCAACAAGGCGCGCATGATGGAAAGCCTGCGCCGCCAGGCCGAACTGAACGCCGAACTCGACGAGCTGGAAGAACGCTGGCTCGAGCTGCACGAACAACTCGAACAAATCAATTGAGGCTGGCGCGTCCGGCCAAGGAGACCTGTTGATGACATCGCCCTCGCCGGACACCGCCACGCACCAGCCATTGGCCGGCGTGCGCGTGCTCGACCTGACGCGCCTGCTGCCCGGCCCGGCCGCCACGCGGCACTTGGCCGACCTCGGCGCTGAAGTCATCAAGATCGAAGACCCCGGCCCCGGCGACTACGCCCGCGACATGATGCGCACCTCCGCTGACCGCGCGGCCGAACGCCCGAGCCTGTTCTTCCGCTCGCTCAATCGCGGCAAGACCGAAATGCGGCTCGACCTGAAACGCGCCGAAGACCGCGACGCGCTCATCGAACTCGTACGCCACGCCAATGTGCTGATCGAAAGCTTCCGCCCTGGCGTCATGGCGCGCCTCGGGGTCGGCTGGGACACGCTGCGCGCGGCCAACCCCGCGCTCGTCATGTGTTCCATCAGCGGCTACGGCCAGGACGGCCCGCTCGCGCAAGCCGCCGGCCACGACATCAACTACGTCGGCTATGCGGGCATGCTCGATCAGCTTGCCAGCGCGGATGGCACGCCCATCGTCCCGAACGTGCAGATCGGCGACCTGCTGGGCGGCGCGCTCACGGCGGTGGTCGGCATCCTGGCTGCGCTGGTCGACGCGCGCGCCACGGGCCGCGGCCGCTACGTCGATGTATCGATGACGGATTCGGTGTTCGCGCACAACCTGATGGCGTTCTTTGCCGTCGGCACGCGCGGCAAGGCCAGCCCCGCGGGCACCGATCTGCTCAATGGCGGCGTGCCGTGCTACGGCGTATATCGCACGGCGGACGATCGCTTCATGGCCGTCGGCGCGCTCGAATTGAAGTTCTGGCAGGCGATGTGCGATGTCATCGAAAAGCCCGAATGGAAAGAGCGGCACTGGGCGCTCGGCCAGCGCGTCGGCGGCGATGACGCACGCGCCATTCGCGACGAACTTGCTGCGCGCTTCCTGACCGCCACCCAAGCCGAATGGACCGCGCGTTTTGCCGATGCCGATTGCTGTGTCACGCCCGTGCTGCGCATGGAAGAAGCGCTGCAACATCCGCTCTTTGTCGAGCGCAACAGCGTGGTGAAGGAGAACGGCGAGCCCGTGCAGCTTGCCTTGCCGCTACGGTTTGCCGATTGACGAATCGGCGCGATCCTGCGCGTCGAGCGCATCGAGCAGCCGCCCGGCTTCTTCCAGCTGGTGCTGGCTGAATATGCGGATGCCATGTTGGCGCAGCAGCGCCGCCGTCACGCCCTCGCCTTCCTGCAACTGGCTGGAAAACGTCCCGTCGTAGAGAAACGCAGAACCGCAAGACGGGCTCCGCTCGGTAAGCACGGCGACTTGCACGCCGGCCGCCTGCGCCGCTTCCAGTGCGCGTTGCGCGCCTTCGAGAAACGCTTGGGTGACATCGTGGCCGTGGTGTTCGACGACACGGGCTGCGCCGCGCAGTACCGCCGCGCCCCCCCCTCGCCGTGAATTTCCGCGGGCAGACGCGGCACCGGCAAACCGCCGGCCATCTCCGGGCACATCGGCACGATACGCCCTTCCATCTGCCAGCGCGCCAGGATGCCGCCCTCGGTGGCGACCGTGCCGCCGTCATAGCGCTCCGGCTGGCCCAGCAGGCAGGCACTCACCAGCACGCGTTGCATGATCTGCGGCTCTGGGTTAGCGGCGCTCGCGGCGGATCATCCCCACCACCAGCGTCAGCGACAGAATCACCAGCCAGATCAGCGACCACACCGGCACCGACAGGCCCAGCACCGGCGGCATCGGCCCGACGCACAGGCCATCGGCTTCGAACACCTGCGGCAACCATTTGGCAGTCGGCAGCGCGTTGACCCAGTTCTCAATCGGATCGATCCCGCACGTTGCCTTCGGGTTCAGCAGCAGCGATACGTGGTACCCCGCCACACACAGGCCGGCCAGCCCGGACAGCATCGCCAGCCCGTGCCACAGCAGCCGCGTGGCCGACGACAGGGCCGCCAGCAGCGAGAACACACCAATGCCCAGGAAAGCAAACCGCTGCAGGATGCACAGCGGGCACGGCTGCAGCCCCTCGACGTGCTGCAGGTACAGCGCATAGCCGACCACCCCGAAGGAGATCACGGCAATCAGCAGGAAAAAGGCGCGCGAGTTGGCTTGCATGGCGGCGTCAGTACAGAGGAGTCGTGGAGAAAAGTTGGCGGATTATCGCACCGCAACGGCACACGCATTTTCAAATGGCACGAGCGATACCGTAGTGAAATTTTGAACGTTCAAGCCTCGAGCGCCCGCACCCGATCGATGGCCTGTTCAATGCGCTCGACGGCAATGACCTCCAGCCCATCGATTGCCTGCTTCGGGGCGTTGGATTTCGGGATCACGGCAATCGAGAAGCCCAGCTTGGCCGCTTCCTTCAACCGCTCCTGACCGCGCGGCGTCGGGCGGATTTCCCCGGCAAGGCCGATCTCCCCAAACACGACCAGCCCGCGCGGCAGCGCCTTGTTGCGCATCGACGAATGGATCGCCAACAGCACCGCCAAGTCCGCCGCGGGCTCGGTAATCTTCACGCCGCCCACCGCGTTCAGGAACACGTCCTGGTCAAAGCACGCAATGCCGGCGTGGCGGTGCAGCACCGCCAGCAACATCGCCAGCCGATTCTGCTCCAGGCCCACCGCCAGGCGGCGCGGGTTCGGCACGTTGGCCGTATCCACCAGCGCCTGGATTTCCACCAGCAGCGGCCGCGTGCCCTCCTGCGTCACCAGCACGCACGAGCCCGGCACCACCTGTTCGTGCTGCGACAGGAAGAGCGCCGACGGATTCGCCACGCCACGCAGGCCGCGCTCCGTCATCGCAAACACGCCCAGCTCGTTGACGGCGCCGAAACGGTTCTTGAACGCCCGCACCAGCCGGTAGGCGGAATGCGTATCGCCCTCGAAATACAGCACCGTATCGACAATGTGTTCGAGCACACGGGGGCCTGCCAGCGCGCCTTCCTTGGTCACATGGCCAACGAGAATGGTCGTCACATCCAGCCGCTTGGCAATGCGCGTCAACTGCGCCGCGCATTCCCGCACCTGGGCCACGGAGCCTGGCGCCGAGGTCAGCGCCTCGGAATACAGCGTCTGGATCGAATCGATGACGACGACTTCCGGCTTTTCCGTTTCTATCGTCGCCTGGATGCGCTCCAGCTGGATCTCCGCCAGCAGCGCAAGGTTCGGGCTTTCGATGCCCAGGCGACGCGCACGAAGCGCGATCTGCGAGCCGGACTCCTCGCCGCTCACGTACAACACCCGCCGATCGGCCGACAGGTTGGACAGCGCCTGCAGCAACAGCGTCGATTTGCCGATCCCGGGATCGCCGCCGATCAGCACAACACCGCCGCTGACCAGGCCACCGCCCAGTACGCGGTCAAATTCGTCGATGCCGCTGGAGAAGCGCGGCACATCCACCGCGTCGATGTCCGACAGCTTGCGCACCGTCGCGCTGGAGGCGAGCGACTGGAAGCGCGCGCCGGCGCCGGACGTCGGCTGCGCGACGGTTTCCACCAGCGTGTTCCACTGCTGGCAATTCGGGCACTGCCCCGCCCACTTCGGTGCCGTGCCACCACATTCGGTGCACGTATAGACCGTCTTGCTCTTGGCCAAACAACCCCCTGCTTACGGCGCCGCGCATGGGCGACCGCCGCTTGATCTTTGTATTAACGATGCGGCGCTCAGGCAGCCTTGCCCAGGTCGCCGGCCTCTGCCGTGCCGACGGGCTCGACCAATACCGGCACGCGCGGCGCCAGTGCGCACATCAACTCATAGCCAACCGTGCCGGAGGCCTGTGCGACGTCGTCGATCGGCAAGCCCTCGCCCCACAGCGTGACGGGCGTGCCGACACGCGCCTCGGGCACGCCGGCCAGATCCACGGTGATCATGTCCATCGACACGCGGCCCACGATGTGCGTGCGCACGCCGTCGACCAGCACCGGCGTATGGTTGCCGTCCCAGCCCGGCGCATGGCGCGGGTAGCCGTCGGCATAACCGCACGCGACGACGCCGATGCGCATCGGGTGCTCCACGGTAAAGCGCGAGCCGTAACCGATCGTCGCGCCCGGCTGCAGATCCTGGATGGCGATCAGCTCGCTCTTGAGCGACATGGCGGGCATCAGGCCTGTGCCGTCAATATCCGCCGCCACGCCCGTCGGCGATGCGCCGTACATGATCACGCCTGGGCGCACCCAGTCGCGATGCGCCTTCGGATGCCACAGCGTGGCCGCGGAGTTGGACAGCGACGCTTCGCCCGGCAAACCTTGCGTGGCGCGCTCAAACGCCGCGAGTTGATGCTCGATGCCACGCGGGCCGTCGGCATCCGAAAAATGCGTCATGTGGACGATCGTGCCGACGCCTGAAATGGCGCGGGCGCGCTCCCATGCGGCGCGGTAGGCGGCGGGCGCGAAGCCGAGTCGGCTCATGCCCGTATTGATCTTGAGCTGCACGCTGGTGGGCCCTTTCAGGCGCGCCAGTTCCAGCATGCGCAGTTGCTCTTCGCAGTGGACGGTGGTCGTCAGGCGGTACTGCTCGACGATGGCCAGGTCTTCCGGCTTGAAAAAGCCTTCGAGCAGGAGGACCGGCCCCTGCCAGCCGAGTTGGCGCAGGCGGACGGCCTCGTCCAGATCGAGCAGACCGAAACCGTCGGTCTGGCGCAGGCCTTCATACACGCGTTCGATACCGTGGCCGTACGCGTTGGCTTTGACGACAGCCCACACGCGCGAGTTGGGCGCATGACGGCGGGCAATCTGGAGATTATTGGCAAGTGCTGGGCCGTGGATGACGGCCTGGATGGGTCTTGGCATGACGGCAAACCTGCAAAACGTGAATGCGATGGCGCGCTCGTGGCGCGGCGTCGGTGCTGCAGTGCAACAGGCAAATTGACTGTGCGGAGGCCGGTGCGCCCGGCCTCACGCGGTGAGCGTTCTATTTGACCACAGGACACCAACTGGTTCGCGCCTGTCATCAGCATGCTCAGAAAGAAAGTGCGCCGCCGTCACCGGAAGCGCACAAGTTTCATGATATAAAGCCGTTCAATTTAGGCATGGGAAAACCGTCGTGATGCGCAGCCAGCATGAGGAAAGTTGGGCACCAGCCACTTCTCTTTGCGCGATGGCGTCACATCGGGTTTGAGCATGCAAACAGGCGAGACCAAAACAAACTGCGGGCGGAACGCATGGCCCGAACGCCTGTCAGTGAAGATTCCCACGGTTGTCCGGCGGTGCGCGGCTTGCAGCACCGAACGGGCCCCGTCCAAGGGAACCACAATCAGGGGAGCCCACGCGGGCGCTGGCTTCAATGCCGCCACCGCGCACCTGTGCGCTGCGCGGCCACTCAGCCGACGCACCGCTTGGCCGGCACCTCCCGGAGGGCGCTTCCGGGTGCTGGCACGCTGCCGGCAAGACGTGAAGACGAACATGGCACCGCGGTCTACGGGGACGAATTCGAAGGTATGAAGAAGGGTTTTTACACCATCATGGCGGCGCAGTTTTTTTCGTCGCTCGCTGACAATGCGCTGCTCATTGCCGCCATCGCCCTTCTCACAGAGATGCATGCGCCGCAGTGGATGACCCCGCTGCTCAAATTGTTCTTCGTACTCTCTTACGTTCTACTTGCCGCCTTCGTGGGCGCATTTGCCGACTCCCGCCCCAAAGGCAAGGTGATGCTCATCACCAATGCCATCAAGCTGGTTGGTTGTGGCGTGATGCTCACCGGCCTGCATCCGTTGCTCGCCTATGGTGTGGTCGGCTTCGGTGCGGCGGCATATTCGCCGGCCAAGTACGGCATCCTTACCGAACTCCTCCCCCCTGAAAAGCTGGTCGCGGCCAATGGATGGATCGAAGGCCTGACCGTCGGCTCGATCATCCTCGGCACCGTGCTAGGTGGGGCCTTGATCTCCAACCATGTCTCGGCATGGCTGCTGTCGTTCGACATTCCTGGGCTTGAGCGCATCGATACACCGGCCGAAGCGGCCATGCTGGTGATCATGGTGATCTACCTGATCGCGGCGCTGTTCAACACGCGCATTCCCGATACCGGCGCACGCTATCCGCAGCAGGAAAAGAATCCGGTACGTCTCATTTCCGAGTTTGCCGACTGCTTCAACGCCCTGTGGCACGACAGGCTGGGCCAGATTTCCCTGGCGGTGACGACGCTGTTCTGGGGAGCGGGCGCCACGCTGCAATTCATCGTGCTGAAGTGGGCAGAGCAATCGCTGGAGCTGAACCTCTCGCAGGGTGCCATTCTGCAGGCCGTGGTCGCCGTAGGGGTGGCCGCGGGCGCCATGGCTGCCGCCGTGAAGATCCCCCTGCGCCGGTCGCTCGACGTGTTGCCGGTGGGCGTGGCAATGGGCGCGGTCGTCATGCTGATGGCGTTCTACACCAAGCACACGATTCCCGAAATCACATTCCACATCGGCCACATGAAGCTGCCGCTGTACATGATGATCGCCTACCTGTTCCTGATGATCGTGGGTGCGATGTCGGGCTTCTTCGTGGTGCCGATGAACGCGCTGCTGCAGCACCGCGGGCACGTGCTGCTCTCCGCCGGCCACTCGATTGCGGTGCAGAACTTCAATGAAAACGTCTCGGTGCTGCTGATGCTGTGCCTCTACGCGCTGCTCATCAAGCTCAATGTGTCGGTGGGCGTGGTGATCGTGTCGTTCGGCATCTTCGTCTGCCTGACGATGGCGCTGGTCATGCGCCGGCATCGCATCAACGAGAAACTGTTCCACACCGCCGCGCTCATCGGCGAAGACAAGCACCACTGACACAGTGCCCGCCCCGCCGGCGGACAGCTACTGGCCGCCGCGCTCCGCGTAGATCTTACGCGCCAGGCAGAGGTCTTCCCAGGCACGCGCCTTGTCGGTCAGCGTACGCAGCAGGTAGGCCGGGTGATAGGTCACCACCACGGGCACGCCTTCCACGTCATGCACCGTGCCGCGCAGCTTGCCGACAGGCGTCTGCGTCTGCAGCAGGTTCTGCGCGGCAACGCGGCCTAGCACGACGATGATGCGCGGCTTGACCAGCGCAATCTGACGCTTGAGATACGGATCGCACATCGCTGCTTCGTCCGGCTCCGGGTCCCGATTGCCGGGCGGGCGGCACTTGAGCACGTTGGCGATGAACACGCCCTTCTCGCGCGACAAGCCGATCGATCGCAGCATGCTGTCGAGCAGCTTGCCGGCCTGGCCGACAAACGGCTCGCCCTGCTTGTCTTCCTGCTCACCCGGCGCCTCGCCGATCAGCATCCATTCCGCCTCGCGATCGCCAACGCCGAAAACGGTGTTCGTGCGACGCTCGCAGAGCTTGCACGATGTGCAGTTGGAAACGGCAGCTTCGAGCTGCGCCCAGTCGAACGCGGCGATGCGCTGGGCGCGTGGTGCAGCCGTGTCCGATAACGCGTGCATGACAGGCGGTTCACCTCGCACGGGCACGGACTCGGCCGCAACAAACGAATCGGCTTCCACCTCTACGGCAACCGGCTCGGCGGCGGCGACCTCGACGGCCTCCAACCCGGCCGGCTCAGCCCCGCGCAAGGTCCATTCGGTCGAAACGCCCAGCGCTTCGAGCATTCGGGATCGACGATTCATGCTGCCTCCACCCCGCTCGCCTCGCACACCATGCGCATGACGAGCGCATCTTCGCGCGCGTTGTTCTCGGCCGGGTAATAGCGCTTGCGCCGGCCGATCTCGGCAAACCCGACACGGTGATACAGCGCAATCGCGCCGGTATTGGAGGGGCGCACTTCCAGCAGCAGGCTGCCGAAGCCATGCGACAACGTGAGCGCCGCGGCCAGGCGCAGCAGCCAACGGCCAAGCCCTTGCTGTTGCCACGCCGGCGCAACGGTTACGTTGAGCAGGTGCATCTCGTCGACCACCGGCATGAGGATCAGGTAGCCCGCGACCTCGTTGCCGCCATCACGCAACACAATGCCGAGGTGCCCGGACTTGAGCGAATCCTCAAAGTTGCCGCGTGACCAGGGAAACGTGAACGCCACCTGCTCGAGCGCCGCAACGCCAGCCACATCGAGTGCCGTCATGCGCTCCGCCCGCCAGCCCGCAGGCAACGGCGCTTGCGTGATGACGCGGGCCAACGTGCTCTCGATCAGGCTCATGGCTGGGCACCTGCTGCAGCGGCCTTGGCCAGCTGCACCGCCTGCCGCTCTTCAATGGTGAGCGCAACCTTGTCACGCACATAGAGCGGCGCCGCGTCTTCGGGTCGGACCGTATGGCCGGCTGCCAGAAGGCGCAGACCCACGGCGATGATCTCGCGGGCGTGCGGCGCGACTTCGGGCAACAAAGCCTCGGCGCCTGCGGCAATGCTTAACTGATCGCCGAACACCGCGGCGGCATTGCCTGCCAGCCAGTACCGCTGCGACGGCGCGGCAACGCTCTGCGGCCCGCTCACCTGGATGGCGGAAAGCGCATGCCACCCCGAGGCATCCTGCGCCGCATCGGCGGGCACGAAGCTGGCCCAGTAGCACTCGTCCATGCGCGCATCGAGTGCGATGGTCACGGCTGTGCCGGTGGGCAATGTTGCGCGCGTCTGTTCCGCGCAGGCGACGAGCGAGTTGACCGGCACGACAGGCAAGTCCGCACCAAAGGCCAAACCCTGCGCCACGCCACACGCTGTGCGCAGGCCAGTAAACGAACCAGGGCCAGCGCCAAAGGCAATCGCCGCGCAATCGGCCAGGGCGATGCCCGCCTCGGCCAGCAATTCGGAGGCCGCGGGCAGCACGCGGCTACTGGAGCGCGGGCCAGTGTGTTCATGTCGGAACAGCGTGCGCGTGCCGTCACCAAGGGCGACGGAACAGAACTCGGTGGAGGTGTCGAAAGCAAGAATCCAGGGCATGGCGGCATTGTAACGGCTGGTGTGGCGCCCGAAGGCGCAAACCCGTGGCCGCCGACGGGGAAACCGAGCGAAAAATCGACCAGAAAACCGAAGCCGTCCTCGAATTCAAACGGCCCGACCGCCCAACCCCGGCGCTATCATCGCCTGACCATTGTTTTCAGCCGGGAATCATCATGAGCGACCTGCAAGCCCGTTTCGACCAAGCCCAAATCGACGTCAAGGGCCTCTCCGAGCGCCCCGCCAACATGACGCTGCTGCGTCTGTACGCGCTGTACAAGCAAGGCGCCGAAGGCGACGCGCACGGCGACAAGCCGGGCTTTACCGACATCGTCGGGCGCTACAAGTTTGAGGCGTGGGAAGGCTTGAAAGGCACGTCGCAGGACGAAGCCAAGCAAAAGTACGTCGACCTCGTCGAAGAACTGAAGAGCGGCGCAACGACCTGATCGTCGAATCGCCAACGAAGAACCGGGCCCCGTGCCCGGTTTTTTATTGCGCTGCAGGAATGGCGGACGGCAGCTCGCGGCGGCGCATGCGCCATGCAGCCAGCACGGCCAGTGCGCACAGCGTCCCGAGAAAGACGAAGGTCTCGTCAAAGGCCAGGATGCGAGCTTCGGGGTCAACTGCCGCACCGTGCACCGTTTCGATACCCCGCGTGGCGAGCCGCCATTGCAGAAAAATGCCCGTAGCCGACACACCGATCGCCCCGCCTAATTGGCGCAGGAAATTGACGGCGCTGGAGCCTTGGGGGATCAACGTGAAATCAACACCGCGCATGGCGCCAAGGCTCAGCGATGGCAGCACGAAACCGAGCCCAACCCGCCCGATGACGGCGATGGCGATCAGCAGCAGATAGCTCGTTGCCCGGGTGTTGGTGGCCATCAGGAAAAACGACAGCGCCAGGGCCGCCAGCCCGAACGACACCAGTCGGAAAGGCTCGATGCGATTGGTCAGGCGCCCCGCCAGCATGATCGTCACGGCCAGCACGAGGCCGGCCGGCAGCAGCACCAGCCCGGCGCGCGACGGCGCATAGGCCAGCGCCACCTGCATATACACGGGCACAAGGTACGTCGAACCGTACAGCCCTGCCCCGTAGATGAAAGCCACGACTGCCCCCATCGCAAACTGCCGGTAGCTGAACAGCCGCAGGTTCAGCAACGGCGACTCCACCCGCCGCTGCCAGAACACGAAGCCCGCCAGGCACACGCCCGACACGAGCATCAGCACTATGCCGTGCGCAGCATCGCCATGCAGCGCGACCAGTCCGTTGAGCAGCGTGACGGTCGCACCGCCGATTAGCAGCAGGCCACGCCAATCGAGCGGCTTGGGCTCGCCTGCCATCGACGAGTTGATGGCCATGAAGCGCCGCGCCATCGCCCAGCCGATCAGCGTGAACGGCATCACCACGAAGAAGATCGAGCGCCAGCCGAACAATTCCACCAGGAAACCGCCCACGCTCGGGCCCACGGCCGGCGCGAGCACAACACCAAAGCCGAACAGGCCGAACGCCTTGCCCTGCTCGCGCTCGGGAAACACGCGCAGGATCAGGATGTTGGGCAGCGGCTGCATGATGCCGGCCGCAATCCCTTCCACGACGCGCATGGCGATCATTACTTCGTAATTGGGCGACAGGCCACCCGCCAGCCCGCCGACGCCCAGCAGCAGCAACGCGCCGATAAACGTGCGACGCAGCCCGAAACGCAGCAGCAGCCACGGTGTCAGCAGCATCGACAACGTCATCGCCACCATGAAGCTGGCCGATACCCACTGCGCGCGTTCCTGCCCGAGCACGAAATGCCGGCTTAGGTCGGGAATCGCCACGTTCACGATCGTGGCGGAGATGACGGACGACACCGCACCCACCATCAGCGTGAAGAGAACGAGCCATTTGAAGCGCTCGCCGTAACGCGCGCGCAGCGCCTCCAGGGTGGGCGTGAATGTCGTCATGGTCTCGTTGTCGTGATGTGTGAGACGACCAGGGTGCAGGCAGAGCAAACCCGGCCGGCGCCTCCTCCAGCGCCGGCCGGGCAAGACACGTCAGCCGAGGCGGCCGGTGGCGGCGATCTCCCGGATGCGGCGTACGGTGTCGATGTCGGATTCGCGGTAGGCGGATTTGACGATCTCGGCGTAGCGCGTGTCGCCGGTTTCATCGGCATTGGGCAGCGTCGTGTCGTAGACGAAGCGGATGAACGCGGCGTTGGCCTCGTTGCTCTCGATTGTCATCGTCAGCGACCCGCCGGCGTGTTCGCCGGTGGCTGCCGTGGTGTAGGTCACGCGCTTGTGCGGCTCGAGCGTCACGCGATCCTGGATGCGCGCCTTGCCGAAGACGAGTTCGCGCTCGACCCAGCCGTCACCTTCAGCGGTGATGATGCATGCGTCCAGGCTTTCGACAAATTCGGTTTGCTCGCGCACGCGCAGCACCAGACCTTGCCAGATCTGGTTCAGGGTGAGCGTGTCGATGAGGGGGTTCAGTGGATCGTTGACTTCCACCAGGTGTTCAAAGCGCAAAGCGGCCTCCGCAAGATTTCGTGACATTATCGCGCGGCGCGGGCGACCTTGCGCCAAATGAAAAAACGCCGGCGGGTTGCCCCAACCGGCGTTTCCGTTGCGCACTTTAAGCGTCGCTTAAAAATCGTTCACGGTCCGTAGCGAGCGACCCGAGGTTGGCGCGAGAAGCGCAGCCGTACATGAGTACGGCGAGCATCGCAGGGCCAAGATCGGGCCGCGCAGTAGGACTGTGAGCGATTTTTTTTAGATTTCTTCGTACAGCGGCAGGGTCAGGAATTCCGCAAAGTCTTCCGACGTCGACATCTGTTCGAAGATCACTGCAGCGCGGTCAAAGTGGCCCACCGCGCCCGTCTCCTTCACCTTGGCCAATTCTTCCGGGATCAGCTTGCGCACCAGTTCGGCCGTGACCTTGGTGCCGTCTTCCAGCTTGCCCTTGGGCGAGCGGATCCACTGCCACACCTGCGAGCGGGAGATTTCCGCCGTGGCGGCGTCTTCCATCAGGTTGTGGATCGGCACGCAACCGTTGCCGGCCAGCCAGGCACCCAGGTAGTGGATGCCGACGTTGATGTTCATGCGCAGGCCAGCTTCGGTGATCGGCGTTTCCGGCTGGAAGTCCAGCAGGTCCGCAGCCTTCACTTCCACGTCCGGGCGTTGCTTCTCGAACTGGTTCGGCTTGTCGCCCAGCACTGCCACGAATTCCTTCATGGCCGGCTCGACCAGGCCCGGGTGCGCCACCCAGCCGCCATCGTAGCCGTCGGTCGCATCGCGCTTCTTGTCGCCGATGATGCCGGCCATGGCGATGGCGTTCTTCTCCGGATCGTTCTTGATCGGGATCAGCGCGCTCATGCCGCCGATGGCGGGCGCACCGCGCTTGTGGCAGGTCTTGAGCAGCAGCAGCGCGTAGGCGCGCATGAACGGCGAGGTCATCGTCACCTTGGCGCGATCGGCCAGGCAGAAGTTCTTGTCGACCTTGAACTTCTTGATGCACGAGAAGATGTAGTCCCAACGGCCGGCATTCAGGCCTGCGCTGTGCTCACGCAGTTCGTACAGGATTTCTTCCATCTCGAACGCGGCGAGGATGGTTTCGATCAGCACAGTGGCCTTGATCGTGCCTTGCGGCAGGCCGATCTCGTTCTGTGCCATCACGAAGATGTCGTTCCAAAGGCGCGCTTCCAGATGGCTTTCCATCTTCGGCAGGTAGAAGAACGGGCCGGCGCCACGCGCGATCTGCTCCTTTGCGTTGTGGAAGAGGAACAGCGCAAAGTCGAAGATGCCGCCGGACACGCGCTCGCCGTCGATCAGCACATGCTTCTCGTCCAGATGCCAGCCGCGCGGACGCACCTGCAGCGTGGCGATCTTGTCGTTGAGCTTGTAGGTCTTGCCGTTCTGCTCCAGCGTGAGCGTGCGGCGAATGGCAGCCTTCAGGTTGACCTGGCCCTGGATCTGGTTGTGCCAGCTCGGCGAATTCGAATCTTCGAAGTCGGTCATGTAGCTGTCCGCGCCCGAGTTGAACGCGTTGATGACCATCTTGGCATCGACCGGGCCGGTGATTTCCACGCGGCGGCAATGCAGTGCCGGCGGGATCGGAGCAACCTTCCAGTCGCCTTCACGCACGGCCTTGGTTTCCGGCAGGAAATCCGGGCGCTCGCCGGCGTCCAGGCGCTTGGCGCGCTCGACACGGGCAGCCAGCAGCTCTTTACGACGCGGCTGGAAGGCACGGTGCAGCTTGGCGACCAGCGCCAGCGCTTCGGGGGTCAGAATGTCTTCATAGGCCGGCAGAATCTCAGCCTTGATCTCCATGCCTTGGGGCAGCGTGAGCGCCATGGTTGTTCTCCAGAGGATGATGTGAGGGTTGAACGCGCTTTGGTCTTACTTTGGCCCTATGACTGGGCCGATTCAATGCAATGCCTTACGTCGCTTGTGTTGCCTGCACGAACTGCAGCAGATCGCGCATATCGTGGCCGGCCGCGGTAGGCGCCACGTCGAGTGCCTCGGGCGGATGCCCCAGGCGGTTGATCCAGAACGTTGTGAAGCCGTACCACGTCGCGCCGCAGGCATCCCAGCCATTGGACGAGACAAACAGAATCTGTTCCGCCGGCACACCAAACGCTTGTGGCGCCAGCGCATAGGCCTGCGGCGCGGTCTTGTAGAGCTTGACCGCGTCGACCGACAGCACGTGATCGAACAGCCCGGACATGCCGGCACTCTTCACGGCAATGTCGAGCATCTGCGGGTTGCCGTTGGAGAGGATGCCCAGCGGCAAGCCCATCTCACGCAGGCGGCGCAGCGCGGGCACGTTCTCGGGAAACGCCGACAGGCAGGCATATTCGCGCATCAGCGTGGCTTCGTCGTGGGCGGAAAGCTCTACGCCCAGGCGTGCCGCCGCATAGCGCAGCGCATCGACGGTGATGTCCCAGAACGGCTTGTAGTGTTCACCCGAGGGGCCGGCCAGCGAGCGGATGCGCGTGTAGTCGATCTGCTTGTCGCGCCACAGCACCGACAGTGCTTCGCCCTTGCCGGCAAACAGTTGCTCGGCGCGCGCGGCCACGGAATACACGTCGAACAACGTGCCATAGGCATCGAACACCACCGCCCGAATCGAACGCATCAGAAGCTCCACGGACCCGAAGGCTACCCGCTTGTACGTTCCATTACGCAGAACGCCTTGCCGACCTTCGCAACGAGGGCCATTGTAGAAAAGCTGACGCACCGCACAAAGACGGCAATGGTCACTTGATCTTTAACTTTTACCAATGGAATGACGAGTGATAACCTTTATATTCGTCACAATCCCGCAGGCCCCGGTTGCCACGGTATACATCAGGCATGGATCATTTCAAGCAGCTCGAAACCTTTGTCGCCGTCGCCACACGCGGCAGCTTGTCCGCCGCCGCCGCCGCGGAGGGCGTGGCGCCTGCCATCATCGGGCGCCGCATCGACGCGCTGGAGGAGCGCCTGGGCGTAAAGCTGCTCGTGCGCACCACGCGGCGCATCACCCTCACGTTCGAGGGATCGGCGTTCCTGGAAGATTGCCAACGTATTCTCAATGACCTGCACAACGCCGAGGCCAGCGTCTCGGCCGGTGGCGTAAAAGCCAGCGGGCACCTGCGCGTGACCGCCCCGGCCGGTTTTGGCCGCCGCCATGTCGCGCCGATGGTGCCGGACTTCATCGAGACGCATCCCGATGTCTCGATGACGCTGGACCTGGGCGACCGTGTCGTCGACCTGGTCAACGAAGGCTTCGATTGCGCGATCCGCCTGGGCGACCTGCCCGATTCGAGCCTCGTTTCGATCCGCCTGTGGGAAAACCGCCGCGTGGTGGTGGCTGCGCCGTCGTACCTGGAGCGCCGCGGCGTTCCAACGCAGGTGGAGCAGCTTTCGACGCACAACTGTCTGGCCTTTGGCGCCAGTGCCAACGTGCAGCGCGGCTGGGTCTTCCAGCAAGGCGGCAAGGCCGTCACCGTCAAGGTGTCGGGCACGATGGAATGCACCGACGGCGCCGTGCTGCGCGAGTGGTGCCTGCAAGGCTATGGCCTGGCGTGGCGCTCATGGTGGGAGGTCGGACACGACATTGCCACGGGCAAGCTGGTCACGGTGCTCGATGCCTTTGAAGCGCCGCCGATTGGCATCCATGCGGTGTTTCCGCAGCGCAAGCATCTGCCGCTGCGCGTGCGTCTTTTTATCGATTTTCTAAAGAACACGTATGGCAACCCGGCCTACTGGCGCCGGGCAGACGCCTTGATCGGGATGGATTAGCAATCACCCCGAGTGGGTGAAACGCCGCATGCGGCCTACAATCAAGACAAGAACATCTTCCCGCATACCACCTCAGGAGGCCGCATGTTCCAGCACATCCTCATCCCCACCGATGGTTCCGAGCTGTCGCGCAAGGCGGTGGCGGGCGCGCTCGACTTTGCCAAGACGCTGGGCGCGCGCCTGACGGCCTACACCTGCCTTGAGGAATACCCGTACACGCCGTTCTCCGAGATCGTTGTGGAGACACCGCAGGCGTTCAAGGAGCGGGTCGAAGCGCAGGCCCGCGTGGTCCTCAAGGACGTGGAGGACGCCGCCGTCAGCGCTGGTATTCGCTGCGACACCGACATGAGCTGCTTCGCCGTCCCGTACATGGGCATCATCGACGCGGCCGAACGCCATGGCTGCGACGTCATCTTCATGGCCTCGCACGGCCGGCGCGGGTTGGCCGGGCTGCTGCTCGGCAGCGAAACGCAGAAGGTGCTCACGCATACCGAGATTCCGGTGATCGTCTATCGCTGAAGCCCGCGGCGCTCACGCTACGCAAGCCGCCCCGCCCCGGGCGGCTTCTCTTTTTTTATCAGCCAAAACGAAAAAAAAACCGCGCCGTTGAGGAAGCGCGGTTCGAGAGGCCGGCGTGTGGTCAGCACGGCCGGCCCGGATACCTAGGTGCCGGATGCGTCGGCAGCCTCAGGCAACCTTCTTGGCTTGCGCCGTTTCTTCGAAGAATTGTTCGTCTTCCGTCGAGCCCTTGAGCGCCGTGGTCGACGCCTCGCGTTCGATGGTCTGCGTCACGGCATCGAAGTAGCCCGTGCCGACTTCGCGCTGGTGCTTCACCGCGGTGAAGCCCTTTTCCGCCGCCTTGAATTCGGCCTCTTGCAGCTCCACGAAAGCGCTCATCTGGTTGCGGGCATAGCCGTAGGCCAGGTTGAACATCGAGTAGTTCAGGGCGTGGAAACCGGCCAGCGTGATGAACTGGAACTTGTAGCCCATTGCGCCAAGCTCCTTCTGGAATCGGGCGATCGTGACGTCGTCCAGGTTCTTCTTCCAGTTGAACGACGGCGAGCAGTTGTAGGCCAGCATCTTGCCCGGGAACTTGGCGTGAATGGCTTCCGCAAACTTCTTGGCGTATTCCAGATCCGGCTTGCCGGTTTCGCACCACACGAGGTCAGCCACTTCTGCGTAGGCCAGACCGCGCGAGATGGCCTGCTGCAGACCGGGCTTGGTGCGGTAGAAGCCTTCGACGGTGCGCTCGCCGGTGCAGAACGGCTTGTCGTTCTCGTCCACATCGGTAGTCAACAGGTCCGCCGCCTCTGCGTCGGTGCGGGCGATCAGCACGGTCGGCACGCCCATCACGTCGGCAGCCAGACGCGCGGCGACGAGCTTGCTCACGGCTTCACGGGTCGGCACCAGAACCTTGCCGCCCATGTGGCCGCACTTCTTCACGGCGGCCAACTGGTCTTCAAAGTGCACGCCCGCGGCTCCAGCCTCGATCATGGCCTTCATCAGTTCGAACGCGTTCAGCACGCCGCCGAAACCGGCTTCTGCGTCCGCCACGATCGGGGCGAAGAAGTCGATGTCGTCCTTGCCTTCCGACCATTGGATTTGGTCAGCGCGCTGGAAGGTGTTGTTGATCTTCTTCACGACCTTGGGCACCGAGTCCACCGAGTACAGCGACTGGTCCGGATACATCTCGCCGTTGCTGTTGGCATCGCCCGCAACCTGCCAGCCCGACAGATAGATCGCCTTCAATCCGGCCTTGACCTGCTGCATGGCCTGGTTGCCCGTCAGTGCGCCCAGGGCGTTGACGAAGGGTTCGTTGTTGATCAGGTTCCACAGCTTTTCGGCACCACGCTTGGCCAGCGTATGTTCGATCTGCAGCGAACCACGCAGGCGCACGACATCTTCAGCGGTGTAACCACGCTTGATGCCCTTCCAACGCGGGTTGGTATCCCATTCCTTCTGCAGCTTTTGCACTTCGAGTTCGCGTGACATCGCACTCTCCTGTTTGATCGCATCCATCAAATAAAAACCGGTATCTCACTCTGCGCCTTGAGCCGCTGGCGCCTTCTTGGGGCGCTGCTGGTTGGCTCAAGTCATATGTCTTATATAAGAGTGTAGAAAGGGCGGGTGCAGCGCAACAAGGAGAACATGTGTACAGGCAAAACTTTTTATTCTTTATTTTTCAAATACTTATGAACCATATTTCATGATACGGAAAGATTTTTTCTATCATGAAAGGCAGGGATGGTGCCGCGCGGTACGAATTTTTGCGGACCAAAACCCCTTTCCGCATTATGAAAAATCGTGGATATCTCTCCATCACATCGCGGTGCCACAAAAAACGCCGCAGGTGCGGCGTTCGGGATGGTGAAGGATAAGTGTGGGGAATCAGGACGCCCGCTCTACGTCCGCCAAAACGTCCCACTGCAGAAGATCGGGCGCCTTGCCTTGCAGGGCCGCCGCTAAGAACACATAGATCGCATCGATGAAACCGGCCCGAAACTCGCGCGGCAGGGCATGCGTGATGCCGTCGATTTTCGAGCGTAGCCGCATAGCCACAAAGGGCCGGCCGGCACGCGCATCAACGTGCGTACGGCAAAGAAAATCCTTGGCTGCGAGGGCGCCCGATTGGTAGTGCCGTAGCGCGTTCAACGTGCACCTCCGTAAAACGGATGCCAGGGGATGCAAGACGGTGGGGAAGGATAAGACGCGGGGCGATGCCCGCTTGATGCGATAGACATGACGTCTCCTAGATGAAGAGGCCAGCCGCTCGCTGCTAAACGAGGGTGGCGGGCCTGACGACGGCGTTAGCAGACCGGCCATCTAGAAACCGGCAGACCCGAAGGTCTCACCGCCCGGCCCGCCATGAAGCATAGGCGTGTGCAAGCACCGGACATTGTCCGTCTAGATGGCACATCTGGTGGGCTGCTAAACCCGGCTGCTCGAATGAACAGCGCGCGAATTATATCGCGCGCCCCTCCCCCTCAAAATCGGAATCAGCCTCGAGACAGTCGATGCGCCACCCAATCTCCGCCCGTGATGACGGGGCGCCCCGCAATGTGCTGCGGGCTGACCGGATAGACAATGCAGTCGACCGGTTCGCTGCCCAGCATGACGACGGCGTGGTTCTCCCGCAGGAACAGCGCATCGCCGCCGGGGTAGACCTCTTCGATCTCGTCCAGCACGGGAACGAGCGCCGCATCGATGCGATATACATCGCCACGTACGGCGGTGCCGGTCGGGTCCAGCACGAGGCCGGGGTACGCACCAAAGTCGTACAGACGGCCGTGCAACGTGGCGGTACCGAGCAGCTCCGGTTCGGGAATGCCACGCTTGGCCGCGGCAACGCGCAAATCATTCGCCTCACCGGCCCGCAGCGTGCCGTAGACGAATACGTGGATGGCATTGGCGCGGGTCATTCGAGCATGTCCTGCGAAACCAGCACGCCGTCTTCATCGGCATAGATCCACTCGCCAGACTGGATGTAAGCGCCCGGCATCTGCACGCCGACTTCGCGCTGCCCGGCGTTTTTCTTGATGCTCTTGCGCGGATGCACGGCCAGGGCGTGAATGCCGACGTTGCATTCGGCCAGCTCGCGCGTATCGCGCACGCAGCCGTTGAGCAGAATCCCTTCCCAACCGTTCTCTTCGGCCAGCTTGCCGAGGTTGCCGCCCACCAGCGCACAGCGCAGCGAGCCACCCCCGTCGATCACCAGCACGCGGCCGGCGCCCTGTTCTTCCAGCGCGGCGCGTACCAGGCCGTTGTCTTCAAACACCTTGAGCGTGGAAGCCGGGCCGGCAAACGCGGCGCGCTTGCCGAAGCTGCGGAACACCGGCGTGAGCACGCGCAGGCTTCCATACACCAGCTTGTCTTCGTGCATGTCGCACAAGTCAGTTACGGGAATCATCGTCATGGCAATGGTGGATGGGCGTTGGCGAAAACAAGAAATGAAAGCGGAATCAACTGCGTGACTGTGCATGCAACGAATCGATCGTCGCGCGTGGGCTGATGATGTTCGGATCGGTCTGCACTTCGATGATGCTCGCCACAAGCGCGGCAAGTGCCGTCTCCACCGCAGACTGGAAGCCTTCAAGCGAGCGCACCGTATGCCCTTCGGCGCCGTAGGCTCTGGCCAATGCGGCGAAGTCCGGGTTGCGCAGCTCGGTACCGCTCACGTGCTCGGGGTACTCGCGTTCCTGGTGCATGCGGATGGTGCCGTACATGCCGTTGTTGACCACGATGAAGATCACCGGCGCGTTGTACTGCATGGCGGTCGCCAGTTCCTGGCCGTTCATCAGGAAGCAACCGTCACCGGCCATGCAGATGACGGGCGTGTCGGGGCTGACGATCTTGGCGGCCACCGCAGCGGGGGCGCCATAGCCCATCGCCCCGCTCGTGGGGGCGAGTTGCGTTCGCGAGCCTGCCGCCAGCGCACCGTATTGATAGAAGCGATGCAGCCACGTGGCGTAGTTGCCTGCGCCGTTGGTCAAGATGCTGTGGCGAGGCAGGCGCTCGCGCAGCCATTGCATGGCGCGGGCCATGTCGATGCCCTTGCCGCCAAACGGCGGTGGCACGATGTTGGCGCGGTAATCGGCATTGGCGGCTTCTGTCCAGGCGGACCAACGCGGCGGCGCATCAGGCGACACGCCATCCAGCGCTTCGGCAATCGCGGGCATCGACGCGTGGATCATCAGATCAGCCTGGTAGACGCGTCCCAACTCTTCCGCACCGGCGTGCACGTGGACGAGCGTCTGCTTCGGGCGCGGCACATCGAAGAGCGTGTAGCCCGAGGTCGTCATTTCGCCCAGGCGTGTGCCGATGGCAAGCACGACGTCGGCGTCTTTCACGCGCGCCGCGAGCTTCGGGTTGATGGCGATACCGACATCACCGGCGTAATTGGGGTGGCGGTTGTCGAACAGGTCTTGCCGACGGAACACGCAGCCTGCGGGCAGATTCCAGCGCTCGGCAAAGGCCTGCATGCGGGCGGCGGCTTGCGGCGTCCAGCCGGAACCGCCCAGCAGCAGCATCGGGCGCTCGGCGTCCTGCAGCAGCGTCTTCAGCCGGGCAAGATCATGCGGGCTGGGCCACGCCATCGCGCGGGCTTTCGTTGCCACCTCGGGCGGCACATCAGCCACGGTGGCGACGTCGGTCAGCATGTCTTCGGGCAGCGCCAGCACAACCGGGCCGGGGCGGCCGGCGGTGGCAGTCTGGAAGGCGCGTGCGATGTATTCGGGGATGCGTTCGACGCTATCGATCTGCGCGACCCACTTGGCCATCTGGCCGAACATGCGGCGGTAGTCGATTTCCTGAAACGCTTCCCGGTCGACGAAATCGCGGCCGACCTGGCCGATGAACAGGATCAGCGGCGTGGAGTCCTGAAACGCAGTGTGTACGCCAATGCTGGCGTTGGTGGCGCCCGGCCCGCGCGTGCAGAAGACGATGCCGGGGCGGCCGGTGAGCTTGCCGTACGCATCCGCCATGTTGGCCGCACCGCCCTCTTGCCGGCAGACGATGAAGCGTGCGCGGTCGCGGCGCTGATAAAAGCCTTCGAGCACAGACAGGTAGCTCTCGCCGGGCACGCCGAAGGCCATGTCGACGCCATGGGCCAGCAGTGCATCAACAAGAATCTGGCCGCCGTGGCGGGGCTCAACGACAAGGCTGGCGGGGCGTGCGGCTGGTGTCTCCATGGCGGGTGCTCGCGCTCTCGATCCGTTGACGACACGATGGATCATAGCGGAACGCGCCGCCGTGGCGACTACATCTGGCGGAACAAATGTGCGTATTGCCGCGCGACGGGCAGCGTCTCGGTGCGCCCGCGGATTTTCAGCCCCAGGCGGCCCAGCGACAGATGCACCGCGCTCGACACATGCGCCACGTTGACCACCGTACCGCGATGCACCTGCCAGAAGTGCTCGGGGTCGAGCTGGGTCAGCAGGTCACGCAGGCTGGTGCGGATGAGGGATTCTCCGCTGGCCGAAACCACGTTGACGTACTTGTCGGTCGCTTCCAGATAGATCACGTCATCCACGGGGATGAAGCGCACCTCCTGCCCGACCAGCGCCTTGATAAAGCGCAGATAGCCGCCCTGCGGCGTGGCACGCGTTTGCGCAGCGCCCTGCAGGCCGGCAAGACGCTCGACGAGTTCCGCCAGCGTCTGCGCGGGGTCCGTGGCAGCGGCGCTGGCGTTGCCGTTCGGGCGCGTGCCGAGCCGGTCCTTCAGCCGCTTGATGGTCTCGGCCAGGCGCTCGGTCTGCACGGGCTTGAGCACGTAGTCGACCGCGGCCTGCTCGAAGGCATCGAGCGCGAACTGGTCATACGCGGTCACGAACACCACCAGCGGACGGTCTTCCCGATCCGACAGCTCGCGCGCCACGTCAATGCCCGACAACCCCGGCATGCGGATGTCGAGAAAGACCACATCGGGCGCCTGCCCGTCGGCCGCGTCGTCAACCACGTCGAGCGCGGATTGCCCATCGTGCACGGCCGGCAGCAACGTGGCCTCGGGCCATAGCGCCGCCAGTTCAGCGACGAGGTTCTCAGCCAGTGCCGGTTCGTCGTCGGCAATCAGCAAGCGTGGGGAAGCAGGCATCGATCAGGTTCCGGCGGATACGCGCGAAGACAGTGCATCGGTGGCAGTGGCGTTGGCCGCGGAGCGCGAAAAGCGGCAGCGCCATTCCGGCGCGTCGGCTTGAGACGGTACGGGCGCCGTTTCGTGCACCAGCGGCAGTTCGACGATGATCGTCACGCCGTGCGGAACGGTCTCCGTGATCGTCAGGCGTGCATCGCCATCAAACAAGCGCGACAGGCGTTCACGCACGTGCGTGAGCCCCAGCCCCGATCCCTTGGCGCCGTCATTGCCGAAACCGACACCCGTATCGCGCACTTCCAGCACGAGCCGCTCGCCCTCGCTGCTGGCCGCCAGGCGCGCAGACAAGGCGATCTCGCCGCCCTCGCGTGCGGGCTCGATACCGTGCACCACGGCGTTTTCCACCAGCGGCTGAATCAGCATCGGCGGGATGACGATGTTGGCGATGGCGTCGTTCAGCGCCAAGGAGAAACGCAGGCGATTGCCGAAGCGCAGCGCCTGGATGTCGAGATACGCGCGCAGCAGGGCAAATTCCTGCGCGAGCGTGCACTGCTCGGCGCGTGCGTGCGAGAGCGAGCTGCGCAGAAAGCCGATCAAATGCTGCAGCAGACGCCGCGCCGCAGCCGGGTCCCGGGCGATCAGCACATCGACGTGGGCCAGCGAGTTGAACAGGAAGTGCGGCTCGATCTGCGCCTGCAGCGCCATCAGTTGCGCACGTACGACCTGCTTCTCGGCTTCTTCCCGCTCCAGCGCATCGAGCGCAGCCTGGCGCTGCAATGCGGCCAGCTTGCCGCGCGACCAGTAGTAATACGTTGCGCCCAGCGCGGCCAGCATGGCGATGATGAAACTCATGCGCAGGCTGTCGGCTCGCCAGGGTTCCGCGTTAGGGTTGTTCAGGCACAGGATCGTCCGCGCGATCCACTGCCCCAGCGGCACGCCGATCAGCACTGCGCCCACGATGATCCACGGAAACATTTTCTTGTTGGGCGGGCCGTCGCCCCAGAGCACGTGACGCGGGATGCCGATCAACGAAAACATCGACAGCCCAATTGCCTGGCTGAAGATGAAGTCTTTCCAGAAGGTCTCTTCCGGCCGGATGCCGAACGCCAGCACCGCCGCAATCACCGTATTGATGACGATGATGACGGTATAGCGGATCACCCAGCGCCGGGCCAGGCGCATGCAGTCTGCAAGCGAAGGGAACGACACATTGGCGAACATGCTGGCGATCTTACCGGACGGTTCTCCGGCGTTGAAGCTTGGGGTTTCCCGCATCACCGGCGGGCGGCCTGCTCGCGCAAACGGGCGAGTTCCTGGTCGACCATGCGCTGGTAGCCGTTGCCCCGGCTCCAGGCCAGGCTGAGGCCGTGCGCGGCCAGGCCCAACCCCCAACCCAACAGTGGCCAGACAAACCAGAGCTGGCCGCGCGACAGCGCAATCGCCGCCAGCCCGGCGCTCACAGCCATGAATGACATCAGGTGAATGCGGAACCCCAGGCGCGCGCCCGCGCGGTGGCGCGCGCGGCGCAGCAGAGCGTCGTCAGACTCGACGGTTGCGGAAGTTTGGGTGTAGGGCACGGCGGACATGGCGGTCTCTTGTGGAGCCGAGGATGTCCGCAGTATAGGAATGGCGCCTGGGCAGGCGCCATGCGTATGCGACGAATGGTGCGATTGGACGGATGAACGGCGCGCAGCCGGCTCCGAGCGCGGGACGATTACGCCGCCAGCGCCTCCCGCGCGGATTGCGTCACCACCGTGGAAGCCACCGCCTCGGCAACCGTTTCGCGCGACAGATGCGGCGCGAACATCCCGATGAAATCATGCGCATAGCCACGCAGGTACGCGCCACGGCGCACCGCCACACGCGTGGTATTCGGCTCGAACAGATGGTCCGCGCCGATGCAGACAAGGTTGTCGTCCTTGCGCCCGTCATACGCCATCGACGCGATGATGCCCACGCCCACGTCCAGCGCCACATAGGTCTTGATCACGTCGGCGTCCATGGCGGTCAGCACGATCTCGGGATGCAGGCCGGCGCTGCCAAATGCCGCGTCGATGTTGCGTCGGCCCGTGAAGCCCGCGTCGTACGTGATGAGCGGATACTGCGCCACGTCTTCGAGCGTGGGAAGCGGGTTCTTGGTCAGCGGATGGTCCGGGCTGACCACCAGCACGTGGCGCCAGCGGTACGCCTCGAACGACGTCAGCCCCGGCTCGTTGGCCACCGCCTCGGTGGCGATGCCGATATCGGCCTGCCCTGTCAGCAACAGCTCGACGATGTGCGAAGGCGACGCTTCCTGCAGCGCCAGCGTGACGTGCGGATACTCCTTGCGGAACGACTGCACCACCTTGGGCAGCGCATAGCGCGCTTGCGTGTGCGTCGTCGCCACGGTCAGGCGGCCGGATTGTCGGCCCGAGAATTCCTCGCCGGCCTGGCGCAGGTTTTCCGCTTCCAGCAACAACCGCTCGACAATGCGGACGATCTCGCGGCCCGGCTCGGTCAGGCCCGTCAGGCGCTTGCCATAGCGCTCGAAAATCTCCACGCCCAGTTCATCCTCCAGCTCGCGAATCTGGCGCGACACGCCGGGCTGCGACGTGTACAGCGCGTTGGCGACTTCAGTCAGGTTGAACTGGCGGCGCACCGCCTCACGGATGGAACGCAGTTGTTGGAAGTTCATGCTCGTGTCCTCTCGTATTGGTTGTCGTCGGAGCGGCGTGTTACACGGCGGCTTGCGCGACGGGCCGTGCATTGCCTTGCGCGAACACGCGGATCGCGCGCGGGCGCACCACCAGCGTTTCGCCTTCACGGAAGCCCTCGGCGCGGAAGCGCTCGATGGGCAGGGAGACTTCGATGATGTCGTCGGTATCTTCGCGCTCCAGCTCAAGCTGCGCGATGGCGCCCAGCGTGAGCGCACGGCGCAGCGTCACGGGAATGCCCTCGGCGCCCGGCGCATAGCGCTCCAGGTCGATCTCGTGCGGGCGCACGAAGGCCACCGCCTGATCGGCGCGGGACGAATCAACACCGCCTGACGGCACGGCGATGGCCGAATCGCCCACGTGCAGCACGCTGCCGCTCTCGCCTTCTTCCAGGCGGCCGTGGAACAGATTGACGTTGCCGAGGAAGCCGTAGACGAACGGCGTGGCCGGGGTGTTGTAGACGGCGCCGGGGCTGCCCACCTGCTCCACCTGGCCACGGTTCATCAGCACCACGTTGTCGGCCACTTCCAGCGCTTCCTCCTGGTCGTGCGTGACGAACAAGCTCGTGACATGCAGATCGTCGTGCAGGCGGCGCAGCCACCGGCGCAGTTCCTTGCGGACTTTCGCATCGAGCGCGCCGAAAGGCTCGTCGAGCAGCAGCACGCGAGGTTCCACCGCCAGCGCACGCGCCAGGGCAATCCGCTGGCGCTGTCCGCCCGACAGTTGCGGCGGGTAACGATCGGCCAGCCAATCCAGCTGCACGAGTTCCAGCAGTTCCTTCACCTTCGCTCGGATCTGCGCTTCGCTCGGCCGCTGCGCACGCGGTTTCACACGCAGGCCGAAGGCCACGTTCTCGAACACCGTCATGTGCTTGAACAGCGCGTAATGCTGGAACACGAAGCCGACCTGGCGCTCGCGCACATGCTGGTCCGATGCGTCTTCGCCGTTCAGATGAATGCTGCCCGAATCCGCATGCTCCAGCCCCGCAATGATGCGCAGCAGCGTGGTCTTGCCGCAGCCCGACGGGCCCAGCAGCGCGGTCAGTTCGCCCTGCTTGAAGTCGAGCGAAACATCGTCGAGGGCAACGAAGTTGCCAAAGCGCTTGGTGATGTGTTGAACCTGGATGCTCATGCTGCGCTCCCTTCGAGCGGAGATTGCACGGCGACGTGCGAATTCGAAATCGGTGTTTGTTGCGTAACGCGCTGGCCCGGCCCCTCGCCCACGCCGGCATCTGCGTCTGCCAGCTCGCGGCGGCTGCGCCATTCGACCAGCGTCTTCAGTGCCAGCGTCACAAGCGCCAGCAACGTCAGCAACGACGCCACGGCAAACGCGGCCGCAAAGTTGTATTCGTTGTAGAGAATTTCCACGTGCAGCGGCATCGTGTTGGTCAGCCCGCGAATGTGGCCAGACACCACCGACACCGCGCCAAACTCGCCCATCGCCCGCGCGTTGCAGAGGATCACGCCGTACAACAGGCCCCACTTGATGTTCGGCAGCGTCACGCGAAAGAACGTCTGCCAGCCCGAGGCGCCGAGCACGATGGCGGCCTCTTCCTCTTCGCTGCCCTGCGCCTGCATGAGCGGAATCAGCTCGCGCGCCACAAACGGAAACGTGACGAACACCGTGGCCAGCACGATGCCCGGCACAGCAAAGATGACCTTGAAGTCGTGGTCGGACAGGTAAGGCCCGAACCAGCCCTGCGCGCCGAACAGCAGCACGTAGATCAGGCCGGCAATGACGGGCGATACCGAGAACGGCAAGTCGATCAGCGTGAGCAGCAGGTTCTTGCCGCGAAACTCGAACTTGGCGATCGCCCACGCCGCGGCTACGCCAAACACCACGTTCAGCGGCACCGCAATCGCCGCGACCGTCAGTGTCAGGTAAATCGCGGACAGCGCATCGGGCTCGATCAGCGCTTCAAGGTAGACGTCGATGCCTTTCTTGAACGCCTCGTAGAACACGCTCGCCAGCGGCACGAACAGGAACAGCGCCAGGAACACGAACGATATGAGGATCAGCGTGGCGCGCACCCAAGCGGATTCTGCGGTGGCCCCACGGCGGCCAACAGCGGGCGCCTGACCAAGTTGACGGGAAACAGTACCGGCCATGTCAGGCTCCAGCTGCCGCGTGGGCGGTCGAAGGTTCAGGGGCGCGCTCGATGGTGTCGTTGCGATTGCCGCGGCGGCGCGTCCAGGCCTGCAGCAGGTTGATCACCAGCAACAGCGTGAACGAGATGCCGAGCATGACGACGGCAATGGCCGTGGCGCCCGCGTAGTCGAACTGCTCCAGCTTGGAATAGATCATCAGCGGCGTGATCTCGGAGACCATCGGCATGTTGCCGGCGATGAAGATGACCGAGCCGTACTCGCCCGTGGCCCGCGCAAACGCCAGCGCGAAACCGGTCAGCAATGCAGGCAGCAAGGTCGGCAGGATCACGCGAATGAAGGTCTGCCAGCGCGTGGCACCCAGGCTGGCAGCCGCCTCTTCCAGTTCGGTCTCCAGATCTTCCAGCACCGGCTGCACCGTGCGCACGACAAACGGCAAGCCGATGAACGTGAGCGCCACCACGATGCCCAGCGGCGTGAACGCCACCTTCAGCCCCAGCGGCTCCAGCCGCGAGCCGATCCAGCCATTCGGCGCATACAACGCGGTGAGCGCGATACCAGCCACGGCCGTCGGCAGCGCAAAAGGCAGATCCACCAGCGCGTCGATCAACCGCTTGCCCGGAAAGCGATAGCGCACCAGCACCCACGCCACGATCAGCCCGAACACGAGGTTGATCACCGCAGCGATCAGCGAGGCGCCAAAGGTCAGCTTGTACGACGCCACCACGCGCGGCGCGGTGACGGTGGTCCAGAACGCATCCCACGTCATGGTGAACGTCTTGAGGACGGTTGCCGACAGCGGGATCAGGACGATCAGCGCGAGGTACAGAAGCGAAAAGCCCAGCGCCAGCCCGAAGCCGGGCAGCACGTTGGCGGGCTTACGCCGCTTGGACGAAAAAAACGCGGAAGGCAGGCTCATCAGCGCACCGATAAAAATGGCCGCAGAGCAAAACACTGCGGCCGATATGCAGATGAACCAATTGTGGCGGACTGTTCTTATGACGAAAACGAATATTTGCGCATGTGCATCATCGTTTTAGATATAAGGGGTGCTCGGTAAGACATCCCACTGCGCCTGCCAGTCGGCGCCATCGCGCGTGGTGTCTTGCGCACTTGCGCGGCCGATCAGGCGGTCGAGCAAGACCAGGCCGGCTTCCCATTCGCCGAGGTTGGAATCGGCGTTGATATGGCCCGCCTCGCCTGCGTCAATGAATTCGGCGCCCCAGCGCGCGCTCCAGTCGATGGCGTTGCCTTGCGGCATCCAGGGGTCGTTGCGACTGGCGACCAGCGTGGCCGGGAACGGCAAGGCGCGCGCCGGGAGCAGATCCCGCACACCGAATTTGTCCGGATCGGCCGGCGCGACGAGCAGCACCGCAGCCACGGCCTCCTTGGTCTGAGCCGCCCAGTGCAGCGACGCCAGGCAGCCGAAGCTATGCGCCACCAGAATCACAGGGCGCCTGCTGCGGGTTGGCGCACGCTCGGCAACCGCCGCATGCACCGCTTCGCCCACACGGGCAGACCAGCGTGGCAGGTCCGGCGTTGACCAATCCGTCTGCACCACGCGCCGCCACGCCGGAAAGCGCTGCTCCCAGCGCGTCTGCCAGTGGCCAGGGCCGCTGCCATGCAAGCCGGGAACGGTCAGGATGACGGCGTCTGCCGGCCACTGCCAGGCGGGTGCGTCCGATGCGGTTGCGGGTGCGCTGCGTGCCATGGGGTCGTGCTCATTGCGTCAGAGAAAGGCCGGCGGCGCACTGCTGCTGTTGCACCAGCGGCGCCTGCGCCATCGGTACCACCAGTGGCGTGGGCACAGCGTCCGGCTCGGGCTCCGCGCCGGGCAGGATGCTGCCCTGCACATAGGCGATACCGGCAGCGCGGGCCAGCTCCAGGTCGCTCGGGCGTTCGCACCGCCGCAAGGCCAGCGTCACGCCCAACTCCCGTGCGGAATCGGCCAGCGACACCACGTTTCGTGTACGCCAGTCGCGCCGTGCATCGAGCTTCAGATAGGCGGGCCGGGCATGCACGAGCAGCGCGCCGGCTTCCGCCGGGTCCGATGCCTGCACCGCCACAGCAAAACCGTTGCGCCGATAGTTGTCCACCACGAACAGCAGCAGCCCCAGATCGTCATTGGCCGTGGACGGCACCTGGATGACGAACTGCTCGGGATGCAGCCCAAGCGCCGTCACCGCACGGTGAAACGCCTTGCCATGATCGGCCGCCACCGCCGCCAGCAACCGGCCATGCACATTGACGACCAGCCGCCGCGCATCGGTGCGGGAAAAATAGTTGAGCGTATGCACCAGCCGGCACAGGCGGTCCAGTTCGACCAGCGTGCCGTCATCCGACGCCAGCGAAAACACCTTCCACGGGTTCAGGCCCAGATCGCCGTCGCGCGTCCACGTGCGCATCAGCGCTTCGTGGCCGGCGGGCGCCAGCGCGCCATCGGCAGCCAGTTGCCAGACCGGTTCAAACAGGCTGGTCAGCGCGCAGTGGAAGAACTGGCCCTGCACGCGGCCGGCGGCGTCGCGCCACAACTGGCGGTCCGGCGTCGGGGCGCTCGGCAGCGTGCCGAGAAATTGTGCGAGTGCTGTGGTGTGCATCAGGCTCATGGGTGAGGCTCCTTGTTGGGTCGCCGTCTCCTCCCCATCCTTACAGTTTGGCGATCGATACTTCAGTCGCCTTCACCAGCGCAACCACTTCGCTGCCGATCTTCAGGCCAAGGCTGTCGACCGAGCGCGTGGTGATGACCGAGGTGACGATGCCGGCCGGCGTCTCCACGTCGATCTCCGAGAGCACGTCGCCCCGGATGATCTCCTTGATCTGCCCGCGAAACTGGTTGCGTACGTTAATCGCTTGGATGCTCATGATGATCCTTCTTAGATGACAACGGCACTACGTGCCAATGAATGTTTTCAGGAGAAAGGTTTGCAGCGCCTTACACGGCCCAGCGCACGGATGTGGCGGACACGTCAAAGGGTGATGCCCACGCCGTGTGCGAACGCACATCGGTCACTTCATTCGGATCGATCTTGCGCTGCATCACACGGTTGAGGATGGATTCCTCCAGCCGCGCAAACGCGGGCGAACCACGATGGCGCGGACGCGGCAGATCAATGCGTTCATCGAGTGTGATGCGGCCGTCTTCGATCAGCACCACACGGTCGGCGAGCGCCACCGCCTCGGCCACGTCGTGCGTGACGAGCACGGCCGTAAAGCCCAGGCGCTGCCACAGGCCTTCGATAAGGTTCTGCATGTCGATGCGGGTGAGCGCATCAAGCGCGCCCAGCGGCTCATCCAGCAGCAGCAAGCGCGGTCGATGCACCAGCGCACGCGCCAATGCCACGCGCTGGCGCTGTCCGCCTGACAGGCGTGCCGGCCATTCCCCTGCCCGCTCGGCCAGTCCGACTTGCGCAAGCACTTCAGCGGCTTGCGCACGCTGCGTTTTCGGCAAGCCCAGCGCGACGTTGTCGAGCACCTTCTTCCACGGCAACAGACGGGCGTCCTGGAACATCACGCGGGCATCGTCATGCAGGCCGTCTTCTGCTTCACCGTCGCGACGCAGGTGGCCGTCGTCAATGCCTTCCAGCCCGGCAATCAATCGCAGTAGCGTGCTCTTGCCGCAGCCGCTGCGGCCAACGATGACGACAAACTCGCCCGGCGTGATGTCCAGATCGATGCCATGCAGCACTTCACGATCGCCGTAGCGTTTGACGACGTGTTCGATGTGCAGGGCGGTGCCGGCCAGCGCGGCGTGTTCAGTGGCATTGCTTTGCATGCGTCTCTCCAATTCAGCCTCAGGCCGCCGCTTGATACCCAGGGTGCCAGCGCAGCCAGTAACGTTCCAGCCCGCGCGACAACCAATCCGCCAGCTTGCCGAGCAGCGCATACAGCAGGATGCCCAGCAGCACCACATCGGTCTGCAGGAACTCGCGCGCATTCATCGTCATGTAGCCGATGCCGGCCTGCGCAGACACCGTCTCCGCCACGATCAGCGTCACCCACATCAGGCCGAGCGAGAAACGCACGCCCACCAGGATCTGCGGCAGCGCACCGGGCAGGATCACCTCCCGATACAACTGCGCACGCGACAGGCCGTAGCTGCGGGCCATCTCCACCAGGGCAGGGTCGACAGAGCGGATGCCGTGATACGTGTTCAGATAAATCGGGAAGAACACGCCCAGCGATACCAGGAACAGCTTGGCCGATTCATCGATGCCGAACCACAGGATCACCAGCGGAATCAACGCCAGCACCGGGATGTTGCGGACCATCTGCAGCGTGGTGTCGAGCAGCGTCTCGGCTGTGCGGAAGGTGCCGGTCAGCAGCCCCAGCGCCAGACCCAGCGAGCCGCCGATTACAAAGCCCAGCAGCGCGCGCCAGGTGCTCACGGCCACGTGGGTCCACAGCTCGCCAGAGCGCGCCAGCGCAACGGCGGATTTCGCCACGTCCAGAGGTGCCGGCAGGATGCGGTTCGACAGCCAGCCCCATTGGGCAGAGGCCTGCCACAGCACCAGCAGCACAAGCGGCACGATCCACGGCGCCAATCGTTGCCGGGCGGTACGCAGGAAGGTGTTTGCCTTCGGTTTCGGTTTGGATTGGGATGCCATTGCCCTGCTCCTTTCGGCTCAGCTTGCCGCCACGCGCGGCACGATACCGGTGGCGATCACTTCGCCAAACGGGCCGTTCAGCACGTTGCCCGGCAGCTTGTCGCGCACCGAGCGCGGCAGCAGCGGGAACACCAGTTCGGCAAACCGATAGGCCTCTTCCAGATGCGGATAGCCGGACAGCACGAACGTATCGATCCCCAGATCGGCGTATTCCTTCATGCGCGCGGCCACGGTTTGCGGATCGCCCACGAGCGCCGTGCCGGCACCACCGCGCACCAGACCCACGCCGGCCCACAGGTTCGGGCTGATCTCCAGATCGGCGCGCGTGCGCTTGACGCCGTTGGCATGCAGCGCGGCCATGCGTTGCTGGCCGGCCGAATCCATCTTGCGGAAAGCCTCTTGCGCACGGGCCACGGTGTCGTCGTCGAGCTTGCTGATGAGCTTGTCGGCGGCCGCCCAGGCTTCGTCTTCCGTCTCGCGCACGATCACGTGCAGGCGGATACCGAAGCGCACGGTGCGGCCATGCTTGGCAGCGCGCGCACGCACGTCGGCAATCTTTTCGGCCACGGCGGCAGGCGGTTCGCCCCAGGTGAGATACGAGTCGACCTGTTCCGCAGCCAGCTCGTGCGCCGCTTCCGACGACCCACCGAAATACACGGGCGGATGCGGCCGCTGCACGGGCGGATACAGTACCTTCGCGCCCTTCACGCTGAGGTGCTTGCCGGTGTAGTCCAGCGCTGCACCTTCGTGGCTTGCCGCCAGCGTTTCACGCCAGATGCGGATGAACTCTTCCGAGGCCTCGTAGCGTTGCGCGTGATCCAGGAACAGGCCATCGCCGGCCAGCTCTGCAGGATCGCCACCCGTGACAAGGTTCACCAGCAAGCGGCCATTCGACAGACGGTCGTACGTGGCGGCCATGCGGGCAGCCAGCGTGGGCGCCATCAACCCGGGGCGCACCGCCACCAGGAAACGCAGGCGCTTCGTGACCGGAATCAGGCTCGCGGCCACGACCCACGGGTCTTCGCACGAGCGGCCGGTGGGAATCAGCACGCCCTCGTAGCCGAGCGTATCGGCGGCCACGGCCACCTGCTGCAGATAGGTGTGATCGACTTGGCGTGCGCCCTCGGCGGTGCCGAGATAGCGGCTGTCGCCGTGCGTCGGGATGAACCAGAAAACTTGCATGACAGCTCCTTGGACTGTGTTGTTCTCAGATCAACGCAACAACTCAAGCGCGGGCAATGGCCAGTTGCGCCGGGGTCGGGTGCCAGACCAGTTCGATCGGCTTGACCGGGCGCGGAATCAGCCCCAACCCGTGAAACGCATCGGCCACGCGCTGCTGCTCGGCAACCGCTTCCGGCGTGACCGGCCGCACGGGCGAAGGCGGCCGGCGCGACAGGAACAGATGCACCGTCGCCAGCGACAGCCCGGAGAAGTCCGCAATGCGCTGCGCGGCTTCCTTTCGGTTCTCCTGCACGAGGCGGTCGGCGCGCGAGAGCTCCGCAAAGATGGCGGCGATGGTGTCGCCGTGCTTTTCCGTAAAGGCCGTCGGCGCGAAATAGAACGAGTTGTTGGACGACAGCGTGCGCCCGGTGGCCAGCACGCGCGGCTTGATCGCGAGTTCGGTGGCGGCGTAGTACGGATCCCAGATGCCCCAGGCGTCGACGCTGCCGCGCTCGAAGGCGGCGCGCGCATCAGCCGGCGTCAGGTACACGGGCTGGATGTCGGCAAAGCTCAGCCCGCCCTTCTGCAGGCCCCGCACGATCAGGAAATGCGCGCTCGAACCCTTCTGCAGCGCCACGCGCTTGCCCTTCAGGTCGGCCAGCGTCTTGAGCGTCGAATCCTGCTGCACGAGGATGGCGGAGCTGTCCGGCTTGGGCGGCTCCACGCCCACGTAGCGCAGGTCCTTGCCGGCAGCCTGCGCGAACACCGGCGGCGTATCTCCCGTGATGGCGAGGTCGAGACTGCCCGCGGACAACGCTTCGAGCTGCTGCGGCCCGGCCGGAAACTCCAGCCAGCTGATCTTGGTGCCCGGAAAGCGCTGCTCCAGCGCCCGGTTCTCTTTGACGATGACGAGGTTGACTGCGCTCTTCTGGAAACCAATGCGCAGCTGCGCCGGCGGCGTCACCTTGGGCAGACCGGCAGCCGCGGGGGTGGCGGTTGCGGCATTAGCGGCGTGTGCGACCGGCCCGAGCGTGGCCAGCGATGCGCCCGCCACGGTGGCGCTCAACAGGCGGCGGCGTTGGATGTTGACGATCATGGCGATCAGCGCGCGGCTTGCTGCGTCGTCGGCTGCCACGCAGAGTCGGCCACCTTGACGGGGCGCGGGATCAGCTTGAGCGTGTGGAACGTATCGGCAATGCGCTGCTGGTCAGCCAGGGCCTCGGGCCCGACGGGCTGGATGCCATAGGCAATGCGCGACACCGAACGCGCCACCACGGCCGGCTCCAGGCCGAGCTGCGGGCCAAGAATGTTTGTCACATCCTTCGGGTTGGCAGCGGCCCAGGTGTCGGTCTTCTTCAGCTCATCGAGCACGATGTTCAGCACATCGGGCCGCGCGCCTGCATAGCCCTTCGATGCCAGGAAGTACTGCGAGTTGTTGACCACGCCCGTGCCATCGGCCAGCACGCGCGCGCCCAGCTGCTGTTCGGCCGCGGCAAAGAACGGATCCCAGATCACCCAGGCGTCGATGGCGCCGCGCTCGAAGGCGGCACGCGCATCGGCGGGGGTCAGGTATACGGGCTGGATATCGCTGTAGGGCACATTGGCCTTTTCCAGCAGCTTCACCAGCAGGTAATGCACGTTCGAGCCCTTGTTGAAGGCAACGCGCTTGCCCTTGAGATCGGCCACGCTCTTGAGCGGCGACGTCTTCGGCACGATGATCGCCTCGCCGGCCGGCGCGGGCGGCTGGTTGCCGACATAGACGAGGTGCGCCCCGGCAGCCAGCGCGAAGATTGTCGGTGCTTCACCCGTGGTGCCGAAATCGATGGCGCCCACGTTCAGGCCTTCCAGCAACTGCGGGCCTGCCGGAAACTCGGTCCACTTCACTTCGATGCCCTGAGCGGCAAGGCGCTTTTCCAACGTGCCGCGTGCCTTGAGCACCGTCAGCGTGCCGTATTTCTGATAGCCGATGCGCAGTTGTTTGGCTGCGGTCGGGGGCGGCGCATCGCTATTGGCAAATGCGGCGGGCACGCCAAGCGTTGCAAGCAACGTGGCGGCAATGGTCAAAGTCCTGCGCAGGGGCGAGTTGGTTTTCATGGCAAGTTCGATCGATGCGGGGTGTATGGGCGACACGATTCGCGCGCGGCAGCCGCGCGGCGTGACAACAACGGAAAAATCCAGAGAGCGTGTGTATACGGCGGCGCGTTCAGCGCATCACGCCAGACATCGCATTCGTTCTTCGTCGGCGGCCTGGAACGTGGCACGCACCGCGCTGCGGCTCGAAACGATGACCTGCGCCACGGCCGGATGCCGTGCCAGCGCCAGTGCCTGATGCACGCGCTCCACGCCGTCATCCAGGCGCTGCTGCAGCGATGGGTCAACGGTCACGCCGTCATCCGCCACGACGATCTGCGAGTCGACTGCAAAGATGCCGGGCAGGATCGAGCGCGCCGCCAGCGCCGTCAGCACGGGGCGCAGCGCGTAATCGATCGCCAGCGTATGGGCCAGGCTGCCGCCAGTGGCAATCGGCAGCACGACCTTGTCGCGCAGCCCGCTCTGCGGCAGCAGATCGAGAAACGTCTTGAGCAGCCCGCTGTAGGCCGCCTTGTAGACCGGCGTGGCAAGAATCACCACGCCCGCCGCTTCCACCCGCGCCACCGCATCGGCGATGGCGGGGTCGGACACCTGCGCGCCGAGCAGCGCGTCGGCTGGAAGGCTGCGCAGGTCCAGGTGGTCCGCCTGCTCGCCGGCGCGTTCGAGCTGCGCACGCACGTGGCCCAGCAGGCGCGCAGATCGCGATTGCGCCGAAGGGCTGCCGGAAATCGTCAGGATTTGCATGATGCGGATCACCCGATGTCGTTACGTCGTGTGGGGCTTACTTGCCCGGTTGATAGAGCTGGTCAAACTCCCCGCCGTCGGCAAAGTGCGTCTTCTGCGCCTTCTGCCAGCCGCCGAACGTGTCGTCGATGGTCACGAGCTTCACCTTCGGGAATTCGCTCTCGTGCTTCTTGGCCACGGCCGGATCGGTCGGGCGATAGAAGTTCTTCGCACCGATCTCCTGCCCTTGCGGCGTGTAGAGGAACTTGAGATACGCCTCCGCGGCCTTGCGCGTGCCCTTCTTGTCGGCCACCTTGTCGACCACCGCCACCGGCGGCTCGGCCAGGATGGAAATCGACGGCACCACCACGTCAAACTTGTCCTTGCCTTCCACGCGCGCCGCCAGCAGCGCCTCGTCTTCCCACGCGATCAGCACATCGCCGATACCACGCTCGGTAAAGGTGGTGGTCGCACCGCGCGCGCCCGAATCGAGCACCGGCACGTTCTTGTAGAGCTTCTGCACAAAGTCCTTGGCGGTGGCATCCGAACCGCCCGGCTGCTTCAGCGCATAGGCCCAGGCGGCCAGGTAATTCCAGCGTGCACCACCGGAGGTCTTCGGGTTGGGCGTGATGACGGCGATGCCCGGCTTGACCAGGTCATTCCAGTCCTTGATGCCCTTCGGGTTGCCCTTGCGCACCAGGAAGACGATGGTCGACGTGTACGGCGAGGCGTTGTGCGGCAGGCGCTTCTGCCAGTCCTTGCCGGTCAGGCCTTTCTCGGCGATCGCGTCGATGTCATAGCCGAGCGCCAGCGTCACCACATCGGCATCCAGCCCGTCGATCACGGAGCGCGCCTGCTTGCCCGAACCGCCATGCGAAGCGCGCAGGGTGATGTCCTCACCCGTTTCGGCCTTCCACTTCTTGGCGAATTCGGTGTTGATTTCCTTATACAACTCGCGCGTCGGGTCGTACGACACATTCAGCAGTGTCGTCGCCGCATGCGCACCCACGGTTCCCCCCGCCACGATGGCAGCCGCTGTAGCACGTACAAGCGTGTTGAAAACAAACTTGCGAATCATCTTGCAGCTCCGTTTCTGATCTCTGATGGATTTGGAATAGGAGCAAGACTACCGAGCGGGTCTTGTACGGGGAACGAATGGTTTCAGGGAATGTTCATCGTTTTTTGCATATAGGTCGGTGAGGCTCGTGGCTGAAGGAAAACTATGATGGTCCATCCCTTGTCTCGTACCCTCCGGGCCCGGCAGGGGGTGAAACAAGAGATGCACCACCAACAAAAAAAACAGAACAAAAAAAAACCGCTCTGGAAAAACCAGAGCGGTTCTTTGAAGCCCAGCAACAGCCTTAGTGCACAATCCTCTCAAACGAGAACTGCCCGTCCCGATAATCCACCGGCACCACATCCTTAGGCGCGAACTTGCCCTCCAGGATCATCCGCGCCACCGGATTCTCAATCTGCTGCTGGATCGCCCGCTTCAACGGCCGTGCCCCAAACACCGGGTCGTAACCCGCAGAGGCCAGCTTGGCCACCGCTTCGTCGCTGATTTCCAGCGCCAGGTCCATGTGCGCCAGGCGTGCCGACAAGCGCTTGAGCTGGATCCGCGCGATCGATTCGATGTTGCGTTGGTCCAGCGCGTGGAACACCACCACCTCGTCGATCCGGTTCAGGAACTCGGGGCGGAAATGCGTCTTCACTTCCTGCCACACGGCACCCTTGATCACGTCCGCCGGTTCGGTCGCCATCTGCTGGATGAGCTGCGAGCCGAGGTTCGACGTCATCACGATCACCGTGTTCTTGAAGTCCACCGTGCGGCCCTGGCCGTCGGTCAGGCGACCATCGTCCAGCACTTGCAGCAGCACGTTGAAGACGTCCGGGTGCGCCTTCTCCACTTCATCGAGCAGCACCACGCTGTACGGCTTGCGACGCACGGCTTCGGTCAGGTAACCACCTTCCTCGTAGCCGACATAGCCCGGCGGCGCGCCAATCAGGCGGCTCACGGAATGCTTCTCCATGAACTCGCTCATGTCGATGCGGATGAGGTGCTCTTCCGAATCGAACAGGAAGCCGGCCAGCGCCTTGCACAGCTCGGTCTTGCCGACGCCCGTCGGACCCAGGAACAGGAACGAGCCATAGGGCTTGTTCTCGTCCGCAATGCCGGCGCGTGAACGGCGGATGGCATCCGACACCAAACGCACGGCCTCGTCCTGGCCGACCACGCGCTCGTGCAGGCGGTCTTCCATCTTCAGCAGCTTCTCGCGCTCGCCGGTCATCATCTTTGCCACGGGGATGCCCGTGGCGCGGCTGACGACTTCGGCAATCTCTTCGGCACCCACCTGCGTGCGCAGCAGCTTGTTCGGCTGCTTCTGGCCGGCAGACTCGGCGGCGGTGGCGGCCTTCAGCTTGCCTTCCAGCTCGGGCAGCTTGCCGTATTGCAGTTCGGCCACTTTCTCGAGCTTGCCTTCGCGCTGCAGCTTGGTGATCTCCAGCTTGATCTTGTCGATCTCTTCCTTGAGCGCAGCCGCACCTTGCGCGGCGCCCTTCTCGGCCTTCCAGATTTCATCCAGATCGGCGTACTCCTTCTGCAGACGCTCGATTTCCTGCTCGATCAGCTCCAGGCGCTTCTGCGATGCCTCGTCGGTTTCCTTCTTGACGGCTTCGCGCTCGATCTTGAGCTGGATCAGTCGGCGGTCGAGCTTGTCCATCGCCTCGGGTTTCGAGTCGATTTCCATCTTGATGCGCGCCGCAGCTTCGTCGATCAGGTCGATGGCCTTGTCCGGCAGGAAGCGGTCGGTGATGTAGCGGTGGCTGAGTTCAGCCGCGGCCACGATCGCCGGGTCGGTGATCTCCACGCCGTGGTGCAGTTCGTACTTCTCCTGCAGGCCGCGCAGGATGGCGATGGTGGCCTCCACGCTCGGCTCGCCCACGAGCACCTTCTGGAAGCGGCGCTCCAGCGCGGCGTCTTTCTCGATGTACTTGCGGTATTCATCCAGCGTGGTCGCGCCGATGCAATGCAGCTCGCCGCGCGCAAGCGCCGGCTTGAGCATGTTGCCGGCATCCATCGCGCCTTCGGCCTTGCCCGCGCCCACCATGGTGTGGATTTCGTCGATGAAGAGAATGGTCTGGCCCTCTTCCTTGGCGATGTCGTTGAGCACCGCCTTCAGGCGTTCCTCGAACTCGCCGCGGTACTTGGCACCGGCCAGCAGGCCTGCCATGTCAAGCACCAGCACGCGCTTGTTCTTCAGGCTTTCAGGCACCTCGCCGTTGATGATGCGCTGCGCCAGGCCTTCGACGATGGCCGTCTTGCCCACGCCCGGCTCGCCGATCAGCACCGGGTTGTTCTTGGTGCGGCGCTGCAGGATCTGGATGGCACGGCGGATCTCATCATCGCGGCCGATGACGGGGTCCAGCTTGCCGATCCGGGCCATTTCGGTCAGGTCGATGGTGTACTTCTTGAGCGCTTCGCGCTGGCTTTCGGCCTCGGCGCTGCCGACGGTCTGGCCGCCGCGCACGGCGTCGATGGCGGCTTCGAGCGGCTTGCGCGACAGGCCGTGCTCGCGCGCAATGCGCCCGGCCTCACCCTTGTCGTCAGCCGCGGCCAGCAGGAACAGCTCGCTGGCGATGAACTGGTCGCCGCGCTTGATGCCTTCCTTCTCGGTTTGCTGCAGCAGGTTGCCCAGATCACGGCCGACCTGCACCTGTTCGCCACCCTGCACCTGCGGCAGATGCTTGATGGCACGGTCCAGCGCCGTGTCGAGGGCGCCGGTATTGACGCCCGCACGGGCCAGCAGGTTCTTGGTGGCCCCATCCGGCTGGCGCAGCATGGCCAGCAACAGGTGGACGGGTTCGATGTACGGATTGTCGTTGCCCAGCGCCAGGCTCTGCGCGTCGGCCAGCGCTTCCTGGAAGCGGGTGGTCAATTTGTCCAAACGCATTAAAAACCCCTTGCGGAAAATGTTTCACTGCTCCGAAAGATAGGGAGCTTCGGTGGCATTTCAAGCATGGAAACGCGAGTTTTGACGCAGATTTGCGCCAGAACAAACGGCGGCGCGCCTGCAGGCCACGCCGCCGTCCCAAGTGCGTCAATACCGTCCTGGCTATCGCATCAGTTGGGCACCGATACCGTCGCAACGCCGCCCGACACAGTCACCGAGATGCGGTCGCCCGCGGCCGGTGTGCTCGTGAAGTTCGGCACGTTGGCCGCGTTGATGGCCGGTGCAGCACCGGGCGTACCACCGCGCGGAGTGGTGCGCACCACCTGTGAAGGCGGCAGCGGCGTGCCGTTCTTCAGGTTGGCGTACATGGCGTCCAGCGCGCGCTGCTCATACAGCACCAGCGGCACGAAGAGCGTGTCGTAACCAGGCACGAGGTCGATGAAGCCATCGAAATGCTGCGCGTTCATCACCTCGATATACGACAGCTTGCTCGAGCCGCCCTCCACCCTGGCGTTCAGCCCCAGGTAAGGCCGCGAACCATGGTTGACCGGCAGCAGCGCGTCGTTGCGGCCCTGCACGATCAACGCCGGCTTGCCCTGCAGGTTGCCGGTGCGCAACGTCTGGCTGATGCCGGCCTGCAGCGACTGTGAAGCGGCATCGGCGCCCGTCAACAGGTTGCGCAGGCAAAGCGCGCCATCGAGGTTGGCGGCCTGCGTGCCGGTGGAGTCGACCGATTGGTTGCTGCGCGTCGGGCCGCCCTGGGCGTTGTTGTTGACGAGTTGCACGCCGGAGGTGGGCGGAATGCCGTTGCCAACCGCCGCCATCTGCGCAAGCGCCGTGGCGTTCACCGCCGTCGGATGGAACGACGCGTCGGTTGCCGCGAAACTCAGCCCGCACAGGTTGTCGGTCACGCTGGCGCGAGAAAGCGCGTTGCCAAATGTGGTCGACACCGATGGGTCGATCTCGTAGAACGACATTGACGCATGCACCAGGTCCGACTCCGGTTCCCAGCCGTAGGTGCGCATCTTCTGCAGCGCTTCGTCGGCCTGGGCAGCCGCCGTGGTGGACGTCAGCAGCCCAGCCGCCTTGAGCGCGGCGCAGCGATTGGCCTGCACGCCTGCCGGGAACGTCGTGAGGCTCGTAAAGAACGCCTGCGCGGGTGCGGTGGCAACGCTCGCAGACGACGCCGCGCACAGCCGGAATACATTGGCATAGCTCACGTAGTCGAACAGCGGTTTGCCAGTCGTCGGCAGCGTGGTGCCGCCGCGCACGACCTGCACACCGGTGTTGGGCGGCAGGTTCAGGCCGGGCTCGCCGACGGCCACCCCGTCGATCCACCCGCCGGTGTCCTGCTCTGCCGCCGCGATGGCCGCCCCGCCGCCGTTGGAGATGCTCGACGCGATGACGATGGTGTTGTCCGGACGGACCGGCAGTGCGCTGCCGACCAGCGCACCGCTCGTCCCAGCGATCTTGTCGTTGATCGCCCAGAACGCGAACTGCACGGCCTGCAGCGTGAACAAGCCCCAATCCTTCTCTGGGTTGCGCTGCGAATGCGCATGCTTGAACGCCAGCCGGTTCGGCGTGGCCGAATTGAAGGCAGCCAACTGGCTGCTGGTGAGCGGCGCAGCAAAGTGCGCGTTCGACCCGGCTGCGCTGCGCGTGGTGCGCGTGCCGTCCTGCAGGGCGACGGTGTCCGTAGCCAGGTCGTGCGGCCCGGCGCCGGTGCCCTTGTCGGTATAAGCAACGGCGCACTTGCGCTTGAGGCCCCACTCGCCGGTGGAAATCGCGCCATAGATGCCGCGCGAGCCCGACGAGGTGGCGGTGATGATGCAGGGGTTGTTGACGTCGAAGCTGTCCGGAATCTGCACGAGCAGCACGACGTTCTGCTGCCCTGTGCCGTCGTCGGAGTACGTCACGTATTCGGTGCCGGGGATCATGCCGGAGCCCTGCGTGACGTTGCCGCTGGCATCGACGTTCGGGCCATAGAGCGTGCCGTAGCCGCCCTTGGCCGCCGTGTCGACCAGCGCACGGTAGTTGGCGTAGATCGCCAGGCGGCGCAGCTCGGCTGCCGTGGGCGCCGTGGGGTTGGCGATGGCGGGCGCAGTGGCCGAAGCCAGGCCGCTTGCGCCCAGGCCGGCGGTCAGCAGGTCGTCTGATATGCCGTCGTACCGGTTGATGGTCACCTTGCCGGCAAAGGCGGGCTTGGTATTGCCCGGCACGTTGTTGCCGTCATTGCTGCCGCCGCAGGCGCTCAACACGCCGCAGCCGGCCAGCAGCACGGCTCCGACAGCGATGAGGTTGCTTGGCGAGACGTGCCTTCGCAGGCGCGCCGTTCGGGTTGGTTTCATTGCGTCTCCTTCTCGTTATGGATGGAACAACACAAAGCAACCCACGGCGGCCCTCGATACTGCACGTCCCTACGCCACCGCAGGCACTACCAGTATGTGAATCAAACTTCTCATTTACAACTCAACTCGCGCGATCGGCCTTGCCATCAACTGAACGTGCGCACCGTCCAGAAACCCAGCATGGTGAGAAACAGCGAGCCGCCCAGATGCGCCACGATGTGCAGCACGCCGATCACGTGGTCGCCGGCCAGGATGTTGGCGACAACCTCGCCGGAAAACGTCGAGAACGTGGTGAGCCCGCCCAGAAAACCGGTGATGACCAGCAAACGCCATTCCGGTGGCAGCCCCGCATGCGTATCGAAAAAACCCACCGCAACGCCGATCAGGTAGCCCCCCACCAGATTGGCTGCCAGCGTGCCATACGGCAAGGCCGGATTGACGGCGTTCAACAAGATGGCGAGCGCCCAGCGCAACCAGGCTCCCAGCGCAGCACCCACCCCAACTGCCAGAAAGCCCATTCCGCTCATGCGGTCGCGTCCTTGTTATTCGTAGTCGTTGGGTTGCGCCGATGCGCCGGGCTGATTGGCCGTGCTCGCCGCGCCGTTGGAGGTGGCAATGCCCCAGCGGGCGAGCGCCTTGTCGTCGGTGACACGCGCATCAACCCAGCGCGCGCCTTCGGGCGTCTGTTCCTTCTTCCAGAACGGCGCCTCGCTCTTGAGGTAATCCATGATGAATTCGCACGCGGCAAAGGATTCCCCGCGGTGCTTGGACGCGACCGCCACCAGCACGATCTGGTCTTGCGGCTTGAGCTTGCCAACGCGGTGGATGACAAGCGCGTCGATCAGCTCCCAGCGCTGCATGGCCGCGCTCACAATATCGGCGAGCGCCTTTTCGGTCATGCCGGGATAGTGCTCCAGCTCCATCTCCGACACACCTGTGCCGTCGTTGATATCTCGCACCGTGCCGATGAAGCTGGCCACCGCGCCAATGTTCGGGCGGCCGGCACGGAGCGCTGCAATCTCGGCGCCGAGGTCGAAGTCGGCTTCCTGTACGCGGACGGACATGGTCGGTCTCCTGCGCTCAGCCGCCGGTCACGGGCGGGAAGAAGGCGACTTCGCAGCCGTCGTGCACGGCGGTATCGGCCGGTACGATCTGGTGGTCCACCGCCATGCGCAGCGCACGGCCTTCGGCCAGCGTTTCGCCCCAGACCGGACCCCGCTGCGCGAGCCAGCGGCGCACATCGCCCACGGTGCGCACCGCTTCCGGCACAACCACCCGCTCCTGCGAGGTTCCCAGCTGTTCACGCACGCTGGCAAAGAAACGAAGCTCGATCTGCATGGCCATCGCTCCTTACACCAGGCCTGCAAACGGCAGGAAGCTGACAACATCGCCCTGCGCGATCGGCTGGTTGGGCGGGTTGTCGATCAGGCCATCACCCCACACGGTGGAGGTCAGCACGCCCGAGCTTTGATTCGGGAACAGGTCCAGCCCACCGTTGGCGTTGATGCGCGCACGCAGGAACTCGTTGCGGCGATCGCCCTTGGGCAGCGCAAAGTCGGCGCGCATCGGGATGCGTTTCGTGGCCACATCGGCCACGCCCTGCAGGCGCAGGATGAACGGCCGCACGAACAGCAGGAAGGTGACGAAGCTCGACACCGGGTTGCCCGGCAGCCCAATGAAAAATGCGGTGGGGCCGCCCACCATGCCTTCGGGGCGGCGAACCTCGCCAAAGGCCAGCGGCTTGCCCGGCTTGATGGCGATCTGCCATAGGTTCAGGCGCCCTTCAGCTTCCACGGCGGGCTTGATGTGGTCTTCTTCGCCCACCGACACGCCCCCGGAGGTGATGATGAGGTCGTGCTCCTCGGCCGCTTCGCGCAGCGTGTCGCGCGTGGCCTGCAGCGTGTCGGGCACGATGCCGAAATCGGTGATGTCGCAGCCGAGGTTTTCCAGCAGCGCGCGCAGCGTAAAGCGATTGGAGTTGTAGATGGCGCCGGGCTTGAGCGGCTCGCCGGGCATGGCAAGCTCGTCGCCGGTGAAGAACACGGCCACGCGCGGACGACGCACCACGTGCAGGTTGGCGCAGCCGACCGAAGCCGCCAGGCCGAGTTGCTGCGGGCCAAGGCGCGTGCCGCGCGGCAGGATCTCGGCGCCGTCGGCGATGTCCTCGCCGGCGCGGCGGATCCATTCGCCGGATTCGGGTACGTGGTCAATGGTGACGGTGCCCGTGTCCGGGTCAGCCTTGCATTGCTCCTGCATGACCACCGCGTCGGCGCCTGGCGGGATCAGCGCGCCGGTAAAGATACGCGCCGCCTCGCCCGGATTCAGCCGTTGGCCGACGTGGCCCGCGGGAATGCGCTGCGCCACCTTCAGGCGGGCACCCGGCGCGGTGATGTCGGCGGCGCGCACGGCGTAACCGTCCATCTGCGTGTTGTCGGCGGGCGGCACGTTCAAGCTGCTGCGCACGGCCTGCGCGAGCACGCGCCCGTTGGCGTGCAACGTCGACACGGTTTCGGTCTCGTGCAAAGCGCGCACTGCGGCAAGCAGTTGCGACAGCGCCGCATCGAGCGTCAACAAGGACGGTTTGACGGCGGGAGCATCGTTGGCGGACATGCGGGAATGGGAAAGCGAAATCGAAAAGGAGATTTCGATTGTATCGGTTCCAGGCCAATGCCATGCATCAGCCCAGGCGTATCAAGCGAATGCGTCGGCCAGCGCGGCCCGCAGCGTCGGCACGATGTGCGCGTCAAACCACGGGTTGTGTTTGAACCAGGCCAGATTGCGCGGGCTCGGATGCGGCAGCGGGAGGAGCACACGGCCGTCGGCGTCCTGCACGGGGCCGTTGCGCACCACGTCGGTCAGCGACCAGTCGCGCGGCACGTCGAGGTAGTTGCGCTGGGCATACGTGCCCACCAGCAGCGCGAGTTTCACGTCGGGCATCGCCGTCAGCAGGGGCCGGTGCCATCTGGGTGCACATTCCGGGCGGGGCGGCAAGTCGCCATTCGCACCGGTGCCCGGGAAGCAAAAACCCATCGGCACCACGGCGATGCGCCGGTCGGCATAAAAATCGTCGTATGAGATCTGCAGCCACTGGCGCAGGCGGTCCCCAGAACGGTCGTTCCAGGGAATACCGGTTTCGTGGACGATGCGGCCGGGCGCCTGTCCGATGATCAGGACACGGGCGCGGCGGTCCGCCACGACCACCGGGCGAGGCTCGTGCGCCAATGCGCCCTTGCACTCGCGGCAGGCGCGGATGTCGTGCAGGCAGCGCGCGAACGCTGCTCCGGCCACGTCATCCGGCACTGCTTTCATCGCTTTAAAGACCGGTGTGCTGGGCGATATAGACCTTGATGCGGTCAGCGTCTGCCGGCATGACTTCGAAGCGCTGCGGCAGCGATTCGATATCGGCGTAGCCAGCCGGACGTTCCGGCTCGCGGTCCAGCGCTTCGCGAATGGTGTCGCCAAATTTGGCCGGCAGCGCCGTTTCCAGCACCACCATCGGCACGCCCGGCGTCAGGTTCTCGCGCGCCACTTTCACGCCATCGGCAGTGTGGGTGTCGATCATGGTGCCGTAGGTGGCAAACACATCGCGGATCGTATCGACGCGGTCTTCGTGCGAGCTGCGGCCCGAGACAAAGCCGAACTCGGCGATGCGGTCGAACTCCGGCTTGCCCGTCATCGAAAAGCCGCCCTTTTCGTCCACGTCGCGGAAGAGTTGCGCGAGGCGCGCCGGATCACGATCCAACAGGTCGAACACGAAGCGCTCGAAGTTCGACGCCTTGCTGATGTCCATGCTGGGGCTGGACGTGTGATACGTCTGGGCAGCCGAACGCACGCGGTACGTGCCGGTGCGGAAGAATTCGTCGAGCACGTCGTTCTCGTTGGTGGCCACAACCAGCTTGTCGATCGGCAAACCCATCATGCGTGCGATGTGGCCCGCGCAAACATTGCCGAAATTGCCCGACGGCACGCAGAACGACACCTTGTCGCCAATCTTGGGGGCAGCCAGCAGGTAGCCCTTGAAGTAGTAGACGACCTGGGCGACGACGCGCGCCCAGTTGATCGAGTTGACCGTGCCGATCTTCTGGCGTGCCTTGTATTCGAGATCGTTCGACACCGCCTTGACGATGTCCTGCGCGTCGTCGAACACGCCTTCGATGGCGATGTTGAAGATGTTCTTGTCTTGCAGGCTGAACATCTGCGCGGTCTGGAACGCGCTCATCTTGCGATGCGGGCTCAGCATGAATACACGCACGCCGCGCTTGCCGCGCATCGCGTATTCGGCTGCGCTGCCCGTGTCGCCGGAGGTGGCGCCGAGGATGTTCAGCTCGGCGTGTTCACGGTCGAGCGCGTATTCGAACAGGTTGCCCAGCAGCTGCATCGCCATGTCCTTGAAGGCCAGCGTCGGGCCGTTGGACAGGCACAGCAGCGACAGCGACGTGCCGCCCTCCTCGCCCAGCTTGTGCAGCGGCGTGATGTCGGCGGTATTGTCGCCGGCGCGCGCGTTGCTGTAGACCTCAGGCGTGTAGGTGCGGCGGGTCAGTGCGCGCAGGTCATCCTCGGGAATGTCGGTGGCGAACTTGCGCAGGATTTCGAACGCGAGGTCGGCGTACGGCAGGTCGCGCCAGCGGGTCAGTTCATCAACGCTGACTTGCGGGTATTGCTCAGGCAGGTACAGGCCACCGTCCGGCGCCAGGCCGCCCAGCAGGATGCGGGAGAAGCTTTGCGGCTCTGCGTGGCCGCGGGTCGATCGGTATTGCATGCTCATGTCCTGCGCTTAGTTCAGTTCTTCCATGCGGATGCGCGTGACCTTCGACAGCACGGTCGGCAACGCTTCGATGGCGGCGATGGCGGCGTTCACGCGTTTTTCCACCGTCACATGCGACAGCATGATGATGTCGGTCTGCGGCTCGCCTTCGCGCGATTCCTTCTGCAGCATCGCGTCGATGGAGATGCCGCCCTCGGCTAGGATGCGCGTGATGTCGGCCAGCACGCCGGTTTCATCCGCCACGCGCATGCGCAGGTAGTAACTCGAACGCACTTCGTCGATCGGCAGTACCGGCGTGTCGGACAGCGCGTCCGGCTGGAACGCCAGATGCGGCACGCGGTGCTCGGGGTCAGCCGTATGCAGGCGCGTCACGTCCACCAGATCGGCGACCACGGCCGAAGCGGTCGGCTCAGCACCGGCACCCTTGCCGTAGTACAGCGTCGGGCCCACGGCATCGCCGTTGACGACCACGGCATTCATCGCGCCTTCGACGTTGGCGATCAGGCGCTTGGTCGGCACCAGCGTCGGATGCACGCGCAGCTCGATGCCCGCCTCGACACGGCGCGTGATGCCCAGCAGCTTGATGCGGTAGCCCAGTTCTTCGGCGTAGCGGATGTCGACGGCTTCCAGCTTGGTGATGCCTTCCACATATGCGCGCTCGAACTGCACCGGCACGCCAAAGGCGATGGCGCTCATGAGCGTGAGCTTGTGCGCGGCGTCAAAACCTTCGATGTCGAACGTCGGATCGGCTTCAGCGTAGCCCAGGCGCTGGGCTTCCTTGAGCACCGTATCGAAATCCAGACCCTTGTCACGCATCTCGGACAGGATGAAATTCGTGGTGCCGTTGATGATGCCCGCGATCCACTCGATGCGGTTGGCCGTCAGACCTTCGCGCAGCGCCTTGATGATGGGGATGCCACCGGCCACGGCGGCTTCGAATGCCACCATCACGCCCTTGTCCTGCGCGGCCTTGAAGATTTCGTTGCCATGCACGGCCAGCAGCGCCTTGTTGGCGGTGACAACGTGCTTGCCGTTGGCGATGGCGCGCAGCACCAGCTCGCGCGTCAGGTCATAGCCGCCGATCAGCTCCACGACGATATCGATCTCGGGCGAATCCACAATCGCAAACGGGTCGTTCACCACCGGCACGGTCGCACCGGCCTCCTGCACGATGGCACGGGCCCGGTCGAGATTGCGCACGGCAATCATGGCGACTTCAATGCCGCGACCCGCGCGACGGCGGATTTCTTCCTGGTTCCGTTGCAGAACCTTGAGGGTACCGCCACCGACGGTACCGAGCCCGAGCAGGCCGATCTTGATGGGATTCATGAGACGTGTCGTAAAGAAACGAAAAAGCGAAAGGCAAAAAAACACAGGGCAGACACCTCGGTCTGCCCCGCAATTACTGATCTGGCGGAAGACCGATGTTATGCGGCCCGGATGCCAGTACCGTGACGCTGACGGTACCGCTCCAGGAAGCGCGAAATTCGGCCGATCGCTTCGCGAAGGTCGTCTTCGTGGGGCAGGAAGACGATGCGGAAGTGATCCGGCGAGTGCCAGTTGAAGCCTGTGCCCTGCACCAGCAGCACACGTTCTTCTTCCAGCAGTTGGCGGATGAAGGTCTGATCGTCTTCGATCGGGTACACCACCGGGTCCAGGCGCGGGAACATATACAGCGCAGCCTTGGGCTTCACGCAGGTCACGCCCGGAATCGCCGTGATCAGTTCGTGCGCAAGGTCGCGCTGACGGCGCATGCGGCCGCCCGGCGCCACCAGGTCCTTGATGCTCTGGTAGCCGCCCAGCGCGGTCTGGATCGCCCACTGGCCCGGCACGTTAGCGCACAGACGCATCGACGAGAGCATGTTCAGGCCTTCGATGTAATCCTTGGCCGGGCGCTTGTCGCCGGACACGACCATCCAGCCCGCGCGGTAACCGCACGAGCGGTAGCTCTTCGAGAGGCTGTTGAACGTCACCGTCAGCACGTCTTCCGACAGCGAACCGATCGCGGTGTGCTTGTTGTCGTCGAACAGAACCTTGTCGTACACCTCATCGGCGAAGATCACCAGGCCGTGCTCCCGCGCAATGGCGACGATGCCCAGCAGCAGCTCGTCTGAATACAATGCGCCGGTCGGGTTGTTCGGGTTGATGACGACGATGCCCTTGGTGTTGGGCGTGATCTTGGCGCGGATGTCGTCCAGGTCCGGCATCCAGCCGTTGGCTTCGTCGCACGTGTAGTGCACCGGCGTGCCGCCCGAGAGGCTGGTCACGGCGGTCCACAGCGGGTAGTCGGGAGCCGGCAGCAGCAGCTCGTCGCCGGCATCGAGCAGCGCGTTGGTGGCCAGCGAAATCAGCTCGGACGCGCCATTGCCCAGATAGATGTCGTCCAGCGTGACGTTCTTGATGCCCTGTTCCTGCGTGTAGTGCATCACCGCCTTGCGCGCCGCGAAGATGCCCTTGGAATCCGAATAGCCGGCCGAATTGGGCAGGTTACGGATTATGTCCAGCTGGATCTCTTCCGGGGCATCGAAACCGAATGGGGCAAGGTTGCCGATATTCAGCTTGATGATCTTGTGGCCGTCTTCTTCCATCTGCTTGGCCTTCTCGAGCACTGGGCCGCGAATGTCATAGCAGACGTTGTTGAGCTTGGCGGATTTCTGGATCGTTTTCACGGGCAAGGCGGCGATTGGCGACGTTGAACGGGCTTGAACTACGGGGCATTCTGTGGCGCAGCAAAGCGGCGACGGTAACGCCACACAGCGGCAGGCGCCGCTGCGCTTGTTCCTTGCCGGACATCGCTTATGGCGCGGCGGGCGAAGGAGAGAAAAAGATATAATTTAGCCCATTATGACAGACTTAGGCGCGCATTTTTGCAACGCAGCGAAAGCGGCCCGGAAGTCTGAAACCTAGCGCCTTTGTCCGCATGCTGCCTTGTGTGCCGCGGTCATCGCGCCCGATAGGATTCCCGCCTTGAAGCTCCATTCATCCGATTCGTCGACCATTCTCAATACCGTTACCGGCTATGGCGACGGCTATATCGAAATCAACAAGATGCGCTACGAGCACTCCGTGCTGGTAATGCCTGAAGGCGCCGTGGTGCCGTGGGATGTGTCGCGATTTGAAGACCTGACGTCCGAGCATTTCGCCCGCCTGCTCGAACTGGGCGCCGAAGTGGTGATCTTCGGAACTGGCAACAAGCTGCGCTTCCCGCACCCGCGGCTGACGGTGCCGCTCACCGAAAAGCGCATCGGCGTAGACGCCATGGACCTGCAGGCGGCCGGTCGCACGTACAACATCCTGATGCTGGAAGGCCGCAAGGTGGCCGCCGCCCTGCTGATCGAGCGTGCCTGACCGCATGCCGATCGACCGCACCGCTCAAGCGCCCTCCCTACCCTGGCGCAATGCCTCCCTGTGGCTGCTGGCTGCTGCGTTGCTCGCTGTCTGGCTCGGTACGCTGGGCTATCGGCACCTGATTCCCACCGACGAAGGCCGCTACGCCGAAATCGCGCGCGAGATGTTCGTCTCCGGCGACTGGGTAACCATCCGCTACAACGCCCTGAAGTATTTCGAAAAGCCGCCGCTGCAGATGTGGGGCACCGCACTCGCCTATACGCTGTTCGGCATCGGCGACTGGCAGGCGCGCCTGTTCACCGCGCTTTCCGGCATCGTCGGCATTGTGTTCACGATGCTGGCGGCGGCGCGCTGGTGGGGCAAGCGGACGGCGATCATCAGCGGGCTGGTGCTCGTGAGCGCGCCCCTGTGGAACGTCGGTTCGCACTTCAATTCGCTCGACATGGGCGTGGCCGGCTGCATGACGATGGCGCTGGGTGCGCTGCTGCTCGCCCAGCATCCGGATGCCACACGCGCTCAACAACGCGGCTGGATGTGGGCCTGCTGGGCGTCGATGGCGCTCGCGGTGCTGAGCAAGGGCCTGATCGGCGTGGTGCTGCCAGGCTTTGTGCTCGTGGTCTACACGCTGATCGCGCGCGACTGGGCCCTGTGGAAACGATTGCATCTTCTGACCGGACTGATCGTCTTCTTTGCCGTGGGCGCGCCGTGGTTTGTGTTGATCTCGATGCGCAACCCCGAATTCGCCTGGTTCTTCTTCGTGCACGAGCACTTCCAGCGCTTCACGTCGACCGTGCACAACCGCAACGCGCCGCTCTGGTATTTCGTTCCTCTGCTGGTCGCCGGTTTCCTGCCTTGGCTGGCACAATTGCCCGGCGCCGCGCGCCTAACCATGGCGCGCGCCGAAACCGCGAGTAACGGCTTCCGCCCGACGCTGGTGCTCGGCCTGTGGGCCGTCCTGATCTTCGCGTTTTTCAGCATTTCGGACTCGAAGCTGCCGGGTTACATCTTCCCGATCATTCCCGCGCTGGCGATTCTGGCGGCCTTGGTGCTCGAGCACACCAGCGAGCCCGCATGGCGCTGGCAACTCAAGGCCTTCCTGGCGCTGGCACTGGTTGGCCTTGCGGCCAGCGGTTACGTGGCAACCATGTCGTCGGAGATGTACCCGAACGCAGTGTTTTCTAGGTTTGCGATGTTCCTGGTTGTGGCGTTCGTGGCGGGAGCCGGGTTGACGTGGCTCGCGCTTCGCCTGGCGGACAGGCGCTTTGAAAGCGTGGCTGCATTTGCGTGCGCTTGGTTCCTTACCTTTACAGCGGCGATGCTCGGTCACGAGGCATTTGGGCGCTCCATGTCGGGTATCGATCTCGTGCCGGCCGTCAAGGCGTGGCTCAAGCCAGACGTTCCGTTCTATGCGGTGGAGCGTCTGGACCATACAATGCCGTTTTACCTCGGCAGGGCCATCATCATGGTGCAGGAACCCGACGAATTGGCCTTTGGCGTCGAACAGGAGCCGGCCAAATGGGTTCCGACCACCGAAGCGTTCGTGGCCCGCTGGAAAGCCGGCGGCCAAGCTGTCGCCATGATGGGACCGGGCACCTATGACCGGCTGACAGCCCAGAGCGTACCGATGATCGTGATCGCCCGCGATGCCCGCCGCGTGATTGTCCGGCGCAACTAGGTTTTACCGCCACGGATTCTCGAAAGGGGCGCGCAAGCGGAATTGTCGTAACATGCGCCCCGACGGCGGGATTGAGAACATCCGCACGGGGAAACCGCCGCAGTCTGCAAAACATCAAAAGAACACATGAATCTGGTCACTTTCGGGCTGATCCTGACAGGCGTCATGCTCAATGCCTGCGCTCAACTGCTACTCAAGGCGGGCGTCAACAATATCGGCCGCTTTGCGTTTTCGGCCGACAACATCCTGCCGATCGGCATCAAGCTTGCAACGCAGTGGCCCATCGTTGGCGGCCTGTCGTGCTACGTCATCTCGGTGGTGGTGTGGATTCTCGGGCTGTCGCGCGTGGATGTGACCATCGCGTATCCGATGCTCTCGCTGGGCTACGTAGTCAACGCCTTCCTGGCGTGGTATCTGTTTGGCGAAGTGCTGTCGGTGCAGCGCCTGATCGGCATCGCAATCATCCTCGTCGGCGTGCTTGTGCTGGCTCGCTCGTGAGCCGATCTGCGCGCGCCCAGTACCCAACCCTATTCAAGTCATGACGCAAACCACCGCCACTGCCGAGCTGCCGTTCCTGCCCTTTGTACGCCCGACCATTGACGAGGCGACCATCGCCGCCGTGGCCGATGTGCTGCGCTCGGGCTGGATCACCTCGGGCCCCAAGGTTGCCGCATTCGAAGCCGCGCTGTCGGAATACTTCGGCGGCCGCATCGTGCGCACATTCGCCAATGGCACGGCCACGATGGAAGTCGCGCTGCGCATCGCGGGCATCGGCCCCGGCGACGAGGTGATTACCACGCCGATCTCGTGGGTCGCCACGTCCAACGTGGTGCTGACGGTCGGTGCCAAGCCCGTCTTCGTCGACATCGACCCCGTGACGCGCAACATCGACTTGGACAAGGTCGAGGCCGCCATCACGCCGCGTACCAAGGCGATCATTCCGGTGTATCTGTCTGGGCTGCCCGTGGATATGGATCGTCTGTACGACATCGCGCGCCGCCATAAGCTGCGCGTGGTGGAAGACGCTGCACAGGCCATTGGTTCGCGCTGGGGCGACAAGCGCATCGGACAGATCGGCGACCTGGTCAGCTTCAGCTTCCAGGCCAACAAGAACATCACCACCATCGAAGGCGGTGCGCTGGTGCTCAACACGCACGAAGAAGCCGTGCTGGCCGAAAAATATCGCCTGCAAGGCGTCGTGCGCACCGGCTTTGACGGCATGGAAGTCGATCTGGTGGGCGGCAAGTTCAACCTGACGGACGTGAATGCCGCCATCGGCCTGGGCCAGTTCGCTCAGTTGGAAGCCGTCACTGCACGCCGCGCAGCGCTAGCCCGCCGCTACTTTGCCGGCATGCGCGCAGCCGACATCGAGTCGTTCGGCGTCGAGCTGCCGGTGGAGAACTTTACGAATACCAACTGGCACATGTTCCAGATCGTGCTGCCGCTGGATCGCCTGAAGGTCGATCGCGCCGGGTTCATGGCTGGCCTGAAGACGCTGGGCATCGGCGCGGGCGTGCACTATCCGCCGATCCACCTGTTCAAGCTCTATCGCGAACTCGGCTGGAAGCCGGGCATGTTCCCGGTGGCCGAACGCATTGGCCGTGCCATCGTTACGCTGCCGATGTTTGCCGGCATGGAAGATTCCGATGTGGATCGCGTGGTCAGCGCGGTCCGCCAACTTTGCGCCCAGTACCAATAATCCAATAATGAAGACACCCGCTCTCTCGGTCGTCATTCCTGTTTACAACGAAGAAGACGGGCTCGCCGCGCTGTTTGCGCGCTTGTATCCCGCACTCGATGCACTCGGCATTTCGTACGAAGTCGTGTTCGTCAACGACGGCAGCCGCGACCGCTCCGCCGCCATGCTGGCCGAACAGTTCCGCGCGCGCCCGGACAGCACGCGCGTCGTGCTGTTCAACGGCAACTATGGCCAGCACATGGCCATCCTGGCCGGCTTCGAACATGCGCGCGGCGAACGCGTCGTCACGCTCGATGCCGACCTGCAGAACCCGCCGGAGGAAATCGGCCGCCTGGTGGAAAAGCTCGACGAAGGCTACGACTACGTCGGTACCATCCGGCGCGTGCGCCAGGACAGCTGGTTCCGCCGCACCGCGTCGCGTGCGATGAACTCGCTTCGCGAGCGCATCACGCACATCAAGATGACCGACCAGGGCTGCATGCTGCGCGCCTACAACCGCACCATCGTCGACACCATCAACCGCTGCCGCGAAGTCAACACCTTCATCCCGGCGCTGGCCTACACCTTCAGCAAGAACCCCACCGAAATCGAAGTCGACCACGAAGAGCGCTTCGCGGGCGAGTCGAAGTACTCGCTGTACAAGCTCGTACGCTTGAATTTCGACCTGGTGACGGGCTTCTCGGTGGTACCGCTGCAATGGTTCTCGGCGATCGGGATGCTGCTGTCGTTCGCCTCGGCGGTCCTGTTCATCCTGCTGGTGGTACGGCGGTTCGTCCTGGGCGCTGAAGTCCAGGGCGTGTTCACGCTGTTCGCCATCACGTTCTTCCTGATGGGCGTACTGCTGTTTGGTATCGGCTTGCTGGGCGAATACATCGGCCGCATCTATCAACAGGTGCGTGAGCGCCCGCGCTATCTGGTGCAGGGCGTGCTGGAGGAAACCTCACATTTGCATGAAGCAGGCGCTGCCGATCTGAAGACGGGCTCGCAGCGAGGTGTTGCATGAGTTCCGACATCAAGCGGCGCGCCGTCGTTTTTGCGTATCACAACGTCGGGGTACGCTGCCTGCGCGTGCTGGCCGCCCGCGGCATCCAGGTCGAACTCGTTGTCACGCACGAAGACAATGCCACCGAGAACATCTGGTTCGGCAGCGTGCGCGCGACCGCACAAGAACTGGGTATCCCCTACATCACGCCAGACAATGCAAACGGTGAAGACCTGCACGCCCGGATCGCCGCCATTGCGCCGGACTTTATCTTTTCATTCTATTACCGGCACATGATCCCGATGCGCCTGTTGAGCCTTGCCAAATTCGGCGCGTTCAACATGCACGGTTCGCTGCTGCCCAAGTACCGTGGCCGCGTGCCCATCAACTGGGCGGTTCTGCACGGCGAGACCGAGACCGGCGCCACCCTGCACGAGATGGTCGAAAAGCCCGATGCCGGTTACATCGTCGACCAGACCATCGTGCCGATCCTGCCGGACGACACCTCGCACGAAGTGTTCGAGAAGGCCACGGTGGCGGCCGAGCAAACCCTGTGGCGTGCGCTTCCCGCGATGATTGCCGGGCACATTCCGCGGCACCCGAACGTGTTGGCCAACGGCAGCTATTTCGGCGGCCGCAAACCCGAAGACGGCCGGATCGACTGGTCCAAACCGGCCCAGCAGGTCTACAACCTGATCCGTGCCGTGGCGCCGCCCTACCCTGGCGCCTTTACGGACGCCAGCAGCGAGCGCTACGTTGTCGCTCGAGCCCGTCTGGCGCATCAAACCTTTACGAATTTGCCGCCGGGCCTGCACGTCGTGGATAATGCGATGTTCGGCGTGTGCGGCGATGGGGGAGCCATCGCCATTCACGAGCTCTGGCGCGTCGAGCCCCAAGCTGCCAGCGGAACGTCTGTCGTGACTGCGCAGCAGCTCGCCAGCCAGCTCGCCCTCTCCTGATCTTGAGTTTGCCTTCATGAAAAAAGTACTGATCCTCGGCGTCAACGGCTTCATCGGCCACCACCTGTCCAAGCGCATCCTGGAGACCACCGATTGGGAGGTCTATGGCATGGACATGCAGACCGAGCGTCTGGGCGACCTGGTCAACCACCCCCGCATGCATTTCTTCGAGGGTGACATCACCATCAACAAGGAGTGGGTCGAGTATCACGTGAAGAAGTGCGACGTGATCCTGCCGCTGGTGGCCATCGCCACGCCGTCGACCTACGTCAAAGACCCGCTGCGCGTGTTCGAACTGGACTTTGAAGCCAACCTGCCGATCGTTCGCTCGGCAGCCAAGTACGGCAAGCACCTGGTCTTCCCGTCGACCTCCGAGGTCTACGGGATGTGCAGCGATTCGGAATTCGATCCAGAAGCCTCGCCGCTGGTCTACGGCCCGATCAACAAGCCGCGCTGGATCTACGCATGCTCCAAGCAGTTGATGGACCGCGTGATCTGGGGTTACGGCATGGAAGGCCTGAACTTCACGCTGTTCCGTCCGTTCAACTGGATCGGCCCGGGCCTCGACTCGATCTACACCCCGAAGGAAGGTTCGTCGCGCGTGGTGACGCAATTCCTCGGTCACATCGTGCGCGGCGAGAACATCAAGCTCGTCGACGGCGGCAGCCAGAAACGCGCCTTCACGTATATCGATGACGGCATCGACGCACTGGTACGCATCATCGCCAACAAGGACGGCGTGGCCTCGGGCAAGATCTACAACATTGGCAACCCGTCAAACAACTACTCGGTGCGCGAGCTGGCCAACATGATGCTGGAACAAGCCGCCCAGATCGACGAGTACAAGGACACCGCCAAGCAGGTTCAACTGGTGGAAACGACCTCCGGCGCCTACTACGGCAACGGCTACCAGGACGTGCAGAACCGCGTGCCGAAGATCGCCAACACCATGGAAGACCTCGGCTGGAAGCCGACCACCGTGATGAAGGACGCGCTGGCGAACATCTTCGAAGCGTATCGCACGCACGTGGCTGAAGCCCGCAGCCTGGTCGAAGACGGCAACGGCAACAAGTAAAAGCCGCATCTCAGTCGCACCTTCCGCGCAGGTTCATGGCCCTCATCGTCCTCAAGATTGACGTCGACACCCTGCGCGGCACCCGCGAAGGCGTACCCAACCTCGCGCGCATGCTGCGCGAGCACGAAGCTGGCGCAACCTTCCTTTTCAGCCTCGGCCCGGATCACACCGGCTGGGCGCTGCGCCGGGCCTTCCGCCCCGGTTTCCTGAAAAAAGTCTCCCGCACGTCAGTCGTCGAGCATTACGGCTTTCGTACGCTGATGTACGGCGTGCTGCTGCCCGGACCAGACATCGGCCGCAAAGCCGCTGCCGAAATGCGCGCCATTGGCGAAGCAGGTTTCGAGACTGGCATCCACACGTGGGACCACGTTCTCTGGCAGGACAACGTGCGCCAGCGCGATGCCGGCTGGACCGCGCGCCAAATGACCGCGGCTCACGCGCGTTTCACCCAGGTATTCGGCAAGCCTCCCGTGACGCACGGCGCTGCGGGCTGGCAGATGAACGACCACGCCTTCCGCCAGATCGACAACTGGGGCATGGCCTACGCCTCCGACGGCCGGGGCACGCATCCGTACATCCCGAGCGTTGACGGCAAAGCGCTGAACCACGTGCAATTGCCGACCACGCTGCCTACGCTGGACGAACTGATTGGCGTGGAAGACATCACCCTCGACAACGTCGCCCGGCACATCCTGAAGATGACCGAGTCCGACCGCGACCAGGTATTTACCTTGCATGCAGAACTTGAAGGGCAGAAACTCGCCCCGATCTTCAGCGAGTTGCTGCGAGGCTGGCGCGCGCAAGGCCATCGGCTTGGGTCGATGGGCGATTACTACGCAACGCTCGATCGCAGTACCCTGCCCGTGCAGCCCGTCACGTGGGGCGAAGTTGCCGGCCGCAGCGGCAGCCTGATCGTTCAACCGGCCTGATCCTCACGATCTCCAGTCGGGCGGCAGGCGCAGCGCCTGAGCATTGCCCGTCCACGAGCTTTCCGTCTCTTCCCCGCGGTTTTCCGGAACACACCATGCCTGTCACGCTCGACCAGCCTCTTCCCGATTTCTCCGCACCGGCCACCAGTGGCATCACGTTCTCGCCGGCGTCACAGCGCGGCAAGATCGTCGTGCTGTATTTCTATCCGAAGGACAACACCCCCGGCTGCACCACCGAGGCGATGAACTTCCGTGACCAGTACGACGCCTTTGAAGCCGCCGGCGCCGTGGTGTTCGGCATCTCGCGCGACAGCCTGAAATCGCACGAAAACTTCAAGGCGAAACTGGAGATGCCGTTCGAGCTGATTTCCGACGCCGACGAAGCCGTCTGCAACATCTTTGACACGATCAAGATGAAGAAGATGTACGGCAAGGACGTGCGCGGCATCGAGCGCAGCACATTCCTGATCGACAACAAGGGCGTGCTGCGCAGGGAATGGCGTGGCGTGAAAGTGCCCAACCATGTGGATGATGTTCTGACGGCGGTACGCGCGCTGTAACAGCAAGGTAGCCACCCGTCGGAAAAGCGCCCGTACGGCTTCTGGCGTTTGCTTTTCCGTCGATTTCGCATCGTCCGTCGTGATCAGTTTGCGCCGCACCACACGTCACATGTGACAGATTGCAAATCACAAAAGCTTCCGATACAGTCGGAACCGATGAGTACGAAATCCGGATGCCATTCCGATAGCCCACGACGGTACCGGCGGCCAAGTTGGCCTGATACCGCTTCTGCGTTTTTCCCGGCAAGCAGGCTGGGCAGAACGTCCGAATCGTGCAGCTTGTCGTGGCGTTCATCCAGGCCGCCTCACCTCTCGCAGGTCATGGCGGCTTTTTTGTGGCCGTCGTCTGCGCGTCAAACGTCGCGACGCGCCCATCCGTTTTCCCGCGTTTTCCGCCAGCACCGCCTCGCCACGTGCGCGGGCGGTGTTTCGTCGTTGTTCCACCCAGAGAGGTAATCGAAGCATGCCGCTGCCGACCATGCCCACCCAGCCAGCCCAATTGCTTGACCCGGCTGAATTCAAGCCTTTCGGCAAAG
>NZ_MCGB01000028.1 GCF_001699815.1 Ralstonia pickettii | reverse complement strand
GTTCGCGACGGTGCGCCACCGTACGACGCGCACGCGTAACTGCGTATCGCGACCAACCTTCCTCGGACTGGCATTCAAGCTGATCGAGGAAGCCGAGAAAACCTGGCGCCGTATCAACGGCCCCGAAAAGATCAAGCTGTTGCTCGAAGGAGTTGCCTTCAAGGACGGCGAACCGGTGCAAGACGATCGACCGGCTCAGCAGAAAATCGCCGCTTGAAATCGACCGCCATCAAATTGTTCATACACCACTCTTGACGTTAGCTCCCGCACGAATCAGCAGGAGCTCGCAGGCCGGCACTGCTCGGGTCAGGCTGTTGAGGCCGCGGTGCTGCCGGGCTTCGCGCTTGAACTGCTCGAGCGTTTTAAGGTGCTGCGGGTCCTCGATCTGCTCGGCCCGGTCGTAGCAACGTCGATGACTGGCGATCATTTCGGCGCCGTCGAACACCCGTACCTGGTTGAGGTCCGCGCGAACCGTCAACGTGCGCCGTACATGGGTATGCGGAATCGTGTAATCGTTCAGATCGAAGCGCACGTAAGGCGTCTTGCCGACCTTGACGGCGAGTTGCTCTTCAACGGGATACGGGTTGTCGGGCAGCGGCAGCAACAACGGCTGCTCCCTGGCAAACGCCTCGCGCACCGTCATCGCCCGATCCTCGGGGCAAGGCCGGTCGGCTGCCTGGGTTCGGCACCACTGCTCGGCTTGCGCGTTCAGATCGTCGAGGTCGGTATACTGGCGTGCAGCAAAGAAGGCTTCCCGAACGTGGCGAATCGCGCGCTCCACACGTCCTTTCTCATTACCACGGGCCACGGCGACTGGCCGAGGCTCGAAGCGGTAATGGCCGGCGAACGCGAGCAACGTTGGATGGAATCGGATGGCGTCGCCAACGCGCTCGAGCACGGCCGATTTCAGTTGTCGTACAGCAGGACCCTTGGGAGTCCGCACCACGTATTGAACGCACCAACGTGTCCGCGCAGGAAGTTCTCCATACGGGCGTCGGGGAAGAAGCGCAAGTAAATGTCGCGCGAGTACGAGAGCACCATCACGAACGCCATCAGTGGTCGACGTGCACGGCCAATCTCGATGTAGCCGAAGTGACCCCAATCGACCTGTGCTTGCTCACCCGGCAATGTCCTCAGTCGCAGGAAGGCCTCCGCGGGCTTTCTTGGACGGTGCAGCGAGATCAGATGCCGGAAGTGGTCCGGTGCGCCTTTGTAACCGCGCTCGCGAACCATGAAGTAAAGGCGGCTGGCCGTCAGCGAGGGATATTTCTCCAACGTCTGCCGGATGAACGGCAGATACGGCTCGATCATTGACGGCTTCGGCACCGGACCGATTCGAGGCAACCCAGCTCGGATGAGCACCCGCTGCACCGTCTCGCGGTGTACGTGCAACTGCTTCGCGATCGTGCCGCACGGCCACTTCTCGGCGTGATACAGGCGCAGGATCTGCGCCTCGAGTTCAACCGGAATCGTCATCGGGATCTCCACGATCTATGCAACGGCCAACGGACTTGCCATCGGGACGGGTACGACGGGAACCACGGCGGCGCACGAAGCCGGTTCGCACCAGCAGCGGCAACGGGCCGCCGCAGCAATGACAGCGCAGCGGCGTCGGCGCCGCCGCACGCGTGGCGGCGTTGGCAAGTGCAACGGCGGCGTCGAGCTCCGGCTGCAGTACATCATTGACGGGGGAAGTGGGTGAACCCTGATGCGTCACGTATTTGCGTCGGGCCCGGTAGCGTCGGGCTCGGGCCGCGTGAGCGAATCGTCCGCGGCGGGTGCGCTGATAGCGATGTCCGGCCTCGCGTACGCTGTCGCGGCGCGCGTCGTCGGCGCAGTCACGGCAGTATCGATTACCGCGATCGCAACGGCGGCAGATGAAGACCTGCGCCCGGCAGCGGGCGCACAAATACAGGCGGCCCGTGGGCTGCAGCATTGGCGGTTCCTGTCGAACGCCAAAGATGAGGAGTCGACCGAGATCGACGGGCCGCGCGAGCAATGCGATACTGGCTGCTCACACGGCTCTCCGGCCGGCCGATGGGCCTGCCATCTGGATACCCTGTGGAGGTGCGGCGCCGAACTGGACTTGGCGGTTGAGGCCGGTGCCGCACCTGTTGTTCTTCTTCGGCAAACGCCTTTCTACCATGCACCCGGCTCCATGCGACGCGGGGCGCGTCTCCAGTCGCCCTACGGGCTCCTTACGTCGCGCCTCGCACAACCACTTGCTCGTCCCGCATCGACCGTATTCGCAATTTCTATTTTTATGCGTGCGCCGTGCCGCCACTCAATGACGCCGCCGGAAAAGCGCGGATTCTGACCGCCATCGACACGAGGGGCTGGAGGAAACCCGGAAAACCCAGGTGTCGCTGCAAGACATTGCCCGACAGATCAATCCGCTTCTTCGTGGGTGGATTGACTATTACGGGCGGTTCGCACCATCGGCACTGGCCCCTCTGCTTCGCTACGTCAATCAGACGTTGCTGGCTTGGGCGATGCGTAAGTTCAAGCGCTTCAAGGCTCACAAGATCCGGGCGAGCCAGTTTCTTCAGCAGCTTGCTGCTACGCGTCCCGACCTCTTCGTACACTGGCGACGCGGTATGGTCGGTACGTTTGCTTGATGGGAGCGCAGTGAGTCGAGAGGCTCACGCTGTGTTCTGCGAGAGGCTGGAGGTGCGATTCCTCCGGCCTACTCACCCAACGCGGAACCGCCGCCTTCAACCTTCAACTACGCCCGGGACATTGCCATCGAAGCGGTTTCCAGCCGGAATTTCACGCGCAATCAAATCGGTCGTCTGAACACGACAGGCTTACCACCCACGATCTGCTTCGTCATTCATGCCGCCAGAGCTGAGTCGAGGTAGTCCACGTGACCGGGAAATCACTCGAAAAGACGCAGGCCAAGATCTCAGACCTGTTCCGCGCCGGCGGGCCTTCCCCGAGCGCAGCCTCACGTCACCTGGCGACTGCAACACTGCCGCATGTTCCTCGATGTAGCAGTTGCGTGGCGGGAGTTCGTCGCTCGAACCCGTCGACTTCGTGCTCAAAATGGGTAAGGGTATGCTGTTCGAACAGGGCCAGCGCTGCTGAGGCCGTTGCGTGCTTGCACGTCACCAGCCCCAACGCAACCGTATAGAGCGCCTTGTGAATGTCGTCCATCGGCGTGAAGCCAGGCAGCCGCGTGTCGTTCCAGACAAGACTGGTGCGGCTACCAGCGCTGGGGCACGGTCATCTCTCGTTGGAGGTGTTCGTAGAGAACGTTCGGCCGTCATGTCCACTCTATCCTGCTGTTTCAGAGTGCCGCCCCAGTTGAGCGAAGTCGTAGGTGTTCGCTCCGCGATACTTAAAGGTCGAGAACCAGCTCCGCCGACTTCGCACGCGACACGCAGACCATGATCTGTGTTTGTTTCTCGTCGTCGCGCAGCACCAGGTCCCGATGATCCGCCTCTCCCGAGCACAACGCGGTTTTGCACGAGCCGCAGGTGCCGCTTTCGCACGAACTCGGTACGCGCACGTTCGCGTCGCGCAACACCTCGAGGATCGAGCGATTGGCGGGAATGTTGAACGACGTGCCGCTGCGCGAGAGCCGAACTGTGAACGGCGTGTTTTCGCGCGCATTCGTATTGGTTGCACCGAAGCTTTCGAAGTGAACCGTGCCCGACGCCCAATGGCCGGTCATGTCCCGAACGGTATCCATCAGCGCCTGCGGACCGCAGCAGTACACATGTTGCGCCGGCTTCGACTTCTCGAATACGGACCAGAAGTCGAACGCTTTCGACGGGTCGCCGTGATCGTGATGAATCTTCACGTCCGAACGCCATTCGTCGCTGGTCAGTTCATCGAAGAACGCTGTGCCTTCCGGATCGCGGGTGAGGTAGTACAGCCTGAACGAACGCAGGCCTTCCGCTCGCAACTGCCGCGCCATCGACAGCATCGGCGTGATACCGATGCCGCCCGCAACGAGAATGAATGACTTTGCGCGCTCATCGAGGGGAAACTCGTTGCGGGGCAAAGAGACTTCCACGGCGTCACCCTCGGACGTATCGTCGATGAAGCTTATCGATCCGCCGCGTCCGTTGCTGTCACGCTTCACCGCGATGACGTAACGATTGCGCTCTTGCGAGTCATTGCACAGTGAATACGTGCGTCGCGAACCGTTGGGCACCGCCACGGTCAAGTTGGCACCTGCCTCGAATGGCGGCAGCGGCGCGCCGTCTGAGTTGGTCAGCTCAAAGCGCCAGATATCACGGGCGATCTTCTCCTTACTTGCAATCTTCAGACGAAGAAAACCGTCTTCCTGGGGGGTAGTCATGTCTGTCTCCTTCTAACCGACCTGGTTTTGCGTTGCGTCAACATGGATGGCATCATATTACTAGATATCTAATGATGCAAGTCAAGGAGGGAGCTTATTCTCGATCTTGCCCTCGGTATAAACCCTCGCTTGCCAGCGACATAAGGTCACCGTAATCTGAATATTAGACGTCTAATTATGCCGTGCGGAACGAGCCCTGTTCCAGCCGGTATTCAGAGCGGAATTCGGAGACATTCAGTCATGGCACATTCAACGTTGCACTCCGGGGACATATCCCTGTCTGCCGTAGCCGACTCGGCGGCGGAGGAGGCGACTTACCGCAAGATCACGCTCAGGCTAATGAGCTTTCTTTTCCTGTGCTGGGTCCTCAACTACCTCGATCGCGTCAACGTCAGCTTCGCGCAGCTGCAACTGAAGCACGATCTCGGGTTAAGCGACGCGGCGTACGGGCTCGGCGTGAGCCTGTTCTTCATCGGCTACATCCTGCTCGAAGTGCCGAGCACGCTGTTGCTGCGGCGCATTGGCGCCCGCAAGACCGTCACACGGATCATGCTGTTGTGGGGAGGCATCTCCACAGCGATGGCATTCATGACCGCTCCATGGCAGTTCTATCTCGCCCGGACCCTGCTGGGCGCGGCCGAAGCCGGCTTCTGGCCTGGCATCATCCTCTATCTCTCGTACTGGTATCCGTCGAAGCGCCGTGCTCGTATCACGTCGCGATTTCTATTGGCGATCGCGGTGGCGGGGATTGTCGGTGGCCCGCTTTCCGGGTTCATCCTGCAGAACTTCATGGACGTCTGGGGCTTTCGCAACTGGCAGTGGCTGTTCTTCCTTGAAGGCGTGCCGGCCGTGATTGCGGGCGCCGTTGCCTACTTCTACCTGATTGACCGGCCGCAAGACGCGCGCTGGCTGACCGAAGAACAAAAGCGACTTGTCATTGACGCACTGGACGAGGAAGGTCGCAGCAAGCCGCATAGCTCGCCGAGCACGCTGCTTGCCGCGCTGCGGGACCCCCGCGTGTATGTGATCGCCGCAGGCTGGGCGACGGTACCCATTTGCGGAACCATCCTCAACTACTGGACGCCCACCATCATCAAACAGTCAGGCGTTTCCAACCTGCTACAGATCGGGTTTCTGTCGGCGCTGCCTTATATCGTCGGCGCCGTTGCCATGCTGCTGATTGCACGCAGCTCCGACTTGCGGCTCGAGCGCCGTTGGCATTTCGTGTTGTCGACGACAGCGGGCGCAACGGGCGCGGTGCTGCTCACGATTCTCACGCACAACTCGGTTGCCGCAATCGCGTGCCTGAGCCTCATTGCGGTGAGCTATTTTGCGGCCGCCGCCATCATCTGGACCATTCCGCCGAACTACCTCAAAGGCGAGGCGGCTGCGGGCGGAATCGGCGTCATCAGCAGTCTCGGGCAGGTGGGCGCTTTCTTCGCGCCGATCGTCCTTGGCTGGGTGAAAAGCGTAACCGGCAGCTTCTCGGCCGGCATCCTGCTGGTCGCTGCGCTCGTTTTCATCGGCGGCATTGCCGTCTTCTTCGGCGTGCCGCGCGAGCGGCAGGCGCCTCAGTCCGGCGCGTGACGATGCGCGTGACGGGCTGCATTTTGACAGTCAGACAGGAGCAGGAATGAGCAAGCTTCAACTTTCCATCGCCGTGGGCAATTACGACCGGATGCGGCCGCTGATCGACGGCGACGTCCAGATCGACGGCGTCGATCCTGTGTTCATGCTGCAGGACCCGGAGGAAATCTTCTTTCGTGCATTCCGGCACGCGGATTACGACATTTGCGAGCTTTCGCTCAGCAGCTATTCGGTGAAGACAGCCGCTGGCACGTCGCCCTATATCGCGGTGCCGGTCTTTCCGTCGCGCGCGTTTCGGCACAGCTCGATCTACGTGCGTTCCGACCGCGGGATCGACCGGCCCGAGGATCTGAAGGGCAAACGCATCGGCGTGCCGGAATACCAGCTCACGGCCAACGTGTGGGTACGGCTCTTTCTCGAAGAGGAATATGGCGTGAAGGCTTCGGATATCCGCTGGGTGCGCGGCGGCTACGAGGATCCGACGCGCGTGGAGAAAATTTCGCTCAAGCTGCCTGACGGCGTCGTGCTGGAAAATGCGCCCGAAGGGCAGACGATCTCGAATCTGCTGGCCGACGGCGAGATCGACGGCGTGATCGGACCGCGTGCGCCGTCGTGCTTCGACCGTGGGCATCCGAAGGTCAAGTACCTTTTCGATGATCCGCAGAAAAGCGCCGCTGAATGGTACGAGCGCAGGAAACTCTTCCCGATTATGCACACGCTGGGCATTCGCAAGACGCTCGCGGATCAGCACCCGTGGCTGCCCGGCGCGATCGCGAAGGCGTTCGAGCAATCGAAGGAAGTGGCGCTGGCCCGGCTGAGCGACACCTCAGCGACCAAGGTGACGTTGCCTTTCATCGAGGACCAGTTGCGCAATGCGCGGCGGCTGATGGGGCATGACTTCTGGTCGTATGGATTCGCGAACAACGAGCACGTGATCGACCGCTTCCTTGCGCAGCACCATGCCGAGGGACTGTCGAGCCGTCGCCTGCAGCCTGCCGAACTGTTCCACCCGGCCAGTCTCGAGCGATTCAAGATCTGATCTCCCTCGCGACGGTTGCTCGTGCCGTCGCGCCTCCGGCAAGCGCCGGGTGCGCGACGGAGACGCGGAAGGGGGACTATACATTCAATATAATTAGTAATCCAAAATACAGATGAATATGAAGAGACATACATTCCCGCTCGCCTGCGGCGGGTTGCTGACTCTCGCCTGCACGGCGGCCCACGCACAGAGTTCGGTCACGCTCTACGGCATCATTGATGCCGGCGTCGAGTACGTCAATCGGGTACCCCAAGGCAGTGAGACTGGCTCGGTGATCCGGGAACAGTCGGGCAATCTTGCCGGATCGCGCTGGGGGCTCAAGGGGGCAGAGGACCTTGGCGGCGGCTACAAGGCTGTATTTACGCTGGAGGGCGGGTTCAATGTGAACACCGGCACGCTGGGTCAGAGCGGACGGCTGTTCGGCCGCAAGGCATTCGTTGGCGTGTCAACGCCGTACGGCACGCTCACGCTCGGACGTCACCAGAACCTGCTCTATGAGCTGATGTACAAGTATGACGCGCTGACGTTCAACCCCAGCTATTCCGCGCAAAGCATGGACAGCCAGTTCGTGAACCGCGCGGACAATTCGGTGCGCTATGGCGTGCGCCTCGGTGGCGTCACGTTTGCGGCACTGTATAGCACCGGCTTCGACGCGACGATTCCGAACGGTGGGAGCCTGCCCGGCGCAACGAAAGTGGGCCGCGAAATGAGTGCGGCGGTTCTGTATGATCGCGGGCCGTTCAGTATCGGCTTGACGTATGACCAGTTGCAGGGCACCTCGATCGCGACGCAGAGCAATGCGCAGCAGCGCGCGCTGCTCGGCGTGTCGTATGACTTTGGGCCGGTCACGACGCTGGCGGGCCTGCGCTGGCTGAACACGCGCAATACCGATGTGCCGCCGAGCTCGCTGCTCTATTGGGGGGGCGTGACCTGGAGGGTGAATGTGCCGCTCTCCATTTCCGCCAGCGTCTATCACACGCAGTTTCGCAATCCGCACGGCGGACCGACGATGGGGGCATTGCTCGTCGACTACTCGCTGTCCAAGCGCACTGACGTTTATGCAGAAGGGGCGTATGTTTCTAATCGTTCGTTTTCCGATGTCGGTATTCGCGGCACGGGCGTGGATATTGCGCCAGGCATGGACCAGGCGGGCGTGACCGTGGGCATTCGCCACACCTTCTGAGCGGCCGGGGCGCCGCGGCCCAATGCCTCTCGCGCCGGCTAAAGCGCTATGATTGTCACCAGTCTGATCACAATAACGGCGAGGAAGGCATGGCAGCAGCATGTACTTCGGGTAAGGGCAAGGTCGCGAGCGAGGACCCCATCCTGCGACACTGGCGCGAGGCGGTTCCGGATGATCGTCTCGCCCACCTCGTGAAGGATGCGGGCCGCGCGATGATTCGCGGCCTGCAGATGCGCCTGGCGCAGCATGAAGTCTCGTTCGGTCACTGGGCGTACCTGCGTGTGCTGTGGGTTACAGACGGGCTTACGCAGAAGGAGCTCAGCGACGAGACCGGCACCACCACGCCCACCACGTTCAGTGCGGTGTCGGCAATGGAAAAGCTCGGCTATGTCGAGCGGCGCTACGAGCCTGGCAACCGCAAGAACACGCACGTCTATCTCACGCCGCGCGGCCGGAGCCTGAAAAAACAAGCTCGTCCCGCTCGCGGAAGAAGTCAACGAAATTAGCGTCAAGGGCCTGAAAGCCACCGAGATCAACGTAGCGCGAAAGGTTCTGCTGACGATCATCGAGAACATGGCACGCGACGAATCCGAGTCGGATGACCCGGCGTTGCGCATTCCCTCGACGCGGGAAGTGGGTCATCTGATCGCGGCGCGCGGCGAAGAAATCGGTCAGGATTGAAGCGCGGGCCGGCGCTAGGGAAACGCTGATTAATTCGACTCGACCGGTCATCGCAGACGTGGCCGAGGACGTTGTAGAAGGAGCTCACGGAACGGACCCATAGTGATGAAGCGGCAAATCAGCTTTGCAGAGGCGGAAAGCGCGGGCAAGAAGCGCGTGACCAAGCGTCAGCGCTTCCTGGCCGAGATGGAGACGGTCGTACCGTGGCCGCGTTTGCTGGCGGCGATCGAGCCGTACTACCCGAAGGGCGAGCGAGGCCGACCGCCGATTGGCGAGCTAACGTCAAGAGTGGTGTATGAACAATTTGATGGCGGTCGATTTCAAGCGGCGATTTTCTGCTGAGCCGGTCGATCGTCTTGCACCGGTTCGCCGTCCTTGAAGGCAACTCCTTCGAGCAACAGCTTGATCTTTTCGGGGCCGTTGATACGGCGCCAGGTTTTCTCGGCTTCCTCGATCAGCTTGAATGCCAGTCCGAGGAAGGTTGGTCGCGATACGCAGTTACGCGTGCGCGTCGTACGGTGGCGCACCGTCGCGAACGTCGATTCAATCGCGTTGGTCGTGCGCAGATGCTG
>NZ_MCGB01000027.1 GCF_001699815.1 Ralstonia pickettii | reverse complement strand
AAAAAGGCCGCCCGCCAGCCAGAAACCATGTGACGTGGGCGCCAGCAGAACCCATCCGAACCTGCTTTAATACACCCCGTTCATGCCGCCCGCCCGCTATATCAGCGGGTTTATAGCGGCAAGACCCCTCACGCCCCACAAGGAGAATCCCCCAATGGTCACGTTGAACATCAACGGCAAACCGGTGGAAGTTGATGCTGATCCATCGACGCCGCTGCTCTGGGCGTTGCGCGACAACCTCGGTCTGACAGGCACGAAGTTCGGTTGCGGTGTCGCCTCGTGCGGCGCCTGCACGGTGCACCTGAACGGCCAGCCCACGCGCAGCTGCGTGCTGCCGATCTCTGCGGTGGCCGGCCAGCAGATCACCACGTCTGAACACATCGCCGACGACAAGGTCGGCAAGGCCGTGCTCGATGCCTGGGTCAAGCACGACGTGGCGCAATGCGGCTACTGCCAAAGCGGCCAGATGATGAGCGCGGTGGGTTTGCTGCGCACCAAGAAGAAGCCAACCGACGCCGACATCGACAGCGCGATGGCTGGCAACCTGTGCCGCTGCGCGACGTACCAACGCATTCGCGCGGCCATTCACGACGCAGCGAAATCGCTCGCCTGAGCCCACCGGAGAATTCACGATGCGTATTCGAAATCTTGAAGCGCTGGCCGGTGGCGGCGCGCAACATCAACCCGCCTCTGCGGAGGCCGGGTCGGCAACGCTTGATCGCCGCAGCTTTCTGAAACTCACGACGCTGGCCGGCGGCGGCCTGGCCCTGGGCGTGGCACCGGTGCTGGCCGGCGCGCAGGACGCAAAGGCCAAGCCGCCATCGCCGCCGCAGGCGTTCATCATCATCGCGCCGGACAACACCGTCACCGTAGCGGTGAACCGGCTGGAGTTCGGTCAGGGCGTGCACACGGCATTGCCGATGGCGCTGGCTGAAGAACTCGATGTCGATTGGCGCAATGTGCGCGGCATGTTGGCGCCCGCGGGCGACCCATACAAGGACCCGGGCTTCGGGATCCAGATGACGGGCGGCTCGACGGCGCTCAATCACTCGTTCCAGCAATACCGCGAACTGGGCGGCCGCGCGCGTGCCATGTTGATCTCGGCGGCGGCCGAGCGCTGGAAGGTCGATCCGTCGACATGCCGCACCGCCAATGGTGTGGTCACGTCGGGCAGCCACCGCGCCACGTACGGCGAGCTTGCTCAGGCCGCGATGGCGCTGCCGGTGCCGGCGCAGGTCACGCTGAAGAACCCGTCGCAGTTCCGCATCGTCGGCAAGCCGACGCCGCGCCTCGATGCGCGCGCGAAGCTCGACAGCTCGCTCAAGTTTGGCCTCGACACGCGCCTGCCCAACATGAAGGTGGCGGTGCTGGCCCGCCCGCCGCGCTTTGGCGGCAAGGTGGCCAAGTACGACGTGGCTGCGGCTAAGGCGGTCAAGGGTGTGGTTGATGTGCTGCAGATCCCGACCGACCGTGGCGGCACGGGCGTCGCCGTGATTGCCGACGGGTACTGGCCAGCCAAGCAGGGCCGCGATGCGTTGCAGGTCACGTGGGAAGACGCCGGCTCGACGGTGTCCACACCGGCGCTGATGGAGGAGTACAAGAAGCTCGCCGGCCAGCCCGGAACGGTGGCCAAGGCTGGCGACGTGAGCGCAATCCAATCTGCCGCAACGCGCATTCAGGCCGATTACGAATTTCCGTACCTCGCGCACGCGCCGATGGAGCCGCTGAACTGCACGATCGATCTGCAGAAGGACGGCGGCAAGACCACGGGCGCGAAGGTGTGGGTCGGCTCGCAGTTCCAGACCATTGACCAGGGTGCCATCGCCAAGGTGCTCGGCGTATCGCCCGAGAAGATCGAGCTGAACACGATGATGGCGGGCGGCGGTTTTGGCCGGCGCGCGATCGTCACGTCGGACTACGTGGTTGAAGCGGCCAACGTGGCAAAGGCCTATGCGGCAGCTGGGCACAACGGCCCCGTCAAGGTGATCTGGAGCCGCGAAGACGACATCCGCGGCGGCTACTACCGCCCGATGCACCTGCACCGCGTCAACGTGGGCGTGGACAACAGCGGCAAGGTCGTCGGCTGGGACCACGTGATCGTCGGTCAGTCGATCCTCAAGGGCACGCCGTTCGAAGCCTTCATGGTCAAGAACGGTGTGGACGAGACCATGGTCGAGGGCGTGATCGAAAACGACTACGGCTTCCCGATGCAGTTGACGGTGCACCATCCGGACGTGAACGTGCCGGTGCTGTGGTGGCGTTCCGTGGGCCACACGCATACGGCCTACGTGATGGAGACGATGGTTGACGAGGTTGCGCACGCGGCCAAGCAAGACCCCGTCGCTTTCCGCCTCGCGCGCTTTACGGGCAAGGAACATGAACGCCATCGTTCGGCGCTGCAGCTCGCCGTCGACAAGTCCGGCTACGGCAAGCGCAAGCTGCCCAAGGGTCAGGCCTGGGGCGTTGCGGTGCATGCGTCGTTCGAATCGGTGGTGGCGTACGTGGTTGAGGTGTCGGTCGACCAGGGCAAGCCGCGCGTGCATCGCGTCACGGCCGGCGTGCATGCCAACCGCGTGGTCAACCCGATGGGCGCGGAAGCGCAGATCCAGGGCGCGTGCGTGTTCGGTCTGGCGATGATTCAACCCGGCTTTGCCATCGACATCGAAAACGGTGCCACCAAGAACAGCAACTTCACCGACTTCCCACCCGTGCGCATGCCCGACGCGCCGCCGGTGAACGTGTTCTTCGTGCCGTCGGAAGACAACCCGACCGGTCTGGGCGAGCCCGGCACGCCGCCGATTGCACCGGCGGTAGCCAATGCGCTGTTCACCCTGACCGGCAAGCGTCAGCGCAAGCTGCCGTTTGACACGGTTTAGTTTCTAGTTGTCATCATCGCGTGATGTGATGGAAGCCGGCATGCAGTCCTGTGTGCCGGCTTTCTTGTTCTTGCAGCCTCGTATCCCCCCAGTTTTGCGGACCGATTCTTGCGTCCGCGATTGCGTCGTTCACCCACCGGAGGAGCATGTCATGGCATTGAATATCCTGTACACCGCCCACGCCAAGGCCACAGGCGGCCGCAACGGCCACACGCAAACCGAAGACGGCCAGGTCTCGCACGACCTGTCGGTGCCCAAGGCCATGGGCGGCCCCGGCAAGCCCAACACCACCACGCCCGAAGACCTATTTGCCGCGGGCTATGCCGCGTGCTTCGGTTCGGCGTGCGACTTTGTCGCCAAGAGCATGCTCAAGCTCAACCCGAGCAATATCGAAATCCATTGCGATGTGGGCATCGGCACGCGCGATGAAGGCGGTTTTGGCCTGAAGGTGGGGCTCACCGCGCGGATCGGCGGGCTCTCGCAAGCTGATGCCGAGAAGCTGGTGGCCCAGGCGCATCAGGTGTGCCCGTATTCGAACGCCACGCGCAACAACGTGGAAGTCACCCTCAAGACCGAGGTGGTCTGATGCCGCAGCGGCCTGTTGTTGGTGTGTTGCTGGCCGCAGGCCGTGGCAGCCGGTTTGATGCGGCGGGCGTGGCCAACAAGCTGCTTGCTCCGCTGCCCGATGGAACCCCCGTGGCGGTGCAGGCCGCGCGGCACCTGATGCAGGCCTTGGGCGATGTGGTGGCAGTGGTGCCCGCCGCCGCCACGCATGGCGCGCAGGTCGATCAACTGGCAACGCTGTTGGCCGAGGCCGGCTGCGAAGTCTTGCGCTGTCCCGATGCTGCACGCGGTATGGGCGCCAGCCTGGCTGCCGGCGTAGCCGAACGCCCGCAAGCCGGCGGGTGGATCATCGCCCTGGCCGACATGCCGTGGATTGCCCCCGAGACCATCACCCAAGTCGCCAACGCAGTGGATCCACACGGTTGCGTTGCGCCCTTTCATGCCGGGCAGCGGGGCCACCCGATCGGCTTCGGGGCCGACTTCTTCGCGGGCCTGACAGCGCTCGACGGCGACGAGGGCGCGCGGCGGCTGATCGATCCTGCCAAGCTCATCCGAATCGAGACCGATGACGCCGGCATCCTGCGCGACGTCGACACGCCGGCCGATCTGGCCCGCTGATCGAACGTTTGCCCGTGGGCATGGGGTGTTCGGGGCTGATGCAGGCGGTCCTGCGAAGATTGGCTAACAAAAGCCGCGTTTTCGGCCAATCCCACTTGTCCACAGCAGCGCGCACACCGCTTGCAAAACCCCCCGCAAGCAGTTGACGGAAAAGGGTTTGTTGCACGATGTAACAGGGCTGCCGAATGTGGATAACTTTGTGCGGGTGCACAGGTTTTACGTGCGCTGCATGTTTGCCCAAACCCGTCAAGCCCTTTTGTGGTTTGGGTCTCGGCAGGCGGCGCCGGTTATGCACAGAACATGTGGATAAGTCTGTGGGAAACACCATCCGAGCGGCGTGGCGACGGCTTTTGGTCGGCGCTGCTTGCGAATGCGGCACGGCCTCTCAGACGCGCCCGCCCTGCACATTGCAACGATTGATTACAACTTGAAACAGCAAGTCCGGCACCCGTTGGCCAAACTTCCGATACGCGATGGCTTGATCGCGACCGACGCATTCAAGGAGAAAAACATGGTTCGGGTACTGACGATTCTGCTGGCCGGTGCGACGTTGCTGACCGCAACCGGCTGTGCCGACATGACGGCACGTCAACGCAATACCGCCATTGGTGCGGGTGTGGGCGGGTTGGCCGGCGCTGCTTTGATTGGCGGCCCGGGTGCCACGCTGGGCGGTGCCGCACTGGGCGGCCTGGTGGGCAACGTATCGACGCGTTGATTTCGGTTCGACCTGCGCGTCGACTCAAAAAGAAACGGACCCGGGGTTAAACCTTCGGGTCCGTTTTTTTATACCTGTGCGCGGCTTCGGGTGCGCAGCAATTCTTCCAGTGCCGACACTTCCAGCGGCCGCCCAAACAGGAAGCCCTGCACTTCGTCGCACGCATGTGCGGTCAGGAAAGCCGTTTGCTCCGGGGTTTCCACACCTTCGGCCGTGACCGTCATGTTCAGCGCGCGGGCCATCGCGATGATGGTCTTGGTGAGCGCCACGCAGTCGGGCACCCCAGGCACGCCGCTGATGAACGAACGATCGATCTTGATGTTGTGGATCGGCAAGCTGCGCAGATACGACAGCGACGAGAATCCGATGCCGAAATCATCGAGCGAGATGCGCACGCCCCGCGCGGCCAGGCTCATGAGCAGGCGCTGTGTCGATTGCCGGTCGGCCAGCAGCACGCTTTCCGTCAGTTCCAGTTCCAGCCGGCCGGGCGCCATGCCCGAAGCCTTGAGCGCTTCATCGACGTCGCGCTCGATCACGCCCGCATCGCATTGCCGCGCGGACACATTCACCGCCATGCGCCCCGTGAAGCCGAACTTTCGTGCCCATGCCTCGCCCTGCGCGCAGGCTTGCATGAGTGCCCAGCGGCCGAGTTCGAGGATGTAGCCCGACTCTTCTGCCACGTCGATGAACTCGGAGGGCGACACTGCGCCCAGTTCGGGGTCGGACCACCGCATCAGCGCTTCAACCGCCACCAGTTCGCCTGAGTCGAGTGCGTACTTCGGCTGATACACCAGCCGCACCTGACCGCGCGCCAGCGCACGCCGCATGCGCTCGTTGAGTGTGAAGCGGCGCAGCATCTGTGTTTCCAGCGCGCGCGAATACCGCGTGATGCGGTTGCGCCCGTTTTCCTTGGCGCGGTACATGGCGGCTTCGGCATGGCTGACCAGCGTGGCCGCATCGCCGCCGTCTTCCGGGTAGGCCGCCACACCGATGCTGGCCGACAGATGCACTTCACGTTCGCCACCGGTAAAGGGGCGGGCCAGCGCGTCGAGCACCTGTTGTGCAAGCGTGTCGGCAGCGTTCGGGTCATCGATGGCCACGCAGAACTGGTCGCCACCGAGGCGGGCCAGCAGCGCGCGCTGGCCCGCCTGGCCGCGGATGCGCTGCGCCGCCATGTTCAGCACCTGGTTGCCCATGTGGTGCCCCATCGCCTCGTTCACGGTCTTGAAGTGGTCCAGCCCGATATACAGCAGTGCGGATTCCCCGGTGGACGGCAGCGCCAGCCGCGCGTCGAGCCGCTCGATGAACGCCGCGCGATTGGGCAGGCCGGTGAGCGAATCCTTGGTCTCCAGCAGGCGCAGCTGCTCGTAGGCGGAACGCTCGGCCGTGATGTCGGTAAAGATGACCAGCACCGCGTGCGGGGATGCGCTGTCCGGCGAGAACATCGGCAGCACCGATTCACGCAGCCACACGATCTGCCCATTGCCGGCCGGCACGCCCACGACGACGTTGCTGATCGCTCGCCCCGTGCGAGCCGCCAGGGTGGAGGGCCATGCGGCGCGGGGCAGGATGGCGCCGTCTTCACCCAACATCATGTCGTTCAATGCCACACGCGGGCGGCCTTTCCATGACGCGCCCGACATGCGCAAGATGTCCGCCGCGCTGCGGTTGTACGAAAGCACGCGGCCGTCGGTGGACAGCGTCAGCACGCCTTCGCTCAGATGATTGACGACCAGCCGGTACTGATCACGCAGCTCGCGGGACTGGCGATATTCATTCTCCAGGCGCAGCAGCTTGACCAAGGCGGCGATGTAGCGGCCGCAGTCTGCGCGCAGCGTTGTGTCGTCGGGCGGGTTGGCAGTTGGGAAGAAGAGGCAGAGCAGATCATCGGCGACGGCCATGCCGCCATGTTGAGCCGGGATGCGGCACAGCCATGTCGGATGCGCGGTGTCTAACACGCGGACAAGTGCTTCGTGCAGAGCCGTGGGCGCATTGGCTTCGTGAACCAGTTCGATGGGCGCTAGCTCATTGAGCAGCGGCGCGATGCGGGCCAGTTCGATATCGAACTCACCCTGTGCCGCGGTGGGCAGGTGCGCCGCGTGGTCGTCGCGCAATGCCAGCTTCGCCCGGGCGCGCTGTGTGCCATAGAGCCTTGCCCGCCCGGAGACGACACGCACCACGACGCACAGCGCCGACGGCAAGGCAGCCTCCAGCGCCCGCAGCGCAGCATGCAGCCGCTCGCCGAGCGAGGCGGCGGACGGCAGCGTGGAAAGCAGATGATCAAGATGCTCGTGCGGCAGCGCTGCACCGATGGCTTCGGCGCTCAGCACGCGCTCGCCGGCCTTGCCCGGCAATTGCGCATCGAGCGGCAGCGGCAACCCGTGCACGACCACCTGCTGCGCTGGCAGCCCATCAAAGCGGGTTGGCGTCACCGTCAGCCTGACGCTGACCACCTCGTTGGAATCGCCGGCAGAAAGGGCGGAGACGAGCTGTGCTGCCGGAATGGCCCGAGCATCGGGCTGCGTCGCATCGGCGTCTTCTCCGGTACGGGCCTCCAGCCATGCGGGAATGTCCTGGAAGAAGCGCGAGAAGGGCTCGCCGAGCAGTTGGTCGGAGGACAGCGCCCGCACCATGCAAACACCGGCTGCATTGGCAAAGACGATGCGGCCTTCAAGCACCACATAGAGCGGAACCGGAAGGCTTTGCGCCGACAACGGGTAGGAAATTTCGTCTGGCATCCCACGCTCCAACTGAGGCATTGCCCGGCATCTCACTCAGCATGGACTTCGGCCGACACTGGCCGCGAGAACGCCGGCTACCGGAAGTCGGGGGCAATGCTATTCATGATGCGCAAAAGTCGTGCGCGGCGCAAAGTCTAGTTTGTGGTCGATACAACACATTCTGAATGCGTTTTGTCAGACGCGCAGTTGTTCGTTTGTCGCGCGGGTTTCAAAACGATTGGCTGCGGGTCTGGTGCGAGCGACGGTTCCATTTGGGCATGCGGGCCATGTCCACTCTCCTGCGCGGCGAAATGCTGATCGATCCAGTGATGTGTCAGTGTCAACCCGATTGCACACATCAACATGCATGTTCCCATTGTCAGGATGAAATAAGCGCTGATCCGTTCGACTGAACGTTCTGGAAAGAAAACGGTCGCGGCGACAAACAGGGTGCCTGCCAGTACGCCAAAGACCAAAAGCAGATAGTAAAAACGACGCGGCAAGGGCGAATTCATCGTTGTCTCATCCAACTGCAACCAAGAGGGTGGTGCTTTGAATCGTTTTACCGCCCCCTCAAATGGGCATGCCATGACGGGGCCATCGCGGTGCAATGGCATGCCTGGCCGGAGGCTTGCGCATCAATTGATATTGCGTTTGCTGTACTGCTGCGATGCTGCAGATTGCCGCTTGCGCCGAAAGCCGGAATTGCGGGACCCGGCAGCGCTTGCTATGGTGGTGGCACTGAAATGAAGCGCGATACCAGTTTGCTGCCTTGCATGATCGCGTACGCTAATCCGATGCGTCAATTCGACTTTCCGGTTGAAACTGAGCATCTGGTGTGCCACGAGTTGATTCCTGGCTTAGTGGAGCGGTTTGAAGGGCCACGATCAAAAACGTTGAAATTTGATTTCAGTTATGAATACAATTGATCTAATATCTGATCCACACCAGACTTCACACCGGAATTTATTGGGAGCGCATATGGCGACATACAAGGAATTGGTTGCACAAAAGGCCAAACTGGAAGAGCAGATCGAAACTGCGCGTGCCAAGGAACTGGAAGCGGTTATCCAGCAAGTGCGCCAGACGGTTGCCGAATATGGCCTGACGGCTGAAGACCTGGGCTTGGCTCAGCGTCGCGGTCGCCGTGCCGGTGCGAAGGCGCCGGTGCCGGCGAAGTATCGTGACCCGAAGACAGGCGCAACGTGGTCCGGCCGCGGCCGTGCTCCGGCCTGGATCGGCAAGAACCGCGATAAATTCCTGATCGCCTGATTCGTCAGGCCCTGCCTGACGCGCAAGTGCAGCAATGCAAATGGCCCACCTGCCCGGTGGGCCATTTGCGTTGCTGCGCGTGATGAGCGTTCCTGTATAAGGAAGGCATGACGCCCCGCCTGCCCAAATACCTCGAACTGGCCGACTGCATTCGGCTCGACATCCTGCATGGAACGCTGCCGGCCGGCAGTGTCGCGCCCAGCGAGAACGAAGTCGCCCAGCGCTACGGCGTATCTCGTTTGACGGCGCGCCGGACACTGAACGAACTGGCGGCGCGCGGGCTGCTCAGGCGCTCGCGGGGGCAGCGCAGCGTGGTGCTCGACCGCGTGGGGCCACATCGGCCGGTGCTGTACGCGCCGGGCCAGTCCGATGCTGCGTTGGAATACGTGCCGGGCGCCGTCTATACGGTCAGTGCATTTCGACTGGAGCAGGCCGACGAAACCGTGGCCGCCGCGCTTGACCTGGCGGTGGGCGGGCAGGTCGCGTTTGTCGAGCGCCGCGCTCAGGTGGATGGCCAGCCCATCATGCTGCTGCGCACGTGGCTGACGTCCCGACTCGCGGCGATGCTTGAGGCGCGCGACTTCGAAGATCGTCTGTTCGTGCAGGTCTTCCAGCGCGCCAACCTGACCATCGCGCGCTCGCGCGAGGCGCCGCTGGCCTGTGTGGCCGATGCCCACCAAGCCGCGCAGCTCGGCGTGCAAGCGGGCGTGCCGCTGGTGCGTGTGCGCCGCATCGGCTACAGCCTCGCCGACGTGCCGATCTCCATCACGTACTGCGATTTTTCTCCTGAACGCTATACGCGTGAAGTCGATATCCGCGTGCTTCAAAACGACTGAAAGCGCACTGCGCCACACCGGTGCAGAAACGGCGCCACACACCCCGCAATGGGGACTTGTCCCCCTAGGGTATTCAAGCTAGTCTGCGCCCCTTCCCAGGAAAACGCATTCATTTGTGAAGCGACGCTTTGCCAACAACGTATTGGCACGGCAGTTGCATTCACGGCGCCATCTCAGCGGCGGCGGGTTGAGCCACCTGCCGCCTCGAAGCTGATTCAGTCGATTCAACACACCGGAACCACAAGAGGGAGAACTCAACAATGCAACTCAAGCGACGTTTTTCGCTGGCCGTGCTGGCTGCCGCCGCCGGTTTGACCGCAGGCGCAGCGCAGGCCCAATCGTCTGTGACGCTGTACGGCCAGGTGGATGCCTGGGCGGGCGCCACCAAGAACCTGGGCCAGGACCGCGCATGGGGTGTCAACTCGGGCGGCATGTCGACGTCGTACTGGGGCCTGAAGGGCAGTGAAGATCTGGGCAACGGCCTGAAGGCGATCTTCACGCTGGAAGCGTTCTTCCGCCCTGATACGGGCAAGTCCGGCCGCTTTGATGGCGACCACTTCTTCGCACGTAATTCGTTTGTCGGCCTGCAGTCGAACACCTGGGGCTCGATCAAGCTCGGCCGCAACACGCCGCCGTACTTCGTTTCGACGATCCTGTTTAACCCGTTCATCGATTCGTACACCTTCTCGCCGATGGTGTTCCACACCTACCTCGGCAACGGCCGTTCGGGCGTCGCGGGCATCTCGGGCCTGGTGGGCGATTCGGGCTGGGACAACTCGATCATGTATTCCACGCCGGACATGGGCGGCCTGACAGGTACCCTGATCTACGGCGCTGGCGAGCAGGCTGGTCACAACGGTCAGAACAAGTGGGGCGGCAGCCTGCTGTTCTTCCGCGGCAATTTTGCGGCCACGGCGGCGTTCCAGCAGGTGCGCTACGACGGCGCGCCGGGCGATCTGAACAGCCTGGTGGCGGGCTTTGCGCGCCAGACGGCAGGGCAACTGGGCGCGACGTATGACTTTGGCGTGGTCAAGCTGTACGGCCAATACCAGTACATCAAGAACACGATCAGCACCGGCGACGCCAAGAGCAACGGCGGCCAGCTGGGTGTGTCGATTCCGGTGGGCCCGGGCAGCGTTCTGGCGTCGTATGCCTACACCAAGACCTCGGGTGCAGCCGACGTGAAGCGCAACACCTGGGCGATCGGTTACGACTATTCGCTGTCCAAGCGCACCGATGTGTATGCGGCGTATTTCCGCGACAAGGTGTCGGACCTCTCGACGGCCGACACCTTCGGCGTAGGCATCCGCGCAAAGTTCTAAGCCTTTCGCGTTCTGCTTTCCTTGTCGCCGCCCGCGTCTCGACAGCGTGGGCGGGCATTTGCAACGGCGTCCGGATTCCGGGCGCCGTTTTTTGTTGTGTGGAAGATGGGTAAGAGCGGAGCGTCAGCCCGTGCGCGCCAGGCGCAGCGGTGGCGAGGGCAGCGACGAGGGCTGCGCTCCAATGTGTGGCTGATTCAGCAGCATGGCGCCGCGCTGCGTGGCAACGAAGACGGCCTCGGTACGGCTGCGCACTTCCAGCCGGCGATACAGCGCGTTGATATGCGCCTTGGTTGTCGCCTCGGAAATACTCAGCATGCGGCTGATGGTTTTGACCGGATGCCCGCGCGAGAGCAGTACGAGAATCTCATATTGACGCTGCGTCAGGCCGAGCAACGCGCCATCGTCATGGCCATTGGCCGAACCTGCCGCAATGGCTTCAGACCGCGCCAGCACGATCGAGGCCGGCACATAACGGCCGCCGGCGAGCACCAATTCCAATGCCGCTGCAATCAATTTGCCGGAATAGCTTTTCAGCAGATATGCCGAGACATTCAATTGCATCAGCGTACGCACGTGCGCAGCGGAATCGGTTTCGCCCAGTATGGCGATATGTCGGGGATGCGGCTGTTGCAATAGCCGGGAGAGGGCCGGCAGATCGTCGATGCCGGGTAAGGGCAGTCCGATCAAAGCCAGTTCGGCGTCCGCATGCGCCGCGAGACTTTCAAAGAGGGTTTCGTCCGGCTCGACGCTGACCACCTCGGTAATGGCCGGCAAGGATTGCAACACATGGGTCGCGCCGGCACGCACCAAAGGGTGTGCCTCCACTACAATTGATTTCACTGCGCCGCCTGTCTGGTTATGGTTTGTTTGCCCATTTCCGGAATCAGCTTGTTGCCGCGTCTATTTGGACCAGACGGTCCAAAATCAATGGGGCCGTGCTTGTGGAAATGCTTCTGGCGCGCGGTCTCGGTATATTTCCCCGTTCAACCGGCAGTCACCGCAATGCGGTGCCACCGGGCCGAAACCTTGCACGCCATTCAGGCGCAACTTCCTTCCGGTTTTTCTTGTTTATGTCGCCAGGCGCGGAGGATTAACCCCGCCAAAATCGCAGAATAAATCCCCAGCATGCTTGTTGCACCCATCAATGGGATGTAAACCTTTTTGTCTACCCCGATCGGTGGTGCGCTAGACCCCCTATACATAGCAGGATCAGGCAGCAGCAGCTAGCCCCACTTCACGCCCATTGACGTGAGCGTAAAGCAAGGCTTTTGTACCGAAAAAACGTGTTCTGGTGGCTTATTGCGCGACGACCGAGAAGCGCGGCATCGACAGCGGTTGTTTGCCGTCGCGGCCGTAGGGTGTGCCGCCGCCGTTGTTGGCGGCATGCAGGACGGACAGCGCGTTCTGCGTGGCGCGCAGGCGCAGGTCGATCAGGGTGCCGTTGTCGATGTTGCGCTGGCGCAGCAGGCGGGCCAGGGCCAGGTTCTCGTCGAACAGGCGGCTGGCCGTTTCGTCGGTGCGCAGATATTTGACCAGCCCGTACGGATCGGCGCCGCCGTGCTGCGCCCACCACAGGCGGCGGTCACGGTCGGCTTCGCCCAGCGCGGCGAGCTGCTTCTGCTTGGTCTGTGTGATGCGCTCGAGTTCAACCATGTCGCCATCGCGCAACGCCTGCGCTTCGGCATCCAGGGTGAGGGTGGCGGCGCGCAGCAGTTCCTGCTCGTCGGCAAGGGTGCGGATCAGCAGTGTGTTGTCCATGGTGACTACCTCAGGCTTGGAAGCTTGGGCAGCCGCCGGCCGGCACGCCGCCCCGCCGCGTGCGGTCGAGAGTCGGAAACCCTCGGACCGGCGGCGTCAGAAAATACGGGGGACGGACGACGGGAAACCCCCGTCAGACCTTCTTGGAGCGCGTGGAGAGCAGCGATTGCGCGTCGGAAAGCGCCGCATCGGCGATCTTGCCGGCGTCCATCTTGAGCGTGCCGTTCTGAATGGCACTGCGGATCTGCTCGACGCGTGCGGCGTCGAAGTCGCCGCTGCCCACCTGGCGCGAGACTTGTTGGACCGACAGCGACGGCGAATCGCCGGTGTGGCGCGGGGTGCCCGAAGCCGTCGTAGCGGCCGGGGACGAGCCGGTCGCGCGCGTCGACCCGGACGCAGCGTCCTTGGTCGGCGCAACGGCCGGCGTGTTGTTCACGATATGGTTGATTTTCACGGGTGTCTCCGAAGAGCGCGTTCATCCTAACACCCATATCGGCCAACCCCGGCCCAAACTTTAGCGGCAGGTATCGATTACGCATCACAGTAGAAAAGTGATCCGCCGTTATCAATTTGGACTTAAAACTGGATCGCTACGACACCGACGGACTGTGCAATGCCGGAGACGACATTGCCGTTGGCGGTGCGCACCTGCGCCACCTGGCCCACGGCTGCCTGGTTCAAGGCCCGGCCGTCGCTGCTGACCTGGAAGCCACCGCCCTCGGCGATGAGCTTGACGGTCTGGCCGGCCTGCACGGCAACCGGCAGGCGCAGGCTTTCGGCGCGCAGCGGCTGGTTGGCGGCCACGCTCGTGAGCAGTACACGCCCCACCACATCGGCTGGCTGCTGCACGACCGAGGCCGGCAGCGTCGACAGATCGCCCGTGCGGGCTTCCAGGTCGCCCATATCGAGCGTCTTGCCCGGCGGCAACTGGTGCGAGGCGACGTAATACGTCCCGGTAATCTGGATTGTGGCCGGCACCCAGGCCGCCCAGGCGTGCGGCGAGCGGCAGCGCACTCCCACTTGTATACGGCCGCGCAGGCGGTTGGCCGCTGGCAGCATCAGGTCGATCTGGTCGCAGGGCTGGTTGGCCACACGTGCATCCACCGGACCGACCTCCACCGACGCACGTGGCGCCCCCGTCTCGTTCGTGCCGCCCAGGATGTCCAGTTGGGATTGCAGTTGTTGCTGGATCTGCATCTGGATGGCGTTCGGCCCCTGAATGGTGGTGGGCTGCGCGGGCTGTTGCACGGCTTGGGCAGGCGGATAGCCCACCCGCACCATGCCCTGTGCATGCGCCAGGATCGGGTGCACGACGCTGGCCAGCAGGCCCAGCGCCAGGATCAGCAGCAGCTTGCGCTGGCGCCCCGCCAGCGGCATGGCCGTGGTGGCAGGTCGGATCGGGTGGTGCGCGCTGCGTGCAAACCGCGTGGACATGGAGAGCCCCTTCATCAAAAGTCCGGTGAAGTGTAGCTACGCGTGCGCGAGCGCCAAATGCGGAAATGTCGGCCAATCCCCCCCTTATTCGGACGAATGGTCTTGCACACCGGCCCCTAGACTTTGCAACGTGGTGAAGTCCCTGGCGTTGTGCGGTTCCTGGCCGTACAGCCTGCCCCGGTGGAAGGTTTCCCGGCCAACCTCTGGATTCGCAGACAGGTCTTTTCCACTGAGGCTGCATGACGGCAACTCAGCAAGACAAGCGGTTCAGCGGTTTTGGAGACGGCATCGGCGGTTTTTGAAGGGGCCGCTGATGCCGAGTTCTCCGGCCGAAGGGAACGCGCAACACGCAAACGCAAGACAGAACGCAAACCCCGGCGGGTGGCAGCAATCACCAGGACGCCACGCGCGAGGAATGACAGACATGGTCGACAAGCTGGATCAGTTGTTCGGTTTTCAGGAGCAGGCGCTGCACTTGCGCTCGCAGCGTCACCAGATCCTGGCCTCGAACATCGCCAACGCCGATACGCCCAACTACAAGGCGCGCGACTTCGATTTTCAGTCGGCGCTGCAGAAGGCGGTCGGCCAGCAAAGCGGTAACAGCCTGCCGATGACGGCAACGGCTGCAGGTCACCTGAGCGTGGATGGCGCACCGGCCGGCGATGTGTCGCTAATGCAGGCGTCGCTGTCGCAGCAGACCAAGGCGCTGCAGGGCGAGGTGCAGTACCGCACGTCGCAGCAGCCGTCCATCGATGGCAACACGGTGGACATGGACGGCGAGCGCATGCGCTTTGCCGACAACACCGTGCGCTACGAGGCCGATCTGAGCATCGTGACGCAGAAGATCAAGTCGATGCTGGCGGCGATTCAGAACAGCTAGCGCGACGTAGCAAGAGCAGCAAGAGCAGCAGACAGGCATTAAGACGACCGCGCAGCAATCACGCGCGGCGAAAGAGGGGCGGGAACTGTGTGGCGCTCCGGGCCCGGAAAGATCGGTCCGGAGCAAGCCGCCATGCAGAACACCGGATCGGTCCGGCAGCCGCGCCGGCAACAGTGTTTGAAGACATCGGAATCAACATGTCGCTATTCAAGGTGATGGATGTAGCTGGCAGCGCGCTCACCGCGCAGTCCAAGCGCATGAACGTGGTCGCCTCCAACCTGGCCAACGCCGAAAGCGTGACGGGCCCGGACGGCAAGGCGTACCGCGCCAAGCAGGTGGTGTTCTCGCCCGCGCAGGAGTCTGACGACTACGCCACCGGCGTGTCGGTCGACCGCGTGGTGGAAGACACCGTCACCCCCATGAAGCGCATGCACCAGCCGGGCAACCCGCTGGCCGATGCCGACGGCTACGTGACCATGCCGAACGTCGATGTGGTGGACGAAATGGTCAACATGATTTCTGCGTCGCGCTCGTACCAGGCCAACGTGGAAGTCGCCAACACCACCAAGACGATGGCCTCCAAGGCTCTGACCCTGGGCCAGTAAACGGCACATTCCCAGCGAGACACGAACATGACCGTCAGCTCAACCGGCAGCACGACCAGCACCTCGAGCACGACCTCCGGCAACCAGCTTGCCATCACCAACGGCAGCGACCTGCAGAACACGTTCATGAAACTGCTCGTGGCGCAGTTGAAGAACCAGGATCCGCTCAACCCGATGGACAACTCGCAGATGACCTCGCAGCTTGCGCAGATCAACACTGTGAACGGCATTCAGCAGTTGAACACCACGATGTCGAGCATGCTCACGCAGAACGCGACCACGCAGGCGTCGTCGATGATCGGCCGCTCGGTGCAGGTGCCGACCAACAACCTGACGCTGGCCTCGGGGGCTGCCAACTTCGGCGTCTCGGTGCCCAACGGCGCCGACGACGTCGTCGTCACGATCACGAACGCTGCGGGCGTGGCCGTGCGCACCGTCGATCTCGGCCAGATGGGGGGCGGCAGCGGCAACTACACCTGGAACGGCAAGGACGACAAGGGCAATCAGCTTGCCGACGGCGCCTACTCCATCAAGGTGTCGGCCACGCAGGGTGGAAAGGTCGTTACGGCCAATGCGCTGGGCACCGACAAGGTGGCCGGCGTCACGATCAACAACGGCACGATGCAGCTGGTGTTGGCGTCTGGCGGAACCGCCAAGCTGTCCGACGTTGCATCGATTCAGTAATCACAGGTCAACTGCGGGCAGACCCCGCGCTTCTATCTTCTACGGGAGAAAACTATGGGATTCCAGCAAGGCCTGAGCGGTCTCGACGCCGCCTCTGCAAACCTGGACGTGATCGGCAGCAACGTGGCAAACGCCAACACTGTCGGCTACAAGAAATCGACCGCCGAGTTTGGCGACGTGTACGCGCGCTCGCTGGTGGGTGCATCCGACAACCAGATCGGCCAGGGCGTGAGCGTGACCAAGGTGTCGCAGTCGTTCACGCAGGGCAACGTGACCATCACCGGCAACCCGCTGGACATCGCGATCAACGGCACGGGCTTCTACCGCATGGTCGACCCGTCGAGCGGCCAGGTGTCGTACACGCGTAACGGCCAGTTCCAGACCGACAAGAACGGCTTCATCATCTCGGCTACCGGCCAGAACCTGACCGGCTACGGCGTGGATTCGACCGGCAAGGTCAACACTGCCGTGCTGACCAACCTGAAGATTCCCGTCAACGACCTGGCGCCGCTTGCCACCACCAACACCGCGTTCGGCGTGAACCTGGATGCCGCCGCCACGGTGCCGACCACCACGCCGTTCTCGGCCACCAACTCGGCCACGTTCAACCACTCCGTTTCGGAGCAGGTGTACGACGGGACGGGCACGGCACACATGCTGACCAACTACTACGTGCGTACCGCCGCAGGCTGGGATGTGTACTCGCAAGTGGACGGCAACAATCCGACCGGCGGCAACCCGGTGACGGCGCTCACGTTCAACAGCAGCGGCCAACTCACCTCATCGCCGAGCAAGATCAACGTGGCCTTTGGCGGCATGAGCATCGCCACCATGGATTTCACGGGCACCACGCAGTATGGCGGCGGCTACAACGACACAGCCCCGGGCGTGACGCAAGACGGTTACGCCACCGGCCGCCTGGCCAGCTACGCGGTCGGTACCGATGGCACCGTCACCGCGCGCTACTCCAATGGCCGCACGTCGACGCTGGGCCAGATCGCCATGGCCAACTTCAAGGCTCCGGCAGGCCTGCAGAACATCGGCGGCAATCAGTGGGTGGAAACGTCCAACTCGGGCGCTCCGAACCTGGGCACGCCGGGCATGGGTTCGTTCGGCCTGCTGCAGTCGTCGGCGGTGGAGCAGTCCAACGTGGATCTGAGTCAAGAGCTGGTCAACATGATCGTTGCCCAGCGTTCGTATCAGGCCAATGCGCAGACCATCAAGACGGAGGACACCATCCTCCAGACGCTGGTCAGCATGCGCTAACGGGTAGCAGGAGCCCAGCATGGACCGCTCGATTTACGTGTCGATGACCGGCGTGAAGCACCTGTTCGACCAGCAGGCTGCCAGCGCCAACAACCTCGCCAACGCCAGCACCACCGGGTTCAAGGCGCAGATCGACGCGTTCCATACGGTGGGTGTGCAAGGCGAGGGCTCGCCCACGCGCAGCTACGTCATGGCCTCGGCCATCGGTACGGACCTCGCGCCCGGCCCGATCGAGACCACTGGCCGCAGCCTGGACGTGGCCATCGACGGACAAGGCTTCTTTGCCGTGCAGACGCCGGATGGCGGTGAGGCTTACACCCGCGCCGGTACGTTCCAGCTCGGTGCCGACGGCACGATCCAGACGCTCTCGGGCCAGCCCGTGCTGGGCGACGGCGGCCCGATCACGTTGCCGCCCGACACCACGGTGCAGTTTGCCAAGGACGGTACGGTCAACGCGATCAGCGCCGACAGCCGTACGCCGCCCGTGTCGCTGGGCCGTCTGAAGCTGGTGAGCATCGACCCGTCGAACATCGATCGCGGCGCCGACGGCCTGTTCCGCCAGCGCGACGGCCAGGACGCCAGCGTGGACGAGAAAGTCCGCGTGACCGGCGGGGCGCTGGAAGGCAGCAACGTCAACCTGACCGACTCGCTGGTCAACATGATTGCGATCTCGCGCCAGCTCGAAATGCAGATGAAATCGCTGCACACGAGCGACACGAATGCCCAGTCGGCCAATGAACTGCTGCGCCACGCCTGAACGGCCGGCGCATTGAATTGAATCAACCAAGGACTCGAACATGATTCGCTCCCTGTGGATTTCCAAGACCGGGATGGACGCCCAGCAATCGCAGCTGGATGTCATCTCGAACAACCTGGCGAACGTCAACACGACGGGCTTCAAGCGCTCGCGCGCCGTGTTCGAGGACTTGCTGTATCAGAACGTGCGCGAGCCGGGCGCACAGTCGTCGCAACAGACCACGCTGCCTTCGGGCATGCAGATCGGTACCGGTGCGCGCATCGTCGCCACCGAGCGCCTGCACACGCAGGGCAACCTGCAGCAGACCGGTAACTCGACCGACGTGGCCATCAACGGCAACGGCTTCTTCCAGGTGCAGATGCCTGACGGCACGCTGGCCTATACGCGTGACGGCAGCTTCCAGGTCAACGCGCAGGGTCAGCTGGTGACCTCCAGCGGTTACCCGGTCCAGCCGGCCGTGACGATCCCGCAGAACGCCACCAGCCTGACCATCGGCAAGGATGGCGTTGTGACGGTCACCACGCCCGGCGCGGTCAACAACACGCAGGTGGGCACGTTCCAGCTGGCCAACTTCATCAACCCGGCCGGTCTGCGCAGCATGGGCGAAAACCTGTATGCCGAAACCGAAGCGTCGGGCACGGCCAATCTGGCCAACCCGGGCTCGAACGGCGTGGGCGCGCTCAGCCAGAACTACGTTGAAACGTCCAACGTGAACGTGGTGGAAGAAATGGTCAACATGATCCAGACGCAGCGTGCGTACGAGATCAACAGCAAGTCGGTCCAGACCTCGGACCAGATGCTGGAGAAGCTGTCGCAGCTTTGAGCTGACGGCGCAGTTTTTGAGGATGTAGTGCGATGCATACCCCCCCGGTTTATTCGCTCCAGAATGGCAAGCACAGCGGCCGCGCTGTGCCGGCTGTTCGAGTCGTTCGATTGGCCGTGCTCGGCACGGCCGCCTTGCTCGCTACGGCGTGCGGCTTGCTGCCGCCGCCGGCCCCGATCGTGCAGGGTCCGACAACCGCGCGCCCGCCGATGCCGGTGATGGCGCCGCGCCAGAACGGGGCGATTTACCAGGAAGTGGCATCGGGCAGCGGTGGTTTTCGCGGCATGTTCGAAGACCGCCGCGCGCACATGGTGGGCGACACGATCACGATCGTGATCACCGAGAACACAGCGGCCAGCAAGCAGACTTCGGGCAGCGTCAACCGCACCGGCAGCATGAGCGCCTCGGTGCCGACCTTCGCCGGCATGAACGCGGGCGTGCTGTCTTTGCTGGGCGTGTCGGCCAGCGACGCCAACAAGTTCGACAGCAAGGGCGCCAACGGTGCGCAGAACAACTTCACAGCCACGATTACCGTCACGGTGGTGGAGGTGCTGGGCAACGGCAACCTGGTCGTGAGCGGCGAGAAGCAGATGGCCGTGGGCCAGGGCACCGAGTCGATCAAGTTCTCGGGCGTGGTCAACCCCACGACCGTCAACAATCAAAACACCGTGCTGTCCACCCAGGTGGCGGACGCACGCATGGAATATCGCGGCACGGGCTATGTGGCCGAGTCGCAGCAGATGGGCTGGCTGTCGCGGTTCTTCCTGACCGTGTCGCCGTTCTGAGGAATCTGCCATGACTTTGCTTAGAACGAGGTTGTATCGAACCCTTGGCGCGGCCCTGGTGGCACTGAGCGCGATTTCAGCGGTTGTTCCGACCACGGCACACGCTGACCGCATCAAGGATCTGACCACCGTTGCCGGCGTGCGAGACAACGCGCTGATCGGCTACGGCCTTGTCGTCGGCCTGGACGGCAGCGGCGACCAGACCACGCAGACCCCGTTCACGGTCCAGAGCTTCAACAACATGCTCACGCAGTTCGGCATCAACGTACCGGCCGGCGCGAGCATCCAGCTCAAGAACACCGCCGCCGTGGTGGTGACGGCCACGCTGCCTGCCTTTGTGCGGCCAGGCCAGACCATCGACGTGACGGTGTCGTCCATCGGTAACGCCAAGAGCCTGCGGGGCGGCACGCTGCTGCTCACGCCGCTCAAGGGCGTGGACGGCCAGCTCTACGCATTGGCACAGGGCAACGTGGTGATTGGCGGTGCGGGCGCATCGGCCAATGGCAGCAAGGTGCAGATCAACCAGCTCGGCGCGGGCCGCATCGCCAATGGCGCCACGGTGGAGCGCGCTGTGCAGGCCACGGTGGGCGAGGCCGGCAGCATCCAGCTCGATACCGGCACGACGGATTTCGGCACCGTACAGAACATCGTCACCGCCATCAACAAGCAATTCGGCACCGATACGGCGCAAGCCGCGGACGGCCGCACGATCAACGTGCGCGCACCGGCCCTGGCGTCGGACCGCGTCGGCTTCGTGGCCAAGCTGCAGAACATTGACGTGACGCCGGCGCTGGCCGCCGCGCGTGTGGTGGTCAACGCCCGCACGGGCTCGGTGGTGATGAACCAGCTCGTCAAGCTCGAGCCCTGCGCGGTGGCGCACGGCAGCCTGTCGGTCACCATCAGCACGGACCCGGTGGTGAGCCAGCCCGCGCCCTTCTCGCAAGGGCAGACGGTGGCGGGCGCGCGCTCGAACATTGAGGTCAAGCAGCAAGGCGGCAGCCTTATCAACGTGAAGGGCGGCACCAACCTGGCGGATGTGGTGAAGGCCATCAACGCGATTGGCGCCAACCCGCAAGACCTGATCTCGATCCTGCAGGCGATGAAGGCGGCCAACGCGCTGCGCGCCGACCTGGAAATCATCTGACGCAGGGGAGGCCACGATGAACCCAACCGACCTCACCAGCCGCCTGGCGCTCGATTCCCGAGGGTTCGAGTCGCTCAAGCAAACGGCGCGTACCGATCCGAACGGCGCGGCCAAGACCGTCGCCAAGCAATTCGACGCGATCTTCGTGAACATGATGCTCAAGCAGATGCGCGATGCATCGCCGCAGAACGGGCCGCTCGATTCGTCTTCGAGCAAGATGTACACGTCGATGCTCGACCAGCAGCTGTCGCAGACCATGGCGTCGCGCGGCGTGGGCGTGGCAGATCAGCTCTTGAAGCAGATGCTGCGTCAGGCCAACCATGTGAACCCGGATGCGGGCGGCAAGGTGAATACTGCGCTGTCCAATACGACGGCGACCAATACCGCGCTGCCGGGGGCCGCCGGTGCCACCAGCGATGCCGCCAAGGCCATCGCCCGTTCGTCGCTCAACAGCATGGCCGCAGCCGTCGCGCCCGGCACGGAAGACGACGGCTCGGGCATCAGCACCGTGCCGCGCCCGGGCCTGGAAGAGCGCGTGCAGCGTGCACTGGCCGCCCTGCGCAAGCAGGCGGATGCGCAGGCGCAGACTCCGAGCGCGCCGCCCGAGGTGGATCTGTCGACGGTGGCATCGGAGCCGCGCGGCGAGCGCATGACCAGCTTCTACAACAAGCTGATCGGCCACGCGTCGCAGGCCGCACAGGAAACCGGCATTCCGGCCAACTTCATGATCGGCCACGCCGCGCTGGAGTCCGGCTGGGGCCGCCGCGAGATCAAGGCAAAGGACGGCACGAACACGCACAACCTGTTCGGCATCAAGGCCGGCGGCTCATGGGCCGGCAAGACTGCCACGGTGACCACCACCGAATACATCGGCGGTGTTGCCCACAAGGTTCAGGAGAAATTCCGCGCCTACAGCTCGTACGCCGAGGCGTTCAAGGATTACGCCAACCTGCTGGCCAACAACCCGCGCTACAGCAACGTCGTGGCAGCCGGCAACGGCAACGATGCGGCGTCGTTCGCCAAGGGCTTGCAGCGCGCGGGCTACGCCACCGATCCGAACTACGCCCACAAGATCATGGCGGTGCTCAAGCAGATCGTCTGAGTGATTTAAGAAGCATATTTTGGCGACGGCGGCCGGCTCAAGTTTGTCCTGAGTCGGCCGATGTTGTTTCTAGAGCTTATTTCGGCGGCTTCGTGCTGCCCGCACCGAGACAACTATGAGCAGCTCCCTTCTGAATATTGGCGCGTCTGGCCTGCGGGTTGCCGATATCAACCTGCAGGTGACCGGCAACAATATTGCCAACGCCAGCACGCCCGGCTATTCGCGCCAGGAAGCCGTGCAGACGGAAAACATTCCGCTGTACGCCGGCGTGGGCTATCTCGGCCAGGGCGCCAACGTCACGACTGTCAAGCGCATCTACGACCAGTTCCTCACGGCCCAGGTGCAAAGCGGCCAGGCCTCGACCAGCGCAGCCGATCAGCTCAACAGCCTGGTGTCGGGCCTGAGCAAATACATGTCGGACAGCAACAGCGGCCTGACTTCGTCGCTCACCAGCTTCTTCAACGCTGCCGATGGCCTGGCCTCCAAGCCCTCGGACACCACCGCGCGCCAGGTCTTCCTGAACGCCGCGGCGGGCCTGCAAAGCCGCTTCAATTCGATTGCCGGGCAACTGAGTTCGCTCAACAACCAGGTCAATACGCAGGTGCAGACGCAGATCAGCTCGGTCAACGGCACCGCGCAGCAGATCGCCTCGTTGAACGACCAGATTTCCAAGGCGGAAGCCTCAACCGGCCAGCCGGCCAATGACCTGCGTGACCAGCGCGACCAGCTAGTCCAGACGCTCAATCAGTCAATCAAGGCGAGCGTGGTGCAGACCGGCGACGGCCAGTTCAACATCTACGTGGGTAACGGCCAGGCGCTCGTGCAGGGCAACAAGAGCTACCAGCTGACGCCGGTGCCGTCGCAGTACGACCCGACGCAACTGTCGGTGGGCTACAAGAGCCCGGGCGGCACGGTCAACATCGACGACAGCCAGCTCGGCGGTGGTGCGCTGGGCGGCCTGATGGACTTTCGCAACAACACGCTCATTCCGGCACAGAACAGCCTGGGCCGCCTGGCCACGGCCGTGTCGGCCGACGTGAACGCGCAGAACAAACTCGGCATGGACGCCAACGGCAAGATGGGCACGGACCTCTTCTCCGTGGCCAACCCGAGCGTCGCGCCCAGCACCAACAACACCGGCAGCGGCTCGCTGACTGCCAGCATCACCAACGCCAATGCGGGGCAGGGCTACGACTACCAGGTCAAGTACCAGGGCGGCGCCTACACCGTTTCGCACTATCCGGACGGCTCCGCCTCCGTAACCGTGTCGAGCTGGCCGACCACGATCGACGGTGTAACGCTCAACCTGTCGGGCACGATGAACAGCGGTGACTCCTTCCTGGTGCGCCCGACCGCCAACGCGGCCGCCACCATGCAGACGCTCACCACTGATTATCACAACGTGGCCGCAGCCTCGCCCGTGGTGCTCAACCAGGGCAGCAACAACACGGGCAGCGCCACGGTGTCTTCACTGGGCGTGGACAGCACGTATGCCGGCTCGCCGCTCACCTCGCCGATCAACCTGACGTACAGCTCGGCCGTTGGCGGCTCCCTGTCGGGATTCCCGGGCAGCGTCACCGTCACGGTGGGCGGCACGTCGACCACGTACGCGGGCGGCACGGCACCGTACACGCAGGGCGCGACGTACGCGTTCAACGGCGTACAGATGAAGCTCTCGGGTTCGCCCGGCAACGGTGACACGTTCGCCATTTCGGCCAACACCGCCAACAGCACCGACAACGGCAACGCCAGCGCGCTGGCCAAGCTGCGCAACAGCAACCTGCTGGACGGCGGCACGACCTCGATCGGCTCGGCGTGGAACAACCTCGTCACCCAGGTGGGTGTGCAGGCCAACCGCGCCAGCACCAACCTGACCTCGCAGAAGGCGCTGCTGGCCAGCTCCACGCAACAGCAGCAGTCGGTGTCGGGGGTGAACCTCGATGAGGAGGCGATGAACCTGATGAAGTACCAGCAGGCCTACCAGGCCTCCGCCAAGGTGATGCAGACGGCCAATTCGCTGTTCGCCAGCCTGCTGTCGATTGCCGGCGGCTGATCGGCGCGGCTGAAGAAACCGCCCCGCCTGCCGATAACGTCCTAAAGCCCTTCGTCCGGACCGATCATGCGAGTCAGTAGCGCCCAATTCTTTGCAGCGTCTTCCGCTTCGATGCAGAACACGCAATCGAACCTGCTCACGCTGCAGCAGCAGATTGCAAGCGGCATCGCGCTCACCAGTGCGGGCGACAACCCCAGCGCGTTTGGTCAGATGGCGCAATTGCAGCAAACGCAGGACACCAACGACCAATACCAGTCCAACCGTGACACCACCGACGCGCGCCTGACCAGCGTGTCTTCGGCGCTGACCAATCTGGTGACCACGCTGCAGCAGGGCAAGCAGACATTGGTGGGCGCCAACACCTCGCTGATGACGGAGTCACAGCGCGTTGGTGTGCTGGCGCAGGTCAAGCAGCAGTACCAGCAGCTGCTGTCGACGGCCAATCAGCGCGATGCCTCGGGCGTGGCCCTGTTTGGCGGCGCCAACGGCACGACCGATCCGTTCACCAACACCGGCGGTTCCGTGCAATACGTCGGTAGCGGCCAGCCACCGGTGGTGCAGGTTTCGCAGAACATCTCGATGCCGAATTCGGTGTCGGGCGATTCGGTGTTCGTGCGCATCCCCAACTCGGATGCGTCCAACCCGAACGCCAATCAGAGCATCTTCAAGACGTACGAGAAGCTGATCACGGCGCTGTCGACCCCGATCAACGCTGCCACTCAGGCCACCGACGTCGCCAACCTGCAAAAGGCCGTGCAGACGGCGCAGGGCAATCTCGACAATGCCTATCAGGTCGCCCTGCAAGCGCAGGTGACGGTGGGCACGCAGCAGGCGCAGCTCACCACGCTCAACAGCAGCGGCTCGAACTACGGCGAGCAGTTGAAGGAGCAGATCTCGAAGCTGCAATCGGTGGACTACACCTCCGCCATCTCGCAGTTCTCGCAGCAGCAGGTGTCGCTGCAGGCCGCACAGAAGACCTTCACGGCCATGCAGGGCATGTCGCTGTTCCAGTACATCAATCCTTGATGCGGCGCGGTCGGGCGGTCGGAGGGCGCGGCGTATCATGTCGGCTCACCTACCGTCAGGACTGGTCATGCCCATCCAGTATCTTCGCCGCCTGACCAGCCCGGAACGCTCAGAAGACGCCAACCGGCGCCTCGGTCAATCGCTGGCCTTCGTGGCGGGCGCCGCCAACGCGGGCGGATTTCTCGCCGTCAAGCAATACACCTCGCACATGTCCGGCATCGTCTCGGCGATCGCCGACGACCTCGTGCTGGGCGACGTTGTCCTTGTGTTTGCGGGCTTTGCTTCGCTGCTGGCGTTTCTGTGCGGCGCGGCGTGTACGGCAGTGCTCGTCAACTGGGGGCGCCGCCGCAGCACGCAGAGTGAATTCGCGCTGCCGCTCATGCTGGAGGCCGCGCTGCTGCTGCTCTTCGGTCTGATGGGCACAACGCTCGGGCAATACCGGGTCGTGTTCGTGCCGGCCACCGTGGCACTGCTGTGCTTCCTGATGGGGCTGCAGAACGCCATCATCACCAAGATCTCGAAGGCGGAAATCCGCACCACGCACGTGACAGGCCTGGCCACCGACATTGGTATCGAAATCGGCAAGGCGCTGTATTGGAACCATGGACATCACAATCTGCCGGCCGTGGTCGCCAACCGGCCCAAGCTGCGGCTGCTGGCGTCCCTGCTTGGGATGTTCTTTGTGGGCGGCGTGGTCGGTGCGTTGGGTTTCAGGCACCTGGGCTATACGGCCACGATTCCGCTCGCGTCGATTCTGATGCTGCTGGCGGTGGTGCCTGTGGTGGATGATCTGCTGGCGCGCCGGCGGTAGAGAACGGGCGCAGCGCAGCAGCTTGTTGCACGCCACACCCCACGCAGCGACCCCAGTACGATCAGAACGACGTGCATGCGCAGCGCGAAGCGGCTCGCCAGTCGGCGCGCGAAATGGTGCTTGAGCGTGGGCTCGGCGCCCAGTGGGGCGGCCTTGCGCATCAGACCATTCCGCCATTCACGCCGATCACCTGCCGAGTGACGTACGACGCCGCATCCGACATCAGGAAACCGACCACCGCAGCCACCTCCGCAGGCTGTCCGACGCGCTGCATCGGCACGGCCCGCAGGGCCTGGTCCACGTGTTCCATGTGGGCGAGCATGTCGGTTTCAATCAGGCCCGGCGCTACACAGTTGACGGTGATCTTGCGCGACGCAAGCTCGACGGCCAGCGCCTTGGTTGCGCCGATCAGCCCGGCCTTGGCGGCGCTGTAGTTCACCTGCCCGCGATTGCCCATCACCCCAGAGACAGACGCGATGGTGACGATGCGCCCACCCTTGCGCGCGCGCACCATCGGCATGGTGAGGGGGTGGACGACGTTGTAGAAGCCATCCAGGCCGGTCTCGAGGACGATGTCCCAGTCTTCGTCGGTCAGGGCAGGGAAGGCAGCGTCGCGCGTGACGCCTGCACACAGGACGATGCCGTAGTAGGCGCCGTGGGCTTCAACGTCGGCGTCGAGTTGGGTGCGACAGGCGGCGCGGTCGCGCACGTCGAACTGCAGCACGCGGGCGCTGCCATGGTTTGCGTGGATGTCTGCGACGATGGCATCGGCCTCGGCACGGCCGCTGCGGCAATGCACGGACACGTCAAACCCGTCGGAGGCCAGTTGGTAGGCGATGGCGCGGCCAATGCCGCGGCTGGCACCCGTCACAAGAACGCGGCGGCTCATGTGGTGAGTCTCCCTTGAAGATCGGTCGGCGGAATACCGCGATCATCGCACGCGCGGCGGGCAGTGCTGCGGCTGCGCGCTGCCTATCGAGGCAGGGTGCTGAACTGGCTGAACGCCCGCCCACCGAGGTCCAGCGCATCCATCACAGACCGCTCCACCACCGGCGCCAGCGACGTCATCATGACCATGACGAGCATCAGCCCCACCACCAGCGTGGCGGCGATGCCCACGGCAAACGGGTTGAGCGCCTGCGCCGTGCGCGAGAGCACGGCAAAGCCGAGGTTGACGATCATCATGATTGCGATGATGGGCAGGGCGATGCGCAGGGCGAGCGCAAAGACGATCGTGCCGCCGCCAGCCAGCGTCTGCCAGCCCGGGTTGCCCAGCGGCGCCGCCGAGACGGGCAGGGCGGTAAAGCTGTCGAACAAGGCATGCACCAGCACGAGATGGCCGTCGCCGGCAATGAACGCGGTGACGGCCGTGAGGCTGAGGAAGCGGCCGAGCAGCATGCTGCTCTCGGTCTGCGTCGGGTCGAGCAACGAGGCGAAGCCCAGGCCCATCTGCACCGACATCACCTCGCCGGCACCGCTGACGGCCGAAAACACGAGCTGCACGCAAAAGCCCAGCGCCAGCCCGATCAAGACCTGCACCAGCGTGATCCACAGCCCTTCGTAGGAGCCCACCGACACGCCTGCGGGCACCGGCAGCATGGGCGCGAGCGCCACCGTGATGACCACGCCGAATGCCACCTTGATCGACGTCGGGATCTCGGTATTGGCAAACGGCGGCGCAATGGCGATGAATGCCAGCACGCGCACCAGCGGCCACCAGTACATGGCGATCCAGCCGTTGAGCTGCGTGGCGGTGAATTGGATCATCGTGGATTGCGTGGCTGCGTCAGCTGGGTGACGTCAATTCACGTAGTTGGGGATGTTGGTCAGCACGCCGCGCGTGTAGTCGACGATCACGGCGACGATCCACGGGCCGGCCAGCACCATCGTGGCAGCCACGGCCAGCAGCTTGGGGATGAACGACAGCGTCTGCTCGTTGAGTTGCGTGGCGGCCTGGAACACCGCCACCAGCAGGCCGACGACGAGCGACACCAGCAACATCGGCGCGCCCACCATCATGGCAACCTGCATGGCCTGACGGGCCATATCGAGAACGTACTCGGGTGTCATGTCGGTTTCCTATTGACGCTCATTGCACAAAGCTCTGGGCAAGCGAGCCCAGCAGCAGGTGCCAGCCATCCACCAGCACGAACAGCATGATCTTGAACGGCAGCGAGAAGATCGACGGCGTGACCATCATCATCCCCATCGACATCAGCACGGCGGCCACCACGATGTCGATCACCAGGAACGGGATGAAGATGGCAAACCCGATCTGGAACGCGCTTTTCAGCTCGCTCGTGACGAAGGCCGGTATGAGCGCGCGCATGGGCGTTTGCTCGGGCGCGGCAATGGCCGGCATGTTGCCCATCTTGACGAACAGGGCGAGGTCGGGCTCGCGCGTCTGCTTGAGCATGAACTGGCGCAGCGGCGTGGCGGCCGTGTCCATGGCCTGCTCGACGGTGATCTTGCTGTCACGCAACGGCACGTAGGCGTCGGTGTACACCTTGTCGAGCACCGGCGACATGACGAAGAACGTGAGGAACAGCGCCAGCCCGATCAGCACCTGGTTGGGCGGCGTGGTTTGCGTGCCCAGCGCATGGCGCAGCAGCGACAGCACGATGATGATGCGCGTGAAGCTGCTCATCATCAGGATGATGGCCGGCAGAAACCCAAGCGACGTCAGGAAGACCAGCGTCTGCACGGGCAGCGAATAGCTTTGGCCACCGGCGGTGCCTGTGAGCAGCGGCAGACCGGGTTGCGCCTGTGCAAACACGGCGGGCGCGGCACCTAGCAGCGCCAGTGCCATCAGGCAGCGGAGAAGGTTGCGCAGGTTCATTCCGACTTTCCCGTCAGGTGACGCTTGAGCTGGATGGACAGCGCGTCGGCAAAGCGGGGCGGCTTGCCGGAGCCGGAAGTGCCGTCGCCGGATGGGTCGTCCGGCGTGGAAGCGGCTTCTGCGGGGCGTGGGAGCGTGTGGAGGGTCTGCACGTGCTGCTGCGTGACGCCCAGCACGAGCCATGTGCCTTCCACATCCACGACGACGACCTTCTCGCGCGCGCCCAGCATCTGCTGCGCGACCACGGTAATCACCTGGCTGCGGCGCCGGCCCAAACCTGCGGGGCCCATGCCCGCGCGTTGCTGCAGACGGCGCAGCAGCCAGCCGGCCGCCACGATCATCGCCAACACTACAAACAGCCCGCCTAGGGTGCGGGCCCAATCGACTGCATGGTTCATGTCAACACCTTGCCCGGGGGGAGCACTGGTTGCTGTCAGGGTGCCGCTCGACGGCGCACTTACTGGTGTGGATTAACGGTTCAACTTACGGATACGTTCCGACGGCGTGATGATGTCGGTCAGGCGGATACCGAACTTCTCGTTGACCACCACCACTTCACCTTGGGCGATCAGGTAGCCGTTGACAAGGACATCCATCGGCTCCCCGGCCAGCGCGTCGAGTTCCACCACCGAACCTTGTGCAAGCTGCAGCAGGTTCTTGATGGGCACCTTGGTGCGGCCCAGCTCCACCGTCAACTGCACGGGGATGTCCAGGATCATGTCGATGTCGTTGCGCTGGGCGCCGCCCAGGCCGTCGGCCGTCAGGGGCTTGAACACCGGGCTGGATTCGGCGGCAGCCGGCGGGTTGGCCGCGGCACGCTGCGCGGCTTCCAGGGCCATGGCCTCTTCCATCGTCATTTCGACATCGATGTCGTCGGCGTTGGCTTCGGGGTTCATGGTCGGTTCAGTTGTCATCGTCAGACTCCGTGGCAGACTCGCTGCCGCTCATATTCAGCATGCGGTTGACCCGCAGCGCGTATTGGCCGTTGAACGTGCCGTAGTTGCATTCCATGACGGGCACGCCATCTACCTTGGCGGTCACGCTGTCATCCAGCTCCAGCGGAATGACGTCGCCCACCTTCATGTTCAGGATGTCGGATACCTGCACCTTGGCCGTGGCAAGGTCGGCAATCAGCTCCACCTCGGCGGTCTGCACCTGTTGCGACAGCAGCCGCAGCCAGCGTTTGTCCACTTCCAGCGCTTCGCCCTGGATGGCGGAAGTGAGCCGGTCGCGGATCGGCTCGATCATGGTGTAGGGCATGCAGATGTGCACGTCGCCGCCGTTGCTGCCCAGTTCGATGCTGAAGCTGGTGGTGATCACCACTTCATTGGGCGTAGCCACGTTGGCGAACTCGGTGTGCATTTCCATGCGCAGGAATTCGAAATCGATCGGGTAGACCGGCTGCCACGCCTTGGCGTAATGCTCGAACACGAGATGCAGCATGCGCTGGATGATGCGCTGCTCCACGTCGGTAAAGTCGCGCCCTTCCACCCGCATGTGGAAGCGCCCGTCGCCGCCGAACAGGTTGTCGACCACCAGGAAGATGAGGTTGGGGTCGAACACGAACAGCGCCGTGCCGCGCAGCGGCTTGACGTGCACGAGGTTGAGCGAGGTCGGCACCACCAGGTTGCGGATGAACTCGCTGTACTTCTGCACCTTCACCGGCCCAACGGAGATCTCCGCGTTGCGCCGCATGAAGTTGAACAGGCCGATGCGCCAGTTGCGCGCAAACCGCTCGTTGATGATTTCCAGCGTGGGCATGCGCCCACGGACGATGCGCTCCTGCGAGCCCAGGTTGTACGAGCGTATGCCCGAGGGGTCGGCGGCTTCGACGGGGTCGTCGTCCGCGTCATCGGACACGCCCTTGAGGAGCGCGTCGATTTCCTCCTGGGAAAGAAACTCTTCCTTGAGCATGTCACTGGATCACAAAGTTGGTGAACAAGACATCTGCCACCGGCGATTCCTTGCCGACAGCCTTGAAGACGTGTTCGCACAGTTCAACGATTTCCTTGGCCAGCTTGACCTTGCCGTCCGCCGGATACAACTCGGTGGGCGTCTTGCTGGCCAGCAGCATCAGGACCTTGCTGCGCAGTTCGGGCGTGTAGGTCTTGATCTCTTCTTCGGCATGCTTATCGAAGCTCTTGAACGTGATGCCGATCTGCAGGTAACGGTCGTTGCCCTCTTCGGGCTGCAGGTTGACGGTCAGGGTTTCCATGGCCACGAACACCGGCTCTTTCGGCTTGGGCGGTGCGGCGGGGCCGGATGCGGCGTGATTGCCGCCTCCAAGGAAGAACCAGGCGGCGCCGCCGCCCATGCCGACGAGCAAAAGCACGATCAGGATGATCAGCAGCAGCTTGGTGGAACCGCCCTTTGCTGGGGCGGGCGCGGTAGTGGCGGCAGCGGCTTCGGCCATGGGGATCACTCGGGGACTAAAGGGGGGGTGGGCTTTCCCGGCTCGCGTCGCGCAAGACAACGTAAAACAACGCAAAGCACAGAGTCGGGTTCTCGGATGGCATTCTTCCCCACCTCTGTCCAGCTCATTCCAGGAAGAAACGTGGTCAATCCGGCTTATCTCGGGCGTTTGCGATGCGCAGGGTGGGGCGGTACGCGCACGATAAGTGATTTTTGATCCACCTACATAGTCCCGATGCACCGCATTAGGCGCCTTACCAGTCGCCTGGCGGGCGGGTTCCGCTGCAAAAGTGGCGTTGGCCCGAAAGAATTGCCCGCGCTTGCCGTTGTAATGAAAGAACGCGCCGGCATGTTCCGGCCTTGCATACCTGCGTTGCCTTGCCGGAAGCCGCCTTGAATTCCTTGCCCTTTTCCACCCGTATTGACCTTGCGCTAGTCGATGCCGATGGCTTGTCGGCCGACTGTCCTGCACGCGGCGCACTGCCGAGCTTCTGCCCGAAGCTGGACCTGCTGTCGATGGTCAATGCGCTGACGGAGGGCATCCTCGTGTGCGGGGCGGATCGCCGCGTCACCTATGCCAACCCGAGCGCCGCACGGCTGCTGGGTTTGCCGGTGGATGCGCTGGTGGGGCGCCTGCTGCCCACGGTGGTCACCTCTGCCGTGGACGAATTCGACGCCTCCATCCACGAGGCGGACTGGCCCGATCAGGACGTGATCGCCGAGGGCCAGCCGCAGTTGAACCAGATTTTCGGAATGCACTGCGTGGATGGCCGCACGGTGTGGGTTTCCAGCAACTGGACGCCACTGTTTGCCGATGGCGGCCATTCCATGACGGCCTCGGCGCGCGCCTCGGAAGCCGGCGCCACGCCCTATTCGGTGCTGGTGTCGCTGGTCGACATCACGCAAATCCGCGAAGCGCAGCAGCGCATCCGGCATCTCGCTACGCACGACACGCTGACGGGGCTGCTGAACCGCTCCGCGCTGGAAGACCGGCTGGAGCACGCGCTGGCGCTTGCGCGCCGCAACCAGTCGCGCGTCTCGGTCATGTTTCTCGACCTGGACCGTTTCAAGAACGTCAACGACACGCTGGGCCACCAGTTTGGCGACATGCTGCTACGCGAAGTGGCGGCCCGCCTGCAGGCCTGCGCGCGCGAAGCCGACACCGTTGCGCGCCTGGGCGGCGATGAATTTGTCGTCATGCTCGAAGCGCTCGATGGCCTGGGCACGCGGCGCGTGGCCGAGCGCATCCTCTCGGCCATCAGCGCGCCCTTCCATATCGAGGGGCAGGAGCTGTATCTGGGCGTGTCGATCGGCATTGCCGTGGCACCCCACGACGGCGACGACCCGAACACGCTCCTGCGCAAGGCCGATGCCGCCATGTACCTGGCCAAGGAGCGCGGGCGCAACAACTTCCAGACCTTTACCAGCGACCTTGACGACCGCGTCTCGCGCCGCTTCCGCATTGAATCGGGCCTGCGCCGCGCGAGCGACCGCAACGAGTTCTATGCGGACTACCAGCCGCGCGTGGACGTCAGGAGCGGCCGCATTGTCGGGGTGGAAGCGCTCATCCGCTGGAACTCGGCCGATTTCGGCCACATGATGCCCGGCCAGTTCATTCAGGACGCCGAAGAAACCGGTCTTATTGTCGAGATCGACCGCTGGATTCTGCGCGCCGCCTGCGACCAGCTTGCACGCTGGCGCCGCATCGGGCTGCCGGACTTGCGCATGTCGATCAACCTCTCGGGCCAGGCATTCAGCTCCGGGCAGTTGAGCGGGATGGTGCGTGGCGCGCTGTCGACCAGTGGCTTGCCCGGCAACGCGGTGGAACTGGAGATGACCGAAGGCATTCTGATTCGCGACGATCCGTCATTGCATGCCCTGCTGACCGAGCTGCGCGCCATGGGCGTATCGCTGGCGCTGGACGATTTCGGTACCGGATACTCATCGCTGTCGTATCTGCACCGCTTCCCGATCGATACGTTGAAGATCGACCGTTCGTTCGTGCAAGACCTGCCGCACGTGGTCGAGCGCGCGGCCATCACGCGGGCCATCATCATGATGGCGCAAGCCATGGGCATGAAGACCGTGGCCGAAGGCGTGGAAACCATCGGCCAGCTTGAATTCCTGCGCGAAGTCGGCTGCGACGAGTTTCAGGGCTATTTGCTCACGCGGCCGTTGGAACCGGCTGCGGTACAGGATCTCGTGCGCGAGAACGCCCGCCGTTACGGCGAGCGTGTCCCGCGGTTCTCATAGCGCGCTCAGATCTGCAAGCTGTTGCTGACCACGTACATGGTGAGCTCGGCATTGTTGCGCAGCTTCATCTTCGAGAGCACGCGCCCCCGATACACGCTGACCGTCTTGACGCTGATCTGCAGCGCCTCGGCAATCTCGCCCAGCGTGCGGCCGGAGCCGAGCATGCGCAGCGTCTGGAATTCACGGTCGGAGAGGATGTCGTGGCGGGGCTTGTCCCAGTCGACATTCAGGTTGTCGGCCAGGACTTCCACGAGGTCCGAAGGCAGGTATTTCTTGCCTTTCGAGATGGCGTTGATGGCTGCCAGCAGTTGCGGCTGGCTGGCGTCCATCGGCAGGTAGCCGGCGGCGCCCGCCTTGAGCGCCCGTACGGCAAGCAGCGCTTCCGGGTGGCGGCCCAGCGCCAGCACGGCCAAACGCGCATGCTGCTGGCGCACGGTCTTGATGGTCTGGAATTCGTCTCCGGTGGCCGATTCCACCGAGAACAGCATGACGTCCCACTCGCGCTGTGCGAGCAGGTCGTTATTGGCATCGCGCAGGTCCGGCACGGCCTCGATCTGCCGGGCCAGGCGCGAATCCTTGAGGATCTGGCGCAGGCCGACACGGGCAATATCGTGCGGTTCGACGATCAGGACATTGAGCATGGTGGGTGTTGCGGGTCAAACGCGGGCTCGCATCGAGCTCTTCTTTCCGCCGGCAGGCCTTGGGCCGTCTGGCGGGCTTGCAACTCCCCATCTGTGCTGTATGTGGCGCTCTATATAGAAAGATGCAGGCGCCTATGAACTGGTCGAACGAGTATAGCCGAGGGCCCGAAGGCCAAGAAGCAGGCGCACCGCCTCTTTTGGAGGGGTGCCGAAAGTCAGGCGCCCGCAAGCCCAAACCGCCGCCGACGCACAAATTTGTCAAGGCGACCCTAAACTTTCCTCCGAGGCCACCGATAACCTGAGTACAACGCAGACCTGATCCCCTTCAAGTTGCAGGTCACGTTGCCCGGCCTAGCCGGAATCAGCAAACACGGGCAACAAACCATCGGGAAACTTAGGAGCCGTCATGTCCCTCAGCCTTAATACCAATATCTCGTCCCTGCAAACGCAGCAAGCACTGTCGGCATCGAAGGATGCGCTGCAGACCTCGCTGGAACGTCTGTCGACCGGCCTGCGCGTGAACAGCGCGAAGGATGACGCCGCCGCCTACGCTGTGGCCTCCAGCCTGACCACCACGCTGAACTCGCAGACGCAAGGTATCCAGAACTCCAACCAGGCGATGTCGTATCTGCAAACGGCCGACTCGTACCTGGGCCAGGTTGAAAACAACCTGCAACGTATGCGCCAACTGGCCGTGGAAGCCAACAACGGCGGTCTGTCGACCACCGACCAGGCCAACCTGGACAAGGAATACCAAAAGCTGGCCACCGCCAACAAGAACATCGAGACCAACGCGAACTACAACGGCAACAAGCTGTTCGACGGTTCGGTTACGGCCACGACGTTCCAGTACGGCCAGAATGCCGCGACCGATGTGACCTCGGTCTCCAACGCCAACCTGTCGACCTTCGGTACGCTGAGCGGCACGAGCGTGACCTCGACTGCCAACGCGACCGCCGCACAGGCGGCCATCGACACCGATCTGACCAACCTGAAGGCGGCTCGCGCCAACCTGGGTGCTCAGCAAAGTGGTCTGAACTCGACGATCAACACGCTGACGTCGAACAACACCGCGCTGTCGGCTGCCAAGTCGTCCTTGATCGATACGGACTATGCGTCGGAAACCTCGAACATGACCCGTCAGAACATCCTGCAGCAAGCGGGTACGGCGATGCTGGCGCAAGCCAACTCGGCACCGAACAGCATCCTGAGCCTGCTGAAGGGCTAATCAGTAAGCTGGATGCCACCCAGCCGTCTTGCGGCTGGGCCAAGGGCCGGCGCTCCTCGGGGGCGTCGGCCTTTTTCCTTTTGTCGGATACCCCTCTTCTGCGTGGGTGGCGCCTGCATAACCTGCCCTAAAGAAGCTGCGGCCCGTGCCGTTGTGTAGAGAGACTTCCGCTGGCGCAGATGCTTATCGGACCCGATCATGGCGACTACCACTACCTCCTCCTCGACCAGCAACTACGTACCGCCGATCTCCATTCCCGGTATCGGGACGAGCATCGACGTCAATTCGCTGGTGACCAGCCTCATGAAGGTGGAGAGCCAGCCGCTGACACAGTTGCAGACACAGCAAAGCTCGTACCAGACGCAGTTGTCGGCTGTGGGGTCGCTCAAGAGTGCGCTGTCGACCTTCCAGACCGCGCTGTCGAGCCTGACCAGCGCGTCGAACTACAGCGCCATGAAGGCCAGCGGCTACGACACCTCGATGCTGAGCGCGTCGGTGACGGGCTCGGCGCCTGCAGGTTCCTACGCGGTCAATGTCACGCAGCTTGCGCAATCGCAGGTGCTGGCGGCGCAGGGGCAAGCTTCCACCACCACCGCCATCGGCAGCGGCGCATCGACCACGATTTCGTTCTCGTTCGGCACGGTGTCGGGTGGCTCGCTTTCCGGCGGCAAGTACACCGGTTCGACGTTCACGCAAAACGGCAACCTGGCGGGGGGCTCGATCACGATCAACTCGTCCAACAACACGCTGGCGGGCATTCGCGATGCCATCAACTCGGCCAACCTGGGTGTCTCGGCCAGCATCGTGAACGACGGCAGCGGCAGCCCGTACCGTCTGGTGCTGACGTCCACTGCGGGCGGCTCAAGCTCGGAGATGAAGATCTCGGTGTCGGGCGACTCGACGCTGCAATCGCTGCTCTCGCAGGATCCGGCCGGCACGCAGAACATGACCGAGGTGACCACGGGCCAGAATGCCCTGGCCACCATCAACGGCATTGCCGTGCAAAGCCCGACCAACACGTTGTCAAACGTGGTGGATGGCACGTCGTTCACGCTGTCCAAGACGGGCAGCACCAACGTGACGGTGGCCAACGACCCGACCGCCACCACCACCGCCGTCACCAACTTCGTGAACGGCTACAACGCGCTGCGTACGCAACTGAACGGGCTCACCAACATCGACACCGCCAACAAGGCCAACAACGGCCCGCTGGCTGGCGACGTGAGTACCAAGACGCTCATCAACCAGATTACCGACGTGCTGGGCCAGGCGGTCGGCAACGGCAACTACCAGTCGCTCGGCAGCGTGGGCGTGACGATGAACTCCGACGGCACGCTGTCGGTCGACAACACGAAGCTGTCGGCGGCCATTGCAAAGTCGCCCAGCCAGGTTACCGGTTTGTTTGCCGGTACCGGCACGGCCACCGATTCGCTGGTCAGCGTGCCGACGTTCTCGGATTCCACACAGGCCGGCAGCTACGCCGTCAACGTGACGCAGTTGGCCACGCAGGGCACGCTCACGGGTTCGGCCGCCGCAAACACAACCATTACGGCGGGCGTGAACGACACGCTCGCGTTCAGCATCAGCGGCATGTCAGTCAACGTGACGTTGGCGGCCGGCAGCTACACCGCGACGACCCTGGCCGCGCAGATTCAAAGCCAGATCAACGCATCGGCCACGCTACAGAACGCCAAGGTCAACGCATCGGTGTCGGCCAATGCCAGCGGCGTGCTGAGCATTACCGATAGCCAGTTTGGTTCGGTGTCGGTGGTGTCGGTATCAGGCGCGGGGGCTTCGTCGCTCTTTGGGGCGAGCCCGACGGCCGCCAATGGTGTGGATGTGCAGGGCACCATCAACGGTGCGGCAGCGACCGGCTCGGGCCAGAACCTGTATGGGATTGCCGGTTCCGCCACCGACGGCTTGACCGTGCAAGTGGCCGGCGGCCCGCTGGGCGCCCGTGGCACGGTCACGGTGCAGCGCGGTTACGCCGCGCAGCTCAACACGGTGATGACCAACCTGCTGTCGTCCAGCGGCATGGTGCAGAACGAGACCGACTCGATCAACAGTTCGCTGACCTCGCTTGCCAGCCAGATCACCGCCATGCAGACGCGCCTGGATAACAAGCAGGCGCTGTACTACACGCAGTTCAACGCGCTGTCGGCCGCGGTGGCAAGCATGACGAACACCAGCAACTACCTGACGACGCAGCTCGCGGCCATTACCAAGCAAACTTCGAGCAGCAACTAAGCCGGGCTCAGGTTTAGAGCACAACCCATAACAAAACAGACACCAGCGAGGACCTTTTCCATGTACGCAGCACGCCGTGCCATCGGTGCCTATGCGCAAGTCGGCATCGAGACGTCCGTGGTAGACGCCAATCCGCATCGCCTGATCGCCATGTTGTTTGAAGGCGCGCGGGCCGCCATCAACCTGGCCAGTGCCGCCATGCAGCGCGGCGACGTGCTGGCCAAGGTGCGGGCGATCGACAAAGCCATCTCGATCATCGGCCAGGGGCTGCAGGCCAGCCTGGATCACCAGCGCGGCGGCGAGATTGCCGTGCAACTGAACAATCTGTACGACTACATGCTGCGCCGCCTGCTGTTGGCGAACGCCAACAACGATCTGACGATCCTCGCCGAGGTGGATGCTTTGCTGGTCCCGCTGCAGGATGCGTGGCTCGCCATCGGCCAGGCCGGCCAACCGGCTGCCGCTGCGGCAAACAGCCACCTGAGCGTTGTGAGCTGATGGCCCGCTGTTTGTAGTAAAGCGACCTTTGACTGAATTCGGCCCAACTGGAGCCAATATGCACCGCAACATCCCGATCAAGGACAGCGAAAGTCTGTTCGCCTGCTACGAAGCCATCGCAAGTCTGACCGCTGAAATGGTCAGCGCGGCCGAAGTGGGTAACTGGGAAGTCGTCAGTACGCTGGAACGCGAAAGCGCCGCCTATGTGGATGCGCTGCGCCGTTCCGAGCCGCATCCGCAGCTCTCGCGTGCCGATGTGGAGCGCAAGCGCACGCTGCTCGTGCGCATTCTGGAAGATGATGCACGCGTGCGCGCCATGGTGTACCCGCGCCTGGACCGCCTGCAGAAGCGCATCGACACGGCACGCCGTGCCACCAACGCCAGCAACGCTTACGGCAGCATGGCGCGTTATTGAGACGACGCGTCCTGCAGTTGTTTTGACAGCGTCAGGTAGTGCTCGGACTTGCGTGCGAGCGCGTGGCTCTGCATCTGGTACACGATCGCCAGTTGCTGGGCAGCGAGGAAGCTGCCCCGGCCGATGACGCTGCCGTCCATCTCTGGCTGATCGCCGATCTCAAGGCAGCGGTTGAAGACCTGTTCTGCCAGCGGTAGCCACCGGGCGCCTGCCTCATCAGGCTGCTTGGCAGCCGCATCCAGCAACACCAATCCCAGCGCAAAGCACAGATCAGGAAAGTCCGGCCACGTCTGGATGCCGACATCGCCTTGCGCCAGCGCTTCTTCAACGCGATCGGCCTTGCCCAGGCTATACACATATCGCAGCGCCAGGTTGCGGCGGTACGGCGCATCAGGAGGTGCCAGGCTGAAGGCGCGTGCGTAGTAGGTCACGGCCTTTGCGTAGTCTTCGTGATGCAGCTCGGTTTCCTTGCCGAGCTGATACAGCACGTACGGGTCGTCTGGCCGATGGGCGAGTTCATCGAGCAGCAGTTGCGTGTTGCGCTCGCCTTTCTTCTGCATCTTGGCGGCGGTGTAGCCATCGTGGCGGACTACGATCGGCACGCGCGCCGCAGGCAATGAAGACACCGGCTGCTCGTGAATGCGCCCCGTGTAGTGCACGCCACGCGGCAGCAGGCGGGGAATCCACGCAATCAGCTGGCTGGCGGATTCGGCCGCGTCGGTATCGTTCTTGACGCACACCACGCCAACGGACGGTGCTGCACCGCTGAGCGTGCGCAGATGCTCACCGCCGCTTTCCAGCCATTCGTCAGCGTCGAGGATGAGGTTCCAGTCGGCATTGGCTGCCTGCAGCGCGGTGTTGCGCGCGGCCGAGAAGTCGTTCGTCCAGGCCATGTGGCTGACAAGGGCGCCGCACGACTGGGCAATGGCCACGGTGTCGTCGATGGAGCCTGTGTCGAGCACCACCATGCGATCGACAAACGGTTTGGCACTGAGCAGGCAACGCGCAATGCTGGCGGCTTCATTGCGGGCGATGATAACTAGCGCCAGATCGGCGCAAGCGGAGGGTGCGCTCATTCGCGGTCGTCCGCTGTGGCCAGTGCGTCGAGCAGCTTGCGCAGCACGTCGCGCGTGGCGCCAATTTCGTCCAATTCCAGCGGAATCTTGCAGGCGAGGGCTTCGGGCACCTTGGCAGCGCGCTCGCGCAGTGCGCGGCCGGCATTGGTCAACTCGATGACGACGCGGCGCTGGTCATCGGGATCGCGCGTACGAGTGACGAGGCCCTGTTCTTCGAGTCGCTTGAGCAGCGGCGTAAGCGTGCCCGTATCGAGGTACAGCGTGCGACCGAGGTCGCCAACTGCGCATGGCGCCTGCTGCCAGCACGCCAGCATCACGAGGTACTGGGGATAGGTCAGGCCCAGTTCATCGAGCAGCGGGCGGTAGAGGCGCGTCAGCAAGTGGCCGGCGGCATACAAAGGAAAGCAAAGCTGCTGATCGAGCGCCAGCACGTCGTTCACGGAAAACTCCCGGGGGGAACGGCCTGGCGCTCGAGCGGCGAGTGCCGCATCGGCCCAACAGGGCTGAGCAAGAGGCTCAGCGCGTGACCGTGTTCAATTGGACGTCAATATTGCCACGGACGGCATGCGAATAGGGACATACGCCATGTGCCGCAGCCACAAGCGCTTCAGCGGTCGCCTGATCGACGCCGCCCAGGGTGGCCGCGAGCGACACCGTCAATGCAAAGCCGCCATCTTCGCGCGGGCCAATGCCCACCGTGGCCGTGACCGACGTCGACGCCAGCTTGATCTGCTTGCCACGTGCTACATGCAGCACAGCGTTTTCAAAGCAGGCGGCATAACCGGCGGCAAACAGTTGCTCGGGGTTCGTAGCTGCACCGCCTGCGCCGCCGAGTTCGCGCGGTAGCGAAAGGGGCAGATCCAGCGTGCCATCGGTGCTGCGAACATGGCCGGCACGGCCGCCTTCAGCAGTGACCTGGGTCTGGTAGAGCGTCTTCATGGTCGGGTCCTCTTGCGTGGGAAACCCGGTCGGCGACATGTCGGCCGGGAGATCGATCAAAAATCGATGACACAATTATATTGAGCGCAATATAAATGACAAGAGCGACCACAAGCCCTTCTTCATAGTGTGGAAAAGGGCCGGGCAGGGTGATCTCAGATCGACATGCTCATGATGCTTTGGTACGCCGAGACCAGCTTGTTGCGCACCTGTACGGCAGTCTGCATGTCGATGTTGGCCTTCTGCAGCGAGAGCATGACGTCGTGCAGGTCGACGTCGTTATTGCCCATTTCAAAGCTGCGCGAAACGGCTTCGGCCTTCTGCTGCGAGGCGTCGACGCGGTCCAGCGATGACTTGAGCACCGAGCCGAAGTCGACACTCGGTTTGCCGGTGTCGCCGCTGGCGGTACTGCCACCAACGGCGCTTGACGGTGCCAGCACGCTGTTCATCAGCGAGACCACGGAATGGGCGTTGGAAAGATCCATGTGGGCGTGACCAGTGACTCAGGGAAATTTGGCGAGTGTTTCGAGTTCCGACACGAAGCGGACTTCGCGGCCGGCCGGCACCGCAATGTCCATCGGAATCGGCGTGACGACGATGGTGTGATGCGGAATGGCGGCATCGTCGTCGAGCACCAGAAACTCGGTGTCGGCAAAGCCGTGCGCGTGGTGCAAGACCTGAAGCGGTGCGCGGCGCAGGGTGGCGTACCTGGGCGGCTCGGGCTTGAACGGGTCGAGCTTGGTCACGTATTCGAACGCGGCGTTGACGCGGTACAGGTCATAGGGCGCGGCCAGGTCGCCTACCTCGCCGAGCGCCTTGATGCGGTTGGCGATGTAGTAGTTGTCGATCCAGCTGCCGCCTTCATGCGTGCGCAGGCGCAGCGCCACCTTCATACGCGCGAGCACGAACTGGTTGATGGCATTCAGCCATTCCTGCCGCTCGTTCGGGGCCAACGTGTGTGAGAACTTGCTCAACACGTATTCCAGGCCGCCGCGATACCGGTCCCATGCGTATTTCACTTCCTCACTGCCTGCCTGGGCGCGGGTCTCGTCGTCAAAGTAGCGCGTAACCGAGCGATAAAACGGTGTCTTGCTGAAGTAGAGCGCGTACGACCCGAGCATTTCTGCGGCATGCGCGAATGCCCAGAACACATGTTCGGGCGCGGCGAAGTACAGCCGGTCGAGCACTTCGCGGCGCGCCAGGTAGATTTCCGGAAAGATGTGGTGTGACAGGATCAGCGCCAGCAGCTTGGCGTAATCGTGCTGCTCGATCAGGTAATTGTCGTCCTGGCGGTAGAAGGGCGTGATGTCCTGCCGGGTTGGCAAGTCGTGGATGAACCAGGGCGCGAAGATGACGCCCACGCCCGCATTGCGCTCGAAGATCTCGAGGTTCTTGTTGATCTCGTCGAGGATGGGCAGGTCGTCGTCGGCGTGGTAGAGCACGTATTTGCCCTGCGCGCTGCGGTAGAGCTGGTTCAGGTTTTCGGCCGAACCCAGGTTGGACGGGCGCCGGAAATACCGGATGTTCAGCCGGCCTTGATGGCGGGCCACGACCTGTTCGGTCGTGTCGCTCGAGCAGTTGTCGCCGATCAGGATCTCGTAGCTGAATCGTAGTCCATCAATCTGCGCGGCCAGTTCCCCGAGCAGGTTGTCCAGGTAGCGCGCCCGGTTGTAGGTCGGGATGCAGATGCTCAGCGTGACTGCATCGGTTTGGGGCGTCGTCTTCGCGGGTTCCATTTCAGCGGCCAATTTTTCGGATCAAGCGGTCGGTTCAAGCGCTCAGGCAACGCGCTTCAGGTAGCCGTCCGGTGCGACGGTAATGAGGAGTTTGTGGTGAATATCGGCGTCGATCACGAATTCCGGGTGGTCACGCAGGTAGGCGTGCACAGCGGTCTTCGGGTTATTCCCGACGCCCCACGGACGATCGTTGAACATCGCTTGCGGCATGTCTTCGACAGCGGTGTCGAACACCACGCAGTAGCTGCCCACGCTGGTCAGCGGCGCGTAGGCTTCCAGTTCGGCAAGCACGTGGTCGTGGGTGTGGTTGGAGTCCAGCGCCACCAGCACGCGCTGCTTGCCCGCGGCGATGCGCTTGACCTGCTCGATGATGTCCGGGTCGATGCTGGAGCCCTGCAGCATCTGGACGCGCCGCGCCATCGGGTGCGCCTCGATCGCTTCGCGGTTGTGCTGGCGGATGTCGATGTCGATGCCTAGGACCTTGCCTTCACCATGACCGCTCTGGGCCAGCAGCTCGAGCATCGAGGCATAGAAGATCAGCGAGCCGCCGCGCGCAATGCCGGTCTCGATAATCAGGTCCGGCTTGACCTCCCAGATCAGTTGCTGCATGGCCAGCACGTCTTGCGGGCACTGGATGATGGGCAAGCCCATCCAGGTGAAGTTGTAGTGGTACTTGTGCGCGGTCACTTCGCGCAGCCAGATGCGTGACAGCGATTGCAGGTCTTTGTCCTGCGCCAGGGATTGGATGTTCTGCTGGACTTCGCCTTGGAACTGTTCGATGTCATTCATGGGTGAATTGGCGCCAGTTGAGGGTTTGTGGGTTCAGGTACTGCTTGCTCGCCGGGCCGTGATTGGCAATGAGGTCCAGGCTGCTGACAAAGGGGGTGAACGCGCCGTGCAGTTGCCGGTAAGGCAGCATGGCGTAGTTCATGTATTCGACGGTGATGCCGTGCTGCTCGAATTCAGCATGCGCCAGATAGTTCTTGGCGCCATGCCCGGTGATGTATTTGCTGCCGTGCAGTTGCCGCACGATGGCCAGTACGCGCTCGCTGTTGCGCCCGGGCACGGCCAGTTCCACGGAGTCGCGCAGCTTCGCACTGAGCGGGATGTCCAGATAGCTGCAGACCGCCTGCATCGACGCCAACGCCAGCGCGCCCATGTTGGCGTAGTCGGCCTCGTACACCGTGCGCACGAGTGCCAGCATGTCCTGCGCATAGGGCGCTTCTTCGTAGGCCTGCTCTAGTTTGCGCAAGTGCTGGCCGCGCCAGTCGGTGCTGGCGCAGGGGCGGACCTGATCGATGCGCTCACCCAGGTGGAACTTCTCCAGCGGAACGGTCAGCCAGCGTGATCCGGTGCGGTCCTTGATCTGCACCCGGTTTGTGAAGCTGCCTTTGGAGAACTGCACGTCCGCATAGTTGACGAAGACGTCCGCCAGCACGATCTGCTCAAGCATGCCGACCCAGGGGAACAACATGGGTTGTGAAATGACGATGTTCATGGGCTCAGCATGCGTTCCATCAGCACGACGTCATGCCAGCGCTGATCCTGCAGATAGTGCTCGGCCAACTGGCCGATCTGGCGGAAGCCGAGCTTCTGATACAGCTGGATCGCGCGTTCATTGTCAGCCAGCACTTCCAGCGTGATCTTGCGCAGGTTCAGCGTCTGGCGAGCGTACGAGAACAGCGCCTCGCAGGCGGCTCGCCCGTGTCCTTGTCCCTGATCGGCCGGTGCCAGGCAGATGCCCAGCGCAGCGTGCCGGTTGACCAGGTCGATCTTCGTCAACTGGAGGTAGCCCAGAACGCGGTCGCCGGCCTGCTCGGCAATGATGAAGAGCACCGCGTCGCTTTGCGTTGACCTGCCGACCAGCCAGTCGCGCACACTCGCCGCGGAGTTGGGCCTGGGGCGCGTCATCAACTGCAGTTGCGTGTGTACATCGTTACGCAGTGGCAGCAGATGCGGGATGTCGTCTTCGCGCCATGCGCGCAGGCATACATTGCCGGTAGCGATCATGGCTCGAACTGGAAGTAGCGGAAACGGTTGGGGAACGCGGCTTCCACGGTGTGTTTGACCTCATCGGCAATGACCGGATTGACCGCCAGATACACCAATTCGACTTCCGCCGGAATCTCGGTCAGCGCAATCACCGGCTTGCCCGCTAGGGATGAGCCTTGCAGATACGGGTTCTGGTCCACAAAGGCCCGCAGCGCGTGCGGGTGCCGCAGATTGCTGGCGGTGTAGGTGCCATAGAAGCCCGCGCCGTAGATCACCGCAGGCGCGCCCTGGTGGCGCGTTTCAAAATCGCCCAGGTGGTTGGCCGCTTGCTGCCAGAAGCGCGCAAGGCGGTTGGCGGCGCCCACGGTGTCCGCCAGTTGCCGCGGATCAAGGGCAGGCGCAGCATGGTCCGGCGCCGTGCGTACAGCGGTGACGACGAATGCGCCGCGATGGCTGCGTTCGTCAAGTTCGAGCAGCTCGAAACCGTGGCTGGCGAGCAGTACCTGCAGGGACGTGCGCGTGAAATGGTTCACGTGATCCGCCACCAGAAAATCAGCCGTATTGGTGAACGTGTTGGGCACGATGGCATACAGCCGGCCGCCCTCGCGCAGCAACCCGTGGATGGCACGCAGCGTGGTGCTCAGGTCTGGAATGTGCTCAAGCGAGAAGAACGAACTGACGACATCGAATGAACGTTGCCATGCCGGCGGGATGGTGTACGTGGCCCATTGCCCGGCGCTGAGGAATTTCTCCCAGAAGCCGACGTAGCGGTCGCTGATGTCGAACAGGTGGACCTTCACGTCCGGGCGCTGCTGTTTGAGCAGTCGCATGGTCGCGCTTTTTGCGCAGCCGAAGTCGACCACGCGGGCGCCCTCGTGTAGCCCCCCCAGCAGTTGCAGCTTTTTCTGGAAGAGCGCGACCTGGTGATCGGCACGGAAGATCTTCTGGCCATTCTCGACCGCGTAGATCTGGTCTTCTTCCTCGCTGTTTACGAGGATGTCGTATTCGGTGTCGTAGAAGCTGCCGTTGTCACACAGCTCGACGGTCTGGATGTGGCCGCACGCGGCGCAGCAGAACACCTCGAGCGTGCCATCCATGGCGCGGCGCAGTGATGACAGCGCGCTTTGCGGGGCACGGTAGATCGGCTCTGGCAGCGGTTGCTGGCAAACATTGCACGGCAGTGCACCTGTCGTCATGGTCAGGCTTCCACAGAAAGTTCGGGATGGACGGTTCGGAAGTCGACGCCGTTGGCGTATGAACCTTTCCAGCCGTGCGAGCGCCCGGTCGGCTCGCAGAAATTGAAGTAGCGGAACTGCATCGACCAACGCGAGCGGCCGCTGGTGTTTTGGCCCGATGCGTGCAGCACCAGAAAATCAACCAGCACCAGATCACCGGGTTGGGTCAGCGGCTGCACGTGTGGATAGCGCGCGAGATAGGTGGCTTCATCCTTGAGCATGAGCGCGTAAGCGCCTTGCTTGCCGGCGTTGTCCGGGTCTGCGCTCACGACCGGCAGCGGCCCTTCCCGATGCGAACCGGGGCAGAACTCCACGGGCCCGATCTCGGGCGTGATCTCCACGAGCGGGCTCCAGAACACCACGCCGTCCAGGCTGCGCAACTGCGCCGGATATTCCTGATGCCAGTTGGCGCGAAATTTCTCTTCACGCGGGTTGTCGATGCGGATGCCATAACCGGCGCCGGCAATACCGGGCAGCGCGCCGGGGCGCAGCTCGGACACCACCTGCTCATGGCGCGGATCGCCCAGGAGCCGGACAAACGCCGGGATCTGCTTGACTGCGTCATACACCTCGGCGCCATATTTGCGATTGGCTTTGATCAGCGCCTGGTAGCCGTCGTCGAAGCGTTCCGGTGCAAACGGCGTACGCTCGATGTCGAGCCGGTACTTGTCGATGACCAGACCGATAATGTTGTAGATCGCACGTTGGATCGGCACCACCTGGTCCGGCGCATAAAAGTCACGCAGGATCAGCAGGCCGTCGCGCTGGAAGGTCTCGATCTGATCGGGGGTCAGGATGCCAGGCACGTCTGCTTCTCCTGATGTTCTTGCACGAGATCGAGCACCACTTGCGACACGGTGTCGATGTCTGCGCTCGACATGTCGTGATATGACGGCAGGTTGATGGCGCGCTCGGCAATTGCGTAGCTGTTGGGCGTGTTGCCTGGTGCGTCACCAAAGAGGCCCATCTGGCTCAGGGGATAGAAGAACACGCGTGCATCGATGCCGCGGCGCGAGAACGCGGCCAGCAATCCATCGCGCGTGATGCCCAGTGCCTCGTCAAACACGACGGTGGGCATCCAGTAGCTGTTGAGCGTGCCAGGTGACTCCGGGTTGAGCGCAAGGGCACCAACGTCACCCAGATGCTTCTGGTATGCCGCGAAGATCTCGCGCTTGCGTGCAACCAGCGCGTCGATGCGCTCAAGCTGCGCGCAGCCGATGGCGGCCTGCACGTTGGAAATGCGGTATTTGAAGCCGATGAAATCGGACCAGAACTGCTTGCCGCCCGGCACGCGGCCATGGTTGTTGAGCGTCATCACGCGGTCGTACAGCGCGCGGTCGTTGGTGACAAACATGCCGCCTTCGCCCGTCGTCATGGTCTTGGTGCCATGGAACGAGAACGTGCCGAAGATGCCTTGCGCCCCGGTTGCGTGGCCGTGCCAGCGCGAGCCAACAGCCTCGGCTGCGTCTTCGATGACGGGAATGCCGTGGCGCTTGCCGATGTCCAGCAGGCGGTCCATCTCGCATAGGTTGCCGTAGAGGTGCGTTGCGATGATCGCCTTCGTGCGCGGGGTGATGGCCGCTTCCACGAGCGCCGGGTCCAGGCACCACGTGTCCGGCAGAATGTCGACAAACACGGGCGTAGCGCCCACGTAGGTGATGGGCGACGCCGTGGCGATCCAGTTCGTGTCGGCCAGGATCACCTCATCGCCGGCGCCGATGCCGAGCGCGGCCAGCCCCATGTGCATGGCACCGGTGCAGCTCGACGTGGCAATGGCGTACTGCGTGCCGACAAATTCGGCAAACTGCTTTTCGAAGCGGTTGATGTAGGCGTAGCACTGGTCGCCCCAGCCGTTGCGTGCGGCGTCAGTGGCGTATTCGACTTCCAGCTCGGTGATCGACGGCTTGGAGTACAGAATCTTTTGGGTCATGGCTGTTCCTGCAGTTCAGGATTCAGGGCTCGCAACGTGATGCCTGCAAACGCGTCGGTCAGCGGCGGATGGTTGCGGTCCCGGTCGGAGCATTCGGAAATGGCGAGCGGCCAAGCGATGCCGATGCGGCCGTCGGTCGGGTTGAGGCCGTCTTCAGCGGCTTGCGCGTATGGCTTGGAGGTGAGATACAGCAGCTCGCAATCGTCTTCCAGCGCCTGGAAGCCGTGGGCAAACCCGCGCGGCACCAGCAGGCTGTTGTGGCGTTCGGCGGACAACTCCAACGCATGCCATTGCAGGAACGTCGGCGAGCCCGCACGCAGGTCAACGGCCACGTCGAACACACGGCCGCGCACGCAACTCACCAGCTTGATCTCGGCATGCGGCGGGTACTGAAAGTGCAGCCCGCGCACGGTGCCGCGCTTGGCGGAATAGGAGTGATTGATTTGCGCGATGGGGCTGTCAAAGCCGGCGGCGGCAAGTTCGTCTGCGCAGAAGAAGCGCGTGAAGTAGCCGCGATGGTCACCGATGACCTTGCGGCTGATCTCGACCAAGCCGGCTAGGGGTGTCGGTTGGATGGTGAAGCGGTTCATGCGGCGCTCCTGAAAGCGGCAGCAGACGCGGCGGCGGTGAAACGGTCGATCTGCTGGTCACAGAGAGAGCGCGCGCTCGCTGTTTTCTCATGCAGATGCCGATACCACGTGGCGGTCTGTTCCAGCGCGGTTTCAAACGGCCACGCTGTCTGCCAACCTAGATGCTGGCGCGCGCGGCTCGCGTCGAGATGCAACATGCCCGCTTCATGGCGGCCGGCGGCCGCATTGGCGTCCAGTTGCCAGATCAGCGTGGGCCAATGTTGCTGCAAGCCTTGCAAGACCTGTTCGACCGTGCGCGTGGCAGCGCTGTCCGGGCCGAAGTTCCAGGCGGTTGCGCACGAGGCGTCACCGGCCAGCAGCCGTTGCGCGAGCACCAGATACCCATGCAGGCAATCCAGAACGTGCTGCCACGGCCGCGTGGCGTGCGGTGAACGGATGACCAGCGGGGTACCGGCACGCATCGCGCGCTCGGCATCGGGAATGAGCCGATCTTCGGACCAGTCTCCGCCGCCGATCACGTTGCCGGCGCGGCCGGTAGCCAGCAGCGGGCCGTTGGCGAAGAAGGCGCGCCGGTAGCTTGCGGCCACCAGTTCGGCGCAGGCCTTGGATGCGCTGTACGGATCATGGCCGCCGAGCGCATCCGTCTCGCGGTAGCCCCACGCCCATTCGCGGTTGTCGTAGCACTTGTCGGTGGTGGCGACCACGATCGCCGACAGGCCGGCGCACGCGCGCGCGGCTTCCAGCACGTTCACGGTGCCCATCACGTTGGTGGCGTAAGTGCCGACCGGGTCCTGGTACGACGCACGCACCAGCGGTTGCGCCGCGAGGTGAAACACCACGTCAGGCCGCGCCGCCGTCATCGCGGCACGCAGGCCATCCGCGTCACGGATATCGCCCAGCGTGTGGCCAGCCATGGCGGATTCCACCTCGGCCAGCGTAAAGAGATTCGGGTTCGTTTGGGGCGCCAGGCTGTAGCCGTACACATCGGCGCCAAGCTGGCGCAGCCACAGCGCCAGCCAGCTTCCCTTGAAGCCCGTGTGCCCGGTCAAGAAGACGCGCTTGCCGGCCCAGGCAGCGGGGTGGAGCGTCACCACTTTTTCCACGGTGCACTCCCCGATTGCCACATGGCTTCGAGACTGTTCTTGTCGCGCAGCGTGTCCATCGGCTGCCAGAAGCCCTGGTGCTCGAACGTGTTCAACTCGCCCATCTCGGCCAGGCGATTCATCGGCTCGCCTTCCCAGTGGGTGTCTTCACCCGCGATGTATTCGATGACGGCCGGGTTCAGCACAAAGAAGCCGCCGTTGATCCAGGTGCCGCCGTCGCCGGGTGGTTTCTCCGTGAAACCGGTCACACGGTTGCCATCGCGCTGGAGCATGCCGTAGCGGCCCGGCGGCTGCACGGCCGTCACCGTGGCCATCTTGCCGTGGGCGCGGTGGAAGGCGATCTTGCGGGTGATATCGACGTCGGACACACCGTCGCCGTAGGTAAAGCAGAAGGGCTCGTTCGGATCGAGATACGCGGCAACACGCTTCAGGCGCCCGCCGGTCATGGACTGCTCGCCGGTATCCACCAGCGTGATGCGCCATGGCTCGGCATGGCGCTCATGCACCGTCACTTCGTTCTTCGACATATCGAACGTCACGTCCGACATGTGCAGGAAGTAGTTGGCGAAGTACTCCTTGATGACGTAGCCCTTGTAACCGAGGCAGATGATGAAATCGTTGATGCCGTGCGCGGCATAGATCTTCATGATGTGCCACAGGATGGGGCGGCCACCAATTTCGATCATCGGCTTGGGCCGCAGGTGCGATTCCTCACTGATGCGCGTGCCGAGGCCCCCGGCCAGGATGACTGTCTTCATGATTGCGTACTCATGCGGCGACGGCGGCGCTGCGCTCCTGCATCTGCCGCGCAATGTCGGAATATTGGTTCGACTTGATGGCCAGCGTGTCGGCCAGGGCCCGGTAGGTCAGCGCCAGGTACTTTGCGGCGGCAAAGCTGCCGCGCCCGAATACGGCGGCGTCCAGTTTGGGCTGCTCGCCAATTTCCAGGCACTTCAGGAAGGCGTTTTCTGCCATCGGCAGCCATTGCTTTTCGGCTTGTGCAGGGTCTTGCGCGGCGGCTTCGAACATCAGGTGTCCGAGCATGTAGAAGTAGTCTGGCGAGCCGGACCACTCCTCCATCCATTCACCCGCCAGCGTGATGGCCGCGTCGAGTTGCTTCGATTTGGAAAGACACGCCAGCAGGCAGATGCACAGGTCATGCCGATATGGCGCCACCTTGGGTGCCATTGCGAGCGCGCGCTGATAGTGCGCAGCGGCCTCGGCCGGGTCTTTCTGGTTGATCTCGAAGTCTTTGCCGAGCTGGTAAAGCACATACGGGTCATCCGGATGCGCTGCCAGCTCGAGTTGCAATAGCGTGTGGTTGCGCCCACGCTTGCGGTCCAGCTTGGCGTTCATGTAGCCGTCGTGACCAATCACGAGTGGCAGACGCACACGCTGCAGGTTGGCCGCGGTTGCCACCGGCTGCTCGTGGATACGGCCCTTGTAGCGCACGCCGCGAGGCAACAGGCGGGCGATCCAGCTGTTGGAATGCTCTACGTGGCCGGAAATGTCGTATTCACTGCGGATGCACACCACACCCAGCAACGGGCCGAACGTGCAGGCGTTGCGCAGCTCTTCCGTGCCGGCTTCGATCCATTCGTCGGCGTCCAGCACGAGGTTCCAGTCTGCATTGGCGGCGGCCAGCGCGGCATTGCGGGCGGCGGAAAAATCATCCACCCACGTGAAATGGTGCACCTGCGCGCCGCACGCCTTGGCGATCGCCACGGTGTCGTCAGTCGAGCCGGTGTCCAGCACGATCATGCGATCGACGTGCGGCTTGGCGCTCATCAGGCAGCGCTCGATGCAGGCGGCTTCGTCGCGGGCAATGACGACCAGCGCCAGACTGCCCTTGGCCGGCTTGGCGTGATGTTTGGCGTGCTTGGACATGCGGCGAAGAAAAAGAGGCGTAGAAAAAAGTGATTTCAGATCGACATACTCATGATGCTCTGGTATGCCGAGACGAACTTGTTGCGCACCTGCACGGCGGTCTGCATGTCGATGTTGGCTTTCTGGAGCGAGAGCATCACGTCGTGCAGATCCACGTCGTTGTTGCCCATTTCGAAGCTGCGCGAGATGGATTCGGCCTTCTGCTGCGACGCATCGACCCTGTCCAGCGACGACTTGAGCACCGCGCCAAAGTCGACGCTGACCTTGGCGCCGTCGCCCGAGGTCGAGCCGCCCGAGCCAATGCCACCCACCGTGCTGGACGGCGACAGCACGCTGTTCATCAGCGAGACCACTGAATGGGCGTTCGTAATATCCATGTGAAGGAAACTCCTCTTTTGCTCTGTCCTGCTTGCGGCGCCGCTGCTTGGCTGCCTGGGCCGGGTTTCCAGGGCGCTTTCCGCCCCGGCCGGTTGGTCGCTATGGCGCCACGGTGATGCAAAGGTAGCCGCCCGCCCGCCGTTCCCAAGCGCCCAAAAGAACGGGAAAAGGCCCTCTTCTTGCCGATTTGCTTGCGCACCCACTGCCGATAATGGCAACCACGGAGCCATGCCCGGACATTGGGTGAGCGCTCAAGCAACGTAGTCAGTCAGGAGATTTTGGATGCCAACGACAGCCGATTCGGTTGCTGTCGCCGACACGCTCGGTACGGTGGATATGCCGACGGTGGGCCAGGGCGCGATGACGCGCCAGAAAGCGGGAGGAGCAGGTGCGCTGGGCGCCCTGGGCCCGCTCGGCCGTCTGTCGCCGCGTCTGCTGATGATGATCGGCGGTGCCGCGCTGGTGGCCGTCATTGCCGCCGCGATGCTGTGGAGCCGGGCTCCGGACTACCGTGTCCTGTACAGCAATGTGTCCGACAGCGACGGCGGGGCGATCATCGCTGCGCTGCAGCAGATGAACGTGCCGTACCGCTTCGCCGAAGGCGGCACCGCCATCATGGTGCCCGAGACGAGCGTGCATGAAGCCCGTCTGAAGCTCGCTTCGCAAGGGCTGCCCAAGGGCGGCCAGGCCGGCTTCGAGCTGATGGAGAACCAGAAATTCGGCACCAGCCAGTTTGCCGAGCAAGTCAATTACCAGCGCGCCCTGGAAGGCGAGCTCGCCCGCACCATCCAGGCCATGCAAGAGGTGCAGTCCGCCCGCGTGCATCTGGCAATGACCAAGCCGTCGGTGTTCGTGCGCGAGCAGGCCAAGCCCAGCGCGTCGGTGCTGCTCAAGCTGTATCCGGGCCGCATGCTCGACCGCTCGCAGGTGCAGGCCATTGGCCACCTGGTGTCGAGCAGCGTGCCGAACCTGCCGCTGGCCAATGTGACGGTGGTCGACCAATCCGGCCGCCTGCTGTCGTCGTCGTTCCAGGACAACGCCTCGGGCCTCGACCCGACGCAACTGAGCTACGTGCGCGACGTCGAGCAGGGCTATATCAAGCGCATCGAAGCCATCCTCGGCCCCGTGGTGGGCGAAGACAACGTGCGTGCGCAGGTGACGGCCGACGTCGATCTGGACAACACCGAGCAGATGGCCGAGAGCTACCGTCCGAACCAGGACCCGGCCAACGCCGCCGTGCGCAGCACGCACACCGCTGAAGCCACGCAGAACAAGGCCGACGCCCAGGGTGGCGTGCCGGGCGCGCTGTCCAACCAGCCGCCGACCGCGCCGCGCATGCTGCCGACCGCACCGGCTCCGGCCTCGGCGTCGCAACCGGCTGCGACCGGCCCGAATGGCCAACCGCAACAGGCGGCGGCTGCCAACACGAGCGGCACCGCGGCCAACGGCAATTCGTCGAGCACCCGCGACACCACCACCAACTACGAAGTCGACAAGACCGTGCGCCGTACCCGCGCCGCAGTGGGTACCGTGCGCCGCCTGTCGGTGGCCGTGGTGGTCAACTACCGTGGCGACGGCAAGACCTGGAAGCCGCTGTCGGAAGCCGAGATGGTCAAGCTCAACGCGCTGGTCAAGGACGCCGTGGGCTTTGACGCCAAGCGCGGCGACTCCGTGAACGTGGTCAACAGCCAGTTCTCGGGCACGCTGCCGATGTCCAAGGACGACCTGCCGCTGTGGAAGCAGCCGGACATGATCCAGTACGCCATTCAGGCCGCCAAGTACCTGGCGCTGGCAATCGGCTTCCTGATCCTGGTGTTTGCGGTGATCCGTCCGGCGATCCGCTCGATGGGCAAGAAGGACGCGCCGGCCACGCCCACCTTCGTCGGCCGTGAAGGCGAAGATCCGAACGCCCCGATCATCACCGGTGCTGCGGCTTCGGCCGGGCCGGAGCTGGAAGGTCCGGCGGCGGGCGCCGATTCCGAAGAGCTGCCGGACGCGCTGCCGCAACTCAAGAACAACGACTTCGAGAAGAAGCTCGAGACCATGCGCCGCGTGGCGCAGAGCAACCCGCGCGCCGTCGCGGCCGTCATCAAACAATGGGTGAGTAACGAATGAGCGCCGAAGGACTCCAACGCAGCGCCATCCTCATGATGTCGCTGGGCGAAAGCGAAGCAGCTGAAGTGCTCAAGCACCTGGGCCCGCGCGAAGTGCAGAAGCTGGGCGCGACCATGGCCGCGCTGAAGAACGTCTCGCGCGAGCGTGTGCTCGACGCCTTTGACGCCTTCTTTGTCGAAGCCGAAGACCTGCCGCTGGACGTGGATTCGAACGAGTACATCCGCACCGTCTTCCGCAAGGCATTGGGCGACGACCGCGCCGCCAACATCATCGACCGCATCCTATCGGGCGGTGACACAAGCGGCATCGAAGGCCTGAAGTGGATGGATGCATCGTCGGTGGCGGAACTGATCCGCAACGAGCACCCGCAGATCATCGCCACGATCCTGGTGCACCTTGACCGCGACCAGGCTTCGGAAATCCTGACCTATTTCACCGAGCGCCTGCGCAACGACACCATCCTGCGTATCGCCACGCTCGACGGCATTCAGCCCAGCGCCCTGCGCGAGCTGAACGACGTGCTGACCAAGCTGCTGCAAGGCAACGACCACCGCAAGAAGAACGCGATGGGCGGCGTGCTCACGGCAGCGGAAATTCTCAACCTGGTGCCGAGCGCCGTGGAGAGCGCGGTCATCGAAGGCGTGCGTTCGCGCGATCCGGAACTGGCCGACGCCATCGTCGAGAAGATGTTCGTGTTCGACAACCTGATCGATCTGGACGGCCGTGCGCTGCAGACGCTGCTGCGAGAGATCAGTCAGGACGTTCTGGTGGTGGCGCTCAAGGGCGCCAAGCAGGAGTTCCGCGACAAGGTATTCGCCAACATGTCGCAGCGTGCCGGCACGATGCTCAAGGAAGAGCTGGAAGTGCTCGGCCCGGTCAAGGTGTCGGAAGTCGAAGCGCAGCAGAAGGAAATCCTGGTCGTTGCGCGCCGCCTGGCTGACGAGGGCGAGATCACCATCGGCCGCAAGGCGGAGGACGCCTATGTCTGACCGTGCTGGCCGCCTTGTTTTGACGGGGCGCTGAGATGCCGCGTCCGCCGATCATCCCGCGCGACACACTGCTCGAATACCAGGCGTGGGAGCCGACCGACTTCCGGCGGCAGGCCGCAGAGGCTGCTGCTGCAGCCGCGCCGCCGCCTCCGCCGCCTCCGCCGGCTGAGCCCGAAGAGCCGCCGATTTCCGAAGAGGAATGGCAGGCCGCGCTGGACGCCGAGCTTGCCACCGCCCGTGACGAAGGTCGCCGCGATGGTTTTGCGCAAGGTTTTCAGGATGGCTTTGAACAAGGCCGCCGCCAGGGCGAGGAAGATTCCAAGCACATCGCCACGCTCATGCAGTCCGTGCGCGAGGCGATCGACCAGTTGAACGGCAGCGTTGCCGAAGAGCTGGTTGATCTGGCGCTGCAACTGACGCAGCAGTTTCTGCACGGTGCGCTGCATGCGCAGCCCGAGCGTATCCTGCCGCTGATTCGCGAAGTGCTGGGCGACGCGCCCACCGCACCGGCACCTGCCATGCTGCGCGTCCATGCCGATGACGCAGAGCTGATTCGCCAGACGCTGGGCACGGAGCTGGCCGCTGCCGGTTGGACGCTCATCGTCGATGCCGCCATCGAGCGCGGCGGCTGCCGCGTGCAGACCCGCTTTGGCGAAACCGATGCCACGCTGCAAACCCGCTGGGCCGAACTGACCCGTGCGTTGGGCCGCGATACCGCATGGCTTGCCAGCGAGCGCGTGGAAGCCGAACGCGTGGCAGGAGGCGCACTCCATGTCGCCTGAGACCGTGCGGCTCGCCGCGGGGGTTGGCCACAACGCTGCCGCCAACAACCCCAACGTGCGCATGTGGCAAACCCACCTGCAGCAGACCGCGCAGCGTGCGCGTCTGGCGCGCCCGGTGGTGACGTGCGGCAAGCTCACGCGTGTGGCCGGCCTGGTCATGGAAGCCGTTGGTCTGAAGCTGCCGGTGGGCAGCGCCTGCCGCGTGGAACTGCCGCATGGGCGCCACGTGCTGGCCGAAGTGGTCGGCTTTGCCGAAGAGCGCGCCTTCCTGATGCCGCAAACGGATCTGGTGGGCGTGGTGCCCGGTGCGCGCGTGTTCCCGCTGGAGCCGCCACGCCTGCCGGTGTCGAGCGAAGACGGCGCCGACCCGACGATTTCGCACAGCAAATTCTTGCCCGTGGGTCCGCGCCTGCTGGGCCGCGTGGTCGATGCCAACGGCGAGCCGCTCGACGGCAAGGGGCCGCTGGGCGCGCACGAAGACCTCGCCTGGGGCACGTTGAACCCGGCACCGCTGAACCCGCTCAAGCGCAAGCCGATCGAGCATGTGCTCGACGTGGGCGTGCGCGCCATCAATGGTCTGCTGACCGTTGGCCAGGGCCAGCGTCTGGGCCTGTTCGCCGGCTCCGGCGTGGGCAAGAGCGTGTTGCTGGGCATGATGGCCCGCTACACGCAAGCCGACGTGGTGGTGGTGGGCCTGATCGGCGAGCGCGGCCGCGAAGTGAAGGAATTCATCGACGAGATTCTTGGCGACGAAGGCCTGGCGCGCTCGGCCGTGGTGGCCGCGCCGGCTGATACCTCGCCGCTGATGCGCCTGCAGGGCGCTGCTTACGCCCACACGATTGCCGAATACTTCCGCGATCGCGGTTGCAACGTGCTGCTGATCGTCGATTCGCTCACGCGTTATGCGATGGCGCAGCGCGAGATCGCCCTGGCCATCGGCGAGCCGCCGGCCACCAAGGGCTATCCGCCCTCGGCGTTTGCCAAGCTGCCGGCGCTGGTTGAGCGTGCCGGCAACGGCATGGTCGATGCCAACGGCCGCGGCGGCTCCATCACCGCGTTCTACACCGTGCTGGCTGAAGGCGACGACCAGCAGGACCCGATTGCCGATGCGGCCCGCGCCATTCTGGACGGCCACTTCGTGCTCTCGCGCAAGCTGGCGGAGCAGGGCCACTACCCGGCCATCGATATCGAACAGTCGATCAGCCGCGTGATGTCGGCCATCGTGCCGCGCGAGCAGCTCGACACCGCCCGCCGCTTCAAGCAGCTCTACGCCCGATACCAGCGCAACCGCGACCTGATTGCCGTGGGCGCCTACGCGCGTGGCAGCGACCCGGTGACCGACCAGGCCATCGCGCGCTACCCCGACATGGAAGCGTTCCTGCAGCAGGGCATGTTCGAAAACGAAAGCCGCGAACACACGCTGGAGAAGATGCACGGAGTGCTGGCGTGATGTGCCCGCTTGACACTGTGAAGCCGCAAGCGTTGCGCAAGCCGGAGGCTAAAGCCGCCGGGTTTGCGTCCGATGGGTTGATGTAACGGGAAGCTGGAGGGTCTACCGATGACCACCATGAACAAGCCGTTCCGCCTCGAAACCGTGCTGGAACTGGCTCAGAAGGACACAGAAAAAGCCACGCAGGAAGTCGGCCGCCTGATGAACACGCGCGAGGCCGCCACGCAAAAGCTCGCACTGCTGTCCGACTACCGCAACAACTACCACCAGCAAATGCTGAGCACGGCCGAAGGCGGCATGGATGTCACGCGCCTGCGCAACTACGCGGCCTTTATCGACCGACTGGGCAATGCCGTGCACCAGCAGAAGGGCACCATCAACGCGTTGGAGCAGCAGCTCGCGATGAGCCGTGCCAACTGGCTGGAAAAACAGCGTCGCGAGCAGTCGTTCGACATCCTGCGCCAGCGCCACATTGAAGAGCAGCGCCTGGACGAAGAACGCCGAGCCCAGCGCGACAACGACGAACACGCCGCCAAGGTGATCCGCATGCGTGCGGCCCAGGGCGGCAATTGAAGACCAACGCGAACACGCAGTCGCAAGATGGAGTCAACGTGGGCTTGAGTGCCACCCCCAACCCCGCTGCCAACGATCTGGGCGCCATGCTGTCGGCCGGCAATGCTGCCGCAGCCGACAAGGCGCAGGCCCCGTCGTCAGGTACCGATACCTTCGGCAACCTGTTGTCGGACCGCATGGCCCAGGACGCTGCACGCCGTCGCGCCGATGCACAATCCGCCGCCGACGATGCCAGCCGCCGCGCCGATATCGCCCGCAAGGACGTCGCACGCACCGACGCCGCGCGCAACGACCAAGACGCCCAACCGGCAGACGGCAACACTCGGGAGCAGGCCGTCACAACGCCTGCTGGCAGCACCGCCGATACGGCCAGCGCTAAGCCGGCCCAGCCTGCCAGCGCCAAGGATCTCGATACCGCCGCGAAACAGGCCGCGGTCGATCCGGCTGCACAACTGGCCGCCCAGATCGAGGCTGCACGCCAGGCCGCGCAGCAGGCCGCAGCCGCGCAACTGCCGGTTGCCTTGCACGCCGCCCGATCGAATACCAACACCGATACCGATGCGACGTCGTCGGCTGCGGGCAGACCGTCCGCCAATGACCCCGCCGCACTGGCCGCCGCAAGTGCAGCTGCCAACGGGGCGCAGGGTGCCGCTGACCCGGCCACGACGGCACACGCAGGCCTGGCCGGACTGCCTGCTGCGAAGGACACGAAGGCAAACGCCGCAAACACGCCGACGTCGCCCGCCACTGCGTTGCCCGACAGCGGCACGCTGGCGCAGGCCATGGCTCGCACACGCGCCGTTGCTGACAACACGCCGGCTGCCGTGCGCCAGCTCGGCAGCGCGTCGTCCGGGCAGGGTGCCAATGCCGATCGCGGCCTGCCGCGCCGCGATCTGAGCGCACACAACGCCCCCGCGCAACCGGCCGCCGCCGCCGTAACCGATGCCACCAGCCACGCCAGCAATGGTGGCAACACCGGCAACACCGATAACTCTGGCACGCAATCCAACGCGCAGGGCAACGGCATGCAGTTCCAGGGCGTGCTGTCGCGCGCCACTGGCGACGCGGGCATGGCCGCGCCTACCTTTGCGGTGGGCGGTGCCAACGCAGGCGCAGCGGCTGGGGCATCGATCACGCCGCAACAAGTCCACACGCTGCCCACCTTTGGCGATGCCGCGTGGCCGCAGAGCATGGCCAGCCAGCTCGCCTTCATGCAAGTACATCGCCAATCGTCGGCCGAACTGCAGTTGAATCCGGCCGAACTGGGCGGCATGCACGTCAAGCTGGAAGTGGACAACGGCGCCGTCAACGCGAGCTTTGTCTGCCAGCACCAGGCCGTGGCCGAACTCGTGCAGGACGCCATGCCGCGCCTGCGCGACGCCATGCAGCAAGGCGGGATGCAGCTTGCGCAAACGTCAGTCAGCACGGGCGACTTCAGCCAGCAGCAGAACGCATCGCAGGGCTCGTCGGCGCAAAACCAAGGTAGCGGTTCGGGCAACGGGGGGAGTGGCAGTCGTTATGGCAGCAGCGGCTCGCAAGACCGCCCCGATACGGTGACGGCGGCACCGCGCCGTGTTTCCAGCCACGAAGGTGCGATCGATACATTTGCCTGACGATTGGGGCGGCGCCTAAAGTTCGACGCGACGCTGCCGTTAGTACGCAGGAGTACCACGCAAAAATGGCCAGCCGCAAGGCCACAAAAGAAGGACGGGAAATCACAACGCGAGCTCGCCGCGCATACGTTTGATGCGGCAGCGTTGCAAATGAATAACAAGGGGGTCAAGTCCGACTGGCGAAGAAGGGATCAAACGGGGATCATTTCGCCACATCCGTCCTTGGGCGGATGCACACGGACCGATGCGGGGTGTCCGAGCCGGGGGGCTGGCGCACCGCATGTTTGCCGTACTTACGGGAGAGCGCACCGCGAGGTGCGCTTTTTGTTTTTGTGCGCCAGCTTCGTGGTTGCGGCGCACCTGCGTGCGGAGTCTCAGGCGCCCGCTTCCGCCGTTGCGAGTGTGGCGGGCGTGACCGATATCACGTGCTCCACGCCATAGCCGCGCTCCACCCATGCATCGATACCGCCATGCAACGGACGCACGCGCTTGAAGCCGCGTCCCATCAGCGTGCGCGCCAGCATGACGGCAGACGCCTCGTTGGGACAGGCGCAGTAGATGATGATCTCTCGGTCGGGGCCGTCGATCTCGATCGCGCGTTTGCTGCTGGACATGTCATACAACATGGCTCCCGGAATGCGTTGCGGCTGCAGCATGCGCGAGCTGTCGGCGCGCACATCGATGATGACGGGTGCCGCGCCCGATTCGATCAGCGCGTGCAGCTCATCGGGCGAGATGCGCGCCATCTCCAGCATCTTGCGAAAGCGCCAGCGCTGCAGCCAGCGCGCCGCCACATACACCGCCGCCAGCAACGCGACCAGCAGCACGGCACGCGTGCCCAGCATGTCGAGCCGGCGCAGCGCCTGGTCGATGCTGTCATGCGCCACGCGGCCCAGCAGCAGCCAAAGCGTGGCCCACACCGCCGAGCCCACCAGGTTGTACAGCGCAAACGTGCTGAACGGCGTGCGCATGGTGCCCAGCAACGCCGACGACACGGTCGACAAGCCCGGAATGAACTTCGCGATCAGCAGCATCGGCGCGCCCCAGCGCTCGAACTGCGTGCGCGTGCGCCGCACGCAGGAATCGGGCGACAACGACACGCGACACAGCAGTGCCATGACGTGCCTGCCGTAGCGCTTGCCTGCGAAGTACCACAGGCCGTCGCCCAGCAGCGCGCCGGACACCGCAGCGGGCGCAAGCTCCATGAAGTAGAGCGGCCCCTGGAATGTGAGCGCGCCGGCCACCAGCAGCGTCGGCACGGCCGGCAGCGGTGCACCAGCTTGCGTCAGCAGCACATTGAGGAACACGGCAAACGCGCCGTATTCGGCGATCAGGGGAAACAGGTCATGCATGGCAGGAAGGGCGCGGCGGGGGCAAATGCGTCTGCCAAATTACCGCATTCCGGCGCCGCCCGATAGCCATGTCACCGGAATGCACTCGGCGATACGCGGTTCGTGTTGAATTGGCGTGACAATGAACGCTTCACATCGCTTCCCATTCCCACAGCCATGTCTTCCGCAATGCCCATCGACGCTTCCGCTCCCGTGCATGAAACCGGCGCCGTTACCATTCGTGCGGTGACCGAGGCGGATCTGCCGACCATCGTCGGCATCTATGCACATCATGTGCGTACCGGCACCGCCAGCTTTGAGATCGATGCCCCCGATCTGGCCGAGATGACGCGCCGCTTTCACGCATTGCAGGATGCCGGCATGCCCTACGTGGTGGCCGAAGCAGGCGGTGCGCTGCTCGGTTATGCGTATGCCGGCCCGCATCGTGCGCGGCCTGCGTATCGCCATACGGTGGAAGACTCCATTTATCTTGACGGCGCCGCGCAGGGGCGGGGCGTTGGGACGTTGCTGCTGGAGGCGCTCATCCGCGAATGCCAGGCGCGCGATTTCAAGCAGATGGTGGCGGTAGTAGGGGGCGGTCGCGAGAACCCGGGGTCAGCCAAGCTGCACGCCCGTTGTGGGTTTCGCGAGGTGGGCGTGCTGGAGGCGGTGGGCTACAAAGTTGGGCGCTGGCTGGATTGTCTGCTGATGCAGCGGGCCCTGTGAGGCAGCGGCACTGGTTAAGGTTCAGTGAAGAACGGTAGACACTTTCCTGAGTGGCTCAAACTTCTAAGCTCAATTCACAGCGCTTTGATTACTACGCTCAATCGATGATGTCGGCGCAGGCGTCGGTGGGCGCGGCCGCCACATGCCCCACCAGCGGCACCATCTTCAGGCCCGCCGATGCCACGCGGCACGGCGCGGCCACCACGCCGCACCCGGAAAGGAGTGCAGCAACGAGCAGGGACACAGCGAGGAGAAGGCGTTTCATCGTGGGAGCGATTGAAAGCGAATGCCGGGCAGTGTGACACAGAGTCATTCGCCAACCTGTGCGCGTGTGTATCGGGAAATGACAATCTGTGCGCGTCACAACCATGATGCGATGCGTCAGAACCCAACAATAAAACCCGTTCGAAAGCCGTACAACGCTGACTTTGGGTGAAAAAGTCACATTCTGCGTTTGCGCAAATTAACCCGCAAGCCTTTGTTGCAGGCCGCAAAACCACTGGTGATGCGGGTTTTCCCGTAATTTCACATATCGCAACAATAAATTGTCTGTCGCGACATTTATTGTCTGAACAGGCTCGCCTACGATGACTCCATCGAATGCGGCGCCGCAGCGAAAAAGAAGATCCTGGAAATGTCCGGATCACCTGCCCGACGCGCTGCGCCCATCTGGAGAAGACATCATGAAAGCCCAACGTACCCTGATTGCTGCCCTGATCGCCTTGGCAAGTGTGCCGGCCCTGGCCGCAGCCAAGTTTGACGTGTACACGCAAGGTGCTGCGCAAGTCAGCCAACGCTTCGATGTGTACTCGGAGGGCGCCAAGGCTGGCGACAGGTTCGATCCGTACACGCAAGGCGCCAAGGCTGGCAGCAAGTTTGATCCGTACACCGAAGGCGCTCTTGCCCGTGCCGGCAAGTTCGACACCTATACCGAAGGCGCCAAGGCTGGCAGCAAGTTTGATCCGTACACCGAAGGCGCCGTCGCCTGAGCCTGGTTCCTGCCCCAAAAACGCCCGCACATTGCGGGCGTTTTTGTTTGCGTCACCGGGCAAGCGCGATGATTGCGAACCGAGTCGCCGTTGCCGCGTCTCACTCTCATCGCAACCTGGAAGCCATGATGATTCGTTCTCGTCGTCCGACCCGCTCCCTCCTGTGCCTTACGCTGGCCGCGGCCGGCATGCTCGCCGGTTGCGCGACCGTCACCCCGGGCCCGTTCCTGATCACCGTGCGTGATGCCGATGACACGGTGCTGGAGCAGTTCCAGTTCCAGGCCGGATCGCAGGGGGCGCTTGAGACCGCCATGATCGGCATGTGCCGCGTGTATCCGGAAGCCACCGTCATCGCAGAACAGCTCTCAACGCACGAACGCCTGCAGGAGCGCTGCAGGCGCTCGTTCGCTTCAATGCTCTCAGCGTCCTGATGCGCTGAAGCGGCTACCATGTCGCCTCATCGGCTGGCGTTGCCGGCCTTGTGTGAACACCCCGAGTACGCACCCGAGGCCCATGTGAACCCGCAAGACAAGTCCTCCGAAATTTCCCAGCTTTCCCGCTTTGCAGCGACTCGGCCGCGCCTGTTGTCGGCGTTTGCGCTGGGCGCCATTGCTGTGGCCGTTGTGCCGGCGCACGGGTGGCTTGCGCGCCTGCTGCTCGGCTGGGACATCGCCGTGTGGGCGTATCTGATTCTGATCACGGTGATGATGTTGCGCGCAGACCCACACCGCATCCGCGCCGTCGCCCGCCGTGAAGACGCACGCGCATCTGCCGTGCTGGCGGTAGTCTGCCTCGGTGTGGTGGCCAGCATGGTGGCCATTGCGTTTGAGCTGGCGACGGCCAAGTCGGCTGGGCATGCACAGACGTCGCACTACGTGTTCACCGGCATCACAGTGCTCGGCGCCTGGCTCATGGTGCCGATGATGTTCGCGGTGCACTACGCGCATCTGTATTACCGCGCGCCCCACGAGCCGCCGCTGCGGTTTCCCGACGAGCAGCTTGAGCCCGATTACTGGGATTTCCTCTACTTCTCCTTTACGATCGCGGTCGCCAGCCAGACGGCCGATGTCAGCATCCGTTCGCGCGCAATGCGGCGGGCGGTGCTGGGGCAATCACTGCTGTCGTTCTTCTTCAATACGAGCATCCTCGCGCTCTCCATCAACATTGCTGCCGGCCTGTTCTCATGACGATGCTGCCCCCCGAGCTTCCTCCCAACGCGCACACCCGCGCCATCAACGCTGTCAGCTACGTACTGGTGGCGGCGATGATTGCGTCAGTGCTGTGGCTGCACCTGTTGCCGGCCGCCATAGCCGGTTTCCTCGTCTACGCGTTGGCGCGCAAGCTGGAGGCGCGCCTGCGCCGGCGCCGCACGCTGTCCCAGCGCGCAAAGGCGATTGCCGTGATCTGCGTGTTCGTGATCGCGGCGCTCATTCTTGCGGCGCTGGGCATCGGGATCGGCCGCTTGGTCGAACATGGGCATGGGCTCGAAGGCATGCTCACGCGCATTGCCGACGTGCTCGACAACCTGCGTGAATCGTTGCCGGCAGCGGTAGTCAATTACGTTCCGCAGTCGGTGACGGAGCTGCGTGTGCAGCTTGTACAGATGATCAAGGAGCACGGCCATCAGGTGTCGACCCTCGGCATCGACGGGTTGCGAGCCAGCGCATTGATGCTGGTTGGGCTGATCCTGGGGGCGATGGTGGCTTGGTCGGAAACACCTGATTCCGAGCACCACAAGCCGCTGGCCGCAGCATTGGTGAGCCGTCTGAGCCGGTTGACCGATGCATTCGAGGCGGTGGTGTTTGCGCAGGTGAAGATCTCCGCGCTCAACACGGCGCTCGCTGCGGTCTACCTGCTGGGCGCGCTGCCGCTGTTCGGGCAGCACGTGCCGTATTCCAAATCGCTGATCCTGTTGACCTTTGTGGCGGGGCTGATTCCGGTGGCGGGCAACCTCATCTCCAATACAGCGATCGTGGTGATGAGCGTGACCGCCTCATTGGAACTGGCGGTGGCTTCACTCATCTTCCTCGTGGTGGTGCACAAGCTGGAGTACTTCGTGAACGCGCGCATCATCGGCAGCCGCATCGATGCGCGCGCGTGGGAACTGATTCTCGCGCTGATCGTGATGGAGGCGCTGTTTGGTGTGGGCGGGGTAATTGCCGCGCCAGTGCTGTACGCCTATATGAAACGCGAGCTGACGGACGCCGGGCTGATCGGCTGACGCGTTTCTCGTTGATGCGCGGGGTGACCCGCCAGCGCCCCCGCGCTGACGGCATCGGCAGAAAAGAGCGCGCCCTACGGGACGAGGGGCGCGCAATAACTCGCTGACCGAGAGACGTCAGCGAGCCGAGGGTCGGTACACGGGGACGAAGCGGGCGGCGGGCGCGTGGCGTTGCCGGTGACATCCACGGCTTCGGAGGTGACGAAGCAGCAGACGACCCGGTCGTCGAGCAGAGCCTGATAGAAAAGGTCTCCCATCGCGCGGCATAGCGTTCCCGTTAGCAGGATCATCATGGCTTCCCCTCCCATGTTGGCCGATGTGCGGCATCGTCGATGCTGGTCATCGGTTCGGGTTGCGGATCGTCGTGCGTGTGAAGTTGCTCACGCATCGGGTTCCGTCAGGCCGTCGGCACTGGCACCTGGCTGGTGGCCGGGCGCCGTGCTGCAGTCCATGCTGGCGAGTATAGAAAGCGTCTCCTGAGCGGCCATGCTCCGAACGGAGTAGCCCCGCGCGAGAAAATGGCTAACACGTTAGCTGCCTGCCAGGGCAAGCTGGGCGCGGGTTTGCGGGAAGATGCCCCGAGTTTTGTTGAACCCGGCGCGGCGTGGGGTGACGCTTCTGCCTCGACAATAAATTGTCCGGTTTGCGCTAATCGTTGTCGAATTTGCGGTAACACGCCTGCACCGTTTAGGCGCAACATTGAGCGCTTCCTCGCCTCAATATCGTGACCTCAACCCATCATGCAAACCACCGCAAACGGCACGGCCGCTGCATCGGCAGCCGCTGCCGCGCAGGCCGACAAGACCGGCTTTGGCGTGATCGGCGCCATCAGCTTCGCGCACTTCCTCAACGACATGATGCAGTCGTTGATCCTGGCGATCTATCCGCTGCTCAAGGGCAATTTTCATCTCGACTTCTCACAGATCGGGCTGATCACGCTCACGTATCAGATCACCGCCTCGCTGCTGCAACCGATGGTCGGGCTGTATACCGACAAGCACCCGAAGCCGTATTCGCTGTCGGTGAGCATGGGCTTCACGCTGGTGGGGCTGGTGCTGCTGTCGGTGGCGCCCAACTTTGGCACGGTGCTGCTGGCAGCCGCGCTGGTGGGCACGGGCTCGTCGATCTTCCATCCGGAATCGTCGCGCGTGGCGCGTATGGCGTCGGGCGGCCGTCATGGGCTGGCGCAGTCGCTGTTCCAGGTGGGCGGCAATGCGGGCAGCGCGATGGGTCCGTTGCTCGCGGCAATCATCATCATGCCGTATGGGCAGCACAGCCTGGCGTGGTTTTCGATTGCTGCGCTGATCGCCATCTTCGTGCTGTACCACGTGGGCGGCTGGTACAAGCGTGAACGTGCCGCGGGCCATGGCAGCAAGGCGGGTGGCCGTGCACATGCCGCGATCAAGCTGTCGGGCGGGCAGGTCGCGTTTGCAATGACGCTGCTGGTCGTGCTGCTGTTCTCGAAGTACTTTTATCTGGCGAGCCTGAACAGCTATTACACGTTTTTCCTGATCACCAAGTTCCACCTGTCGGCACAGACGTCGCAGCTGTTCCTGTTCCTCTTCCTGTTCTCGGTGGCGGTGGGCACGATCGTGGGTGGTCCGATTGGGGATCGCGTGGGCCGCAAGGTCGTAATCTGGGTGTCGATCCTCGGGGTGGCGCCGTTCACGTTGCTGTTGCCGTACGCCAACATGTTCTGGACGGCCGTGCTGACGGTGATCATCGGGCTGGTGCTGGCCTCGGCGTTCTCGGCCATCCTCGTGTATGCGCAGGAGCTGATTCCCGGCAAGGTCGGGATGGTGTCGGGCCTGTTCTTCGGGTTTGCGTTCGGGCTGGGCGGCATTGGCGCCGCGGTGCTCGGCAAGCTGGCCGATGCAACTGACATCTACAACGTCTATCACCTCTGCTCGTTCCTGCCGCTCATCGGCCTGCTGACGGTCTTCCTGCCGGATATCGAACGCAAGCGCCAACAGGCGGCGTAACGCGACACACCCCGCACACGGATGCAGCGCGGCGGACGTCCCCTCCCGGACGATCCGCCGCTTTGCTTTTGCTTTTTGGCGTTACTTCTCGACGGCGTGCGTCGGGCCCGGCCACACGCCGGTCATCTCGATCTCGCGCCGGCCGGTCAGCCATTGGCCGAGCGGGCTGGGCCAGCGGAACGAATAGTTGTCGCTGTTCACGACGCCCTGGAACTTCACGTCGACCTGGATATCGGTGGCGTTGAGCGGGATGTTCGCGACCGTCTTGGAGATGCCGCCGCTGAGCGAAAACTCATCGCTGCGCGGGCCTTGCGGCGTGTTGAACCGCAGCTTGATGTGCGTGACGTAAGTGCTGCCCGGCTTGTTATTGAAGTAAATCTCGAAGCCGCCCAGACGCGTGATCCAGTTCGGGATCAGCAGGTTGCCGTCGAACGACGCAAAGGTGTAGGCCACCGGAATGGGCGCGGGCGCCTGCTTGCCGGGCTCGAACGGCCACAGATGCTGGTCGACGCTCTTGGTCTGGTTGACCGACGCGAACGACCCCTTGCCCGTCGCGCTGCCGAGCATGTCATGCACGGCACCGGCCGAGCCCGTGATCGAGAACGACGCGTTGTTGTCTTGCGAGCCCACGTTCAGCCCGCTGTTGGCCAGGATCACGCTGGTCACCACGCCGAAGCCCTGCGCGATGTTCCCGCCCGAACCCATGCTGACAGACTGCGCCTGCTCGGCGAGCCACTTGATCGTCTCGGGCCGCGTGAGCTGTGTCAGGTCGCTGATGTATGACTCCGAGGCAATGCCGAATTCCGAGGCGATCGACCCGACCGCCGAGAACTCCCATTTCACTTCTACGCCGGCGTTGATCTTGGTGCCGCTTTCAGGATCAGTGGCCGAGCCATCGAGCTTGACGTTGGTTTCGGTGCGGTGGACGTTGTTGGTCGACAACTTCCATTGGTTCGGGACGGTGCGCGTGTTGATCGCCACGCCCGGTGTTTCGGGCTTGACGGGCGTGAAGTCGCCGGTGTCGGGCGACACAAAACCGACGGCGCCGGGTCTGATGGTGGGGGCGAGCGTCCAGTTGCCCCAGTAAGCTGCGCGGCCGTTGCGGATGAGGTCGGTGAAGGCGCGATTCCATTGCATGGTTGCACTCCAGGCGTGAGGTTGTGCTGCGAGTCAGCGGGTTTGCGCGGTGGTCTCCATCGCCACGTAGCGACGGGTAGGGCGCGAGGGCACTGTCTCAAACAGGCTGGCGCCTGTTAATGCAGCAGAAGACCTGGGACAGACGGCATGGATACCGGCATGGGGAGGTTGCCGTGCGCGGCCTCACGCAAGCCGCGCGAGCCCCAGCGCCAATCCCAATCCGATCAGGAGCACGCCAATCACGCCGTCCACGATGCGTTGCCGTGCCAGCAGCGAACGCCGTAACGCGCCTGACGCAAACACTGCGGCCACCAACGCAAACCACACCGCGTGCGCCGCCGACATGAACACGCCATAGCCGAACTGCGCGGCCGGCGGCGTGCCCGGGTGAACGACCTGCGTGTACGTGCTGACTACGAACAGCGTCGTTTTGGGATTGAGCGCATTGGTGAGAAAGCCCATGCGCAGGGCTGCGAAGGTCGATAGCGTTGGCGCGTCGACGCTGTTACCGGCAGTCTCGCCGCTGGGCAACGGCTTGGCCGACAGCGTCTTCCAGCCAATCCACACCAGGTACGCCGCGCCTACCAGCTTGATGCCCTGCAGAAGGGTTGGCGCATGCGCAATCAGCAGCCCTACGCCGAACATCGTGTAGAACACGTGCACCTGTACGCCCAGCGCAATGCCCAGCGCGCACAGCACGCCGGCGCGCCGCCCATGCAGCAGGCTGTTGCGCGTGACCATGGCAAAGTCCGCGCCTGGGCTGATGACGGCGAGGATGGTGATGACGGCAACAGCAAGGAGTTCGGTCATGTCGGGCGCAATCGCAAAGTGGGGGTGCGCCAATTCTGGATGCACCCGTCATCGCTGCAAATCGATTTATGATGCCGTTTTTAGGTGAGAAAAACTGACAGATGGCGCTGCCTCCACTGAATACCCTGCGTGTGTTTGAAGCTGCGGCACGGCACGGCAGCTTCGTGCGTGCGGCGCAGGAGCTTCACGTAACGCATGGCGCTGTCAGCCGGCAGATACGACAGTTGGAAGCGTCGTTAGGGGTGGATCTGTTCGAGCGGCGCAATCGGGCCGTCTTCCTGACGCCAGCGGGCGACCAGTTGCATGCGGCTGCCACCGATGCGTTTGAAATTCTCACAGATAGCATCGACCGGATTGCCCGCCGGGCAATGTCTTCAACGCTGGTGGTGTCATGCGAACCGACGCTGGCGATGCGGTGGCTGATCCCGAGACTGTCGCGCTTCCAGGCGCGGCATCCGGCCATCCAGGTGCATCTGTTTGCGGCGGGCGGGCCGATCGATTTCGCGCGCACCGGGGTGGACGTCGCATTGCGCCGTGATGACTTTGCGTGGCCCGCGCACGTGCATGCGGCGCCCATTTGCGACGAGTGGATCGGCCCGGTACACGCCCGCCAAGCGGATATTGCCGCGCGCCGACGGCTGCTGCACACCGCCACGCGCCCCGATGCATGGCAGGCATGGTGGCGCGCCAGCAGTACAGCACGGCCGCGAGGGCGGCTGCCCGAAGCGCGCTACGAACATTTCTATCTGAGTTTGCAGGCGGCCCTGGCGGGGCAGGGCACCGCCATCGCGTCAAAGCTGATGGCCGGTGATGACCTGAAAGATGGGCGGCTGATTGCGCCCGAAGGGTTCCGACGTGACGGCTCCAGCTACAACCTGCTGGCCGATGCGCCTATCGCGCCCGACAGCCCGGCCGGCGCGTGGCTTGACTGGTTGCGCGAAGAGGCGGCCGCCACGCTGGCGGATTAACGTCAGCCGGGCTTATGCCGTCGCTTGCCGGCCGCCCAGGATGCCGCGAATGGTGGCCAGATATGCTTCGCCCACGGCCCGGTTGAACGGTCGGGCACGCGGTGCCGCCCGTCTGCGCGGCGGGGGCGTCAGGCCCAGCGTGCGGCAGACTTCCGACACATACGGCCGCCCGCGCACATCCATGCGCAACACGACTTCGTTCAGAGCCTGTTCACCCAGGCGCTCGCGCAGCCAAAGCACCGTCTGGCGGTCGTACTCGTTTTCGATGCGGATCAGGTCGTCCATGACAAGGGCTGTATAAATTTACAGTTACTGTAAATATATACAGGTATCCACAGATTTCAAGGACGATGTTGCGGCCGCGCCGCAATAGCGCGGCGGCTCGGTCGATGCGGTAAGCGCCCCGTTGTCAGACCGTCATGCCGCCATCGACGACGATGCATTCGCCGTTGGTGTAGCTCGCTGCGTCAGACACCAGGTAGAGCACCGTGCCGGCCATCTCGCGCGGCTCGGCGTGGCGGCGCAGCGGGATCTCGCTGATCCAGCGGTCGTACGTGGCCTTGTCTTCAAAGAGGGCGCCTGCGAACTTGGTCTTCGTCAGCCCCGGCAGCAGCGCGTTCACGCGAATGCCGAAAGGCCCGCATTCCTTGGCGAACGCGCGCGTCATGTGGGCCACGGCCGCCTTGGTGATGGAGTAGATGCCCTGCTTGTCGCCCGGGTGCAGCGCGTTGACCGACGCGGTGTTGACGATCGCGCCACCGCCCTGCGCCTTCATCATCTTGCCGGCTTCAACCGACATGAAAAAGTAGCCGCGGATGTTCACTTCCACGGTCTTCTCATAGGCCGCCAAGTCCGTCTCAAGGATGTGCCCAAAGTGCGGGTTGGCCGCCGCGTTATTGATGAGGATGTCGAGCCGGCCGTGCCTGCTGCGGATGGTGTCGAACGCCGCCGTAATGTCTTCCATGCGGCCGACGTGGCAGGCAAGCGCTTCGGCCTTGCCGCCTGCCGCGCGGATGCGTTCCGCCACGACTTCGCAGTCGGCCAGCTTGCGGCTGGACACGATCACGTGCGCGCCTTGTTCTGCCAGCAGCTTGGCAATCTCTTCGCCAATGCCACGGCTTGCGCCCGTTACCAGGGCGATCTTTCCGGTCAGGTCGAACAGGTTGGTGCTCATGGTATGCTCCTCCAATGGTTATGTGTTGTGGGCGTGTCCGCGTGGGCGTTCAGCCGTATGTCTGGAATGCGCGCCGCGCCGGGTCGTCCAGATGCGGGATGCCGTTGAAGGTGGCCAACTGGAACGCTTCGGCGTTGAAGAAATACTGCGAGACGCTGCTGTTGCGGATCTGCAGGTTCAGCGCGATGGCGCTCGTTGGCGGTGCGGCCAGCACCTGCTGCGCCGTCACAGCGATGGGACCGCCGGAACTGATCGCCAGTACACGCTGCCCGCCGCCGGCCTGGATGGCCGCGCGCGCATCGGCCACGCGCTGCTGGAAGGCGGCCCACGTTTCGGGCAGCGGCCCGCGGATCTTGTCGTCCGACCACAGATGCAGCACCTGCTTGAGCGCCCGGTAGTGGTCGCGCATCGAGCCCGAAGCGAGTTGCGTCAGCTCCGGAAAATCCTCGCCGAGCGCGGCAAACAGCCCTTGGAAGTCGTATTCGTTCAGCCCGGCATGCTGCTCATACGCCGTGCCCGACATGCCCATGCCGCGCAGGATGCCGTCGACGGTCTGCTCATGGCGGCGCAATGTGCCGCAGATGACGCGATCAAAAACGATGTCCTGCCGCGCGAAGTATTCCCCAAGCCAGACGCTCTGCTGCTCGCCGCGCTCAGAGAGCCGATCGTAATCCGCCGCGCCAAACGAGGCTTGTCCGTGCCGTACGAGATAAAGCTCCGCCATCGTCTGCTCGCCAAATCAAAGGGGAAACCAGATTAGCGGCGCGTGCATTATTTGTGAAATTTATTCTTTGAATGACCGGTAATGCATGCAATGAATAGTTGTGCCACTGCATGACGGCTTGCCAAGAGCAAGCTGCGGGTGAAGACCGTGCGCCTGGCGCAACATGGCTGCCCGGCCAGCACTGATGTTGTGTGTAATGGCTGTTTTGCCACTTCGCTACAAAGGTCCCGCATGAAACCGTCCCGCCTTGCCGTTGCTGCGCTGCTGCTGTGTGCCTCAGGCCTGTCCTGCGCTGCCGATGCCAATCCCAAGGTGCTCTCCGCCGCCGAGGGCTACCGTGGCGACGCGCTGCACCTGCTCGAGCGCTTGGTAAACATCGATTCGGGGACGGGCAACGAAGCGGGGCTCAGCCAGATTGGCACCATCGTCACTGACGAACTGCGCAAGGCTGGCGCCCAGGTGGAAACAGTGTCCGCCGCGCCGGCGGTGGGCAACAACATCCTCGCGACCTGGAAGGGCACGGGCAAAACGCGCATTCTGCTGATGGCGCATATGGACACCGTCTTCAAGGACGGCACCGCACGCGCCAAGCCTTTTTACATCAAGGACAAGCGCGCCTACGGCCCCGGCGTGATGGATGACAAGGGCGGTGTGGTGGCGGGTTTGTATGCGATGAAGATCCTGCAGCAGCTCGACTTCAAGCAATACGGGCAAGTCACGCTGCTGCTCAACACGAACGAGGAAACCGGCTCCAAGGGCACGCGCGCGTTGATCGAGCGCGAGGCCAGGCAGCATGACGTGACGCTCAACCTGGAGCCCGGCCGGCCCGCCGATGGGTTGGTCGTGTGGCGCAAGGGCAGCGGCACGGCGGAGATCGACGTCAAAGGCAAGGCCGCGCACGCCGGTGTGGCGCCAGAAACTGGTCGTAACGCCGCCAACGAACTGGCGCACCAGGTGCTGCAAGTCGGCAAGCTGGGTGACAGCGCCAAGCAGACGACGTTCAACGTGACGGTGCTCAAGGCGGGTGATGCGACCAACGTCATCCCCGACCATGCAACGGCTTACGCAGACGTGCGCGTGGCAGTGCCGGAAGAATTCGACCGCGTGGAGCGCGATCTGACGCGCGTGTCGGCCAACAAGCTGATCGCCGAGACGGAAGTGAAGACCTCGCTGGTGCGCAGCTTCCCCCCGATGCCGCGTAACGCAGCGTCGGACCAGCTCGCCGCCAAGGCACAGGCTATCTACGGCGAGATCGGCCGAATGCTCACGCTCGAGGGTAGCGGCGGCGCCGCCGATTCCAGCCTGTCGGCGGGTGTCGGCACGCCCACGCTCGACGGCTTCGGGATTGTCGGGGGCGGCATCCACACGCCGGAGGAATACGCGGAAGTGGAGAGCGTCGTGCCGCGTCTCTATCTGCTGTCGCGCATGATCATGGAGCTTGCTGTGGGCAAGTAAGATCTGCGCCGGCGGTACGCAACAAAGAGCGGGTGACAGAGCGGTGCTGTCACCCGTTTTTTTTTTGCTGCCTGCGCCGGCACTAAGAAGGCAGCGGCGACAGCATGCCGAGCCATGCCACCAGCGCCAGGATCAGCATGGCAAGACCGGCTTCCGCCCGCAGGCTGTTGTGCAGCGCCCTGGCCGCGCTTGCGCAATCGCCAGCGCGGATTGCAGTCGCGAGCCGGGGGCTCAATCGATAGCGATTGCCCGCAGCCAGCGCGAGCATCAACACAAACAGCGTGAGCTTGCCGAGCAGCAACCACCCATACGGCATCGTGAAGAGTGCATCGAGCGTCAGGCCGGCAACGAGCACATAGTTGACGACGCCCGTGGCGATCAACACTCCCACGATGCGTGTGCCGATGGTCGCGAAGCCGCTGGCGGCACGGCTGAGCGTTTGCACAGTATCGGGCGTGTCTGCATGTCGGGCAGACGACAGCAGCATGAATGCGACCAGGGCACCCACCCACATGCCAGCGGCCAGCAGATGCGTAATGTCGGCGGCAAGATGGAGTGCGCCGCGCAAGGCGTCGTCCATGGCACCGTGCCCGGCCCATGCAAGCGTGGCCAGCGCGATGGCGCCCGACGCCGCAAGCACGGCCCGCTGGCGGAGCGGATCTCGGCGCCATGGGATTCCCACGAGAAGACCGGCCGCAAGCACCGCCATGCGTACCAGCCATGCCGCGCCGACTGCGGTGCCGGTCAGGATCATGTCGAAGACACGGCTGCTCAGCTGGCTGTAGCGGGAGGCGCCGGTCATCGACTCGGCCATCGCCACCACGTCCCAGATCGACAGCACGATGCCGGCCAATGCCGATGCTGCGGCCACCGTGCCGTACAACCGCGGGATGGCCGGCGATTTGCCGCTTGGCCCAAGCGCGTAAAGGCTGAAAAGCGGCACGCCAAAGAGCACCATCAAATCCAGGTACAGCGCAAAGCGCAGGATGACCGCCAGCCAGTCCTCGGGCATCGCGTTACTTCACCTGGAACGTCAGGTTGCGGGTCACGCGGTGCGTGTCTGCGGCCACGACATGCCAGTCAACGCGGTACGCCCCAGGCGCGAGCTGCTGCGTGGGCGATACCGTCAGTGTCCGCCCATCGCTGCTCGTGGCGACCTTGGCAGCGACATTCGTCGAGCCGGAGGCTGCGTTCATGATCAGCGTGGCGTCGCAGAACTGGGCAACCAGTTTTTCCGAGAAATGGAGCGCAATCTGGGCCGGTGCGGGGCCAACGGACTTGTCGGCGGGATTGGCCGAGAGCAGTTTCGGATGGGCCAGCGCCAGCGAGGTAGTGAGGGCGGCGCCAACGGCCACACACGCTTGGGCAATTCGGAAAGGGCTGAGCATAGGTGTGCGGGTTTCCTGCGAAGTTCGGGGATGGCGACTAGCGTAACGCATTGTTTTTCGCTCAAGGGTGCGCCTGCCCATGTGCGCTGCAGCGCAAGGCCCAACTAGATGTAAACGATCACATCCTGCAACCCGCATTTGGCCGGCCGATGTGCTATCGTCGCCGCCACGAAAAATTCATAAATTCCGGGTATGCACGACGTCGTCATCAGCGGCACGGGCCTGTGGGTCGCGCCCGAGGTCATCACCAACGAGGAGCTGGTCGCCTCCTACAACGCCTACACCCAGCGCTACAACGCGCAGCACGCCGCAGCGATTGCGGCGGGCGAGCTGACGCCGCTGGCGGAGTCGTCGGCCGAGTTCATTGAGAAGGCTTCGGGTATTCGACAGCGCTACGTGATCGACAAGGCCGGCGTGCTGGACCCGACGCGCATGCGCCCGCACCTGACGCCGCGCCCCGACGATGTGCTGTCGCTGCAAGCCGAGATTGGCGTGGCCGCCGCGCGCGACGCATTGGTCGCTGCCGGACGCGACGCCGCCGACGTCGACATGCTGCTCTGTGCGACGTCCAACTTCCAGCGCCCGTATCCGGCGTTGGGCGTGGAAATTCAGAACGGCATTGGCGCGGGCGGTTACGCGTTCGACATGAACGTCGCGTGCTCGTCGGCCACTTTTGGGCTGGAGCAGGCCATCAATGCCGTGCGCAGCGGCACGGCGCGCGCCGCGCTGGTGGTGAGCCCGGAAATCACCTCCGGCCACCTCGATTGGAAAGACCGCGATTGCCACTTCATCTTCGGCGACGTGTGCACGGCCGTGCTGGTCGAGCGCGCGGAAGACACGCGCTCTGCGGACGCCTGGCGTGTGCTCGGCACCAAATGCGCGACGAGCTTTTCCAACAACATCCGCAACAACGCCGGCTACCTCTCGCGCAGCGAAGACCGCAACCCGGACGACCGCGATCAGCTCTTCCGCCAGGAAGGCCGCAAGGTCTTCAAGGAAGTCTGCCCGATGGCCGCCGAGCACATTGCCGGCCATCTGCAGCAACTGGGCCATGCCCCGGCCGACGTGCGCCGCTTCTGGCTGCATCAGGCCAACCTGGCGATGAACCAGCTGATCGGCAAGCGCCTGCTTGGGCACGATGCATCGGCCGACGAGGCGCCGGTCATTCTGGACGAGTTCGCCAACACGGCATCGGCGGGTTCCATCATTGCGTTCCACCGCCACCGTGCCGACCTGAAGTCGGGTGACCTGGGCATGATCTGCTCGTTTGGCGCGGGCTATTCGATCGGCAGCGTGGCGGTGCAGAAGCAGTAATCGATCTGCATCGAATCGCGGGCGACGCTCAGGTCTGACCGGGCAGCGTCGCCGCGAAAAAGTCCACCGCCCGGCGCACGGCCTGGGCATGCACCGCATCGCGATCGACGCCGGGGTTGTCCTTGCACAGCAGCGGCACATGGGGTGCGGCACCTGGCAGGCACGTATCCATGAACGTGTAGTGCGTCGCGCCCGGCGCCAGCAGCAGATCCCCCTTGGGCAACAGCCTGGCGACACGTCGCACGTTGGTGTCGACGGGCACGGTGATATCCGCGTCTCCGGCCATCAGCGAGACCGGGATGCTGATGTTGCCAAGCGACGTGGCGTCCATCGCCATGCCGACTGCAGGCGCCATGGCAAAGACGGCCTGGATGCGGGCATCGCGGTAGGACGCACTGGAGCGGGCCAGCGACGCTTCCGTTTGCGGTGACCGCGTTGTGTCAACTGCCGGGTCGATCTGCGCGCGGGCCATCTCGGGTGGATGGCAGATCGCATCGGCCTGCGGCGAGCCGCAGAACGCCATGAAGGCTGCGACATCCGTGCGTGCGCCGGCCAGTTCCAGCACGGTGTAGCCGCCCAACGAGAAGCCCACGGCGCCGATGGGCGATGCGGCGGTGGTAATCGTGTTCAGTGCGCGGCTTCATGCGGCAAAGCATAGTCGCCCCGCAGGCGTCGCGCGGTGCAGCGATTGCGCAAAATGCGCGTGCGGCAGGGGCGTCCCGCTATCGTCCGCCCGTGGCCCGCAAGGTGGTGGCAAACGTCCGCAGCGCCTTCTTCGCGACCGGATCGGCGAGCCGCGAGTGCAGCACCACGCTGCGCGGCGGCAGCGGCGGCAGGCCGAGCACTTCGCCCACGTCGATGGTGCCGGCCGGTGCCACGCGTCGGCTGAGTGCCGCCACCGCAAGGCCAGCCGCCACCGCTGCGCCAATGGTGGCCACGCCGCCCCCCACGAACACCTCTTGCCAGGCGATGCCGGCGGCGTCCAATGCTGTCGTTGCCATCTGTCGTATGCGGCACGTTTCGGTCTGATTGGCCAGGCGGACGGGTTCGCCCGCGCGGTGCTCGAAGTCGGGTGCGGCCATCCAGCCAAAGGGTTCGTCCATCAGCACTTCGCCGTCGGTGCGCCGGTTGTCGTGGCGCAGCACGATGGCGGCATCCAACGCGCCGCTTTCAAACATCTCCAGGATTTCCCAGGAACTGGCTATGCGGATCTCCAGCGTCAGGGCGGGCTCGGCGCGACCCATCTGCCGCAGCAGCCGTGGCAGTTCCGCGCCGACGATGTGGTGGCTCATCCCGACCGACAAGCGCCGCCGTTCCACGCCAAACGCGCCCAGCGCCCCTTCGTGCGCGGCCACCAGTTCGCGCGCCGCCGCAAGGAACGCCGCCCCGTCCTGAGACAACCGCACCAGGCGCGGCGTGCGTTCCAGAAGCCGGCGGCCCAGCGCATCTTCCAGCCGCTTGATCTTCAGGCTCACGGCAGATTGCGTGGAGTCCATGGCCTCTGCCGCGCGCGTGAAGCTCTTCAGATCGGCGGTCAGCACAAAGGCCTGGACGGCCTCCAGATCGAGCATCCTCATGGTCAAATCATTTTGAAATCGAATGATTGAAATATCTTAGGATGTCTTTTTTCAATGATCAACGTGAGGCATTCTGTCGTGACTGCAAATCACGGAGTCCGCCATGCCTCTCGTTCAAGTGTCGCTGCGGCGCGGCAAGCCTGCCGCTTATCACCAGGCCATTTTCGACGGCGTCTATCGCGCCATGCGCGAGACGTTCAACGTGCCGGAAGACGATCGCTTCATGACGCTCACCGAGCACGACGCCAGCACCTTCAGCGTCAGCCCGACGTACTTCGGCCTTGCGCGTAGCGACGACGTGGTGATCATCCAGATCACCGCCAACAACACGCGCAACCTTGAGCAGAAGCAGGCGCTCTATCGCCGTATCGTCGAGTTGCTGGGCGACAAGCCCGGCGTACGGCCCGAAGACGTATTCATCAACTTGGTGGAGGTGCTGCCCGAGAACTGGTCGTTCGGAAACGGTCTCGCGCAGTACGCGCAATGACGCCGCGCCAGGCGCTTCTGGCGCACCTGGGCGGCGTGCTGTGGGCGGCAGTGTTGATCGTCGGCGCGGCGGTCACGTTGGCGGTCGTCGCGCGCGACGTCTTGCAAAGGCTCAGTCCTTGAGCGAATTGCCCAGCATGTCGAGCAGGAACTGCGTGCCGCGCTCGCGCGATCCGGAGTCGTCGTAGCCATCCAGGAAGGCGCCTTGCTCGGTCATGACGAGGTGCGTGCCGCCGGAGCCGTCCTTGGGCTCGCGCAATTCCAGCGTGGCGAGCGAGGCGGAGATCTTGCGGTCGTCCAGGTGCATCACATACGAATAGACGACGCGTTCGTTCGGGATGACGTCGTGATACAGCGCTTCAAAGCTGGACACGACACCGCTGTCCCACCGGCCCTTGACGACTTCGCGGCCGCCGGGCGTGGCGTCCATTTCGCGCACGAGCAAGGTATAGCCATTGCCGCCGGCAAACCACTTCGCCTTGGCGGCCGGGTCGGTCAGCGCCTTGAACACGCGCGAGCGCGGTGCGTCGTACGTGCGTTCCACCGTAAAGGTGGCATGCACGACGGAGCGCTGAATGCCTTCGGCCAGCGGCATGCTTGCGGCTTCGCGCTCCAGTTTGTCCAGCGTCTGCTTCCAGCCTTCGGGCGCGCCCTTGATCATCATCTCGGCAATCGGCGCGAGCGGTGTGTGGGTCTGGGTGACTTCCATGCGCGTGCCGCCGCCTGTTTCCTCGGCAAAGGTGACGACGGTGTGGGCGTTCATCAGCGGGCGGTTGTCGCCATCCACTACGTTCATGTCGATGACGAGGCGCGCGTTGGGCACGATCTCCAGAAAGTGGCCGCGCGACCAGTGGTCTTGCCCCTCGGGCGAGCGCATGCACACATCGAACTTGCCGCCCACGCGAAACTCCACCGTCGCGTCGGGCACCGTGTAGTGCGTCGGGCAGAACCAGCGCTTGATGTGGTCGGCGGTGCTCCAGGCCTTGAAGACCCAGTCGCGCGAAACGGGAAACGTGCGCGAGATCACGAGGGGGCGCAGGGTCGTGCCGGCGGGGCTGTCAATGGTCGTCATGCAAGTCTCCTTGGGTCTTGAGTGTTTCCAGATAGGCGCCGAGGCGGTCGAAGTGCTGTTCCCACTCCAGGCGTCGTTGGTTGATCCACTGCTCTGCGAGGCTCAGCGCCCCGGGTTCGATACGGCAAGTCCGCACGCGGCCCACTTTTTCCGATCGCACGAGACCGGAGTTCTCCAGCACCGACAGGTGCTGCATCACCGCAGGCAGCGAGATATCGAGGGGTTGGGCAAGTTCGCTCACCGACGCCGGCCCGCGCACGAGCTGCACCAGCATCGCGCGCCGGTTGCCGTCGGCCAGTGCCTGGAAGGCGAGATCGAGAGAGGTGTCATGGTTAAGCATGTGGTTAACTATAGCGACTCTGAATAGTTAAGCAAGTACTTTATCTTTCTGTCGTTGACAGGCCAATTTACTTCGCATACAAAGTAAAAAACTTCGCATGCGAACTAAATCGCCGCAATGAACAGCACACCGCACACCATTCCCGCCACCGACGGTTACCCGCTGGGCGCCATGCTCTGGACGGCCGCCGGCACGCCGCAGGGCGTGGTGGTCATGCACCCGGCCACGGGCGTGCCGCAGCGCATCTATCAAGCCTTTGCCAAATTTCTGGCCGAACGCGGTTTCCACACCATCACGTACGACTACCGTGGCATCGGCGCATCCCGGCCCAAGAGCCTGCGCCGCTTTGCTGCCCGCATGCGCGACTGGGCGCTGCTCGACGCCGAAGGTGTGATGCGGTGGGCAAGGGCGCGCTATCCGGAGTTGCCGCACCTGGCGGTCGGGCACTCGGTGGGCGGCCACGCCATCGGCCTGTGCTGCGCAGACTGGGATGTCGCGGGCGTTGTGCAAGTGGCCTGCCACACGGGCAACTCGCGCTTCATCCGCCAACGCGGCGAACGCTTGCGCGTGGAGCTGATCCTGCGCGGCGTTGGCCCCTTGATGGCGCGGCTGATCGGCTACGTGCCCGGCAAGCGGATGGGCCTGGGCGAAGACCTGCCGGGCGGCGTTGCCATCGAATGGGGCGCGTGGGCCGGCATGCAGCGCTACTTCTTCGATGATCCGACGCTCGGCGCCATCGAGCGCTTCAACCGTGTGACGCATCCGGTGCTCGTCTATGGCTTTGACGACGACCCGTGGGCCACGCCCGCCGCCATCAATGCGTTGACGATGCACTTCACGAACACGTGGGTCGAGCGCCGGCAGATCGCGCCTGCGCAGGCCGGCGGCGCGGTGGGGCACCTGGGCTTCTTCCGCTCGCAGTTCGCCACCACGCTGTGGCCAGGTCTGGTGGATTGGCTGCGCGAGCGTGCCGCCGCCCCACGCAACGAAGCGGAGGCTGCATGACTGCGCCCGACCGCCGCCTTGTGTATCTGATCAGCGTTGGGCAACGCCGCTTGCAGCGCTGGATTCAATCGCGTACCGGCGAGGGCGTGACCGCCGCGCAGTCCGGCCTGCTGTTCTTCCTGGAGAAGAACGACGGCGCGTTGATGCGCGAAGCTGGCGCCGCGCTGGACCTCGGCCCCTCCGCCATGAGCGGCCTGGTCGATCGAACCACCGACGCCGGCCTCATCGAGCGCCGCGCTGACGCCAAGGATGGCCGCGCCTGGCAACTCTGGATCACGCCCGCCGGCCGCGAAGCCTTGGCAGCAACACGCAACGGCCTGGCCGAACTGAACGCGCGGCTGACCGAAGGTTTTACCGACGCCGAAATTGACGTTGTCGCACGCTGGCTGGCCAGCCTGCAAACCAAGTTCCCCAACGGAGACGAGCAATGAGTGAACACATCCAGAGCCACAACGCCGACGGCGTGCTGACGCTCACCCTGGCGCGCGCCGACAAGAAGAACGCCATGACCGATGCGATGTACGGCGCGCTGGCCGATGCGCTGACCGCCGCCGAGCGCGACAACACTGTGCGCGTGGTGTTGCTGCGCGCAGAAGGCGACATGTTCTCCGCCGGCAACGACATCGGCGAATTCGCATCGATCGCCATGACGGGCGACAAGGGCGATGGCGAGCGCAACGTCATCCGCTTCCTGCATGCGCTCGCGCGTGCCACGCGCCCGCTGGTGGCGGCCGTGCAAGGCCGCGCGGTCGGCATTGGCACGACCATGCTCCTGCATTGCGATTTCGTGCTGTTGGCCGACAACGCGCAGCTTTCCACGCCGTTCGTCAATCTGGCGCTGGTGCCGGAAGCGGCATCGAGCCTGCTGATGCCCGCGCGCCTGGGTCACGTGCGCGCGTTCGAGATGTTCGCGCTGGGCGATGCGGTAAGCGCCGAATCGGCGCTCGCGTGGGGGTTGGCGAATCGCGTGGTGCCGCTGTACCAGCTCGGCACGGAGGCGCAAGCCGTTGCTGCCCGACTGGCGCGCCAGCCGCTCGGCGCCCTGACCGAAACCAAGCGCCTGATGCGCGACGCCGAACTGCTCAAACAGCAGATGGATGCGGAGAGCGCCTGCTTTGCGCAGCGGCTGAAGTCTCCGGAGGCGCATGAAGCCTTCCGGGCGTTCGTCGATCGACGGCCGCCCAATTTCAACGCCGTGGCGCACTGAGCGCGCCGGTGGCCTTCCCGCGCACCTTCAGCCCGCGCGGTGGCGATTCAACTACCTGAGCGCGGGTTGGGCTACCTCTCCGAGGGAAGGGCGGGTCAACGCGCCATGCTACGGCTGCTCATCCTCTTCCACGGAAAACCGCTGCGCAGCGCGCGTACCGTTGCGTGCCGTTTCGTCTACCACGCCCCGCATGACGACGCGCTGGCCAGGCTGCACAGCGATGGTGGGGCGCCCTTGGCTTGGCCGGCTGTCTACCCCGGCGATGGGTGCTGCCGGATCGGGCTCGGGGCGGCTGTTGTCGAGCGAGGCGTTGGAGTAGATCACGTTGTCTTGCCACTGTGATGGGCTCTTCGCAGCCTCCAGGCCCTTCCCGTCTGTGTCGACGGTGTTGTCAGTCGCCTCGGCACCCGCCGCGTCGACGGAGCGGATGCGGTGGGAGGCGCGCGCAAGCGGGTCGTTGCGGGGCGAGTCGGGCGGCGGTTTCGTCAGCTTGGCGCCTTCGGGTTGGCGGGTGACGGGCTCTTCGGGCTGAGGCTGCGCTTGGTTGTGCTCGGCGTTGTGCATGATCGGGCTCCTGCGCCGCTGCATGCGGCATTAACCTCAACAGCGCCGCAACGCGCGTGCCCGGCCTCGTGCGTCAGGCGCGCTTGCGGCCCGGCCGGCGCCCGGCTTCTTGCAGGAAGGCCACCGCACGCGGCTCCGTCGCATAGGCGCTATTGATGCGCACCCACGGCGATACCTCCAGGTTCGGGCGGAAGTAATGCCCGGGCGCCAGCGTCACACCATGCTTTTCTGCGGTGGCCGCCAGATCGCGCGAATCCTCCACATGCGGCACACGCGCCCACAGGAAGTTGCCGCCTGACGGATGGTGAAACACCTCCCAGCCCGCATCGGCCAGCACATCGAGCGACGCGATGACGGAGTCACCCGCGCGCTGGCGCAGCCGCTCCACATATTTGCGATAGGCGCCGCGCTCCAGCAGCGTACTCACCACGGCCTCGGCAAAGCGCGAGCCCCCCACGCTGGTGAGCATCTTCACGTTGGTCAGGTCATGCACCAGCTCGCGCTTGGCAATTAGGTAACCCACCGGCAGCGACGCCGACACCGTCTTGGAAAATCCGCCCACGTAGATCACGTGATCGAGTTGATCCAGCGTCGCCAGGCGCGCGGTCGGATCGGTCTGCAGGTCGGCAAAGATGTCGTCTTCCAGAAACGTGAAACCGTGGCGCCGCGCCAGTTCAAGCAGCCGGAACGCGACCGGTGGCGACACGACCGAGCCGGTGGGGTTCTGCAGCACGCTATTGATGAAGAACAGCTTGGGCCGGTGCTCGCGCAGCATCGCTTCCGTCACTTCCACGTCAGGCCCGTCGCTGCGGCGCGGAATACCGACCAGCTTCACGCCGTGCAACCGCAGCAGCCCAAACACGGTGTAATAGCCCGGGTCTTCCACAAAGACCGTGTCGCCGGGTTTCAGCAGGTGCCGCATCACCAGGTCGATTGCCTGGCTCGTGCCGGCGGTGATGAGCACATTGGGCTGTTCGGCCTGGATGCCGAGCTGCCGCGCACGCATCATGACCTGATGCCGTAGCGCGGTGTTGCCAAGTGGCGAGGAATAGTCGATCACCGCGTGCGTGTCGGTGCGCGACACCTGGCGGATGGCCTGCGTCAGGCCGTCGACATCGCGCCAGTCGGCCGGCACGAACCCGCCGCCGAGCTTGAGCATGCCGTCGGGGTAGCTGAACTGCTCGAAGATGTGTTTGGACTCGGCCTCGGCCCGGCGCGGGTCTGACCAGCCGCGTCCGTCGCGCCCGGTCAGGTTGCTCTCGGCCACGTAGAAGCCCGAGCCGTGGCGCGAGTCCAGCAGCCCCAGCGAGACCAGCCGGTCATATGCCTCGATCACGGGGAAGCGGCTGATGCCGTAGTCGGCCGCCAGTTGCCGGATAGACGGCAGCTTGGCGCCGGGGCGCACGTCATTGCCGCCGATCCACGCCTGCACGCCGGCCACGATCTGGTCGGAGATGGGGACGCGGGTGGCGGGATCGATCTGGAGTTTCATGGGCGGTAGCCCTCCGGGCAGATGATTCGGAACAGTCACGTACAACTGTTCGGGACTGTTCGCATTGTAATGACCCGGCGCACCAACGGACGCGCTTCGGTACGGCGCGTCATGCAGGCCGGCGTTATGCGATGACCGTGGATCGAAGGGCGGTTTTATTCGTTTTATCGAATATCACCCACGGCTAGAGTGGGCTTGTCCGTCACCCATTGCGCGCTCGTTGCGATCACTAAGTCGGAGGTTCGATGTCTGCCACCACCGTTCAAACTGCGCCACGCGATCCGGCTGTGCAGGCCGTGCTCGACAGCGTGCTGTCTACACCCTCGTCAACGCTGCTGGAGCGCGCACGCAGCCACGCCAGCGCGCAGGGACTGCGCTATGCGGGCGGGCTGACACCGGCCGAAGTCTGGGCGCTGGTCAGCCGTGGCGACGCCGTACTCGTGGACGTGCGTACCGCAGAAGAACGGAAGTTCGTGGGTCGTGTGCCGGATACCCCGCACGCGGCGTGGCAGACCGGGCCCGCCATGATCAAGAACCCGCGCTTCCTGCGCGAGCTGGAGAAAGCCGCGCCCAAGAGCGCCGTGGTGCTGCTGCTGTGCCGCAGTGGCAAACGCTCTGCAGCCGCAGCGGAAGCCGCCGCCGCTGCCGGATTCCAGAACGTGTTCAACGTGCTGGAAGGCTTTGAGGGCGATCTGGACGAACAGCAGCAGCGCGGCGAAGCCGGCGGCTGGCGCCGCTGGGGCCTGCCCTGGCAGCAGGACTGAGCGCCGCCGCACCGCTAACAACCAAACCAACAGAACAGGGGAGCGACGATGAGCGATAGCGTCATCGCGGGCAGGCCTGCGCCCGCGCACGACCCAGGCTGGCAACTGGACCGCATCGTCAGCGAGCTGCGTGCGGCCCGGGCTGATTGGCGCGCCCGCAACGGCCGTACCGAAGTCACGGGCCGCGAGTTGCCCTCGCGCGAGGCGGTGCGGCAGATCCTGGAGGCGCTGCGCGGGGCCCTCTTCCCCATGCGGCTCGGCCCCACAGACTTGCGTGAGGAAAGCGAAGACTTCTATGTCGGCCATACGCTCGATTCGGCACTCAATGCGCTGGTGGCGCAGGTGCGGCTGGAGCTGCGTCACACGGTGCGCCAGGCGCGCGCCGTGGATCGCGATCCCGATGCCGAGGCGGTGCAACTCGTGCGCGACTTCGCGGCGGCACTCCCCGCGCTGCGTCGCCTACTCGATACCGACGTGCTGGCCGCCTACCACGGTGATCCGGCAGCGCGCAGCGTCGACGAGGTGCTGCTGTGCTACCCCGGCATCCTCGCCGTCATCCATCACCGCATTGCGCATCACCTGTACCGCGCCGGGTTGCCTCTGCTTGCGCGCATGGTGGCCGAGACCGCGCATGCCGACACCGGCATCGACATCCACCCCGGCGCCCAGATCGGCAGCGGCTTCTTCATCGACCACGGTACGGGCGTGGTGATTGGTGAGACCGCCGTGATTGGCGAGCGCGTTCGGATCTACCAGGCGGTGACGCTCGGTGCCAAGCGCTTTTCTGCCGATGCCGATGGCCATCTTGAGAAGGGCGTTGCGCGCCACCCAGTGGTGGAAGACGACGTCGTCATCTACGCCGGCGCGACCATCCTCGGGCGTATCACCATCGGACGCGGCTCGTCCATTGGCGGCAACGTGTGGCTCACGCGCAGCGTGCCGCCCGGCAGCAGCGTCACCCAGGCAAACGTGCAGAGCGGCGTGCAGGACGGAATTCGGGACGCCGTTCAGGACCCTCCGCCTTATATGCACAGCGACAGCGAGGCACACCCCGCGCGCTGATTCGCCCGACGTGCCTTTCCCACCGGTTTTATCCACCGCACCCGCCAGAGAAACGGGGGCATTTTTTCAAATGAAGTTGGGAGTCATTGCATGGCAGAAGCAGATACCCAGGACGTGCGCACCGCGCTAGGCGACAGTGCCGCACGCCAATTGGCGAACGCGACCAAGACTGTTCCGCAGTTGTCCACCCTCAGCCCGCGCTGGCTGGTGCACCTGCTGCAGTGGCAGCCGGTGGAGGCCGGCATCTTCCGCCTGAACCGCGTGAAGAATCCGCGCGATGTGCGTGTTGCCTGCTCGCAGCGCGACGAGGCAGAGCTGCCGCAGACCTTTGTCGACTACGACGAACATCCGCGCGAGTACTTCCTCAACGCGGTGACGACGGTGCTGGACGTGCATACGCGTGTCTCGGATCTGTACAGCAGCCCGCACGACCAGATCCAGCAGCAGCTGCGCCTGACCATCGAGACCATCAAGGAGCGTCAGGAAAGCGAGCTGATCAACAACCCCGACTACGGCCTGCTGGCCAACGTGGATGAAACGCAGCGCATCTCCACGCTCACCGGCGCGCCCACGCCCGACGATCTGGACGAGCTGATCACCAAGGTCTGGAAAGAGCCGGCGTTCTTCCTTGCGCATCCGCTAGCGATTGCCGCGTTTGGCCGCGAATGCACACGCCGTGGCGTGCCGCCGCCCACCGTTAGCCTGTTCGGCTCGCAGTTCCTGACATGGCGCGGCCTGCCGCTGATTCCGTCGGACAAGGTGCCCATTGACGAAAACGGCCGCACGAAGATTCTGCTGCTGCGCGTGGGCGACAAGCGCCAGGGCGTGGTGGGTCTGTATCAGCCGGGCGTGGCGGGCGAGCAGAGTCCGGGTCTGTCGGTGCGCTTCATGGGCATCAACCGGAACGCCATCGCTTCATATCTGATTTCGCTGTATTGCTCGCTGGCCGTGCTGACCGAAGACGCGCTGGCGGTGCTCGAAGACGTGGAGATTGGCAAGTACCATGACTACCCCGACACCTACAAGTAATGCGCCCGGCGTGAGCGGCCTGGCGCCGGCGGTGGGCGATGTGCCGGCAGGTTTGCCGGACGTGGCCGCGCTGGCGCAACTTGCCAACGCGTTCTTCACAGCACTGCCCGGTCATGAGCCGGAGCCCTCTATCGATCTGGCGCCGGCGGGTACGTCGCCGCAACTCAGTGCGTTGCCCGTTGCGGATGCCGCACCGATTGCTCCGCAGGTGCCTGTGCTGGGCGTGCCGACGCAGTATGCGGCGGCGTTGCCGCAGGCTGCATCCGGTCATGGCCAACCTGTACCGGCGCATTCCGTCTCGGCACCGAGTTCGCCGTACTACTTCCTGGGTGAGGCGAGCGGCTATCAGTCCGCTGTGCCGCATGCGGGTGTGGCGGCGTCGGAGGCGGGTGTGCCGGAGGATCGTGTTTCGGCGCAGCCGTTTCAGCTGCCGGGCACCGATGCGCTGGCACGGTTGATCGATGGCGCATCCGGCACGCCGCCTGCGGGGCCGGATGCATTGCGGCAGCCGGGTGGGGCTGCGCAGGCGGGGCAGTTCTACTTCCTCGCGCCAGCCGGCGGCGCAGCCGCACCCACGCTGGAGGCACCGCGCAATACGCGGGACGAGCAGAGCCACCAGCCGCATCGCGTTGGCGCCTTCGATGTGCATGCCGTGCGGCGGGATTTTCCGATCCTGGCCGAGCGCGTCAATGGCCGGCCGCTGATCTGGCTGGACAACGCTGCCACCACGCACAAGCCGCAAGCGGTGATCGATCGGCTGGCGTATTTCTACGCGCACGAGAACTCCAACATCCACCGCGCGGCGCATGAGCTGGCCGCGCGTGCGACGGACGCGTACGAGGGTGCCCGCAACAAGGTTGCGCGGTTCCTCGGTGCACGGTCGGCAAGCGAGATCATCTTCGTGCGCGGTGCCACCGAGGCGATCAACCTCGTTGCCCAGACGTTTGGCCGTCAGCACATCGGCGCGGGGGACGAGATCATCGTCTCGCACCTGGAGCACCACGCCAACATCGTGCCGTGGCAGCAGCTGGCCGCGCAGGTGGGTGCGCGCATCCGCGTGATTCCGGTGGACGACAGCGGGCAGGTTCTGCTGGACGAATACCGCAAGCTGCTCAATCCACGGACGAAGCTGGTGTCCGTCACGCAGGTGTCGAATGCGCTGGGGACGGTGACGCCCGTGCAGGAGATCATCGCACTGGCGCATGCGGCCGGCGCGCGCGTGCTGGTGGACGGCGCGCAGGCGGTCTCACACTTGCGTGTGAACGTGCAGGCGCTGGACGCGGACTTTTACGTGTTCTCCGGCCACAAGGTCTTCGGGCCGACGGGCATTGGCGTGGTCTACGGCAAGCAGGATCTGCTCGACACGCTGCCGCCGTGGCAGGGCGGCGGCAACATGATTGCCGACGTCACGTTCGAAAAGACGCTGTACCAGCCCGCGCCCGCGCGCTTCGAGGCCGGCACCGGCAACATTGCCGACGCGGTGGGGCTGGGCGCTGCGCTTGATTACGTCGAGCGTATCGGCCTGGAGCACATCGCGCGCTACGAGCACGACCTGCTGGTGTATGCCACGCATGGGCTGTCGCGCATTCCCGGTTTGCGGCTGATCGGTACGGCTGCCAACAAGGCGAGCGTGCTGTCGTTCACGCTGGCTGGGTACCGCACCGAAGAAGTGGGCGCGGCGCTCAACCGCGAAGGTATTGCCGTGCGCTCCGGCCATCACTGTGCGCAGCCCATCCTGCGGCGCTTTGGGGTGGAGGCCACGGTGCGGCCATCCCTGGCGTTTTACAACACGTGCGAGGAGGTGGATGAACTCGTGCGCGTGGTGGGGGCGCTGGCCCGGCGGTAAGGCATTTTGGGCTGTTGAAGAAAGACGCCCTGTTGGTCCGATGCACGGGCTGGCGGG
>NZ_MCGB01000026.1 GCF_001699815.1 Ralstonia pickettii | reverse complement strand
CATCTTTCAGCCCTTCTTGCCCGGCAGCGTGTTCATGTACTTGCAGATGATGCCGAGCATCACCTCGTCCGCACCGCCGCCAATCGAGCCCAGGCGCCCGTCGCGGTAATAGCGCGAGACCGGGTTGTCCCACGTGAAGCCCATGCCGCCCCAGAACTGCAGGCAGGCATCAGGCACGATGCGCGCGAGGCGCCCGGCCTTGAGCTTGGCCATCGATGCCAGCTCCGTCACGTCCTGCCCTTGGATGTACAGATCGCACGCGCGATACGTGAGCGCACGCAGCGCTTCCACTTCCGTCTTCAGCTCGGCCAGCTTGAAGTGCACCCACTGGTTGTCGAGCAGGCTGGCGCCGAAGAGCTTGCGCTCGCGTGCGTACTCGGCGGTGGTCTCGATGCACATCGTCATCGTCGCCAGGCTGCTGGCCGCGGCCCACAGGCGCTCTTCCTGGAATTGCAGCATCTGGTACGTGAAGCCCTTGCCTTCCTCGCCGATGCGATAGCGCTGTGGCACGCGCACATCGTCAAAATAGATGAGGCCCGTGTCCGACGAATTCATGCCGATCTTGCGGATCTTCTTGCCGACCGACACGCCCTTCGTGTTCATCGGCACGATGATGAGCGACTTGTTGCGGTGGGCGGGGTCGTCCGACGTGTTGGCCAGCAAGCACATCCAGTCGGCCTGTAGGCTGTTGGTGATCCACATCTTGCTGCCGTTGATGATGTAGTCGTCGCCGTCCTTGCGCGCCGTGGTCTTGATGCTTGCCACATCGGAGCCAGCGCTCGGCTCCGATACGCCAACGCACGCCACCGCATCGCCGCTGATGGCGGGGGCGAGAAACTGTGCGCGCAGCTCGTCCGAACCGAAGCGTGCGAGCGCGGGCGTCGCCATGTCGGTCTGCACGCCAATCGCCATCGGCACGCCGCCGCAGTGGATGTGCCCCAGCGTCTCGGCCATCGCCATCGCATACGAATAGTCGAGCCCCAGGCCGCCAAACTCGGTCGGCTTGGCGATGCCGAGAAAGCCCAACTCGCCCATCTTCTTGAAGAGCTGCTTGGCGGGAAACATCTCCGCCGCTTCCCATTCATCGACGTACGGGTTGATGTCGCTGTCGATGAAGCGTTTCAGGTTGCGCTGCAGTTCCTGGTGCTCGTGGGTGAAGTGCATGGTGTCTCGCTCCGGTTGTCCTGGGCTGTTCGTGTATGGGTCGGGATGGCTACGGGCGCGCAACGCCAAACTGGATCGGATGCAACGTGCGGCGGCGCGCTTCGTCGCACACCCCGAGCACGCAGGCCAGCACCTTGCGTGTGTCGCGCGGGTCGATCACGCCGTCGTCCAGCAATCGGCCCGAAACGGTGAATGCATCGGACTGCCGCTCGAACGTGTCGATCACCTTGGCGCGCATCGCTTCAATGGCGTCATGGTCGACGGTCTGCGTCTTGCGTTGCATGCTCGCGGCCATGACCGTCGCCATCGTTCCGGCGGCCTGCTCGGCGCCCATCACAGCCGTCTTGGCGTTGGGCCAGCTGAAGCAAAAATCCGGAAAGAAGCCGCGCCCCGACATGCCGTAGTTGCCCGCGCCAAACGACGCGCCGCAATGCACGGTGATGCGCGGCACGGTGGCGTTGGCCATGGCCTGGATCGTCTTCGAGCCGTGCTTGATCATGCCGGCCTGTTCCGACGCCTTGCCGACGATGAAACCGGTGGTGTTTTGCAGATACAGCAGCGGCGTGTCGGACTGGCAGCACACCTGAATGAAATGCACCACCTTGGTCGCGCCCGCCGGGTCCAGCGGCCCGTTGTTTGTGATGACGCCGACGCGCATGCCACAGATGGCCGCATGCCCCGTGATCGTGCCGGGGCCATAGTCAGGCTTGAACTCCAGAAAATCCGATCCATCGGCAAAGCGTGCAATGACCTCGCGCATGTCCAGCGGTTTGCGATGATCGGTCAGCGCAATGCCAAGCAGTTCTTCTGCATCGAAGCGCGGCGGCGCATAGGGCCTGTCCGGTGCCGGCACATCGCGGTTCCAGTCGAGCGCGGCCACAAGTTCGCGCGCGATGCGCAGTGCATCCGCATCGTCTTCGGCCAGGTATTCGGCCAGGCCCGAAGTGGTGGCGTGCATCTCCGCACCGCCCAGTTCCTCTTCGGTGGCGATCTCGCCCGTGGCCGCTTTCAGCAACGGCGGCCCGGCGAGGAACGCGCGCGCCCGGTCGCGCACCATCACCACGTAGTCCGACAGGCCCGGCATGTAGGCGCCGCCCGCCGTGCTGGACCCATGCACCACGCTGATCACCGGAATGCCCGCCGCCGACAGCCGCGCGAGCCAGTAAAAGCCGCTGCCGCCGTGGATGAAGGTCTCCACGCGATACGTCAGCAGGTTGGCGCCGGCCGATTCGACAAGGTGGATGAACGGCAGCTTCTGCTCCAGCGCAATGGCCTGGGCACGCTGGAACTTCTCGATGCCCATCGGCTGCACGGCCCCTGCGTCGATGCCCGCGTCGTCGACAATGATCATCGCGCGCACACCGCTCACCCAGCCGATGCCCGCGATGAAGCCGCCGCCAGGAATCGAGCGCGCCGGGTCTGCGTGGTCGAGGCAAAAGCCCGCCAGCGTGGATAGCTCAAGAAACGGCGCGCCGGCGTCGAGCAGGCGGCCAAGCCGGTCGCGCGGCAGGAGTTGACCGCGCTGCTCGAAGCGGGCGCGCGAGGCTTCGGACTTGTCGCGTGTGCGATCTTCCAACGTGCGCAACCGGCCGACGAGTTCCGTGAGCGCGGCATGGTTCTGCCGATACGCGTCGCTCTGCGGCACGATGCGCGATTCAAGCGCCGGCATGGCGGTCCTCCTCGCCTTGCAGCACCTTGGGCGTCACGGCCAGGTGGAAGCCGTTGAACGGCTCGGCACCATGACGCGGAGCCGGCATGGGCGAACCGGGCCGCACGTTCGGGCGGCCGCCGTCCACGCGCAACGTCGTGCCGGTAATGAATGCCGCGGCTTCCGAGAGCAGATACACGATGGCCGAAGACACTTCCGCCTCGGTGGCAAAGCGCCCGAGCGGCACCGTCGACGGCATGCTGCGGATGGTCTCGGCCATCCACGGCGGATACGCATCCATGCCCGACGACGCGACGTAGCCCGGCGCTACCGCGTTCACGCGCACGCCGTATTGCGCCCACTCGAATGCGGCCGTCTCCGTAAAGTTCACCATGCCCGCCCGCGCGGCGCCGGAGTGGCCCATGTTGGGCATGCCGCCCCACATGTCCGCCACGATATTGACGATGGCGCCGCCGCGCTGCTGCATCGCCTGGTTGAGGCACTCGCGCGCCATCAGGAAGCCGCCGGTCAGGTTCGTCTGCACGACGGCTTCCCAGCCCTTGGCGGAAATGTCCTTGAGCGGCGAGGGAAACTGCCCGCCCGCGTTGTTGACGAGCGCGTCGATGCGGCCGTGCTCGCCGTAGATTTGCGCGACGGTGGCTTGCACGGCAGCCTCGTCGCGGATGTTGCAGACGTAGGCGTGCGCGGTGCCGCCCGCTTCAACGATCTCCGTGCGCACGGCGGCGAGCTTCTCTGCGTTGCGCCCCACCAACGCGACCGCCGCACCCAGCGACGCCAACTCATGCGCAGTACACCGGCCGATGCCGCTGCCGCCACCCGTCACCACGGCCACCTGCCCCTGGAACAGCCCCGGTCGAAAGACTGAGCGATACATGGTTCTCTCCCTGAATGCGCGTTAGGTCCAGCCGAGTTGGCGCGCGGCAAGGTCGCTGAGAACTTCCTCCGCGCCGCCGCCGATCATGTAGACCTTCACTTCACGATAGATGCGCTCCGACTTGGTGCCGCGCATGAAGCCCATACCGCCAAGCAGTTGCACGGCCGTGTCCGCGCAGAACTGCAAGCTCTGCGTTGCGAAATTTTTCAGCATGCACAGCTGCGCGACCGGAGAATCGCCGGCCTGCATGCGCCGCATCAGGTCTTCCAGCAACGCCCGGGTGGCTTCGATGCGCGTGGCCATCGCCACCAGCTTCTGGCGCGCCACCTGGTGCTGCACGAGGCGCTTGCCGAAGGTCTCGCGCTGGGTGGCCCATTCCACGGCTTCGATCAGACACGTGCGCGCCAGGCCGTAGGCCTGCATCGCCAGCGCGAGGCGTTCGTGGTTGAAGTTGCGCATCACCAGCTCGAAACCGCGGTTTTCCGCGCCGAGCAGGTTGCCGACCGGCACGCGGCAGTTGTCGAAATGCAGTTGCGCCGTGTCAGAGCACCACCAGCCCATCTTCTTGAGCGGCGTGCGCGACAGCCCAGGCGTATCGCCCTCCACCAGCAGCACGGAGATGCCGCCCGCGCCCGCCTCGCCGGTGCGCACGGCCACGGTGATGTAATCGGCGCGCATGCCGGAGGTGATGAAGATCTTGCTGCCGGAGACGACGTAGTGATCGCCGTCGCGCACCGCGCGTGTGGTGAGGCTGGCGACATCCGAGCCGCCCGAAGGCTCGGTGATGGCAAGCGCGCTGATCTTCTCGCCCGACAGAATCGCCGGCAACACGCGCGCCTTCAGCTCGGCCGATCCGCCCGCCACGATGGGCGGCGCACCGATCGTATGGCTGAACAGCGATGCGAGTAGACCGCCGCTGGCCGCTCGCGTCAGCTCTTCGATCATCGCCAGTTCAAGAAACAGGTCGCCCGGCGTGCCACCGTATTCCTCGGGGAAACCAATGCCGAGCAAGCCAAGGTCGGCCGCTTCGCGATACAGCGCACGCGGAAACGTCTCGGCCTCTTCCCACGCATCGATGTGCGGCAGCACGGCCTTGTCGACAAAGCGGCGCACCGTCTCGCGAAAGGTATCGTGATCGGCATCGAAGCGGGCAGACGGGAGCAAACCTGAAAGCATGATCGCCTCGTCAATCAAGGGTGGTTGACCGGCACGCGCACCGGCATCGTCAGCAGCACCTGCGCCATGCCCTTGCCGAGCGGATCATTGCGCAGCGATGCCATGCCGCCACCGCCCAACGCCTGTTCGCACACGAAATTGAGCGCGTGGATGCCGGGCAAGTCGTACCGCGTCACGCGCCCTTTCACGACGTGCGCGAGGTACGCCGCGACGGCATCTTCCGTCAGTTGCGCGCGCAGCAGCGGCAGGTCTTCGGGCCGACGCGCGATGACGCCGATATTGGAAGTGTCGCCCTTGTCGCCGCTGCGGGCATAGGCGAGTTCGATGAGAGACACCTCGCGCGTCGGGCCGGGAGGCAATGCAAGGGAGCCCTGCGCCGCAGCGGATGGTTCAAGCGCGGCGCCACCCGTTGGCACGGCAATGTCGAAGCCCTCCTCACCCAGCAACGTCACGCGCGCCTGGACGCGTGCCTTGTCGATCAAAAAAGCGTATTGCTTGATGGCCGGCACCACGCTGGGCCGCCCGCCGGCGCCAGTCGTGCCGGGCGCCCACGACGTGCCGGCCGGGGCGATCTCGCGCGCGAACAGGTCCAATGCCTGCTTGTTCGGATGCGTCACCGCCAGCCACATCACCGATTCGAAACGGGGCACGTTCGGCTGATGCGGCCCGAACAGATACGCCGACCCGAGCGTCTCGATATGCGTTGCGCTGTAGTCCGGCAGACCGAGCTGGCGGAACAGGCCGCGCGTGCGCTCCAGAATCGCCTCGGCTGTGTGGCGCGCCTTGCGGTCGGCGTCGATGCCGACAATGGTGAGCTGACCGGTCGCGCGATAGCCATCGGCATACGTTGCGCTCACCTTGTAATCGGGCGTGGGCGCACGACCGCGTGCGCCGCGCACTTCCACGCGATGCTCGCCGGCCAGCGTCATCGTCACGTGCGTGAAGTCGCAAACGACGTCGGGCAACACATAGCGCGCGGGGTCGCCGATTTCGTAGAGCAGTTGTTCGCCCACGGTCGCAGTCGTCACCAGCCCGCCCGTGCCGTCGGGCTTGGTGACGATGAAGCTGCCGTCGGCCCGGCATTCGGCGATCGGGTAGCCGCTGTGCGCCCAGTCGGGCACGGCTTCCCAATCGGTGTGCAGACCGCCCGCACCCTGGCAGCCGCACTCAAGGATGTGCCCGGCGAGGCTGCCGGCGGCGAGCCGATCGTAGTCGTCGGCACGCCACTCGAACGCGTGCATCAAGGCGCCCAGGGTAACCGCGCTATCGACACAGCGGCCAGTGATGACCACCTGCGCGCCGGCATCGAGCGCCGCTTTGATCGGCAACGCACCGAGGTACGCGTTGGCACTCACCACCTTGTCGGGCAATGGGCGTGCGCTCTGTAGTTCGCGCACGCCTTCGCCGCGCAAGGCAGGCAGCAGCGCCATGACATCGTCGCCTTCCACCACGGCAATGCGCACGCTCACGCCCAACTCAGCGGCCAAGGCTTGCAGCGCCGCCGCACATCCGCGTGGGTTCACGCCCCCCGCGTTGGCGATGATGCGGATGTTCTGCGCCAGCGCATCCTTGAGCACCGCGCGCATCGCCACGCTCACAAAGTCGGTGGCGTAACCCAACTCAGCGTTCTTCATGCGCGCGCTGGCCAGCAACGACATGGTCAGCTCGGCCAGGTAATCGAAGACGAGGAAGTCGAGACGGCCGGAGGCCACCAGCTGCAGCGGCCCGGTCACGCTGTCGCCCCAGAAGCCGCTGGCCCCGCCGATGGAAACGGTGTCATTGCGCATGTCAGCGGCCCCTCCAGTTCGGGGCGCGCTTTTCGCGAAAGGCGGCTTGGCCTTCCTGCGCGTCTTCGGTCAACGCAAACAGACCGATCTGGCTTTCGGTAAAGGCCATGGCCTGCTCGAAGCTGAGCGATTCCACGTGCTTGAGCGTGTACAGGCCGCGCCGGATGGCCGACGGCGATTTGTCGACCAGCCGCGCAAGCAATGCATCGACAGCCCCATCAAGCGCTTCGGGCTCGGTGACTTCGTTGACGAGGCCAGCGGCGAGCGCGCGGTCTGCGTTCATCGGTTCGCCCGTCAAGCACAACTCGTTCAGCACGCGGCGTGGCAACTGGTGCTGCAGCACGGCCAGCACCTGGGCGGGAAACACGCCGACCTTCACCTCCGGCAAGCCGAACGTGGCGCTGTGGCTTGCCACCGCCAGATCGCACATCGCCAGCAAACCCATGCCGCCCGCCATGCAAGCGCCATTCACGCGGGCGATGAGCGGCACGGTGCAGCGGCGCGCCTGGCGAAACAGATCCGCCAGGGCTTGGTACGGCTGGGAATAGTCGAAGCGGAAGGACTGTCCGGTCTGCAGATCGGCGCCGGCACAGAAGGCACGCGTGCCGGTGCCGGTCAGCACCACGGCCCGCACGGCGGCGTCACGGCCGGCGTCGACCAGCGCGGCAGTCAGCGCTTCCAGCACGGCGGCGTTGATCGCGTTGCGGCGGTCTTCGCGCTGGATGGTCAGCCACAGCGCTTGGCCGCGCCGCTCGATGAGGAGTTCCGGGTCCGTGCTCACGCGACGCTCGCCTTGAAAGGGAATTCGGTTGGACAGCCTGCCCGGCAATACTAAATCATTTGATTGAAAAAATGGAAGCGTTCGCGTGCTGTGGGTCCTCAACGATTTTCTACAGCGAAGCCGGATCGTCATAACCCCATGATTTATATGACGATCCCACTGCGGCCGTAAGCAATTCGCCAGCCGACGCGTTGACTCGCTCACATTTGAACGATAACAATTCTCATTTACAAAAAACATGTGGCAAAAACTTTCAGGGGAGTGTCACCACGTCATGTCCGCAGCACAGATCGAACGCAAGCGCACCGAACATTCGGTGGTGGGTTATCTGACCGGCGCGATGAGCTTCGCCGTGGTTTCGGCGCCGGCACTGGCCGACACGAAGAAAGACGCCGTGTCCGCCACCCTGCCCGAGCAAACCGTCACCGGCACCAACGGGTTCAAGGCGGATGCGGCCTCGGGCGGCAAATTCACCGCGCCGCTGCTCGATACGCCCAAGTCCGTCACGGTGATCCCCGCAGAGGTATTGCAGGGCACCGGCTCCGTCACACTCACCGAGGCGCTGCGCACGGTGCCGGGCATCGCATTTGGCGCCGGCGAAGGCGGCAACCCCGTCGGTGATCGCCCGTTCATCCGCGGCTACGACGCGCAGGCCAGTACCTTCCTCGACGGGCTGCGCGACATCGGTGCGCAATCGCGCGAAATGTTCAACGTGGAATCGGTGGAAGTCATCAAGGGCCCGTCGGGTGCGTATGAAGGCCGCGGCGCGGCAGGCGGGGCGGTCAACATCCTCACCAAGACGCCCAAGCTTGAGCACTTCACCGAGGGCACGCTGTCGGTCGGCAACGCGGCGTACAAGCGGGCCACGGCCGACGGCAACTACCAGATCGGCGAGCACGCCGCGTTCCGCCTGAACGCGATGGCGCACGACGCCGCCGTTGCCGGCCGTGACGTGACGAGCTTCAGCCGCTGGGGCATCGCGCCGTCCATCGCCGTTGGGCTCGGTACGCCCACGCGCGCCACGCTGTCGTACTACCACCTGCAATCGAACGACACGCCAGACACGGGCATTCCATACAACAACGGCACGTTCAACCGCCGCACCGACGGCCGCCCGCAACTGTTCGGCCCCGGCGACGGCGCGCCCGTGAATGTCGACCGCAACGTCTACTACGGCCTGTCGCGCGACTTCCGCCGCGACCGCGTCGACATGGGCACCTTCACGCTGGAGCACGATGTGTCGAGCGCGCTGAAGCTGCGCAACACCATGCGCATTGCCCGCACGAGCCAGGACACCATCTGGACGCAGCCCGACGACAGCCAGGGCAACATCTATTACGGCATGGTCTGGCGCCGCACCAATTCGCGCTCTTCGGTGGCCAACACCGTCGCCAACCAGACGGAAGCGACCGGCAAGTTCGACACCGGTGGCCTCAAGCACAGCTATGCGGCCGGCCTGGAGTTCTCGCGCGAGCGCAGCAGCAACGACACCTACGCCGTGGCCACCGGCAGCAACCGCTGCCCCAACGGCATCGGCGCGGCGGGCGGCTACAACTGCGCAGATCTCTTCAACCCAAACCCGAACGACCCCTGGGCCGGCGGCATCAGGCTCAACAACAATCCAGCAGAGACGACGGTGCGCACGCAGTCGGCCTACGTATTCGACACGGTCGAGCTGTCGCCACGGTGGCAAGTCAACGGCGGGCTGCGCTTTGATCGCTATTCGGCATCGGCCACCACGTCGGCGAATGCGCAGGGCGTGCGTTCGAGCTTCTCGCGCGACGACAACCTGCTGAACTACCAGCTCGGCCTCGTGTTCAAGCCTGCGCAGAACGGCAGCATCTATCTGGCGTACGGCACATCGTCGACGCCGTCGGGCTCGGTGGCGGGCCAGGGTGCCGATACAAGCGCGCTCACGCCTGACCGCTCCAGCAATCGCGGGGACGTGCTCGCTCCGGAAAAGAACCGCGCCTACGAACTCGGCACCAAGTGGAACGTGCTCGACAGCAAGCTGGCACTGACGGCCGCGATCTTCCGGATCGAGACGACCAACGCCCGCATCGTGCAGCAGGACGGCACCGCCGCCATGGCGGGCAACAAGCGCGTCGATGGCTTCGAGCTGGGCTGGTCGGGCGCGCTGACCAACCGCTGGCAGGTGTTCGGAGGCTACACGTATCTGAAGAGCGAACTGCGCAACAACGGCGGCGCAGGCGCAGCCTTTGGCGGCACCAACGGAACGGCCTTCCCCAACACGCCAAAGAACAGCTTCAGCCTGTGGACGACCTATCAGCCGATGCCGAAGCTCACGCTCGGCGGCGGCGCGTATTACGTCTCGAAGGTGTGGGGCAGCGCCAACCCCGCCAACCCGAAGTGGGTGCCGGCCTACTGGCGCTTTGACGCCATGGCCGCCTACCGCATCGACAAGCACACCACGTTGCAGCTGAATGTGCAGAACGTGTTCGACAAGGTGTACTTCAATCAGGCGTATGCATCGCATTACGCATCGCTGGCACCGGGCCGCACGGCCATCCTGACGCTGGGCATTCGCTACTGATGCCGGCCGACGCTGCAACCGCCGCAGCCGCCGGAGCCACCGCAGCCGATCCTGCGGTGGTCGATGCCATCCACGCCGTGCTCACCGGCCCCGCTGACCGCGCCGCGCGCTGGCTGGCGGCAGCCGCCCGGCGCGGGCACACGGAAGCGCAGGCCATCTTCGGCCAATGGCTGCTCGATGGCCGCGGTGTTGAACGCAACCCGGCCGAAGCGTTGTTCTGGTTCAAGACGGCCGCGCTGTCGGGCCACGCGATGGCCGCCAACATGCTGGGCCGCTGCTATGAGCACGGCTGGGGCGCGCCCGCCTGCGACAAGACCGCCACGCACTGGTACGCCCGCGCCGCCGATGCTGGCCTCGACTGGGGCCAGTACAACTACGCAACACGCCTGCAACTCGGGCGCGGCATCCCGGCGGACCGCGCCCGCGCGTTTGCACTGTTCCAAGCGGCGGCCGCACAAGGGCACGCCAAGTCGATCAACGTGCTGGGGGGCTTCTATGAAGACGGCTGGGAAGTCGAGGCGGACACGGCGATGGCCCTGCGCTGCTACCTGCGCGCCGCAGCGGGCGGCGACTTCCGCGGCCAGTTCAACGCAGCACGCCTGCTCGCCCTCGCGAATCACGCAGACGATGCCCTCGGCTGGATGCAGGCGGTGCCGCGCACCGCCACCCCGACCTTTCTTGCGAAAGCGCATGACTTTCTCGCCGGTCATCCCGATGTGCGTTTGCGCGCGTTGGCCGACGTGCTGAAAACCCCATCGTTATGTTGCTGAAGATTTCCGCCGTGCTCACCAAGGAACAGGTCGCGCAGTGCCGCGCCACGATCGACGCTGCCGAGTGGGTGGACGGCAAGGTCACGGCCGGCGCGCAGTCCGGCCAGGTAAAGCACAACATGCAACTGCCCGAAGGCTCGCTGGCTGCGCGCCAGGTCGGCACCTTGATCCAGGATGCGCTGTCTGCCAATACGCTGTTCTTCTCGGCTGCGTTGCCGCTCAAGGTGTTTCCGCCGCTGTTCAACCGCTACGCGGGCGGCCAGACCTTCGGCAACCACGTCGACAACGCCGTGCGCCATCTGCGCGGCACCGCTTTCCGCATCCGCAGCGACCTCTCCTGCACGCTGTTCCTGACCGAGCCCGAAGACTACGACGGCGGCGAACTCGTGATCGACGACACCTTCGGCGAACACCGCGTCAAGCTTGCCGCTGGCGACATGGTGCTCTACCCCAGCAGCAGCCTGCACCGCGTGACACCGGTTGTGCGCGGTGCGCGCGTTTGCTCGTTCTTCTGGCTGCAGAGCATGGTGCGCAGCGACGCGCATCGCACGCTGCTGTTCCAGATGGACACGGAACTGCAGCGGCTGATGGGGCTGCTGGGGCAGGACGACCCGTCCGTCATTGCGTTGACGGGGACGTATCACAACCTGCTGCGGGAGTGGGCCGACGCCTGAACGGTCGCCTCAGGCGAAGTACGCGCGCATCTCCTCGAGCAAGGCCTCCGGGGCTTCCTCCGGCACGTAGTGCCCGCACGGCACCGTGCCGCCGCTCACGTTGTCCGCCACCGCTTTCCACAACTCCAACGGCTTGAAGCAGCGTTGGATCACGCCATGCTCGCCCCACAGCACACGAAGCGGCACGCTCACGCGCTTGCCGGCATCGCGGTCGGCACGATCGTGTTCGAGGTCGATGGTGGCGGCGGCACGATAGTCCTCGCACATGGCGTGCACGCAGGCGGGTTCGCGCATGGCGGCGGCGTAGGTCGCCATGGCCTCCGGGGCGAACGGTTCGAGGCCCGCATGGCGCAGGCCCATCAGCTTGCCGATGTAGAAATCGGGCGTGGCGTTGATGAGCGTCTCGGGAAACGGCGACGGCTGGATCAGGAAGAACCAATGCCAGTAGGCGGACGCAAACGCCATGTCGGTGTGCTCGTACATTGCCAGCGTGGGGGCGATGTCGAGCAGCATGGCGCGCTCGACGTGGAGGGGATGATCGACACACAGCCGATGCGCCACACGCGCCCCGCGATCATGCGCGCACAGCCGGAAGCGGCCGAAGCCGAGCGCACGCATCACCTCCACCTGGTCCTGCGCCATGGTGCGCTTGCTGTATTCGGCGTGCCGGGCGCTGCCAGCCGGCTTGGACGAGGCGCCATAGCCGCGCAGATCGGTCGCGACGACCGTGTAATCGTGCGCCAATTCGCGCGCCACCTTATGCCAGATCATATGGCTTTGCGGATGGCCATGCAGCAGCAGCAGCGGCGGTCCGCTGCCGCCGATCACCCCCGCGATCTCCACCCCGTTGGCCATCTGGCGGAACGGACGAAAGCCGGGAAACAGCGCGGCATCTGCGGCAGCGGTGGCGGCATCGATGGAAAGCGGCGTGGTCATGCGGGTCTCCGGTGATCGGTCGTGATTGAAGTGATGCGTGGCGAATGCTCCGCATGCTAGCGCAGAGCGGGCACGTGCGTTGCGGAACCGTCCGCTGCCGTTCCCTTCTTTTGGTTTCCCCTGACACGGAGTTCGCCATGACCCCATTGCATGACATGCGCATCGCCATTCTCGTCGACGACCTGTTCGAGCAGGCCGAGCTGGCCAGCCCTAAGCAAGCGCTGGAAGGCGCCGGTGCCACGGTCAGCATCATTGCGCCGAAAGGCCCCAGCGTGACGGGCCTGCACCACGCCACCAAGGGCGACACCTTCAAGGTGAACCTGACGCTGGATCAGGCCAAGGCTGACGACTTCGATGGCCTGGTGCTGCCCGGCGGGGTCTTCAACGCCGACGCACTGCGCGTCGTGCCGGCCGCACAGGCATTCGTGAAAGCGTTCGAGCGCGCGCAAAAGCCCATCGCCGTGATTTGCCACGGGCCGTGGCTGATGGTGTCTGCCGGCCTGGTGCGTGGCCGCACGCTGACGAGCTGGCCGACGCTGCAGGACGACATCCGCAATGCCGGCGGCATGTGGGTGGACCGTGAAGTGGTGACCGACCGCAACTGGGTCAGCAGCCGCAAACCCGATGACCTGCCCGCCTTCAACCGCACCTTCATCGAACTGCTGGCGCAGCACGCCCACGTCTGAGCCCGGTGGGGTGACCGCGCACGGCGGGGTGCGGGATCGTTCCTATAATCGATCAACATGCTCTGCCCCTGTTGTGCCGGTTTGCCAAACCAGGAGACGCCATGCCCGCCGCCAAGCACCTGCCGCCCGTGCTGCAGCACCTGACGCTGCCCGTGATCGGTTCGCCGATGTTCATCGTCAGCTACCCGGAGCTGGTGCTGGCGCAATGCAAGGCCGGCATCGTCGGGGCGTTTCCGGCGCTCAACGCGCGCCCAGCCGAGGTGCTGGACGCGTGGCTCACGCAGATGAACGAGGACCTCGCTGCATACCGCGCCGCGCATCCGGACGCTGTGGTGGGACCGATCGCCGTCAATCAAATCGTGCACCACTCAAACGCGCGGCTGGAGCAGGACGTGGCCACGTGCGTCAAGCACAAGGTGCCGATCTTCATCACGTCGCTGCGTGCGCCGGTCAAGGAGATCCTCGATGCCGTGCACAGCTACGGCGGCATCGTGCTGCACGACGTGATCAATCTGCGCCATGCGGAAAAGGCGCTGGAAGCCGGCGTCGACGGGCTGATCCTGGTGGCTGCGGGTGCCGGTGGGCATGCCGGTACGCTCTCGCCCTTTGCGCTGGTGGGCGAGGTGCGGCGCATCTTCGACGGGCCGATCGCGCTGTCGGGCGCCATTGCCACGGGCGACGCCATCCTGGCCGCGCAGGCCATGGGCGCCGACTTCGCCTACATTGGCACACGCTTCATCGCCAGCCAGGAGGCCCACGCCGCCGAAAGCTACAAGCAAGCCATCCTGCGCGCGGCCGCGTCGGACATCGTCTACACCAACCTCTTCACTGGTGTGCACGGCAACTACATCCGCGAAAGCATCGAATTGGCCGGCCTGGACCCGGCCGCCCTGCCCGAGGCGGATAAATCGAAAATGAACTTTGGCGACGGCAGCTCGCGCGCCAAGGCGTGGAAAGACATCTGGGGTGCCGGCCAGGGCGTGGGTCAGATTGCCGATCTGCCGCCCGCCGCTGAAATCGTGGCGCGCATGAAGGCCGAGTACGACGCGGCAAAGTTGCGTCTTGCGCTGCACCTGCGCCTCTAGAAGCGGCCTGCACCGAGCCACGCGTGCGTGCCCCGCTGCACTTCAATTGACTTGCGCTGGCGGCGCTTCTACATTCCAAAGATTCAAGACACGACATGCGTGGAGCCACGGATCGGCCACCGCGCAACCGTATGCGCAAGCATCCTTGGGGGGATGTCCGACAGGCGTCTGCTTTCCTGTTGCGCGCACCGACGACAAAGGAGAACAAGATGACGCACTGCCCTGCGCCGGTGCGCCTGCTTACCAAGCGGGCGGCCGTGGCGCTGAGCGTGGTGGCCTCGGCGCTTACCCTGGGCCTGGCCGGCTGCTCCACCCAGAACGCCGCGGCCACGGCGCCCATAGAACAACGTCTTCCGAAGCCGAACGAAGCGCTCGTTCGCTCGGCCTATGTCTACGCGTTTCCGTTGATGATGACCGACGCGCTGCTGCAAACCACGTCTGCGCTGGCGCCCGCCGGCACGTTCATGCATCAGCGCACGCTGGAGGACGAAGCCCTGCCCACCGGTGTGCGCGCCCGCGTGGACGTGCTCGCCAGCAGCGCCTTCGTCGATTTGCGTAACGGCCCGGTCGTCCTGAGCCTGCCCGACGCCGGGCGCCGACACCTCTGGGTGGCGCTGCACGACGGGTGGAACGACGTGTTCGAATCGCTCGGCAACCGCACCACCGGGGCGCGTGCCGCGCACTACGCCATCACGCCGCCGGGTTGGGAGGGCACGCTGCCCACGGGCGTCAAACAGATTGCCGCGCCGACCAGCCTCGTCTGGGTGGTAGCACGGACGCAGGTGGCTGGCCCGCGCGACCTGACCGCCGCACGCCGCGTACAGGACCGCTACCGCATCACCCCGCTGGACGCCTTCGGCAAAACTTCCCTGCGCGACGCCGAAGCCGAAACTAAGGTGAACACGGACAAGGCCACAGACCTCGACGTCAGCATGGACGCGGCGCGCCGCCGCGTCACCGCACTGGATGCGAACAGTTACTTCACGCGCTTTGCCGAACTGCTGAAAGACAATCCACCGCACGCGGCCGACTCGACAATGCTGCAATCGCTGCGTGATCTGGGCATCGTGCCCGGTGCGCCGTTCGACGCCAAGGCCGTGACCGCCGCCAATCTGAAGGCGATGGATGGCGGCGTGGCGGCCGCGCGGGAAACCCTCTCGCTGGCCGTGAAGCAGCCGCCCATCACGCAAAACGGCTGGTTCATCCCGCGCATGGTCGGTGCCTATGGGCTGGACTACGCGCAGCGCGCCATCGTCGCTTGGAACGGCGGCGGCACCGACCTGCCGCAGGACATGCTCATTGCCACCGCCAAGACCGACACCAACGGCATTGCGCTGGACAGCACGCACCGCTACGTATTGCACTTCGAGCGCAACCAGCTCCCGCCCGAGAACGCCGGCTGGGCCATCGCCGCTTTATCTCCTGGCGGGCAACCGCGCAGCACAGCGGAGCGCCCGGGCCTGCGCAACATGCTGAGCGAGGCCGACCACCCGCGCCTGAACCGCGACGGCTCGCTCGACATCCTGATCCAGCGTGCGCCGCCCAAAGGCATGCGCAACAACTGGCTGCCGCCGCCCACCGGCCCGTTCCTCCTGCGCCTGCAACTGACGTGGCCGAAGGAAGCGGCGCTCGACGCTTCGTGGCTGCCGCCCGCCGTACAGCGCCGCGACGCCGCGACCCCATAGTCCGTCGCCCCCAATTGCGCGATCAAGCCTCGGCCACGCGCACCACGCGCTTGCCGAAGGTTCGTCCTTCGAGCAGGCCGCGGAATGCGACCGGGGCGTTCTCCAGCCTCGTCAACGCGATGGTCTCTGCCATCTGGGCAAGGCAAGACCCAGGCGCCTCAATGCAGGCGATTGCCTGACCATGCGGCTGGACTGCCCGATCGTCTATCACAACCCCACGCGGCGGCCGGCCCGTTACCTCGTCGCACTGACCACCGTATCCGCCGCCCACTGGAGGCCCTGATGATCGATACCCTGACCATCCGCCGCGTGGGCGCCAACGAAGCAAGCGCGTGCATCGATGCATTGGCCGATGTGCTCATCGATTGCGTGGAGGGTGGCGCGTCCGTCAGCTTCATGGCGCCGTTGTCGCAAGACAAGGCGCGGGCATTCTGGCGGAATGTGGCCGAAGGCGTGGCAAGGGGCGAGCGTGCTCTGCTGATTGCCGAAGACGAGGCGGGCGCCATCCACGGGACCGTGCAACTGGTGCTCGCGCAGCCGGAAAACCAGCCGCACCGCGCCGACGTCGCCAAGATGCTCGTGCATCGCCGCGCGCGCCGTCAGGGTGTAGCGCAGCGGTTGATGGCCGCCATCGAAGACGAGGCGCGCGCCGAGGGCAAGACGGTGCTCGTGCTCGACACCGTGACGGGCGGTGATGCCGAGCGGCTGTACGCACGCGCCGGCTGGCAGCGCGTGGGCGTGGTGCCCAACTACGCGCTGATGCCCGACGGCGCATTCTGCGGGACGACGTTCTTCTGCAAGCAGCTCTGCGCGCCAGACAGCGCCGCCTGATCGATCAAATCGATCGATCAAATCGTCAACGTGCCGCGGCCGATTTCGATCACGCGGCCACCGACGTGGATCGTGCCGTCAGCATCCACGCGCAGCGTGAGGTGGCAGGGGCGCCCGACTGCTGCGCCCTGCTCGATGCGGTAGGTTGCCGGCAACGCATGGCCCGTCGCGCGCAGCCAGCCGCCGAGGTTGGCACACGCTGAACCGGTGCCCGGGTCTTCCCACAAGCCAGTGCCGTATTCGAAGAAGAAGCGCGAGACCACCGGATCATTGCTGCCGGGCGCAGGCATGGTGAACACGTAGGCGTTGCGCCCGTCGTTGCGGCTGCGCGGCCACACATCGAAGGCCGACGGGTCGGGCCGGGCACGCTCCACATCGGCGCGCGTCTTGACCGGCACCATCAGCTGCTCGATGCCTGCGTCGACCCACAGCGGCGGGCCCGCCAGCGCATCCGCATCCAACCCCAGCATCTTTGCAACGGCCGGATCGGCTTCGCGCGTGTTCAACGCGCCGGAGCGCGGCGGCACCAGCGACCACCCCTCGTCCTGCGCCGTCAGCGACACGATGCCCGACTGGCAACGCAGCGTCAGTTCATTGCCGGGGCCATACAGCTCGCGCACTACCTGCGCGGTCCCCAGCGACGGGTGGCCGGCAAACGGCATCTCGTAATCGGGCGTGAAGATGCGGAAACGCGCCGTGGCGCCGTCGGCCTCATCGGGAAAGATGAAGGTGATTTCGGAGAGGTTGAACTGGCGTCCGATGGCCTGCATGGTGGCGTCGTCCAGACCGTGCCCGTCTTCAAACACGGCGAGCTGGTTGCCGCCAAAAGTGGATTCGGCAAAGACGTTGAGCAGGCGGAAGGCGTAGCGCGACATGGTGGCGTCCGAAGTGTTGGGGAAGAAAAAAAAACGGTGTGGCGATGCGTCATCATCAACGCACCGCTACACCGTCTCCATGCACACTTGCAGACAGTTTGCGCGAATCCAGCCTGACAGTTGGCGGACAGCGCGAACGCCGTGAAGCGTCGCGGCTTACTTGCGATAGTCGTACACGCCGCGGCCGGTCTTGCGGCCGAGATAGCCGGCGGCCACCATTTCGCGCATCAGCATGGCGGGGCGGTATTTCGGGTCGCCGAATTCGGTGTACAGCACTTCCATCACGGCCAGCATGGTGTCCAGGCCGATCATGTCGGCCAGCGCCAGCGGCCCGATCGGGTGATTGCAGCCGAGCTTCATGCCCTCGTCGATTTCCTCGGGCGAGGCCAAGCCTTCACCCAGCACGCAGAACGCCTCGTTGATCATCGGGCACAGGATGCGGTTGACGACAAAGCCCGGGCTGTTCTTGACCGTGATCGGCGTCTTGCCGAGCTGCTTGGCCAGCGCTTCGACAGCCGCATGCGTGGCATCGCTCGTCTGCAGGCCACGGATGACTTCCACCAGCGCCATCATCGGCACCGGGTTGAAGAAGTGCATGCCGATGAAGCGGCTCGCGTCTTGCAGCACGGCGGCCAGCTTGGTGATCGAGATGGACGACGTGTTCGACGCCACGATGGCGTGCGGCGCAGCAGCAGCTTCGAGCTGCTTGAGGATCTTCACTTTCAGGTCGAAGTTCTCGGTGGCGGCCTCGATGACGAGGTCGGCGCGCTTGAGGTCGTCGTACGAAGTTGAGCCCTGAATGCGGGCGAGCGCTGCGGCCTTGTCGGCTTCGGTCAGTTTTTCCTTCTTGATGAGGCGGTCCAGGCTGCCGGCCACGGTAGCAATGCCCTTCTGCACGGCGGCATCGCTGATGTCCACCATCACCACATCCAGCCCGACCACGGCGCACGCTTGCGCAATGCCGTTGCCCATTGTTCCGGCACCGACGATGCCGACGACTTGAATTGCCATGAACTGCTCCTCGCTTGGTGTTGGAATGAAAGATGGGATGAAACAGATTGCAGAGGATAAACGACGCAGCGACGGGCAGAAAAGCCTGGCTGACGCTCGCGTCACATTCCACCGGATCGCCGTATGATGACCAGCGTCGCGCCACCCCGCCGGGCGGGTGTGGTTCATCCCTGTTTCGTACCCTGCCGGGCACGACTCACTTTTCTTTGTCTTGCCAAAGAAAGTGAGTCAGCCTCGGCAGGGGATGAAACAAGGGATGCACCACAAACAAAAAACCAAAAACCAAAAACCAAAAACCAAAAAC
>NZ_MCGB01000025.1 GCF_001699815.1 Ralstonia pickettii | reverse complement strand
CCTCCTCCGCCCGTGACCGCTCGTTCCTCCGCCCCTGCCCCCGGCGTTTCCCTGGTGGCGCACACGCCCGCCCCCGTCGATATCGCTCCGATCCCGCCCACGCCCGAACAGCAGCAGTTCGTGGACTGGCTGCGCGAGGTGGCGCCGTACATCCATTCCTTCCGCGACAAAACCTTCGTGATCGGCTTTGGCGGCGAATTGGTCCAGGCCGGCATGCTGGGCGCGCTCGTCAACGATGTCGCCCTGTTGCACGCCATGGGCATGCGCATCGTGCTGGTGCATGGCTCGCGCCCGCAGGTGGAAGAACAGCTCGCCCTGCGCAACGTGAAAACCACGTTCGTGGATGGCGTACGCGTGACGGACGGCGCTGCGCTGGAATCCGCCAAGGAAGCCTCCGGCGAACTGCGCCTGGATATCGAAGCCGCCTTCAGCCAGGGCCTGCCCAACACGCCGATGGCAGGCGCGCGCATGTCGGTCGTATCCGGCAACTTCGTAACGGCGCGGCCGGTGGGCATCGTCAACGGCGTGGACTTCCAGCACACGGGGCTGGTGCGCAAGATCGACGCGGAATCGATCCAGCACTCACTGTCCAACCGCAAGATCGTGCTGCTCTCGCCGCTGGGCTTCTCGCCCACGGGCCAGGCGTTCAACCTTTCGATGGAAGACGTGGCCGCCAACACCGCCACGGCGCTCAAGGCCGACAAGCTCATCTTCATCACGGAGCTGCCCGGCATCATGGACCGCGTGGGCAAGCTGCAACAGGATCTGTCGATGGAAACGGCCATCGAACGCCTGCGCGACGGCAGCCTGTCGCACGACACGGCGTACTACCTGCAGCACATCGTCAAGGCGATGCGTGGTGGCGTGCGCCGTGCACATGTCATTCCGTTCGCGCTGGACGGCAGCATCCTGCTGGAGCTGTTCCTGCACGACGGCGTGGGCACCATGGTGTCGCACACCGATCTGGAATACCTGCGCGATGCCACGCTGGATGACGTGGGCGGCATCGTCTCGCTCATCGAACCGCTCGAAGCTGACGGCACGCTGGTGCCGCGCGAACGCCGGCTGCTGGAGCGCGACATCGCCAACTTCTCGGTCATCGAGCACGACGGCATCATCTTTGGCTGCGTGGCGCTGTATCCGTACCCGAAGGACGGCATGGCCGAAATGGCTTGCCTAATCGTCTCCCCCGACAGCCAAGGCACCGGCGACGGCGAACGCCTGCTCAAGCACACCGAAGTGCGCGCCCGAGCGCTGGGCCTCAAGCGCCTGTTTGTGCTCACCACGCGGACGGAACACTGGTTCCTCAAGCGCGGCTTCGTACGTGCCAGCGTGGACGATCTGCCGGAAGACCGCCGCAAGCTGTACAACTGGCAGCGGCGCTCGATGGTGCTGATGAAGAAGCTCTAAACCCTTGGCGTGCGTCGTGGAATCCAAGCCCGGCGGCGCGCGACCTTTACAATAGCGGCACCTGCGTCGCGCTTGAGCGGCGCTTCCGCCACACAAGAGGAACCCCCATGGCCCGCATGGTCCACTGCGTCAAGCTCAACAAGGAAGCCGAAGGTCTCGACTTCCCGCCCCTGCCCGGCGAACTGGGCAAGAAACTCTGGCAAAGCGTCTCGAAGGAAGCATGGGCCGGCTGGCTCAAGCACCAGACCATGCTGATCAACGAAAACCGCCTGAACATGGCCGATTCGCGCGCACGCCAGTACCTGCTCAAGCAGACCGAGAAGTACTTCTTTGGCGATGGTGCAGATGAAGCCGCCGGCTACGTGCCGCCGCCCTCGGCCTGATCTGCCGCCATCAACAACAAAGCCGTTCAGCGCAAACTGAACGGCTTTTTGTTTGGGCAACGCCATTGAACGTGCCGCAACGGGCGCAAAAAAAACTGCCCATTTGCATGAGCAGCTTTTCGACAATGCGCAAACAGCGATCAGAAATCGCGACGCTGCACGCCCGCTTCGGTCCCCAGCAGCAGCACATTGGCGCCGCGCTTGGCAAACAGGCCGACCGTCACCACGCCCGGAATCTCGTTGACCACCGATTCCAGGCCCTTCGGATCGGCAATGCGCAGGCCCACCACATCGATGATCACGTTGCCGTTATCGGTCTTGTAGATCTGGCCTTCCTTGGTCATGCGCAGGCGCGGCTGACCGCCCAGCGCAGCCAGTTGGCGCGCCACGGCCGCACGTGCCATGGGCACCACTTCCACCGGCAGCGGGAAGGCACCCATCGTCTCGACAAGCTTGCTTCCATCGGCGATGCAGACAAACACGCTGGCGACCGAGGCAACGATCTTTTCGCGCGTGAGCGCACCGCCGCCGCCCTTGATCATGGCGCCCGAGGCGTCGATCTCGTCAGCGCCGTCCACGTAGACGGGGATGGCGTCGACTTCGTTCAGATCGAGCACCGTAAAGCCGTGGCCCTGTAGGCGGCGCGTCGAAGCCTCGGAGCTGGACACCGCACCGGCGAAGCGTGCCTTGTGCGGCGCCATCGCGTCGATGAACAGGTTGGCCGTCGAGCCGGTGCCGACACCCAGCACGGCGCCCTCGGGCACGTTGGCCAATACGTAGTCTGCGGCGGCTTGTGCCACCAGCGCCTTCAGTTCATCCTGCGTCATCGCAAACACTCGGTCGGATCGGAAAGCCCGCTAGTGTACCGGATCAACACGACAGCTCTCGGCCGTCTGGCGGAGCGAGACCTGCGGAGTACAATCGATTCATCCTTCCACCTCCAGCGCAACGCAGGAACGTACTTCGGACTCGCTTCATGACTCAGCTCGATCAACTCAAGCAGTTCACCACCGTCGTCGCCGACACGGGCGATTTCCAGGCCATGCGCGCCTACGCGCCGCACGATGCAACGACCAATCCGTCGCTGATCCTCAAGGCTGTGCAGAAAGCCGAATACCGCCCGCTGCTCGAACAGGCCGTGCGCGACGCTCGCAGCGACAGCGTGGAAGACATCATCGATGCCGTGCTCGTGGCATTCGGCTGCGAGATCCTGTCGATCATCCCGGGCCGAGTGTCCACCGAAGTCGATGCTCGCCTGTCGTTTGACACCGAGGCGACGGTCGCCAAGGCGAAGCATCTGATTGCGCTGTACGAAGCGCGCGGCGTGGCGCGCGAGCGCGTGCTGATCAAGATTGCGTCGACGTGGGAAGGCATCCGCGCAGCAGATCAGCTTCGTGCCGAAGGCATCCGCTGCAACATGACGCTGCTGTTCTCGCTGGCCCAGGCCGTGGCGTGCGCGGAAGCAGGCGTGCAGCTCATCTCGCCCTTCGTCGGCCGCATCTACGACTGGTACAAAAAGGATGCCGGCGCCAACTGGGACCCGATCGCCCAAGGCGGCCCGAACGACCCCGGCGTGCAGTCCGTTCTGCGCATCTACAACTACTACAAGAAGTTCGACTACCCGACCGAAGTGATGGGCGCGAGCTTCCGCAATATCTCGCAGATCGTCGAACTGGCTGGCTGCGACCTCCTGACCATCAGCCCGGATCTGCTCGCCCAACTGCAGCAGTCCGACGCGCCGGTCGAGCGCAAGCTGTCTCCGGACAACGCCAACGCGGCCAATATCGTGCGCCTGCCGGCTGACGAGAAATCGTTCCGCTGGCACATGAACGCGGACGCCATGGCCACCGAAAAGCTGGCCGAAGGCATCCGCCTGTTTGCAGCGGACGCGATCAAGTTGGAAGCGTTGATTGAGCCGCTGCGCGCAGCGGCGTAAGAAGAAAGCCGGGTCTTATCCCAGCATGGCGGGCAGGCACACGCCCGCCGGCTGGTGGATCACGAGGTCCGCCGTTGCATCCAGGGCGCTTGGCTCCGGATTCACGACGATCACCTTGGCGCCATGGTCCTTCGCCAGCCCCGGCAAGCCAGCGGCCGGATATACCATGCCGGATGTGCCAACTACCAGACAAACGTCGCACGTATTGGCCGCCTCTTCAGCACGGTAGTTCGCGACCAGCGGCAGTTGCTCGCCAAACCACACCACGCCCGGGCGCAGCATCGCGCCACACGTCGCACAACGCGGCGGCCTGCCCGGCTCGGCGGTGGCGATATCGCATTTGCCGCAGCCACCCAACCACTTGTTGGCAAACAGGTTGCCGTGCAGCTCGATCACCCCTTCGCTGCCGGCGCGCTGATGCAAACCGTCGACGTTCTGCGTGACGAGCGTCACCGCCTTGCGCTTGGCTAGCGCGGCAATTGCAAGATGGGCCGGATTCGGCTGCACCTGCAGCACACGCTCGCGGCGCTCCTGATACCAGTCCCACACCATGCGGGGGTGCTTGCGGTACGCGGCCTCGGTCGCCATGTCTTCCGGGTTGAAGCGCGACCACAAGCCAGTCAGGGCATCACGAAACGTAGGGACACCGGATTCGGCCGAGACGCCCGCGCCCGTGAGCACCATGACGTGCTGGGCGGCCTCGACCCAGGCGCGGGCCTGGGCCAATGCGGCCGCATCGGATGCGACCGAGGGTTCGATGCTCATTACTTCCTGGCAGGTGCCGCTGCGCGTTGGCGCACAGCCTCAAACAGGCAAACCCCGCTGGCTACCGACACGTTCAGGCTTTCAACGCTGCCGGCCATCGGAATGCTGACCAGCGCGTCGCACGTTTCACGCGTGAGGCGGCGCATGCCTTCGCCTTCGGCGCCCATCACGATGGCGGTGGGGCCCTTGAAGTCTGCCTGGTAGAGATCCTGTTCGGCCTCGTCAGCCGTGCCGATCACCCACACGCCGCGCTCCTGCAATTCACGCAGCGTGCGCGCCAGGTTGGTCACGGTGATATACGGGACGGTTTCAGCCGCGCCGCTGGCGACCTTGGCGACCGTCGTGTTGATCCCAACGCTGCGGTCCTTCGGCGCGATCACGGCATGCGCGCCGGCAGCATCGGCCACGCGCAGGCAAGCGCCGAGGTTGTGCGGGTCCGTCACACCGTCGAGCACCAGCAGCAGCGGCGTGCCTTCGATGCCGTCGAGCAGTTCATCAAGATTGAGCGCCAACGACAGCGACTCTGCCTTGGCAACCACGCCCTGGTGGCGGTCGGTACCGGCAATGCCGCGCAGACGGTCGGCGTCAGCGGGAATGAGGCGCACGCCCGCTGCTTCCGCCGCTTTCAGGAAATCCTGCATGCGGCGGTCGCGGCGGTTGGCCTCGAAGTAGATTTCGTCGATCGACTTGGCGCCGTGGCGCAGTCGGGCGGTGACGGCATGAAAGCCGATGAGGAGCTTGGATTTAGACATGGCGCGATTGTACCCGCCCGCCCTCGCTCCCCGGCCGCTTTAACGCCCCTTGGTCTTGCGCGGGGCCTTGCCTGCCACCTTGCGCGGCGCAGCGGTCTTGGCGCCACCCTTGGGCTTGGTGCCACGCGCCGTCTGCTTCTTGCGCGCAGGCTTTGCGTGGGCATGGCCCGGGGGCAGTGCACGGCTACCCGGCTCGAACACCGGCTGCTCTTCGATGACGCGATCGAGCGTCTCGTCGAACGACTCCTCCGGCTTGGCCGTACCGCCCAACAATGCGGCCAACTGGCGCGGCTTCTTGCGGCCAACCGGCGGCGCCGGCGTCGCCCCGGCAGGCTGACGCGCCACCGAGGCTTCGGGCGCGCCGGTCACCTTGGCCGGGCGCAGCGCCTTGGTCGACGGCTCCTGGATCAGGCGGAAATCCATCTTCCGGGCATCCAGATCGACGCGCAGCAACTGCACGCGCACGCGGTCGGTCAGGCGATAACGGATGCCCGTGCGCTCGCCGCGCAGCTCGTTGCGCGCTTCGTCGTATTGGAAGTAATCGCTGCCCAGCTCAGTCACGTGTACCAGACCTTCCACGTACAACTCGTCGAGCTGCACGAAGATGCCGAACGAGGTGACGGCGCTGACGGTGCCCGAGAACTCGTTGCCGAGCTTGTCGCGCATGAAGTAGCACTTGAGCCACGCCTCGACGTCGCGCGAGGCTTCGTCGGCGCGACGCTCGTTGGCCGAGCAATGCACGCCCAGCTCATGCCAGATCGCTTCGACCTTCGCCTTGTTGACAACCGCAGCCGGCACGCCTTTCTCAGCTTCGGCCTGCAGACGACGCGCCTTGGGCGATAGCGCGCTGTTCAACAGCACGCCCGGTGCCAGCGCCGGCACATAACGCGTGCGATGCAGAATCGCCTTGATGGAGCGATGCACCAGCAGGTCCGGATAGCGGCGGATCGGGCTCGTGAAGTGCGCATACGCGGGATACGCCAGACCGAAGTGACCGATGTTGTCCGGGCTGTAGACCGCCTGCTGCATCGAGCGCAGCAACATGGTCTGCAGCATCGGTGCGTCAGGACGGGCGGCCACCTTTTCCATGAGTTCGGCGTAATCGGCGGCCTGCGGCTTGTCGCCACCGCCCAGCGTCAAGCCGCTGGTTTTCAGGAAGGCGCGCAGAGCCTGCAGCTTTTCCTCAGTCGGACCTGCATGGACACGGTACAGCGCCGGGTGCTTGTACTTCTCCAGCATCTCGGCCGCGCAGACGTTGGCCGTCAGCATGCACTCCTCGATCAGCCTGTGTGCATCGTTTCGGGTGCGCGGCAGGATCTGCTCGATCTTGCCCTGGGCGTTGCAGACGATGTACGTCTCGGTGGTGTCGAAGTCGATCGCGCCACGCTCGCGGCGTGCCTTGAGCAGCGTCTGATACAGCTCGTACAGGTCTTGCAGATGCGGCACCAGCGGCGCCCGCTTGGCCGCTTCCGGACCCTTTACGTTTGACAGGATGGCCCAGACCTCGTTGTAGGTCAGGCGCGCCTTCGAGTGCATCACCGCCGGATAGAACTGATAGGCCTTGATCTCGCCCTTGGCCGTGATCACCGCATCGCAGACCATGCACAGGCGGTCCACCTCCGGATTCAGAGAGCACAAGCCGTTGGAGAGCTTCTCCGGCAGCATCGGGATCACGCGGCGCGGGAAATAGACCGAAGTCGCGCGATCAATGGCGTCTGCATCCAGCGGATGCCCCGGCCGCACGTAATGCGACACGTCGGCAATCGCCACAATCAGGCGCCAGCCCTTGGTGCGACCGATCTTGACCGGCTCTGCATAGACAGCATCATCGAAGTCGCGCGCATCTTCTCCGTCGATGGTGACGAGCGACACATCGCGCAAGTCTATGCGGCCAGCCAGATCGGCATCGCGCACCACGTCGGACAGCGCTTCCGCCTCGCGTTGCGTCGGCTCAGAAAACTCGTGCGGCACGCCGTACTTGCGCACGGCAATTTCGATCTCCATGCCAGGGTCATCAATCTCACCCAGCACTTCGACCACGCGGCCAATCGGCTGCACGTAGCGATCCGGATACTCCAGGATCTCAACGCTCACCACCTGACCGACCTTGGCCTTGCCCTGGCCCTTGGGCGCGATCAGGATGTCGCGGCCGAGCCGCTTGTCTTCGGGCGCCACGACCAGCGTGCCGCTTTCAGAAAGCAACCGGCCGATGACGCGCTTGTTGGCCCGCTGCAGGATCTCGACGATCTGCCCTTCCGAACGCCCGCGTCGATCGTAGCCGACGGTGCGCACCAGGGCGCGGTCGCCGTGCATGGCCTTCTGCATCTCTCGTTCGGGCAGGAAGATATCGGGCTCGCCGTCATCGCGTACGAAAAAGCCGAAGCCATCGCGATGGCCAATTACCCGGCCTTCGATGAAATTGGGCTGGTGCGCCAGTTCGTAGTGCCCCTTGCGGTTGAGTTCGATCTGACCGTCCCGCTCCATGGCGGTCAGACGCTTGATAAAGCCGTCATGCTCCTTGCGCGTGACCGACAGCGCCTTGGCAATATCGGTGGCAGACAGCGGAGACCCCGACGTGCGCAGCACACCGAGGATTTCCTCGCGGCTCGGGATCGGATAAGTCGGTTGATTCAATTTTTTCTTCTAGAGTGTTGACAGGATCGCAGGATCCCGTAATAATTACAGCTTCGGTACACGCACACCTGCCCAGGTGGCGGAATTGGTAGACGCACTAGTTTCAGGTACTAGCGGGTAACTCCGTGGAGGTTCGAGTCCTCTCCTGGGCACCAGAGTTTAGGAACGGCGCAACGCAAGTTGCGCCGTTTTTCTTTTCCGCGGCCGGATTGTTGTTGTTCAGTAGCTGACGCGACATTCCGCTAAGGGCGACGTGCATTGTGTCTTGGCTATCGCGCCAGGGCCGAACCAGGATCACTGGCCTCACCTGCCCCAACGCTGGGTGGGCTCGAAGCCAATGCGTCCACAAAAGACACACCACGCTTCGATCAACCGCGCAGCTCGCATTGGACAACTCCTGCAAAGCCAATCCGTACGCGGGTTTCGGGCCAACGCTGCGCCCGTGACATCAGGTTACCGAAGTGGCACGCACGACGCAAGCCGCACACGCCACTCCATCGCGCCTCGACGCAATCGACCAACGCCTCAAACCCCCGGCGCCTCACCGTTGCCAGCCGGGCGCGACTTGCCGCGCTTGATCCACGCCGCCAGATTGTGGGGACGCAGCGTATCGTATTCCTCGAATGGTTGATGGATCCAGGGGTTGGTCGGCAGAAACTGAACGGCATAGTCGGGCTTGATCTTCGAGCACCCCTTGTGCCACAGCACAGCGGTACGCACGTCGGTCACGGCCGGATAACGCTCTTTCAGGTGACGCCCGACACGCTCCAGCGTGACCCCCGAATCCACCAGATCGTCCACCAGCAGCACGCGGCCGGACAGCTCGCCACGCGTCATAGTGATGTATTGCGCGATGTCGAGATCGCCTTGCTGCGTGCCGGCGGCTTCGCGATAGCTGCTGGTCGCCAGGATGGCCAACGGCAGATCGTAGATGCGCGAAAGCTGATCGCCAACACGCAAGCCGCCGCGCGCCAGGCACAGAATCTTGTCGAACTTCCAGCCCGACTCGTGCACGACGAGCGCCAAGCGCTCGATCAGGCCGTGGTAGTCGTCCCAGGACACCCACAGGTGCGAGTCGTCGTTGATCGGCTGGTTCATGGTGTACCTCTTCGTATCGTCAATACGGCGTGAGTTGCCGCTATCGTGTTCTGTTGAAAACGGGCTCCATGCAAATTCGCCCGGCAAATCACCGGGCGAATCTGGGAGCTGCGCGTCAGTCCTTGTAGGGATGACGCAGCAGGATGGTCTCGTCCCGGTCAGGACCGGTCGAAATCATGGCAATCGGAATACCGGCCACTTCTTCGACGCGCTTCAGGTAAGCCTGAGCGGTCTGGGGCAGCGCATCCCACTCCTTCAAACCGAAGGTCGAGGTGTTCCAACCCGGGAATTCTTCGTAGATCGGCTGGCAACGCGCCACGGCATCGGAGCCACGCGGCAAGATGTCAATTTGCTTGCCATCGAGCATGTAGCCAACGCACAGCTTGAGGGTTTCCAGGCCATCCAGCACATCGAGCTTGGTCATGCACAGGCCCGACACACCGTTGATCTGGATCGCTCGGCGCAGCGCGGCAGCATCCAACCAGCCCGTGCGGCGCGGCCGGCCGGTGACCGAGCCGAATTCCTTGCCGACATTGGCCAGACGCACGCCAATCGGATCTTGGCGCGCGGGGTTGTCCGCGTCATACAGTTCGCTCGGGAACGGGCCGGAACCCACGCGCGTGCAATACGCCTTGGTGATGCCAAGGATGTAATGCAGTTGGCCCGGGCCGACACCCGCGCCCGCGGCGGCATTACCCGCCACGCAGTTGCTCGACGTGACGAACGGATAGGTGCCGTGGTCGATATCGAGCAGCGTACCTTGCGCGCCCTCGAACATCAGGTTCTTACCGGCGGCGTTGGCAGCGAACAGTTCAGCCGACACGTCCGTCACCATCGGGGCGAGGCGGCCGGCGTAGGACAGCATCTCGTCCAGCGTTTGCTGGAAGTCCAGCGCCGGATGATTCAGGTACTGCGTCAGAACAAAGTTGTGGAAATCCAGGTTCTCGCGCAGACGCTCGGCAAAGTAAGCCGGGTCGAACAGGTCCTGCACGCGCAGCCCGCGGCGGGCCACCTTGTCTTCGTACGCCGGGCCGATACCGCGACCGGTGGTGCCGATCTTGGCGGCGCCGCGCTTGGCTTCGCGCGCCTTGTCGATGGCCACGTGGTACGGCAGGATCAGGTTGGTCGCTTCCGAAATGCGCAGTCGGTTCTGCACCTGCACACCGGCGGATTCAAGCTCGTCGATTTCCTTGAACAGCGCCTCAGGCGACAGCACAACACCGTTGCCGATGTAACACGCGACGCCGTCACGCATGATGCCCGACGGGATCAGACGCAGAATCGTCTTCTTACCGCCGATGATGAGGGTATGGCCTGCGTTATGTCCGCCCTGGAAACGAACCACGCCTTGCGCATGATCGGTCAGCCAATCGACGATTTTCCCTTTACCTTCGTCACCCCATTGGGTGCCGATGACGACGACATTGCGTCCTTGGCTCACTGCTGGTGCGGACATGTTGAATTTGCAGATGGGTTAAAAACGTATTCTACCCTTGTTGCCAGGGGCTTCCCTGAAATTACGGGGTATTTACACAACGTTATGCAACAGCCTCAGATCGAAGCGTTGCGCGGCTTGACGATCCAGCGGCCGCTCTCTTCGACGAGTTGCCGGTCGTAGGCGAATTCCTCCAGGTCTTCCGGGTGGCCCGGCAGCGACTGGATCACGATTTCGCCCGCAGCGCGCAGCGCGGCAATCGCCTCGCGCAGTTTGGCGTCCCCCGACCAGGGCGCGTGAATGGCAGCGGCCCGCGCTTCCACCGGCGAAATCCCGGCGACCTCACGCAGGTCCAGCGAAAAACCGGTCGCAGGACGCGCGCGGCCGAAAGCCTCTCCGACCTTGTCATACCGGCCGCCACGCGCCACGGCATTCGGTACGCCGGCCACATAGGCAGTAAACATCACACCACTGTGGTAATGGTAGCCACGCAAATCGGCGAGGTCGATGTTAACGGTCGCACCGCCTGCACGCTCTGCCAGCGTAGCCAAGTCGTCGAGCGCACGGCCAATGGCTGGCAGCGCGGGCAACTGCTTGCGCGCACGAGCGAGCACATCCACACCGCCGTACAGTGCCGGCAGCAGATTGATGGCATCGCGCTGCGCCGGCGGCAGATCGACCGTGATGGCGCGCAGAGCGGGCACATCCTTGGCGGCGAGCGCTGTGAAGAGGTCGTCCTGAATGCGGGCGGCGATCGGCGATTGCTCCAGCAGCGCCGCCACCACGCCAACGTGGCAGAGGTCCAGGCGCACATCTGCCAAACCAGCGGCCGACAGCGCGGCGAGCATCAGCTCCTGGATTTCCAGATCGGCCTCCAGACCGGCATGGCCATAGATTTCGGCACCGATCTGCAGCGGCTCGCGCGTGACGTGGAATCCGCTTGGGCGCGTATGCAACACCGAACCCGCGTAGCACAGACGCGTCACGCCAGCACGATTCAGCAAGTGGGCGTCGATGCGGGCGACTTGCGGCGTAATGTCCGCGCGCAGGCCGATGGTGCGGCCCGAGAGCTGATCGACCAGCTTGAATGTCTTCAGGTCCAGATCATGGCCGGTGCCCGAGAGCAGCGACTCGATGTATTCCAGCATCGGCGGCATGACCAGTTCGTAGCCGTAGGTGCGGAACAGGTCGAGCATGCGGCGACGCAACTCTTCAATCTTGCGTGCCTCGGAAGGCAGCACGTCAGCAATGGATTCAGGCAGCAACCAATTGGTCGGCATGGCGGTCTCGCTCTGGAGTCTTGGTACGGCAGAAATTCGTAAAAAGGCAGGAAGTGCGCTAGCGATGCAGCAACCGCAGGAGGATCAGCCCGATCGCCATCGACACAAGGCCGACCATGCGAAGCTTTTCGTCGGGCAGATCAGTCAGCGTCTGGAACGCGCGTCGCCAGGCGTGGGGCGCCACGAACGGCAAGATGCCCTCGAATACGAGCACCAGCGCGCACGCTGCGAGCAAAACGTTGGGGAGTGACTCTTCCATGGGATGCGGTTGGCAAACGAACAAAACCCCGGCAAGCCGGGGTCTGTCCGCCTCAAATAATCAGCGAAGCATTGTACTAGCGATGTCGCCCCGTCTGGGCAGCCGGCGCTGCTGACGAGCTGCCGCCGTTCGGGCTGCGCATGTATTTGAAGAAATCGTTGTTCGGCTGCAGCACCATCACGTCCTTCCGATCTCGGAACGATGCGCGATACGCCTCCATGGAGCGCCAGAATGCGGCGAACTGCGGATCACGGCCAAACGCCTCGGCATAAATGTCAGCGGCGCGGGCATCGCCTTCCCCCTTGATCTTCTGCGCATCTCGGTAGGCATCGGCCAGGACGACTTCGCGCTGACGGTCGGCATCGGCGCGGATTTTTTCGCCCTCAGCAGCCCCCGTCGAACGCAGCTCGTTGGCCACGCGCTTGCGCTCGGCTTCCATGCGACGGTAGACCGATTCGGTCACGCTGGCCAGCAGATCCACCCGCTTCAGGCGCACGTCGATGATGTCCACGCCGACCGACTTGCCGTACTCCTGTACGCCCTTGAGGATGCTCTGCATCACAGCTTCGCGATCCGTCGATACCACGTCGGAAACAGTGCGGCGCGCAAACTCATCTCGGGCGATGGAGTTGATCTTCTGCGTCATGCTGTCCTGCGCAAGGCGGCTATCGCCCTTGAAGCTCACGTAGAACAGACGCGGATCGGACACGCGCCACTTCACGAACCAGTCGACCAGCAGGTTCTTTTTCTCTGCCGTAATGAAACGATCGGCGCCGGCCACATCGATGGTCTGCAGGCGCTTATCCATGAACACCACGTTCTGCAGCGGGGGCGGAAGCTTGAAATGCAGCCCCGGCTCCTTGATGACCTGCTTGATCTCCCCAAAGGCGAATACCACGGCGTACTGCCGCTGATCCACCACGAACACCACCGACGAGAACACCGCCAGGGCAATGACCAGCGCCACGAAGGCAGAAATCAGACGATTCATAGTGCCCTCCTGTTAGCGCGAATCGCGGTCACGGTTGCGCAGCGCTTCGCGCGAGCGCGAATCTGCGTCATTGGCCGGTGACGGATTGGAGGGAGTGGGCACGCCCTGCGCAGAACCGCTGTCCTGCGCAGAAGCACCCGGCGCGGGAGCCGGGCGCGATGTGTCGCCCTGCGTTTGCGCGATCAGCTTGTCCAGCGGCAAATACAAGAGGCTGCCATTGCTCTGGTCGACCAAGACTTTCGTCGAATTGGCGTAAATGTCTTGCATGGTTTCCAGATAGATACGGTCGCGCGTGACCTGCGGCGCTTTCGCGTACTCACGTTGCACCGACGCAAAGCGCGCCGCATCACCTTCCGCACGCGCAGTGACGCGTGCCTTGTAGCCTTGGGCCTCTTCGCCCAGACGCGCGGCCGTGCCCTTGGCGCGCGGCACCACGTCATTGGCGTAAGCCTGACCTTCAGAAATGGCACGCTCGCGGTCCTGGCCAGCCTTGGTCACGTCATCGAACGCGGCCTGCACCTGCTCGGGCGGCTGCACGCTCTGCACGTTCACGCTGAGGATTCGAATCCCGGTCTTGTACGCCGACAAGATGCGTTGAATCGATTCCGCGAGATTACGGCCCACAGCATCACGACCTTCGTACAGAACCGCATCCATCTTGTTGCGACCGACGATCTCGCGCACCGACGTCTCGGCCGCCTGCGTCACCAGTTCTTCATCGCCGCCACGGTCCGTACGGTTGTAGAACAGGTAGTCGACGGGATTGGCAATGTTGTACTGGACCGAGAAGCGCACGTCGACGATGTTCTCGTCCTGCGTGAGCATCGAGGAATCTTTCAGGTTCGTGTCCTTGATCTGGGTAGTCCGACCGATTTCAAGCGTGCGCACACCCGACAGGTTCACGATTTCGTGCGATTCGACCGGATACGGCAGACGCCAGTTAATACCCGGCGTTGCCAGGTACTTGAAACGGCCGAACTGCAGGATCACGCCCGTCTGGCCTTCCTGCACGATAAAGAAACCGCTGGCTAGCCACAGGCCAACGAGCACCGCCAGCAGCACGCCGATGCCCAGGCCCGAGCCGCCACGGCCGTTACCGGGACGCAGCGGCGTGGGGCCGTCGCTACCGTTACCGCTGTCCTTGCGGCCGAACAGGTTGTTCAGGCGGCGATTGAAGTCGCGCCACAACTCGTCAAGGTCGGGGGGGCCATCCTGAGGCGGTTTGCTTTGACGCTTTGGTTCGTCTTTGTTGCCTTCGCGCTCGGCGTTGTTGTTGTCATCGCCGCGACCCCAGCGCGGATCGTTCAGCGAAAGCAGCACACGCAAGCGGTGCCACAAACCTCGCGCCGGACGCGGCGAGGCCATGGAAGAAGACTGGGTCGAAATCTCGGGCATGAGCGGTCGGGCTTGTCCTGATTGTCTGACTGCGAAGAAGTAGCGGGCCATTCTATCAGCCCTCTTCGTCACCTTTGGCGGAAGAACCGCTGCTCGGCAAGCTTTGCGACAGTTCGTCACGGTGGGCCGGCGGCGAATCACGTCGGGTGTCGAAGCGCGGATCGAAATCGCCGCCATGCGACGCGGGGTGCTCACGCAGGCGGATCGCAGTCTCGACCAGCGCTTCGCGCAACAGATCGAGCCCGGTCCCTTCTATGGCGGAAACGAACACGCGCCGCACAGCGCCGGTTTCGTCTCGCTCGATGCGCGGGCCAGCCGCGCGCAGCTCCTCAGCCGCGTCGATCTTGTTCATCACCAGAATTTGGGGGATGCCGCTGGCATTGATTTCGTCCAGCACGCGATCGACCTGCTCCATCTGCTCGTGCTTGACTGTGCTGGCGGCGTCCACCACATGCAGCAGCACGTCGGCGTGCACGGTTTCTTCCAGCGTGGCACGGAATGCGGCCACCAGTTGCGTCGGCAAATCGCGGATGAAACCGACCGTGTCCGACAGCACCACATTGCCCAGCCCTTCCAGGTACAAACGGCGAGAGGTCGTATCCAGCGTGGCGAACAACTGGTTGGCAGCGTACGCGCGTGCCTTGGTCAGCGCATTGAACAGCGTCGATTTGCCGGCGTTGGTATAGCCGACCAGGGAGACGGAAAACGCGTCGTTGCGGCTGCGTGAACGGCGCTGGGTGTCGTGCTGACGCTGGAGTTTGTCCAACTCGGACGACAGACGCTTGGCGCGTTCGTCCAGCATCCGGCGGTCCAGTTCGAGCTGACGCTCGCCCGGGCCGCCGCGCAGGCCGACGCCGCCCTTCTGGCGTTCCAAGTGGCTCCACGCCCGGACCAGACGGGCCGCCTGGTACCGCACGCGAGCAAGTTCTACCTGCACCTTGCCCACGTGGCTCTGCGCGCGCTGGCTGAAGATGTCAAGGATGAGGCCAGTCCGGTCGACTACGTGGCGCCCGAAAAAGCGCTCGAGGTTACGCTGCTGAGCGGGACTCAGCGCGTGGTTGAAGATGACGATCTCCGCATCCTCCTCGTCTGCGGCGATCTTCACTTCTTCCGCCTTGCCAGCACCGATGAACAGCGCCGCATCGGGCCTGGTGCGCTTACCGGTAACCGCGCGCAGCGGTTCAGAGCCGGCGGTCGAGGCCAGTAGCGCCAGTTCACTCAGACTTTCCTGGAAATCATGTTTGCCGAAATCGACTGCGACCAAAATAGCGCGTGTCGGCTCCGAGCTGGAGGTGGGATGGGATGCCAAACGGGGAATGGAGAAGGGAGAAACGGGGTGGGTGCGTCCCGCCGCGCGGACGGCGGCGGGAGCGAGGCAGAATCAGGCGTCAGGCGCTTCGTCCACACGGAAATTCACGGCACGGGCCGGCACCACGGTGGAGATTGCGTGCTTGTACACCATCTGCGTCACGGTATTACGCAGGAGCACGACGTACTGGTCGAACGACTCGATGTTGCCTTGCAGCTTGATACCGTTGACGAGGTAGATCGACACCGGCACATGCTCCTTACGCAGCGCATTCAGAAACGGGTCTTGTAGCAATTGCCCTTTGTTGCTCATGGCACACTCCAGATTTATAGGTTTAGTGATGGGTTATGGGGCTAGGAAGCCCGGGTTCAAGCAGGCGACGCAAAAAAAGTTCGTCAAAAGAGTCGGCCAGACGCGTCCAAATGACGCCAATGGCGCCTGGGGTTTGCAGACACCAAGCGCCATGTCTCGAGAATTTAGCCTTAGAAATCAGGGAAAGCAAACGGAAAACCGATGACCCCGCCATATGAATTGGCTCGGCCTTTTTGGTGATCCCCCGTTCGAATGCCCCCGCGTCACACGCCCCTGCCGACGAGCACCGCCCGCGCGCTGCTCAATCGTTCGATTGGGCGTACGGGTTTTTGTTCGTACGAAATTCGATCCGCAGCGGTGTGCCCTTCAGTTGGAAGGCCTCGCGGAAACGCCCTTCCAGGAAGCGGCGATAGGTTTCAGGAATATTCGACAATGCATTGCCGTGAATCACCACGATCGGCGGGTTGGAACCGCCCTGGTGCGCGTAGCGCAGCTTAGGGCGTGAAACGCCTGCGCGTCGCGGCTGCTGATACTCGACCGCCTCCATCAGCACACGCGTGAGCTTGGGCGTCGGCAGCTTGACCATGGCGGCAGCATAAGCGGCGTCCACGGACTTCATCAGCGCACCAATGCCCGTACGTTCCTTGGCGGAGATGTAATGCACGTTGGCAAACGACAGGAACTGCAGCTTGCGCTCCATATCGTGCTTGATGCGATCGCGGGCATGCCCGGTCAGGCCATCCCACTTGTTCACACCGATTACCAGCGCGCGGCCGGATTCGACGATGAAGCCGGCGATATGCGCGTCCTGATCAGAAATGTCCTGCTGCGCATCGAGGATCAGCACAACCACGTTGGCGTCGGCAATCGACTGCAGCGTCTTCACCACCGAGAACTTCTCGATTGCTTCAAACACCTTGCCGCGCTTGCGCAAGCCTGCCGTATCGATAAGCGTGTAAGGCTTGCCGTTACGTTCGAAATCCACGTAGATGGCGTCGCGCGTGGTGCCGGGCATATCGAACGCAATCACGCGCTCTTCGCCGATCAGCGCGTTCACCAGCGTCGACTTGCCCACGTTCGGACGGCCAACGATGGCGATACGGGTACCGTGGTCGTGCGCGTCGGCTGCCTCGGCAAGCTCGGGGCGCTCGGCAAATGCCAGGTCGAGCGCCTCCGCCACCAAATCATTGACTCCGTCGCCGTGCGCGGCCGAAATGGCAGCCGGATCGCCCAGACCAAGCTCGTAGAAATCGCTGGCGACGGCGGTGTAGCGCATGCCCTCGGCCTTGTTGACGGCGAGGAGGATGCGGCGCCCGGTTTTGCGCAGGTAATCGGCGATCACGCGATCCTGCGGCGCCAGTCCCAGGCGTCCATCGACGATGAAGATCACGACATCGGCTTCAACCACGGCCTGGCGCGTCTGCTTGGCCATCTCAGCCACGATGCCTTCCTTGGCAACGGGTTCGAAGCCGCCGGTATCGATGGCGATGAACGGACGGTCGCCCACGCGGCCTTCGCCGTAGTGGCGATCGCGCGTCAGGCCAGGAATATCCGCGACCAACGCGTCACGCGAGCGGGTCAGACGATTGAAGAGGGTCGATTTGCCGACATTCGGCCGCCCTACAAGGGCAATGACTGGTTTCATGCTTGTGTGCCGTACGCGAATGGCGCCACGGCAAATTCTGGTTGCTGCAACTGCGGTTGGCATCTGCACGGCTGAATGCCTGATGACGCAGATGCAAGACGCCCGCGGAGTACGCGGGCGCAAGTTCAAGGCGGCGCAGCCGCCCCGATGTGATGCGTGTGCCGCCGCAGACCACTCGGGCCGCGGCCGCGAATGTTACTTCGGCAGATAGCCGTAGACACCGCCGCCGCGGGTTTGGACGACGAGTGTCTGGCCGACCACCACAGGTGCTGCGCCAATGGCGCTGCCGTCGGTTTTCACGCGCGCGACGAACTTGCCATCATCGCGCGACAGGAAATGCAGCCAACCTTCGGAATCGCCCACGATGACCGCACGGCCAAACGCCAGCGGCGTACCGAGGTCGCGCCATAGCAGCGCGTCGTTTTTCCAGAGGTCGGCACCGTTTTGTGCGTTAAAGCCATAGACAACCGACTTCTCGTCAGCGGCGAACAACCCGCCATCATCTTGCGTCACGCCGGTCGGCGACGAGAAATCACGACCCCAGCGCGGGGCGCCAGTGCTCATATCAAAACACGCCACGCGACCTTGGAAACTGGCTGCACAGACTTGCGAACCGTTGACCGACGGCGCACCGGTCACATCGTTCAGCCGCTCGATTTCCGATACGCCACGCGGATACGACACGGCAGCTTCCCAGCGCAGCGCGCCATTGCTGGCCGACAGCGCGCCCAGCTTGCCACCGGCAAAACCCAGGATGATGTTATCGCCGGCAAAAATCATCGGCAGACTGCTGCGCAGGTTCAGCGCCGAGGGAGAACGCTGATAGATCCACTTGCGTTCGCCATTGCTTGGGTCCAGACCCAGGACGCGGCCATCCGTCGTGCGGACGATCACCAATCCCTGGCCAACCAGCGGCGCCGTCAGGACTTCACCGTTGACGGCGACTTTCCACTTCTGCGTGCCCTTCTCGTCGAAAGCGATGACCGCGCCCTTCTCACCCGCCACGACGGTCAGCGAGCCGTCGCTGCCAGGGCCAGTGGTCAGGTCCACGTCCGCCTTGCCTTGCCAGACCGTGCGGCCGGTCGCGCCATCCAGGGCGGTCACAGTACCGCCGGCGGCCGACACGTAGACGTTGTTGCCCGCCACAGCCGGCTGCATCACATAGCGGCCGCTCTTGCCGACGCTGACGCTCCACACCTGACGCACGGCCAGCACTTGCTGAACTTCCATCAGCTTGGCCGGCTCATGCTTGTTCTTGCTGCTGAACAGCGAGCAACCGCCAAGGACAGCCGTCGCTGCCAGTGCCAGCACTGCCACGCGCGCCGCCTGTGCAATACCGCGCGCGACACCACCCTGCTCAAGTGCGTGAATCATGAAATCGGGATCCTTTTGTTATGCGTTGAACTGCACGAGGGTGCGCCAATCAGGCGCCGCCCAGGGCATCCAGCTTGAACTGCACGATCTGGCGCGCCGAAGCGTCAGCCGGACCGAACTTTTCCAACGCCAGCTTGTAGGCAGCGCGGGCGTCTTCGTTCTTGTTCTGCGCGGCCAGCAGATCGCCGCGACGATCGGCGTAGAGCCCGGCGAACGCCGGCGCAACGTCGCCGGAGACTAGCGCGATGCCCTGATCGTAGGCTTTCTCATCGAGCAGAAGGCCAGCCAGGCGCAGCTTGGCGAGCGCCTTGTATTCGTCGTCGCGCGCATGATCAACCGTCCATTGCAGCTGCGCCTTGGCGCTGGCTACATCGTTGGCTTCGTACAGCGCCTTGGCTGCGGCCAGCGCGGTCATCTGCGCGTAAGCCGTGCCGCCGAACTTGTCTTCCATGTCAGTGGCGGCGCGCTTGATCTTCTCAGCATCCTTGCCATCAACGGCCTTCTGTACCTGCTCGTACAGCACGGACGCTTCGCCGGCCTGCTTGCGCTGCCAGTTCTTCCAGCCAAACCAACCGGCCACAGCCAGCAGCACCACGATGGCGACCCATGTGACTACGTTGCCGTTATCACGCCACCAGTGCTTGAGGCTCTCAATTTGTTCCTGTTCTTCGAGATCGTAGGCCATGCTTTGCAGAGCTTGAATATTGGGAGTGAATCGCGGTCGTTCGCTGCCGAGGTCAGCTGCCCGCTGTTAGTCGTTATTGGCCACCATGGCGTCGATCAGGCGGTCGACCAGTTGGTCCGACGGCACGGTCTGCTGGGCATCCGCGGTCGGATCGCCCCGCAGCGGCTTGATCTGGGCGACGCCTTGGGTGACTTCGTCGTCGCCAATGATAACCGCATAGGATGCGCCACTTGCGTCAGCACGCTTGAACTGCGACTTGAAGCTACCGTTACGACCTTCCGGCGAGGCGTGAAGGATGACGTCGAGGCCGGCGTCGCGCAGTCGCTCTGCCGCGATCAGCGCCTGAACCTGCGCCTCGTCGCCCTGGTGGACGATGTAGACGTCACAGCCTTGCGCTTCAGGCTCCAGCTTTTCCTCACGCAACAATTCGATGATGCGCTCCACGCCCATCGCCCAGCCGCATGCGGGGGCAGGCTTGCCGCCTATCTGCTCGATCAGCGGGTCATAGCGGCCACCCCCCGCCACTGTGCCTTGCGCGCCCAGCTTGTCGGTCGTCCACTCAAAGACCGTGAGGTTGTAGTAATCTAGCCCGCGCACCAGACGCGGGTTGATGATGAACGGAATGTTGTTCGCCTTGAGCAGCTTCTGCACGCCTTCAAAGTGCGCGCGCGATTCGTCGCCCAGGTAGTCGAGCAGCTTCGGCGCGCCGGCAGCCATGTCCTGCAGCGCGGGGTTCTTGGTGTCGAGCACGCGCAGCGGGTTGGTGTACAGACGGCGTTTGCCGTCCTCATCCAGAACGTCCTGGAAACCTTCCAGATATTTGATGAGATCGGCACGGTGCGCGGCACGCTCTTCCGCCTGTCCGAGCGAGTTCAGCTCCAGCTTCAGGCCGACCAGGCCGAGGTCGTCCCACAGGCGCTGGCACATCAGGATGACTTCAGCGTCGATGTCCGGGCCTGCAAAGCCCAGCGCTTCCACACCCACCTGATGGAATTGGCGATAGCGGCCGCGCTGCGGACGCTCGTGGCGGAACATCGGGCCGGTGTACCACAGGCGCTTCGGGCCGTCGTACAGCAGGTTGTGCTCGATCACGGCGCGCACAGCGGCAGCGGTGCCTTCGGGGCGCATGGTCAGTTGTTCGCCGTTCAACGCATCGGTGAAGGTGTACATCTCCTTCTCGACGATGTCCGTCACCTCGCCGATGCCACGCACAAACAGTTGCGTCTGCTCAACGATCGGCGTGCGGATCTGCTGGTAGCCATAGGCGCGCAGCATGCTGCGCACGGCGTTATCAAAGTGCTCCCACAGCGGGGCATCAGCAGGCAGCAAGTCGTTCATGCCTTTGACGCCAGCGATCTTCTGCACGCGTTGTTTTTGTGTATCGCTCATGATGTCACGTTGAAAGCCGACTTCTCGCATCTACCTTCATGCAGAGCCGGCCGGTCGTTTCGTGCTTCGGCTTTGGTTTCCGAAGCCTGATGTCGCTTTAGACCGTCGCAGGAGTCTGTGCGCCGTAATGCGTCCGCACGTACTCGTCGACGATCGCCTGGAATTCTTCTGTGATGCGCTCGCCGCGCAGTGTTTTCACCTTCACGCCGTCAACGAAAACCGGCGCCGCCGGCGACTCGCCCGTGCCTGGCAGCGAAATGCCGATATTGGCGTGCTTGCTCTCTCCGGGGCCGTTGACGATGCAGCCCATCACGGCCACATTCATCTCTTCGACGCCGGGGTACTGCTCCTTCCACACCGGCATCTGCTCGCGCAAATACGACTGGATGCGCGCCGCCAGTTCCTGGAACACCGTGCTGGTCGTGCGCCCGCAACCCGGGCACGCGATCACCATGGGCGTGAAATTGCGCAGGCCCATGGTCTGCAGAATCTCTTGCGCGACGATGACTTCCTTCTCGCGCGGCGCACCCGGTTCCGGCGTGAGCGAAATGCGGATCGTGTCGCCGATGCCTTCCTGCAGCAGCACCGACAACGCCGCCGTGGAAGCGACGATACCCTTGCTCCCCATGCCGGCCTCGGTCAGGCCCAGGTGCAGCGCGTAATGGCAGCGACGCGCCAACTCGCGGTACACAGCAATCAGATCCTGCACCGCCGACACCTTGCACGACAGGATGATCTGGCTGCCTGGCAAGCCCAGTTCTTCAGCCTTTTGCGCGGACTGGATCGCGGAGGTGATCAGCGCCTCGACCATCACGGCGCGGGCATCCCAGGGGGTTGCACGTTGCGCGTTCTCGTCCATGATGCGCGCAAGCAGATCCTGATCGAGGCTGCCCCAGTTCACGCCGATACGCACCGGCTTGTCATAGCGGCAAGCAATCTCGATCATCTGCGCGAACTGCGTGTCGCGCTTGGCACCCTGCCCGACGTTGCCGGGGTTGATCCGGTACTTGGATAGCGCCTGCGCGCACTCCGGATAGTCCTGCAGCAGCTTGTGGCCGTTGTAGTGGAAATCGCCGACAAGCGGCACATCCACACCCATGCGGTCGAGCTGCTCGCGGATGGCAGGCACCGCGGCCGCGGCGGCCGGGGTATCCACTGTGATGCGCACCAACTCAGAGCCGGCACGCGCCAGCTCCTTTACCTGGATTGCGGTACCGATGGCGTCCGAAGTGTCGGTATTCGTCATCGATTGCACGCAGACCGGCGCGTCGCCACCGACGTGCACGACACGATCACCCCAGCGGATTTGCGCGGCGCGCGAGTTCCGGCGCGGCAGCGGGCCCACCAAGGCTGGAGCGCAATCGAGAGGCGTGGAGATTTCCATGATCAGACAGGGCGCGCTGCCTACAGGCACCGCGCCAATTACAAAACGGTTCAGGGCAACGTGGCCCGTGCCACGCGATTGCGGGCGTACTTCTGCAGATCGACGGTCGCGCCACCCACGGCCAGCGATTCAACGGCTCCTGCATTGCCGAAGACGACCTTGAACGGCGGCGTGCCGGTCAGATCACGCGCGTCGCCTTCCTTGGAAATGCCACTGGCGAGCGTCTTGCCGGTCTTGTCCTTGATCTCGTACCAAGACGAACCGGAGAAGCGCACCGAGACCGAACCGCCGCCCGATTCAGCCGGCTTGGCAGCTTCTGTCGGCAGAGCAGCGACCGGAGCCTCGACGTTGATGACAGCCGGCTTGCCACCCGCAGCCGCTACGGCGGGCGCCGGAACGGCACCGTTGTCCGAACGCGGCAGCGTAGGCGGCGGCGCCAATGGCGCAGTCACCACACCCGATGCTGGAGCGGCCGGTGTAACAGGCGTCAGCGGTGTCGGCATCGAAGCGGCCGGCGTTTCGGACGGAGCCTGCTCAGTTGCTGGAGCCACTTGCGCGGGCGCGGTTTGCTCCGCAGCCGGCGTTTCCTTCGCGGTGGATTCGGTATTTTGCGTGGCTGCCGTTTGCGTGGCGAACCATTGCTTCAGACGGTCCATACCGGCCAGCGCACCGGCCGCCACAATCACCGCAACCAGCGCACCAATCAGCCAGCGGCCATTGCCGCCGCGACGCTTGGCGAAACTCGGCTTGTCGGAAAACGATTCACCCAGCCCGCCCTCGGGACGCAAGCCGATGTTGGTGACCGGCGCACGCGCGTTCAAACGCGCAACCTGGTCATCGACATCGACCTGCAGGGCGCGCGCATAGGCGCGCATGAGGCCCTTGGTAAACGTCATGTCAGGCAACGCACTGACATCCGCCGATTCCACCGCCAACAACTTGCCCGGGGCCACTTTCAGGCGCGTGGCCAGATCGTCGACAGTCAGCCGTTGACGCTCACGGCCGGCACGCAGACGTTCGGCAATCTCGCGCAGCGCATCGTCGCGCTCCGGCGAAGGGGCGGCAGGCGGATTCGAGACAGGCGCCGCGCCATGAGAAAAATCGGCAGCGCTTGCCACCTCGCGGTCAGTCATCCCAGGCTCCTCGTTCGAATGCCGCCTCTTCGGGCGCATTGGGGAAGCGGCGCTGCAATTGCGCGCTCCATGCGTTCTGCTGCGAAGTGTCGCCGAGGCGGCGCGCGATGCGAGCGCCCAGCCACAGGCTTTCTGCCGTCGGATTGCCGCGGCCATTCACACGCTCGATAAACGGCATGGCACGCGAATATTCGCGGCGTTTGTAGTACAGCTGCGCCAATGTCAGGTTGGTCAGCGAATTGTTTGCATCGATGTAGGTAGCGCGCGTCAAGCTCTTCTCGGCGCCATCCAGATCGCCCTGACGCATCTGGCAAACGCCCAGGTTCGTCCACGGTTTGGCGGGGCTGCCGGCGGCCGGCGCCTCGATGGCTTGGCGCAGCATCGCCATGCCTTGATCTGGCTTGCCGCCTTGCGAGCACAGGAACCAGCCGTAGTTGTTCAGCAGGTCACCGTCTCGTGGTGTCGCGGCCAGAGCGCTGCGGAAACTCTCGTCAGCCTGTTCGCGTTGACCAAGGTTCATGTAAGCCAGCGCGCGGATGTGATACGCATTCGGCACGTTCGAGTCGATCGCGATGGCGTTCTTGATTTCCTCAAGCGCTGTCGCATTCTGGCCGGCTTCCAGGTACTGCGTCGCGAGTTGTAATCGGATCGCGGCCCGGCGACCGGCGTCGGCCTTTTGATCGGGTACTGTTGTAACTTCTCGTGTCTGTGTCTGGACCGGCGGCGACAACGCGCACCCGGCGGCTGCCAGCGTGAAGACCAGACTGACAGCAGTCGACCAACGCTTCATGCGGTACCCATGCGGTGAGTTGAGTCGGCCCCGACCACGGGGATCTCGACGATCTTGCCGAACTTGCCGCGCTCGGCCAAGCGCGTGCGGTCCTTGACCTCGCCAGCGAGCTGGCCGCAGGCCGCATCGATGTCGTCGCCCCGCGTCTTGCGGATGGTGGTGACGATGCCGGCATCCAGCAGCACTTGCGAGAAGCGGCGGATCTGCTCATTGTTCGAGCGCTTCAAGCCCGATTCCGGGAACGGGTTGAATGGGATCAGGTTGAACTTGCACGGCACGTCGGCCACGACGCGCAGCAGTTCACGGGCATGCTCGACGGTGTCGTTGACGCCGTCGAGCATGCAGTATTCAAAGGTGATGAAATCACGCGGGGCAAACTCGAGATAGCGGCGGCAGGCAGCCATCAGTTCGGCCAGCGGGTACTTCTTGTTGAGCGGCACGAGCACGTCGCGCAGCGCATCGTTGGACGCATGCAGCGACACAGCAAGCGCCACCGGCACATCCCGCGCAAGGCGGTCCATCATCGGAACCACGCCGGACGTGGATACCGTTACGCGCCGGCGCGAAAGGCCATACGCGTTGTCGTCAAGCATCAGAGCCAGAGCCGGCACCACAGCGTCGTAGTTCAGCAGCGGCTCACCCATGCCCATCATCACCACGTTGGTGATAACGCGGTCGTCCTTGGGGCCACGGCCAAGCTGCTTACGCATGGCGAATTCGGCCATCCAGAGCTGGCCGATGATCTCGCCAGTGCTGAGATTGCGCGAGAAACCTTGCTTGCCGGTCGAACAGAACCGGCAGTTGACGGCACACCCCGCCTGAGACGACACACATAGAGTGCCGCGCGTCTCTTCGGGGATGTAGACCGTCTCGACGGCATTGCCCTGCCCAACGTCGACCAGCCACTTGCGTGTGCCGTCCGACGAAAGGTGATCGGAAATGACCGCCGGCGCCTGGATGTTGGCGCGGGTCGCGAGCTTTTCGCGCAGCGACTTGGCGAGATCCGTCATCTCGCCAAACTCGGACGCACCCGACTGGTGAATCCAGCGCTGCAATTGCTTGGCGCGGAACGACTTCTCACCCAGGCTCTCGCAGTACGCGAGAAGACCCTGTGCGTCGAAATCGAGGAGATTCACCACATCGCTCATGACTTGCAACCCGAAACCACCAATCCCAGTCTAGTGTTGACGCTTAGCGGCTGTAAATGTTCAGGCCCGGGAAGAAGAAGGCGACTTCCACGGCAGCCGTTTCAGCAGCATCCGAACCGTGCACGGCGTTGGCGTCGATGCTGTCAGCGAAGTCGGCGCGAATCGTGCCCTTCTCAGCCTTCTTCGGGTCGGTAGCACCCATCAGGTCACGGTTCTTGGCGATTGCGTTTTCGCCTTCCAGAGCCTGCACCATCACCGGGCCAGAGATCATGAAGTCCACCAGATCCTTGAAGAACGGGCGCTCCTTGTGCACGGCGTAGAACTGCTCGGCTTCTGCGCGCGACAGGTGGATCATCTTGGCTGCGACGATCTTCAGGCCGGCTCCTTCGAAGCGGGCGTAGATCTGGCCGATGACATTCTTGGCCACGGCATCCGGTTTGATAATCGACAAAGTGCGTTCGAGCGCCATCAAAAACTCCAAAAAATGAAGGTGTTACGTGAAAGATAAACGTTAGATTCTAACACGGGAGGGAACCGGATGGATGTCAAGCGGTGCAACCGGATGCCGCGTACGCCGGCCGCATCAGGAGACGATATCGTCACGTTTCACTACAGGGCTCGTCGGCCCGACGAACACGCCTTAGCATCCCCTTATCGAGAGCACAAAAAATCACCCGTCAAGGGCATTTTCCGGCGCGATCGCCCACCAGTAGTCGGAACCGCGTGGCATGCTGACTCTCCAAGTAGGGACGGTGTGGCTTGCAAAAGCCCGGTTCGGATGCCACATTCGCTGTATCGTCGTATTGTCTGCAATGTCATTCACCCAAGGAGTTCGCATGGACAACCAACTCAACACGTACGGTTTTGGCGCTTCCGGCACCGCCGGCGCGTTGGCCGTCCGCAACCGCGTGCTGCGCAATACCTATTGGCTGCTCGCGCTTTCCATGATCCCCACCATCCTCGGTGCGTGGATTGGTGTCGCCACCGGATTCAACCTGATGGGGCGTAACCCGCTGATGGGTTTCGTCATCTTCATGGCAGTGGCCTTTGGCTTCTTCTACGCCATTGAGCGCTTCAAGAACAGCAGCCTGGGCGTGGCACTGCTGCTCGGCTTCACGTTCTTCATGGGGTTGATGCTGTCGCGGCTGATCGGCATGATTCTGGGCTTCTCGAACGGTGCGTCGCTCATCATGACGGCGTTCGGCGGCACGGCGATCATCTTTGGTGTGATGGCGACGGTAGCCACGGTCAGCAAGCGCGATTTCTCGGGCCTGGGTAAATGGCTGTTCATGGGCGTGCTGGTGCTGATCGTTGGCTCGGTGGCCAATATCTGGCTGCAATTGCCGGCGATGATGCTGACGATTTCGGTGCTGGCCATCGCGATCTTCTCCGCCTACATCCTGTTCGACGTGCAGCGCATCGTGAACGGCGGCGAGACCAACTACGTAACCGCCACCCTGGCGATCTACCTGGACGTCTACAATATCTTCACGAACCTGCTGGCGATCCTGGGGATCTTCGGCGGCAATCGTAACTAAGCACGCACAGCACGCTGGCAACAGCGCAGCGAAAAAAACCGGCGCCTGGTGCGCCGGTTTTTCTTTGTCCGTGAGACGCGGAATCGCTCAGATCAGTCGCGCTCGAACACCGCCATCGACTCAACATGCGACGTGTGCGGGAACATGTTCACCACGCCCGCACCCGCCAGTCGGTAGCCTGCCTCGTGCACCAGCAAGCCTGCGTCGCGCGCCAGCGTCGCCGGATTGCACGACACATAGATGATGCGCTTCGGCAGCAAATCGGCCGCATCACCGCCGCTCTGCGACAGCTCGGCCAGCGCCTTGGACACGGCCAGCGCCCCTTCGCGGGGCGGATCGATCAGCCAACGATCAAACTTGCCCAGCGCGGCAACGTCATCAGCCGACACCTCAAACAGATTGCGGCAAGCGAATGAGGTCTTCGTGTGCAGGCCATTGTGCTGGGCGTTGGCAAGCGCACGTGTCGTCAGCGCCTCACTGCCTTCGATGCCCATAACCTCGCGGGCACGTGTGGCCATCGGCAGCGTGAAATTGCCGATACCGCAGAACAGGTCGAGCAGCCGATCGCCCGGCTGCGCGTCGAGCAGTTTCAGCGCGCGCGACATCAGCACCCGGTTGATCTGGTGATTGACCTGCGTGAAATCCGTCGGCTTGAACGGCATGGTGATGCCGAACTCGGGCAACGTGTACGTCAGCGTGCGATCGAGCGGATAGAACGGATAGACCGTATCCGGGCCCTTCGGCTGCAGCCAGAACTGGATGTTGTGATGATCGGCGAAAGCACGCAGCTCCGCCTCATCCTCAGCGGTAATCGGCTCTAGGTTGCGCAACACCAGCGCGGTTACATCCTGGCCGACCGCCAGTTCGATCTGCGGCATACGTTGTACGATCGACAGGCGGCCCACCAATTCGCGCAACGGAACCAGCAGCGCGGACACGTGCGGCGGCAACACCTCGCACGACGTCATGTCCGCCACATAGCTGCTCTTTCGCTCGTGAAAACCCACCAGTACGCCGCCTTTGGCCGCAACATGGCGCACGGTCAGACGGGCGCGATAGCGATAGCCCCAATCCGGGCCAGCAATGGGGCGGAATACTACGTCGGGACGCAGCTTGGCCAGATGCCAGAGGTCGTCTTCCAGCACGCGCTGCTTGATCGCAACCTGTGCGCGCGAATCCAGATGCTGCATCGAGCAGCCACCGCACACTCCAAAGAACTTGCACTGCGGCGTCACGCGTGAAGCAGACTGGCGCAGAATGTTGACGACACCCGCCTGCTCGTACGACGGCTTTACGCGGTGACTGCGGTACATGACCCGCTCCCCCGGCAACGCGCCTTCCACGAACACAACCTTCCCCGGCGTGCCGTCCTCGTTGGTCAAACGGCCGATGCCGCGCGCTTCGCCATCCAGCGAGACGATGTCGAGCGGGCCCGCCACGGGCATTTCGGGCTTGCGGCGACCACGAGGCTTGGCCGGCGGCGTGTCCGGCGCGACCGTTACTGGAGCAGAAGAGGAAGGCGTGACGTTGGGTGCAGCTTGAGACACGAGCGAGCCTGGGCAAAATGAGGACAAGGGCGGCATTGTAAGATACCGGAGGACCAGCATGGGCACCGTCATCCTGACGTGGAATATCCAGTGGGGCCGTGGCGCCGACGGGCACGTCAGCCTCGCGCGCCAACTCAAGCAAGGGCGGGAGATGGCCGAATTCGACGTGTTGTGCCTGCAGGAAGTCACCTCCGGCTTCAGTGATCTGCCGGGGCAACCAGGCGCGGACCAATGGAGCGAGCTCGCCGAGGCGCTTGGCAGCGAGTACACCGTCATCGGCGGCTTCGCGCTGGAGCGCCACAACGGCGCGCATGTGCAGCGCTTCGGCAACGCCATTGCCACCCGCCTGCCCGTGCATTACATCCAGCGCCATGCATTGCCCTGTCCGCCGGATGCCACACCGTGCATGCCGCGAATGGCCATTGAGGCGGTGGTGCAGGCGCCGTTTGGTGTCTTGCGCATCGTCACCACCCATCTGGAGTACTACTCGGAGCTGCAACGTGTGGCGCAAATCGATGCGCTGCGAGCCATCCACACGGAAGGTTGCGCGCGTGCGAATCAACCAGCCACGCTTGGCGCAGAACCCGAAGCGGGCCCTTTCCGGCCGCTCGCGCAGACCAAGGCAACCATCATCTGCGGTGATTTCAACTGCAAAGCGGATTCCATGCCCAAGCGCTTGGCCACCGCGCCATTCGCTCGCGAACCCGCTTTGCATGATGCGTGGGAGATTGCGCACGGCGCAACGCCGCAGCCGCCGACCTTCGGTGTCTACGACCGCGCTGACTGGACTGAACCAGCCTACGCGTGCGATTTCATGCTGATTAGCGAGCCACTGAAACCGCGTGTGCTGCGCCTGGAAATCAACAGCGCTACACAGGCATCGGATCATCAACCGATGCTGCTGGCGCTGCGGAACGACTGAAAAAGGGGAACGAAAGAGGGACAGCGGCGCCTTACAGCACCGCGTCTTTGCGTACGCCCTGAGAGGCGAAATGACGCTTTAGCTTGACCAGCGCCTCCTGCTGGATCTGCCGCACGCGTTCGCGCGTCAAACCCATCTCGGCGGCCAGTTCTTCCAGCGTTGCAGGCTCGATGTAGTTGAGGCCAAAGCGGCGCTCGACCACATAGCGATGCTTGTCGGACAAGCGTGCGAGCCACGACTTCATCAACTGCGACAGCTCGCGATGGGCCACTTCCTGATCCGGCGATGCGCCATGCTCGTCCGATAGGAAGTCGAGCAGGCTCGTGCCCGGATCAAGATCAAACGGCGTATCCAGCGAAGTCGTGTGCTCGTTGAGCGAGAGCACGTCCTGCACTTCTTCCGTGGTCTTGCCAAGCAGGTGGGCGATGTCTTCAAGGCTCGCGTCTCGGCCATCCACGCCGCTCTTTTCCAGATGGCGCTTAGCGCGCAGCACCTGATTGAGCTCGCGAATCACATGCACCGGCAAACGGACGGTGCGCGCCTGATTCATGATCGCGCGCTCGATGCTTTGGCGGATCCACCACGTTGCATACGTCGAGAAGCGGAACCCGCGTTCCGGATCGAACTTTTCGATCGCGTGCATCAGACCCAGGTTGCCCTCCTCGATCAGATCGAGCAGCGGCACACCGCGGTTCAGATAACCTTTGGCGATACTCACGACCAGGCGGAGGTTGCGCTCGATCATGACCTGACGCGCGGCAAATTCGCCCGCCTTGGCCAGCGTCGAGAAATGCAGCTCTTCCGCTGGCGTCAGGAGCGGCTTGATGCTGATGCGATTGAGATAGTGCTGAACAGTGTCGGCGGCCAGCTCGGCCTGCAGCACCTTGCGGAAATCTTCCTCGGGTGCAGCCTCCTCGGCCTCTTCGCCCTCCTCCTCTTCTTCGTCCGACTCGTCAGCACTGTCGGACGTGTCGTTCAGATCGGCGGAATCGGCAACAGGGAGGTCGTCGACAAGCGCATCGACGACTTCGATCTCTTCAGCAGGAGGCTGCGCCGCACCGCGCGCACGCCGCCCAGCGCGCCCGTTTGGGGTGCGCTGGCCCTCTACAGCAGCGTCGATGTTGTCATCGGCTGGGGTGACGGGCGTGGCGGCTTTCTGGCGCGGCATGCATTCCTCTATTGAGGCGGCAAGTAGCGCATCGGATCGACCGGCTTACCGTTGCGGCGCACTTCAAAATGAAGCTTCACGCGATCCGCATCGGTACTGCCCATTTCGGCGATCTTCTGCCCTTTCTTGACCGTGGATTGCTCGGTGACCAGAACCTTGTCGTTGTTGCCGTAGGCGGTCAGGAACGTGTCGTTGTGTTTGATGATGACAAGATTCCCGTACCCACGCAAGGGTCCAACGTGGATCACTTTTCCGTCGTCAGCAGCAACCACCGCGTCGCCACGTTTGCCGCCAATGTCGATGCCCTTGTTGCTCTTGTCATCGAAACGGTTGATGAGTGAGCCGCGTGCCGGCCAGCCCAGCGAGATTGCACTGTCGCTTGCCCCGGCAGGAGCGCTGGACGACGCAGTGGGCGGCGGCGTGACCGCGATGGAATCGACTGGCTGCGTAGTTGTATTGGTCGGGCGAACCGGCGTAACGACGGCCCCAGTGCTGCTGACATCCGCGTTCGGCGGTACAACGCGCAACAACTGATCGACTTCGATCTGGTTCGGGTTGGCGATATTGTTCCAGGCTACCAGGTCTCGCGGCGCCTGGCCGTTACGCAATGCGATGCTGTACAAGGTATCGCCACGCTTGACACGATAGTAGCCGGGGGGCGGCGGCTCTTGCGACACGGTGCCAGCGTTGCCTGCACGCGAGGTGCGGTCGAGAACAGGGGCCTGGTTGCCGGAGGATGCGCAAGCCGCCAGTAGTGCGGCCGACACCATCGCCACGGCGAGCCGGCCTGCGCGTGCGGGGCTTGGACGGTTCATGGAGCTCCGGGAAATGAACATGCTAAACAGTTCCTGATTTTAACGGGACAAAGAAAACGCCTTCAAGCGCGGTACTGTGAAACTCGAAGCGGCTGCGACGCTCAATGAGAACGAGCTGCTGCGCCGGACCGCTGTTGCGGTCGGTGGCAACGGGGGCGATCAGCCGGCCGCCGACGGTCAGCTGGTCGAGCAACGCCTGCGGCACCTCCAGCCCCGCCGCCGCCAGGATGATGGCGTCGAACGGCGCGGCCTTCGGCAGCCCCAGCATGCCGTCGCCATAGTGCAGACGGATGTTTGGCACGCGGAGTGGCCGCAAGTTCGCTTTGGCTTTTTCGTGCAGCGGGCGAACGCGCTCGATGGAGTACACCTCGTCGGCGAGTTGCGCCAGAACGGCTGCCTGGTAGCCGCAGCCGGTGCCAATTTCCAGCACACGTGCCAGCGGCATGCCGGTGCGGCCCGACCGTCCACTCAACAACAACTCGATCATCCGTCCGACCACTGACGGCTTCGAGATCGTTTGCTGATGGCCGATCGGTAATGCGGAATCCTCATACGCCTGCGACGCCAGGCCGGCATCGACGAACAGATGGCGTGGCACAGTGCCGATTGCTGCCAGCACGCGCTTGTCACTCACGCCACCTGCTTGCACCCGGCCAACCAATGCCTGACGCGCGCGGTCCGACGCCATGCCGCCCGCCGCCGCATGCGCTGCCGCCGTGCGTGCCTGCACGGCGCTCGCAGCGACGGCGCCGACCGCAGCGTCGACCCCCGCCACGCGTTGCGCGCAGGTGCGGGGGCGGATGCGGGTGACGCGCGTTCGACGGATGCCGCACGCACCGGCGTGGGACGTGACACCGCGCTCACCCCAGACGAGATACGCGTCTCACGCTGGCGCTCCACGGGCTTACGCTCGACCACCGCGTCGAGCGTCAACGGGAAGCGCCGATCGCGCGGGCGTTCAGACATGAGCCACCGTGGCGATCATGGCGTCTGCCAGCGGCGCACGGTGCGCAGTTGGGCCGTATCGGTCAGATCGAGCTGCAGCGGTGTCAGCGAGACGAAGCCGTGCGCAACGGCGTGGAAATCGGTGCCCTCGCTGGCGTCTTTCGCATCGCCGGCGGCACCGACCCAGAAGATCGGCTCGCCGCGTGGATTGGCCTGGCGGATCACCGGCTGCGACTGATGCCGCTTGCCCAGACGCGTCGCACGCCAACCTGCCAGCTCGGCGTACGGCAGATTCGGGATGTTGACGTTCAGCAGGACCGGCCCGTCCAGCGGATCGGACAGATAGCGCTCGACCACCTCGCGGGCGACGCGCTCGGCAGCGTCAAGGTGCGCCCAGCCCTTGTCGGCCTGCGAAAACGCAATCGACGGAATACCGAACAGGTAACCTTCGATGGCGGCGGCGACCGTGCCGGAATACAGCACGTCTTCACCCATGTTCTGGCCCTGGTTGATACCGGAGACGACAAGATCGGGTTTCTCTTCGATCATGCCGGTGAGCGCGATGTGCACGCAATCGGTCGGCGTGCCGTTGACGAAGCGAAAACCCTTCTGGGCACCGTCGGTCGCTTCAAACACCGAAAGCGGACGCTGCAGCGTGAGCGAGTTCGACGCGCCGCTGTGGTTCTGTTCTGGTGCGACCACCGTCACGCGGCCGAGGGGGCTCAGCGCGCGATGCAGCGCTGCAAGCCCGGGGGCGAGGTATCCGTCGTCGTTGGCAATGAGAATATGCATGGCGCGGATTGTAACCGAGCAACGTTCGCGAATCGTGCTTGGGCACACGTTCTACACGCTTACAAAATACGCATCGACAGGCTGGACGCTTCATCGCAGCCGGTCAAATCGAACGATCGTGCTTTTATTCGGTTACACTGCCAGACGAGATCGCGTGCAATGCATGCGAGATGGCGAACAATCCAACGCAAGACTGTTGAGGAGACACATGATGAAAGCCGTCGTCTGCAAGACCTGGGGCCCGCCCGAGTCGCTGGTGATCGAAACGCTGCCGGACCTCTCGCCGGGTGCTGGCGAAGTCGTGATCGACGTGAAGGCTGCGGGGGTGAATTTTCCTGACGTGCTGATCATCCAGAATAAGTACCAGTTCAAGCCGGAGCTGCCGTTTACCCCCGGCTCGGAAGTCGCGGGCGTGGTCAATGCAGTAGGCGAAGGCGTGTCGCACCTCAAGGCCGGCGACCACGTGATCGCCTTTCTTGGCCAGGGCGCGTTTGCTTCACAGGTGAAGGCATCGGCCAAGGTGGTGATGCCGATGCCGCCGGGCATGGCGTTCGACACCGCTGCGGCATTCACGCTCACGTATGGTACGTCGCACCACGCGGTGGTCGATCGCGGGCAACTGAAGGCTGGTGAGACGATGCTGGTGCTGGGCGCTGCGGGCGGCGTCGGGCTGGCGGCCATCGAGATCGGCAAGGCGATCGGCGCACGCGTGATCGCCGCAGCATCGAGCGACGAGAAGCTGGCGGTCTGCAAGGACCACGGCGCTGATGCGCTCATCAACTATTCGACCGAAGACCTGCGCGAGTGCATCAAGGAATTGACCGACGGCAAGGGCCCGGACGTGATCTATGACCCGGTCGGCGGCATCTATGCGGAACCGGCGTTCCGTTCAATTGCCTGGCGTGGCCGCTACCTCGTTGTCGGATTTGCCAATGGCGAGATCCCCAAGATGCCGCTGAACCTGGCACTGCTGAAAGGCGCATCGCTGGTTGGGGTGTTCTGGGGCGAATTCGCTCGCCGCGAGCCGAAGGCGAATCTGGCGAACATGATGCAGATGCTCGGCTGGATGCAGGAAGGCAAGATCCGCCCGCATATCTCGGCGCGCTATCCGCTGGAGCAGACGACACAAGCGCTGCTGGACATGGCCGCACGCAAGGTGACGGGCAAGGTGGTGATCCAGCCTTAAAGACTTAGGCGCCAGACAAAAAAAGCCGCGCAGGCGATCAACCTGCGCGGCTTTTTCTTTGGTGCAGCGACTTATCAGGCCGCCTCCTCCAGCGTCGGATAGTCGGTGTAGCCCTTTTCCTGGCCGCCGTAGAACGTTTCGCGATCCGGCTTGTTGAGCGATGCGCCGGCACGGAAGCGCGCCACCAGGTCGGGGTTGGCGATGAACGGGCGTCCGAACGCCACGGCATCGGCCAGACCGGAGGCAATCATTTGCTCGCCCTCTTCCGCCGTGTATTGGCCGCACACGATGAGCGTGCCCTTGAAGGCGTCGCGCAGTTGACGACGGAAATCGTTGGTCAACTCGGGACCGCCGGCCCAATCCGGCTCGGCGATGTGCAGGTAGGCGATGCCACGCTTGGTCAGCTCGCGGGCGAGGTACAACGCGCTTTCTTCGGCTTGTGCGTCGGCAATGTCATGCGCGACGAAGTGCGGCGACAGGCGAATGCCGACGCGATCTGCACCAATCTCGTCGATGGCAGTGTCAACGACTTCGAGAATCAGTCGGGCGCGGTTCTCCAGAGAGCCGCCGTACTGGTCGGTGCGCTGGTTGCTGTTGGTCGACAGGAATTGGTGCAGCAGATAACCGTTGGCGGCGTGGATTTCAACGAAATCGAAACCGGCGCGGCGCGCGCGCAGCACGGCCTGGCGGTATTGCGCGATCACACCGGGGATTTCTTCCGTGGCCAGGGCACGTGGCTCGCTGGTCGGCACATTGGCGGGCGTGCCGTCGGGCTGCACGACAAAGCTCTGCGCGCCCTTGGCGACGATGGCTGACGGCGCGACGGGAGCCTGACCGTTTTCCTGCAGCAGCGTGTTGGAGATGCGGCCCACGTGCCAAAGCTGTTGCGAGATGCGGCCACCCTTGGCGTGCACAGCATCCACCACGGTCTTCCAGCCGGCTTCCTGTGCATCGGTGTACATGCCCGGCGTCCAGGCGTAGCCCTGGCCCTGGCGGGAAATTTGCGTGGCTTCCGTGACAATCAAACCAGCGGTTGCGCGCTGCGCGTAATAGGTCACGTTCAATTCGGTCGGCACATCACCCGGCTGGCCGGCGCGCGAGCGCGTAAGCGGCGCCATGACGACACGATTCGCGAGGGTCGTACGGCCGGTCTGAACCGGGGACAGCAGTTGTTGAGTCATATCAGCTCCTGGAAGAGGGACTATTCGACCGGTCATCTAGAACCGGAATCAAAGAAAAAGCGAGGAACGTGCCTCGCAGGCAATTGGTTTCAGAATGGAATCAGTGTTTGGGCTTGGCCAGCAGCACTTCCGTTTGCGCGACACAGCTCTTGAACGCGTCGACCGTGCGGTGCGCCTTGGCCAGCAGTGCACCACCCATCCACATGGCGTACAGGCCTTCGGCCAGTTCGTGCGCGTCCTGCACCGGCGCCAACGAGCCGTCGGCGACACCGGCCTCGATCGCGGTGGCAATGCGCTCGACCATGCGCGTCATCCCTGTCGACAACACCTTGCGCATCGGCTCCGACAAATCCGATACCTCGCCTGAAAGCTTGACCGCCAGGCACGTGACCTCGCACGCGCTGCGCTCATGCAGATCGATCCAGGCCAAGAAATAGCGCAGCAGCCGCTCACGGGCGGTGATGCGCGTGTCGTTGAACAGGCTGACAACGCCCGCGTCGTAGTCCTGGAAATAGCGCTCCAGCATGGCGACGCCAAATTCTTCCTTCGACCCGAAGTAGTAATAAAACGAGCCCTTGGGTACCTGCGCACGGCCAAGGATTTCCGCCAAACCGACGGCCGAAAAACCGCGCCCGAGGATCAGCTCGGCGCCAGCGTCCAGGATGCGGTCGCGGGTGTCGTGCCGGGCTTCGGCGCCTTCAGCGGTGACGGGTTCGGGGTGCTTGCTCATGACCGATCGCATTGTAGTAGACCGACCGTCTAGCTGCATGACCCTGCTCCTGGCAGGGTCGATGTGACGTTCGCGTCGTCAGCGCGCTCAGAGCTTTTCAGTCTCGCCGCTCTTCGGTTGCCAGCGCATCAGGCGTTTTTCCATCAAGCCCACGAGCCAGTCCAGGACCAGCGCAAAGACCGTCAGCACGACGATGCCCGCAAAGACAGTGTTGATGTCGAACGTACCTTCGGCCTGCAGGATCAAGTAACCGACACCGCGCGCGAGCCCAGGTACTCGCCCACCACCGCCCCGACGAAGGCCAGGCCCACTGACGTATGCAGCGATGAGAACACCCAGCTCGTCGCGCTCGGCAGATAGACGAAGCGCAGCAGCTGCCGCTGCGATGCGCCCAGCATGCGTGCATTGGCCAGCACGACCGGGCTCACTTCCTTCACGCCCTGATAGACGTTGAAGAAGACGATGAAGAACACCAGCGTCACCGCCAGCGCGACCTTTGACCAGATCCCCAGTCCGAACCACACGCCAAAGATTGGCGCCAGGATCACGCGCGGCATCGAGTTGGCGGCCTTGATGTACGGATCAAGCACCGCCGAGGCAGCCGGGCTCAGCGCCAGCCACAGCCCCGCACCCAGGCCGGTGGCCGTGCCGATGGCAAATGCCAGCACCGTCTCGGCCAGCGTCACGCCAAGGTGCTGATAGATATCGCCTTCGGTCACGAACCACGCCCAGATGCGCTGGGCAACGATCAGCGGTTCCCCAAAGAAGAACGCGACTTCCTGCGAGCGCGTGGCGAAGTGCCACACACCCAACGTGACGACCAACAGGCCAAGCTGCCAGGTGCGCAGCGCAAATGGAGAAAGCGGACGGTTAGCCATGGATGCAATCGTTCAGATTCAGGTCAAGCCACGCGGCGGTGCTGCGCATAGCCCTTGAGCACTTCTTCGCGCAGGACATCCCAGATGCGCGAGTGCAGGTCGACGAAGCCGGCCTGATCGCGAATCTCTGCCACATCGCGCGGGCGCGGAAGGTCGATGGTGAATTCGCCGATCGGGTGCGTGCCGGGGCCGGCAGCCAGAACGACCACGCGGTCGCTCATGGCAATCGCTTCGTCCAGATCGTGCGTGATAAACAGCACCGCCTTACGCTTGGCGGCCCAGAGATCGAGCACCTCGTTTTCCATCAACTGGCGCGTCTGAATATCGAGCGCGGAAAACGGCTCGTCCATGAGGATGATGTCGGGGTCGAGCACCAGCGTTTGCGCCAGGCTTACACGCTTGCGCATGCCGCCGGAGAGTTGATGCGGGTAGCGGTCTTCAAAGCCGGCCAAACCCACGCGCGCAAGCCAGGACATCGCCAAATCACGCGCCTCCTTGTCGGGCATGCCTCGAAACTCCAGCCCGGCCATCACGTTGTCGAGCGCGCTGCGCCATGGCATCAGCGCCTCGGCCTGGAACATGTAGCCGGCGCGACGGTTGATACCGACCAGCGGCTCGCCAAACACCCGCACCTGCCCGGAAGACGGCTGCAACAGGCCGGCCGCCAGATTCAGCAACGTGGATTTGCCGCAACCCGTCGGGCCCACCACCGAAACGAACTCGCCGGCATGCACCTCCAGCGAGGTGTTTTGCACAGCGGTGTAACGCTGGCCCGGCGTGTCGGGCGAGATGAACGTGCAGGTGATCTGATCGAACGAAAGCGCGGGATGGGACATGGTCTGCGGTCCAAAAGCAATGCGCCCGGGCGGAACCGGGCGCGTTGCTGAAAGCCTGTGGGACTTACTTGTACTTGGCGTTGGCCTTCTGCACGAAGGTATTGGTGAAGGTCTGGTCGAGCTTGATCTGCTTGCCCTTCACTTCCGCATCGAACTCCGACAGCGTGCGCAGCGCCGTAGCCGGGCCGTCGGCCGGCATCGTGCCATCCGGCGAGATGGCCTCACGCACCTTCTCCCACGCCGCCAGATACAGCGCACGGTCGCCCAAAAGATAGGCTTCGGGCACCGTCTTGACGATGTCCGACGGGCCCGCCTTTTGCAGCCACTTGAGCGCACGCACCATGGCGTTGGTCATCGCCTGCGTCGTGTTGGGATTCTTCTGGATGAACGCGGTAGACGCGTACAGGCAGCCGGCCGGCATGTTGCCACCGAACACCGCCTTGGTATCGGCCAGGGTGCGGGTATCGGACACGACGCGCACTTCGTTCTTTTGCGTGAGCATCGACATCACCGGGTCCAGGTTGGCCAGGGCATCGATCTGCCCAGCACGCACGGCGGCAATCGCCCCGCTGCTCGGACCCACGCCGATGATCGACACTTCGTTCGGCTTGATGCCGGCGCGCGCCAGCACATAGTTGACCATGATGTTGGTCGACGAACCGGGAGCCGTCACGCCGATCTTCTTGCCTTTCAAATCGGCAATCGACTTGTAGTTGGGCACCGTCTTGTTGTTGACCGCCAGCACGATCTGCGGGGCCCGCCCTTGCAGCACGAACTCCTGGTACATCTGCCCCTTGGCCTGCAGCACCAGCGTGTGCTCGTACGCGCCGCTCACCACGTCGGCGCTACCGCCCACCACGGCCTGCAGGGCTTTTGCGCCGCCAGCAAAGTCGACGATTTCAACGTCCAGGCCTTCGTCCTTGAAGTAACCCAGACGCTCTGCAATCGTCAGCGGCAGGTAGTAGAACAACGCCTTGCCGCCCACCGCGATGGTGACCTTGCTCTTTTCAGGTTTGCCCTGCGCCAGAACGGCTGGACTGGCAGCCAGCAGGCTCGTCGCACACAGTGCAGCGCCCATCCACTTTGCCCAGCGCCCGATGACTTGTGTCCCCATGCCTGTCTCCTGTTCTGTGCGTTCACTGCCTCGGCGGCGATATTACCGCAACGATTTGCAACACAACATGCGGGATCGTCCTAGCTGTTTAGCTTTTGACTTCGGCAATGATGCCTTGCGAAACCAGCGCATCGATCTGCCCATCGGTCAGGCCGTGGCCGCGCAGTACGTCACGCGTGTGCTGGCCCAGGCGCGGCGCGCTCGCCTGCACGGCGCCCGGCGTGGCGGAAAGCTTGGGCACCACGCCCGGCATCTCCACCTCGATGCCCGACTGCGCGCGCACCGTTTCGATCACGCCGCGTGCGCGATAGTGCGGGTCGGCGGCAATGTCTGCGACGGTGTAGATCGGACCGCAGGGCACTTCGGCCGCATGCAGCGCAGCCAGAACATCGGCGATGGGGAGCGTGCTTGTCCAAGCATTGACGGCAGCGTCGATTTCCTCGGCACGCGCCGCGCGGCCGTCGTTGCGGGCCAGGCCGGGATCGTCGGCCAGATCATGCCGGCCCATGTGTTGCATCAGGCGACGGAAGATGTTGTCGCCGTTGGCGGCAATCAGGACGTATTCACCGCCGGCGCAGCGGTAGGCGTTCGACGGCGCGATGCCCGGCAGCGCCCCACCCGCCGGCTGGCGGATCGCACCGAACACCGAATACTCGGGCAACAGGCTCTCCGTCAGGTTGAACACGGATTCATAGAGCGCCACGTCGATCACCTGCCCCTTGCCGCCGCGCGCATCGCGTTCGTACAAGGCCAGCAACACGCCCAGCGCGCCATGCAGGCCGGCGATCGTGTCGCCAAGCGACAGCCCTGCACGGGCAGGTGGGCGCCCCGGCTCACCGGTCAAATAGCGCAGGCCGGCCATGGCTTCGGCAATGGCCGCAAAGCCCGGTTCATCCCGTTTGGGGCCCGTCTGGCCATAGCCCGACACGCGCAGCATGATGAGCTTCGGGTTGTCGGTCGACAGCGCCTCGTACGACAGCCCCCACTTTTCCATCGTGCCGGGGCGGAAATTCTCGATCAGCACATCGGCTTCGGCAGCCAGCTTGCGAACGACTTCCTGTCCTTCCGGGACACGCAGGTCGACACAGACCGACTGCTTGTTGCGCGACTGCGCTTCCCACCAGACTGACGTGCCCTCATGCAGCATCCGCCATTTGCGCAGCGGATCGCCCTGCCCCGGCGGCTCGATCTTGATGACCTGTGCGCCAAAGTCGGCGAGCGTCTTGGCGGCAAACGGCCCGGCAATCAGTTGCCCGAGTTCGAGCACGCGGATGTCCTGCAAAACCTGTGTCGGCATGGTCGTATAGAGAGCGTTGAATTCAGAGTGCGGCGGGGTTGCCAAGCAGATGCGTCATCAACAGGCGTGCTGAGCTGGTCAGCGCATCGGGGTCACGCACGCCCACCAGCAGGCGGCGATGCGCCCATTCGTCTTGGAGCGCCACGAGCGCCAGACCGGCGCCCGGCAGGCTCGATACATGGCTTTGTGCGGCGATGCGCGGCAACACGCCCACGCCCAGGCCGGAGGCCACCATCCGGCAAACGGCTTCAAAGCTGCGCACCTGGATGCGCAGGCGCAACGGCTTGCCCAGACGCAAGCTTTCGTCGACCAGTTGCGCGGCCAGCGACGTGCCCGGCGGCAGGCTGACGAAGTCGAAATCCACGGCGTCGGCGAAGTGAACCTGCTTGCGCCCGGCCAATGGATGCCCGCGCGGCGTGACCAAGGCGAGATCGTCCTCGCGATAGTCGAACGATTGCAGCCCCTCGCACGGTGTACCGGCCGCAAAGATGCCGAGGTCCGCGCGGTTCTCGCGCAGCGCGGCAACGATATCGCCGCTGTCCTGCTCTTCCAGCGCGATGCGGATGGCCGGATTGGCCAGCATGAAGGCGGCCAGGTCGTCAGCCAGGAATTGCGTAATCGACGAGGTATTGGCCCACACGCGTACCAGCCCGCGCGTGCCGGCGGCAAAGTCCGACAGCGCGCCGGCCATACGCTCGACGTCCTGCAGGATGCCGACAGCGTGGCGGAAGCACGCCTGCCCCGCTTCGGTCAGTTCTACACCCGCGGCATGGCGATACAGCAACGGCGCGCCCACGGCCGCTTCCAGATCGGAAATCCGCTTGCTGGCCGCCGCCACAGCCAGGTGCGATTGGCGCGCCCCGGCCGAGATGCTGCCCAGCCGGGCCACCGCCACAAACAGGCCGAGGGTGACGAGATCGAAGCGGGCGAGATTCATGATGCGGATAATCCGGCGGAGTTGGAGAAACGCGACAGGTCAATGCGAATCGTTACAGTTTTCATCGGCAAGTCATGACATAGCGCTTAGCATGGCCGGGTTTTTGCCTCATTCCGGCTGCGCCAGCCCGGAATTCTAGCGGTTGCCCCATTTGTCGTGCCTCATGCCCTCGCTGCCTCTTCACGTCATCCCTCGCCGTCCATTCACTCTGATGGGAGCCGTGCAACAAGCCACGGCGGCCTTCATGCTCGTATTGAGTCTGCAAAGCGCTGCGCTGGCGGCTGGCGCCGATACGCCTGCCACGGACATCCCAGAGCCGGAGCGATGGAACGTGCATGGACAGTTCACCAATGTGACGCAATGGCATCCGTCGTTCCGCTCGCCGTACAGCGGCACCAATAGCCTCACGCCTGACAACAACACCAAGGAGACGGTCGACGTCACGCTCTACCTCGGGCTGCGCCTGTGGAAGGGTGCCGAGCTGTACGCGAACCCGGAAATCGACCAAGGTTTCGGACTAAGCAATACGGTCGGCCTGGCCGGCTTCTCAAGCGGGGAGGCCTACAAGATCGGCAACAATGCTCCCTACCGCAAGCTGCCGCGCTTGTTCCTGCGGCAGGTCATCAATCTCGGCGGCGAGCAGCAGGCAGTAGAGTCAGCCCCCAACCAGCTTGCCGGCAGCCGCTCGGCAGACAACGTCACCATCACCGTCGGCAAGTTCTCGGTGGCAGACATATTCGACACGAACACGTACGCGCACGACCCGCGGGGCGATTTCCTGAACTGGGCGGTGATCGATGCCGGCGCATTCGACTATGCAGCGGACGCCTGGGGCTACACGCATGGTCTGGCGGTGGAATGGACGCAATCGTGGTGGTCGCTGCGCGGCGGACTCTTCGCGCTTTCGATGGTACCCAACAGTGTCACGATCGACACCACGTGGAAGCAGTACCAGTGGGTGGGCGAATTTGAAGCGCGCCATGATTGGTTCGGCCGCCCGGGCAAGGTCAAGCTGCTCGCCTTTGCAACGCGAGGCCGGATGGGTGGTTATGGCGATGCGGTCAACCTCGCCCAACAGACGGGCAACACGCCGGACACGGGCCTCGTGCGGCGCCTCGCCTGGCGCCCCGGTGTTGCCTTGAACCTGGAGCAGGAAATCACCTCCGACCTGGGCGTCTTCGCACGGGCCAGCATGAACGACGGCAGCAAGGAAACATTCGAGTTCACCGACATCAACCAGTCGGTGTCGGCCGGGTTCTCCCTGAAAGGCAATCGTTGGGGACGCCCGAACGACACGTTCGGTGCCGCCGTGGTGGTGAACGGCTTGTCGCGCGCGGCACGCCAATATTTCGCGGCCGGCGGCATGGGCGTACTGATTGGTGATGGCGCCCTCAACTACGGCACCGAACGCATCGCCGAGCTGTACTACAACTGGGCGGCCATCAAACACCTCACGCTGGGCCTGAACTACCAGTATGTGGTCCATCCGGCGTACAACCGGGATCGCGGCCCGGTATCAATCGTCGGGGCACGCGTCCACGCTGAATTTTAAGCAACTGCGGAAGATCAGAGTTGGCGCCGGTCCAGCACGGCGCGAGCGATGGTACCCGCGTCCACGTATTCCAGCTCACCGCCTACCGGCACGCCACGCGCAAGACGCGTCGCCTTGATGCCGCGCGCCTTCAACATCTCGCCAATGTAATGGGCTGTCGCCTCACCTTCGCTGGTGAAGTTGGTTGCGAGGATGACCTCGGTGCACGGCCCGCCCAGCGCAGGATCGGTCGCACGGGCCAGCAAGCGTTCGAGGTGGATCTCTTTCGGGCCGATGTTGTCCAGCGGCGAGAGCCGCCCCATCAGCACGAAGTATTGGCCGCGATAGGTCAGCGTCTGCTCGATCATCATCTGATCAGCGGGCGTTTCCACCACGCACAGGACCGATGCATCGCGGCGCGTGTCCAAGCAGGTCTCGCAAACTTCCTGCTCGGTAAAGGTATTGCAGCGGCTGCAGTGCTGGATCGATTCCGTTGCCTCAGACAGCGCCTGTGCCAGCTGCGCCGCCCCCTCGCGGTCATGCTGCATCAGGTGATACGCCATCCTCTGGGCAGACTTGGGGCCCACGCCCGGCAGCACGCGCAAGGCTTCAACCAGCATCTGCAGCGCCGACGGCGTGCCTGGAGCGTTACGCATCACGCGTGCTCCACAACAGTCGTGTGGTGCAGCACTTCCGGCATCGGATCATAGAAGTGGTGCAGCAGCGCACGCCAGCGCTGGTACTCGGGCGATTGCCGAAAGCCGATGGTGTGGTCTTCCAGCGTCTGCCACTGCACCAGCAACAGATAGTCGCTCGTCTTCTCCATGCAGCGCGACAGCGACAGCGAAACGAAGCCCTGCATCGCACCGATGATGTGGCGAGCCTCGCCGAAGGCCGTCTCGAAGGCGGCTTCCTGGCCGGGCGTGACGTGCAGCAGTGCAGATTCCAGCACCATGGCGCAATCCTGGCGGGCGTTGCTTAGAAGGGCAGCTTGAAGCCGGGCGGCAGCATGCCGGCCATACCGCCCAGGCCTGAAGTGAGCGAACCCATCTTCTCTTGCGTGGTGGCCTCGGCCTTGCGCACGGCGTCGTTGAATGCGGCGGCGATCAGGTCTTCCAGCAGATCCTTGTCTTCGCCTTCGGCCAGCAGGCTCGGGTCGATCGACACACGCTTCACGTCGTTTTTGCAGGTCATCACTACCTTCACGAGGCCCGCGCCGGACACGCCTTCCACCTCGATCAGGGCGAGCTGCTCCTGCGCCTTTTTCATGTTTTCCTGCATCTGCTGGGCCTGCTTCATCAGCCCGGCGATCTGGCCTTTCATCATGGTCATTGCTCCTTGGAATGGGTCGTGCAAGGCGTGCCGCTCAGCGGGGCACGCCGGGGTTCAATGTTCAGTCCTGAAATTCCGTTCAGTGCGCGTGCGGTTGGATCGATCCGGGGACGACCTGCGCAGCAAAGTCCCGGACCAGAGCCTGAACAAACGGGTTGGCGGCGATGGCGTCTTCGGCACTACGTTGGCGCTCGGCGCGCTGCTCGGCGTCCACCGCCGCCGCGGTGGCGCGCGCCGGTCCGATATCACACGCCACGCGAACGGGCGTGCTGAAGTGTTCCGTGAGTGCTGCCTCCAGACGCTCGACGACATTGGCGTCGGTCAGCGGGGGCAACGGAACACGCAGGCGCATCGTGGCGCCTTCCACGGCCACCAACTCGCTCTGGTAAGCCAGCTGTTGAGCCAGGCCGCGGATCGGCAGGCTGGCCGCCAGCGCCGGCCAACTGCCGTCGAACGTTGTAAGACTGCTGGCGCTCAGATCAGGCGGCGTAGCAGCGGCGAACGGCTCCGGGGCGATCGTCGTGACCGGCACAAGCGCGGCTGACGGCGCCTCGATCTGCGCTGGACGTGCTGCCGGTTCAGGCGCACCGGGGCGCATGCTCGACGCGGAATCCCAGCCGGCAAACGCGGCGTCCATCTCGTCAAGCGGCGGCGAAGCAAATTCGCCTGGCATTTCATCCCAGGGCGGCGGCCCGTCATCGGACGCAGCGGCAGCGCCAGCCGGCTGTTCGCGGCGCGGCGGCGCGGATGCCGGCGCAGCAGCAGCAGGATTCGGACGTGGACCCACAGCGGGCGCAGCTGGACGTGCGGCAGGCGCAGGCGCGGCTACCGGCGAGGCGACAGGTGCGGAAGCACCGCCACGGCCACGGTTCGAAGCCTGGCGGGCTGCGGCCAAGGCTTCCATCGCCGGCGAGCGACGCGCTGGCGCTGCAGCCGGCGTGTGCGCAACCGCAGCAACGGGCGCAGGCGCCGGCGGTGTTGCCTGATAAGTCGCACGCGGCGCCTCGACCACCGGCTCCGGACGCACCGCCACCGGCGCCACCTGAGCAACCGGCGCCGCCACAGGCGCAGTCGCCGTAACCGCCGGACGCGTCGATGCGGCTGGCGTTGCAGCCAACGGCATCGCGCGCTTCCCGCCGCCACCGCCAGAAGGCGGCGCCGTGTCCCCACCCGACTGCCCGGGCTGGAACGCAAGCATGCGCAGCAGCGTCATCGTGAAGCCGGCGTACTCATCCGGCGCGAGCGCCAATTCGTTGCGGCCCAGGTTGGCAAACTGGTAGAACAGTTGCACGGACTGCGCATCGAACCGCTCGGCAAGGCGGCGTACATCATCAGCCTCTGGCCAATCGTCCTGCACAGCGGCGGGCACGACCTGCGCCAGCGCAATCTTCTGCAGCAGGGATGCAAGATCCTGCAGCGCGCCCGAGAAGCTCAGACTGCGCCCGGCCATTTCGTCGGCAATCTCGACAAGCGCGGCGCCGTTCTCATCGGCCAGTGCATCGAGCAGGCGCACGAGGTAGCTCTGATCAATCGCGCCGAGCATGCCGCGCACGGCGGCTTCGCTCACGTCGCCGGCGCTGTACGCGATGGCCTGGTCGGTGAGCGACAGCGCATCACGCATCGAACCCTGGGCGGCGGCGGCCAGCAGACGCAGCGCGTTCGGCTCGTGGGCGATGCCCTCTTCGCCAAGGATGCGATCGAGGTGAGACACGATGTGCCCCGGCGGCATCTGCTTGAGGTTGAACTGCAGGCAGCGCGACAGCACCGTCACCGGAATCTTCTGCGGATCGGTGGTCGCGAGGATGAACTTGACGTGCTCGGGCGGCTCTTCCAGCGTCTTCAGCATCGCATTGAAGGCGTGGTTGGTCAGCATGTGCACTTCGTCGATCATGTAGACCTTGAAGCGGCCGCTTGTGGGTGCATAGACCGCGCGGTCCAGCAACTGGGCCATCTCGTCGACGCCGCGGTTGGAGGCGGCATCCATCTCGATGTAATCGACAAAGCGCCCGGCATCGATTTCAGTGCAGGCGCGGCACACGCCGCACGGCTGCGCAGTGATGCCGCCCTGCCCGTCCGCGCCGACGCAATTGAGCGATTTGGCAAGGATGCGCGACAGCGTCGTCTTGCCGACACCGCGCGTACCCGTGAACAGGTATGCGTGGTGCAGGCGCTGCTGTTCGAGCGCATGCGTGAGCGCTTTCACCACGTGTTCCTGACCGACCAGCGTGGTGAAATCGCGAGGGCGCCACTTGCGGGCGAGCACTTGATAACTCATGCGGCGGATTGTAGCAAAGCGAGGTGGATTTCCGACGCGGTTTTGGAGGCGTCAACCTCCATGCGCGCCGAGCGAATTGCAAGGATATTCAAGTGGGGACGTGCGAGTCGGTTACAATGGCGGTCGGACGGGCCTCCTCGCATGGTGGCGCGGTCAACCTGGTCAGGTCGGGAACGAAGCAGCCACAGCCGTTTTCCGCCAGTGCCGAGGGTCAGGCTCGTCCCCCTTCTCTTTCCTCCTCCCGCATCACCCTCCCCTTTTTCGTCTGTGTCGTCTGTGCCGCCCGCATCAGAACAGCGCGCCTTGGCTGTCGTCGTGTGACGTCTGTACCGGCTTGGGTAACGCGTCCAGGTCGATCCATTCGCCCTGCGCGGTGGCGACGCCCGCGCGCACGTTGCGACCCGGGTACATCGGCGAGATGGCGGCCACATAGCCGCGCAGCTGATCCGCATAGGCGGCGCGTTCGACGGGCAGCAGGCGCAGCTTGTAGTCGACCACGAGGATGTCGTTACCGCGTTCGATCAGGCGATCGATGCGCAACAGCGCACCGTCCGGAGCGAAAAGCTCGATCTCGTTATGTGCGGCGTCGAAACACGCAGGGTCGAAGACATGCATCAGCGTCTCGGCTGAAAACATTCTGCGCACGGCGTCAGCGGTGCGTGTGGCGTCGGCCTGCGTGACGCCGGTGGCGCTGAACCAGCGCGCGATCGTCTCAGCGTCGGGCGCCTGTTCGGGCAAGCCGCGACGCGTCAGGCGCTCGAGCACCGCATGCAGCAGTTCGCCCTGTGCGACGGCGCCTTGGTCGAAGACGATATCGGCGGGGCCCTCGGCGGATGCGCCAGCGGCGCCGACACGCACTGTCACCGTAAGCGGCGCGCGGAAGTCGTGATAGGAGACTGCCTCAGGCCCTGCCGCATTGTCAGCCGAATCGGCTGCGCCATCCACCATGGGCGCGGGTGACGCCACGCCCGCCGTGGCAAGGTGTGTGTACCAGCTCGCCGTGCCGTCCACTTCGGGCGCGTCGCCCTCATCGACAGATTGGGCTGCAGCGGCATCACGCTTGTTTGCGACGCCGGAAACGATCAACGCTTGTCGCGCGCGCGTCATCGCCACGTAAAGCAGATTCCAGTTCTCGCGCTCGGCGAGATCATGTTCTTGCTTGAAGAGCGGATCGCGTGCGAGGCCCCGCTCGGACGTCTTGCCAAACGCGGAGAAATGCGTAGGTGCCTGCGCGCCCGGCGGCCAGTCGATCAGGATGCCGGCGGTATCGACACGCGCGTCGCTATGGTGGCTGTCGAGCAGCACGACGAACGGCGCTTCCAACCCCTTCGAGGCATGTACGGTCAGTATCTGTGCGGCATCGAGGCCTTCGCTGGCAACTTCGGCATCGATGGCATCCGGCGCATCGGTGTCGCCCTGCATGCCTTCGTCGGGACTTTCGTCCTCGTCGCCCTGGCGGATGGCCCGCAGCTCCGCCATGAACTTCGGCAGGCTCGGATAGCGGCCACCGTCCAGATCGAGGGCGAGCTTCAAAAACGCATCCAGGTTGGCGAGCACTTGATCGCGATTGGCGGCGGGCGCGCGTTCGGCATAGCGGCGCTTGAGTTCGCCGGTGTAGACGATGTGATCGAGCAGATCGTGCACGGGCAGCGTGGGCGCCACCGCCAGCCAGCGCGACAGCATGCGATGCGCATAGTGGAAGGTGTCCGACGCATCAGCCTGACCGGCCAAGGCAGTCAACCGCTCCCACCATGTCAATGCGAGAGTGCCTTCGCCAAACTGCGCCAGTGCGATGAGGTGATCGTCCGTGGCGGCGAACACCGGGCTGCGCAGCACATGTGCAAGCGACAGATCGGCCTGCGGCGTCATCAGAAAATCAAGCAGCGCGCACAGATCGAGGGCTTCGAGCGTCGCCAGCAGACCGCCACGGCGCGGGCTCAGATACGGCACGCCGGCGTCGCGCAGCGCACGTTCGTAATCGGCGAGGTAGCGCTTGCGGCGGACGAGCAGCTGGAAATCGCTCCAGCGCACGGAGCGCTCGACGCCGCCTTCGCGAATGCGCTCGCTGGCGTGCAACGCGCGCAGGCAGGCGGCTACTTGGCGGCCCTCTGCATATCGCTGCGAATCGCCGGCCTCTTCGCGCGGTTCGGTAAGCGTGTCGCGTGGCGTGGTTTCGTCGACCCGCTCGGCTTCCAACACGGGCACCAGCGGCAACAGCAGCGCTTTGCCTACAGGCGCATCCACGGCCGTGCTTTGCTCGGCGTAGATGGGATAGTCGCCGCGCGCCCGCGCCTGCAGGAACACGGCGTTAACCCACTCCAGCACCGCCGGCGCGTTGCGACGCGTGCGGTTGGTGCGCAGCACGGTCGCGTTGAATTCTGCGACCAGCATTTCACGCGCAGCATCGAACAGCCGGGCATCCGCACGACGGAAACGGTAGATCGATTGCTTGGGATCGCCCACCAGGAATACGCTCGGCTGCGTGCCGGTGCCCGCATAACCGGCCAGCCAGCCTTGCAGGATGCGCCACTGCATCGGGTTCGTATCTTGAAACTCGTCGAGCAGCAGATGCTTGTAGCGCGCGTCGAGCCGCACCTGCAGGTAGGCGGCCGTGTCGTCTTGCTGCATCAGGCGCGCCGCTTCCCATTCGAGATCGGTGAAATCCATCGCGCGCGTCTGACGTTTGTACGCCTGGTAGCGATCGATGAGTGCGTCACCCAGAGCGAACAATGCAGCATTGGCGGCGCGCACGCGGGCTTCCTGGCGCCGCGCCTGGATGGTGGTCAGCGCCTCGCAGAGCGCAGTGTGCAGGGTCACCAGCGTTCGCGCGTGTTCGTCGCCGACGGCCTTGATCAGTGCCTTGGTCGGCTTGCAGGCACGCGCCTTGCCGGCCTGCGTGTGGAAGGCCGCAAAGAGCGCATCAAATGCTCGTACGCGCGCGGCTTCATCAGAGACATCCATTCCGCGCGCAGCAGTCACCGCCGATTCGATGGCCACCGCGCGCTTGCCTTCGGCCGCACCGCCCTGCCCAAGCCAGCCGGACACGTGCAGCATGTCGGCCAGCAATGCCGCATCCTGCAGCGCTTCGATCAACGGATCGACCGTCGCATCGTCGCCAAGCAGTTCGTCCAACGCAGCCAGCGGACGGCCGCCCGCCTGCGCCTTGTACGCCCACCAATCGCTGCGCTGATGAAACATTGCATCGAGCAGGCGACCGGCCTGGAAATCGCCGACCAGATCGGCAAGCGTTTCATACGCGGCGCGCAACTCAGCGTGATCTTCCGCCAGCAGGCCGCGCCAGAAAGGCGCCCACGCTTCACGCCGCAGCCGTCCGGCATCTTCACGCAACGACGCGCCCTGCTGCACCCCCGACGACAGCGGCGCACCGCGCAGCAGCGACCCGAACCAGCCGTGGAACGTATCGATCGCCATGCGCGAGGGCGACTCCAGCACGCGCGCATACAAGCCTCGCGCGGTTTCAATCAGCGCCGGCGCATCGCGCTCGTCCACCGTGCGCGCGACGAGTTCGCGCACGACGCCCTCATCGTCGGCGGCGGCCAGTTGCGCGAGGATGTCCAGCAAACGCTGGCGCATTTCTTCGGCGGCCTTGCGCGTGAACGTGATGGCGAGAATGTCCGACGGCGCGGCGCCCGCCAGCAGCAAGCGCAACATACGCGTGACCAGCAGCCACGTCTTGCCGCTGCCCGCACATGCTTCCACCACGACCGAGCGCTGCGGTTCGCACGCAGCGCGCGAGAAGGCTTCAGGCGAGACGGGTGCGCCGTCGCATTCGTAAGCGTGATCGCTCATGCCGCGCTCTCCGGCTCGCGCGGAGCACCGTCGGTCCAGTATCCCTTGCGGCACAGGCCGCGCGCCGCGCAGTAACGGCACGCCGATTCATCACCGAAGGCCGGCAGCGGCGCACCGGCTGAGAGAGCCGTCATGTCCTTTTGCATCTGTTCAATCAACCAGTCGACGACTTGCGTGAAGTCGGGCAACGCAACGTCGCGCTTGTCCCCGCGCGCCTCGCCGTCGAGCGAAACCCAGCCGCCCGCAACTGCACGCGCATCGAGCACGCCATAAAACGGGAGCTGGCAATCCTCAAACGGTGCCTTGGCGCGACGCACCAGCACCATCTGCGATTGCGTCTTGTAATCAAGCACCGCCACGCCGTGTTCGTCGTGCACGTCAATGCGGTCGATACGGCCGCGCAAGCGCAGCGGGCGCTCGTCCCGCAACGTGATCGACGTATCGACATCGACCTCGCCAGCCTCAAAGCGCCAGCCGTCAGCCTCGCGCGCGGCCTGCCACGCCAGGTACGACGGCATCACACCGAGCCAACGCCGATAGAAGCGCAGTGCGTTGCCATCCTCGGCCAGCAGCGGGCCGAACTGTTCGTCGGTGATGGCCTGCAGGAGCGCCTGACGATCAGCCGGGTCATGCATCGGCACTTCCAGCAACTGCCGATGAAAGCGATGCAGGATTGCGTGCAGGATTTCGCCGATGTCGCGTTTCTCCAGCTCGTCGGAGACCTCTTCCAGCTCGCCCAGGCGAAGCATGCGACCAACGAAAAACTGGTACGGACAGCGGCGCAGGCTGTTGTACGCGGCCGCACTCAGCGTGGACGGCACCAGCACAGGCGCGGCCGGCGCTGGCATGCCGGCTGGTTGGCTCGTGGTCTGCAGGCTGGGCAACACGACGGACGTATCAATACGCACGCCGCACACCGCCAACCGGCGTTGCAGGCGTTCGAGCCAACCGGAAAGGCGATGCGGCTCGCCGCGTCCGCCGTGGCGCTGCCAGGTCAACACGACCTCGGGCTGGTTGAGCAACACTTCAGCCAAATCGCGCGCCTGCTGCGCAAAGCGCTGCGCGCGGTCGGGCAAACCCAGTTCACGGCGCACGTCGTTGGAGAAAAACAGCCACTCCGGCTGCGCCGACGGCAACTGCGCATCGTCGCAACCCACCACCACGACACCATCAAAGCGCCGCATGCGCGCACCATTCAGCGGCAGGATGACAACACGCCGATCAGCAGGCGGTGAAGGCTCACTGAAGACCGCAGATTCGAGCAGCATCGACAGCAGTGCACGCCACTCCGTGAGCGAAAAACGCGCGCCCGCATCGGTGCTGCCATGTATGGATGCCCGCAGGCGGTCGATCCAATCGAGCAATTGGCGCCCTGCGTCGTCGTTCTGCAAGCCGGTGCGCATATGCAGACGATCGAGCGTGCCTGCCAGCAGCGTTACCCACGCGTCAAGCGTCGCGCTGCCGACACGGCGCCACAGCGCAGCTTCGTCGGCCAGCACGCCGAGGCGATCGGCCAGGCGGCTGACCTTCGCTTCGCCATCGGCATCGGCATCGGCATCATTGGCGGGGCGATCCGCCACCAGCCGGCGCAGCCGCCCCCAGCCACCCGAAACGTTGTGCCGGCGCACTCGGCGCTCCAGTTCTGCGACCCATGCGGGCGTGGCCGTGCCGGCATCGGCGTCACGCAGACAGAAAGGGCTTTTGACGAGATCGAGGAGCGCAGCGGTGTCGCCATCGCCCTGCACCACGTCGACCCAGCGCATGAGCGCTGCGGCGGCGCGCGTCGTGGAAAGCTTCCAGCCGGTCTCGTCCCGCACCGGCACGTTCACGCGCGCCAACAATGCGCGAACGCGCCGCGCAACGATGCGATCCTGCGCCACCAACGCCAACGAGCGGCGCCCGGCGTTCAACCAATCGACCAGCGTATGCGCGGCGAAGGCCGCTTCGTCCTCAAAGCGTGTAGCACCAGCAATGCGCAGGATTGGCGCCTGCATCCGCGCATCGGCGCCATCGTCCGCAGCCTGTGCGGCCGTCGCGCACTCAGGCCAGGCGTGCAGCAGCAAGTCGCGGAAATCCGCATGCGTGGAAGGCGTCGCAGATGTGCCGGCCTCGGGCGCATTCCAGTCGTAGCCGATGCTCAGCACTGGCACGCGCTCGGCGGCACGCTGCAGGAAATCCAGATCGACCGCCTCAGGGTCCGACGGGCTCATCCAGACGATGGGGCCGTGCAATTCGTCCAGCAAGCGCCGCATGGCACGCAGCCGCATTGGAATCGGGTCCGCCGCGCCTGAAAGCAACCGCCAGAACGTCAGCACAATGCGCGATTCGGTGCCGAGAAAGCGTTCGGACAATTGTGCGTAAGTGCGCTCCAACGCTTCCGCCAACGCCGACTCCAGCGCATCAGGCCGCCTATCTGCGCCACTGTGTGCGGCATCAAGCGTCAGCCAACGTTGCGACAACTCGTCCGACACCGTCACGAGCACCTGCGCTACGCCCCACAGGGCGGCATCGTCCTGCGCGCCCAGCGCTTCACGCAGCCAAGCCTGCGTCTTGAGCGCCTGCTGCACCGCAAGCAATCGCGACAGCGGCGTGCGCCCGGCGGGCGAACCTGCTTCCGGTGGCAAATCGAGCAGCCAATGCCCCAGGGTCAGAATGCGCGGAAGCAAACGCGGCGTGCCGGCCGCTTGCGCATTGGCATGCAGGGCACTGCGCACCCCGGGAATCTGCGCGGCTGTCGGCACGACGATCGTCGCGGTACCGGGGGATTGCGCATGCGCATCCAGAAAGCGCCATGCAGCGTCGGCGGCACGGGAAAGGAATGCTGGGCCAGGCGCGAAGGCAAGCGTCTGCATGCGAGGGAATATGGCGATATACCGGGAAGCGAAGACCTGCGGCTATCTGCGAGATAGCCACAATCAACAGTCGAATCGGTTGAAAATAGAGGCGTCGGTACTATATCAGCAGCATCCGCGCCGACAGTGGTCTCAATGCACGCCGGTCCGTGTAATCGTGTAATGTATGGGTTCGGCGCACGTCGCCAGCTTTTACGAAATAACAGAGGTTCCCGCCATGAGCGAACAGATCAAGTATGTGAGCGACGCGTCCTTCGAGGCAGACGTGCTCAAGTCCGACAAACCCGTGCTGGTCGATTTCTGGGCCGAATGGTGCGGTCCTTGCAAAATGATCGCCCCGATCCTGGACGAGGTTTCCAAGGACTACGGCGAGAAGGTGCAAATCGCCAAGATCAACGTCGATGAGAACCAGGGCGTGCCGGCCAAGTTCGGCATTCGCGGCATCCCAACGCTGATTCTGTTCAAGAATGGCGCTGTGGCCGCGCAAAAGGTGGGCGCGCTGTCCAAGTCGCAACTGACTGCATTCCTGGACAGCCACCTGTAAGCCGTTTTTCGGCTATAGGCGACCTTTCGCGTTGCCCCACACACACGCTGGCGCACTTCCGCCTGGAAGCCCGCCAGCGTTGTGCTAAGATTGCAGCCAATCTGTTTCCCCGAGCGTTCGCTCGACCTGCCCCCCCTCCCCCGTTTCTCGTTTCGCCGCCCGTTCGGGCCCTTCCCTCATCTTTCGTCTATGCATCTGACAGAACTGAAATCCTTGCACGTGTCCCAATTGCTGGAAATGGCGGGGCAGCTGGAGATCGATAACGCGCAGCGCATGCGCAAACAGGAATTGATGTTTGCCATCCTAGAAAAAGAAGGCGAAACAGGGGGAAACGATTTTCGGGGACGGCACACTTGAAGTGCTGCCCGATGGCTTCGGTTTTCTGCGCTCGCCGGAAACCTCGTATCTGGCCAGCACCGACGACATCTACATCAGCCCGTCGCAGATCCGCCGATTCAATTTGCACACCGGTGACACCATCGAAGGTGAAGTCCGCACGCCCAAGGATGGCGAGCGCTACTTCGCGCTGGTGAAGGTCGACAAGGTCAATACGCAGCCTCCTGAAGCGGTGAAGAACCGCATCATGTTCGAGAACCTGACGCCGCTGCACCCGAACAAGCCGCTCACGCTCGAACGCGACATCAAGGCCGAAGAGAACATCACTGGCCGCATCATCGACATGATCGCCCCGATCGGTCGCGGCCAGCGGGCGCTGCTGGTAGCAAGCCCGAAGTCGGGCAAGACCGTGATGCTGCAGCACATTGCGCACGCCATCGCGACCAACCATCCGGAAGCCGAGCTGTTCGTACTGCTGATCGACGAGCGCCCGGAAGAAGTGACCGAAATGCAGCGCACCGTGCGCGGTGAAGTGGTGGCATCGACGTTCGATGAGCCTGCCGTGCGTCACGTGCAGGTGGCCGAAATGGTCATCGAAAAGGCCAAGCGCCTGGTCGAACTGAAGAAGGACGTGGTGATCGTGTTGGACTCGATCACGCGACTGGCCCGCGCCTACAACACTGTGGTGCCAACCTCGGGCAAGGTGCTAACCGGCGGTGTCGACGCCAATGCGCTGCAGCGCCCGAAGCGTTTCTTCGGTGCGGCACGTAACCTGGAAGAAGGCGGTTCGCTCACCATCATCGGTACGGCGCTGATCGAAACCGGAAGCCGCATGGACGACGTGATCTATGAAGAATTCAAGGGCACCGGCAACATGGAAGTGCACCTGGAACGCCGCCTGGCCGAAAAGCGCGTCTACCCCGCCATCAACCTGAACAAGTCGGGCACGCGCCGGGAAGAACTGCTGATCAAGCCGGACATCCTGCAGAAGGTGTGGATTCTGCGTAAGTTCATCCATGACATGGATGAGGTCGAGGCGATGGAATTCCTGCTCGACAAACTCAAGACGACGAAAAACAACGCTGAGTTCTTCGACATGATGCGACGCGGCGGCTAAGTCTCCTGCCTGCATAGCGAAAAGCGCACCCATCGTGGTGCGCTTTTTTTATTGCTGTGTCAACTACAAGTTTTTCCTCGGTGTTCTCTTGTCAAAGTCGTGAAATTCGCTAGTTCATTTGCATTACAGTCCGGGCGCGCAAGCGTTTGCCACCATCGTCCTTAAACGTCATCGCAAAAGAGAAACCCGGCAACCATACTGCAAGCCTGCCCTGGCCGGGCCGCCTCGGCAAAGAACGAACCACACGAAAAATCGAACGGGGGAAACCATGCGCGAAGAGTCGCTGGAATGTACTGCCGCGTGCCGAACCGTCGTAGTGGCGTCACGCGCGGGGATGGGGGAGATCGACGAGACGATTTTGGGTGCGGACTGGCACGTGCGACGCGTAGCGTCGATGCGCGAACTGGGCTGTGCCATTCGTGACGGCGTTCCCAAGGCGGGCTTGGTCGATTTCGGCAGCGCGTTCTCTGCTGCGGAGTTGGATTTGCTCGAGCGCTGCATGCAAGTCTCGCATGTGGGCTGGGTGGCGGCCCTGCCGCCGGCCATGCTGAACCACGAACGCGTGCGCCAGCTCGTGCGCGATTACTGCGTGGACTACGTGCAGATGCCGCTGCGCACGGACGAGGCTGCGTATTCGCTGCGTCACGCCTGGGGCATGGCCTCGCTCGCGCAGGAAGTCACGCCAGCGCCGAAGGCCAATCATGCGCGCATGCTGGGCGAGTGCCCTGCCATGCACGGCCTGTTTCGCGCCATCCGCAAGGTCGCGCAGAACAGCGCGCCAGCCTTCATCGCGGGGGAGTCAGGCACGGGCAAGGAGCTGACTGCCCAGGCCATTCACGAGGCTTCCTCGCGCGCAGGCGGGCCGTTCATCGCCATCAATTGCGGGGCGATTCCGCCGCACCTGATCCAGTCCGAATTGTTTGGCTACGAAAAAGGCGCGTTTACCGGCGCGCATCAGCGTCATATCGGCTGGGTCGAGCATGCCAACGGCGGCACGCTGTTCCTCGATGAAATCGGCGACCTGCCGCTTGAGAGCCAAGTCAGCCTGCTGCGCTTCCTGCAACAAGGCACGATTACGCGGCTTGGCGGGCACCAGGCGATTCCGCTGGACATCCGCATCATTTCGGCAACGCACGTGGATCTGGAAGCCGCCCAACACCACGGCGGATTTCGCACCGATCTGTTTCATCGACTGTGCGTGCTCACCTTGTCGGTGCCACCGCTTCGCGAGCGCGGCAGCGACATCGTGCTGCTGGCCCAACACATCCTGGCCCAGCATGCCAGCGAGGCGTCGCACCGGATCCGCGGGTTCACGCCCTGCGCGCTGCACGCGATGATGCATTACCCGTGGCCGGGCAACGTGCGCGAACTCATCAACCGCGTGCGCCGCGCGCTGGTGATGACCGACAACCGCAAGATCTCCGCGGCCGACCTGCACCTCGAAGGCTATGCATCCGTCTCGGGCCAGACACTGGAGGAAGCGCGCGAGGGTGCAGAGTCCGATGCCATCCGCACGGCCATCGCCCGCAACGGCTTCCATATGGGCATGACCGCGCGCGAATTGGCGGTGTCTCGCGTCACGCTGTATCGGTTGATGCAGAAGCACGGCATTCGAGCAGAGCATCCACTGCACCCGGCCTAGGCCTGGGCTCATCGTTTTCATTCCGATCGGCGGGGGCATAGCGTGGGTGCTATGCCCCCCGGATGCGCTTTTTTTTGGGCAAGCCGAAGGAATGGCGCCCCGGCCAGCCTCTCGCTTTCCTCACCCGATTCATCCAATACTTGGTTCAGTGCGCTGAACCCAGCAGCTGGCATGCGAAGGAATCGGCGGCGCTAGCGCGGCAAATGCGGTCAGGTTGGCTTGCATCGGGATCCCGCTTGAGGATGGCTAATGAGAAAAGAGTGCCCGCCGGGGGACGGAGCACGAAACCGTTGAACAGCCGCCGTACCTGCTCCTGCAGCGTACGTTGCGAAAGCGCCACATTTAGTGCACGCGGAGTCGCACCAACAGCGCCGACCTGCGCCAAGAGACTGTCGCGGCGCCGATCATCCGGCGTGGTAGCTGACACACACCCGGATACACCCCACTTCCGGGGGGATTGCGCAAGCCCCCTCGCCGTTGGATTGTTAAGCCACGCATGCGACGTACTCAGTTCGCCGTCCGTGAGTGCGGACACGACAGAACCGGTGGATGGATCGAATGCGCGGGTGGGAACAAGACCGAATGCGAGTCGCGCCGGCAACGTATCGGCGAGAACGCTTCGAAGGGCGACCAGCAGCGCGATTGCACGCCGCACGATGAGGTCGCCGTCTATTGCGAGCGCCGGCATCATGACGATCATGGCCGCGCGGTTTGCCACCACTCCGGTCCTCTCGACCGTCCACCCGAACGGCAAACGTCGAGCACAGCGCTGCGCGATTGTCGGCATGGCTAGCTCCTCCCCGTCGGGGATAGAGCGACATCCATGCCATGACGGCTAACGCCTTGTTTTAACGGGATATTTTCAACGCGGAGAACCATCCAACCCGGCATGACAGGCGATTTTGTGTCGCGACTGAAACAGCTGTCGCCATCAAAAATCGCGGTGGTCGGGCGCAGGCTCTCCAGTGGTCGAATTGCGCGCCCTGGCAAACGCTGGGCTACAGTAGCCTGGACGCAGCAACGAGAGTCCCGAGGCATGGCCGTGGCGGCTGTCATTTTTGACTTCCGCCACTAAAATGATTCGGAACGGGGGTCTGCTCCGGCCTGTATCTCGCCTGGGCGACAAGGATGTTCGCAAGATCGGTAACAGGTCGAGAACAACGATGAACACTGTTTTGATCGAAGCCCATCCGTTGGTGCGTACAGGCATTGCGCACCTGCTACGGACGCTCAAAGGCGTCACCGGCGTCACTGTCGTCGAGCCAGACGAAGGGATGTTCGACGCCATCGAAACCAATGCCGACGCGGGTCTTCTTGTCATCGGCCTGCCGCTGCCACATCTCGATGAGTTGTCGGCCATCGGCGAGATCATGCACCGGCCGCACGCGCGCCACGTGGTCGTGCTGGCTGAATCCGAATCGCCCGACATCATCCGTACGCTGATGCAGATGGGATTGTCCGGGTACACGCTCAAGCATTCGCCGGGCGAAGTCATCGCGGCTTCGCTGGAACTGGTGCTGGTGGGTGGCCAATACATTCCGGCCAGCGCACTGCTGCCGGAATCGCGCCTGGACGGTGCGCCCAACCCTGCGCTCGCTGGCGACCCTCAGACCGATCCGAAGCTGCTCGGCATTACGCCCCGGCAGTACGAGATTCTGGTGCTGCTCTCGCGCGGGCATCCGGTCAAGACGATCAGCCGCATGCTGAACATCTCCGAGGCGACAGCCAAGGCGCATATCAGCACCCTGTATCGGCGCCTGAAAGTACGCAGCCGTACCGAGGCCGTGTACGTCGCCAACCAGCGCGGCGCGCGCCTGCTGTCGGTCGCCTGACCCCATCCCCAAATGAAAGCGCGCGTCGCGAAGTCGCGCGCGACGGTCGATATACTGGCCGTATGCTTTCGTCCGTTTTCCGCTGGTTCTCAGGCCGCGCACGTGCGCGGCGCCTGACGCGTTACGCCATCTCAGACGCGCGGTGGTCACGCGCGCTGGATGGACTGCCCTTTTTGCTCGACTGGCCCGGCACGGACCTCGCACGCCTGCGTGAAACGGCCACGCTCTTCATCGCCGAAAAGGAATTCACCACCGCGCACGATTTGCCGCTCACCGACGACATGGTGGTCAGCATTGCCGCGCAAGCCAGCGTGCCGATCCTGGAGCTGGGCATCACGTGGTACAGCGGATGGCACGGCGTCGTCATCTACCCTGGCGAGTTCGTCATCCGCAAGGAAGTCATGGATGAAGACGGCGTCGTGCACAACGTGCGCGAAGAAGCCGCCGGTGAGGCATGGGAGCACGGTCCGGTCATCCTCTCGTGGCAGGACATCGAACTCGGGGGCGCACTGGCCGAGCCGGGTGCGCAGCCGTATAACGTGGTGGTGCATGAGTTCGCGCATAAGCTCGACATGCTCAACGGCGAGTCGGACGGCATCCCTGCGTTTTCATCGCGCTTGCATGCCAACGTTGACCGCGAGCAATGGGCCGATGATCTCTACGCGGAGTACGACGCCTTTGCCAATCGTTGCGAGCAGCTTCCGGAGCGCCGGTGGGGCGAGGATCCGATTCTTTCGCTGCTCGATCCCTATGGCGCGCAGCATCCTGCCGAGTTCTTTGCGGTGGCGTCAGAGGCGTTCTTCGTCGAACCGTTGGCCCTGCTTGAGACGCTGCCATCGTTGTACGCGCTCCTGCAAGCGTTCTACCTGCAAGATCCGGCACGGCGCGTGCTGGACTCTGAACAACGCCAGGAGGGATTCCTGCCATGACGATTCGCCAAACGGTTCGTGCAATGCTGCTCGGTTGTTGCCTCGCCGCCGCCCCAGCCTTGGCGCAACCAACCACGCCCGTGATCCTCAGCGTCACCGCGCAATTCGATGGGCAATCCGAAACCAAACGCGTCACGCTTTCGGCCGAAACATCCACCACGGGCCAGCACGTCGCACTGCTCGAACGCACCCATACGTACGACGTGGGCGGCTCGATACCACGCAAGGAATGGGAGGCGCGCTTCGCCGCCGGCCTGCCCGACGACACGATCCCGCTGGGCTGCGACACCACCACGTGCCAATTCATACGTCACCGCTGGGCCAAGACCGGCGTCGATGTCACCCTGCGGCCGATGGTCGTATCGGGCGAGTTCCAGACGCTGTCCATCGGCGTAACGCTGCATCGGTTCCAGCCGTCGCCCGACGCCGAGTCCCCTGCCCGGGTCGACACCTGGGCACGCAACCTCGACACCTCGTTGCGCGTCGGCGACACCAAGACCATGGATCTGGACGGTCACGGCATGCTTACGATCGAGCGCCTCGGCAAACCTTGATCGAAATAAGCGTTTCGAGTCACTTTTCGATGCCCCGACACGACGGATTTTGCGGCAGGCGCGTTGCTCAAGCCCTTGTTTCTCTGGCATAATCCTCGTTTCTCCACCCGGCAAGTGATTCGAGGGCTGGTCGCACGGTGGCTCCTACCATGTGAGCACCTGAAGCGCGCCGCGAATTGGCTACCTCTACCCCAGGGCCCATCATGAAAGAAGGCATTCACCCGAATTACCGCGAAGTCGTGTTCCAGGACATGTCCAGCGACTTCAAGTTCATCACCCGCTCGACCATCCAGACCAAGGAAATGATCACGCTGGACGGCAAGGAATATCCGCTGGCCAAGATTGAAGTCTCGTCCGAATCGCACCCGTTCTACACGGGCCAGCAAAAGGTTCTGGACACGGCCGGCCGCGTCGAGAAGTTCCGCAACAAGTTCGGCAGCAAGATCGGCAAGGCTGCCAAGTAATATCGGCGCCGGAGACGGCTCAGCGCATGACTCGCTCAGTGCAGACCGTCTTAGTGGTCAGAAAAAGGCAGCTCCGGCTGCCTTTTTTGTTTCTCGGCACATGGTAGGCCGTTGATTTGGCCCTCTTTACGATCCGCACGTCGCTGTGCAATCCCGGCTGGGCTCGCCCGGCCTGACACTCGATGAACACCACCCGCGTCTCGCGCATCCGCCTGACTGCCGCCGCCACCCGCGAGTTGCCGCGTTGGCTGCTGCTCGCCATCTGCGTGATCTACGGCCTATCAGGGCTGTTCTCGCGCGACCCGTGGAAGAACGAAGACGCCGCCGGCTTCGGCGCGATGTGGACACTGGCCACCGGCAATGCGCAGGACTGGCTGATGCCGAACATCGTCGGGCGCCCCGTCGTGCAATCTGGGCCACTGGTGTTCTGGATCGGTGGCGCGTTCATTCGCCTCTTCGGACAATGGCTCGGCCCCGCGGACGCGTCTCGCCTGGCCACCGCCCTCTTCTTCTTCGTTACCAGCGCTTGCATCTGGTACGGGGCCTATCTGCTGGGTCGGCGCCCAGAAGTCCAACCGTTTGAGTTCGTCTTTGGCGGCCAGCCAAACACGCGCGACTACGGCCGTACGCTGGCAGATGGAGCACTGCTGATCTTCCTCGCCTGCGTGGGCCTGGCACAGCGCGGTCACGAAACGACACCGCTGGTCGGGGCGCTGTGCTTCGTGGCTGTCGCGGTGTATGGCTTGATCCGAGCGCTCGACAAGCCGGTGCACGGCAGCCTCATCTACGGCATCGGCATCGGCTGCCTGTCGCTGGCGGGCGGGCCAATCCTGCCATTGGCCATCACGGTGGCCGTATTGATGGCCGCGCATGCCACGCGCGTACTGCCGCTGCGACCCCTGCTGACAGTGGCGCTGCCCGTGTCGCTCATACTCGGCTGCTCATGGCCGGTGATGACGTACTTGCTGGCAAACAATCCGACGGACGCCGTGACCTACGTCCGCGAATGGGCGCGCTTCGATCGCCATCAATACGCCGGCCCCACGGCGCATTCGCTTGGCTTTGTCGCACGCAACCTGCCACTGTTCGCCTGGCCGGTCTGGCCGCTGGCCGCGTGGGCGTGGAAGAGCTGGGGCGGCATGCGCACCGCCCCGCATATCACGCTGCCGTTGGCCGTGCTGCTGCCGCAGTTGGTGCTGCTGCTCATGCAGCCCCACCCGGGCGACGACGGCTTCCTGCTGCTGATTCCACCGATGGCCGTGATGGCCACGTTCGCGCTGCCGACGCTCAAGCGCGGCGCCATCAGCGCGATCGACTGGTTTGCGCTGCTGGCCTTCACGATCCTGGGCGGGACGCTATGGCTACTGTGGATCGCCAAGATGACAGGTTTTCCGCCTCAGCTTGCGCGCAACGTCTACCGCATCGTGCCGGGCTATCGGCCTGAGTTCAGCTGGACCGCACTGGTCTGCGCACTGCTCGTGACGGCCGCGTGGGTGCTCATCGTCGTCTGGCGCACATCGCGCGCACCCAAGGCGATCTGGCGCGCAGTGGTGATCTCGGCCGCCGGCACCACGCTGATGTGGGTGCTGATGATGACGCTGTGGCTGCCCACCATCAACTACGCCAAGACGTACCGCGATGTCGCGCAGTCAGCCGCGCTTGCGCTGCCGCGTTCCTACGTGTGCGTGCAGCCGATCCGCATGGGCGATGCGCAGCTTGCCTCGTTCGCGTACTTCGGCCACATCCGTTTTGGCAATGCAGAAGACAATTGCGACATCCTGCTGCGTCACGACCCGTACGACTACGGTGCACCGACGAGCGTCTCCAACTACGAGTGGCGCCCGATCTGGGAAGGCCGACGCCCCGCCGACCGCGACGAGCACTTCCGCATGTACCGCCTGACCGAGGCGGCCACCGCCACACATCCGCCGCCCGCGCCGGCCACCACACGCCGGCGCAAGCTGCGCCAATAACGCTCTCGGTCGTACCCACATGTTTGTCGCCGACGTCCGCCGCATTACCGCACTGGCTTGGCCGGTGCTGATCGGCCAGTTGGCGGTCATCGCTTTCGGCGTACTCGATACGGCGATGGCTGGCCGCGCGACTGCAGCAGACCTCGCGGCCATCGGACTCGGCGGGTCGATCTACGTGACGGTGTACATCAGCCTGATGGGTGTGCTGCAAGCGCTCTCGCCCATCGCCGGCCAACTGTATGGCGCGCAAAGGCACAGCGAGATCGGCGAAGAAGTGCGCCAGGCTGTCTGGCTCGGGCTGGTGCTCGCGGCTATCGGCATGCTGATCCTGTGGTTCCCTGCGCCGCTACTGCAACTGGCGGATGCGACACCGGAACTCACCGAGAAAGCCACCGCCTATTTGCGGTATGAAGCACTCGCATTGCCTGCTGCGCTCGGCTTCCGGATCTACTCTGCGTTGAACAACGCGCTGTCGCGCCCAGTGATGGTGACGGTGCTGCAGCTCGCCGGCCTCGCCATCAAATTTCCGCTCAACGCACTGTTTCTGTACGGCGGCATGGGCGTCCCCGCGATGGGTGGCCCGGGCTGTGCACTCGCCTCGATGATTATCAGCTGGCTATGGTTTGTGGCTGCGGCCGCCATCCTGATGCGCAATCCAGCGTACAAGCCGCTTGCGATTTTCACGCACTACTCGCCACCCAATCGCGCGCGGCTGTGGGCACTCGTACTCCTGGGTGTGCCGATGGGCTTCACCTACCTGATCGAGATCACATCGTTCACGTTGATGGCGATCTTCATCGCGCGTCTCGGTACGGTGGTCTTGGCAGGGCATCAGATTGCCGCCAACCTCGGGGCAGTGGCCTACATGGTGCCGCTGTCCTTGTCGATCGCGACGTCGACGCTGGCTGCGCAGTCGATCGGCGCGCGCGATCGCGTTGCGGCCCGACGCATCTCGCTGAACGGCATCAAATTGGCGGTGATGTGCGCGATCATCGTTTGCGCGGCCGTGCTGTTCTTGCGTCGCGAGCTGGTCAGCCTCTACACGCACGATGCTACTGTCCTGGCGATTGCGGTGCCGCTGCTGCCTTTCATCGCCTTCTATCAGATGTTCGATGCGCTGCAGGTCATGACTGCATTCATCCTGCGCGCATACAAGATCGCGCTCATCCCGACCGTCATCTACGCCTTATCGCTGTGGGGCGTGGGTCTGGGCGGCGGCTACGTGCTCGGATTTGGACTACTGGGCGAGTTTGCGACGCCTCTGCGTGGCGCAGCCGGCTTCTGGGCGGCCAATGCGCTCAGTTTGATGGTGGCCGGCGCGTTGCTGGTCAGCTATTTCAATCGAGTTAGCCGTGCGCCCGATTAAAGAAAGCCATTCGCCGCCGCTTTAAAACGACGTCAATCTGGAATGACTAGAATTGAATAGAAAGCGCAAAAGAAAAAACCCGCTGCAAGCAGCGGGTTTTGATTTGGCGGAGCGGACGGGACTCGAACCCGCGACCCCCGGCGTGACAGGCCGGTATTCTAACCGACTGAACTACCGCTCCGTGTCGGTTGCAAAATCAGCTAGAGACTGATTTTGCTAATGAGCTTCTGGTTAAGCTCTTATTTTGGCGTCCCCTAGGGGATTCGAACCCCTGTACTCACCGTGAAAGGGTGATGTCCTAGGCCTCTAGACGAAGGGGACAGAAACTGTTTTGCAACGCTTTCTGTCTTACGCTGCGAAGTCCGCTACTATAACGAACTTCTTTGCGTTTTGGAAGCCTCTTTTCAAATTTATTTTTTGAATCGAATCTTCCGGCATTTTGGTGGAGCTAAGCGGGATCGAACCGCTGACCTCTTGCATGCCATGCAAGCGCTCTCCCAGCTGAGCTATAGCCCCGAGGTACTGCCTTTTACTGCTTGCTTCTTACTGCATTTCGCTTCGTGTTGCAGCGAAAACAAGAGTATAGGGGAAGTATTTGGCGCTTGGCAATACCCTTTCGCAAAAATTTTTGCGCTGCACACGTCACGCCGCCAGACGATGCAGAACGACGTCGCGACCGAACAACTCCAGCACCGCATCAATCGACGGCGTTTGCAGTTGCCCTGCCACCAGCAGGCGCACCGGCATCGCCAGCTTGGGCATCTTCCAGCCGTGGGCCGCCAGAACTTCCTTGAAGACTGCGCCGATGGCCTCGCGCTTCCACTCGGGCAGCGCCCCGAGCTTCTCAGCCAGCGCCGCAATGCCAGGACGCACGTCGTCGGTCAGGTGCTGCGCAGCGAGCTCCGGCTCGACAGCCAGATCCGAGCGATAGAACAGCAGCGCTGTCTGGGCGACTTCACGCAGCGTGTTGGCGCGATCCTTCACGAGCGCAACCACGTCAGCCAGCACAGGGCCGCCATCCACCTTGCCACCCAGCGCCTCGATGAACGGTTTCACCAGCCCCGCCAGGCGCACATTGTCAGCCTGCTTGATGTAGTGGTTGTTCAACCAGGCAAGCTTCTCAGGGTTGTATTGCGCCGGCGACTTGCCCAGGTGCTCGAGGTCGAACCACTCGATGAACTGCTCGCGCGAAAAGATCTCGGCGTCGCCATGCGCCCAGCCCAGACGGGCGAGGTAGTTGACGATGGCTTCTGGCAGATAGCCCGCATCACGATAGCCCGTGACAGCCATGGCACCGTGGCGCTTGCTCATCTTCTCGCCCTGCTCGTTTAGCACAGTCGGCAGGTGTGCGTAGACCGGCGGCGTACCGCCCAGCGCGCGCAGGATGTTGATCTGCCGGGGCGTGTTGTTGACGTGGTCGTCGCCGCGGATCACATGCGTGATCTGCATATCCATGTCGTCGACGACCACACAGAAGTTATACGTAGGCGTGCCGTCCGGGCGCGCGATCACGAGATCGTCGAGTTCATCGTTGGAGATTTCGATGCGGCCCTTCACGGCGTCGTCCCACACGACACTCCCGCCGATGGGGTTCTTGAAGCGAATCACTGGCTGCACGCCGGCCGGCGGCGGCGGCAGAATCTTGCCGGGTGCGGGGCGCCAGGTGCCGTCGTAGCGGGGCTTCTCGCCGCGCTCGCGTTGCGCTTCGCGCAGGGCGTCGAGTTCTTCGGTGCTCATGTAGCACGGGTAGGCGAGTTCCTGCTGCACCATCTGAGCAACCACGGCGCGGTACCGGTCCATGCGCTGCATCTGGTAGAACGGGCCTTCGTCGATGTCCATGTCGAGCCAATCCATCGCTTCCAGGATCACGTCGACGGCTTCCTGGCTGGAGCGCTCCACGTCGGTGTCTTCGATGCGCAGGATGAAGTCTCCCTTCATCTTGCGTGCGAAGGCCCACGGATAGAGTGCCGAGCGGATGTTGCCGAGGTGGATGAAGCCGGTGGGGCTGGGAGCGAAACGAGTACGGACGCGCTGTGTCATAGGAATGGCTGAACGAATAAGGCCGCGTGATCGAACCCTGAGCGCGGATCCTGAGCGGCCTCTATCAAAACTGAAATTATAGCAACCGTCCTGCACGTGTCTGGCCGACCCTGTCGCTGAACTTTGGCACAATGGCGGCCGGCCGCAGTGCGCTCGGTCACGACTGAACACAACTGCGCGGCATACCAACCGCCCCAACTCACTCATGCAACGCCGCCTTTTCCTGGGTGCCGCCGGCGCCTCCGTGCTCTCCGCCTGCACCGTGACGGGTTTCTCGTCCGGCAAAACCGAAACGCCCGTCACCCCCGCCACGGCCGTGCTGCCGCCCACGACTCAACCAGCCACACAGCCCGTGCGGATCGGGTTGGCACTGGGCGGAGGTGCCGCGCGCGGTTTTGCGCACATCGGCGTCATCAAGATGCTGGAAGCCCAAGGCATTCAGATCGACTTCATCACCGGCACGAGCGCGGGTAGCGTGGTAGCGGCGATCTACGCGTCGGGCATGTCGGGGCTGGAGATGAACCGCATGGCGCTCAAGATGGACGAGGCCATGATCGCCGATTGGGCGCTGCCCTTCGGCACGCGCTTCGGCGGCTGGCTCAAGGGCGAGGCGCTGGAGAAATACATCAACCGGCTGGTCAAGCAGAAGACGATCGAGCAGATGCGCATTCCACTCGGCATCGTTGCGACGGACCTGGCGAGCGGCAAGCCGATCCTGTTCCGGCGCGGCAATACCGGTCAGGCGGTGCGTGCGTCCTGCAGTATCCCGGGCGTGTTCCAGCCGGTAACGATCAGCGGTCGCCAATATGTGGACGGCGGCTTGGTGGCGCCAGTGCCGGTTACCTACGTCAAGCAGATGGGCGCGACGTTCGTGATTGCAGTGAACATCTCGGCAGACCCTGCCAACCAGGCTGTGTCGGGACAGGCGAGCATGCTGCTGCAGACGACAGCCATCATGGGTCAGAGCATCAGCAAGACCGAGCTGGCCCAGGCCGATGTGGTCATCACACCGTCGCTGCCGTTTGTGAAGGGCAGCGACTTTACCGCGCGCAACGAGGCGATTCTCGCGGGCGAGCAGGCTGCTCAGGCCGCCATGCCGCTGCTGCGGGAAAAGCTGCATCTGACGCAGACCATCGTGGGCACCCCGTTGCCGCCGCACTGACACCCCTGTCAGCGGTGTCAAGTCCTGCCATAGGTTGACACTGTGCTCAGTCTCCGAGCGCCCGATGCACCGCATCGGGCGTTTTGTATTTCAAGGCCAGATGAGGCCGTTCGTGGTTGTAGATATGCACGGCCTGCGCCACCATGCGTGCGGCCTGCTCTAGGTCGGCGGGGCGCTTGAGCAGCAACTCCCCTTTGAGGATGCCGTTGACCCGTTCGGCCAGGGCATTCTGGTAGCAGTCGTAGCCATCGGTCATGGAGCACGTGATGCCGTGCCGCTGATGGATGCGCTGGTACTCGGCTGAACAGTATTGGATGCCCCGATCCGAGTGATGAACCAGAGGCTGTCGCGTATGGCGCGTCTTCAGCGCCATCTTCAACGCCTGGGCGACCGACTCGGCATGCAGGCTGTCATGCACGCGGTAGCCCACGATCTTGCGCGAGTAGGCGTCAGTCACCAGACTCAGGTACGCACAGCGCTGGGCGGTCGGCAGATAGGTAATGTCGGCCACCCAGACCTGCTCCGGCCCGGTGGGGATGACCTGGTTCGGGCCGTCCTTGAGCAGATTGGGATGGCGCCGGAAGCGATGATGACTGTGTGTGGTCTTGTGATACGCCCGCTGCGGCACGACCAGCAGCCGGGCTGCACGCAGGATATCGAACAGGCGATCCCGGCCAACCTGGATGCCTGCCTCGGCCAGCGGCGTGCGCAGCACGTGCTGGAGCTTGCGCGTACCCAAGCGCGGCTGGCGCAGCCGTAAGTGGTTGACCAACGCACAGACCTTGGCCTCACGCGCGATTTGCCGTGTCTCGCTTTGCTGGCGTTTGTAGTACGCTTGGCGGCTGATGCCAATGTAGCGGCAGGCCCTGCCCACACTCAGCCCTTGGACGAGCTTTTGCGTGAGGACCTGCCCGAAGGCTTTTTTACGACGCGCGCCCCATGCTCTTTCTGGATCACGTCGATCACCGCCTCGAACAGGCGTGCCTTCTCTTGGGCCTCCCGCAACTGCACTTCCAATTCCTTGATGCGCTGCTCAGGCGTGAGCGGCTTGCGCTGGCTGGTTTGATTTCCCATCGTGGTTTTGGCCGCCGCCGAGGCGCTCCAGTCCTGTCGTCCGTGCTTGCGCAACCATACCAGCACCGTCGAGCGACCCTGAATGCCATAGCGTCGCTGCGCCTCTTTGTAGGTCAGCTCGCCTTTTTCCACCTGCTCAACCACTGCCAACTTAAAAGCCAGCGTGTAGTCCCTCTGCGTTCGCTTCTTCTGCCCGTCCATCTTGACCCTCACTCCCTGGCGGGGAAAAAGTGTCAACCTTATTCAGGACGGGTCAGCGAACAAAAAAAAGCCACGCGTAGCTGCGTGGCTTTTTTCTATTGCGTGATGCGCATCAGAGCGAATCAACCGCCGTACATTGCCAGCGGCTTGCCGGCGGCATTCGGGTCGACACGCTTGAGTTGCTCGACAAAGTTGTCGGCGCCGTCCTTGATTGCGGCACCGGACTTGCCCTCGATGCGGCGGGCGCCGTTGTAGCGTGTCACCCAGTACGAAGCGGTCATGTCATCCACGCGGATCTTGCTGCCGGTGGAGGGAGCGTGCACGAATTTGTTGTCGCCGATATAGATGCCGACGTGCGAGAACGTGTGGCGCATGGTGTTGAAGAACACCAAATCGCCCGGACGCAGTTCCGCCGTGTCCACGCTGGTGCCAACGCGGCTCATTTCCACGGCGCGACGCGGCAGCAGGAAGCCGAAAGTATCGTTGAAGACGTAGCGGACGAAGCCGCTGCAGTCGAGGCCCGATTCCGGCGTGTTGCCGCCGAAACGGTAGCGCAGCCCGATCATGCCCAGAGCGTTCATGACGACGTCGCCGGTCTTGCTCATCACGTTTGAGATGAGGCCCGGTTTGGCCTCGGGCTTGACGTCGGCGCGGACTTCCGTGTCTTTGAAGACCGTATCAGCATGCACTGCATTCGACAGCATCACGCCGCAGCCGATCACAACCCCTACCGCCAGGCGCGCCATGGAATGAAGTACGAAATGCTGCATTGGTTCTCCCTCGGAAACTTGTAATGATGCGGCGCACATACGCCGCCGCAAATGAGAACAGTCCGAATCTTGTTAAAACAATCTCGCAGGATGATAAAAGTGACACGTTGACTTGTCAAAGGTCGTTACAAATTCCTCGGAATCCACATGCAAATCATGTACTTAGACATGACTTTAGATGCGCATTCTTACAAAAACAGCGCATCTAAACTGCACTGCCCTAGGGCGAAAACGGTGGATTTTACGGGTTATCCCGGGTGGGGATGAGCGAAGCCGCCGCCATTAGCTTGCAGGTATAGGGGTGCGAAGGCGACGCCAATACCGCTTCAGTGTCGCCCTCTTCCACCACTTTTCCATCCTTCATCACCACCACGCGATGTGACATCGCGCGGATGACAGCAAGGTCGTGGCTGATGAACAGATACGACAGGTTGTACTTTTTCTGAAGGGCAGACAGCAGCGAGAGCACCTGCTGCTGGATCGACACGTCAAGTGCCGAAGTCGGTTCATCCAGCACCAGCAGCTGCGGCTTGAGGATAAGCACTCGGGCAATGGCGACGCGCTGGCGCTGCCCGCCTGAAAACTCATGCGGATAGCGGCCCAGCGCCGTGCGGTCGAGGCCGACCTCGCGCAGCGCCTCGATCACGCGGTGGCGCCGCTCTGTAACGTTGACATGCGGTTGGTGCAGTGCCAGTCCTTCGCCGACGATCTCCTCAATCGTCATGCGTGGCGACAGCGAGCCATACGGGTCTTGAAACACGACCTGCATGCGCGCACGCACCGCGCGGCGCTCGTCGCGCGAAATGTGCAGCAGCGAGTTGCCAAGGAAACGCAAGTCGCCGCTCTTTGCTGCTTGCAGACCCAGCAGCGTCTGCGCGAGCGTGGTCTTGCCGGAGCCGGATTCACCCACGATGCCGAGCGTCTCGCCTTCGCGCAGTTGCAGCGACACGGCATCGACCGCGGTGAACGGATCTGCCCTGAACCAGCCGGCAAACCCGGGGCGATGGCGCTCGTAGATGACCGTCAGCTTGTCGGCTTCGAGCAGCACGGGCGCAAGCGGCACTAGCGGCAGCACGTCGCGCTGCGGACGACTCTCAAGCAGGCGCACGGTGTACGGATGTTGGGGCGCGGCAAATACGTCGGCCGTGCTGCCGGTTTCGACCAGGATGCCGCGCTCCATCACGCCGACGCGCTCGGCGAAGGCACGCACCATGTTCAGGTCGTGCGTGATCAGCATGATCGCCATGCCGAACTCGGCCTGCAGTTCGCGCAGCAACTGCAGGATCTGCATGCGCACCGTCACGTCGAGCGCGGTGGTCGGCTCATCGGCCAACAGGAGCTTGGGCGAGCACGCCAGCGCCATGGCGATCATTGCGCGCTGGCGCTGACCACCCGACAGTTGGTGCGGGAAGGCGTCAAACCGGCGCGGCGCCTCGGCAATGCCGGTGCGTTCCAGCAGCGCAATCGCACGTGCCTTGGCAGCGCGCTTGTCCAGTCCCTCGTGCAATTCCAGCGTTTCGACGATCTGGTTGCCGATCGTGTACAGCGGGTTGAGCGCTGTCATCGGTTCCTGGAACACCATGGCGACGTCGGCGCCACGCAGGCCGCGCATTTCGCGCTCGCTGGCGGCCAGCAGGTCGCGCCCTTCGAGCAGTATGCGGCCGCTGTATTGCGCGTCGGCCAGCAAGCGCATGATCGATAGCGCGGTGACGGACTTGCCCGAGCCGGATTCGCCCACCAACGCGAACCGCTCGCCGGCGTGCAAATCGAAGCAGACATGCTTGACGGCTTCCGTCACCTCGCCGTGCTCGGATTCGAAATGCACGCACAGGTCATCCAGGCGCAGCAGCGGGCCGTCGTACTTCGGCGCTGAGGAACGCAGATCGACGCGGGTCATTTCACCCCCGCCGGTTTCTGGCGCGTGCGCAGTTGCGCGAATGACAGGCGCGTGTCGAAGGCATCGCGCAGCGCGTCGCCCATGAAAGTCAGCAGCACGAGGGTCAGCACGAGCACCACGAAAGTCGACAGCGAGATCCACCACGCGTCCAGGTTGGCCTTACCCTGGGCAAGCAGCTCACCGAGGCTCGGGGTGGATGGCGGTACGCCAAGGCCAAGGAAATCGAGGCTCGTGAGCGCAAGAATGGCCGCGCTCATGCGGAACGGCAGGAACGTGATCACCGGTGTCAGGCTGTTGGGCATGATGTGGCGCCACATGATCTGCCAACTGGACAGGCCCATCGCTCGCGCGGCCTTCACATAGTCGAGCGAGCGGTTACGGTAGAACTCGGCGCGCACGTAATCCGACAGGCTCATCCAGCCGAACAGCGACAGCAGGATGATCAGCAGCCCAAGGCTGGGGGTGAAGATCGACGCGAAGATGATCAGCAGGTACAGCTCCGGCATCGAACTCCAGATTTCAATCAGGCGCTGCGACACCATATCGAAGCGCCCGCCGAAGAAGCCCATCAGCGCGCCGGTCAGCGTGCCGACCAGCACGCCAAGCACCGTAAGCGCCAGCCCGAACAGCACCGAGACACGGAAGCCATACAGCAGCCGCGCAAACACGTCGCGGCCGCGATCATCTGTGCCGAGCCAGTTTTCCGCAGAAGGGGGCGCCGGATTGGGCTCTTTCGAAAAGTAGTTCAGCGTCTCGTACGAATACGGATTGGGCGGGTAAATCGCAAAGCTTCCCGGCTCCTTGAACTTGTCCCGGATGAACGGATCAAGGTAGTCCGTCGGTGTGGGGAAATCCCCCCCGAAGGTCATCTCGGGGTATGCCTTCACGATCGGGAAATACCAGTTGCCGTGGTACCTGACCACCAGCGGCCGATCATTGGAGATGCACTCGGCGCCCAGACTGAGCACGAACAGCACCACGAAGATGAGCAGGCTCCAATAGCCCAGCCGATGCTGCTTGAAGCGCCGCCACGCGCGCTTGAGCGGCGACGGCGAGTGGCGCACCGGATGTGGCGCTGCCGTGTTGGGTGCATGCGTTGAAGTGCGCGAATACTGGGTCATGGTCGCCGGCCCGCCTATCGCCCAACCGAGCCGAAATGGATACGCGGATCAACCAGCACGTAGCACACGTCGGAAATCAACCGCGCAGCCAGGCCAATCAGCGTGAACAAGTACAGCGTGCCGAGCACGACCGGATAATCGCGTCGCATCACCGCCTCATACGACAGCAGGCCCATGCCATCAAGCGAGAACAGTTGCTCGATGAGCAGCGAACCTGTGAAGAATGCGCCAATGAAGGCCGACGGGAAGCCCGTCACCAGCGGCAGCAACGCGTTGCGGAAAATGTGCTTCCACAGCACGCGCCGCTCCGACAAGCCCTTGCTACGCGCGGTCAGCACATACTGTTTGCGGATTTCCTCCAGGAACGCGTTCTTCGTCAGCATGGTGATGACGGCAAAGCTGCCCACCACCGACGCCATGACAGGCAGCGTGATGTGCCAAAGGTAATCCGTGATTTTGCCGAGCAGGCTGAGCTGATCCCAGTTGTCGGAAGTGATGCCCCGGATCGGGAACCACTGGAAGAACGTGCCGCCACCAAAGAGCACCAGCAGCAGCACGCCCAGCACGAAGCCCGGGATGGCATACCCCACCAGCACGATGATGCTCGTCACCAGATCAAACCGACTGCCCGCACGCACGGCCTTCGCAATGCCGAGCGGCACAGCTATCAGGTACGTGAGAAAGAACGTCCACAACCCGATCGAAATCGATACCGGCAATTTCGACTTGATGAGATCCCACACGCTGCGGTGCTGGAAATAGCTCTCGCCCAAGTCGAAGCGCGCAAAGCGGCCGAGCATCAGGAAGTAGCGCTCGACGGGGCTCTTGTCGAAGCCATACAACGCGCGGATTTCCTTGATCTTCTCGGCGTCTACGCCGCGACGCCCGCGATAGTCGAACGCGCCGCCACCGCTGGCCTCGCCTCCGCCGCCTCGCCCCTTCATCTCCATCATCATCTGTTCGATGGGGCCGCCAGGCACGAACTGGATCACGACGAACGTCAGCGTGACCACGCCGATCAGCGTCGGGATCAGAAGCAGCAACCGTTTGATCAGGTACGCGAACATGGTGTCACCGATGCGGTCATTTGGCAGCCGATTGGGCGGAGTCCGGCGTCCGCCACCAAGCCGTCAGCACCCAGGCTTCGGCCGAGTAGTAGTACGGCAAACGATCCGGGTACATCAGGTTCTTGTTGTAAGCCACACGGTGCGAGGCCGAATACCAGTGCGGAATCACATAGCAGCCGCGCATCAGCACGCGGTCGAGCGCGCGTGAAGCCGTGACCAGCTCGTCGCGATTGTTGGCACGCAGTACATCGTCGATCAGCGCGTCCACGGCTGGCGATTTCAGGCCGATCACGTTGTCCGAGCCGGCCTCGTCAGCTGCGGCGGAGCCGAAGCGGTCCTTCAGCTCGTTGCCCGGGCTTTGCGAATCGGGGAAGCGCAGCGAGATCATGTCGAAATCAAACTCTTCCAGTCGCTTCTGGTAGAGCGCGAAATCGGTCATGCGCTGGTTGACCTGGATGCCGAGCTTCTCAAGGTTGCGCGCATATGCCGCCATGACGCGGCTCATGGCGCCGCCATCGTCGAGCATCTCGAAGACAAACGGCTCGCCCTTGGTGTTGCGCAGCGCGCCATCGGAGTATGTCCAACCTGCCTGGGCCAGCAGGCGACGCGCCTGCCGCAGGTTGTCACGCAGAGAGCTGGGAGCATCAGTCGAGGGGGGTGCGGGCAGCACGCCAAACACCTCTGGGTCGAGCTTGCTGCGAAGCGGCTCCAGCAACGCCAGTTCGCCCGCGCTGGGCATGCCCGTGAGTGAATCCGACGCGGCCAGCTCGCTGTTGGCGAAGTAGCTGTCAAGCCGGCGATACGCACCATAGAAGAGCTGGCGATTGAGCCATTCGAAATCGAGCGCCAACGTCAGCGCCTTGCGCACGCGAAGGTCCTGGAACAGCGGCCGCCGCAGGTTCATCACAAAACCCTGCATGCCGGCACCGTTGCGATGCGGGAATTCGCTTTTGATCAGCTCGCCGCTGCGGAACTTCACGCCGACATAGCTCTTGGCCCAGTTCTTGGCACGGTACTCCACCATGGCGTCGTATTCGCCGGCCTTGAACGCTTCCAGGCGGGCGGTTTCGTCCTTGTAGAGCTTGTACTGAATGCGCTCGAAATTGAACGAGCCACGGCGCACGTTCAGGTCACGCCCCCAGTAAGCGGGATTGCGCCGAAAGGTAATGCCGCGCGACGGGTCAAAGCGCTCGATCACATACGGGCCGCTCGCGACCGGGTCCTGGAAGGTCAGCTTGTCGAACGCGACATCCTTGCCGCCGTCCGGATCATCGGGCTTGCCACTGCCCTTGCCCCACTTTGGCGAGAACACCGGCAGCCCACCGACGATGAGCGGCAACTCCTTGTTCCTGCGCTTGAAGTCGTAGCGGATGGTGCTCGCGTCCACCACCGTGACCTTGGCCACATCCGCGGTCATGCTGCGGTAGGCGGGGCTTGCCCCCTTGCCCATCAGCATGTCGTAGGAGTATTTGACGTCGGACGCGCGCACGCGATCGCCGTCGGAGAATCGTGCGCGCGGGTTGATGTGGAAGGTGACCGAGAGCTCGTCGGGGGCGACCGTCACGTCGTCCGCAAGCAGACCATAGCCGCTGGCGGTTTCGTCCCAGCTTGTAATGAGCAGGCTTTCAAAGACCAGCTGATTCAACCCCGGCGCCGACGTTCCCTTGATCGTGAACGGATTGAACTTGTCGAAGCTCGTGCGGCGGTCTGGGTTGCCGAGCAGCAGCATGCCGCCGATGGGCGCCTTCGGGTTCAGATAGCCGAAGTTCGAGAAACCGGCCGGATACTTGAGGTCACCATATTCGGCGTAGCCGTGTGCCGCCCAGGCGGGTGTCACGCAGATTGCCGCCAGCAGGCAGACCAGCGCCATGAATCGCTTGTGTGTCGCAACGCGCACGCTCATTGCGCCCCTAGCCCCCATTGTCCTTGCATGCGTTGATCCGATTGATCGCTGTCTGAAAAACTGTTTCAGACGATTCTAACGCCCTCACGCGGCAATCCCGCCAATTCCGGCCCCGGGGATCGTCCCGCATTGACAAGGCTGGCAGGGGTTGTGCGGCACTGCGCAAATGCGGAGCTGCCCCGTGCTTTCCGGTATGATCGCGCCCACCTAATTGCCTCGTGCCCCGGATACCGCCGCTGCGCAACCGCAGCGACGAGTGACCACAGCAACATACGGGCGCGACGTTGCCCCACATTTGTACGGAGAAACTATGGGATTCCTCGCTGGCAAGCGCATTCTGATTACCGGCCTTCTGTCCAATCGCTCGATCGCCTACGGCATCGCCAACGCCTGCAAGCGCGAAGGCGCGGAACTGGCGTTCACCTACGTCGGCGAACGCTTCAAAGACCGCATTACTGAATTCGCCACCGAGTTCGACAGCAAGCTGGTGTTTGATTGCGACGTCGGCAGCGATGAACAGATCGCCAAGGTGTTCGAAGATCTTGGCCAGCACTGGGGCCACTTCGATGGCCTGGTGCACTCGATCGGCTTTGCGCCGCGCGAAGCGATTGCCGGCAACTTCATCGAAGGCCTGTCGCGCGAGTCGTTCCGCATCGCGCACGACATCTCGGCATATAGCTTCCCGGCGCTGGCGAAGGCCGCGCTGCCGATGCTCTCGCCCACTGCTTCGCTGCTCGCCCTGACGTACCTGGGTGCTGAGCGCATCGTCCCGAACTACAACACGATGGGCCTGGCCAAGGCGTCGTTGGAAGCCGGCGTGCGCTACCTGGCCGGCGCGCTGGGGCCGAAGGGCATTCGTGCCAACGGCATCTCGGCTGGCCCGATCAAGACGCTGGCTGCTTCCGGCATCAAGGATTTCGGCAAGCTGCTGAAGTACATGGAAGATGTCGCCCCGCTGCGCCGTAACGTCACGATCGAGGAAGTCGGCAACGTGGCCGCGTTCCTGCTGTCGGACCTGGCAAGCGGCGTGACCGGTGAGATCACCTACGTCGACTGCGGCTTCAACGTGACCGCAGGCGTGCCGGAGAGCGTCGGCCAAGGCTGATGCATTGATTGATGGGTGCAAGCGGCGCCATCTTCGGATGGCGCTTGCAAGTCAGGGCGCGACGCGTACAAGACCCCAGCAGACAAAGAAAAAGCCCGCATGGTTTGCGCCATGCGGGCTTTTTGACGTGCATTGCAATGCGAGCCGTCACGTCAGCTCGACTCGCATCCGCCTGTTGTGTGCGCTTCCCGCGAGAAGCGCCAAACTGGCGGAGACGGAGGGATTCGAACCCTCGATCCAGGTTTTGGCCCGGATGCTCCCTTAGCAGGGGAGTGCCTTCGACCTCTCGGCCACGTCTCCCAAACTCGCGTTGCACGAAGGAGCCCGTGCAACGAAGCGCGTATTCTAGCCACTTCACCCCACCCGGTCAACGACAACTGCATGACACGCGGTGAGAATCTGTGGCCCCCGGGGGGCGCCACCCCGGCCATACAGTGCCAGTTCAGCCGATTACGCCTGATCCAGCTCGAACGCCTTGTGGAGCGCGCGCACGGCCAGCTCCATGTACTTCTCATCGATCAGCACCGAGATCTTGATTTCCGAGGTGGAGATCATCTGGATGTTGATGCCCTCTTCCGACAGCGTGCGGAACATCTTGCTGGCGATGCCCACGTGCGAGCGCATGCCCACACCCACCACCGACACCTTCGACACCTTCGGGTCGCCCGACACGCTGGCCGCGCCGATGTGCGCCTTCACGCTGTCGTTCAGGATCGCCAAGGCGCGTTGGTATTCGCCGCGCGGCACGGTGAAGGTGAAGTCCGTCTTGCCTTCCACCGACTGGTTCTGGATGATCATGTCGACGTCGATGTTGGCGTCGGCGACCGGGCCCAGGATCTGATAAGCGATGCCAGGCTTGTCCGGCACACCGATCACGGTGATCTTGGCTTCGTCGCGGGCAAAGGCGATGCCGGAAATGGCGGCGGCTTCCATGTTCGAATCTTCCTCAAAAGTAATCAGCGTGCCCGAGTTCATCTCAATGTCGAGCGGCATCAGCGGGTCGGTCAGCGACGACAGCACGCGCGTCTTCACGCGGTACTTGCCGGCAAACTCCACCGAGCGAATCTGCAGCACCTTCGAGCCAAGGCTGGCCATTTCCAGCATCTCTTCGAAGGTGATCTTGTCCAGCCGGCGAGCGTCGTCCACCACGCGCGGGTCGGTGGTGTAGACACCGTCGACGTCGGTGTAGATCAGGCATTCCTCGGCTTCGAGCGCGGCGGCAACCGCCACGGCCGAGGTATCCGAGCCACCACGGCCCAGCGTGGTGATATGGCCTTCGCTGTCGATGCCCTGGAAGCCCGTGATGACCACCACACGACCGGCGTCGAGATCGGCGCGCACACGCTCGTCGTCGATCGACTGGATGCGCGCCTTTGTGTAGGCCGAATCGGTCTTCACCGGCACTTGCCAGCCGGTGTAGCTGCGGGCATCGATGCCTTCAGCATGCAGAGCAATGGCCAGCAGACCCACACTCACCTGCTCGCCAGTCGAGGCAATCATGTCGAGTTCACGCGGGTCGGGTTGGGCCGAAATCTCTTTGGCCATACCCAGCAGGCGGTTGGTTTCGCCAGACATGGCCGACGGAACGACCACGATCTGGTGACCTGCACGGTGCCACTTGGCAACGCGCTTGGCGACATTCTTGATGCGTTCAACCGAACCCATCGAGGTGCCACCGTATTTGTGAACGATGAGAGCCATCTTGGAAAGATCAGGAGGAGGCGGAGCGGTGCAAAAGCTTTTGAAAATACAGCAATTTGCATCGATCGGCAAGCAATCCGCCGGTGACGATGCGTATCACGACGCACCCTCAAGGCCAGGACGCCACGTGATGCGCCAGCCAGTACCGCTATGCGTGGCCGCCTGGTTCATTCCCAGCCCCGCGGCAAACACTAGCATTTCGCCTGCATAGAGCAGTGGCAAACGCTGGCGCTCCCACGCAGGAATGCCGGCTTCCTGGTAAGCCTGCTTGAGCGCCCGCGACGGCCCGCCCGGGCGCAGCGCGATGCGCTCGCCGCCGCGCCGGGGCGACAGGACCAGCGGCGCTTGCAAAGTTTGCGTCGCAACGCCATCGCTCGCCACGGGCGCAAACAACAGCGCCCCGCCCCATGCGTCCACCGTCACACGCTGCTCGGCCGGATGCGCCGGCTCGAACAGCTGGGCCCCGATGGCGACCGCGGCCTGCCCGGGGCGATCGTTGGCGCCAGTGTCGATCCATGCAACGCCACGGTAGCGCCTGACCTGCCCAGTCGGCAATTCAATGCGCAGTGCACCGTCATCTCGTGCGTCAATCAGTTGCGTATGCAGATCCTCCAGGCGGCGACTCGACAGCGCGCGCATGCCCGCTTTGGTCAACCATGCACGCAGCACCGCACGCTGACGTGGCGCGGACAGCGCAATCAGCGCCGCTACATCCAGTCCATTCGCCGAAGCAATGCGCGTCAAATCCGCCTGAGCGATCTCGTCGATCAATGCGGCCGCATCCGCCAGATGTGCCGCGCTGCGCGACAGCGCCTCGCGATAGGCCGGGAAATGGTCCGCCATGCCTGCGAGCAGTGGACGCAATGCATTGCGTGCGTAGCGTGCGTCGGTGTTGGACGGGTCTTCGACCCAGCAGAGCGCGTGGGCGTGTGCGTACAGCTCGATCTCGCTGCGCGGTGCATCGACCCATGGACGCAGCAACGTGACTGCACCCGCCCGGGCCATCGGCATGGCGGCGAGGCCATCGAGGCCGGCGCCGCGCATCAATTGCAGCAGTACCGTCTCAGCCTGGTCATCCTGATGATGGGCCGTCAGCAGAATGGAGGCGCCTGTCTGCGCGCACAGCGCTTCGAGCGCTGCATACCGGGCTTCGCGCGCCGCTTCTTCAACGCCCTGCCCCGCATCAATCTCTACGTAGACGCGACGCGCATGAAACGCCACGCCAGCGGCTTGGGCCATACGTTGACAGGCACATTCCCAGACATCGGCATCGGCCTGCAAGCCGTGGTGAATATGCAGGGCAACGAGCTGCACACGGGCGCCCGCATCCCGCCACGCAGCACACGCGTGCAGGAGCGCGGCGGAATCCCGCCCGCCCGACAGTGCAATCGCCACGGTCGGTGTTTCGATCTCGCCAGAAACAACAAAGGCCGCACACGCGGCAACGCGTTGTGCGACCTTGTTGACGAGATCAGCCGACGAATCAGCGACCTTCGGTTTCCTTGAACTTGCCATAAGCCATCAGGCGCTCGTGACGGCGCGCCTGGAGTTCCGACGTCTTCATGCCCTGGAACTGGCGCAGCGATTCGGCCAGCGCGCGCTTGAGCATCGTCGCCATGCTCTTCGGATCACGGTGTGCGCCGCCCAGCGGCTCGTTGACGATCTTGTCGATCAGGCCGAGCGCCTTCAGGCGATGCGCGGTCAGGCCCAGTGCCTCAGCGGCTTCCGGCGCCTTCTCTGCGGTCTTCCACAGGATCGACGCGCAGCCTTCCGGCGAGATCACGGCGTAGGTGGCGAACTGCAGCATGATCACCGAGTCGCCCATGGCAATGGCCAGTGCGCCGCCCGAACCGCCTTCACCGATGATGGTGGCGATCAGAGGCACCTTCAGGCCAGCCATCACAAACAGGTTGTGCCCGATGGCTTCGGATTGGCCACGCTCTTCCGCATCAATGCCCGGGAATGCGCCCGGTGTATCGACAAACGTGAAGATCGGCAGGCCAAACTTGTCCGCCAGCTCCATCAGCCGCTTGGCCTTGCGGTAGCCCTCGGGCTTGGACATGCCGAAGTTGCGCAGCGCGCGTTCCTTCGTGTCGCGGCCCTTCTGGTGACCGATCACCATGCAAGCTTGGCCGTTGAAGCGCGCCAGACCGCCCACGATCGACAGGTCGTCGGCGAAGGTGCGATCGCCGTGCAGTTCGTGGAAGTCGGTAAAGATCTCGCGGACGTAATCGAGCGTATATGGACGCTGCGGGTGCCGGGCGATCTGCGCGACCTGCCAAGGCGTCAGGTTGGCGTACAGATCTTTGGTGAGCTGCTGGCTCTTGGAAGCCAGGCGGGAAATTTCTTCAGAAATGTCGACAGCGGAATCGTCTTGTACGAAGCGAAGTTCTTCGATCTTCGCCTCAAGTTCTGCGATCGGCTGCTCGAACTCCAGGAAGGTTGTTTTCATGGATCTTCTGAAAGGCTCTTGAAGGCGCGCATTCTACCGGATTTTGACCGCCCGGCGACGCGCTCCGTTTCATCGAAATGAACAGATCAATAGGTGGTCGCCGTGTCTAGGCTGCGCCACATATACCAAGTGGCCACGGTGCGCCATGGCTCCCAGTTGGCGGCCACTTCCCGCGCCTCGCTGCGAGTGACGGGTTCGCCACTGAAATAATTCTGGGAAATCGCGTTGATGAGGCCGATATCGTCCAGCGGCAGCACGTTCGGGCGCATCAGATTGAACATCAGGAACATCTCTGCTGTCCATCTGCCGATGCCGCGGATTTGCGTCAACTCGGCGATCACGTCTTCGTCTTCCATCTCGGCCCACTTGGCGACGTGCACGGTGCCGTTGCGAAAGTGATCGGCCAGATCAAGGATGTACTCGGCCTTGCGTTTGGACAGGCCGCAACCCGCCAGCTTTTCCTGGCCCGCACGCAGGAACTGGGCGGGCACGAGCTTGGGGCACACACCCACGACGCGTTCCCACACCGACTGCGCAGCCTTCACGGAAATCTGTTGCCCGACAATCGAGCGCGCCAGCGTGACGAACGGATCGCCGCGCGAAGCCAAGTGCGCCGGGCCACACGTCGGAATGATCTTGCGCAGGATACGGTCGCGCTTCATCAGGTCTGCGCAAGCTTCTTGCCAGTACTCGGGCGGCCCCGAGAGCACCACTTCGGCGGGCACAGGCAGCGTCTCGCTGGCGGCAAGTGCTTCGGGCAGTGGCACCTTGCTCGCAGGCACGCGTTTGGCCGGGGCCTTGGCGGCCTTGATCGGTGCGCTCTTGGCGACGACCGTCTTGCTCGCCACGCCGTCGACTTTTCTGGCGACTGCTTTCTTGGCAGCCGACACCGTCACCGCCGGCGCTTCTTGGCAGCGGTGCTGCGTCCTACGTTGGCTTTCTTGGCCACCGCGCTCATGCGCGTCTCCACTCGGTCAGGCCACCCGGTTTGTCTTCGAGGACAATGCCGGCGGCCAGCAGATCGGCACGGATGGCATCAGCGCGGGCAAAATCGCGGGCAGCCTTGGCGGCGCGGCGCTCTTCGATACGCGCTTCCACTTCTGCCGCGTCCACACCATCGGCCGACACACCGCCCTGCAGGAACACATGCGGATCGCGGCCGAGCAGGCCGATCACGCCGGCCAGCGCAGCCAGTTGGCTGGCCAGTTCGGGCGAGCGCGTTTTGTTCACTTCGCTCGCGAGTTCAAACAACACCGACACGGCGACCGGCGTATTGAAGTCGTCGTTCATCGCTTCGAGGAAGCGCTTGCCATGCGACTCGCTCCAGTCGGGTTTTGCACCCACCGCCGCCGGCACATCCTTGAGCGCGGTGTACAGGCGCGTGAGCGCATGGCGCGCGTCGTCGAGGTGGGCGTCGCTGTAATTCAGGTCACTGCGATAGTGCGAGCGCAGGATGAAGAAACGCACGACTTCCGCGTCGTACACTTTCAGCACGTCACGGATGGTGAAGAAGTTGCCGAGCGATTTCGACATCTTCTCGTCATTCACACGGACGAAGCCGTTGTGCATCCACATGTTGACGAACGTCTTGCCGGTCGCCCCTTCGGACTGCGCAATTTCATTCTCGTGATGCGGGAACTGCAGATCGGCGCCGCCACCGTGCAGATCGAAATGCTCGCCCAGCAGCTCGCAGCTCATCGCCGAGCATTCGATATGCCAGCCCGGACGGCCCTCGCCCCACGGCGACGCCCAGCGCGATTCAGCCGGTTCGTCGGCCTTGGCGGATTTCCACAGCACGAAGTCGAGCGGGTCCTGCTTGGCATCATTGGCCGCCACGCGCTCGCCGGCGCGCAGGTCTTCGAGCGACTTGCCGGACAGCTTGCCGTAACCGGGGAATTTGCGCACCGCGTAGTTCACATCGCCGTCGGTCGCCTGATAGGCGAGGCCGTTCGTCTGCAGCCTGCCGATCATGCTCAGCATCTGCGGCACGTATTCGGTGGCGCGGGGTTCGTGGTCCGGGCGCTGCACGCCAAGCGCATCGGCGTCTTCGTGCATGGCAGCGATGAAGCGGCCCGTCAGCGCACTCATCGTCTCGCCGTTCTCGACCGCACGCTTGATGATCTTGTCGTCGATGTCGGTGATGTTGCGCACGTAGGTGACGTCGTAACCGGCCGCGCGCAGCCAACGCTGCACCATGTCGAACACCACCATGACCCGCGCATGCCCGACGTGACAGTAGTCGTACACCGTCATGCCACACACGTACATGCGCACGCGGCCGGGCTCGATGGGGACGAACGTCTGTTTCTCACGCGCGAGCGTGTTGTAGATCTTGAGTGATTCCATGAAGCGGTGTCGGGAGACTCAGCGCGCCGCGCATGCGAGGTACAACGTTGCGGGCGGACTAAATTGGAGGCAATCGGCGCCGGCACGGCGCCTGCAAAACTAGCGGCATATCTTACCGGAACTGCGCTGACAGGGCGGCCTGCCAGTGCGTGAGGCATGCTCCCCGTCAAGAACCTTTCCTGGCGCGCACGGCCGCTGCTGCGCACAAAGACGGTTTGTTAGAATGCGGCGGAGTATAACGGAACCGATTCTCATGAACAGACCGCTGCGTCAGACCGCTGCAACCCTGGCTTGCCTGCTTGCCATGTCGGCGGCACCGGCCTTCGCCCAGACCGCCGGCTTTGCCTTGCCGGCCGATTTGATGCCCAGCACGCAGCAAGCGCCGCAGGTCGCGCGCCAGAAGCGCATCGACGACGCGTTGACCAAGAAGCAATACGCCGAGGCGCTGACAGAGCTGGACAAGGACGTCGCCTCCCAGCCGCGCAACGCGCAGGCACGCTTCCAGCGCGGTGTTGCACTTGCCGGCCTGGGCCGCGCGGACGACGCCATCGTGGCCTTCAGCCAGATGACACAGGATTTCCCGGAACTGCCCGAGCCATACATCAACCTGGCTGCGTTGTATGCCGAGCGCGGTGAGCTGCTCCGTGCCCGCGACAGCCTGATCATGGCGAACCGCGTGGCACCGGAAAATGCGCTGGCGCAATTCAATCTTGGCGATGTCTACGTCCGCCTGGCCGCGCAGTCGTACCAGAGCGCGATCAAGCTGAACCCCAAGAACGCCACCGCCCGGGCACGTCTGGATGCCCTGCCCGACCTGCCGGGCGTGCACCCTGCCACCAAACCTGTCACGACCACGCTGCCTGCAGCCAGCGGTGTGACTGCCAAGCCGGCGAAGCGTCAATAAGAAGACGCGGCCCGATCCTGCTTTCCCACCCACAAGCTCTCTCTTCCTGACCATGCTCCGTATTCGCTCCCTCTTTGCCGGGCTCGTGTGTGCACTGGCCGTAACCGCCACCGCAGCCACGGCAGCCACCGCGTCCGCGCCGCGCATCCAGTTCAAGACATCGATGGGTAACTTCACCGTTGAGGTGTATCCGGACAAGGCGCCCAAGACGGTCGCCAACTTCCTGCAGTACGTGAAGGACGGCTTCTACAAGGGCACGATTTTCCACCGCGTGATGGACGGCTTCATGATCCAGGGCGGCGGCTTCACGCCCGACATGAAACAGAAGGACACGCGCCCGCCGGTCGAGATCGAATCGAAGAACGGCCTGAAGAACGACAAGTACACGATCGCCATGGCACGCACCATGGACCCGAACTCCGCCACGGCGCAGTTCTATGTGAACGTGGTCGACAACAACATGCTGAACTACCCTGGTCAGGACGGTTACGGCTATACCGTCTTCGGCAAGGTGGTTGACGGCACTGACACCATCGACAAGATAAAGGCGGTGGAAACCACCACCAAGTTCCCGCACCAGAACGTGCCCGTGAAGCCGATCGTGATTGAATCGGCCACCGTCGTCTCCAAGTAACGCATTTTTGCCCCACCCAAGGAATTCACCATGACCCAAGTCAAGCTGCACACCAACCACGGCGACATCACCCTGGCCCTGGACGCTGAGAAGGCACCCAAGTCGGTTGCCAACTTCGTCGCCTATGTGAAGGATGGCCACTACAACGGCACGGTGTTCCACCGCGTCATCAAGGGCTTCATGATCCAGGGCGGCGGATTCGAGCCGGGCGAGAAGATGAGCCAGAAGCCCACCAAGGCGCCGATCGACAACGAAGCCAACAACGGACTGAAGAACGAGCGCGGCACCATTGCCATGGCTCGCACCAACGACCCGCACTCGGCCACGGCGCAGTTCTTCATCAACACGGTCGACAACGACTTCCTGAACCACACCTCGCCGACGCCGCAAGGCTGGGGCTACGCCGTGTTCGGCAAAGTGACCGAAGGCATGGATGTGGTCGACAAAATCCGCTCGGTGCGCACGGGCAACCGCGGCTTCCACCAGGACGTGCCGATGGAAGACGTGATCATCGAAAGCGCCGAAGTGATCGAATGATCGACGCAGCGCACGCCGCACAGGCCTCCGCGCTGAAGACACCGGTCCGGGTTTCCGGGCCGGTGTTTTTTATTTCGGATCTGCACCTCACGGCCAGCATGCCGGCCACCGCCGCTGCGTTCGAGCGCTTCCTGCGCACGCGCGCCCGCGAGGCACGCACGCTCGTCATCCTGGGTGACTTCTTTGAATACTGGGTCGGCGATGAAGAGTTGGCTGATCCGTTCCACCAGCACATCGCCAGCCTGCTCGCAGAGCTTTCAGTGGCCGGCACGCGCGTGCTGTTCATGCACGGCAATCGCGACTTCCTGCTCGGCAAGCGTTTCTTGAATGCCGCGCACGCTACGCTGCTACCTGATCCCACCGTGCTGGAAGCGGATGATGGCCAGCGCATCGTGCTTGCCCACGGCGACGCCCTCTGCACGCGCGACGCGGCCTACATGCGCTTTCGCCACTGGACGCGCAAGCGCTGGGTGCAGCGGATATTCCTGACGATGCCGCTGCGCTGGCGGCTGAAGATCGCGCAGAAGATGCGCGCAGAAAGCGAAGCTGGCCGCGCCATGTCCGCCAATGTTGCCGGCGAACCCCGCGCCGCTGCGATGATGGGCGACGTCGCACCTGATGCGGTGGACGCGCTGCTCAAGGCATCCAATACGTCCACGCTCATCCACGGCCACACGCACCGCCCGCAATTGCATCACGAGCCGAGCGGCAGCCGCTGGGTACTTTCCGACTGGGATTTCGATCAAGCACACCCGCGCGGCAGTTTCCTCAAACTGCAAGACGGCACGCTGACGGTCGAGCAAGTGACGACATAAGCCGTCGCCACCGGCCCTTTGCTTACTTGAGCATCCGCTTCAGCTCGCTCGCATCGAACGGATCGTTCGGCGAGTTTTCCAGGTGCGCGCCCAGGCGATCCAGCGCAGAAAGAATCGACTCGATACGCTCCTGCTGAAGCTCGCTGTGGTCGATCAGCCGCTTGAGTGCCAGCGATACCGGATCGTCCGCATCCGGCGTGATGCCGTAGGCGGAAAACTCCTGCTTCAGCGCAGACTGGGCTTCGGTGGCCACATCGCGTTCGATGATGCGCGCCGGAATGCCAACCGCCGTAGCACCCGGCGGTACCGGCTTGAGCACGACCGCGTTGGAGCCAACGCGCGCTCCATCCCCGATGACAAAGCCGCCAAGCACCTTGGCGCCCGCGCTCACCACCACGCCCTTGCCGAGCGTCGGATGCCGCTTGGCGCCCTTGTAGAGCGACGTGCCTCCGAGCGTGACACCTTGGTAGATCGTGCAGTCGTCACCGATCTCGGCCGTCTCGCCAATCACGACACCCATGCCGTGGTCGATGAACACGCGCCGGCCGACCGTCGCGCCGGGATGAATCTCGATGCCGGTGAGAAAGCGCCCGAGGTGCGAGAACCAGCGCCCCAGCCACCGGAAGCCGCCGTGCCAACACGCATGCGCGACCCGATGGACGATGATGGCGTGCAGACCTGGGTAGCAGGTCAGCACTTCCCAGCGGCTGCGCGCAGCCGGGTCTCGCTCCATGATGGCGCCGATATCTTCGCGAATGCGTGTGAACATCTTGAGGTGTGTAGATTGTTATATCTATATGCGCGATGCGCTGAGGGCAGTGTAAGGCATTGCCTTACCGCGCTGCGGCAAGGGTTTTAACCAGACATGCAGGAAATGCCGCCCTGCTGGATCAGCCAGGAGGCGGCTTTCTGGGCGATCAGCGACAGTCGTCGGCGGCGCCGGTGGGCGGCGTGGTGGCTTCGGCACGGCGGCCGAGCATGCGCTTGGCGATGCCGCGCAGGATGTTGACCTCTTCGGTCTCCAGCTGCGTGCGGGCGAACAGACGTCGCAGGCGCGGCATCAGCTTTTTCGGCTGGGCCGGGTCGAGAAAGCCGATCTCGACCAAGCCCTGCTCCAGATGTTCGAACATCCCGTCGATCTGCTCGGCCGTGGCCGGCTCGCCGACAAAGCCGACGCCTTCCATGCGCGTGTCGCCCGTGCCGGTGCCGGCCAGCAGCGCCATGCGCACCTCGTACGCAATCAACTGCACGGCCTGCGACAGGTTCAGCGAGGCATACGCCGGGTTGGCTGGAATGTGCGTGACGACGTGGCAGCGCTCCACCACCTCGTTGGGCAAGCCGAATCGCTCGTTGCCGAAGACGAAGGCGACGGTGGCGTCCGGCGCGGCCAGCAATGCGGCCACTTCTTCTGCCGCAGCACGCGGGCCGATGCGGCGCGGACCGAATTCGCGCGGGCGGGCCGTCAGCGCAATCGTGAGCGAGGCACCGGCCAACGCCTCGCCAATGTCGTCGACGACGCGGGCGGCGGCCAGCACGTCATCGGCGCCACTTGCCATGGCAACGGCATCAGCGTGGCGCTTTGCGTCGGCCTCGCGCGGGCGGACGAGCACGAAGCTACCGGGCTCGCCAAACCCCATGGTCTTGAGCGCACGTGCCGTGGAGCCGACATTGCCCGGGTGACTGGTCTCGACCAGCACGAAGCGGCACCGCGTGGCTTGCTGGCGCAGGATTTCCGGGTCGGCGGGTGTGGTGTTCGGTGTGCTCATTGGCGCAATTCGCGGGGCGCCGGGGGGCGGGGTTCATATACAATACGGCCACTCTTTTGACGGCGGGCAGGATCGCAAGATTGGCCCGCCGCTCGTTCTTCTACAATTCGTTGTGTTGTTTCGCCTGCGGCCGCTTCCGAAAAATCGGCGCGTCAGGCGCGGAGATCCCACATGCATCCGATGCTCAATATCGCCGTCCGGGCTGCTCGCAAGGCCGGCACCGTCATCAACCGCGCGTCCTTCGACGTTGATAGCCTGCGCACCGAGCGCAAACAACACAACGATTTCGTCACCGAAGTCGATCGTGCAGCGGAAGCGGCGATCATCGAAGTCATCAAGACTGCCTACCCCGATCACGCGATTCTAGCGGAAGAGTCAGGCCAATCCTGGGCCGACGGCGAAACCGCCAGCGAAAACGTCTGGGTGATCGACCCGCTGGACGGCACGACCAACTTCATCCACGGCTTTCCGCAATATGGTGTGTCGATCGCGCTGATGCAGCGTGGCGTCGTCACGCAGGCCGTGGTGTACGACCCGACGCGCGACGAACTCTTCACCGCCTCCAAGGGCGCCGGCGCGTTTTTGAACAACCGCCGTATCCGCGTCACGCGCCGCGACAAGCTGGCTGACTGCCTGATCGGCACGGGCTTCCCCTACCGCGATCTGGAAGGCCTGTACGACTACACCCGCCTGTTTGCGACCATGACGGAAAACTGCGCCGGCCTGCGTCGCCCAGGCGCTGCCGCGCTGGACCTCGCCTACGTCGCCTGCGGCCGCCTCGACGGCTTCTTCGAGCAAGGCCTGAGCAAGTGGGACATGGCCGCAGGCTCGCTGCTCGTGACGGAATCGGGTGGCCTGGTGGGCAACTACACCGGCGAATCGGGCTATCTGGACCAAGGTGAAATCCTGGCCGGCAACCCGAAGGCTTTCGTGCAGATGATCAAGATCACCTCGCCGTTCTCGCGGTCGAAGGCTGAAGCTTGATTGCGGCGCTGCGCCAGTAGCCGCCAACAAAAAGCCCGCTTTATGCGGGCTTTTTCACGTCTCGGAGCTTACTTCTTGGCAACCGGCGGCTCGTTGGGCGCGAAGCTCAACGAGGGCAGTTCGGCCTGCGCCTTTTCCGGCGTTTCAAGCTCGGGCACCACGCGGCCGACAATCAGACCCAGCGACGGCGACGTGCGCACGTACTTTGTCTCACCGGCGTCCAGTGCGAAGCTCAGCGTCTTCTCGGTCTCGGTGGCTGTTGACACGACATACTTGCCAGCCGGACGGTCAACGAAGAAGAAGCCGCCCGGTTTGGATTGGCCAATCACTTCGCTGTTCAGCTTGATGTCCGGCTGCAGTGCCGCGCCGATCAGCGACGACGAGCGGAAGAAGTACACGCGCCCTTGATCCTGCTTGAGCGTCGGAATCGACGAAGCCATTTCGGAATACTTCACGCCCGACGCGCAACCCGCCATCAGAACCGTGACACCGATGGCCGAAGCCAATGCGCGCAAAACTCCCTTCATTGTGATTCTCCTGTTGTGATGGATACAGCGGTAGAAAGCGGGGAGTACGCCTGCTCGCCTGGCAGGTAAAACCCGACCAGGCGTTGACCGGCGATCACCAGATAGGCCTCGTGGACCTGGCGGCCTTCAATCGTGAAGATCGTGCCGACCGGGCGATAGACAGCGCCTTGCGACAGCGTACCCACGCGCTGCCAGTTGGAGCCGGCCGCAAGCGTGCGCGTATAGCCAGTTTCCAGGCGTATCTCCGTTGAAGATTTCAACTGAATGCGCGACGGGCCTGTCGCGTTGTCGCTGGCCAGCGTGGCTGGTGCGGTGGACACCATCGGCGCGCACGCGCCCAGGCAAGCCACGGCAATGCACGCCACAGCCCAATGCAGCATTGGCTTCTGCACAACTCCCTCCAGAATCTTTTTTATCGGTACCGAGGCGGCACTCTGTGGAGAACGATCTCAATGAGATGACGCGAGACTGACACCCCCTCGAATCGGGTTTTTCGTGGGGAGTGCAATGCACGTTACTAACAACCGATATAAGCGACGCTTAGCCGGCGTGTTCGGTAGCAGGTTCGCTACCGGCGGCGCGGACCACCCCATCGGCGAGCGTGTCGAGCAACCTGCCAATGCCCCGAAACAATCCCCCGCAAGCCGAACGGGTTTTGCGCGCCTCGCCCCTCATTCACAATGAGCCTCGCCCTCAACGCCATCGACTGCCATGAAAAACGCCCTCGCCCTGCGCCATGTTCCGTTCGAGCATCTCGGCATACTGCAGCCGCTGCTGGAAGCGAGGGGCTACACGGTGCGCACCGTGGACGTGGGCGTGGAGCCGGTGCCGGCCGACGACGTGGTGGATGCGGATCTGCTGATCGTGCTGGGCGGACCCATCGGCGCGTATGACGATGCAACGTATCCGTTCGTGCGCGATGAAGCGGCCGCCATTGCGCAGCGGCTGGCCGCACGCAAGCCGCTGCTTGGCATCTGCCTGGGCGCCCAGCTGATCGCTCGCGCGCTCGGTGCGGCGGTCAAGCCGATGGGCGTGAAGGAAATCGGCTTTGCACCCATCACGCTCACGGCCGCAGGCGCAGGCTCACCGCTCGCGCCGCTGGCCGACGGCACGCCGGTGCTGCACTGGCATGGCGACCAGTACGACTTACCGCCCGGCGCGCAACGGCTGGCATTCACTGAAATCTGCGCCGAGCAGGCTTTCGCCATTGGCAACCACGCACTGGGGTTGCAATTCCATCTGGAGGCCGACCTGGACGAGCTTGAAGCCTGGCTGATCGGGCATGCGGCGGAACTCGGCGCAGCGGGCATCGACCCACGTGCGTTCCGCGCGCAGGTGCCGGCGGTTGCGGAACGCCTGTCGCAATGCGCGCGAGAGGTCTTCACCGCTTGGCTGGATCGCGCGGAGGCCGCATGACGCTGCCGGCTCCCGTCTGCATCGATACCGTCCTCACCGGGCGCGCTGTCGACTACACCCGCCCAGGCTCGCGCAGCGCCATTGACAAGCGCCCCGTGCACGATGCGGTGGAGGTAGGCATCAACGGCATCGTCGGTGATGAGCAAGGCGATTTGCGTGTGCACGGCGGCCCCGACAAAGCAATCCATCACTACCCGTTCGACCACTACGCGGGTTGGCAGGCGGATATCGGCGCGCATCCCATGCTCGCACAGCCCGGCGCGTTTGGCGAGAACCTGAGCACGACGGGCATCACCGAAGCCGACATCTGCGTAGGTGACCGCCTGCGTGCGGGCAGCGTGGTGCTGGAAGTGTCGCAACTCCGTCAGCCGTGCTGGAAGCTCAACGACCGGTTCAACACGCGCGACATGGCGCGCCGCGTGCAGCACACGGGCCGCACGGGCTGGTATTACCGGGTATTGGAAGGTGGCACGCTGCGCGCGGGCGATATGCTCGAATGGTTCGAGCGTCCATGGCCGCATTGGCCGCTGGCGCGTGTACTCGATGTGCTTTACCGCAACATGCTCGATCGTGCGGCGCTGGCCGAGATGCTGACGCTGCCGCTCACGCCCTCATGGCGCAAGCTGGTGGAAGGCCGCCTCGCACGTGGCGAGGTGGAAAGCTGGGCCAGACGCATCGATGGCCCAGCGCTCGAAGCCTGAGTTCTCAACCGTTTAGAACGTTTCCCAATCCGCGTCGGAACTGCCACCGGCTACGGCCAGAGGTTGCTGTTGCTTCCGGGCGGCAGCGGCAGGTGCGACCGGCACCGAAGCCACCGGCTGAACTGCGATCTTCGGTTCGCGCTTGCGCAGCGCCGCCCGTGCCGGCTTGGCCGCGCTGACCGGCTGTGCAGCGGCCTTGGCCACCGGCTTGGAAACCTTCTCGGGCTTGCGCACAGCCATCGCGGCGTTCCCTGCCCCATCCAGCCGGAACTGCGACACGACCTGCGTAAGGTTCTGCGCCTGCTCTTCCAGCGATTGCGCGGCGGCGGCCGCCTGTTCGACCAGCGCGGCGTTCTGCTGCGTCACCTGCTCCATTTCCGTCACGGCCTGGCCGATCTGCAGGATGCCCTGCGTCTGCTCGACCGATGCGGAGGCAATGTCTTCAACGATGTTGGCGACGCGGCGCACGGCCTCCACGGTCTCGGTGATAGTCTCGCCGGCCTGCGCCACCTGCGTGTGGCCCGCTTGCACGCGCGACACCGAATCGTCGATCAACGTCTTGATTTCCTTGGCCGCAGCAGCACTGCGTTGAGCCAGCGCGCGCACTTCGCCTGCCACCACGGCAAAGCCGCGGCCCTGCTCGCCGGCGCGGGCAGCTTCCACGGCAGCGTTGAGCGCCAGGATGTTGGTCTGGAACGCAATGCCGTCAATCACGCCGATGATGTCGGCCATCTTGCGCGAGCCCGCGCTGATGTCGTCCATGGTGGCCACCACGCCACGCACTACATCGCCGCCACGCGAAGCCAGGTCTGCCGCATTCGACGCCAGCGCGCTGGCCTGGCGGGCGTTCTCGGAGTTGTTGGTGACGGTGGAGGTCATCTGCTCCATGCTGGCAGCCGTCTTCTCGAGCGAGGCGGATTGCTGCTCGGTACGCGAAGACAGATCGAGGTTGCCGCTGGCGATTTCGTGCGCGCCGGTGTTGACCGAATCCGAGCTGTTACGCACCTGGCGAACGGTGTTCACCAGGCTTTCGCGCATGCGACCCACGGCAGCCAGCAGGCGGCCCAGTTCATTGCGGCCACCCGTCTTGACATGCACGGCCAAATCGCCTTCAGCCACGCGACTCAGCACGGTCACGGCTTCGTTGAGCGGCGTGATCACGAAGGCCTTGAGCCCGTAGAACACCGCCACGATCAACGCGAGCGCCATGGCAATACCGAGCGCCACGAACTTGAGGATCGTTTCGTAGCGCGCGCGGCCGCTGTCGGCCTCGTCCTTGGCCAGCTTCTTGACGAGCTGCTGGAAATTCTCGATTTGCACCGACCACGCTGCACCGGTATCGGTCACGTCCTTGTAGTTGATCGGGGCATAAGCTGAGGCATCACCTGCGCGCAAGGCCGCCATGCCACGCTGCACGGCTTCGATGTGCGTCTGTGCGGCCTGCACGATCGCCTGGCGCAGCGACTCGTCCACACCTTCGATGGGCGGCGCATTCTTGAAGGCTTCGACCTGTTCGATGGACTTCTTCAGGCCCTTCTCCGAGCTGGCAAGCGCTGTCGTCTTGGCAGCGCCATCCATGTTCTCGCGCAGGACGCTGTACAGGCGCGACATGCCGGTGCGCGCGCGCTGCATGTCCTTGTACGCGTCGTTCAACAGCATGCTGCGGTCGGAAATCTGATGCACGCGCTCGGTGGCCGCGTTGGTGGTGCGCAAGGCCAGCACACCCACCGCCGCGCCGACCACGATCATCAGTGCAAAGGTGATCAGAATCGCCAGCAGGCCAGCGCGCACGCTGGTGTTCTTCAAAATGCGGTCCATCTTGTCTCCGGGGTCCCGGCAGGCAAACCCATGCTTGCGGTGTGCGGGGTCAACGAGGTGAAGGTCAATCGTGGGTCAGAACGTTTCCCAGTCAGCGTTGTCTCCAGCGGCGACCAGAGGCTTCGCCTTGGCCAGGCTCGCGGGTATCGCTGCCGGTGCAGCCAGGCTCTTTTCGGTTCGCTCGACCGGCTTGGCAGCAGCCTTTCGCAACACAGGCGGCTTGCGCGACGTCAGCTTGGGCTTGGCAGCTTCGGTGCTCGGCCTGGCGGCCCCGCGCCGCGGCGCTTCGTCCTTGGGTGATGCCGGTGCCATCGGCGTTGCGAGTGCCACGGGCTTGACCGGCGCAACAGCCGGCTCAACCCGCGCCACCATGGCCGGCGCACGCAGCGCATGCGCATCGAGGCGGAACTGCGCCACCACCTGCGTCAGGCTCACGGCCTGCTCTTCCAGCGATTGCGCAGCAGCAGCGGCCTGCTCCACCAGCGCAGCGTTCTGCTGCGTGGCGTCGTCAAGCTGCGTGACGGCGTGGCTCACTTCTTCAATGCCGGAGCGCTGTTCCTGGCTGGCCGACGAAATCTCGCCAACGATGTCGGTCACGCGCTTCACGCTCGCGACGATCTCCCGCATGGTCGTGCCGGCTTCTTCCACCAGCGCGCTGCCTGCATCCACGTTGACGACGGAATCATCGATCAGCGCCTTGATCTCTTTGGCGGCAGCCGCGCTGCGTTGCGCAAGGCTGCGCACCTCACCGGCCACCACAGCAAAACCACGGCCCTGTTCCCCCGCACGCGCGGCTTCGACTGCCGCATTGAGTGCAAGGATGTTCGTCTGGAACGCAATGCCATCAATCACGCCGATGATGTCGACGATCTTGCGTGACGACGCGTTGATTGAGCCCATGGTTTCCACCACGCGCGTCACCACGTCGCCGCCGCGCACGGCCACATCCGAGGCGGACGCGGCCAACTGGTTGGCCTGCTGGGCGTTGTCGGCGTTCTGCTGCACGGTCGACATCAGCTGCTCCATGGCCGAAGCCGTTTCTTCCAGCGAGCTGGCCTGCTGCTCGGTGCGCGACGACAGATCCAGGTTGCCGCTGGCGATTTCGCGCGTGGCGGTGCCGATGGTCTCCGACGCGCCCTTGATGCGGCCGATGGTGTCCACCAGCGCGCCGCGCATGCGGCTCATGGCGTAGAGCAGGCTGTTGTTGTCGTCGGCGCGGGTGGCAATCTCCAGCGTCAGGTCACCGCCGGCAATGCGGTTGGCCACATCAGCCGCGTAGGCGGGGTCGCCGCCCAGCGTGCGCTGCAGGCTGCGGTTCGCGACGCCGCCCAGCAGCAACAGCAAACCGCCGACCAATACCAGCAGCCCGCCGGTTTGGTACAGCGAAGTCATGAACGCGGCATTGATGTCGTCCATGTAGACGCCGGTCGAGAAGACCCAGTCCCACGGCTCATAGCGCATCGCGAAAGCCGTCTTGGGCACCGGCTCCGAGCCGCCGACTTTCGGCCACACATAGCTGGTGAATCCGCCCTTCGGATCTTTGGCCGCGTTGGACAAGCCCACGTAGACGGCATTGCCCTGTGCGTCCTTGAAGCCGGATTGGTCCTTGCCGATGAACTCGGGCTTGATCGGGTGCATCACCACCACGTTGTTGGAGCTGGTGATGGTGAAGTAGCCGTCCTTGTCGTAGCGCAGCGCCTTGAAGCGGTCGAGCGCCTCTTTCTGCGCGGCGTCTTTGCTCAACGTGCCGTTCTTGGTCAGGTCGTCATATTGCTTGACCAGGTTCACGGCCATGGTCGTCACGCTGACGAGGTTGTTCTTGCGCTCCTCGACGCGGATCTCGCGCGCCTGATACGCGTTGAATACCGAGATCAAGGTCAGCGCGACAAGGCTGATGATCAGCGGCAGCCAAAGCTTTTGGCGAAAGCTGAGCTTACTCATTCCAGAGTCTCCGGATGCGGAACCGCGAGGCGCCATTTGCGCAAACGCGTTCCCACTATGGTTTTAGGGGTCCGAATGGTCTATCGGCAGGCTGGCCGCCAACCTTGAGGGGGCGTCGCGCGCCAAGCGCCGCCGCACTGCATTTGCGCCCGTCCAGGGCAAGGCGCCCCGCACGCGACCTTTGCAAATTACGCCACATTAGGCAGAATTCTTTTGATTTTGAATTGACAATCGTCGATGAAAACCACACTCGAAGAACTGCTCGCCTTCCGCACCGTCGTCGATACGGGCTCCGTCACGGCGGCGGCTGAGCGGCTCGGCCAGACGGTGTCGGGCGTGAGCCGCGCGTTGCGCCGCCTGGAAGAGAAGCTGGACACCACCCTGCTCTCGCGCACCACGCGGCGGCTGTCGCTCACCGACGAGGGCGCGACGTTTCTGGCGCAGGCGCGCAGCATCCTCGCCGCCGTCGACGAGGCCGAGGAGCAGATCGCCCTGCGCCGCCAGCAGCCTGCCGGCCGCCTGCGTGTCAACGCTGCCATGCCGTTCATGCTGCATGTGGTGGCGCCGCTGGTGCCGGACTTCCGCGCACGGTATCCGCAGATCGAGCTGGAGCTGAACACCAACGACCTGATCATCGATTTGCTGGAAGAAGACACCGACGTGGCGATCCGCATCGGCACGCTGCGCGATTCCACCCTGCGTGCGCGCCTGCTTGGCACGCGGCGGCTGCGCGTGCTGGCGAGCCCTGCCTATCTGAAAGCGCACGGGCGGCCCCGCCACGTGGATGAGCTGCAGAAGCACGCCCTGCTCGGTTTCGTGCAGCCGGAATCGCTAAACCAATGGCCCCTGCGCGGCCCGTACGGCGATCGCCTGCGCATCGAGCCCACGCTCAAGGCCTCCAGCGGAGAAACCCTGCGCCAGCTCGCGCTGCAAGGCGCGGGCATCGTCTGCCTGGCTGATTTCATGACCGCTGAAGACCGCCGCGCGGGCGATCTCATGCAGGTGCTGCAGGACGCCACGGTGGAGGTGCTGCAGCCGATTCACGCGGTGTACTACCGCAACACGCAGTTGGCTTCGCGGATTGCGTGCTTTCTCGATTTTCTCGAAGCCCGGCTCGCCGACGATAAGCAGTGAAGCAGCATCGCTGGTATGCAACAATTGCGCGATTCAACACCTTCCGCGCGCGGCCTGATCGGATCACATCCGGCCGCGCGCTGCGCTTTAGTACTCATGGCTGAACACTCCGCTCCGGTTCTGGAGATCGACCCGAAATACGGCCCTTTCGACAAGCACACCCCGATGATGCAGCAGTATTTACGGCTGAAATCGGGGCATCCGAACACGCTTGTCTTCTATCGCATGGGCGACTTCTACGAGCTCTTCTTTGAAGATGCCGAAAAAGCCTCGCGCCTGCTCGATATCACGCTCACCGCACGCGGCAGCTCCAACGGGCATCCGATCCGCATGGCGGGCATCCCGTTCCACGCTGCCGAGCAATACCTCGCCAAGCTGGTCAAGCTGGGCGAATCCGTGGCCATCTGCGAACAGATCGGGGACCCGGCCACAGCCAAGGGGCCGGTCGAGCGCAAGGTCGTACGCGTCGTCACACCCGGCACGCTGACGGACGCCGCCCTGCTTTCCGACAAGATCAACAACCATCTGCTGGCCATCGCGCATCTGCCGGCCAAGCGCGGCGCCGCACCGCTGATCGGTCTGGCCTGGCTCAACCTCGTCGGCGGCGAATTGCGCGTGATGGAGTGCAGCCCCGACCAGCTCGACCGCGAACTCGAACGCATCCGCCCCGCCGAAGTGCTGGCCGACGATGCAACGCTCAACACCATCCAGGTGGATGTTGCCCGCACGCGCCTGCCCGATTGGCACTTCGACGTGGAAGCCGGCACCCGCCGCCTGCGCGAGCAACTCGGCGTCGCGAGCCTCGTCGCCTTTGGTGCGGAAACGTTGACGGCCGCACTGGCGGCTGCCGGCGCGCTGCTCAATTACGCAGCCGCCACGCAAGGCCAATCGCTGCGTCACGTGATCGGCCTGACCGTCGAGCACGAAAGCGAATTCATCGGCCTGGACACCGCCACGCGCCGCAACCTGGAACTGACCGAGACGCTGCGTGGGCAGGAATCGCCGACGCTGTTCTCGCTGCTCGACACGTGCGCCACGAGCATGGGCAGCCGCCTGCTGCGCCATTGGCTGCATCATCCACTGCGGGATCGTGCCATCCCCCAAGCGCGGCAGCAGGCGATCGAGGTGCTGCTCGGCGGCGATTGGCAAACATTGCGCTCGACGCTGCGCACGCTGTCGGATGTGGAGCGCATTACCGGGCGACTGGCGCTGCTGTCGGCGCGCCCGCGCGATCTGTCTTCGCTGCGCGACACGCTCGCGCGCCTGCCCGAGATTCGCGAAGAACTGCCGCAGAGCGACGCGGCTCCGCTGCTCATCGAGCTGTACGCCGCGCTCACCCTGCCCGAAGACGCCCACGCCCTGCTGCAGCGCGCCGTGATGGCCGAGCCGGCAGCGATGGTGCGAGACGGCGGCGTCATCGCCCGCGGCTACGATGCCGACCTCGACGAGCTGCGCGACATCTCGGAAAACTGCGGCCAGTTCCTCGTCGATCTGGAAGCCCGCGAGCGCGAGCGCACCGGTATCGCCAATCTGCGCGTCGAATACAACCGCGTGCACGGCTTCTACATCGAAGTCACCAACGGCCAGGCCGCCAAGGTGCCGGACGATTACCGCCGCCGCCAGACGCTGAAGAACGCCGAGCGTTACATCACGCCCGAGTTGAAAGCGTTCGAAGACAAGGCGTTGTCGGCGCAGGACCGTGCCCTGTCGCGCGAAAAGCTCCTCTACGAAGAGCTGCTCCAGAAACTGTTGCCGCACCTGGCCGAATTCAAACGTATCGCCGCCGCGCTGGCACAGGCCGATGTGCTCGCGACGCTGGCCGAGCGTGCGCATGCGCTGTCGTGGTCGCGCCCCACGCTGACGGACGCACCCGGTATTGAGCTGACGCGCGCACGCCATCCGGTGGTCGAACAACAAGTCGAACAGTTCGTCGCCAACGACTGCATGCTGCAGGAGGCGCGCAAGCTGCTGCTGATCACGGGCCCAAACATGGGCGGTAAATCGACCTTCATGCGGCAAACCGCGCTGGTCGTGCTGCTCGCTTACGTGGGCGCATTTGTGCCGGCGGAGGCCGCAGTCATCGGCCCAATCGACCGTATCTTCACGCGTATCGGCGCGGCCGACGATCTGGCGGGTGGCCGATCCACCTTCATGGTTGAGATGACGGAAGCGGCTGCCATCCTGCACCGCGCCACACCCAACAGCCTGGTGCTGATGGACGAGATTGGCCGCGGAACGAGCACGTTCGACGGCCTGGCGCTTGCCTGGGCGATTGCGCGTCACTTGCTGTCGCACAATCGCAGCCACACGCTGTTCGCCACGCACTATTTCGAGCTGACACAACTGCCGCAGGAGTTCGCACAGGCCGCCAACGTGCATCTCTCCGCCGTCGAACATGGTGACGGCATCGTCTTCCTGCATGCCGTGCAGGAAGGTCCGGCCAGCCAGAGCTACGGCTTGCAGGTCGCACAACTGGCGGGCGTGCCGCAGCCGGTCATTCGCGCCGCGCGCAAACGGCTGGCCTGGCTGGAGCAGCATTCCGCCGACACAGGCGCCACGCCCCAGCTCGACCTGTTTGCACTCGCCGCCGATATGCCCATCGTCGACGAAGGCGATGCCGACGCCGAAACACCCGACAGCGCGCTTGCGGATGCGCTTGCCGGGATCGATCCCGACGATATGACGCCGCGGGAAGCGCTTGATGCGTTGTACCGCCTCAAGGCATTGGCGAGCCCGGCCGCCTGATTCCGATGACCCGGCTCGGCGCAGTTTCCCGCACGTTTCAATGCATCGCCATGGCGTTGGCGATGCTGATGCCGGTGGCTGTACCAGCTGCACCCAAGGTCGCGAATTCTGCACCTGACGCGCCGGGCGCCTTCACCTTCACGGTGATCGGCAACGTGCCCGACCGCGCCGAGGATGTCGCCCCCGTGCGCGCACTGCTGGACGCCATCGACGCCGAACACCCCGCCTTCGTCGTCCATCTGGGCAACCTCAAGGGCCGCGATGAAGCGTGTTCCGACACGCTGCTCGAAGCGCGCCATGACCTGCTCGACAGCCTGATCGCGCCCGTCATCTACATCCCGGGCGACCACGACTGGAGCGACTGCCAGCGCCCCGCCGCGGGCAGTTTCGACCCGGTGGAGCGCCTGCTGCGCCTGCGCGAGCTGTTCTACCCCGACGACAACACGCTCGGCCAGCGCACCATGACGGTCATGCGCCAGTCCGACCAGGCGAAGTTCCGCAGCTACCGCGAAAACACGCGCTGGACGATGAATGACGTGCTGTTCGTCACCCTCAACGTGCCCGGCGACAACAACAACTACAAGACCGCGGGCGGGCGCAACGGCGAATACGAAGACCGCCTTGAAGCCAATCGCCAATGGCTCGCACGCGCCTTTGCCGTCGCGCGCCAACGCAAGATGGCGGGCGTGGTCGTCATGATGCAGGCCGATCCACTCTTTGAAGACGGTTGGGAACGGCGCCGCGCACCCAATCTGTTCGACGGCTGGCTGCGCCGCCGCTCGCATGACGGCTACCTTGCACTCAAGCGTCAGTTGCGAGCGCTCACGCGCGACTACGACGGTGCCGTCCTGCTCATCCACGGCGCCAGCCAGACGTTCATGCTCGACCGCCCGCTCAAAGACGAAGACGGCCGCCCGGACGCGCATGTCATGCGCGCACGCACCTATGGTTCGCCGGTGCTCGATCGCTGGCTGGAAGTCTCCGTCACGCCAGGCCGCACGCCGCTGTTCCATACCCGCAGCCGCCGCCTTGACAACACCCCCATCCCAGCGCCGGAAATCACGCCAGCGCCGGCGCAATAAAGAAAACGGGAGCCGAAGCTCCCGTTCTCGTATCTTGATGGACTTGCCGATCAGTGCAGCGTGTGCGGCTTATCGTCCTCGTCCTCGTCCACCACTTCAAGGCCATTTTCACCGTGCACGTGGCCGTGCTCGATCTCTTCAGCCGTGGCTTCCCGCACTTCGGTCACCTTCAGTTCGAAGCGCAGCGCCATGCCGGCGAGCGGGTGATTGCCGTCCAGCACAACCTTGTCTTCCGCCACGTCGGTGACTGTATAGACGATGGCATCTTCCTCGTCGCCATCTTCGGGCACGCCCTCGAACTGCATGCCAACTTCGAGCGGTTCCGGAAAGCGATCACGCGGCTCGATCTTGATCAGCTCCTGATCGTAGTCACCGAAAGCGTCGTCCGGTTCGAGCTGCAGCTTGGTCTCGAAGCCTTGTTCCTGGCCGTCCAGCGCTTCCTCGATCTTGGGGAACGTGCCATCATAGCCGCCGTGCAAATACACCATCGGCTCATCGGATTCCTCGATGACGTTGCCCTGCGCGTCGGACAGTTTGTAAGCCACCGACACTACCGTATTCTTCGCGATTTTCAATTGCGCACTCCATGAACGAAGTCCCATTATACGCTGCCGATGGCGGCGTCCAACCTGCTCTTCCAGCGGGGCATCCGGCGCAACTCCTCGGCGGGCTGTCACCGCGCGATTTCATGCGCACGCACTGGCAGAAGAAGCCTCTGCTGATCCGGCAGGCACTCTCCCCCGAAGAGATGCGTGCGCTGCACTTTCCGCTCTCGCCTGAACGTGTACTTGCCCTGGCTGCGCGCCCCGATGTCGAGTCCCGCTTGATCGCGCAATCGCGCGGGCGCTGGTCGTTCAATCACGGCCCCTTCGACGAACGCCCGCTGCCCTCGCGCAAGACACGCAACTGGTCGGTGCTTGTGCAGGGCGCGAACCTCGTCGAGCCGGCGGTCGAAGCGTTGATGCAGCGTTTCCGGTTCATTCCCGACGCGCGGCTCGATGACGTGATGATCAGCTTCGCAACCGACGGCGGCGGCGTCGGCCCGCACTTCGATTCGTACGATGTGTTCCTGCTGCAGGCCCACGGCAGGCGCCGCTGGCGCATCTCAGCCCAGGACGATCTCACGCTCGTCCCCGATCTGCCGCTCAAGATCCTCGCCAACTTCCAGCCCGAAGAGGAATTCGTACTAGAGCCCGGCGACATGCTGTATCTGCCGCCGCACTACGCACATGACGGCGTGGCCGAGGGCGACTGCATGACGTATTCGATCGGCTTCCGCTCACCGTCGTACCGCGAACTGGCCGGCCACTTCCTGGGCTTCCTGTCGCAAACGCTGGAAGACGACCCCAACTTCGACGGCCGCTACGCCGATCCCGAACAGAAGCCCACCACCCACCCCGGCGAACTGCCGGCCGCCATGGTCAAGGCCCTTGTCCAGAAGCTCAACGCGTTGCGCTGGACGCCTGAACTCGTCGGTGAATTCCTCGGCGCGTACCTTTCCGAACCCAAGGATCACGTCGACTTCGTCACGCAGCCCCGCTTGCCGCTTGCCCGCTTCACGGCTCGGGCGCGCAAGGAAGGCATCGTGCTGGACGCGCGCACGCAGGCGCTGTATGACGCGCAACGCTTCTGGATCAACGGCGATACGTTTGAACCATCGGGAACGCTGCTTGCGTGGCTCTCCGCGTTGGCGGACGCACGTCGTGCGAGCGCTGCATCCGTGGATGCGGCGGCCGGCTTGCCAGATCTGATGGATACGCTGCACGCTTGGTACGAAGAAGGCTGGCTCAGGCTGGCTGGACCCGCGCAACGATGATTCCGCATTGAAACAGATCGTTACAAAAGCGTCTGAATCGCACGTGCGTCAGCCCCGACTCAGCTACACACAGTAGGTAAAGGCCGCTATAATCCGACGCTAGCTTGCAAGCCGAGCAGTCCTCGTGCGGCTTGGCTGCCAGCATAGAAGAAGGTGTAGTACCTGAGCGATAATTACCGGTAATTATTCATCGCGCTTTCTGTTGTCCGCTTTCCATAATTCAGTTTAAGGATCGAAAAAATGAAAAAGTCTCTCCTGATCGCCTCGCTGATGGCTGCTGTGGCTCTGGCTGCTTGCGGTAAGAAGGAAGAAGCCGCTGCTCCGGCCGCCGCTCCGGATGCTGCTGCTTCGGCCCCGGCTGCCAAGCAATAATCGCGTTTCTCGCGAGACAAAAAAGCCGACCTTCAGGTCGGCTTTTTTTATGGGCGCCCATCTAGCGTTGGAACTCCGAGCAGCAACTACGCGACCCATCCGCCATTCAAAGTTGTTTCTGAATCTTACAAGCCGCGTCGATCGGACCAGCCGCCCTCAAACGGTGCACCAAAGCAGGCCCTCTTCCTGATCCGCAATCGGCACGTCTTCAGTGCGAGCCCCCAGCGGCACGGCAATCGCCTCAGCAGCCAATAGCGGCGTGTTGTTCTGCTTGGACAGATGCGCAGCAACGACCGTATGCAACGCGTCGTGGCGAACGCGCGTAAGGATCGCGGCTGCAATGTCATTGGCCAAATGGCCGAAATCTCCACCGATACGCCATTTCAATGACCACGGATAGGCTGAATTGGCCAGCATCTCGCGGTCATGATTGCATTCGAGCACGAGGGCGTGCATGCCTGCCAGATGGGCGCAAAGGTATTCCGTCAACATGCCGGCATCGGTCAGCACGCCCAAGCGCCGCGCGCCGTCGTTGAAGACGAACTGCAGCGGCTCGCGCGCGTCGTGCGGCACGGTGTAAGGCAAGATTTGCAGATCGCCGACGGAGAACATATCGTCGGCGCGACAGAAACGCACGGCTGCACGGTCGGCGCCGCGCAGGTTTTCCGTGGCGCGATACGTGCCGTGACTGGTCCAGACCGGGATATTGAATTTGGCGGCAACCGCATAGGCGCTGCCAACGTGATCGCTATGCTCGTGCGTGACGAGGATGGCGTTGAGGGATTCGGGCGTACAGCCCAGGCGCTCGAGCCGCCGCACAGTCTCGCGGATACCGAATCCGCAATCCAGCAGGATGCGCGTGCACGTCGCGCCGCTCGCGGATTCCACGAGCAGCGCATTGCCTTCACTGCCGCTGCCAAGGCTGGCGAATCTCAGTGTCATCGCCCACCCAGGCAGCCGTACTGCATGATGCCGATTACCGCAGTTGCTCGTCGAGCAGCGACAGGATGCGCTTGCCGATGTCGCCGGTCTGCGCGGAGCCATCGTCGTTTTGCACCAGCACCGTCGAAGACGTGCCAGCATCCTTCACGACCACGCGGTAACGCTTGGCCCGCTTGAGGTCTTCGATCTTCGTGCCCGAGAACAGGCGCGAGAAGAAGCCCGGTGCGTTGGCTTCGGCACGCGTATCAGCGTAGCGAACGAAGTAGACCCCTTGCGAGCGGTCGCGGTCATCCACGGTGAAGTTCACGCGATCCAGCGCCAAGCCCACGGTGCGCCATGCGCGATCAAAGGGCTCCGGCACCTGCAGGACCGGTTGGCCATTCGACTGCGTCAGCAACGATGGGCCGGTACGCGGGGCCGGTTCAGCCTTCGTGCCGTCTTGCACCGGGTGCGCTGCCTGCGTTTGCGCGAGCTTCTGCTGTGCGGCCTCCTTGCTGGCGCCCAGCCGCTGCATCAGGCGCGACAGGAATTCGGCTTCGAGTTCCGGATCGGCCGGACGCGGCGTCCACACGGTCTGGTCCTTGGACGAACCGACCAGTTGTTCCTGCGCGCCGCGGTGCGAGATGTAGACTTCGACCGTGCCGTTCGGACCCTTCTCGATGCGGGTGCGGAACTTGTCACGCTCAGACGTCGAGTACAAGCCATCGAATACCTTGCCGACGGTGCGGCGGATGATGTCCTGCGGAATCTTCGCGCGGTTTTCAGCCCAGTCGGTTTCCATGATGCCGGTCTCGGGCGAGTCGATCACCAGCAGGAAGCCCAGTTCTTGCCAGAACGTGCGCAATTGCGGCCACAAGGCATCCGGCGTGGTCTTCACGAGCAGCCAGCGCTGATTGCCATCACGCTCGATACGCATGTCGGACACGGCAGGCAGCACATTCTCGGTGCCCGAGCCGGGCGTCGTGACCTTGGGCGCCGTTGACGTATACGCCGACAGCGTGGTCGTGCCCGTGTCCGGTGCGGCATAGCGGCGGTCAGCCTGGATGCCGGTCAGGTCGGGCGGGACCTCAAGCGTCGGGCCTTTCTTGGCCTGCGATTTGTAATCGATGCGGTCCGGCTGCATCACCTCATTGACGGTATCGCAACCGGAAATCAGGGCAACCGACAGCGCGGCCAGCAACAGTTGAGCGGACGTCGCCACAGCCCCGCGACGGGTTTGGTGCAGTTTCATTGACTTGCGATCCTTCAGATGAGAACGATGGCTTAAGGGCCTGAGAAGCGCCTTGAAACAATCAGGAGAGCAGCCCGGCATCCTTCAGGGATGCGCGCACAACCTCGTGATACTGGGGTGCCAGCGGCGTCAACGGCAGGCGAATGCCACCTTCCATCTTGCCCATGGCCTGGAGAGCCCACTTGACGGGAATCGGGTTCGACTCGACGAACAGGTTCTTGTGCACCGACAGCAGTTGCATGTGGATGCGGCGAGCCGTCTCCACGTCGCCGCGCATGGCGGCAACGCACAGTTCGTGCATGGCACGCGGCGCCACGTTGGCCGTCACGGAAATGTTGCCGTGGCCACCCAGCAGCATCAGCGCGATGGCCGTCGGATCATCCCCGCTGTAAATCTTGAACGAGGCCGGTGCGCCCTTGATGAGGTGCGCGGCGCGGTCGATGTTGCCCGTGGCTTCCTTCACGCCGATGATGCCCGGCACTTCGGCCAGACGCAGCATGGTTTCGACCGTCATATCGGCCACGGTGCGGCCCGGCACGTTGTACAGAATGACCGGCAGATCCACCGACTCGGCCACCTTGCGGAAGTGCAGATACATGCCTTCCTGCGTCGGCTTGTTGTAGTACGGCACGACCTGCAGGGAGGCATCAGCGCCTACTTGCTTGGCGTAGGCCGTCAGCTCCACCGCCTCGGTGGTGGAGTTGCCGCCGGTACCGGCAATGATGGGAATGCGCTTGTTGGCCTGCTCGACCGCCACGCGGATTAGTTCACGGTGCTCTTCCACCGACACGGTCGGCGATTCGCCGCTGGTTCCGACGATCACGATGCCGTCGGTGCCTTCGGCGATGTGCCAGTCGATGAGCTTGCGCAGGGACGGGAAATCAAGGCTGCCGTCCTCGTGCATGGGCGTGACGATGGCGACGAGACTGCCGGAAATCTGGATCATGGTTTCGAAAGCAGACAAAAGCGTGAACGTAAACAGTCGGATTGTACCGGATCGTCAGAACGGATTCGCCACATCTGAGACCCGCCAAGAGACGGGTAAGCCGCCGTCCTCAGCAACTTCAAAGTGCGTAGCGCGGCGCAACCGCCCCTGAGGGCTCGCGAACCGCGCAAATCCGCTGCACGTAAGCGTCTCGGGGCGATGCGAGAAAACCGTCTTCGTAGCCGATCACCCGCATCTGGCCTCGCACGGCATCGAGCAGTTCGCCCGGTGCCAGCAGGAATGCCGGGTTCGACGGCTTCCCGACGGTTTCGTTTCCGTCGGCGAAAGTTTCGTAGATCAGCCGGCCGCCCGGCGCGACGGCCGCCAGCAAGTGCGGCCAAAGCGGTCGGTGCAGATAGTTCGTGACGACAACGGCATCGAAAGTGGCGCCGGCAGGCAACGGCCAGGGGCCGCCTTCGATGTCAGCGACGATGGTTTCGGCGATGCCGACGAGGCCCGACAGCGCGGCCGCATCGCGGTCGATGCCAGTCAGGCGTAGACCGCGTGCGGCCAGCCAGCGCACGTGGCGTCCACTGCCGCAAGCCACGTCCAGCACGGAGGCGCCAGCCGGCAGTCCAGCCGCCCAACGCACCACCCACGGCGAGGGCGCAGCGAACGTGTGTGAATCAGACGCGACAGCAGACATCAACAGCCCATCAGCTGTACGACAGACCCATCGCCTCGCGCACCTCGCGCATGGTCTCCTGCGTAACCTTGCGGGCGTTGTCGCAGCCATCAGCAATGATGGCGCGCAGCAGTGACGGATCGTCGATGTATTTCTGGGCGCGCTCAAGCATCGGCTGCTGCTCCCGCAGGATGCCCTCGATCACGGGCTGCTTGCACTCCAGGCAGCCAATGCCGGCGCTGCGGCAACCCTTTTGCACCCACTCTTTCGTGTCGGCATCAGAGTAGACCTGATGCAACTGCCAGACCGGGCACTTGTCCGGGTCGCCCGGATCGGTGCGGCGCACGCGAGCCGGATCGGTCGGCATGGTGCGAACCTTTTTCTCGACGGTTTCCTTGTCCTCGCGCATGCGGATCGTGTTGCCGTACGACTTGGACATCTTCTGGCCATCAAGACCCGGCATGCGCGATGCCTCGGTCAGCAGCACCTGCGGTTCGGGCAGGATGATCTTGCGGGCGCCTTCCAGATAGCCGAACAGGCGTTCGCGGTCGCCCATGGACAGGCTCTGCGATTCGGCCAGCAGCGCGCGGGCCTGCTCCAGGGCCTCGTCTTCACCACGCTCCTGGTAGGCAGTGCGCAGCTCCAGATACAGCTTGGCGCGCTTGCCCCCGAGCTTCTTGGCCGCTTCCAGCGCCTTCTCTTCGAAACCTGGTTCGCGGCCATAGAGGTAGTTGAAGCGGCGGGCGACTTCGCGCGTCATCTCGACGTGCGGCACCTGGTCTTCGCCCACCGGCACGAAGCCGGCGCGGTAGATCAGGATGTCGGCGGCTTGCAGCAGCGGGTAACCGAGGAAGCCGTAGGTGGAGAGGTCCTTCTCCTTGAGCTTCTCGATTTGGTCCTTGTATGTCGGCACGCGTTCGAGCCAGCCCAGCGGCGTGCCCATCGAGAGCAGTAGGAACAGCTCCGCGTGCTCGGGCACACGGCTCTGGATGAACAGCGTGGACTGCGTCGGATCGACACCGGCAGCGAGCCAGTCGATCAGCATTTCCCACACCGATTCCTCGATCACCTCGGGCGACTCGTAGTGCGTGGTCAGCGCATGCCAGTCGGCGACGAAGAAGAAGCACGGGTATTCGGCTTGCAGCCGGACCCAGTTTTTCAGGACGCCGTGGTAATGCCCCAGGTGCAGAGCACCGGTCGGACGCATGCCAGAGAGAACGCGGTCAGGAAACATGTGGGAAATGGGGTTGAAGACTCAGGAAAACAGCATCTGCAGCGGACTCAGAATCCACTGCAGCAGTTGAAACAGCAGCGCCATGATCGGGCGCATCCAGACGTTGGTGATGACGTTGGAAATAATCAACGCCATCACGATAAAGAAGCCGAACGGTTCGATGCGCGACAGACCGAGCGCCATCCGAGGTGGCAGGAGTGCTGCCAGCACGCGCCCGCCATCGAGCGGCGGCAGCGGAAACATGTTGAACGCGGCCATCACCATATTGACCAGAATGCCAGCGCGCGCCATGCCGATCAGGAACGGTTCGTTCACGCCGCCCACCGCGAACACCACCGCCAATACGCCCCAGAAGATCGCCTGGACAAAGTTGGTGACGGGCCCCGCCAGCGCCACCCACATGCCATGCCAGCGCGGGTCCCGCAGACGGTCGAAGCGCACCGGCACCGGCTTGGCATAGCCGAAAACAAAGGCACCCTGGGTTGCAAAATACAGCAACAGCGGCATCGCAATCGTGCCGATGGGATCGATGTGCCGCAGCGGATTGATGCTGACGCGGCCCATGACATAGGCTGTATCGTCGCCGAAATGCTTGGCGACGTAACCGTGCGCCGCCTCATGCAGCGTGATGGCAAACAGGACGGGAATCGCGTAAACCGCGATGTTCTGGATCAGTGTGGGGTCCATAAGCGAGCTATTGTAGCAAGCGCGCGCCGCGGCACGGCGCCACCGAAGCACGCGCCAAGGGCTCGCCTACAGGCCCACGCGAGCCGGATCACCCCGGCCTTGGCGCACAAGTTCGGGCTCGCCGCTCGTCAGGTCGATGACGGTGGTGGGTTCGGCCGGGGCCGGGCCGCCGTCGATGACGAGTTCAAGCTGCTTTTCAAGCCGATCCCGAATGGTCTCGGCCTCGTTGAGGGGTTCGTCATCGCCGGGCAGTTGCAGCGTGGCGGAGAGCAGCGGCTCACCCAGTTCCGCCATCAGCGCCAGGGGAATCGCGTGTTCCGGTACGCGCAGGCCGATCGTCTTGCGCGACGGGTGCGAAAGCCGGCGCGGCACCTCCTTGGTCGCCTCCAGCAGGAAGACGAACGGCCCCGGTGTGGCCGCCTTCAGCACGCGATATTGCTTGTTGTCGACACGCGCGAACGTGGCCAGCTCGGAAAGGTCCCGGCACATCAATGTCAGGTGGTGCTTTTCGTCGATGCCGCGCACGCGGCGCAGGCGCTCGACGGCCGATTTGTCGTCCAGATGGCAGGCGAGCGCGTAGCAGGAATCGGTGGGCAGCGCGACCAGGCCGCCGGCGCGGATGATCTCCGCCGCCTGGCGAATCAGGCGCCCTTGCGGCGTGGTCGGGTGGATCTGGAAGAACTGGGACATGGCAGCCGCGCGCTCAGGACATCCACCGGCTCCACACCGGCGTCAGGTTGTCGGGCAGCGGCGGCAGTGTGCCGAGTTCGACGCGGCCCTCGCCGGGGCCATGAAAGTCTGAACCGCGCGATGCCAGCAGGCCGTAACGGCGGGCTACGTCGGCGTACAGCGCGTACTGGTCGGGGGTATGGCTGCCGGTGACGACTTCGACCCCCTCGCCGCCCAGCGCCTTGAATTCATCAAACAGCGCACCGTGCTCGACCAGCGACAACGTGTAGCGCCCCGGATGCGCCATCACTGCGACGCCGCCCGCGCCCTTGATCCAGTTGATCGCATCGGCCAGGCGCGCCCAGCGATGCGGCACGTAGCCCGGCTTGCCGTCGCCCAGATAGCGGTCGAACACCTCGTGGATGTCCCGGCAGTGACCGTGCTCGACGAGGAAGCGTGCGAAATGGGTGCGCGAGACCATGTCCGGGTTGCCGGCGTAGCGCAAAGCACCTTCGTAGGCGCCTTCGATGCCGAGCTTGGCAAGCGCGGCGCTGATGTCTTCAGCGCGCGCGCAGCGGCCGGAGCGCGTGCGTTCCAGGCCCTGCGCCAGATCGGCGTTATCCGGATCGATGCCCAGGCCGACGATGTGCAGCGTGCGCCCCGCCCACGTCACGGAAATCTCCACACCCGAGAGGTAATCCATGCCCAGGGCCGTTGCGGCTTCGCGCGCGGCGGCCTGTCCACCCACTTCGTCGTGGTCAGTCAACGCCCAGAGCGTCACACCGTGGGCGGCAGCGCGCGCGGCAACTTCGTGCGGCGCGAGCATGCCGTCCGACACCGTGGAGTGGCAGTGCAGATCGGCATTTCGGGCGGAGGCGGCGGAGAGATTTGGCATTTCGCCATTTTACTGCTGCGGCGCGCAACCGGGGGCCCTGCCCCCCCACGGATCGGCATCCGGAAGACCCGACTGCCCGTGGCGGTGTTCGCGGCGGGCCGCTTGCTGCAGGCTATAGTGGCCGCATTGTTTCGTTTTCTTCGCTTTGTCATGACTTCCGCCGCCACTCTCAACGCCGATTCCCCCCAGCCCGTGGAGCAACGCACCGACGTGCTTGTCGTGGGCGCTGGGCCGGTAGGCCTGTTCGCGGCGTTCCAGGCGGGCGTGCTTGGCATGTCGTGTGTGCTGGTGGATGCATTGGACCGCCCGGGTGGTCAATGCACAGAGCTGTACCCGGAAAAACCCATCTACGACATCCCGGCGCTGGTGTCGTGCACCGCACAGGAACTCGTCGATCGGCTGATGGCCCAGTGCGCGCCGTTCAACTACCCCATCCTGTGTGGTCGCCGGGCCGAAACCGTGGAAACGCTGGAAAACGAGCACGGCCGGCGCTTTCGGGTCACCACCAGCGCCGGCGACGTGTTCGACTGCGCCGCCGTACTCATCACGGCAGGCAACGGCGCGTTCACCCCACAACGTGTGGCTTTGCCTGAAGCGGCCGCACTGGAAGGCCGCCATCTGCACTATGCCGTGCGCGACACCGCGCGCTTTACGGGCAAGCGCGTCGTCATTGCCGGCGGCGGGGATTCCGCGCTCGACTGGGCGCTCGCGCTGCGCAAAGTCGCCGCACGCGTGACACTGGTCCATCGGCGAGAGGGCTTCCGCGCAGCCGATGCCAGCGTTGCTGAAATGCGCGCCGCCGTCGTCGCCGGCGAAATGGATTTCGTGCTCGGCATGCTTTCGCGCCTGGACAGCACGCCCGACGGCACGCTCATCGGCGCAGCCATCCGCGGGCGCGACGGCGAAACCGTTCTGCCCTGCGATGAACTGATCGCCCTGTATGGTCTGGTTTCCGAGCCAGGCCCGATTGTCAACTGGGGCGTGGAGATGCGCGCCGGCCGCATCACGGTGGAAACAACGGCGTACGAGACCTCGCGCCCGGGCGTGTTCGCGGCGGGCGATATCGCGCTGTATCCGAACAAGCAGAAGCTGATTCTGTCGGGCTTCCATGAAGTGGCGATGGCGCTGCGGCGCGCCTACCGGTATGCGAATCCGGACAAGACGCTGGTGCATACGCATTCGAGCAACGACGCCGGGCTGCAGACGAAACTGCATGTAACGGCGGAATAAGTCTCGCATGCGCGCACCGTCGCTCTACGAAACCGTGCTTGGTGCGAGATATGCGGAACTGGCGCCGGCCGTGCAAACCTTCCACCGCCTGACCGGCGCGGTGACGCTGCACGGCGAAGTCGAAACGGAACCGCCAGCCTCGCACCTCGCACGCATGCTTGCATGGTGCATTCGCACGCCGCGGACACCGACGCGTGGCCCGCTCCGAATCACGCTCAACACCGCCGGCACAGAAGAAATCTGGACGCGCCAGTTTCCCCGCCACACGATGCGCTCGACCTTGTCGCTGCACCGGGGGTACCTCACAGAGCGGCTCGGCGCGGTGCGCCTGTTCTTTTCGCTGGAGGCGAATCACGCCGTATTGCGCATGCGTCTGGAAGGCTTGCGCTTCCTCGGCATCCCTTGCCCTGCCTGGCTGCGGCCCGCCGTGTTGGCCGAGGAATCCGGTGACGGTGACCGCTTCCGGTTCAACGTGCGTGCCAGTGTGCCGTTGCTCGGCGTGGTAGCGGCGTATCGAGGTTATCTCGACCTGTCGACGATGGAGCGCGAATGATCGTCGTCTACGATGCGCACTGCCTGCTGTGCAGCGGCTCCATCCAGTTTCTGCTGCGGCATGACCGGCAAGGGTTGCTGCGCTTCGCGTCCATGCAGGGTCAAACTGGGCGGCAGCTGCTCGCGCAGGCCGGCGTGAATCCGGATGACGTGGATACCGTGCTCTTCGTGCGAGACGGCCGTGCGTGGCGTGAAAGCGCGGCCGTCCTGCGCATCCTGCATGCGCTTGGCTGGCCGTGGCGCTTGGCCTGGATCGGCTGGTTGATCCCCGCAACGCTGCGCGACGCGTTGTATCGCCGCGTTGCACGCAATCGCTATCGATGGTTTGGGCGGTCAGACACCTGCATTCTGCCGCCGCCCGGCGCGGCGCAGCGGTTTCTTGATTGACCTGCCGCTTAGCGCTGCAAACAGAACTCTTCGATCAGCGCGGCCACCTGTTCAGGCTGATCGTGATGCAGCATGTGCCCTGCATCCGCAATCAGCACCTCACGGAAATCAGGAAACGCCGTAAAGCGCGTCTTGAACTCGGCCAGCGGCACGTCGCCAGCAATGGCTTTTAGTGTGGGCGAATCGACTGCCTCGACGTGCAGCACGGGGGCGGTAACACGGCGCCAGATTTCCATCACCTCATCCAGCCGATAAAGCTGCGGATTGATGATCTTGTGCGCGGGGTCGCCGAGGATCTCCCAGCGGCCGTCAGCATTCTGGCTCGACCAGTGTTGCGCCAGGAATGCGGCCTTGTCGGCCGGCAGGCGTGGGTTGGTCTTCTGCAGGCGCGCGGCGACGTCCTCGACGGTCGCGTAGGTGTTCAGGCGCGGCTTGTCCTTCAGCTCGTCGAGCCATCGCGCATAGCGGCGCGGCGCCTGCGATGCCTTCGACGCCGACATGCCGAAGCCTTCCAGATCCACCACGCGCCGCACGCGCTCGGGCCGGATACCCGCGTACAGGCAAACCACGTTGGCGCCCAGGCTGTGCCCGACCAGCGTCACCTGCCCTTCCGGCTGGTAGTGGTCGATGATGGCTTCGAGGTCGGCCACGTAATCGGCAAACCAGTAGCTCTCGACGCCGGGGGCGTCCGTGGGCCGGGCGGTCTGGCCGTAGCCGCGCCAATCCGGCGCCACGATATGCCAGCGCTGGCGCAGCGCGTCGACCAGAAACTGGAACGATGCCGACACATCCATCCACCCGTGAAACAGGAAGAGGATTGGCGCACCCGGCTCGCCCCATTCGCGGATGTGGTAGCGCAGGCCGCGCACGGGCAGGTACGTCGAGCGGGATGCCAGGCGCACGGCAGGCTGTGTGGTGGAGTTCATGGTTTCCGTCACCGAATATAAATCGAACGATCGTTCTTTTTCTCGGGATTATAGCGGCGGATGAGCTGCGCCGTGGCGCTTAGAACGAGGCTTCCAGCGCGGCGATTTCGTCGTCGTCGAAACCAGCTTGGCGGCGCGCCTCGAGATTGAATGGCCCGCGCAAACGCGGCGCACCGTATTGCTCGGCCAGCTTGCGATACGTCGGCACGGGATCGAGCCCCGCGCGCTCGCACAGCCAGCGGTACCAGCGGTTGCCGACCGCCACGTGGCCAATCTCGTCGCGCAGGATGATGTCGAGGATGCCCGCGGCGGCCATGTCGCCCGCCTGCGCCAACTTGGCGCGGATTGGCGGAGAGGCATCGAGCCCGCGCGCCTCCAGCGTGCGCGGCACCAGCGCCATGCGCGCGAGCGGATCGGCGGCGGTTTTCTCCGTCATCTGCCAAAGGCCGTCATGGGCCGGGTGATCGCCGTAGCGGCAATCGAGCGTGGCCAGATGGGCAGAAAGCAGCGAAAAGTGCGTCGCTTCTTCCGCCGCCACGCGCGTCCAGTCCTGGTAGAACGCCGTGGGCATCCCGGCAAAACGCCACACCGCGTCGAGTGCAAGATTGATGGCATTGAATTCGATGTGCGCGAGCGCGTGCAGCAGCGCGCCGCGACCGCGTGGCGTATCGATCGCACGACGGCGCGGAACCTCGGACGGCGGCACGAGCACCGGTACGGCGGGGCGGCCGGGGACACCGTTTGCTGGTGCCGCAATGGCCTCGTCAATGCCCCAGCTCGCGTCGTCGGCGTTCTTGGCGCGCTCGCCCAGACGCAGCGTGGCGTCCACCTTGCTGGCCGGATCGGTGAGACACAGCGCGGCCAGGGCAGCATGGCGCAGTGTGTCAGCGGGCGTTTGGTGGCGAGGTTGCGAAGCGGTCATCAGCGTACAATTTGGACTTTCCGCCATTTTAATTCGACGCATCGGCCTGCCTTGCCCGGCAAGCTTGAAGACGCGCTCTTTTCCCCCACCTAAGCAGACTCTGGAGACCGATCGCATGGCCCTCTACCAACTCGGCGATGTTGCACCGACCATTGACGCCAACGCCTATGTGGCCCCGGAAGCGACCGTCATCGGCTGCGTGGAGCTGAAGGCTCGCGCGAGCGTGTGGCCCGGTGCCGTCATCCGCGGCGACAACGAGCCGATTACCGTGGGCGAGGCCAGCAACGTGCAGGAAGGCTCGGTGCTGCACACCGACCCGGGTTGCCCGCTGAACATCGGCGACCGCGTAACGATCGGCCACCAGGCCATGCTCCATGGCTGCACGATCGGCGAAGGCTCTCTGATCGGCATCCAGGCGGTGGTGCTCAATCGCGCGGTGATCGGCAAGAACTGCCTGGTGGGCGCGGGTGCGATCGTCACCGAAGGCAAGGTCTTCGAAGACGGCACGCTCATTCTGGGCGCGCCTGCGAAGGCCGTGCGCAAACTGACGGAAGACGACATTGCCAAGATGCACCTGAACACCGAAACGTATGCAGTGCGTCAGGCGATGTACAAGCAGCAACTGAAACGGATTGATGGATGACTGACGAGCTGAAGAAATTTGTATTTGACGCTGCGCCCGTGCGCGGTGAACTGGTGCGCCTGGAAGGCACGTGGCAAGAAGTGCTGAACCGCCGCCGCTACCCCGCCCCGGTCAGCACGCTGCTGGGCGAGATGATGGCCGCTGCTGCGCTGCTGTCGGCCAACCTCAAGTTCAACGGCGCACTGGTGATGCAACTGCACGGCGACGGCCCGGTGCGCATGCTGGTCGTGGAGTGCAACTCCGACCTGTCGATGCGGGCCACGGCCAAGATTGCCGAAGGTGCCGAGATTGCCGACGACGCCACGCTGGCCACCATGGTCAACGTGCACGGCAACGGGCGCTTCGCCATCACGCTCGATCCGCAAGACAAGCTGCCCGGCCAGCAGCCATATCAGGGCATCGTGCCGCTGTCGGACGAGAACGGGCCGCTCGCCAGCATCACCGAAGTGCTTGAGCACTACATGCAAAGCTCCGAGCAGCTCGACACGCGTCTATGGCTGGCTGCCGACGGCAAGGTCGCGTCGGGCATGCTGCTGCAACGCTTGCCTTCGTATGGCGGTGCGATGGAAGGCCGCACGGGCCATGTGTTCGCACAGGTGGGCGAGACCGGCCAGCCTCTGCACAAGGACGTGCAGGAGCAAGACCTCGACACGTGGGAACGCGTTTGCCAGCTCGGCAAGACGCTGCGCCGCGACGAACTGCTCGGGCAGCCCATCGACACGCTCATCAAGCGCCTGTACTGGGAAGAAATGGAAGCCGCCGGCATCCGCATGTTCGAGCCGCAGAGCCCGCGTTTCCGCTGCTCGTGCTCGCGTCTGCGCGTGGGATCCATGCTGCGTTCGCTCGGCCAACCCGAGGTCGACAGCATTCTGGAAGAACGCGGCAAGGTGGAAATCGACTGCGAATTCTGCGGCCAGCACTACAGCTTCGACGCCGTGGATTGTGCACAGCTCTTCGCACAAGACACTGTCGCGCAGGGTATTCAGGGCGCATCCGACCAGCGCCACTGAACACGGCGACATAGTATGAAGTGCGCGTAGCGCGCGGCACTTATCAGTGCCGCCCACGCTCTAAATCGCCAGCCCCCTCATCTGCCGCTTGCTGCGGAGCGCACCATGTCCAAGCTCACTTCTTCGTCCTTGCGATCGTTGAATTTCTCTCGTGCTGGCGCGCTGGCGTTGCCGATCGGGGCCGCGCTGCTGGCGTCAGCCTGTGTTGCCGTGCCGCGTGGACCGGGAGGCACGCCCTACACCGCCCGGCTACCGGACAATACGCAGGCTGCGGCACCGGCGCCGTTGTCGGCGGAAGACCGCAAAAAGCTGGATGCGCTGAATGCCAAGGCACTGCGCGAATCGGATCAAGCCATCAGACGCGATGCCGAGGCGCGTGCCTATGCTGCGGCGCCGTATTACGCACCGTACCCGTACTACGGAGGCTATTCGGTGTATTACGGCAGCGGATGGCGCCACCGGGGCGGCTGGGGCGTCAGCTACGGTGCACCCGTGTGGGGCTATCCGTACTACTGGTAAAACCCGGAAATTGTCGTCAAGGCGAGCGCGTCTGTTGGACGCGTTCGCATGGCGGGCTCAGTGATGCGCCTGCTGACCCGCCGGAGGGGGCGGCGGTAGCGGAGTCTCGCTGGTTTTCGGGGCCGGGGCGACAAATTGCACGAAGCCTTCGTCGTCCTTCACCATCCCGAGCTCATAGCGCGCGCGCTCTTCAATGGCGCCCGTGCCTTCCTTCAGATCCTTCACTTCACCTTCGAGCTTGGTGTTGCGCTGCTTCAGTTCAGCGTTGCGCTGATTCTGTGCCGTCACCTGCTTTTGCATGTCCCACACGCGCAACCAACCACCCTTGCCCAGCCAGAGTGGGTACTGGATGGCAAGCAGTAACAGCAGCAGGAACAGCGTAATCAGGCGCATAGAGACAAGCGTTGGCAGGACTCGGGCCCCAAATGCCATGCGACCGCCAGAGCGGCGGTCGCACAGTCATGCAGGGCAAAACTGCGAGGAATTATCGCAGGTTATAGAACGCCGACTTGCCCGGGTAGCTGGCGATATCACCGAGGTCTTCTTCGATGCGCAGCAGTTGGTTGTACTTGGCCATGCGGTCCGAGCGCGACAGCGAGCCGGTCTTGATCTGGCCAGCGTTCGTGCCAACGGCGATGTCGGCGATCGTGCTGTCTTCGGTTTCGCCCGAACGGTGCGAGATGACGGCGGTGTAGCCAGCGCGCTTGGCCATCTCGATGGCCGCGAACGTCTCGGTCAGCGTACCGATCTGATTGATCTTGATGAGGATCGAGTTGGCGATGCCCTTCTCGATGCCTTCCTTCAGGATCTTCGTGTTGGTGACGAACAAGTCGTCGCCCACCAGTTGCACCTTCTTGCCGAGCTTATCGGTCAGTGCCTTCCAGCCCGCCCAGTCGCTCTCGTGCATGCCGTCTTCAATCGACACGATGGGGAACTTGTCAGCCAGGTTCGCCAGGTAGTTGGCAAAGTCTTCCGACGACAGTTGGAGGCCTTCGCCTTCGAGGTGGTACTTGCCGTCCTTGTAGAACTCGGAAGCTGCGCAGTCGAGCGCCAGCAGCACGTCTTCGCCGGCCTTGTAGCCAGCCTGCTCGATGGCCGACAGGATGGTGTTCAGGCATTCTTCGTTGCTGGCGAAGTTCGGTGCGAAGCCACCTTCATCGCCTACGGCCGTGCTCATACCCTTGTCAGCCAGGATCTTCTTCAGCGCGTGAAAGATCTCTGCACCGCAGCGCAGGGCTTCACGGAAGCTCGACTGGCCAACCGGCATCACCATGAATTCCTGGATGTCCAGGCTGTTGTTGGCGTGTGCACCGCCGTTGACGATGTTCATCATCGGCACCGGCATCTGCATCGCGCCCGAACCGCCGAAGTAGCGGTACAGCGGCAGGCCGGCTTCTTCAGCGGCAGCCTTGGCAACCGCCATCGACACCGCCAGCATGGCGTTCGCGCCCAGGCGGCTCTTGTTCTCGGTACCGTCCAGATCGATCAGGGTACGGTCCAGGAAAGCCTGTTCCGACGCGTCCAGGCCCATGATGGCCTCGGAGATTTCGGTGTTGATGTGCTCGACGGCCTTGAGCACGCCCTTGCCCAGGTAGCGCGACTTGTCGCCGTCACGCAGTTCGATGGCTTCGCGCGAGCCGGTGGATGCGCCCGACGGCACCGCGGCACGGCCCATCACGCCCGATTCCAACAGCACGTCGCATTCGACGGTGGGGTTGCCGCGCGAGTCCAGCACTTCGCGACCGATGATATCTACGATGGCACTCATGAAAATCCCTCTTGGTGTCTTAAAGCAGGTAACGCTACGAGATCGACAGGCAGGTTAAATGCCTTCGACCACGATCATGTTCATGTTGGCAGCGTTGGCGCGCGCATTGCGCGCAGCGCGATATTCCTCGCTGTTGTAGAACGTCTTGGCGGCATCGTAGCTCGGGAACTTGAGCACAACGATGCGGGTAGGGTTCCACTCGCCTTCCAGTGGCTCGGTCTTGCCGCCGCGCACCAGCGGCTCGGCGCCGTGCGCTTGCATGGCCTTGGTCGACAGCGTCTTGTATTGCTCGTACTGCACGGGGTCTGTCACGTCCACGTACGCGAGGATGTAGCCAGCGGCCATGTGTCTCTCTCCGGATGCCGAAACGAAAACTGAACTGGGCTGAACCGAAAACGACAGCGGCGGCTGGTAGAGCCGCCGGTCATCGGGGGAAATCAGTCGAACTGATTTTCCAGGAAACCGCTGCGCTTGGTGAGCGCATCCAGTTCTTTCAGTACTGACAGCAAGTCTTTCATGCGCCGCAGCGGCACAGCATTCGGGCCATCTGATTTTGCGCATGCGGGATCGGGGTGCGTTTCCATGAAGACACCTGCAACCCCCACAGCGATCGCGGCACGAGCCAGCACCGGCACGAACTCCCGCTGGCCGCCCGAACTGGTGCCCTGGCCGCCCGGCAATTGCACCGAATGCGTGGCGTCGAACACCACCGGCGCCCCCGTCTCGCGCATGATCGCCAGCGAGCGCATGTCCGACACCAGGTTGTTGTAACCGAACGAGGCGCCGCGCTCGCAGGCCATGAAGTTGTCTTCCGGCAGACCGGCATCGCGGGCAGCGTGACGCGCCTTGTCGATGACATTCTTCATGTCGTGCGGTGCGAGGAACTGGCCCTTCTTGATGTTGACGGGCTTGCCGCTCTGCGCGCAGGCGCGGATGAAATCGGTCTGGCGGCACAGGAACGCCGGCGTCTGGAGCACGTCCACGACTTCGGCCACCGGCTTGATCTCGTCGATCTCGTGGATGTCGGTCAGCACCGGCACGCCCACCTGGCGACGGACCTCCGACAGAATGCGCAGCCCCTCTTCCATGCCCAGACCGCGGAACGAAGCGTCCGACGAGCGGTTCGCCTTGTCGAACGACGACTTGTAGATGAACGGAATGCCCAACGCACCCGTGATCTCCTTGAGCGTACCGGCGGTGTCGATCGCCATCTGCTCGGATTCGATCACGCAGGTGCCGGCAATCAGGAAGAACGGTTTGTCGAGGCCGACTTCGAAATCGCAGAGTTTCATGATGTTCCCGTGTGCCGGCGCTCAGGCGGCAGCGCGTTGCGTGTTCTGCTGATGTGCCAGCGCGGCTTCCACGTAGGCTTTGAACAGCGGGTGGCCGTCACGCGGCGTCGAGGTGAATTCCGGGTGGAACTGCACGCCGACGAACCACGGGTGCATCGACGCCGGCAGTTCCATCATTTCCGGCAGGTTTTCCGACGGCGTACGCGCGGAGATGATCATCCCGGCCTTTTCAAGCTGCGGCACGTAGTGGTTGTTCACCTCGTAGCGGTGACGATGGCGTTCGTTGACTTCCGCGCCGTAGATCGCCGCTGCCTTGGTACCCGATTGCACCGGCACGCGCTGCGAGCCCAGGCGCATGGTGCCGCCCAGGTCGGAGTCGGCCGAGCGCTTTTCGACGCGGCCATCGCGATCCAGCCATTCGGTGATGAGCGCGACCACCGGATGCTCGGTCTCGTCGTTGAATTCCGTGCTGTTGGCGTCCTTCATGCCGGCCAGATGGCGTGCAAACTCGATCACGGCCAACTGCATCCCCAGGCAGATGCCCAGGTACGGCACACCCTTTTCACGAGCGTATTGGATTGCGCGAATCTTGCCTTCCGTACCACGCTTGCCAAAGCCGCCCGGCACCAGAATCGCATCCAGCGTATCCAGCACCTGCGTATGGCCCGATTCCAGTTCTTCGGAATCGATGTACTCGATATTGACGCGCGTCGAAGTGTGCAGGCCGGCGTGGCGCAGCGCTTCGATCAGCGACTTGTACGACTCGGTCAGGTCAACGTACTTGCCGACCATGCCGATGGTGATCTCGTGCTGCGGGTTTTCCAGCGTGTGCACCATATGCGCCCACACCGACAGGTCCGCCGGCGGAGCTTCGATGCGCAGCTCTTCGCAAATGATGCGATCCAGCCCCTGCTCGTTGAGCATCTGCGGGATCTTGTAAATGGTGTCGACATCCCACACCGAGATCACCGCGTCCTGCGGCATGTTGGCGAAGAGCGAAATCTTCGCACGCTCATCGTCGGGAATCGGGCGGTCAGCGCGGCACAGCAGCGCGGTCGGCTGGACACCGATTTCGCGCAGCTTCTGCACCGAATGCTGGGTCGGCTTGGTCTTCAGTTCGCCGGCGCTGGCGATGAACGGCACCAGCGTCAGATGCGCGAACGCCACCTGGTTGCGACCCAGGCGCAGGCTCATCTGGCGTGCGGCCTCGAGGAACGGCAGCGATTCGATATCGCCCACCGTACCGCCGATTTCCACGATTGCCACATCGGCCTTACCGTCGTGCGATGCCGCAGCACCGCGCTCGATGAACGCCTGGATTTCGTTGGTGATATGGGGAATGACTTGCACCGTCTTGCCGAGATACTCGCCGCGACGCTCCTTGCGGATCACGGATTCGTAGATCTGGCCGGTGGTGAAGTTGTTCGCCTTGCGCATCTTGGCCGAGACGAAACGCTCGTAGTGGCCAAGATCGAGGTCGGTTTCTGCGCCGTCCTCGGTCACAAACACTTCGCCGTGCTGGAACGGGCTCATGGTGCCCGGGTCGACGTTGATGTAGGGATCGAGTTTGAGGAGGGTGACTTTGAGACCGCGCGACTCAAGAATGGCCGCGAGCGAGGCGGCGGCGATGCCCTTGCCGAGTGAGGACACTACGCCACCGGTAACGAATACGAACTTGGTCATGACCTAGCTTGCCGGGGAAAGCCGGATTATAGCAAAGGTCCCCTCTCCGATCCGTGACAGAACGGTGGAATTTGCCCCAGCGCGGTCTTGCCTATGCGGCGTGCGGCATGGAGCCTGCGTTGGCGCGCATTTCGTGGATCAACTCGCGGATCAACCCGGCCGTTTCCAGCGGCTTTTCCATCGGATAGAGGTGGCTGCCCTCGATCCAGCGCAGCCTGCTGCCGACGATGCGCCGGGTGGCGCCCAGTCCGACCTGCCGAATCTCGCGCGAGCGGGTGCCTGCCACGAAACTGACCGGAAACGCCGTGCCGCCCGCAACCTTTCGCCCCATGTTGGTCGGCAAGGTCCGGTAGATCTGGTATTCGATTTCGCGAGAGAAACGCAGTGTGCGCTCATGGTCACGGCCGGTGGGCTCTGTACCATGCTCGACATAGTCGCGCAGCACGTCTTCGTCCCAACGGTCGAACTTGCGCTTGGCCTTGAAGTGGCTCCAGACGGAGTCGAGATCAGGCCACAGGTGGCGCCGGTTCTTCGTTGCTGCGGCAGGTGATTGGCTCTCATCAATGTCCAGCCACTGCGCAACGCGCAGCAGCTTGGCGCGCCACCCCGCAATGATCGGTGAATCAAGCATCACGACGCCGCGCACGCGCTCGGGCCGACGAAGTGCCGCCATCAAGCTCAAAAAACCGCCCAGCGAGTGCCCTACCAGCCAGACCGGCTCGGGCTGCGCGTCGATTTCCGCAAGCAGCTCTTTCACCAGGCCAGGCCACGAACGTGTGACGGGGAAACGTGGATCGTGCCCAAAGCGCTCCACCGCGCGGATGTCGAATTCGTCACCCAGCACGCCCAGCATCTTGCGATACGTCCCGACGGGAAAGCCGTTGGCATGCGAAAAGAGCATCACATCGCGCATCGCAGATCCTGTGCCGTTCAGTGCGACTTCTGCGATCCGCCAGCCACGCGCTGGATGGTCGAAACCTGTTCCAACGCGGGGCCGGGCGCACGGTCCGGCGCCGCTGGCGCGTCGGCGGCAGGCGGCGCAATGCGTACGGGCTCAACCTCTGCGGAGGGATGTCCCTCGCGGCGCAGCGGATACGACGGCGAAGTGCCGGTTTCCCAATCCGGATCGTCGATTTCGGCAAACACCTGGCGCAGCCGCTTACCCCATGTGCCGCGAATCATCGTGAAATATGGGTTCTCTTCATCAATGGCGACAAAGCGCGTCACATGCAGCGAGTCGGCCTCGTAGACCAGCAGATCCAGCGGCAAGCCCACCGAAATATTGGACTTCAGCGTCGAATCCATCGAGATGAGCGCGCATTTTGCGGCTTCATCCAGCGGCAGCCCGGGGCTGACCACGCGATCGATGATCGGCTTGCCGTACTTGGCTTCGCCAATCTGGAAATAGCAGTTCTCGGGCGTCGCTTCAATGAAGTTTCCCGCCGCGTAGACGTTGAACAGGCGCGGCCGCTCTGCGCCGATCTGCCCGCCAAAGATGATGCTGACATTGAAGTCGATCTTGGCCTTGGCCAATGCCGCGGCGTCGCGGTCGTAGACGTCTCGTACGGCCTCGCCCACGATCGTGGCCGCCTCGAACATGTCACGCGCCGTCCACAGCGAGCGCGGCTTGCCGCGCGCTTCGGTCAGCACCTGGCGCACCGCCTGGCTGATGGCGAGATTGCCGGCCGTCAGCAGCACCATGACGCGATCGCCTTCGCGCTCGAAGACGGTCATCTTGCGGAACGTGGAAATAGCATCCACGCCCGCGTTGGTACGGGAGTCAGACAGGAACACAAGGCCTGCGTCCAGGCGCATGGCGACGCAATAAGTCATGGGCGAAACAACAAACGGAAACGGTGGTTGAGGGCATTCTAGCGCGGCGATCAGAACCCATCCGCGCGCTTGGAAGAGATGCTCAATTCACTTGCGCAGCCTCGGCGGGCAGCGGCTCGATGGAGATGCTGACATCCAGCGTCTCAGCACCCCCGCCCTGCCGCACGCCGCGAACCGGCGCAGCCGACTGGTAATCACGCCCGACCGCCAACCGGATATGGCGCGCATCGGTAAAGCATTGGTGGGTGACGTCGATGCTGCACCACGTGTGGGATTCGGCATCGAGGCAGACGTCGGCCCAGGCATGACTGGCAAGGTCTTCCTCGCCCACGGCTTGGAAATAGCCGCTGACATAGCGCGCCGGCACGCCCAGTGCCCGGCAGCACGCGACCATCACCTGCGCCTGGTCCTGGCATACGCCCGTGCCCAGGCCAAACGCCTCCGCAGCGGCCGTGCCGACGTGAGTGGTGTTCGGCTTGTAGCGCACACGCGTGGCAATGGCTTGCGCCAGGCGCACGGCAGATTCTGCGTCGCCGTGCACCAGTGCATGCTCGCGCGCAAAGTCGATCATCTCGGCGGGCGCGGAAGTCAGCGGCGTGGCGCTCAGAAAATACAGCGGCGAAACGCGATAGCGCCCCTGCTCGCGTGCTTCGACAAACCGTTGGCTGCCAGGCGAGCCCGCAGGAAACGCTTCGACAATGCCGCGCGCGTCGATGATGACGTCTTCCGTACGGTTGCCGAGAGTGAAGTGGTGGACGATGTTGCCGAAACCGTCGGTGGCGCGCGTGAGGTTGCCAGGCGCGTGGATCTGCCAGCTCTCCACCTGCTGCAGCTCGCCGCTGCGAGGCGTCAGCCGCAGCTCATGCACGCTGTGGCGCAGCGGCTCGGCATAACGGTAGACCGTCGTATGTCGAATTTGGTATTTCACGATGACACGGGCGCCGCCCGAAAGCGGCGCCCCGATGTATGCACAATGCCCTGCAGGGTCATGCGACCTCGAGCGGCACCAGGAAATCCTGGCTGATGCCGTTGCCCAGGTCGCCGATCCGCTCCAGGAAGTTGGTCAGCCAGGCATGCAGGCCGACCGAAAAGATATCTTCGATGCGGGCGTACCGCAGGTCGGCGTGCAGTTTACCAGCGCGACGCTCCGTCTCCGCCGATTGACTGTTGCGCACGGTCGAAAGAATCGCAACCACCTCGTCCATGCTGGCCAGCAGCGAACGCGGCATGTCGCTGCGCAGGATCAGCAGTTCCGCCACGCGCGTCGGCGTGATGACGTTGCGATAGATCTTGCGATAAACCTCGAAACCCGACACGGAGCGCAGCGTGGCGGCCCAGTGGTAGAAGTCGCCCTGCTCTGCGGCGGCTTCATCGCGTGTGGGCGTGGACTGGAACTTCACGTCCAGCAGCCGCGCAGTGTTGTCGGCGCGTTCCAGAAACGTGCCCAGCCGCATGAAGTGGAACGCGTCGTCCGTCAGCATGGTGCCGACCTGCACGCCGCGCGACAGATGCGAGCGGAACTTCACCCACTCAAAGAACTGCGACGGATCCTCGCGCAGCATGCCTTCGGCAATCAGGCGCTGCACGTCGAGCCACGTGGTGTTGATGGTTTCCCACACTTCCGTTGTGAGGGAGCCGCGCACGGCGCGGGCGTTCTCACGCGCGCCGCGCAGGCAGCTCATGATCGACGACGGGTTGGTCATGTCGCGCACCATGAAGTCAATCACGTCGTCGCGCGAAAGCAAGCCATAGCGGTCGGCAAAAACCTGCGTGAGTTCGGATATATCGAGCATCGCCCACCAGCCCTGCTCCGCCACTTCCGCCGATTGCGGCATCAGCGAGGTCTGGTAGTTCACGTCGAGCATGCGGGCGGTGTTCTCGGCGCGTTCGGTGTAGCGCGCCATCCAGAAAAGGTGGTCTGCGGTGCGGCTGAGCATGGCGTTCCCTTCTACGTATCCGATATGCGGTGGATCGATCAATCGATTGCCAGGTTGCGTCGCTGCGCGTGCGTTCAGCGCTCCAGCACCCACGTGTCCTTCGTTCCCCCGCCCTGAGACGAGTTGACCACCAGCGAGCCCGCTCGCAACGCCACGCGCGTGAGGCCGCCCGGCACCATGCGCACGTCCTTGCCGGACAGCACAAAAGGCCGCAGATCGATGTGGCGCGGTGCAATACCAGCCTCCACATAGGTTGGGCAAGTCGACAGCGCCAAGGTGGGCTGGGCGATGTATTGATCAGGGCGCGCCTTCACCACCTCACGGAAAGCGGCAATCTCTTCCTGCGTGGCAGCCGGACCGACCAGCATGCCGTAGCCGCCTGCCCCGTGCGTCTCCTTGACCACCAGTTCGCCCATGTGGTCCAGGACGTATTGCAGGTCATCTGGACGGCGGCACATGTATGTCGGCACGTTATTCAGAATCGGCTCCTCGCCCAGGTAGAAACGGATCATGTCCGGCACATACGGATAGATCGACTTGTCGTCTGCCACGCCGGTGCCGATGGCATTACAGATCGTCACGTTGCCCGCGCGATAGACCGACAGCAGCCCCGCTGCGCCGAGCGAAGAATCCGGGCGGAACACCAGCGGGTCGAGGAAGTCGTCGTCCACACGGCGGTAGATGACATCGATGCGCTGCGGACCCTGCGTCGTGCGCATGTAGAGGTGGTCGTCCTGCACGAACAGATCGTGGCCCTCCACCAGCTCGACGCCCATTTGCTGTGCCAGGAACGCGTGCTCGAAATATGCCGAGTTGTACATGCCCGGCGTGAGCACCACCACGGTGGGGTCCGCAATGTTCTGCGGCGACACGCTGCGCAGCATGTCGAGCAGCATGTCGGGGTAATGCGCAACCGGCGCCACACGATTGCGTGCGAACAACTCCGGAAACAGCCGCATCATCATCTTGCGGTTTTCCAGCATATACGACACACCCGAGGGCACGCGCAGGTTGTCTTCCAGCACGTAGAACTCGCCCTCGCCGGCCCGCACGATATCGATGCCAGCCACGTGCGCGTAGATGTCGCGCGGCACGTTGACGCCCAGCATGTCCGGGCGGTATTGGGCGTTGTTGTAGATCTGATCGGGCGGTATGACGCCCGCGCGCAGGATGTTCTGCTCGTGGTAGATGTCGTGCAGGAAGCGGTTCAGCGCATCAACGCGCTGCCGCAGGCCGCGCTCGAGCGTGGCCCATTCGCTTGCGGGGAAGATGCGCGGAATGATGTCGAACGGGATGGTGCGTTCAGTGCCGCTGTTCGAATCGTCCTTGTCGCCGTACACAGCAAAGGTGATACCGACCCGGCGGAAGATCAGGTCTGCCTCGGCGCGCTTGTTCTGCAGCGTCGAGGCGGATTGCGCGCCCAGCCATTCGGCGAAACGTCCGTAGTGGCCGCGAACCTCGCCCTGCTGGACGAGCGCTGCCGGGGCCGGTTCGGCGGCATGGGGGTTGCGGTCCCCGTCATGCCAGCTGAGCATTTCATCGTAGAACCGGACTGCCATGCTTTCCTCCCCTGACGGCGCCGCGCGATGTACGCGGCACGCGGTTTTTATAGCACAGCGGTTTTGACCGCCACAATGGGGCCAACCCGTTGTGCCACCAAGTTTTCACGGCTGGGCGTCGAAGGCGCCGGTGGCCGTTGCCAGGGGTTCCACTTCCTGTGCGGAAGACCAGTACCGCGGCCGCATTTTGCGCGCGGTCTGGATGTCCAGCACATCGCCGTCGGTCTGAATGACGACGGCACCGGTCTTGTCCGTGCGCAACCCGTCGATGTCGCGCGCTACGTAGCGCTGCCAAATCTGCGGATGCGGATGTCCGTACCGATTGCGGTAGCCGACCTGGAAAACCGCCACTTGCGGAGAAACCGCGTTCAGGAACGCGCCGCTGGAGCTTGTCTTGCTGCCGTGATGAGGCACAAGCAAGATGTCTGCCATCAGTCGCTCAGGCGTTTCTGCGTCGATCAGCGCGCTTTCCTGGGCGGCTTCGATATCGCCGGTCAGCAAGGCGGCGTGGCGGCCATTGGCGATACGCAGCACACAACTGCGGGCGTTGCTGGACACGCGCTCGCTTTCAGCCGGCAAACGCCGCGGGTGCAGCACCTCAAAGACAACGCCGTCCCACGTCCATGCTTGCCCAGCCAAACAATCGGCAAAACCGATGTTGTTGGCATCGGCCGTGCCGCGCAGGGCGTGCCCCGGAGGCAAAGACGCCAACATGGTGCGCACCGGCACCGCGCCGATCACCGTTTCGGTGCCACCGGCGTGGTCGTTGTCTTCGTGGCTGACGGCAAGCGTGTCGAGCGCTTCCACGCCATGTGCTCGCAGATAGGGAGCGATGACGCGGGCGGCGGCATCGGCATGGTCGCCGTAGCGCGGGCCGGTGTCGAACAGCAGGCGATGGTTGGCCGTTTCAACCAAGGCCGCAGCGCCCTGGCCGATGTCGAACGCGACGAGCCGGAATTCGCCAGGCGATGGCAATGGCTCGCGCGCCAGTACCAACGGCAAGAGGAGCAAGGCACCCTGAGCGCGCCACACCCATGCGCGCAAGCCACCCGGCACCAGCAATAGCGCCACCGCAACCATCGACAGCAACACTGCCCACATGGGTCCAACCGGCGCAACCCACACAGACCAGCGCGGCTTCGCCAGCCATTCAAGCCATACGACCAGCCACCGGAAGCTCGCTTCGGCCAACATCAGCACTGGCTGCGCTAGCGGGTCCGGGAGAGCCGCGCCGATCAGCGCCAGCGGTGTCGTCATGAAACTCACCGCGGGAATCGCCAGCCCATTCGCCGCAGCAGAGACGACCGACGTCTGCTGGAACAGCAGCAAAGTCAAAGGCAATAGCCCGAATGTGACCGCGAACTGAATCCGCGTACCGCCAGCGAGCGCACGGCGCGTGCGTTCGACCCAGCCATCTGGGTTGTCACTGCGATGGCCATCGAGCGCCATCTGCGCGGCGATGAAGATGATCGCCACCGCGCCGAACGACAGCCAGAACCCCGCCGACATGACGGCCCACGGGTCCACCACCGCCACCACGGCCGCCGCCCAGCACAGCGACAGGCTGGCGGGCACATTCCGATCGGTCAGCCGGGCGATGGCTACGGTGGAGAGCATCAGCAGCGTGCGCTGCGCCGGCACGCCCATCCCGACGAGCAGGCAGTAGGCGAACGCAGCCAGCATGGCCGCGATGGCGCCTGCGCGCGGGGCCGGCATGCGCAGCGGCAACGGCGTACGCAGCCAGCGCGCCAGCCAGAACGAGCGACGCCACAGCGCCATCCACAACGCTGCAAACAGCCCGGCGATCATCGTGATGTGCAGCCCCGAAATGCTGACGAGGTGGCTGATGCCGGTGCGGCGGAACAGGTCCCAGTCGTCGGGAGCGATGCCGCTCTGGTCGCCCACCACCAGGGCGACAATGACAGCCGCGTAGCGCCCATCGGGCAGGGCATCGAGGATGTGGCGCCGCACGCTGGCACGCCAGCGCTCCACGCCAATTCCGAAACCGGCGCTCGCCTCGCCAAGCGCGATGTTCTGCGCGCGCTTGCCTGTACGCACATAGCCGACGGCCCGGATGTTGTCGGCCAGCATCGCGTATTCGCCATCGAAGCCGCCGGGGTTGGTCAGGCTGTGCGGGCGCTTTAGGCGCAGCGTCAGTTGCCAGCGTTGGCCGGGCTGCAGATCGGGGATGCCAGCGCGTCGGTCCGGCTTCGCATCTTCCTCGCCCACGTTGCCCCACGTGCGTGGGCCATACCAGGACAGGCGCACGCGGGGCGGCACGGTATCACCCGCATTGCTGGATTCGATGTGAAAGAGAAAGCGCGTGGCGTCATCACCGGTCTGCGGCAACTCAGCCACCACGCCGGTCGCTATGATGTCCTTGCCTTCGCACGCGGGGCTGAGTGCCACCGCCATGCGCTGCTGCGCACGCCAATCGCTCCAGCCAAAGCCCGCCGCGATGGTGCTGGCGACGAGCAACACAGGAAACAGCATCAGCCGACGCCGCGTGGCACCGGCCAGCGACAGACAGAGCACCAGCACGCCAAGCGGCAGCCACACCGGCAGCAGCGTCGCCTGCATCTGCAATGCCACGCAGCCGGCAACAAAGCCGATCAACCCGAGACGCATGTGCGGGCGTCAGGCTTGCAGGAGCGCTTCCAGGCGGGGAATGGCGTCGATGCTGTTGCGGCGCGCCTGGTAGGCCAGCGCCTCAATGGAGATGCCGCGCAGTTGCGCCATCGCATCGGCAATGCGCGCGACTTCCGTGGGTACATTGCGCACACCGCCCTGCTCCCCGAATTGATCATCGGCCAGCCAGGCTGGCGCGAGGTCAGGCGCGTCGGTTTCCAGCACGATCGACTCGATCGGCAATTCCTGCGCCAGCCGACGCACGCGATTGGCGCGCGAAAAGGTAAAGACGCCGCCAAACCCCAGCTTGAAACCGGAATCGACAAAGCGATGCGCCTGTTCCGGGCTGCCGTTGAACGCATGCGCAATGCCGCGTACACCCGCCTTGGCCGCGGCGCTCTGTACCTGATCTTGCGACTTGCGCACGTGCATCAGCACAGGCAGGTCGAATTCGCGAGCGATGCGCAGTTGCGCACGGAACACGGCGTTCTGCCGTTCAATGTCGTAGTTGGGAATGAAGAAATCGAGGCCGATCTCGCCGACCGCCACAAAGCGCGGGTCGTCCATTGACGCGGCGACTTGGCGGCGCAGCTCGAGGAGGTCCTCTTCACTGGCCTGCGCGGCGTAGATCGGATGGATGCCCAGCGCATAACTGCAACCGGCATGCCGATGTGCCAGCGCCCGCACCGCGTCGAAATTCCAGCGTGCCACCGCCGGCACGACGATGTGGTTGACACCCGCTGCATGCGCCTGCGCGACGACCGCATCACGGTCGGCATCAAAGTCGCTGGCATCGAGGTGGCAATGGGTATCGATCCACATGGTCGGTTCAGCATTGGGGAAAGCGGCAACCTACCGGAAAGCGCGGTCTTGTGGAATCCGCCTTTTCCGATCATGCCGGCCGGCTTAGCGCTCCTGGTGCAGATGGCCGTCCCGCAGGCGGAAGATGCGGTCGCAGCGGCCGGCCAGTTCGATATCGTGCGTGACGATGACAAAGCTCGTGCCCAGCGTGCGCGTGAGTTCCAGCATCAGGTCAAACACTTCACCAGCGGTGTGATCGTCAAGGTTGCCGGTAGGCTCGTCAGCCAGCACGCAAGCCGGAGACCCGACCAGCGCGCGCGCAATCGCCACGCGCTGACGCTCGCCGCCGGACAGCTCACCCGGACGGTGTGCCGTGCGCGGGCCCAGACCCACGCGTTCGAGCATCGCCTGTGCGGTGTGGCGCGCTTGCGCTTCTTCCACGCCCCGGATACGCAGTGGCATCGCGACGTTGTCCAGCGCGGTGAATTCGGGCAGCAGATGGTGGAACTGATAGACAAAGCCCAGCGCCTGGTTGCGCAACGTGTTGCGCTCGCGCTCTTTCATGGCGGTGAAGGGCTTGCCGAGCAGAGAGACGCGGCCCGACGTCGGCTCATCCAGCCCGCCCAGCACATGCAGCAGCGTGCTCTTGCCCGAACCGGAGGCGCCGACGATGGCGACCTTCTCGCCCACGCCGATGCGGATATCCACGCCCTTGAGCACGTCGACGTTCAACCCGCCCTGGCGGAACGACTTGGACAGCCCTTCGGCTTGCACCACCCCACCCTGCGGCGCCGCGGCAGGCGCTTCCATCGAAGTCATGACGGCCTCACTCATAGCGCAGTGCCTCCGCCGGATTCACGCGCGAAGCGTGCCAGCTTGGATACAGCGTCGCCACCGACGCGAGGATGAAGGAAATGACGCCAATGGTTGCAATGTCGTTCACGCGGGGGTCCGAGGGCAGTTCGCTGATGAAATAGATGTCACGCGGCAGGAATTGCACGTGGAAAAGACGCTCGATGAAAGGGACGATCACGTCGATGTTGTAAGCGATGAGCGTGCCGAAGCCGACCCCCAGCAATGTGCCGATGAACCCGATCGCAACGCCCTGCACGATGAAGATCTTCATGATCGACGCGGGTTGTGCGCCCATGGTGCGCAGGATGGCGATGTCGGCCTGCTTGTCCGTCACCGTCATCACCAGCGTTGACACCAGGTTGAACGCGGCCACGGCGATGATCAGCGTGAGGATGATGAACATCATCTTCTTCTCGGTCTTCACGGCGGCAAACCAGTTGCGGTTCTGGCGCGACCAGTCGCGGATGTACAGCTCGCCGGACAACGTGCGCGACAGCGCTTCGGCCACCTGCGGGGCGCGGTCCATGTCGACCAGCTTCAGACGCACGCCGGTCGGGCCATCGAGGCGGAACAGTCGTTCGGCGTCTTCCATGTTGACGAGTGCGAGGGAGCTGTCGAACTCGTAGTGGCCCGACTCGAAGATGCCCGTCACCGTGAACTGCTTCAGGCGCGGCAACACGCCCGCCGGCGTGATGGTGCCCTGCGGCGCCACCAGCGTGACCTTGTCTCCCTGATGCACGCCCAGGCCGTTGGCCAGCTGGCTGCCCAGGGCGATGCCGAATTCGCCGGGTTTCAGATCGTCGATCGAGCCCGATTTGAAATCCTTGGCAATGTCCGACACCTTCGGCTCGTCCGCCGGCGACACGCCGCGCAGCAGCACGCCGCGCACCGCCTCGTCGCGCGTGATCATGGCCTGTGCGCCCACGTAGGGCGCCGCGCCGATGACTTCCTTGTTCTGCATCGCCTCATTGGCGGTACGCTGCCAGTCCGGCAGGCTGTTCGGCGCCATCACTTCGATATGCGCCAGCACCGACAGCATGCGGTCTCGCACTTCCTTCTGGAAGCCGTTCATGACCGAAAGCACGATGATCAGCGCCGCCACCCCCAGCGCAATGCCGAGCATGGAGATGAGCGAAATGAAAGAGATGAAGCTATTGCGGCTGGCGCGCTTGCTTGCGCGCGTATACCGCCAGCCGATCTGCCATTCGTATGGAAGTTTCAAAGGGGGTTCCCCGTGGGTGTGATTTGTCCAGCTCACTGGCCGACAAGCCGGAAGTTTACAATCTCGGAGCCATGATTCCTGAACTCACCCTGATTGTCCCGTTTTGCGCGGCCGCTGCCGAGGTGGCGGATGACGCTTACCGTCAATTGACCTTGCCGGGCCTGGAAAGGTTGCTCGCGCGTGCGCGCGAAACGGAACGCGAGCGCCACGACGACGCCTACCTGCCCACGCTGCCGCACGAGCGCTGGCTGGCCAAGCATGCCGGGCTACCGATCTCTCCACTGCCGTCGGCGCCATACATGCGCCTGGCGGACGGCGGCACCGCCGACACGCGCACCTGGGCCTGCCTGCAGCCGGTCCACATCCACGCCGCCCGAGACCATCTGGTGATGCTCGACCCGGCCCAGCTGCGCCTGGAAGCCGCCGACGCCGACGCGCTGCGCGCCGCCATCGCCCCCCTGGTTTCTGAGATGGGCATCACGCTCGATGCCACGCACGCCGCGCGCTGGTACGTCGCCGATTCGCCCTTTGGCGACCTCATTGCCGCCGCGCCGCAGCGCGCCACCGGCCACAACATCGACATCTGGATGCACAAGGGCGAGCAGGAGCGCGCTTGGCGCAAGTTCCAGAACGAGATCCAGATGACGTGGTACGACCACCCCGTCAATCAGACGCGCGAGGCGCGCGGCCTGCTGCCGGTCAACTCGGTCTGGCTATTCGGCCAGGGCGCGCTGGTCGATGCCCGCCCCATTGCCGAGCGCATGATCGGCGCTGATCCGTTCTTCGCCGGCCTGTGTCACGCCGGCAACGCCACCGAACTCTGCGCTGAAACGCTGGCCGCCGTGCCGTTCGACGACACGAGCGCCGCCGCGCTGCTGGGCGACGCCGGCAAGCCGTATCTCTCCGCCGACTGGTACGACTGGATCGAAACCCTGCGCGCCTACGATCGCGACTGGTTTGCCCCCGCCGCCGATGCGCTGGCCGACGGCCGCATCGATGCCGTCTCGCTCGTGCTGACCGGCGACTCGCACTACGCACATTACCGCGTCACCCGCCGCGAACTCGCCAATGGCCCGTTCGGCTGGCTGCGCCGCTTCAGTCGCCCGCGCAGCTTGCGCGACGCGCTGTCCCCGCTTTCCATGGCCGCTTGAGCCTGATCCTGCATGACCCGCATCGCTGTCCGCTCACATTCCGCTGACGCCGCCACCACGCTGGCCGGCCACGGCATCCATCCTGTCCTGGCGCGCATCCTCGCTGCCCGGGGCGTCGCCCGGCCAGACGAACTGTCGACCGAGCTGACGGACCTGCTGCCCCCCGCGCAGCTCAAGGGCATTGACGACGCAGCGCGCTACCTGGGCGACGCCATCGCCGCCGGCAAGCGCATGCTGATCATCGCCGACTACGACTGCGACGGAGCCACCGCGTGCGCCGTCGGCGTGCGCGGCTTGCGCATGCTGGGTGCGCAGGTCAGCTACATCGTCCCGAACCGCTTCGAGTACGGCTACGGCCTGTCGCCCGAAATCGTGGCACTCGCCGCGCGCGAGAAGCCGGACGTGCTGGTCACCGTCGACAACGGCATCGCAGATGTGGCGGGCGTGGCGGCGGCCAACGCGCTGGGCATCGACGTGGTCGTGACGGACCACCACATGCCCGGGGCGCAGTTGCCCGAGGCGCGCGTGATCGTCAATCCGAACCAGCCGGGCTGCGACTTCCCGAGCAAGAACCTGGCGGGCGTGGGCGTGATGTTCTACGTGCTGCTGGCACTGCGGGCGGAATTGCGCAAGCGCGGTGTGTTCACGCCGCAGGATCAGCCACGCCTCGATGCCCTGCTCGACCTGGTGGCCCTCGGCACCGTGGCCGACGTGGTCAAGCTCGACGCCAACAACCGCCTGCTGGTCGCGCAGGGCCTCAGGCGCATGCGTGCCGGACGCATGTGCCCGGGCATCGCCGCGCTGTTCCGCGTGGCCGGTCGCGATGCGCGCCGCGCGTCGACGTTCGACCTCGGCTTCGGCCTCGGCCCGCGCCTGAATGCCGCCGGGCGCCTTGCCGACATGTCGCTCGGCATCGAATGCCTGCTCACCGACGACTACGACCGCGCCATGTCCATCGCCGCCGAACTTGACGGCATGAACCGCGAGCGCCGCGAGATCGAAGCCGGCATGCAGCAGGAAGCGCTCGCCATCCTCGACAGCATGAACGCCATCGATGCGCCGGCCGCCACACCATCGCGGTCTACAACGAGACGTGGCACCAGGGCGTGATTGGCATCGTCGCGTCGCGCATCAAGGACAAGTTCCACCGCCCGGTGTTCACCTTCGCGCCCGGCGACGACGGCGTCATCAAGGGGTCGGGCCGTTCGATTCCAGGCTTCCACCTGCGCGATGCGCTGGACGCCGTCCACAAGCGCTGCCCCGGGCTGATCGTCAAGTTCGGGGGCCACGCCATGGCAGCGGGGCTCACGCTGCGTGAAGACGGCTTCGAGACATTCGTCGCCACCTTCGAGGCCGTCGGCCGCGAATGGTTGACCGAGGCGCTGCTCTCGCGCGTGCTCGAAACCGATGGCGAAGCCGACCCCGAATGTTTCACGCCGCAGTTCGTCGAGCTGCTCGAAACCCAGGTCTGGGGCCAGGGCTTTCCGGCGCCAAGCTTCTGCGGCGAGTTCGACGTGCTATCGCAGGCGGTGCTGAAAGACAAGCACCTGAAGCTCAAGCTCGGCCGCGGCAAGCAGCATTTCGACGCGATCTGGTTCAACCACGCAGAGCCGCTCGGCGCCTCGGCGTACGTGGCCTACCGGCTCGACAACAACACGTTCAATGGCATCACGCGCGTGCAGATGGTGATCGAGCACGCGCAATAGCGGATTGGACAAACCTTGCGCCAACGCATAAATACATGCCAAAACTGTCTGACGGTGCGAAGATGACGCAGCAATCGGGCACGGCCGGTGCGTTACAATGCGAGATTGCCGGCATGGAAACGCCCAAGCATCCATGACCGCGCGCCCCACGAATTCCTAGCATCAACTTCCAAGCGAAATGACTCACGTCGTTACCGAAAGCTGTGTCCGCTGCAAGTACACCGACTGCGTGGACGTCTGCCCCGTCGACTGCTTCCGCGAAGGCCCGAACTTCCTGACGATTGATCCGGACGAGTGCATCGACTGTGCCGTCTGCGTGGCCGAGTGCCCGGTCAACGCCATCTACGCCGAAGAAGACGTGCCCGCCGATCAGCAGAAGTGGATCGCCATCAATGTCGAGCTTGCACAAGCCGGCTGGCCGTCCATCACCAAGACCAAGCAACCCTTGCCCGACGCCGACGACTGGAAGGACGTGAAGGACAAGGAGCAGTACCTCGACCGCGGCTGAACGCGGTTGAACGAGCTTGCCCGGCACACTTTTTGTAGTGCATCGCAAAAAAAGGTATTGACGGGCAGATCGAAAACTAGCTAGAATTCATTTCTTCGCTGTTGCAGCGATTCCCCGATAGCTCAGTCGGTAGAGCGCCGGACTGTTAATCCGTAGGTCCCTGGTTCGAGCCCAGGTCGGGGAGCCAAAATAACAAAACGCCTCGCTTCGTGCGGGGCGTTTTCATTTGTGGCATCGATGCGTGTATTGTCTGCATCGATCGTCATGCCCGGATGGTGAAATTGGTAGACACCGCGGACTTAAAATCCGCTGCGCCCTAATCGGCGCGTGCCGGTTCGATCCCGGCTCCGGGCACCAATCCCCTCTTTGCTCTTCCCCTCTTCCGCTCCAGCGTGTTACGTCGCGCAGCATGCGTGCGCCTTCGGCGCGTCTTCGTATTCATCGTGACGGCGCACCCATGACATGGGGCCGGTCTCGTTGCGGCCGAGCGGCGCACGGTCAAGTAGCAGCAGTGTCCCTAGCATGTCTTCCAAGCCGCGCGCATACGTCGAGTACGTGTGGAAGACATTGCCCGCCTCGTCCTTGTAAAACGCGCTCATTCCGGGCAACTCGTCGTGGGCGTCTTCACGGGGCGTTGCCGTGTAGTTGTAGTCGACCGAGCCGCTTGCGAGTTCGTCTTGCGAGAAGCTCACCCGGTAGTCGTGGTTGAACGCCGTACCGAACGACGACACCCACGGGAATTGCCAGCCCATGCGCTTCTTGTAGGCCGCGATTTTGTCGATCGGCGCGCGAGATACGGCGACGAACGTCACGTCATGGTGGTTCAGATGCGTGAGCATTCCGCCAATATGGTCGGACAGGAAGGAGCACCCGGGACAGCCCGCGCCCCAGTCGGGGCCGAGCATGAAGTGGTAGACCATCAACTGGCTGCGGCCGTCAAACAGCTCGGCCAGCGTCTTCTTGCCTTCCGGCGAGTCAAATTCGTATTCCGTATCGACCTTGACCCACGGCAGCGCCTGGCGCTCGGCGTTGATGGCGTCGCGCAGATGGATGGCCTCCTTCTCGCGAGCCAGCAGCGCCCTGCGTTTGATGAGCCATTCGTCTCTGGAAACTACGGGATGCGCTTGCATGATCGCCCCTTTGTCTAAGACCCCGGACTCCATACTAGGCGGCGTCACGCGAATGAAAAGCCGCGGCGCACAAGTCGCCAACCGGATGCGACTTGCGCGCCATGGAAGAGAATCAGCCGCCTCTGCGCATGTCATTTCAGGTGCCGGATCAGCCCACCAGCCAGCGCACGCCCACATTGATGAGCGCGCCGCCGCCCACCAGACCTACCCACAGCACAGCGGCACACAGCAGCGGTCGCACGCCGGACTTCAGCAGCATCGGCACATGCGTTTGCGTGCCGATGGCAAACATCGCGCAGGCCAGCATGGCGGTGTCGATGGCGTCGATGGGGGCATGCCATGCGGCTGGGATCGCACCAGCGGAATTCAGCAGCGTCACGATCAGCAGGCCCACCGCAAACCAGGGCATCGCCTTCCAGGCATGGCCGGCGGCTTTGCGAAGCGCATTCTCGGGAGACGCCGAAGCGCAAGCCTGACCTTCAGCGGGCGTTGTGCACGCCAGTACCACGAGCAACGGAGCCAGCGCCAGCACACGCACCATCTTGCTGACGACGGCGGCGTTGGTGGCGTCGTCGCCCAACGGACGCGCTGCGGCAATCACCTGCGCGACCTCGTGCACCGTCGAGCCGATGTAGACGCCAAAGTGCTCCGGCGCGATGGCCACACCGGCATGCGCAACAAGCGCGTACAGCCACGGATACAGAAAAATGCCGATCGTGCCGAACAGCACCACGCTGGCGATTGCCACGGCGGTTTCGCGCGGGGACGCCTTTACCGCTGGCGCAACGGCCAGCACGGCCGCCGCCCCACACACCGCACTCCCGGCCGCCACCAGGACGGCTTGCGAGCGCGTCAGGCGAAACCAACGCGTGCCGATCCACGTACCGGCCAGTGTCGTCGCGGCCAATACCATCAGCGGAATCACCACGCCCGAAGTCCCGAGATCCTGGATCTGCGCCAGCGTCAGCCGCGCGCCGTAGAGAATCACGCCGGCACGCAGCAAAGTATGTCGCGCAAACTGGATCGCCCCCGGCGTCAGCCAACGCTGGTGCCCAGGCACATGACCCACGGCCATGCCGAGCAGGATGGCAAGCGTCAATGCGCTTAAGCCCAGATGCCCAGCCCACGGCATTGCGCCGAGCGCCACCGCGACGCCCGCGCACCCGAACAGCACCGCCACGCCGGCAAGAGTTCGCCCATCGAACCCCGCTGCCATGCTCTGGGGTGCCAGCTGTTTCTGTGCAATCGTCATCACATTTGCCTTGCTTATTCACTATGCGCATAACGATATGCAGTCCGTGATAACATGTAAAACAGGTAATTTTTGTAATTTCAACCACTTTTATGAATAACAAAGCGCCTCGCGTCACACTACGTCAGTGGGCTGTCTTCGCGGCCATCGCGCAGAGTGAGACGACCACCGCTGCCGGCGAAGCTCTTGGCCTGTCGCAATCGGCCGTCAGCGCGGCTCTGGCAGAGCTGGAATCCACGCTGGGGCATCCGCTGTTTGATCGGCACGCACGGCGCCTGCATCTGAATGCGCTGGGCCGGCAACTATTGCCGCAGGCGCAGGCACTGCTTGATCACGCCGATGCGCTGGAACACGCAACCGCCCAGCCGAACGTGCGCCTGAAGCTCGCGGCCAGCAGCACAATCGGCAACTATGTGCTGCCCGCCCTCCTCGCAGGCTTCCGGCACGACATCGCGCCGGACAGCCAGCTCGACGTGCTGATCGGCAACACGCAGGACGTGGTCGATGCCGTGCAACACTTCGAGGTGGACATCGGCCTGATAGAAGGCACCTGCCGCGGCGAGGCACTGGAGATCGAAACGTGGATCGACGATGAGATGGTGATCGTGGCCGCGCCGGGGCACCCGCTCACCCAAGGGACCGAGCCGGTCTCACACGCGGCGCTGCGCGAGGCGGGCTGGCTCATGCGCGAACCCGGCTCCGGCACGCGCGAACTGATCGACAGCCGGATTGCCTCGGTGGTGGGACCGCTGTATGTGGCGCTCGAACTCGGCCACTCCGAGGCCATTCAGCGCACGGTGGCGGCGGGCTACGGCATCAGTTGCCTGTCGCGCCACGTAGTGGCCGACGCGTTGCGAGACGGCCGGCTGGTCGAGGTGAACAGCGGCTTGCCGCGCATCGCGCGGCCCCTGCTCATCGTGCGCCATCGGGACAAGCATCCGACGCACGGGCTCACGCAATTCATCGACGTGCTACGCGGCTACAGAGCCGATTCGAAAAAATTCACGCAAAGGACTAGCGCGATCTGAAAAAGGTTGATATAGTCTCGTTTCTTCGCGGGGCGTTAGCTCAGTTGGTAGAGCAGCGGACTCTTAATCCGTAGGTCGAGTGTTCGAGTCACTCACGCCCCACCAGTATTTGAAAGGCCCGACAGGCAACTGTCGGGCCTTTTTCATTTGCGCAATCTGCGGCGCGCTTTCGCTTCAGTGTGTCAAAAAAAACGGCCGACGCTCGTGGCGCCGGCCGATCGCGCGATGTACAGGTACTGCAGGTTGGCCGTCTTCATGGGGGTGGTGAGTGCCTTTAGCATCTCGGGGTCGATCACCTTGTAGCCGACCAGCGCTGACGGCGCGAACAGACGCAGGATGGCCGCGCCGCCAATGCGACTGCTGGAAGGCGTTGATGTCGTCCCAGCGCGCCAGCGTTGCGCCGATCGTGTCGAGTCGGCGCAGGAACATGTGGCGGTGACGTTCGGCTTGAACTGACCGACCGCTCCGTCAACCTGACCGACAAGGCGTTCGACATCGGCATCTGGTTCGGCACGGTGCCGGATTCACGCATGGTCGCGCGCAAGCTCGTGAGCAATGAGCGCATGCTGTGCGCCTCGTCCGATTATCTGAGGCGTGCAGGCATACCGCAGGTGCCGCGCGATCTGCAATCGCATCAGTGCATCGTTCTGCGCGAGAGCGACGCGGCTTACGGCACCTGGTACCTCACGCGCGGCAGTCGACAGGAAACGATCAAGGTGCGCGGCGTGCTCAGCACGAACGACGGCGAAACCGGCGTGCTCTGGGCCCTGGCCGGTTACGGCATCTTGATGCGATCGGAATGGGACGTCCACGAGCACATGCGCGCCGGACGGCTGGTGCTGGTGCTGGCGGACTGGGCGCTGCCTGTGGCGGACATCTTTGCGGTGTACCCGGAACGCGCCAACCTGTCGGCCAAGGTCAGCGCGTTTATCGAATTTCTGACGGAGTGTTCGGCAAGGAAGCAGCGTGGGCCGAGGCGCGCCGCTAGCGCAGCGTCGCATTTCAGGCCGTTGTTCCGATGCGCAGTTGCATGCGCATCAGCAGCGTCTCGCCCGGGGCCAACGCGCGCAGGCCCGTGCCTTCCCATCCTTGCGCCGCCAGGTTGATCGCGTCGGCCACGTGTGAAATGGGCTCCAGGCAGAAATAAGGCTGCGCGTGCGGCGCGTGGAGGATGAAGTGGTCGAGCGGGTCATCGGCGCTCAGCGTGAGCACCCTGCCCGCGCGGGACATCACGGCACGTCGCTGCCATTCGCTGTAATAGACGCTGAGCGCCGCATCCGGCAATGCGCGGGCGTGACGGAAATCTTCCCGCGGCGTGATCGGCTCGCGGCGGACGGCAACTTCACCGGCGTCGGTCGGCCACATCGTCGCAGCCTCAAACTGCAAGCGTGTATCGGCCGTGCGGGCGAAATATGGATGGAAGCCGCCGCCGGCCGGCATGCTGCTGTCGCCATCGTTGCGCAGGGTCATGACGGCTTCCAGACCGGATTCAGTCAGCACCAGCGTTTGCGTGGCGGTGAACGGCCAGGGCCAGTTGTCCACCTCGGGCACATAGCGCAAGCCGAGTTCGATCGACGACGCAGTGAGCTTCTCCACCATCCAGGCCCGTGCATGCGCCAATCCGTGCATGGCATGCGCTTGGCGCGGATGCGGCGCGAGATGGACTTCCCGGCCGCCCCATTCGAAGCGCCCGTCGCGGATGCGGTTGGAGAACGGAAGCAGCGGATAGCACCCGGCCTTGGGCCATGCCAACCCCTCGAAGCCGTCACGCAGGCAGTCGTCCGACATCGGCGCCAACCAGTCGACACGCCGGCCGCCCTCGCTGGCCGACGCCAGCGAGGCAATGCGGCCGCCTGCCGCCGGCGCGACATCCATCGTCAGCGCGCCGGCCTGCAGCGTATGCACCGGCCCGGGCGCAAGCCAGGTCTGGCTATGCATCAGAACGAATGCCGAATGCCGACCATGCCCACAAACTGGCTGCGTCCGTTCGACGGCGTGCCGTTCTGCGAGTCGCCCACCGAGGCCACGGCGTTGACGACTCCACCCGCCGAGCTCAGCGTCTGCCCGCTCGCCTTCTGATAGGCCTCAACGAAGTAGAGCGCGGTGCGCTTGGAGAACGAGTACAGCTGTTCCATCGAGATCTGGTGATAGCGCGCCGCATTGTCGACCCCATTGCGCTTGTTCTCGGCGGTGTAGCTGTAGCCGGCGGTCAAGGTCAATGCAGGCGTGAGCGCGTATGTGGCAATGGCACCGAACGTGTTGAACGACGCTGTCTGTGCAAACCCCGCCGGCGAACCGGCACCCGGGCGGTACTGCACGTTGGAGTAGTTCAGGCCCATCATCAGCTTGCCCACGGTGTAGCGCGCAGCAGTGCCGATGATCTGTGCGGTATCAGCCGTTGCGTAGCCTTTGTTGATGGGCGCGTTGTTGGCGAAGTCGCCGGTGTTGTTCTGGAAGGTCGGGACGTTCTTCAACCGAACGTAGCCAGCCGACCAGGCAAACGCCTGGTAGTCATAACGCATCGCTGCGCTAAAGGCGCTGCCGTTGGACATGCTGCCCGCCTGCTCGCCCATGCCATATTGCAGACCCGCCTGGAGACCGCCAAACGTGGGCGACGTATAGGTGACCGAATTCGGCACACGCAGCGTGGTGTCCATCGCGTCGATATCGCCCGGGTGCGCACCGACCGCGCCCGTCAGCACATTGGTCGGGCCCAGCGCGGCAACGTACTGGAAGTACGGTGTGTACTGACGGCCCATCGTGAGCTGGCCGTAGTCCTTGTTGGCCAGGCCGACATAGGCCTGTCGGTTAAAGATGGTGTTCGCCTTGCTTTGCGCGCCCGTGTCGGCAGCGAAGCCGTTCTCCAGACGAAACACTGCTGTAGTGCCGCCTCCCAGGTCTTCCGAGCCGAGCAGGCCGAACTTGCTGGCGGCCAGGGCACCGGAATTCATATACGTATTCGAATGCCCGCCCTGGTTGCTCGAATAGGCAATGGCGTTATCGACGACGCCGTACAGCGTGACGGAGCTTTGCGCCGATGCGTGCATCGACACGCCGGCGCACAGCACCGCTGCTGATGCGTAGACCGGGTGGAACGAAAAAGAACGTTTGGCTCGTGTGGTTTTCATCGTTGTTAGCTCGGAAATCTCCTGCACCAAGGGAACACCGCGCATCACGGGGCCTCTACGGACCCGCACGTGATTCGCAGCGAGAATGCGGCACTAGGCCAGCAACTGCAACGTCAGGCGGCGCCAGCCACCCGCAACAACGGTTTCCAGCACGCGGGCATGCGGCGTCTGCACTTGCCGCACATCACCGGCGGGCAGGTGAATCTCAACGGTGTCAGCCAGCGTCGGCATCTTGCCTTCGCACGATACGTGCAGCGTGATGGCATGCGCATCCGACACCGCACGCACGCTCCAGCGGCCCTGCTCGCCGTCGCGCCACGCTTCGGTTTCGCCGTCGTCTTCAATGCAGCCGCCAACGGATTCGCCAACGCCTTGCATGGGCACGACAAGGAAGCCGCGTTGATCGGCGCGCTGGTCGAAATGCTGCTCCGCCACGTTCAGCGCGATCACGCCGCCTTCGCGAACCAGCATCACCGGCTGGTCCCAGGGCGAAGGCAGCGTGGTGGCCTGTCCGCCTTCGAAGGCCTCGCCGCTCCAGTACGACACCCAGCGCGCGCCGGCCGGCAGATAGACGGTGCGCTCGGTCTGCCCTTCGTCCACCGCCGGCGCCACCAGCAGCGACGAGCCGATCATCATGTCATCGCACTCGGCGTAGCAGCGGCGGTCGTTCGGGAACTCGGCAAACGTCGGACGCAGTACCGGCTCGTAGGCCTGCGTGGATTGCCACAGCAGTTCGTACAGATACGGAATCAGCCGATAGCGCAGCTTGATCAGCGAGGCAATTTGCGAGGTGATCTGCGGATACATCCACGGCTCGTTGACGGTCTTGTCATCGTTCCACGAGTGGATGGAGAAGCGCGGCAGGAAGACGCCAAAGGCCACCCAGCGCACCAGCAGTTCCGGCGAAGGCGCCGGGCCCGCAAACCCGCCGATATCGTGGCCGATGTTCGAGACGCCGGACAGCGCGAGGCCCAGGCCCATCTTCAGGTTGTAGCGCAGCGTTTCCCACGACGTGTAGTTGTCACCGGACCACGTCTGCACGTAGCGCTGCATGCCGACACCGCCCGAGCGCGACACCAGGAACGGCCGACGCTGCGGCGCAAACTCAAGTTGCGCTTCGCGCGAGGCGCGCATCATCAGCATCGTGTGCAGCACCTTGGCCTCGCGGATGGGCGCCTTCTTGCCGAACCCGTAAGCGAAAGCGTCGGGCGTCCAGACTTCGAACTCGTTGTTGTCGTTCCAGGTGGACGCCATGCCGAATTCCAGCAGCGCGCTCTTGACGTTGGCCTTCCACCAGTCGAGCGTTTTCGGATTGGTGAAGTCGAGATACGCGCCCACCTCATCCCAGAATTGCACCCAGGCCGGCTCACCGGCTGCATCGCAAATCAGCAGCCCGGCTTGCTTCGCTTCTTCAAACTTCGGGTGATCGCGCAGCAGGCACGGCTTGATGTTCGGGCACAGGCGAATGCCCGCATCCAGATAGCTCTGGACGAAGCCCCGCGCATCCGGGAACTTGTCGGTGTTCCAGTTGAAGACGTAGCGCTTCGGGCCGATCGACGTATAGCCCGACGACAGATGGAACGAATCGCAGAGGATGTCGTGCTCACGGCATCCCTTGATGAACTCGGCCATCTGTTCCTGCGCGTTGGGCGCGTCGGTGTACGTCATGGTCGAGCCGGAGTAACCGAGGCCCCACTTCGGCATCCACGCGGGGCGGCCGGTCATCCACGTGAAGCGGCGCGTGGCGCCGAGCGGCGTATCGGGCGAGGCAATGAAGTAGTAGTCGAGATCACCATGCGGCGCGACAAAGTAGCGATAGAGGCCGTGGTAGTTGTCCAGCTCGCGGCCCATGTCGAAGCTGCAATCGGACAGCGTGTCGTAGAACAGCCCGAAGCCGGTGCGGTTTTCCGGCTGCCACGTCACGTAGAACGGGATGTGCTTGTACAGCGGATCAGTCGTGCGGGCGCTATAGCCCATCGCGTCGATGTTGCGCATCTCGTAACGCTGGTGCGCACGATTCATGTCGCCGGCGCGCTCACCCAGGCCGAAGTACATCTCGCCGGGTTCGCGGCGCACGTAGTGGTAGACCTGCTCGTCCCAATAGCCGAAGTTGTAGGCCTGCGTTGGGCGATCGTTCAGCACGGTCTGCCATCCGCCGGCACCGCGGATCTGCCATGTGCAGAAGCCGCCTGCCAGGGCGACGCTCAGGCGAATCTTGCTGGTTTCCACGCGCAGCGTGTCGGCGTCGCTGTGCAGCGCAAATGCGGGCAGCGCGAAGCCGCTCAGGTCGCGGCGGTCACGCCCTTCGAGCGGCGTGTCGTCACCGCCGGGGGCGATCGACCACGTGGCCGGGCCGCGCAGGTCGCCCTGCGGCAGCACGAGCACGCGGATGATGTCTTCTTCCAGCACGAAGAGTTCAATCGCAGCGCCGGCGCTGCTGGCCAGCCGCAGCCGGTTGCCTTCCTGCGCCTGGACTTCGAATCGGGGGGGATTCAACATGGACATCGGTTTCAACTCAGTTTGAAGCAGAGAGACGCATCTGACGCGCGGCACGTTCTTCATGCGACTGACCGCGAATCAGAACAATCAGCAACGCCGCGCCAATCAGATCGAACGCGCCGAGCAGGCCGAACAGCGGACCATAACCGACCTTGTCAGCCAGCGCGCCCACCAACAGCGAGAAGCCCAGGCCGCCGATCCACGCCGCCATGCCGGCAAAGCCGCTGGCGGTGCCGACCTCTTCCGGATCGAAGACGTCCGCCGACAGCGTGTTGACCAAGCCGGAGATCATCTGGTGCGCAAAGCCGCCCACGCAGAACAACGCAATCGCCGTGTAGGGAGACGCCACGAGCCCGACGCACGCCGGACCGATCATCATGAACGCACCCAGCACGACGCCGCACACACGCGACCACACCAGCGGAATGCGGAAACGCTTGATCAGGAACGGCGACAGGTAACCGCCCACCAGGCCGCCCAGGTCCGCCGCCAGGAACGGCAGCCACGCGAACATGGCGATCGCTTTCAGATCGAGATGGCGTTCGTTCACGAAGTACAGCGGAATCCAGAAGCTGAACGTCTGCCACGCCGGCTCGGCGAAGAAGCGCGCCAGCGCAATCGCCCAGAAACGGCGGGACGTCACGACGTCCTTGACCGGGCGCTTGCCGCGCTCGGCGCTCACGGGGCGGAGCTGTCCGCCGATGATCTTTTCGCGCTCGGCGTCGGACAGCGCGGCGTGGTCTTTCGGCGAACGGTAGAACGCGAACCACAGCGCGGCCCACAGGAAGCCGATGGCGCCAGTCACCACAAACGCCGACTGCCAGCCGTAACGCAGATGCAGGAAGACCACCAGCGGCGGTGCCAACATCGCACCCAGCGAGGTGCCCGAATTGAACCAGCCGACGGCGACGGATTTTTCCTTGTCCGGGAACCATTCGGCCACGGCCTTCATACCGGACGGAATGGCAGCGGCTTCGGTCAGGCCCATCAGGGCGCGAAAGCCCGCCAGCGACAGCCAGCCGGTAGCGCCCGCGTGCAGCACGCCAGCAAACGACCACAACACACCAAACAGCGCAAAGCCGATACGCAAGCCGACCAGGTCAACGATAAAGCCGCAGACCGGCTGCATGATCGTGTAGCCGACTTGGAAGGCCGCCACCACGTAGGAATACTGCTGGGTGCTCATCCCCAGCTCGTTCTTGAGTGTGGGCGCCAGCACGCCCAGCGAGTTACGCGCCAGATAGTTGACGATCGTGCCCAGGCACACCAGCACGATGATCCACCAGCGCAAGCCCTTGATGGTCTTCACGGTGTTGTCTCCGATATTTTTTTATTGGTTACCGATCTACGAGGCGGCGTGCTACGACGTGCGCCGCCTCGGGTTCCGCCGTAGCAGTCAACAGTCAACGCACCATGCAGGGGCGCTTGTTGTCGAACTGCCAGTTGGGAATCAATTGGCGCATGGCGATTGCGTCGTCGCGCGCGCCCAGGCCGTGCTGCTTGTAGAGGGCGTGGGCCTTCTCCAGTTGCTCCATGTCGACCGTGACGCCCAGGCCCGGGGCGGCCGGAACGGCAATCTCACCGCCGACGATCTGGAACGGTTCACGCGTCAGGCGCTGTCCGTCTTGCCAGATCCAGTGCGTGTCGATGGCGGTGATGTTGCCCGGCGCAGCCGCGGCCACGTGCGTAAACATCGCCAATGAAATGTCGAAGTGATTGTTGGAGTGCGAACCCCAGGTCAGGCCCCAGTCGTCGCACATCTGCGCCACGCGCACCGAGCCCTGCATCGTCCAGAAATGCGGATCGGCCAGCGGAATGTCGACGGAGTGCAACTGAATGGCGTGCCCCATCTGGCGCCAGTCGGTGGCGATCATGTTGGTGGCCGTCGGCAGGCCCGTGGCGCGGCGGAATTCCGCCATCACTTCGCGGCCCGAGTAACCGCCCTCGGCGCCGCACGGGTCTTCGGCGTAGGCCAGCACGTCGTGCTTGTCGCGGCACAGGCGAATGGCCTCGGCCAGCGACCACGCGCCGTTCGGGTCCAGCGTGACGCGCGCCTCGGGAAAGGCCTCGGCCAATGCAGTCGTGACGACCATTTCGTCATCGCCGCTCAGCACACCGCCCTTGAGCTTGAAATCCTTGAAGCCATAGCGCGCATGGGCGGCCTTTGCGAGGCGCACGACCGCCTCCGGCGTAAGCGCTTCTTCGTGGCGCACGCGGGTCCAGTCGTCCGTGGCATCGCTGCCGTCGGCGTAGTCCAGGTCGGTGCGTTTGCGGTCGCCCACGAAGAACAGGTAGCCGAGCACCGGCACCTTGTCGCGCTGTTGCCCCTGCCCCAGCAGCGCCGCCACAGGCACGCCCAGATGCTGGCCGAGCAAGTCGAGCAGCGCGCTTTCCAGCGCCGTCACCGCATGCACGGTGGTGCGCAGGTCGAAGGTCTGCAACCCCCGGCCGGCGACGTCGCGATCGGCAAATTGGCGACGTACGCTGTTCAATACGTTGTTGTACGCGCCGATCGGTTGTCCGACAACCAGCGGCGTCGCGTCCTCGATGGTCTTGCGGATGGACTCGCCGCCCGGCACCTCGCCCACCCCGGTATGACCCTCGGAGTCCTCCAGGAGGACGATATTGCGGGTGAAGAACGGGCCGTGCGCGCCGCTCAGATTCAACAACATACTGTCGCGGCCCGCCACGGGAATGACTTGAAGGCGGGTAACGCGCGGCGTGCGAAGTGGGGAGTCGGTGGTTTTGTGATCCATGGTCATCACGTATGTCATCAGTCGTCGTACAACACGGATGCGACTATAATTGACACATTCCGACCGAACCACCCCTGGTAAACCCGCCCCTCCCGGAGACCGCATGCCCACCGCCAGTTCGCCCGCAACGCACGTGCGCCGCACCCAAAGCCTGGCGGACGTAGTGGTGGACCACATCAAAGGGCGCATCGCCAACGAATCGCTGCGCATTGGCGACAAGCTGCCGACGGAATCCGCATTGATGGAAGCGCTGGGCGTGAGCCGCACGGTGATACGCGAAGCCATTTCGCGCCTGCAAGCCAAGGGGATGATCGAAACGCGGCACGGCATCGGCAGCTTTGTCCTGCCGCCGCGCGCAGACAACAGCATCCCGCTGGGCGATGCCTCCACGATGCACGACATTCTGAGCATGCTGGAATTGCGCGTCGCCATTGAGACGGAGTGCGCTGGCCTGGCCGCACAGCGCATTTCTCCCACCGAGATCGATGCCCTGCGTTTGGCACTCGAAGCCATTGAGCAGGACCAGGCGGACGGCAACGACAGCGCCACCTCCGACCTGCAGTTTCACCTCAGCATCGCGCGCGCCACCGGCAATGAACATTTTGTCGGCGCCCTCGCCCAACTCGGCAAGACGCTCATCCCTCGCACGCGGATCGGGCTGGCACAGGTCGGATACCTGAACGCTCCGGAACTGCGCGCCACGGTCAACCGCGAGCACCACAGCGTCTTTGAAGCCATCGCCCGCAAAGACCCTGAAGCCGCCCGCGCTGCCATGCGCATGCATCTGTCAAACAGCCGGGAACGCCTGCGTCGTGCGCACGAAGCGGCTGGCACTCAATCGGCCGCGACAGGCAGCTGAGCCGGCCAATACGGCCCCATGTTGTACGACGTCTTACTAGTTGCGCAGCGCCTCGCCCATTCGCCGACCCTCAGCGCTGTTGATAAAGATTTGCATTCGCCCGCTCTCAGCCACGTAACCTGAGCTTGCACCGACCCCTCGTGGGTGCGCTCCGGTCGCGGAAGAGAGAGCCGCGGCCTTCTTGGCCCTGATGCTGCTGTCCCGAGTGTCAGGGCGTTTCTTTTAGTGGTGGGCGCTCGAATCCCCTCCCCTGCTTCACCAACAAAAAAACCCCGTCTTGCAGGGCTTTACGTTGAAGCGACCGACTCAGCGTTCGCGTGCCAGCACGTGATAGCCGGCCAGCAGGATGACGGCGCCCACGACCGCGCCGGCAAACCCCGCCAATTGGCCGGGCTCATACCAATGCAGCAACTGGCCGAGAAAGGCCGCGGCCAGCGCACCGGCAATGCCGACCATGATGGTGAGGACGAAGCCGCTTGCGCCGCAGCGCGGCGTCACCCATCGGGCCACAAGCCCGGCCAGAAAGCCGATGAGGATGGTGATACAGAGCAATTGCATGGCAGCGGCTCCGGCGGGTCAAGGCTGTCAGTGCGTTGCTTCGGCGTCGATCACGCGCTCCAGGCAGAAACCCTGCCCGTAGATGGCGCGCAGCCGCAGACCGTTTTCCGTGCCGAGCAGCAATTTCTTGCGCAGGCGCGAGACATGCGTATCGAGCGTGCGTGAATACGGGCTCAGCTCGCGGCCCCAGAGCGCCAGTTCGATGTCTGCGCGCGAGAGTACACGCCCCGCATTCGCAAACAAGAGCAGCGCCAACTCAAACTCACGCGCATGCACTGACACCGACGCATCGTGCAGGCGGATGGAACGATTCTGCCGATCGAGCGTATACGGCCCCAGGCGAATCTCCGACGCCCGCACGGCGCGGCTCACGGCAAAGCGGCGGATCAACGCATCGAGCCGCGCCAGCAACTCAGGTGCACGGATATCACCTTGGAAGCACAGGTCTGCACCGTGGTTGAGCGCCTCTGCGGTTTCGGTATCGGCCTGGCCGTCGGCGAGGTAGACGATCGCCATACCGGGGCCCACGCGCTCGCGCACGCTGCGCACCAGCGACAGGCCTGGCATGTCGTGCGCATGCGCGCCGACCATCAGCAGGTTGATGCCGTGCAGATCGATGGCTTCAAAGACCTGGCGAGAGAGAAACAGCGGCACACATTCAAAGCGCGTGGGCTGCAACGCGGAGTGGATCGCCTGCTGGCGGGCGAGGTGCGTATCGATCAGACCGATTTTCATGGCTCGGTTTCGTAGTTGACTGCGTGCGGCGCAATCAGGCGGTGGTGCGACGATGTTGTTGTGCATTGCTGCCGTCGCGACCACCGCCGCGCCACATGGATACGTGCCGACCAGCCAGCCAGAAGCATTCGACCTGCGGCGGGTTCCCGTCGCCGCGCAGGGCTTGATGCAGTTGCGCGCGAACGCATTCGTAGTCGCATTCGCTCAAAACATCGGTTGCAGTCTGGCTCAACATGCGGGGCGCCTCGGGCGTGTCTGTGCTCGGTTTTCCAAGGTGCCGTCGTCTCTCGGCCGGTGTGTCACCGGCACATGCTGTGCGGGTCGGCCAATGAACTGTAGGGCCGCCGCAGTGCCGAAATGCAAATGATTGAAAAGGAAATGTGGCGAAGACCACACGAGGCCGCGATGGCCTCAGGCGTCGTGGCGATGCTTGGCGCGCGGCAGCCACAGCGTGAAGGTGGAACCCAGACCCGGTGCACTCTGCACAGCAATCCGGCCGCCGTGCCGGTCAACCACGGTCTTCACGAACACGAGACCCAGCCCACTGCCGGACGGCGCATTGGCCGCGCCCTCATGCAAGCGATGGAACGGCTGGAACAGCCGCGGCTGATCAGCCAGGGCAATGCCAGCACCCTGGTCGGCCACGGCCACCGAGAACATCGCCTCGTCCTGCTCCACCGATACCGTCACCATGGAGCCGGCTGCGCTGAACTTGATGGCGTTGTTGAGCAGGTTCACCAGCGCGCGCACCAGCAAGCGCGGCTCGCCGCGCACCGCTGCTTCGATGTCGGCCACCACGCGCACTTCCACCTGGTGGCGATTCGCGAGCGGCCAGACCTCGTCGGCGGCATCGAGCACAAGGCCCACCAGATCCACATCCACCAGCTTGAGCGTTTGCGATTCGGCGCGCGCCAGGTCGATAAAGGCATCGGCCAGCTCAAGTGTTCGCGACGAAAGCTGCTCGATGCGAAACAGCAGCACCTCGCGGTCCAGCGCACGCGAGGCATCGCGCTGCAGTTCGATCAGGGCAAGGATGGCACTCTGCGGCGAGCGCATATCGTGCGAGATGAACTGCAGTGCTTCTTCGCGATGGCGTTCCGCCTGCCGCACCGGGGTGATGTCGGCAAAGCTGACGATGATGTCGACAGGGCGGCCCGCTTCGTCCCGCAACGCGGCAGCATGCATCAACATCGAGCGGCCGTCGTGCGTCTGTAGCTCGACAGGTTCGAGCCCGGTGGGATCGGCGAGCCAGCGTGCCCAGTAGTGCTCTCCCGCTGTGGGGTCGGGAAACGCACGCGCCAGCAGCGTCGACAGGTCGCGCAGCGCGGCCGCGCGGATCTGGCCCGGCGTCTGCATCTGGCCGGCCAGGTCTGCGCTTCGGCCATTCGCCAGGCGGATCGTGCCGTCGTGCGTGCAGATGACGGTCGCATCGGGCAGGCTCTCCAGCGCATCGGCCAGGAAGCGGCGCAGCCCACGCAGCTTGTCCGTCAGCGAGGCGACGGCATCCATGTGCGCGCCGAGCGTGCGGCCGGTGCGGGCCAGCGGCGCGGTATCGCCCAACAGGCCGGGCTCGCGCGCCAGACGCTGCAGCTCGTCGCGCAGAAAGCGCAACGCGGCTTCCTGCTGGCGCCAGCTCCACAGCGGATACAACACCAGCGGGCCCACCAGCGCCGCAAACGGCGGCAGCCAGCGATTGCCGACCACCAGCGCGCCGATTGCGCTCAGCAACAACACGGCGGCACCCGTTACCGCCACGGCAAGCGCCATGCGCGGCGTGAGCCAGCGCACGGCAAATGCGGTCATCAGCAGGGGGAGCAGCGTCATCGCCCAGAACACGCCCGGTGGCGCCGGCAGGATGGCGCTGCCGTCGAGTACCGTCTGCGTGGCATTGGCAAGCACTTCGACGCCGCTCATCGTGCGCGAGGGCGGCGTCGCAAAGATGTCGGACACTCCCGATGCGGTGGCCCCGATCAGCACCAGCTTGCCGGCAAGCACCTCGGTCGGCACGTGGCCGTTGAGCACATCCAGCGCCGGCACATGCCGGTAGGTACCGGCCGGCCCCGCAAAATTCAGGCGGATATGCGCCTGCCGCATCCAACCGCCGGCGTCGGACTCCGCATCAGGCAGCGCCGGTACGGATGAAGGCGGGCGCAGCGCGTGCCGCGCAAGCTGCACGGCAAGATGGTCCAGCACATGCGCTCGCGGCCCCTCTGCCAGATACATGCCGCGCACCACGCTATCCGCATCGGGGGCGGCATTGATATGCGCGACGGACGCGTTGATACCGAGGAACGGATAGTGATACACGCGCCCCTGCTCGGTGCGCTCCGGCAAGGCCGGCAGGATGACGTGTCCGGCCTGCTCGATGGCGGCAGTCAATGCTCGATCGCCTTCGGGCTGCGCGAGATCGGGTTCGATCAGCAGAATATCGACGCCGATGGCGCGCGGCTGCGCCCGTCCCACCCGCGTAATCAGGTCGGCCAAGCGGCTGCGGGGCCAGGGCCAGCGTCCCACTGCGTCAAGACTCTGGTCATCAATGGCAACGACGACGATGTCGTCGCGCGGTGCATGCCCGTGCAGCGTGACGACCGTGTCGTATAGCGCCGCATCCAGCCGCGCGACCACGCTCCAGCGCACCGCGCCGAATGTCAACAGCGCTGCCAGCGCCACCAGCACCCCCCACTCCACCAGCGCGCGCCGCCCAAGGCTGCGCACGGCCGATTGGGCGGGTACGGGTTCAGTCATTGAGGAGGAGATTGCCGCCGCCGCTCTGCACCGGGCTGCGCGCGGAATCGCCGACGAAGGCACCGACGTCAATGCGCTGCGGCTTGGCGTAGACCACCGATGCCGCATCGCCCAAGTCGACGCCGGTGCGGATGTAATACACGCCGGACGGCGGCCGCGGAATGGTGGCCTCGTTGCCTTCGCTCACGATGTCGGCGATGGGTTTGGCGAAGCTTGTGTCGGCCGCCAGTTGCACACGCGTGCGCGCGCCAGATGCCGCCAGTTCGGGCGACAACGCCGACCAGTGGGCATGCAGCTTGCCGTCATCGCTCGCTTCCACTTCGGCTGTCGGTACGGCGTCCGGCGGAATGTCGAGCACGCGAAAACGAAGCACATCGCTCCACGGGCCGGTTTTGCCGTCCGCTGCCACCGAGCGCACACGCCACCACCATGTGCCAGCCGTCAACGGCCTGGTCAGACGCACGTCCTCGCCATGCTGCTGAACAGCCGGCGAGGCAAAGCTCTCGGTGCCCGCCACTTCCATGTCATAGCTACCAGCATCGGACACGACAGCCCATGCAAATGCCACGTCCCCGCTGCGGTAGGTCCGGCCGCTGGCGGGCTGGATCGTATAAGGCGCTTCCGGGTGCAGGCGCACGGTGAACGGCCGCGTGGCCGATTCGCTAGTCAGTCCGAGTGCGTCGATGCTTTGCACGACGAGCGTGTAGTCGCCGTCCTCATCGCCGCAGAGCGTTACCGCGGGCGTCTTGCTCAATTGATAGGCGCTGAGTTCGGTCAGCGCGGCATCCCGCGCCACTGCAGCGCGATAGCCGACCGCGCCCCTGACCGGCTGCCACGTCGCGCGCAGGCACGGCGTCTGCACAAGTTGCGGAATGACGTCGAGTTTGGGCGCCGCCGGCAACGCAGCCCGCTTGAGGTGTCCCGCCGATGCCACCACGCCAAAGCCAGCCTTGACCGCTTGCCTCTGACGACCGGCGCTTGTGGCAACCTCACCTTCCAGCACGGAACTCGTCGAACCCGCTTCGCTGGCCCGCACGCGGAAACGCGTACCTCGCACGCCCGTCACCAGCGCAGGCGTGGAAATCTCGTAACGGCCCACGCCGCTCTTCTTGGGCGAGACGTTGGATTCCGCTTCGCCTTTCTTCACGTGCACGCGTACATCGATCAGCCCGGCACGCGCAAACGCCCGCACACGCGAGAGCGCCACGTGGCTGCCCGGCGGCACCGTCACGCGTGTGCCGTCATCAAAAGCCAGCGTGACTCCACCTTTGTCGCCGGTGTCGATCTGCGACTCTTCAGCGAGCTTCATGCCCGCTTGCAGCGGCTTGCCGCCGGTGGTTGCATCGCGTGCAAACACCACCTGCGCCGTCGAGGGCACCACTGGAATGCGATCGAACGAAATCCGGAGGAGCGAGCCGGGCTTCAACCGATACGGATCGGCCACATGGTTGCGCCGCTGCAGCAGGCGCCAGCCTTCGACGCTGTCCATGTAACGTTCAGCGAGGTTGATCAGCGTGTCGCCCTGCTGCACGCGATAGATGAAATCGCCACCGTCAGCGCCGGAAGGCTGAGCCATCGCCGCCTGCCACACGCCGCCAAAAAGAACGAACGCGCCGACAAACGCGGCGCGCCCAATCAAACCACCCCAGATTGCGTCAGCTTGCTTCACCATCTTCCTGCGTGGTTTCGAGCCGATAGCCGTGCGAGTACACCGAGACCAGCCGCACGCCATTCTTCTGATTGAGATCGAGTTTGAGCCGCAGCTTGGAGATATGGGTGGCAAGCGTGCGCGAATCCGGGCCGATGCTGCGCCCCCACACTGCCTGCTCGATCAGCTCACGCGGCACCAGCTTGCCGACATTGCGGAACAGGTACAGCCCAAGATCGAACTCGCGCGGCGAAAGCTCAACCTGCGAGCCATTCAACGTCAGCACGCGCCCGACGGGGTCCACTGCGTACGGGCCGACGCGAATGCGTTCGAGCGATTCGCTCGTGCGCGGCGCGGCACGACGCAGCAGCGCACCGACGCGCGCCACCAGCTCGGCGCGGCGCACCGGCTTGACGACGTAATCGTCGGCGCCGGCAGCCAGCCCACGCACCACGTCGTCTTCGAGCGAACGGTTGGTCAGAAACAGCACCGGCAGCGCCGGGCCGACCGTCTGCCGCACCCAGCTCACAAGCTGGATGCCGCTGATATCGGGCAACTGCCAGTCGAGCAGCAGCAGGTCGAACGTGCGATCCCGCAGCGCCTTGACGAAGGCATCCCCGTTACTGAAACACTCGCATTCGTATCCAGACGAAATCAGGATCTCGCGGATCAAATCCGATTGCGCCTGGTTGTCTTCCACCGAGGCAATTCGTATCGCCATCTGGATTGCCCTTTCCCCGTTTCGGGTCCGGCACCGCTATGCGAAATGCCGGCTCACTCCGTGCGTCGTTGTGATCGGGGTCCCGGACCGGCGCATCGTAGTTCAATCCGCCAGCCACCACCGGCGCGGCACCCACTTCCCGCGCAAGACCTTACCTACGCCCTACCGGCAGGTGTCGCACCCCGGCTTAAGCCCAACTCATCCTAAAAGGCCGCCCCTGCGATATTGCAAACAATTGTGAAAAGCTAATCGGAGAGCCCGGTTTTGTGGCGTTCTATCATTTTTTATCACGCCATTACAAGGTGCGAGCTCTCAGAAAGTATAGGAGCCAGCCCACGGGCGGGTAGGGCGCCCGGGTATACGCTGCCCCGAACCCTCGCTACCGAGCCTTCCGCCAGCGCCCTTGTTCGGGCGTTCAAGCCGCAGTCGCCGCCCAGAACATCAGCACTGCCAAGCTGAGGGCTGCTCCCCAGAAGACATATCCTTGATCATCCTGCCGACGCATACACCTGCGTCGAAAGCACCGCCCCCAATCCACTGCCCGCCGCATAGAACAGCATGTACGCGCCAAACAGCCGGCTGTGCGCCTCCGGCCGCAAGCGAGAAATCAGCCTCTGATTGAGCACGTGCACGGCCTGCACACCCAGGTCCAACAGAACCACACCGACGATCAGCCCTGCCAGATGCTGCGCCCCCAAACCGAGCGGCAGCCAGGCTACCAGTAGCAAATCCAACGCGACGCCGGTGGCCGCCTGTGCCCAACGGCGATCCGCCTGGTGCCCCGCTCGCGCGGCCGCCAGCGCGCCAATCACGCCAACCAGACCGAATGAGCCAATGCCTGCTGGCGAAAACTCATAGGGCGGCGCACTCAGAGCCAGCGCCATCGCGCCCCAGAAGACATTGAACGCCGCGAACATCAGCAAACCGATCAGGCCACGTCCCTGCAAAACAGGTTCGGCCATCAGGAGTTGCCACATCGAGCGCAGAAGCGCTATGTATTTCGGGGGCGAAAGTACAGTCGGCGGCGTCGGCAACGCGCGCCAGAGCATACACAGCATCGCCACCGAGAAGCCTACTGACGTCGCATAGACAGCACGCCAGCCGGCGACTTCAGCGATCCAGCCCGTCAGGGCATGTGCCAACAGAAGACCGATAACTACCCCGCCCTGTACCGCGCCAACCACGCGACCACGCTCCGGCGAAGGTGCCAACACGGCGGCGCAGGCTATCAGTCCTTGTGTCATCGCGGTGCCAAGCAAACCGATAGAGAGCATGCCAAGCAGCAACGACCAGTGCGCCTGCACCAGACCTACCGCGAGCAGCGCCGGCGTGAGCAGGACGAGCCGCACCAGCAGCTCTCGCTTGCACGGCCAGCGGTCGCCCAGCGGAACGACTAGCGCCAGAGCAAGCGCACAACCAACTTGGGTGGCACCGATGATGCCGCCCACCCATGCGTCGCTGAGCGCAAAGTCACGGGCCAGTGCTCCGAGCAGCGGCTGGGCGAAATAGACGTTGGATATGCTGGCCGCTGCGCAGAATGCCAGCATGCCAACCCATCATGCATGCGGCAACACTGAAAAAGTGGTTGGCCCGCTCGGTAGACGAACCGTTCACAGCGCAATCACGGGATATCTCCACCTCGCTTGGTTTTAAAATAGAACCAAATAAGCCTGGTCAACGCAGTTTTCTCATGCAACCGCTGCGCTGAGGCGGGATTGGTCGGCCATGCCGTCAATGCTTTGTGTCAACATGGCGTTGGTGCGTTGTCCAAACTGGAGAGTCAAGGCGGAAAAGGCCGAGCTCGGAGCGAGTTCATCGCGGCGATGCAAACAAAAAGCCCCGAACCAGTCGGGGCTTTTTTCGCATTTTTGGAGGCGGAGGCCGGAATCGAACCGGCGTACACGGCTTTGCAGGCCGCTGCATAACCACTTTGCTACCCCGCCAGGGGCTCAGCACCGCATTGTAGCAATTCATGAAGAACCGCGTATTTGCCGTGCCGATAAACAAAAAGGGAAGCAAGGCTTCCCTTCGGGATTGGAGCGGGAAACGAGGCTCGAACTCGCGACCTCAACCTTGGCAAGGTTGCGCTCTACCAACTGAGCTATTCCCGCATTTTTGGCTACCAGCACTGCCGTACAACCTTTGTGCTGCCAGACCGTTTGCGTCACATCACTGCAACGCGAGAACGAGATTATGGCAAAGAAGAATCGCCGTCGTCAATACTTTTGCGCAAGAGTTTTTAGAGGCTCATTTTGCGCGCTCGCGGATCTGCGGCCAGGCGAGCTTCATGTAGTACGCCATCGACCACAGCGTGAGTACTGCCGCCACGTAAATCAGCCATGTGCCCCACACCTGCGCGTCGATCATGCCGAACAGGCGGCCCTCGAACAGCAGCAGCGGAATTGCGATCATCTGGAAGGTCGTCTTCAGCTTGCCGAGAAAGTTGACGGCCACGCTCTTCGACGCGCCAATCTGCGCCATCCACTCACGCAGGGCGGAGATGGTGATCTCGCGGCCAATGATGACGAGTGCGATGACGTCGGACACGCGGCCCAATGACAGCAGCACCAGCAGCGCGGCGGCCACCATCAGCTTGTCGGCCACCGGATCGAGGAAGGCACCGAAAGCAGAGGTCTGGTTCCAGCGGCGAGCAAGAAAGCCGTCGAACCAATCAGTGAGGCTTGCTACGATGAAGAACACCGCGGCCGTCAGGTTCTTGGCGGGCAGTGCCATCCAGGTGTCCGGCACGTAGAACACGCCCACCACCAGCGGGATCATGGCCACACGCAACCAGGTCAGGAGGATCGGGAAGTTGAAAGGCATGGCAAATCGAGAGGACAACCGCCGCGCAAGCTCGACCCCACGCGACAAGATGGGGCATTGTCGCCGATCAATGCAACTGACGGTAGATTTCTTCGGCGAGGGTCTGGGAGATGCCTTCCACCGTGGCGAGTTCGGCGACGCTCGCGGCCATCACACCGCGCAGGCCGCCAAAGCGCGCCAGCAACCGCTGCCGGCGCTTGGCGCCGATGCCTTCGATCTCTTCCAGCCGCGACGTGTTGCGCGCTTTGGCGCGCTTGGCGCGCATACCGGTGATGGCAAAGCGGTGCGCTTCGTCGCGAATTTGCGCGACGAGCATCAGCGCGGCGCTGCCCTGCCCTAGCTCCAGTGACGGCCGGCCATCGGCGAAGACCAGCGTTTCGAGGCCCACCTTGCGCCCCTCGCCCTTGGCCACACCGACGAGCAATCCAATATCCAACCCCAGTTCCTCAAAAACCTGGCGAGCGACTTCCACCTGCCCCTTGCCGCCGTCGATCAGCACGATGGTCGGCATGTTGGGCGCGTCTTCGCCTGCCTGCTCGACGATCTTCTGGTAGCGGCGCGTGAGGACTTGCCGCATGGCCGCGTAGTCGTCGCCGGGGGTGATGTCCTGGATGTTGTAGCGGCGGTATTCGCTGTTTTGCATGGCGTGGCTGTGAAAAACCACGCACGAGGCTTGCGTGGCCTCGCCGGCGGTGTGGCTGATGTCGAAGCACTCGACGCGCAGCGCGGCAAGGTCTTCCAGGTCAATGCCGATGGTCTCGGCCAGCGCAAGTGTGCGGGCCTGCTGGCTGCCTTGCTCGGAAAGGCGACGCATCAGCGACAGCTCGGCGCCCTTCTCCGCCATCTCCAGCCACGCGCGGCGCCCGCCCTGCGGCTGGCGCACAACCGAAACGCGGCGCCCGGCCTGCTCGGCCAGCGCGTTGATCAACTCGGTTGCGTGAATCTGATGGCTGACCACCAGCACCGGCGGCACAAACTGATCGAGATAGTGCTGCGCGACGAAGGCTTCGAGGATGTCGCTGGCCATGCGTTCGGCATCGCGTGATGTTTCTGCCGCAGCCTCACCGTCGGCTTCCACATCCACGCCGACAATGGCGGCGCCCTCTTCCACGTGCGTGGGAAAGTAAGCCTTGTCGCCCAGATGGCGCCCGCCGCGCACCATCGCGAGGTTCACGCAGGCGTGGCCGCCCTTGATGGCAACCGCCAGGATGTCGATGTCGCTGGCGTGGCCGACTTCTTCCACCGACTGCTGCTTGAGCACCGTCGACAATGCACCGATCTGGTCGCGCACGATGGCAGCCTGCTCGAACTCCAGCGACTCGGCGTAGCGCTGCATCTTGTCCTGAAGCGTCTGCATGACCTCGTCCTGCCGGCCCTGCAGGAAACCGGCCGCGTTGGCGACGTCGCGCGCGTAATCCTCTGCGCCGATCGCCTGGACGCACGGGCCACTGCAACGATGAATCTGATGCAGCAGGCACGGCCGCGTGCGGTTATTGAAGACGGTGTCTTCGCACGTGCGTAGCTGGAACACCTTCTGCAGGATCTGCATGCTCTCTCGCACGGCATGCGCGCTCGGGAATGGGCCGAAGTACTGATGCCTGCGATCGGTCGCGCCGCGGTAATACGCCATGCGCGGATACGCGTGCTGCGTGAGCTTGAGATACGGATACGACTTGTCGTCGCGAAACAGGATGTTGTAGCGCGGCGCCAGCGCCTTGATCAGGTTGTTTTCGAGCAGCAGCGCTTCGGCCTCGTTGCGCACGACCGTGGTGTCGATGCGCGCGATCTTCGCCACCATCATTGCGATGCGCGGCGAAAGCAGCGTCTTGTTGAAGTAGCTCGACACGCGCTTCTTGAGGTCGCGCGCTTTGCCCACATAGAGCACGTTGCCCTGCGCATCAAAGTAGCGATACACGCCCGGCAGGTTCGGCAGGCGTGCGATGTGTGCTTTCGCATCGAACTCGGGCACATCCGCTGGCGCGCTGGGCTTGACGCTCTCGGGCGTCTCGGGGGGCTGGGGTTGCGTGGGGTCGGACGACATGGCGTTCGCTGGATCAGAGGCCGTCAGTGTAGAACAAGCTGCCGACTACAATGTCGGCCCGCCCTTCTTCGCTGCCCGACTCGCCTTCCTGCATGCGCACCATCACATCCTGGGATCTTTTCTGCCGCGTCGTCGACAACTATGGCGACATTGGCGTCTGCTGGCGCTTGGCTCGACAGCTTGTACAGGAGCACGGCCACACCGTCCGTCTGTGGGTGGACGATCTCCGTTCGTTCGAAAAGATCTGCCCCGCTGTCGACGCAGAGGCCGATGCGCAGCGCGTCTCGGGCGTGGATATTCGCCACTGGGCTGACGACGCCCAGGCTGCCAGCCTCCTAGCCACCGACGCACATCCCGCGCTGCATGATGTGGTGATTGGCGCCTTCGCATGCGCCGTCCCGGAGCCCCTACAGACGCTCATGGCCCAGCAGGCATCCCAAGGCCCGGCGCCGGTTTGGATCAACCTGGAATACCTGAGCGCCGAGGACTGGGTTGCCGAACATCACGCGATGCAGTCGCCACATCTGCGACTGCCGCTCGTCAAGCACTTCTTCTTCCCCGGTTTTGCACGCAACACCGGCGGCGTACTGCGGGAGTCGCATCTTGGCGCGCAACGCAAGACGTTCGAGGTAAGCCCCGCCGCCCACCAGGCCTTATGGCACCGACTCGGAGTCGACGACCTGATGCGCGACAACCCTGACGCCCTGCGCGTCAGCCTGTTCGCCTATGCCAACTCGGCGCTGCCAACGCTGGCCGCCCAATGGGAAGCCTCACCCCAACCGGTGATCTGCCTGGTGCCGGAGGGCCTGGCCGCCAGACAGATCGCCGAGCTATTCGGCGACGCCGACGCCGCCAGAACCGGCGCGCGATGGGCGCGCGGCAACCTGAGCGTGGCGGTCGTGCCTTTCGTGCCGCAAGAGCACTACGACCCGCTGCTCTGGGCATGCGACATCAATTTCGTGCGCGGTGAAGACTCGTTCGTGCGTGCCCAATGGGCGCTGAAACCGTTTGTCTGGCACATCTACCCCCAAAGCGACGACGTACACCTCGCGAAACTGGACGCTTTTCTGGCTCGCTATACCCCCGCTCTGGCAGAGGCCGACGCCAAGGCGCTTATCGCCTTCTGGCACGCCTGGAATGGTGCGCCAGCGCCACTCAACTGGACGGACTTTGCAGCCGCCGCGCCTCGCCTGCGCGCACGGGCCGTCACTTGGGAGCAAAGCTTGATGCAACTAGGCGATCTCGCCGCGAATCTGGTGGCATTTTGCGAAAAACAGGTAAAATAGCGGGCTGATCTGTATGCGACCCCCGGCTCTGACCTGGTTCGCGCGGCCCGGAGGGTATCGCGCGGTGCTTCGTTGCTTGGCGCGCATCGAACCCTCTTACTCTCAGGAAATGTGAAATGGCTTTGAAAATCGCGCAAGAACTTCGCGCTGGCAACGTGTTCATGATCGGCAACGACGCAATGGTCGTGCTCAAGACCGAGTACAGCCGTTCGGGCCGTTCGGGCGCCGTCGTCAAGATGAAGTACAAGAACCTGCTGACCGGCGCAGGCGGCGAGTCGGTGTTCAACGCCGACGACAAGATGGACCAGGTCATCCTGGAGAAGAAGGAAGCCGAGTACTCCTACTTCGACGGCACGATGTACGTGTTCATGGATCCGGTCACCTACGAACAATACAACGTTGAGCCCGCCGCCATGGGCAGCGCGTTGAACTACCTGCAAGACGGCATGAAGGTCGAAGTGACGTTCTACAACGAGAACGCCATCTCGGTGGAACTGCCGACCACGGTTGTCCGCGAAATCGTCTACACCGAACCGGCTGTCAAGGGCGACACGTCGTCGGGTAAGGTTCTGAAGGCGGCTCGCATCAACGACAACGAAGAATTCACGATCATGGTCCCGCTGTTCTGCAACATCGGCGAGAAGATCGAAATCGACACGCGTACCGACGAGTACCGCAGCCGCGCCAAGTAAGAGCTGGCGTCGCAGCAAGCAGAAAGGCTCCCTCGGGAGCCTTTTCTTTTGCGATCGCGTTTTTGCGTTTTGGCGCTACGCGATGAGTTTCGCCTCGCGCAACGTACGCAGCGCCTGCTTGTAGGCCGATTGCTGCTGCAACTTGGCCCAGTCCTTCTCGGCCCGGCCGCCAAACAGCCGGCGCACGCGCCGCTGCGATGCCTTGCCCATCGACACGTCCAGCTCGCCGAGCAATTGATCGGCCTTGTCCGGCGCATTACAGATCAGCACCATGTCGCAGCCGGCCGTGAGCGCTGCTCGCGCACCGTCGACCACCGTGCCGGCAACGCTCGCGCCTTCCATGCTCAGGTCATCGCTGAAGATCACGCCGTCAAAGTTGAAATGCGCGCGCAGCATGTCCTGCAGCCAGAAGCGAGAGAAGCCTGCCGGGTTCGGATCGACCGCTGAATAAATCACGTGCGCCGGCATCACGGATTGCAGGCCGATGCCCATCCAGCCGTAAGGCTGCGCGTCGTCAGCGAGGATGGCCTCCAGCGGACGCTCGTCCACCGGCACGGCGACGTGCGAATCAGCCTGGACGTAGCCGTGACCGGGGAAATGCTTGCCGCAGTTGGACATGCCAGCCAGGCGCAGGCCCAGCGTCAGGTGGTTGGCAAGCATCGTAACCACCCGCGGGTCGCGATGAAACGCGCGATCGCCGATCACGCTGCTGCTGCCGTAGTCGAGATCGAGCACGGGCGTGAAGCTGAGGTCGATATCGCACGCCCTCAGTTCAGCGGCCAGCACGTAGCCGCAGGCGGTGGCAGCGCGCGTGGCGGCCAGCACATCGGCGTCCCATAGCTTGCCCAGCGCGCCCATGGCGGGCAGGTGCGTGAAACCGTCGGTCTTGGCGCGCTGCACGCGACCGCCTTCGTGGTCGATGCAAATCAGCACGTCATTACGAATGGCGCGAATGGCTTGCGTGAGCGCCGTCAACTGCGCGCGCGATTCAAAGTTGCGGGCAAACAGGATCACGCCGCCCGTCAATGGATGGGCAATGCGTCGAACATCGTCGAGGCCGAGTTCCAGGCCGGCAACATCCAGAACGATCGGGCCTGGACGCTTCTGCTTCTTGGTTTGAGTCATGCGGAGGATTTGGTTTGCAACTCGGCAACGGCGAAGGCGACTGCGTAGTCGCGCTCGTCCGTCACACTGATCTGGATATGAAGGCCATGCTGCGCGATCCAGTCGGCCAGTTCACCGCTGTAGTGCACCACCGGTTGGCCGGATGGCAAGTTCAGCGTCTGTACCGCACGCCACGTCATCGGCCAGCGCATGCCCAGGCCGATGGCCTTGGACACGGCTTCCTTGGCGGCAAAGCGCGTGGCAAGAAACGCAAGGCCCCGCCGCTCAGAGCGCGCCTTGCGGGCATGGTAGACGCGCAGCTCTTCGGGGCCCAGCACCTTTTCGGCGAAGCGGCCGTTGGTCCGCTGCATCACGCCTTCGACGCGCTCGATCTGGATGATGTCGGTGCCGATGCCGTAAATCGCACCGGACACCGAGGCGGCTGCGCCCCGTCCGCTCATACAGGCACGCCCGGGTGTGCGGCCGCCGGGGTCGTGGACGACAGCCGAGCCGCAACCATGATCGCCTTCATCTCGCGCACCGCGTTCTGCCACCCGGCAAACACCGCATGCGCAACGACGGCGTGGCCGATGTTGAGTTCATGAATGCCGGCGATGGCCGCGATCGGCTGCACGTTCGTGTAGTGGAGGCCGTGGCCAGCGTTCACACGCACGCCCCAGCGGATGCCCTCTTCCACCGCGGTCTCGATGCGGACGAGTTCCGCCCGCAGCTCAGCATCGTCGGTCGCTTCGGCATAGCGGCCCGTATGCAGTTCGATGACGGGAGCACCGGCAGCGGCGGCCGCCTCGATCTGTGCCGCATCCGGATCGATGAACAGCGACACGCGGATGCCCGCATCGGCCAGCTGCTTACAAGCGGCTTGCACCTTGGCAAAACCGCCCACCACGTCCAGGCCGCCTTCGGTGGTCACTTCCTGACGGCGCTCGGGCACGAGGCAGACGTCTTGGGGGCCGATATCGCACGCGATGTCGAGCATCTCCTGCGTGACGGCGCACTCCAGGTTCATGCGGGTGCGCAGTTGCGGCCGCAGCGCGCGCACATCGGCGTCCTTGATGTGGCGGCGATCTTCGCGCAGGTGCAGGGTAATGAGATCGGCGCCGGCTTCTTCGGCCAACAGCGCCGCGGCGATCGGGTCCGGGTAGGTGGTGCCGCGCGCGTTGCGCAGCGTGGCGACGTGGTCGATATTGATGCCCAGGTCGATGATTCCCGGCGAGGCATGAAAGATCATAGTTTCTGCAAGTCGATCAGGATCTGGCGCGTCGAAAGCGGCGTGCCATGCAAATGATAATGCAGCAGGAAACGCATCAGGCTGCGGCTTTGCTGCGCGGTCGTGGGGCGCGAGGCGTAATCGTCGTGTTCCATGTCGATCAGCGTCTGGCCGCGCAACACAGGCCAGGACGATGGATCGCTGGGAAGCGTCCGCCGGATGCCGCGCTCGGGGTGATAGACGTATTCGGCGTCGGCCTGCACGGGTTCGCCGTCGATGCAGCGATCGAGCTGCGCGGCAAAGCCGGTCTCACGCAGCAGCACACGTTCGAACGCCCGCAGCGTGAAGGCCGCGGGTTCGCCATGGGCAAGCTTATTGAGTGTTTCGACGTAATGCGCGAACAGTACCGGATGGCCGTCTTCGCGGGCGACGAACTTGACGAGCAGTTCGTTCAGATAGAACCCGGATAGCAGCCCCTCGCCGCCCAGCGGCAACATGCCGCCCACCCACTCGGCGCGAGTCAGCGTGCGCACATCACCGCGACCGCTCCAGGACAGCGACAGCGGCTGGAACGTCTGCAACACCGCACGCAACGCCGAATGCGGACGCTTGGCCCCCTTGGCGACCAGCGCCATGCGCCCGTAGTCCGGCGTGAAGACGTCGATGATGAGGCTGGTTTCCCGATACGGATAACTGTGCAGCACGAAGGCCGGCTGCGCAGCAACACGTGTTTCGGAACGCCCGGCAGGAAAGCTCCTGCGCGGCGCGGCGCCGGCAACGCCCTCCTCGGCCAGCCATTCCGCGGCCTCGTCCGGAATCGGATCGGATCGTCCCGCCATCGAACGTGTGTAGAGTGGCCCGGCTAGGTGGTTATTCGTAGCCGTAGGCGCGCAGGCCGGCTTCGTTGTCGGCCCAACCGCTCTTGACCTTGATCCAGACCTCCAGATACACCTTGCCGTCGAACAGCTTTTCCATGTCCATGCGGGCTTCGGTGGAGATCTGCTTGAGCTTGGCGCCCTTCGCACCGATGATCATCGCCTTGTGGGCATCGCGATCGACCAGAATGGTCACGAACACGCGGCGCAGGCGACCTTCGGTTTCGAATTTGTCGACGATGACGGTGCTGGAATACGGTAACTCGTCGCCAGTCCAGCGGAAGACCTTCTCACGAACAATTTCGGCGGCCAGGAAGCGCTCGCTGCGATCGGTCAGCGCTTCCGGGTCGTACATCGGTTCGCCTTCCGGCAGGTACGGGCGCACGATGCCGAGCAAGCGGTCGATGTCGTCGCGATTCTTGGCCGACATCGGCACGATTTCGGCAAACGGAAACACCTGTGCCATGTCCTGCAGGAACACGGCGACCATCTCGGCGCGCGTGTACGCATCGAGCCGGTCGACCTTATTGACGATCAGGATCACGGGCGTCTCGCGCGGCAGCAGCGAGAGCACCTTCTCGTCGTCCGGGCCATAGCGGCCGGCTTCGACCACGAACAACACGGCATCCACCGACGTGAGCGTGGACGTGACCGCGCGGTTCAGCGACCGGTTCAGCGCGGTGGCGTGACGCGTCTGGAAGCCCGGCGTATCGACGAAGACGAACTGCGCGTCATCCGTCGTCTGAATGCCAGTGATGCGGTGGCGCGTGGTCTGCGCCTTGCGCGATGTGATGCTGACTTTCTGGCCCACGAGGGCGTTCATCAGCGTGGATTTGCCGACGTTCGGCCGCCCAACAATGGCGACCATGCCGCAGCGGAACCCCTCCGGCACGCCAGATTCTGGCTGCGGAGGCTGCAATGGGGTGTCGCTCATTTACCTGATTATTCCTTCAACCTGAGAGACAACTGCGGATCGGGCGGCGTGGCCTGCTTGCGCGTCTTGCCGGTGCGCTCGGCGCGGCTGCGCTTGACGAGCTGCGGCACCAGGCGATGCGCTTCATCCAGGGCCAGCTTGGCCGCCGACTGTTCGGCCGCGCGCCGCGATGCCCCGCTGCCGGAGACGCGAATCTCCAGCTTGGGAATCGAGCACTCGACCTCGAATTGCTGATTATGCGCCGCGCCGTGGGTGGCCACCACCGTGTACAGCGGCAACGCGATCTTGTGACCTTGGAGGTACTCCTGCAACAGCGTCTTGGCGTCCTTGCCGAGCGTGCGCGGGTCCACCTGCTCGAGGATGGGGATGTACAGCTTGCGAATCAGCGTGCGGGCTGCATCGAAGCCACCGTCGAGAAACACCGCCCCGAAAATCGCTTCCAGCGCATCGGCCAGGATAGATGGGCGGCGGAAACCTCCGCTTTTCAACTCGCCTTCGCCCAAACGCAGGGCATCGGGCAACTGCAGCATCTGCGCGATCTCGTACAGCGCCTGTTGCTTGACCAGATTGGCCCGCACGCGCGACAGATCGCCCTCGTCCAGCTTGCCGAACATGCCGTAGAGCATGTCAGCGACGGCGCAATTCAGGATCGAATCGCCAAGAAATTCCAGGCGCTCGTTATGCATCGCGCTGTGGCTGCGATGGGTGAGCGCCTGCTGCAGCAACTCCGGTTTGCTGAAGCGGTAGCCAAGACGTTGCTGTAGCGCATCCAAACTCATGTCAACGCTGGGTCCCCGAATAGGTGATCACCAGACCGATGGGGCCATACAAGGGGATCTCGCGCTTGTACGAGAAACGCACCGCCTGGATGGAGCCACCGCCGTCCAGCACTTCCAGATCTTCACCCTTGATCGAAGTGATGTCATCGATCGCGGCTTGCTTGTCAAAGGCGCTGGCCACCTCTTCGCGCGTGCTCGCACGCTCGCGCGCCTGCTTAACAGCACGTGTGATGGCCTGGTATTCCATCAGGCTCGGCACAGACCGAATGGCCGGCAGCACAAACGTAATCAGCACGATGATGCCGATCAGCATGCCAAACATCGTAATCCCGCGCGACGGGCGTTTCAGACCGGCCTGACGAATCCGCATTGCATTTCCCCCGTTTTGCAATTGCCGAGTTTCAATAAGAGATTTTTGCTTCACTTACGGGATCAATGGAAACCACCGATCCGCTTCAGGTCACCCAGGTTCATCCAGATGAAGAACGCTTTCCCGACGATGTTCTTGTCCGGCACGAAGCCCCAATAGCGGGAGTCCGCGCTGTTGTCGCGATTATCGCCCATCATAAAATAGTGACCTGCAGGTACCTTGCAGGTGAAGCCGGTCTGATTGTAAGTGCAGTTTTCGCGGAACGGAAAATCATCCGGACCGGAGACATAGGCCGGGCGGTCGGCATCGTTCAGGATGTTGTGCGTCACGTTCCCCAGCGTCTCCTGGTACTGCTTCGAGTACGTCAGGCGCTCGCCATCAAGGTAATCGGACTGCGGCGCGTAGGTTGCCGGCTGGCCGTTCACGGTCAGGCGCTTGTTGTCATACTTCACCACGTCGCCGGGCACGCCGATCACGCGCTTGATGTAGTCCATCGACTCGTCTTTCGGATAGCGAAAGACCATCACGTCGCCACGTTGCGGTTGATTGAGTTCGACGATCTTCTTGTTCACGATCGGCAAACGAATGCCATACGTGTACTTGTTGACCAGGATGAAATCGCCGATCTGCAGCGTCGGAATCATCGATCCCGACGGAATCTTGAACGGCTCGATCACGAACGAGCGCAGCAGGAACACCGCGGCGATCACCGGGAAGAAGCTGGCGGTGTACTCGAGCCACCACGGCTGGCGCAACTTGTCTTCAGCCAGTTGCAAACGCGCGGCACCGATGTCGCCGCCACCGCCGTACTGCGCCTGCACCTGCGCGCGAGCGTCGAATTCAGCCAGCGCCGTGGCCGCAGCCGCCTGACGCTGGCGCTGGAACACGAGCTTGTCAGCCACCCACGCGATACCAGTGAGGACGACGAGAACAAACAGAATCAGGGCGAAGTTCATGGATGAGAGATCGTCCGAGCGATGTCTGGATTATTTTTCTTCGACGCGCAGGATGGCCAGGAAGGCCTCTTGCGGAATTTCAACGGTACCCACCTGCTTCATGCGCTTCTTGCCCTCTTTCTGCTTTTCGAGGAGCTTCTTCTTGCGCGAGATGTCACCGCCGTAGCACTTGGCCAGCACGTTCTTGCGCAGCGCCTTGACGTTTTCGCGGGCGATCACGTTCGCGCCAATGGCTGCCTGGATCGCTACGTCGTACATCTGGCGCGGAATGATCTCGCGCATCTTGGCGGCCACTTCACGGCCACGGTACGTGCTGTTCGAACGGTGGACGATGATGGACAGCGCATCGACCTTGTCGCCGTTGATAAGGATGTCGACCTTGACCACGTCCGACACGCGGTATTCCTTGAACTCGTAGTCCATCGACGCATAACCGCGCGAGACAGATTTCAGCCGGTCGAAGAAGTCCAGCACGATCTCGCCCATCGGGATTTCGTACGTCAACTGGACTTGGCGGCCGTGGTAGCTCATGTTGATCTGCGAGCCACGCTTCTGCTCGCACAATGTAATCACGGCGCCCACGTACTCCTGGGGCATGTACAGATTGACCGTGACGATCGGCTCGAGAATCGCCTCGATCTTGCTCGGGTCCGCCGGCATCTTGGCGGGGTTCTCCACCTGCACCATCGTGCCGTCGCGCAGTTGCACCTGATAGACCACCGTCGGCGCAGTGGTGATCAGGTCCATGTCGAACTCGCGCTCCAGGCGCTCCTGCACGATCTCCATGTGCAGCAGACCCAGGAAGCCGCAGCGGAAGCCGAAGCCCAGCGCCTGCGACACTTCCGGCTCGTATTGCAGCGACGCGTCATTGAGCTTGAGCTTTTCCAGCGATTCTCGCAGCGCTTCGTACTGATTGGCTTCCACCGGATACAGACCGGCAAACACCTGCGGCTTGACCTCCTTGAAGCCCGGCAGCGGCGCTTCGGCCTTGCGGGGCGCGACGTGGGTGATGGTGTCACCCACCTTGGCGGCCTTCAGCTCCTTGATGCCGGCGATGACGAAGCCGACCTGCCCTGCCGACAACGACTCACGCGGCACCGACTTCGGCGAGAACACGCCCACCTGTTCCACCAAGTGCTGCGCACCGGTCGCCATCAGCAGGACTTTGTCCTTGGCGCGCAGGGTACCGTTCACTACGCGCACCAGCATCACCACGCCGACGTAGTTGTCGAACCACGAGTCGATGATCAGCGCTTGCAGCGGCGCCGCCGGGTCGCCCTTCGGCGCCGGTACTTTGGCGATCAGCGCTTCCAGCACGTCGGCCACGCCCTCGCCGGTCTTGGCGGAGCAGCGCGTCGCGTCGGCAGCGTCGATGCCGATGACGTCTTCGATTTCCTGAATCGCGTTGTCCGGATCGGCCGCAGGCAAGTCAATCTTGTTGAGCACCGGCACCACTTCCACGCCCAGCTCAATGGCGGTGTAACAGTTGGCGACGGTTTGCGCTTCCACACCCTGGGAAGCATCGACCACCAGCAGAGCGCCTTCGCACGCGGACAGCGAGCGGCTGACTTCGTAGCTGAAGTCGACGTGCCCCGGGGTGTCGATCAGGTTGAGGTTATAGACCTTGCCATCCCGCGCCTTGTAGGACAACGCGGCGGTCTGCGCCTTGATCGTGATGCCGCGCTCCTTCTCGATGTCCATCGAGTCCAGCACCTGGGCTTCCATCTCGCGGTCGGAGAGCCCGCCACACAACTGGATGATGCGATCGGCCAGCGTCGATTTGCCGTGGTCGATGTGGGCGATGATCGAGAAATTACGGATATTGTCCATCGAATGCGTCGAAAAGCGCCCATCCCGGGCGCGTCTGCCGGGCGCGCGAGGCGGGTCCGGCATGGCCGGCGCGCGTTGGCGGCGTCGGCGGGAGGTATTGGGTTCAAAGCCGAAGTTGCGGCACAATAATCGTGCAGTGCAAAAATCGGCGCTAACAGGCGATTTTACCGGATTTCAGAGGGCTCCCCGCGCCTCTTTTTGCGGCAGCGGCGTCGCGTCAGTTGTGCGCAGTCTGCGCTGCGAGCCACGCCTGCACGGCCGGCACATCGAGAAAGTAGTGGCACAGCTCACGTGCATCTTCCGGTGAGGTTTCCGGAGCGCCCGTCATCAGCACCGGCACCAACTCGTCAAACCGCGCTTCCAGCGCCGGATCGCTGTCGACGTCCACTTCGTGCAGCACAAAAGAAAAACCGCGCCGGAGCAGCTCCAGCGCGTTCTTCATGTCCTCGCACAAATGGCAGTACGTGCGGCCGTAGAGCGTCAGTTGGATCACTGACCACCACCCGAACGGGCGGCGCTCGGGCGCAGCGTCACCACCTGGGTGGCATCGCCACGGCGGACGAACACCGCAACCATGCGGTTCTTATCAAGCTTGGCAACCACCTCGTTGAACTGCTTGGCGTTGGTGACATCGGTATCACCGACACGCAGGATCAGGTCGCCCGGTCGAATGCCGACACGCGCCGCCGGCCCTTCAGAGACCTGCACTTCAACGCCACTCTTGGTCTTGAATTCGCGACGCGCGCCGTCGGACAAGTCAGCCACCACGAGCCCCAGCGCGTTCGGCTTGCCCGGGCCCTGCTGGCTGTTATCGGGCTGCGCGCCCTTGGTACGCTGCGCCACCTTCGTGTCGGCCTGCAACTCGGCGACCGTCACGGCCAGATCGCGCGTTGCGCCCTTGCGCCAGACCTGCACGGTGGCGCGCGTTCCCGGCTTGGTCTCGCCGACCTGGCGCTGCAGGTCACCCGCCTTCTCGACATCGCGGCCGTTGTACTTCAAGACGATGTCACCTGCCTCGATGCCTGCCTTGTCCGCCGGACCGCCCGATTCGACATTGCCGACATAGGCGCCACGCGCACGGCCCAGACCCAGCGACTCCGCTGCATCCTTCGGCACGTTGTCGATTGCCACACCGATGCGGCCGCGTGTCACGCGTCCCGTCGCCTTCAACTGCTCAGCCACTCGCATCGCCTCGTCGATCGGGATCGAGAACGAGATGCCCATGTAGCCGCCGCTTTGGCTGTAGATCTGGTTGTTGATGCCGATCACCTCGCCGCGCAGGTTGATCAGCGGGCCGCCCGAGTTGCCTGGGTTGACGGCCACGTCGGATTGAATGAACGGCAGATAGTCGCCTGTATCGCGCCCCTTGGCCGACACAATGCCCGCCGTAACCGTATTGTCCAGGCCAAACGGAGAACCGATCGCGAGCACCCACTCGCCCACGCGCACCTTGTCGGAATCGCCCAGCTTCAGGCTCGGCAGAGCACTCGCTTCGACCTTGACGAGGGCCACATCGGTGCGTTTGTCCAGGCCGATCAGCTTGGCTTTGTACTCGCGTTTGTCGATCAGCGTGACGTAGATGGTTTCCGCGCCTTCCACCACATGCGCGTTGGTCAGGATGTAGCCGTCGCCCGAGATGATGAAGCCGGAACCAACGCCGCGGCTCTGTTCCTCTTCCTGTTGCGGCGGCGCGTTGCGGCGCTTCTGGCCCTGCCCGGGCATGCCCGGCATCGGTACACCGAAGAAGCGGCGGAAAAATTCAGCCATGTCGTCATCATTCGGACCACCCTGCTGCATACGGACCTTTTCGGTCGTGCGGATGTTGACAACGGCAGGACTGACCTTCTCAACCAGATCGGCAAAATCGGGCAGGCCATACGTGGCCGTGGCCACGCTGCCCGTGGCATTCTGCGCGTGGGCCGGCACCAGCGCGCTCCCAACCGCCACAGCGGCGGCAACGCATAGCAGACGCAAGGCGTAAATGGATCGAGCGGTACACATGAAAGCTCCCCGGAACAAGGACAGATAGAGAAATGGCACTGCGCAGCAACGCCGCGCACCCAAGACAGATGCCAGCTCTGCGGCTACTGCGGCGCGCTGGCCGGCCTGTTGGTTGCGTTGGCGGACACCGGCTTGTAGTCGACCGCTGCGCCAAACTGCTTGATGGTTGCAAACGGGACTTCGCCTACGATCGTCAACCAGAAATCGGCAACACGTCGCACCATCACATGTGTAGCGCCTTGCGAGATGAAGCCTTCGCGGCGGGTGCGCTTTTCCGATACCGGCTCGATAAAGAGCGACAGCCCTGCCAACCCGTCACTAAACACGACCTGCTGGACCTCGAAGCCGGAACTGTTCTTGCCGGCCGGCGCAATATCGCCCAGCGGACGGCGCACCTCGCGGATCTTCTGGAAGCCCTTGACGGGGTTGCCAATCGTCCAGCCTTGCTCGGCCAGATTGGTCGGCTGCGTCACGATCTCGTATTGATTCCACCCGTTCAGGTTCTTGAACGCAGCGACGATCCTCTGTTTCTCCGACGGCACACCCAACTCGACTTGCGAGAAGGCAACCTGTTCAAGCACCTTGCCATCTTCACCGATGGTCTGGGCGCGCATCAGCAAACCACTGTTGCGCTCCGCCCAGATGCGGTAGGCGTAGCGGTAGCCGTCCTTCGGATCAAGCTGGAAGACTTCGCAATCCATGCCCGCGACGCGCTCGGTCGGCAGGTGCCGCATGTCGTACTGGTCGAGCACATCGCCATTGGTGGTGGCGAGCAGCGCGGGGAAGCTGTCCTTGTGTTCCTGCTTCTCTGTCACCACGAGTTTGACGTCGTAAATCAGGTTCCGCACGACGTCATTCTGGCGCAGCGTTTCGCGCTGCTTGCCGTCCAGCGCTTCGACGCGCTCGTACTCGTTATTGAAAAGATCAGCGTAATGCTGGATGCGGGTGGAGTGCATGCCGGTGCCACGCTGATACGTGAGCGTGCCGACATAGTTCTGCTTGAGCGCCGCGCGATGGATTTTCGCCAGCCAGGAGGCAGCCTCCTTGCGCGGCATGGGATCAGGCTGTGGCGGAGCAGCTGTCGCCAGCGCCGAAACACACAGAAGAAGAAAAACCGACCGACGAACGGCCTGCAGTTTGCGGGCGCCTGCCCCGGCAACGGGGTGCCACACCTTCGACATGGATGCCCGCATTATTCCTGATTGGAGTCCTGGGTGTTCGCCACCCCATTGGCCACTGCGCGCAGATACGGAACTACCATCCCGTTGGTCGCAGATTGCCTGTGGGCGCTCAGGTATTCGTCCAGCCGGGCGTCGCGGATCATCGGCGTATTGTCAGCTGCCGCCACAGTTAGCGCCTGCGCGCCGGCACCTTGCGTCGCCTTGGCGACCAGTGCGGGAGAGCCTTCCGCACCATCCGCAGGTCCGCGCAGTTGCGGAACGACGACCCAGCTAACGGCCGCCACTGCCGCCGCCACTGCGGTTGTAGGCATGATCCGTCGGACCCAAGCGGGGCTGACCAGGAAACGGTGCCTCTCTTGGGTTTTCGCACGCTGCGCTACAGCCGGTACCAGCAGATGAGGCTCGGCGTCGAGCTTGGCCGAGAACCGGCGGAGGAAATCTTCCGAGGAATGCGTGTTCAGCAGATCTTCTGACCGGAGCACGTCGCCGATCAGTTGATATTCTCGCCAATGCGCCGCACCCTCGCCTTCCTTGGCGAGTTCCACGGCAGCCGGCACTTCGTGCGCCGCAACCTCACCGTCCATCAAGGCAGAGATGCGTTGTGCGAACTCCGCTTCTGCCGTTTGCAATTGAGCCTGACCCATTTCCCGACCCCAAAAACTCCAACGTCCAATCAACGATCCGAGAGAAGACTTCCCGAGGTTTCACCGTTTGCAGCCGCATGGGCCGCCGGCTTGTCATATCGGCTGGCTACCACCGTTTGCCCTCCACTGTTCCCAGCAGGGGGCGCAATTTCTCGGCAATCGCCTCGCGCGCCCGGAAAATGCGGGATCGGACTGTGCCGATCGGGCATTCCATCGCTTCGGCGATTTCCTCATAGCTCAGACCCTCGATCTCCCGGAGTGTGATTGCGGTACGCAATTCTTCGGGCAGCGCTTCCATTGCGCGGTTGACCGTTTCGGCCACCTGCTTGGTGTGCAGCATGGAGTCCGGCGTATTGATATCCCTTAGTAGCTCACCGTCGGCAAAAGTTTCAGCCTCTTCGGTATCGATGTCGCTGGACGATTCCGGGCGCCGGCCCTGAGTCGCCAGGTAATTCTTGGCCGTGTTGACGGCGATGCGATACAGCCACGTATAGAACGCGGATTCTCCCCGGAACTGGGGCAACGCACGGTAGGCCTTGATAAAGGCATCCTGTGCCACATCCTCGACTTCGGCCGGGTCACGGATCAGGCGCGAGACGAGCCGAATGATCTTCCGGTGGTACTTGACCACCAGCAGTTCAAACGCTCGCTTGTCGCCTTGCTGGACGCGCTCGACGAGGATCTGGTCGGCTTCGCGTTCGCTCACGGATTCTTCACCTGCAGTGTATCGCCTTGAATTTTTGTGACTTGGAAACGTTGTATTTTACCTACGACACACCGGACGCCTGGGAAACCACCCGCGGCGGCCCCAGGCGTAACAGACTTCGCATACGACGTAGCGTCCCGGCCGAAAACCACGGAGGCATCAGCACAAAAATCTGCGGACACCATCCATGACGCGCGACCCCAAGGATCAAGACACGCTCGCCGAGCGGCCATGACCATAGCAAAGGCGCATTTCGGACAGCTTGTGGCGCTTTCAACCGAACCTGCCAAGAGGCTTGGCCCGGTTCTCCGTCTTCTTTGAGACGAGCGCGCCACATCAGTTCCATTGCGAGCGGCGAACGATTCACTATCAAAGGAAGGCTGGCAGCCATCGCCAGCCCGCTGATGACCGCCCAGGTAGCCAAAGGCAACGCGGCGCCCCACGTTTTGATCGCCCAGAACACAACTGTGCAGACAAGGGCCACCATTCCGCATCGACTGATCGCGCACAACCGCCGGTACGACGCTGGGAAAACAATATTCTGGACGACCAAGGCAACAACGAAGCCGCTCGCGCCGTGAGGCTACGAGCCGCTCCGCCTTACGGGCGCTTGAACACCAGCGTACCGTTCGTCCCACCGAAGCCGAAGTTGTTTTTCACGGCCACGTCGATCTTCATGTCACGCGCGGTGTTGGCGCAGTAATCGAGATCGCACTCGGGATCCTGGTTGAAGATGTTGATGGTCGGCGGCGATACCTGATGGTGCAGCGCCAGCACCGTGAACACCGATTCCAGCCCGCCCGCGCCGCCCAGCAAGTGTCCGGTCATGGACTTGGTGGAATTCACGACAACCTTGCTGGCATGATCGCCGAAAGCCGCCTTGATGGCTTCGGATTCGTTCTTGTCGCCCAGCGGCGTAGACGTACCGTGCGCGTTCAGATAATGGACTTGATCCGCATTCATGCCTGCGTCGCGCAGTGCGTTCAGCATGCAACGACGCGGGCCGTCCATGTTCGGCGCTGTCATGTGGAAGGCGTCGCCGCTCATGCCGAAGCCAGCGATTTCCGCGTAGATCGTGGCACCGCGCGCCTTGGCCGACTCGTACTCTTCCAGCACCATCACGCCAGCACCTTCGCCCAGCACAAAGCCGTCGCGGTCTTTGTCCCAGGGGCGCGACGCAGTGGCCGGATCCTCATTGCGCGTGGACAGCGCGCGGGCTGCGGCAAAGCCGCCGATGCCCAGCGGCGACACGGTCGATTCGGCACCGCCGGCAACCATCGCGTCAGCATCGCCGGCCTGGATCAGGCGCGCAGCCAGACCAATGCTGTGCAGACCGGTCGTGCAAGCCGTGACGGCCGCCAGGTTCGGCCCCTTCAAACCGAACATGATGCTCAGATGGCCGGAGATCATGTTGATGATCGAACCCGGCACAAAGAACGGCGAAATCCGGCGCGGGCCACGATCGACGTAGGTCTGGTGCGTATCTTCGATCATCGGCAGACCGCCGATACCGGAGCCGACCAGCACACCGATGCGCTCGGCATTGGCTTCGGTCACTTCCAGCCCGCTGTCCTTCAACGCTTGGACGCCAGCAGCGATGCCATAGTGGATGAAGGTATCCATGTTGCGGGCTTCCTTCGCAGGGATGTAATCCTCTGCGTTGAAACCCTTCACCTCGCCCGCGAAATGCACGGCCAGGTTCGACGGATCGAATTTGGTGATGGTAGCGATCCCGGACTTGCCGGCGACCAGATTGGCCCACCCCTCGGCGACCGAGTTCCCTACTGGAGAGACCAGCCCCAGGCCGGTTACGACTACGCGACGACGGCTCACTATGCTTTCCTGCAACTCTGTATCAGCGACAAAGGCCACAGAAAACGCGCCACCCGGTCAAACCGGACAACCGCCCCTTCTGTGGCCCGCGATGTCAAGAGATCGATTGACGCTTACGCCTTGACGTGGGCGGTCGCGTAATCGATGGCTTGCTGCACCGTGGTGATCTTCTCGGCTTCTTCGTCCGGGATTTCCATACCGAACTCGTCTTCCAGAGCCATCACCAGCTCAACCGTATCGAGCGAATCCGCGCCCAGATCGTTCACGAACGACGATTCGTTCTTGATGTCTGCTTCGGCTACGCCGAGTTGCTCAGCAACGATCTTCTTAACGCGTGCGTCGATGTTGTCCATTTAACCCTCCAGGGAAGTATTCGACAAAAAGTGCGCGCATTCTAGCAGGTTTGCGCGGTGAAAAACCGCTCCGGAATCCATGCAAAAAATGCGCCCAACATGATGCTAAAAGCCATTTAAATCAGCGATCGCACAGGATTCTGCGCATGCGCAAAGCCCCGCACACCCGCCGCCGGGACGGCTTCCTTATCCCATGTACATGCCGCCGTTGACGTGCAGCGTCGAGCCTGTAATGTAGCCCGCCGCCGGTGACGCCAGGAAGGCAACTGCGTTGGCGATATCCTCGGGCGCGCCCAGGCGGCCCAGCGGAATCTGCGCCTTCAGCGCAGTATGTTGCTCTTCCGACAGGACCTTGGTCATGTCGGTATCGATAAAGCCCGGGGCGATGCAGTTGACCGTGATGTTACGGCTACCGATCTCTCGTGCCAGCGCGCGGGCCATACCTTCCACACCAGCCTTGGCCGCGGCGTAGTTCGCCTGACCCGGGTTGCCGGCGGAGCCCACCACCGAAGTGATGTTGATGATTCGACCGCCGCGGGCCTTCATCATCGGGCGCAGTACGGCACGCGACAGGCGGAACACAGCAGAGAGGTTCGTATCGATGACCGACACCCATTCGTCGTCCTTCATGCGCATCGCCAGGTTGTCCTGAGTGATGCCGGCATTGTTGACGAGGATGTTCAGGCCACCGTACGTCTTGATGGTTTCGTCGATGACGGCCTCGCAGCGCGCGGCGTCATTCACGTTGAGCACCACGCCTGCACCCTTTACGCCGGCTTCGGCAAAGTAAGCCGTGATGGCTTGTGCTCCGGCTTCCGACGTGGCCGTACCGACCACCGTCGCACCCTGGCGTGCCAGTTCCAGCGCGATGGCACGGCCGATGCCGCGCGAGGCACCGGTAACGAGCGCAACCTGATTGTTCAATGCTTGGGTCATACGAATCCCGTTGATTATTTGAGTTGACCCAGCACGGCTTCCAGCGACGCCGGATCGAAGATCGCGTCACCGACGATCTCCCCATCGATACGCTTGACCAGACCGGCCAGCACCTTGCCCGGGCCGCATTCGACCACGCGGGTAATGCCGTCACCCTTCATCTTCTGGATGGTCTCAACCCAGCGCACCGGCGATGCTGCCTGGCGCACCAGCGCATCCTTGATGGCCGCCGGGTCGCTCACGACAGCAACGTCCACGTTATTGATGACGGGGATCACCGGGGTGGTGACGGCCACGTTGGCGAGATACTCCCGCAGACGATCCGACGCCGGCTTGAGCAGCGACGAGTGAAACGGCGCCGACACCGGCAGCGGCAGCGCGCGCTTGGCACCCTTGGCCTTGGCGATTTCGCAAGCCTTCTCGACGGCCGCCTTGGCACCGGCGATCACCACCTGGGCCGGCGCGTTGAAGTTCACGGCTTCGACGACGCCTGCGACCGAAGCTTCCGCGCATGCGGCGCGCACGTCATCGTCCGACAGGCCGAGGATCGCAGCCATACCGCCCTCGCCCACCGGCACAGCTTCCTGCATCGCCTTGGCGCGGAAACGCACCAACGGTACAGCGTCTTGGAACGCGATGGCGCCCGCGGCGACAAGCGCCGAATACTCGCCAAGGCTATGCCCAGCCACGACGGTCGGCGTCGGGCCGCCGGCAGCTTGCCATGCACGATAGACGGCAACTGCCGCCGTCAGCATGACGGGTTGCGTATTGGTCGTCAGGTTCAGCTCTTCAGCCGGGCCTTCGGCAATCAGCTTGCCGATGTCCTGGCCCAGCGCGTCGGACGCCTCGACCAGCGTAGCGGCCACGGCCGGATGATCGGCAAACGCATTGAGCATGCCGACCGATTGCGAACCCTGGCCGGGGAAGACGAAAGCGAATGTCATGGCTCGTATTGTTCGTTCTGGAAATTCGTCAATCAGAAGCGCAGCAGCGCGGCGCCCCATGTGAAGCCGCCGCCCACGCCCTCGAGCATCACATGCTGGCCGCGCTGGATGCGACCGTCGCGCACAGCAACATCGAGCGCCAGGGGAATCGAGGCAGCCGACGTGTTGCCATGCTCATCGACGGTCACGATCAGGCGCTCGTTCGAGAGGCCCAGCTTCTTGGTCGTGCCCTGCATGATGCGGATGTTCGCCTGGTGCGGGATCAACCAGTCGACTTGCGAGGCATCGAGTTCCGCCGCTGCCAGTGCTTCACGGGCAACCTTGTCGAGCACCGTGACGGCCAGCTTGAAGACAGCCTGACCATCCATGTACAGGAAGGCGCTGCCCTGGATTGCACCCGCGGCCACGTTGCCCGGCACGCACAGGATGTTGGCGTGGCTGCCGTCAGCATGGAGCGCAGTCGACAGGATGCCCGGCTCGTCAGAAGCCTGCAGCACCACGGCGCCAGCGCCATCGCCAAACAGGACACAAGTGGTGCGATCGCTGAAATCGATGATGCGCGAGAAGACCTCGGAGCCAATCACCAGCACGTTGCGATAGGCACCCGAGCGGATAAATTTGTCGGCGGTTGCCAGCGCGTAGACGAAGCCGGAACACACGGCCTGCACGTCGAACGCGGCGCACCCGTTGGTGATGCCGAGCTTTTGCTGCACCAGGCACGCCGTGCTCGGGAACACGAAATCCGGCGTGGACGTCGCCACCAGGATCAGGTCGAGTTCGGAGCGATCGATGCCGGCGGCTTCGATCGCGCGCTCGGCCGCCCTTACGGCGAGGTCGCTGCACGTGACATCCGGCTCGGCGAAATGACGCGCCCGAATGCCGCTGCGCGAGACGATCCATTCGTCGCTCGTCTCGATACCCTTCTCGGCCAACTGGGCCGCCAGTTCGTCATTGGTGACCCGCTTGGGCGGCAGGTAGCTGCCCGTACCGATGATCCTTGCGAAACGTGTCATGTGCGGTGGGGTGAAATCTGACTCGGAGGCGACGCGTTCAAGCAGCGTCGGCGGCCGGAGCGGAAGTGGAGACCGGCGCAGCGCCCGCTGCGTCATGGTGCGATTCGAACGCCTGCGCAATGCGGGCGATCACGCCGTTGGCCGCGGCGTCGTAGGCACGCTTGATGGCCCATTCGAACGCGTAGGCGTCGGCCGAGCCGTGACTCTTGATGACCAGCCCACGCAGACCGAGCAGCGCGGCGCCATTGTAGCGCCGATGATCAACGCGCCGTTTGAAACGCGTCAGCACCGGCAGCGCCACGACAGCGAGCAACTTGGTGAACCACGAGCGGCTGAATTCCTGGCGCAGCATCTCACCGATCATCTTGGCCAGTCCTTCGGTGCTCTTGAGCGCCACGTTGCCGACAAAGCCGTCGCAGACAACGATGTCGGTCGTGCCCTTGAAGATGTCGTTGCCTTCAACGTTGCCGAAGAAGTTGAGATCGGAGGCGCGCAGCAGCTCACCGGCCTGCTTAACGACCTCGTTGCCCTTGATGACTTCTTCGCCAATGTTGAGCAGACCGACCGTTGGACGCGGCTTCTGCTCGACCACCGACACCATCGCCGAGGCCATCTGCGCAAACTGCAGCAGGTGCTCGGGCTCGCAGTCGGCGTTGGCACCAAGATCCAGCACGGTCGTGCCGGCACCTTTCTCGTTCGGGATGGCGGTGGCAATTGCCGGGCGGTCAATGCCGTCCAGCGTCTTGAGAACGTAACGCGACACGGCCATCAACGCGCCGGTGTTGCCGGCGGAAACGCACGCCTGAGCGGCGCCTTCCTTGAGTTGATTGATGGCCACGCGCATTGAAGAATCTTTCTTCTTACGCAGCGCGACCTCGACCGGATCGTCCATCGACACCACCTCGGAGGCGGGGACGACGTGGACGCGCGGGTTCGCGGTGGCGTGAAGTCGCTTGAGCTGCGCCGCGATGGCATCGGGCTGCCCGACGAGCAGCATTTCGACGTCTTCGTGTACGGCGAGAAAATGGATCGCTGCAGGGATTGTCACGCCAACGCCGTGATCGCCACCCATGCAGTCGATGGCAAGCTTGATGGTCATGCGAGTCTGAGTTGCGGTTTCACGTGCGGCTCCGGCCGTTGGCGCGCGTATGGTACACAAACCCGTACACGCATAGCCGAATTTCACTCAACAAAAAAGCGGCAAATTGGCTTGCCGCTTTTTCGATTGCATCATGAACCTGTGCGTTCAGACCAACCCAACACGCTTGCCAGAAAACTGGCAAAACGCATCAGTCGTTCTTGGTCTTCACAACCTTGCGGCCACGATAGTAGCCGTTCGGGCTCACGTGGTGACGCAGGTGCACTTCGCCGGTGGTCGGCTCGACAGCGATCGGGGCCGTCGTCAGGAAATCGTGCGAACGATGCATGCCGCGCTTGGACGGCGACTTCTTGTTTTGTTGAACAGCCATGACTGACTCCTAAGCAATTTGATCGATTTTATCACATCACACGGAGCCGGAGCGTAGCCATTCCGGTAGGCGTGTGAAACGTACTGCCATCAGCGCGCACAATATCCGCGCACGCCTAATGTTTGGTCTTAAGGTTGGCCAGCACCGCGAACGGCGACGGCTTCTTTTCAGCTTCAGTCTCTTCCGGCAACATCTCATCCGGGCAGACTGCATGACGCGGCGACACCGGCAACGCCAGCAACAGCTCATCTTCGATCTGCGTGATCAGATCGAAGCTGCGCGAGCCAACGATGACATCAGCCTCATCGTCATCCAGCGGGGCGGCATCGGCATCGGCTTCCGAGCGCACGACTTCCAGACGCGCGCGCACCGGCAGAGGCTGCTCGTAAGCTTTGAGGCACCGCTGACATTGCAGCCAGATGGCGCCATCCACTTCCAGATCCACGAAGAGCCGCTGACGCGGCAACTGGCCGGCGGTGGCCTCCTCGCGCGCCACACCCTGCAGCTGCCAACGAAATTGCGTGTTGGCGTCAGCCGGGGCGTCGACGGCTTGCTCGGACAGCAGACGAGGCGTATCGGTCAGATAGACCGTGCCGCTTGCCGGCTCACCCGCGCGAATGAACGCGAAAAGATCGAATGCACGAAAATCCACGAATCGAACCCACTAAACGCGTTGCTGTTGATGCGCGAACCGGATGGACCCGCCTTGCAGCGCCTGACACCTTGCGCCTGGGCGCACGGTTTGCGACACTGCGCGGCCAAACCGCGAAACGCGGGATTATAGCGGGCAGAAACCTGTGGCGTCAAAAGGTTTTGCTCAAAATCCACTGCATCTTCAAGCACTTATGACTTCTGCATCGCGTCCGCCACTGATTCTTGCCTCCAGCTCGCCATATCGGCGGGAATTGCTGGAACGCCTGCGCCTGCCGTTTGAGATCGTGGTACCGGACATTGACGAGACCCCCGCCCCGGACGAGTCGCCCGACCAGACCGCTCTGCGCCTGGCTCGGCAGAAGGCAGAGAAGGTCGCAGCAGGCCATCCCGGCGCGCTGGTGATCGGCTCCGATCAGGTCGCCACACTGGACGGCAAGCAGGTCGGCAAACCGGGCGACCACCCCCGCGCACTGGCGCAACTGCACTGGATGCGTGGACGCACCGTCACATTTCACTCCGCGCTGTGCCTGTACGACGGCCGGACAGGGCGACACCAGAGCGAGGACATCCGCACGCTGGCCACCTTCCGCGACCTTTCCGATGAAGAATTGGACGCCTATCTGCATCTGGAACACCCGTACGACGTTGCCGGGAGCGCCAAATCGGAAGGCCTGGGCATCGCCCTGCTCGAACGCGTGGAGTCGTCGGACCCGACCGCGCTGGTGGGTCTGCCGCTGATCGCGCTGACCAGCATGCTGCGCAACGTTCACTACCCCCTCTTCGCCTGAACCATGGCCGGTACGCTTTATCTCATTCCGAATACGCTGGGCTCGCGCGATGCGGCCGACCCGCTGCCTGACGTAATTCCTGCCGGCGTGCAGCAGATCACTGCGCGACTCGATTACTTTGTCGCCGAGCACGCCAAGACCGCACGCGCGTTGCTGAAAAAGCTGGCCGAGACCACGCCGCTGGCGCATCCACTGCAGGAAATCACCATCCGCGAGCTGAACGTCAAAACGCCGGAATCGGAACTGGAAGCGCTGCTGGCGCCAGTGCTTGCCGGCCAGGACGCGGGACTGATGTCGGAAGCCGGGGTGCCGGCGGTGGCCGATCCGGGCGCAAATCTCGTGCGTCTCGCGCACCGACGTGGCGTGCGCGTAAAGCCGCTGGTGGGACCGAGTTCGATTCTGCTGGCGGTGATGGCATCCGGCTTGAACGGCCAGAGCTTTGCATTCAACGGCTATCTGCCGGTCGATGCGGCCGAGCGCAAGACAAAGCTGCGCACACTGGAACAGCTTTCACGCTCAGTCGCCCAAACGCAGGTATTCATTGAAACGCCCTACCGCAATGGCGCGTTGCTCGAAGCCATTCAGGCCGGCTGCGCGCCGAGTACGCTGCTGTCGATTGCAGTGGACCTGACACTGCCCAGCGAGCAGGTTGTCACGTTGCCCGTGAGCGACTGGCGCGCCGACCGCATGAACCTGCACAAGCGGCCGGCGATTTTCTCGCTGCTAGCGCGATAGCGCGCCTCCGCCCCTTCTACTCCTTCATCAGCAGCTTGAGCTGGCCCGTAGTGGCCAGCGCCTTGACTGCGCCCGCGCCCATCGCCGTGCCGAGCTTGCGTGCCACGCGCGAGGCGAAGTTTTCCTTGACGGTGTAGTCCACCACGTCCGGCGCCTTGATGACGCTGCGCGCGACAAGGTCCGAACTGCCGATCGCGTCGGCCAGGCCCAGATCCACCGCCTTGGCGCCCGTCCAGAACAAACCAGTGAACAGCGTGGGATCGTCCTTCAGACGGTTGCCGCGGCCCTGCTTGACCACGTCGATGAACTGCTGATGCACCTGGTCCAGCATCTCCTGCGCATACTGTTTCTGCTGGGGCGACACGGGTGAGAACGGATCGAGCATTCCCTTGTTCGAACCGGCGGTGAGCAGGCGGCGCTCCACGCCCACTTTGTCCATCAGACCAGTAAAGCCGAAGCCGTCCATCAGCACGCCGATGGAACCGACGATGCTGGCCTTGTCGACGTAAATCCTGTCAGCAGCGGCAGCCACGTAGTAACCGCCTGACGCGCACATTTCTTCCACGACGACGTACAGCGGAATCTTCTTGTATTTGGCGCGAAGACGGCGGATTTCATCGTTGATCATGCCCGCCTGCACCGGCGAGCCGCCCGGCGAATTGATCTTCAGGATCACACCGACGGTGTTGTCATCTGCAAACGCGGCCTGCAAGGATGCGTTGATGTTTTCGGCGCTGGCGTTTGTGTTCGCCGCAATTTCGCCCTCCAGCGTGACAATCGCTGTGTGGCGGCCCGTGCTGACGGTTTCGCCCTCCAAGCTGGCGAACGCATAAATAAGCACTCCGATCAGGCCCAGAGCCACGAAGCGGAAAAAGATGCGCCAGCGGCGCGCGGCGCGCTGCTCACGGACCGTTGCCATCAGTACTTTTTCGAGTACCTCACGCTCCCAGCCGCCGGCCGGCGCAGAAGCTGCCGATGCCGATGCGGGCGGGTTACGCAATTCAGCTTCAAGCGGATGATCCGCATGCTGTGTGACTTCCAGCGCTTCTGGTTTGCCTGCACCCTCGTTGGGGGCGTCGTCGGGCCCTTTCGGCGGAATCGAGTCAGTCATAGACAAGGAGAAAACGATCGAGAAGAAAAACTGCGCTACTAGGCAGAAGGAGTTGGTTCGGGCGCGGACACGGGCGCCCGGAATAGCGTATCCGGCTGCCACCAGACTGCGCCGTCGCGCTCGGCAACCTCAAGCTTGGACAAATGCGAACCCCGGCACGGCCCGCCGACGCACCGGCCAGTATCCGGCTCGTAAATGGCACCATGCGTCGCGCACATCAGATACAGACCGGAGCTTTCGAAAAACTGGCCTTCCTGCCAGTCCATTTCCATCGGCACGTGCGCGCACTGGTTCAAATAGCCATGCACCCCGCCAGCGTAACGGACGACAAACGCGCTGACGAGCCGACCGCGCACGTCCACCTGAAACCGGACACCCAGACCGCCGTCTTCCAGCGCAGCGCTTTCGCATACACGAACCGGCTCCGCCATGTCAGGCATGTTGCGTCAGCCAATTGTGCAGATCGGGAACCGACTTGGCGCTATACAGCGGCGTAAGCGAATCCAGCACATCGGCAGGATGCGCCCCGTATGTGACGGCCACGCCGGCGGCGCCTGCATTGGCGGCCATTTGCAGATCGTGCGTCGTGTCGCCGATCATCACGGTGCGCTCGACCTCCATGCCGAGATCGCGCGTGAGTTCGAGCAGCATGGCGGGGTGCGGCTTAGAGAACGTCTCATCGGCGCAACGCGTGTTGTCGAACACGCCCGTCAGATTTGTCGCCTCCATCGCACGTTGCAGGCCCACGCGGGACTTGCCCGTCGCCACAGCCAGCAGATAGTTCTGGCGGCGCAGTGCTTCCAGCATTTCTCGCACGCCCGGAAACAGGACGAGATGCGCATCACGGCTGAGGTAATGGAAACGATACCGGTCCGCCAGCTTGCCGTAGTCGGCGGGATCAAGCGTCGGGACGGCATATTCGAGCGCATCCCGCAGGCCCAGGCCAATCACGTGGCTCGCCCGTGCATCGTCGGGCACCGGCAGGTCAAGATCCCGGCATGCGAGCTGGATCGACCGGGTGATGGCCGACGTCGAATCCATCAACGTGCCATCCCAATCGAAGACGATCAGATCAAAGCGCTGCTGCGGCATCGGAATCGGGGCCCTGGAAAGCGTTGAGGAAATCGGTACACTCGGCGGGCAACGGCGCATTGAACGTGACGACTTCACCGCTATGCGGATGCGTCAGTTGTAGGCGATGCGCATGCAAGAACATCCGCGCCAGTCGCGGCGAAGCATTCGCGCGGGATAGCGCCTTGTTCAGGGCGAAGTCGCCGTACTTGTCGTCGCCCAGGATTGGAAAACCCGCGTGGGCCAAATGCACCCGGATCTGGTGCGTGCGCCCGGTCTTCAGTTCGGCCTCCAGCAACGTGTATGGGCCAAACACGCCGACCTTGTTGAAGATCGTGTGCGACGCCTGCCCATCGGCCTGCACGCGCACGCGGCGCTCGCCTTCCGGCGTGGTGTATTTGTGCAGTGGCGACTTGATGTGTTGTCGCTTGTGCGGCCAGACGCCCTTCACCGCCGCAAAGTACCGCTTGTCCAACTGGCCTTCGCGGATCTGCTCATGCAGCGCCACCAGCGCAGAGCGTTTTTTTGCAAGCAGCAGCACGCCCGACGTTTCGCGGTCGAGGCGGTGCACCAGTTCCAGGAACTTGGCGTCGGGGCGCGACTGACGCAATTGTTCAATCACCCCGAAGGCCACCCCGGAGCCGCCGTGCACGGCCACCCCGGCGGGCTTATCGATCACCAAAAGATGCGTATCTTCGTGAAGGATCGTGAATTCTGCCGCCGGCACAGGGCGGGCCGCTTCCACCTGCTGGGCAATCCGCAGCGGCGGAATACGAACCAGATCGCCGAGTTTCAGACGGTATTCCGCGTCGATGCGGCCTTTGTTGACTCGCACCTCGCCGGAACGCAGGATGCGGTAGATATGGCTCTTGGGCACGCCCTTGGCCACGCGCATCAGGAAATTGTCGATGCGCTGCCCTTCGGCGTCTTCACCGATTTCAACATAGGCGACTGACTTGCCGTCGAGCGCATCGCCGAGTGTGCCACGTCCGGCCTGTTGAATGCGGCCATCAAATGGATGGCGTAACTCATTCATTTTCAATATAATTTTTTCGCTGGACAGTCGTTTAGGCGCCAGCAACAGCCGGTCGGAACGAAACAACAGGTATTGTACACAGCCACCGTTTCGGTCCGGAACGTGCCGATCTCTCGCCCACTTGTGTTACAAAGCTAATCACGTGGCCGACTCTTCGGCACGAAAGCAGCACGCACCGCTGTCCCATCGCGCAAGACGTGAACCAAAGATCACGTCGGCAACATCGGCCAGCGTAGAACGAGCAGCTGGTAGAACAGAATTCAAAGGCGGGCGCCACATGGTCATCCATACGGCGCCCGCTTGGTGAAAGAAGCCCTTGCCGCACCAGACTGGTGCCGGCCGGCTGAACATCCGGTTACCGCGTTGCCATGGCGGTCCGGCGGCAAAACTCTAAAAAGCAGCACGCCGCCCGATTTGCCCCGCCGCGGGTTTCGTCCGGAAAGGCCGTCCGTCAATTCGCTCTTTGTGGTCGCTTCACGCGACTCGCCGCCGCCGGCCCACCTGCAAATGCATCTGGCCCGTGGCACGAGTGACAGGACGCGCAACTGGACGCCAACGGCGTCCGCGGACTCCGCCCTGCCATCCATGATGACGCGTGGAATGCCCTCATTTCTTTCGCCCGTGCCCCGTCGCGCCTTCCTTGTTTTGTTGGGCGACACCTCGGCAATTCGTTGACCACCCGCTCCGCCTTTGCGTGCTCCATGAAGCGCCGTGCTTGCACGGCATTGGAGTGAGGTTGCAATGAAACGCATGTTGTTCAATGCGACGCAGCAAGAAGAATTGCGCGTCGCCATTGTCGATGGTCAGAAACTGATCGACATCGACATCGAAACCGCCGGGCGCGAGCAGCGCAAAGGCAATATCTACAAGGGTGTCATCACCCGCATCGAACCGTCGCTGGAAGCGTGCTTCGTCAACTACGGCGAAGAGCGGCACGGTTTTCTCCCCTTCAAGGAAGTCGCCCGCGCCTATTTCAAGGACGGTGTGGACGTGCGCGGCGCGCGCATCCAGGATGCCCTGTCTGAAGGCCAGGAGCTGATCGTCCAGGTTGAAAAGGAAGAACGCGGCAACAAGGGAGCAGCCCTGACCACGTTCATCTCGCTGGCTGGCCGCTACCTCGTGCTGATGCCGAACAACCCGCGCGGCGGCGGCGTGTCGCGCCGCATCGAGGGCGAGGACCGCCAGGAACTGCGCGAGACGATGGCGCAACTGGAAGTGCCGGACGGCATGAGCATCATCGCCCGCACCGCCGGCATTGGCCGCTCGGCCGAAGAGCTGCAGTGGGACTTGAACTACCTGATGCAGCTGTGGAAAGCCGTCGATGGTGCCGCCGTCGACAACAAAGCCCCGCTGCTGATCTATCTCGAATCCAGCCTGGTGATCCGCGCCATCCGCGATTACTTCCAGCCGGATATCGGCGAAATCCTGATCGATACGGACGACATCTACGATCAGGCCCGCGCCTTCATGAGCGTGGTGATGCCCGACAACATGAATCGGGTGAAGAAGTACCGCGACGACGTTCCCCTGTTCTCGCGCTTCCAGATCGAACACCAGATTGAATCAGCGTACTCGCGCATGGTCATGCTGCCCTCGGGCGGCGCCATTGTGATTGACCACACCGAGGCGCTCGTCGCCATTGACGTGAACTCAGCGCGCGCTACCAAGGGCGCCGATATCGAAGAAACCGCCGCGCGCACCAACCTTGAGGCTGCCGACGAAATCGCTCGCCAGCTCCGCCTGCGTGACCTCGGCGGCCTGATCGTGATCGACTTCATCGACATGGAGTCGAGCAAGGCGCAGAAGGATGTCGAAACCCGCCTGAAAGACGCGCTGCGTCACGACCGCGCCCGGGTGCAAATGGGCAAGATCAGCCGCTTCGGCCTGATGGAGCTGTCGCGCCAGCGCCTGCGTCCGTCGCTGTCGGAAGGCTCGCACGTCACTTGCCCACGCTGTAACGGCACGGGGCATATCCGCGATACCGAATCGTCCGCCCTGCAGGTGCTGCGCATCATCCAGGAAGAGGCGATGAAGGAAAACACCGCCGCGATCCACTGCCAGGTGCCGGTGGAAGTGGCTGCGTTCCTTCTCAACGAGAAGCGCCCGGACATCAACCTGATCGAGACGCGCTTCAAGGTCAACGTGCTGCTGATTCCGAACAAGCATCTGGAGACGCCGCACTACAAGCTGGAACGCCTGCGCCACGACGATCCGCGCCTGGACGACGACAAGGCCAGCTATAAGATGGCCGAAGAGGCCGCCAAGGAGCTGGAAGCCGACACCGCTTACAGCACCCGCAAGGAAACTGCCAAGCCGCGCCAGGAAGCTGCCGTCAAGGGCATCACGCCGGACCAACCGGCACCCGTGTCGGTGCCGCGCGCTGAGCGTCCGGTTCGTACTGAAGCCGCTCCGGCACCGCAAGCGCCGGCCCCGGCTCCGGTCCCTGCCCAAGGTGGTTTTGTCTCGTGGCTGAAATCGCTGTTTGGCGCCAAACCGGCCGAGCCGGTGGTGGCTGCGCCGGTCGAAACGCCGAAGCAACGAGCTGAAGAAGGCAACCGCCAAGGCCGCGGCAATCGCCAGGACCGTGGTGGCCGAGGCCAGCGTGGCGAACGTGGCGAGCGCCAAGGTCAAGGCCAGAACGGCCGCGATGGCAGCCGCCAGGGCCGTGAGCGCAACGAAGCCCGCGAAGGTCAGCAACAAGTCCAGCGCGAAGGTCAACGTGACGGTCAGCGCGGCAACCGCGATCGCAACCGCCAGCCGGCCCAGGTCGAAGGCGCTGTCCGCGAGACGGCTGAAGCGCGCCAGCCGCAGCAAGGTCAGGAGGTTCGCACCGAGGGCCAGAACCAGGGCCAAGGCCGCCGGGAGCGCAACCAGGAACGTCGCGAGCGCCAACCGCGTGAAGGCCGAGAAGCCCGCGAAGGTCGTGAACCGCGCGAGCCGCGTGAAAACCGTGAGCCGCGCGAAAACCGTGGCGAGCGCGACGCACAAGCCAAGGAAGCCGCTTCCCTGGCTGCCGAAGGCCTGATCGACCAGACCGCCGCATCGCAAGTGCCGCAACCGCTGCTCGACACCGCTGCTCCGGTAGAAGGCATCGAGGGCGAAGGCGTGACGCCGGGCGCGGAAGTCAACGGTGAAGGCGAAGAGCGCCGTCGTCGTGGGCGCCGTGGCCGCAACCGCTATCGCCGTGACCGCGAGGGCGCGGAAGGCGTCCGTGCGGAAGGTGAAGGTGAAGGCGAAAACGAAGGCGCCGAAAGCGCAGACGAAGCCGTCGCCGACATGCATGCCGAGCCGGTGCTGCCCGCAACCGTGGCGGAACCTGTGCAGACGACGTCGTTTGCACCGGTTGAGAACCCGGCTCCGGTGGTGCAGGAACCGGTGCATGCTGCGGAAGCCGTGGCCCCTGTGTCGGCCCTGCCGCAAGTGCAACCGACGGAGCCCGCCCTTGCAGCCGCTATCGCAGCGCCCGCAGCGGAAGTCGAAGCGGAAGCGCCTCAAGAGGCCATCGTGACGGCATTTGCGGAAGTGCCGGCTCCGGTCAGCACGATCGCCAAGGCTTCGCCGCTGCCGATCGAGACGCTGCAGAGCGTGCTGGACAATGCCGGAATGACGTGGGTCCACACTGACAGTCAGAAGCTGCGCGCCTCGCAGGAAGAGGCTGCACGCACCGTTACGGCACCGCGTGTGCCGCGCGAGCGCAAACCGCTGCCGCCGGTCCAGCACGGCCCGATGGTTCTGGTCGAGACCCACCGTCCGGCGGGTGGCGCAGACCAGCAGTAAGCAGCACACCGGCGGGTAACCGCCGGGGCAAGTGCCTGGGGGCGGCTTCGGCCGCCCTTTTTCCTGTGCGCGATCTATCGAGTATGAAACCCCACCGCTCGCGCGGAACAGGGGCTGCGCTACACTCGAACCTGTATCGAGTGCAACACTCCCGCTTCGTGGATTGACGCACCGCACCACACCATGACCGAAACCGTCATCCCCCTCTACGATCTGCGTGATGGCCAGCACCATCGCGCCACGGTGCCCGCCGTGCCCAATGTGCTTGTCCCGGCAGAGGGCAGGCTGACGGACACGCGCGGCCGCCGGCTGCACGATCTGCGCGTCTCGGTGACAGACCGCTGCAACTTCCGCTGCGTCTACTGCATGCCGAAGGACGTGTTCGACAAGGATTACCGCTTCCTGCGGCATTCCGAGCTGCTGTCGTTCGAAGAGATCGAGCGCATGGCGCGGCTGTTTATCGAGCACGGCGTCGAGAAGATCCGCCTGACCGGCGGCGAGCCGCTGCTGCGCAAAGACATCGAACGTCTGGTCGAAATGCTCGCGCGCCTCACCACCGCCGAAGGCAAGCCGCTAGACCTCACGCTCACGACCAACGGCGCCCTGCTCGCTCGCAAGGCGCAATCGCTGAAAGATGCGGGCCTCACTCGCGTGACCGTCAGCCTCGACGGCATCGACGATGCGACTTTCCGCCGCATGAACGATGTCGATTTTGCGGTGGGCGAAGTGCTGCACGGCATTGAAGTCGCGCAGAACGCCGGACTGGCGCCGATCAAGGTCAACATGGTCGTCAAGAAAGGCGACAACGAAGACCAGATCGTGCCGATGGCGCGCCACTTCCGCGGCAGCGGCATCATCGTGCGCTTTATCGAATACATGGATGTGGGCACGACCAACCATTGGGACATGCGCTCCGTCGTGCCGTCGGCCGAGGTGATCAAGCGCCTTTCGCCCGAGTTTGCGCTCGAGCCGGTGTCGGCGAATTACAGCGGCGAAACGGCCGAGCGCTGGCGCTACGTCGACGGCGCTGGCGAGGTCGGCGTGATCTCGAGCGTGACCCAGGCGTTCTGCCACGATTGCACGCGCGCGCGGTTGTCGACCGAAGGCAAGCTGTATCTCTGCCTGTTCGCCACCGAAGGCTTCGACCTGCGCGCGTTATTGCGCGGCGGCGCGACCGATCTGGAACTCTCCAACGCGATCCGCACGGTCTGGCAAGGCCGCGCCGATCGCTACTCCGAATTGCGTGCCAGCGGCAAGGCCCAGCCAGCCGGCCGGCGCATCGAAATGTCCTACATCGGCGGCTGAATCCGCCAGCGTTCAACCACATGATTCCGACATCCGACATTACCGGCCTGATCCTGGCCGGCGGCCGGGGCAGCCGCATGGGCGGCGTTGACAAAGGCCTGCAGACGTTTCGCGGCGCGCCGATGGCGATGCACACGCTGATGCGCCTGTCACCCCAGGTGGGCCACATGCTGATCAACGCGAATCGCAACCTCGCCGCGTACGAGTCGTTTGGCGTGCCGGTGGTGGCGGATTCGGTGCCGGACTTTGCCGGCCCTTTGGCGGGCATCCTGGCCGGGCTGGAGCAATGCCAGACGCGCTACCTGCTGACTGCGCCTTGCGATTCGCCCTTCGTACCGACCGACCTGGCCGCCAAGCTCTCGCAGGCAATGGAAGAAGCCAACGCGCGCATCGCCATGCCGGTGACGATGGAGCCGGATGCGCAAGGTCAACCGCGCCGGCAGGTGCAGCCAGTATTCTGTTTGATCGATGCGCTGCTGGCCGACGACCTGATCGTCTATCTGCAAGGCGGGGGCCGCAAGATCGAAACCTGGACGGCGCGCCACGCGACGGTGGACGTGTTGTTTGACGACAGCACCGCCTTCGCCAACATCAACACGCTGGAAGAACTGCACCAGCTGGCCGAGCGCCGCTAGAGCGCCAACGCCACCGATCCCTCATCGACGTCATGACCACCCTCGCCTCCGTCGTTTCGTGCCTGTCCGATTACGATCCGAACGCCCTGCCCGTCGCGCAAGCGCAAGCCATCATGCGCGACTTCGTGCAGCCCGTAAGCGGCGTTGCCCGCGTGCCCATCCGCAGCGCGCTCGATCGCGTGCTGGCCGAAGACGTGCTGTCGTCCATCGACGTGCCTTCGCACGACAACTCGGCGATGGACGGCTTTGCCTTTGCCAGTGCAGAACTTGCAGGCCATGCAGGCGAAATCTCCTTGCGCGTGATCGGCACGGCGTATGCGGGTATCGCCTTTGACGGCGTGCCCAGCGCAGGCGAAGCCGTGCGCGTGATGACCGGTGCCGTCATGCCGGCCGGCTGCGATACGGTCATCCCACAGGAATTCACGCAAGGCGAAGCCGACACCGTTCGCTTTGCCCGCGACGCCGTGCGCGCAGGCGACAACCGACGTCTGCGTGGAGAAGACCTCGCGCGAGGCAGCGCCGCGCTGTCCGCAGGCCGAACGCTGCGCCCTGCCGATATCGGTTTGCTGGCCTCGCTCGGCATCGCCGAAGTGTCGGTGCGCCGCAAGCTGCGCGTGGCGTTCTTCTCGACCGGCGACGAGTTGCGCTCCATTGGCGAACCGCTTGACGCCGGCTGCGTGTACGACTCCAACCGCTACACGTTACACGGCATGCTTTCGCGCCTGGGTGTTGAACTGCTCGACATGGGCGTCGTGCGCGACGACCCGGCGGCGCTCGAAGCCGCCTTCCGCACCGCCGCCGAAAACGCCGATGCGATCATCACTTCAGGTGGTGTCTCCGTCGGCGAAGCAGACTTCACCAAACAGATGATGGCCAAGCTGGGCGACGTGACGTTCTGGAAGATCGCCATGCGCCCGGGCCGGCCGATGGCGTTCGGGCGCATCGCGTCAAATGGCCGCAGCGCCTTCCTTTTTGGCTTGCCGGGCAACCCGGTGGCGGTGATGGTGACGTTCTATCACTTCGTGCGCGGTGCGCTGCTGCGCATGATGGGCGCCACCGACGCCGGCGCACCGTTGGTGCCGGCCGTGAGCGCCGCCCAGATCCGCAAGCGCCCGGGGCGCACGGAATATCAGCGCGCGATCGCTGCCCTGAATGATCGCGGCCAGCTCGAAGTCCGCTTGACCGGCCAGCAAGGATCGGGCGTCCTGCGTTCCATGAGCGAAGCAAATTGCTTCGTCGTGCTCGCCCACGAACAGGGCCAGGTCAACGCCGGCGACGCCGTGCAGGTACTGCTGTTCGACGGCCTCGTCTGAGCGGCGTGGCGGCAGCGGCTCTTGCGCTGGCTGCAACACCGCATGCTGTCGGTTTTTTGCGTCACCTCCGGGCTGCGGGTATCGGCGCATCGGTCGATTCGCTACACTCTGCGCCAGTTTGATTGTTTCGGATTTGAGCCTGAGCACTGCCATGATGACCAAGGAGATTGCGTATCTTCACCCGGCCCACACCGCACGCGCGCTGGTGCTGGTGTATCTCTGTTTCTCGCTGCCGGTCGTAGGGCTGTTCTTCTTCGTCGGCTTCGTCCGCTACGGTGAACTGCCGACGATTGTTGTGCTCAGCGGCCTGATCCTCAATGCTTTGGTTGGTTTTGGTGCCCTGTGGCTCGCTTGCCATGCCTACAACTGGGTCGCCGAGCGCTTCGGCGGCATCGAGATCCTGCTGCGCGACGTGCCGGAAGAAGCCTGATCGCTTCCGAGGTCCACGAAGAAGGGGCGGAATATCCGCCCCTTTTCTTTTGCTGACGGCCTAGTCGGACCAGCCTTAATCGACCTCGATTTCCTCGTCCGGCGGCACGGCGGACTCCAGCCCCAGCACGCTCTGCGCAGAATCGCTCGGCAACGCCTCCACTGCCTTGAGCTTACGATTCATCTGCCGCGTACGCACCTCGGCCTGCTCGATGTTGCTGACGGCGCGCTCCAGCGTTTTCTTTGTCGCGGCCAGCACGTCGCCGAACTTTCCGAACTCGCTCTTCACCGCGCCGAGCACTTGCCACACTTCGCTGGAGCGTTTTTCGAGCGCCAGCGTTCGGAAGCCCATCTGCAGGCTGTTGAGGATCGCGGTGAGCGTGGTCGGGCCCGCCACCGTCACGCGGAACTTGCGTTGCAGCTCGTCAGTCAGGCCCGGGCGGCGCAGCACTTCAGCGTAAAGACCTTCCGTCGGCAGAAACAGGATGGCGAAGTCGGTCGTGGCCGGCGGCGCGATGTACTTCTCGTGGATGGTCTGCGCCTCCTTGCGCACCGCGACTTCCAGCTCGCGGCTGGCGCTGGCAGCGGCTTCGGCATCGGCACGTTCCTGTGCGTCCAGCAGGCGTTCGTACTGCTCTTTCGGGAACTTGGCGTCGATCGGCAGCCAGACGGTGGCATCGTGATCGGCATCGGTCTTGCCAGGCAGGCGAATGGCGAATTCCACGCGTGCACCGGTACCGTGCACGGTCTCGACGTTCTTGCCGTACTGCTCGGGCGTGAGCATCTGCTCCAGCAGCATCTCCAGCTGGACTTCGCCCCAGGTGCCGCGCGTCTTCACGTTGGTCAGCACCTTCTTCAGGTCCCCCACGCCCTGGGCCAGCGCCTGCATTTCGCCCAGGCCGCGATGCACCTGCTCAAGCCGATCCGACACCAGCTTGAACGATTCGCCCAGGCGCTGTTCCAGTGTGGCGTGGAGCTTCTCGTCGACGGTGCGGCGCATCTCATCGAGCTTGGTCGCGTTGTTCGCCTCGATGTCCTTGAGCTTCTGCTCCAGCGTGGCACGCACCTCGGCCAGACGACGTTCGTTGCCCTCACCCAACTGGGCGAGCTGCTGCTGCATCGTCTCGCCAAAGCGGCGCAGCGCATTGCCCTGCTCTTCACGTGCCTGTTGGGCTTGCTGCTGCAAGTTCTGACGCACCGCTTCCAACTGCTGCGTGTTTGTTTCAGTCAGCTTGGTGAGCTGCTGCGCAAACGTGTCGATCTGGTTGTTCTGCAGCGTGGCGACGCTGGTGAGCTGCGTGGCCAGCACCTGCTGGAATTGCCCCAGTTGCTGCGTGACGTCGCTGCGGCCGATGCGTGCCGTCTCAGCGATTTCGCCGCGCAGTTCGCGCTCGATGCGCTCGTTGCCGCGTGTCAGTTCATCGCGCAGTGCCGAGAACATCGGCGACACATCGCTCTGCGCCGGGCGAGACACACCACGCCAGATCAGCACACACAGCACGGCCACCACGGCCACGCCCAGCAACGTCAATAAAGCCAACCAGTCCATATTTGCGTTCGATCAGGAGGACGCGCGCTGCGCCAGCGCATCCGGGTTCAACAAGTTGGGCGGCTGCCCCGCGCGGGGGCCAAAGCCCAGCGCAGCGATCAGGTTGTCGGCTGCCAGGTTGGCCATGCCCAGGCGCGTGCCGAAAGTGGCACTGGCAATGTGCGGAGTGAGCGCAACGTGCTCGGCCTCCAGCAGCGCCGGATGTACCTTCGGCTCACCCTCGTAGACGTCCAGGCCGGCGGCAAAGATGCGCTTGTCCGCCAGCGCCTGCGCCAACGCTGCGTCATCCACGATGCCGCCGCGCGCGAGATTGACCAGCGTGGCGGTCGGCTTCATCTGTGCCAGCTCAGCTGCACCGATGGCGTGGTGGCTTTCCTTGGAATACGGCAGCACCAGCACGAGGTGATCAGCCTGCTTCAGCAAGTCGTCCTTGCTGACGTAAGTGGCGCGCGTGTCGCGCTCGACTTCGGGCGAAAGCCGGCTGCGGTTGTGATAGATCACGCGCATGGAGAAACCGCTCGCACGCCGCGCCAGCGCCTGGCCGATGCGGCCCATGCCGAGAATGCCCAGCGTGCTGCCATACACCTCTGCGCCGAGGAACGTATCGTAGGTCCAGCGCTTCCATTGCCCGGAACGCAGCCAGCGTTCGGATTCGGACACGCGGCGTGCAGCGGCCATCAGCAAGGCCCAGCCGAAATCGGCGGTGGTCTCGGTCAGGATGTCGGGCGTGTTAGTGGCCAGGATGCCCGCACGCGTCATCGCCGCGAGATCAAAGTTGTTATAGCCGACGGCCATGTTGCACACCGCTCGCAGCGTGGGCACGCGGCTGATCAGCTCGGCGTTGATGGTGTCGGCAGCGTTCGACAGCAGGCCCACGCGACCTTGCAGACGCTCCGCCAGCGCTTCGGGCGGATAGTCGAAGTCCGCTTGGTTGTCGATCACGTCGAAGGTCTCGCGCAAGCGCTCAAGCACTTCGGGAAACATCGCGCGGGTGACAAGGATTCCGGGTTTCATACGTTCAGCACACGTTCGGTTAGCGGAAGAAGACGAAGGTCATCAGAACGAAAATCGGCAAGAGAATGCACACGGACCACAGCATGTAGCCAAAGAAGCTGGGCATCTGCAGGCCGCGGCTTTCGGCAATGGCCTTGACCATCAGGTTGGGCGCGTTGCCGATATAAGTGTTGGCACCCATGAACACGGCCGCGGCGGAAATCGCGCCCAGCGTGGAGGCGCCCTCGCTCATCAGCATGCGTGCGTCGCCACCGGCGGTGTTGAAGAACACCAGATACGTCGGCGCATTGTCGAGAAACGACGACAGCACCCCCGTCGCCCAGAAGTACATCACGTTGTTCGGCTGGCCCGCGCTGTCGTTGACGAGATGGACGATGCCCGCGAACGGGCCATCCACGCCGGCCTTGAGCATGGCAATCACCGGCCCGATCGTGATGAAGATGCCGGCAAACAGCTTGGCGACTTCCAGAATGGGCTCCCAGTTGAACTCGTTGCCGGCGCGCGCGCTTGCCGGGGTGAGCCACAACGAAAGCAGCGCGATGACGACCAGCCCGACGTCGCGTACCACGTTCTGCAGCATCACCTCGGTACCCATCACGTGGAAGATGATGCCGGGCTTCCACAGCCCGCTCATCAGCACGAGGCCGAGAATGCCCGCCAGCAGCACAAAGTTGACGTTGCCCTCGAAGCGCAGCGGGCCCGCATCATCCGGCGAGGCGTCGGTGATGTTGGGCAGTTCTTCCTTGCCCGTGTGATAGAAATAGCTGTCGATAACGAAGAAGATCGCCAGCAGCAGCACCCACATCGTCAACGTCTGGCGCCACAGATATTGCGCGGTCCAGAAGAAATCCACGCCCTGCAAGAAGCCGAGGAAGAGCGGCGGATCGCCCAGCGGCGTGAGCGCCCCGCCTGCATTGGCCACCAGAAAGATGAAGAACACGACAACGTGCGCCCGATGCGGGCGTGCCTCGTTGGCGCGCAGCAAAGGCCGGATCAGCAGCATCGCGGCGCCGGTCGTGCCCATGATGCTGGCCAGCGCCGTACCAAGCGCGATCAAGCCCGTGTTGAGCTTTGGCGTTCCATGCAGATTGCCGCGAATGCAGATACCGCCTGCAACAACGTACAAAGCGGCGATCAGCGCGATGAAGGGAATGTATTCAGCAAGGGCTGCGTGATTGACGGAAGCGATGGCCGCCTGCGAGCCAAACGCGATCCCGAACGGCACCAGAAGCACCAATGCCCAAGACGCTGCGATCTTGCCGTAATGGTCGTGCCATAGCTTGGGCATCATGAGCGGTGCAATGGCAATCGAGAGCAGGATGCCCGCAAACGGCACACCCCACAACAAGTGCAACTCAGCGCCGCTCACATCAGCAGCGCGCGCCAGGCCACAGACGAACAGGAAGACAAGGGGCCAAAGGCGTTTCACGTAGGCGTTCTCCTAAGCGTGGGCGCACACGGCAAACGCAGCCTCGCCACACGAACAAAGACGCCAGTGTAAACGCCCGAGGTCTGTCGCCCTGAACGTCCTCCGATGTTTGATGAGCGAATGAGCCCTGGACGCTGTCTCAGGCAGTCGACACCACGATCACATGCACCCGATACGGGCCATGTGCGCCGAGCACGATGGTCTGCTCGATATCCCCCGTGCGCGACGGCCCGCTGATGACGTTGGTGGCGCGTGGCAGCTCGCCTCGCTCCGCGCGCATCAGCGAATAGGCATCTTCCAGATTGGCGACGATGCGCGACTGCGGAACCACGGCGATATGCGTCTCGGGCAGCAGCGCCGTGGAAGCGACGTTCTCCGGCCCCGACAGCAGCATCAGCGAGCCCGTCTCAGCAATCGCGCAGAAGCAACCCGTAATGCCGACGAGATCGCCGTGCTCCTGATCGGCTTGCGCCTCGCGCACCGGCGGACGGAATTCGATGCCGATGCCAGCAGCGGCCCAGTCCAGCGATTCCAACGTAGTCCAGGCCACGGCCTGCGGCCGGAGGTTCAGCCCAGACAAGTAACGGGCCACCGCGCCCGGCACGTCGGACAGCGCCTCCACGGTATCCAGCGTGGAAGCCATCTTCAGCGCCTGCTCGGCAAAATGCGCGGCAAGGTTTTCCGGCACCGGCGGGCGCGGGCCGGCGGGGTGGCGCGCGAGGTAATCCGCCACGGCATCGCGCTCACCCTGCGTCGGTTTCGCGGGACGATGCTGCGCATTGCGGATGCGCGCAAAGATGGCGTCGCGTGCGCGGCTGGTGTCGAGCGGGTCGACGGGGGTGTCCGGTTGTGATTCCATGGCGGCTCCGAAAGATCGATCGATTATACGAGCCGCTTCCTGCACGATCCGCCCCCGCCGTTGAAACTTATTCGGCGTCGGCGTGAGCCTTATTGCACGCCAAATACCTGCTTCAGGTACGTGAGGTACGCTGGATCGTCGCACATCGTCTTCTCCGGCGCGTCCGACAGTTTGGCCACCGGCTGGCCATTGCAGCGGACTATCTTGATGACGATCTGCAGCGGCGTGTAGCCCAGGTCGTTTGTCAGATTGGTCCCCACGCCAAACGCCAGCTTGCAGCGGCCATGAAAGCGCTCATACAGGCCGATGACCTTGGGCATGTCGAGGCTGTCGGAGAAGATCAGCGCCTTGGACTTCGGCTCGGCGCGCATGTCGTCGTAATGCTTGAGCATGCGCTCGCCCCACTCGAACGGGTCGCCAGAATCATGGCGAACGCCGTCGAAGAGCTTGCAGAAGAACATGTCGAAATCGCGCAGGAAGGCGTCAAAGCCGTAGGTATCCGACAGCGCGATGCCGAGGTCGCCGCGATATTCCTTGGCCCAGGTTTCCAGCGCAAAGGTCTGGGAATCGCGCAGGCGCGGACCCAGCGCTTGGCAGGCCTGAAGGTATTCATGCGCCATGGTGCCCAGCGGCGTCATGCCGTGCTTCATGGCGAAGTAGACGTTGCTCGTGCCCGCGTACTGGGCGCCGAGTTGCGCATGCGTCTCCAGCAGCACATGCTCATGCCAAGTGTGCGAAAAACGGCGGCGGGTGCCGTAGTCGGCAATGCGGCAGTCTTCCAGGCCGGGGCGCTTCAGCGATGCCAGCTTGTCGGTCAGGCGGCGCTTGCCCTCCTCCCACTGCGGGTGCGTCTGCGTGCGGCTGAAGAACACCTCGTTGACGATGGCCAGAACGGGCACCTCGAACATGATCGTGTGCAGCCACGGCCCCGCGATGACGATCTCGATCTGCCCATCGTTGCTCGGCGCCGGGCGCACGTCGATGTACTTCTCGTTGAGATGGAACAGGCCGAGAAAATCGACGAAATCGCTCTTGATGAAGCGCATGCCGCGCAGGTAATCAAGTTCCGTATCGGTAAAGCGCAGGGTGCAGAGATGGCGGATTTCCGCGCGGATCTCTTCAATGAACGGCACCAGATCGACGCCCGCGTTACGGCACTTAAAGCGGTATTCGACGTGCGCGCCAGGAAAGTGATGCAGCACCACCTGCATCATCGTGAATTTGTACAGATCGGTATCGAGCAACGAGCGGATGATCATCGGACAGCGCCAAAAGCCATATGGACTGGCCGCCATGCTAACCGAAGCCAGGCGGGACGCCTGTGGCAGTCACATAAATCCCGCCGCGCACCGCGGAAAATGGTCGTTTTGGGCTTCTACGCGGACGGAAAACCCCTTGATTCCGCTATAATTTCCGGTTTCCGACCGGATTTTTGCACCATGGAAGCAGAACGCCTCAATGCCATCCAGAACACGTTGGCCGACCTGAAGTCGCGCGCCGACGACCTTCGGAGGTATCTTTGACTACGACGTCAAATCTGAACGTCTAGTCGAAGTCGACAAGGAACTCGAAAACCCCGAGGTCTGGAACGATCCCAAACGCGCCCAGGAGCTGGGCCGCGAGAAGAAGTCGCTTGAAACCGTCGTGCTGGCGCTGACCAAACTTGACGAAGATCTCACCGGCGCCGCCGAACTGTTCGAGCTCGCCCGCGAAGAGGGCGACGACGAGACCATCGAAGCCATCGAGGCTGACACCGCAGGCATGCGCGCCATCGTCGAAGACATGGAATTCCGCCGCATGTTCTCCGGCCCGATGGACGCCGCCAACTGCTTTATTGACATCCAGGCCGGCGCCGGCGGCACCGAGGCGTGCGACTGGGCATCGATGCTGCTGCGCCAGTACCTGAAGTACTGCGAGCGCAAGGGCTTCAAGACCGAAGTCCTGGAAGAATCCGAAGGCGACGTGGCCGGCATCAAGAGCGCGTCGATCAAGGTCGAGGGCGAATACGCGTTTGGCTTCCTGCGCACCGAAACCGGCGTGCACCGTCTGGTGCGCAAATCGCCGTTCGACTCGGCGGGTGGCCGCCACACGTCGTTCTCGTCGATCTTCGTGTATCCGGAAGTCGATGATTCGATCGAGATCGAGGTCAACCCGGCGGATCTGCGCGTTGATACGTACCGTGCTTCCGGTGCGGGCGGTCAGCACATCAACAAGACCGACTCGGCCGTGCGGATTACGCACATCCCGACCGGCATCGTCGTGCAGTGCCAGAACGACCGCTCGCAGCACCGCAACCGTGCCGAGGCGATGACGATGCTGAAGTCGCGCCTGTATGAGCACGAACTGCGCAAGCGTCAGGCCGCTGCAGACGCACAAGAAGCAGCCAAGACCGACGTGGGCTGGGGCCATCAGATCCGCTCGTACGTGCTGGACCAGAGCCGTATCAAGGATCTGCGCACCAACGTGGAAATCTCCAACACGCAGAAGGTGCTGGACGGCGATCTGGACCCGTTTATTCAGGCGAGCCTGAAGCAGGGCGTCTGATCCGAGCCAAACCAGAGCGACTGCCATGTCTGACACGTCCCTGTTCATCCTGACCGGTGCCTCGCGCGGCCTGGGCGCCGCGCTGGCCCAGGCGCTGATGCAACCCGGTCGCCGCCTCATCTGCGTCGCACGCGGCGATAACGCCGAATTGCGCGCGCAGGCGGCAGCCGCCGGTGTGACGCTCGACTGGCACCAGGTCGACCTGTCCGACGCGCATGCCGCCGAGGCTTGGATGACCAAGACGCTTGCCGCCCTGCCCGCTTTTGCCAACGTGACGCTGGTGCTCAACGCCGGCGCGGTCGAGCCGATCGGCACCATCGACACATTGCGCGCCGATACGCTGCTGCCGCACCTGCAACTGAACCTGGCCGGCCCGATGGCGCTGACCGCTGCCCTGCTGCGCGGCACCTCCGGGTGGAACGCGCAGCGCCGCGTGCTGGCGATCTCGTCGGGCGCTGCGCGCCGGCCGATCGCCGGCTGGGCGGCGTATTGCACCGGCAAGGCCGGGCTGGACATGTTCGTGCGCGCCATCAATGCCGATGGCGACGCGAGCGTGCGCGCCGTGGCACTCGCCCCCGGCGTGATCGACACCGACATGCAACGCACCATCCGTGGCGCCGACTTTGCCGGCGTGCAGCGCTTCCGCGATCTGCACGCGCATGGCGAGTTTGTCTCGCCGCAGGTCGCCGCCACGCGCATCGCCGCCTACCTCGTCCGCCCCGACTTTGGCGCGACCGAGCTAGACGACCTGCGCAACATCGCCTGATACGACATTCCTCTCATCACCATCATGACCGAACAGAACAACCCGGCCGAATCGAACACCGCGGCCGCCGTGCCGGCGCAGGACGACAACAAGATCATCGCCGAGCGCCGCGAGAAGCTGGCAGAGATCCGCCAGCAAGGCGTCGCGTTTCCCAACGATTTCCGCCCGACGCACCATGCCGGTGATCTGCAAGCCAAGTATCGCGAGCTGGAGCAGACCGCACTGGAAGCCGAACCGGTGCAGGTGGCCATTGCCGGCCGCATGATGCTCAAGCGCGTGATGGGCAAGGCAAGCTTTGCCACCGTGCAGGACGCCACCGACCGCATCCAGTTCTACATCAGCCGCGACGCCGTGGGCGAAGACGTCTACGCCAGCTTCAAGAAATGGGATCTGGGCGATATCGTGGCCGCACGCGGCACGCTGATGAAGACGAAGACCGGCGAGTTGTCGGTGGCGGTGACGGAGCTGCGCCTGCTCTCGAAGAGCCTGCGTCCGCTACCGGGCGACTACTACGGCCTGGCAGATCAGGAACAGAAGTACCGTCAGCGCTACGTCGATCTGATCGTCTCGAAGGAAACGCGCGACACGTTCCGTGCCCGCACCAAGGCCATGGCCTCGCTGCGCAACTTCATGGCCGGCAACGGTTTCATGGAGGTCGAGACGCCGATGCTGCACCCGATTCCGGGCGGCGCGGCAGCCAAACCGTTCATCACGCACCACAACGCGCTGGACATGCAGATGTTCCTGCGCATCGCGCCCGAGCTGTACCTGAAGCGCCTGATCGTCGGTGGCTTCGAGCGCGTGTACGAGATCAACCGCAACTTCCGTAACGAGGGCGTGTCGCCGCGACACAACCCCGAGTTCACGATGATGGAGTTCTACGCGGCCTACACGGACTACCGCTGGCTGATGGACTTCACCGAGCAGTTGATCCGCCAGGCTGCCATTGACGCTTCTGGCACCGCCACGCTGACCTACCAGGGCCGCGAGCTGGATCTTGCCAAGCCGTTCCATCGCCTGACCATCTGCCAGGCGATCCAGAAGTACGCGCCGCAATACACCGACGCGCAACTAGCTGACGTCGACTTCCTGCGCGCCGAACTGAAGAAGTTCAAGATCGACACCAACGCGCCGCAATTCCTGAACGCCGGCGTGGGTACGCTGCAGCTCGTGCTGTTTGAAGAGACGGCCGAGTCGCAACTGTGGGAGCCGACCTTCATCATCGACTACCCGGTCGAAGTGTCGCCGCTGGCACGTGGCTCCGACACGCTGCCGGGCATCACCGAGCGCTTCGAGTTGTTCATCACCGGCCGCGAAATCGCCAACGGTTTCTCCGAGCTGAATGATCCTGAAGACCAGGCCGAGCGCTTCCGCAAGCAGGTCGAGCAAAAGGACGCTGGCGACGAAGAAGCCATGTTCTACGACGCCGACTATATCCGCGCGTTGGAATACGGCATGCCCCCGACCGGCGGCTGCGGCATCGGCATCGACCGTCTGGTGATGCTGCTCACCGACAGCCCGAACATCCGCGACGTGATCCTCTTCCCGCACCTGCGCCGCGAAGACTGATCGGGCGCGATCGATCGCCTTGGAAAGAACGCCCCTTCGGGGGCGTTTTTTGTTGCGCGCGCGGCCGCAAATCACGCGCCCACCCCGCTATTTGTAACAATGCCCGGCTTTTACAAAGTGGGATAAACTTCGCCAAGCACTTGATTTTTAAGCGAAAAATTGGAGTACAGATGCTTACAATTTAAAACGGCATCCGTTTGGGCGATGGACCACACTGTGATCATCAAAACGCCGAATCGATCACGGCGCAGGAGAGCGATGATGAACAACAACGTCCAATCGAACCAAGGTCAACAATACGGCGGCACGTCGCCGGGGCAAGTGCCTCCGTCTTCGCGCCGCATGCATCCACTGATGACGACGGGCGCTGTGGCCGTGATCATCGCCAGCCTGACGGCGGTGGCCGCCATTACCGGTGTGCTGCCGACCTCGAAGGCTACACAGGGCAGCACTGACCCCAACGTTGCCGCGCAATCGGCAGCGGCCGTGGCGGGCGCTTCAGCCCCGATGGCACTGGCTGCGCCAGGCCAGACCACGCAACCGAATCAGGCCGCTCCGTATCCGGCCCAGAATGTGGCGCCCGCTCTGACGCGAGCCCGCGAGCCGTCGTACGCTGAACGCGCACCCTCGACCAGCCCGAGCTATGCGCAAACCCAGCCGCGCCAGTCGGCCAGCCCCTATGCCGGCCATGTGACTTCAGTCACGCCGATCACCACGCAAGGCAAGGAAACCGGCCTCGGCATGATCGGTGGCGCCGTGGTGGGTGGGCTGCTGGGTAACCAGATTGGCCGCGGCAATGGCCGTACGCTGGCTACGGTCGGCGGCGCGGTGGCAGGCGGTTATGGCGGCCACGTGGCGGAGAACTACTACAGCCGCGACACCCAATACCGTGTGAACGTGCGCATGGACAACGGCACCAACCGCAGCTTCACGTACAAGGCTGCACCGGGCTTCCAGGCAGGCGAACGCGTGCATATCGAGAACGGTACGCTGGTGGCGGGGTAATCCGGCTTCGCCTTCGCCCCAAAAGAAAAACCGGCCTTCGGGCCGGTTTTTTCATGCATACGCGTTTGAGGCTGCGCGCTTATTCCGCTTCTTCGATCCAGGCTTGCTGGATGGCTTCCAGAAATTTTTCGCCGCCACGCTTGTGGTCGTCGTCAAAGCCTTCCAGCGTGACCACCTTGTTGTGCAGGTCGACGAAGTTCAGGCGCGTCGGATCGACGTCGGGGTACTTGTCATACAGCGCTTCTGCGATCTGCTGGATGTCGTTCCATTTCATGATGGGCTCCCTCCACCGCTGGCCACTCGGCTCAGTGGTTTTCCTTGGCGTGGTTGATCGTGTACTTCGGAATTTCGACGGTCAGGTCCGACTCCGCCACCTTGGCCTGGCAGGACAGGCGCGAGTTCGGCTCCAGGCCCCAGGCCTTGTCGAGCAGATCCTCTTCCTTCTCGGTCGCCTCATCGAGCGAATTGAAGCCCTCGCGCACGATCACGTGGCAGGTCGTGCAGGCACACGACTTCTCGCATGCATGCTCGATCTCAATGTCAGCGCCCAACAGCGCATCGCAGATGGTCGTGCCGGGCTTGGCTTCGATCACGGCCCCTTCCGGGCAGTATTCGACGTGAGGAAGGACGACGATGTGTGGCATGAAGAAACTCGTTCGATAAATGTGTTTGGTGGGATCCGATCGGCGATCAGCCGAGTTCCTCGATACGTTTGCCGGCGAGCGCCTTGCGAATGCCGCGGTCCATGCGGCGCGCGGCGAATTCGTCGGTGCCATGCGACAGGGCATCCACGGCGTCCTTGATGGCGCGATGGTCTTCGCCCTGCATGGTGGTGCGCAGCGCGGCAATTTCGGTGTCGATGGCGGCACGCTCCTCGGGCGACAGCAGATCGCCATCGGCCGCCAGCGCCTGTGACAGCGCCTCAAGCAGGCGTTCGCCTTCAACGCGCTCTTCGGCCAGCGCTCGACGGCGCATGTCGTCTTCGGCGGATTGGAAACCTTCCTGCAACATGCGGGCGACATCGTCATCGCCCAGACCGTACGACGGCTTCACCGCAATCGACGCTTCCACGCCCGACACCGTTTCGCGTGCGGACACCGATAGCAAGCCATCGGCATCCACCTGATACGTCACGCGGATGCGTGCGGCGCCAGCCACCATCGGCGGGATGCCGCGCAACTCGAAACGCGCCAAGGATCGACAATCGCTCGCCAGTTCGCGCTCGCCTTGCAGGACGTGGATCGCCATCGCCGTCTGGCCGTCCTTGAAGGTGGTGAATTCCTGGGCGCGTGCGACGGGAATCGTGCTGTTGCGCGGGATGATCTTCTCGACCAGGCCACCCATCGTCTCGACGCCCAGCGACAGCGGGATCACGTCGAGCAGCAGCCAGTCTTCACCCGGTGCCCGGTTACCGGCCAACAGGTTGGCCTGCATGGCCGCGCCAATGGCGACCACCTGATCCGGATCGAGGTTCGTGAGCGGCGTCTGACCGAACAGCTGACCCACGGCACGGCGGATGATCGGCATGCGCGTCGCGCCGCCTACGAGCACCACGCCCTTTACGTCTTCCACCGTCACGCCTGCATCGCGCAGCGCACGGCGCACGGGCGACAGCGTCTTCTGCACGAGAGTGGCGGTCAGTTCGGCAAAGGTCTCAGCGGTCAGCACGAGATGCACGGTCTCGCCGGTGGAGAGCATCGCGTCGATCTCGGTGCTGTCGGCGGTGGACAGCCATTCCTTGGCGGCCCGCGCCTTGTTCAGCAGCAGGCGCGTGTCTTCGGCAGAGAGCGGTTGCAGGCCGGCCTGCTCGACGACCCAGCACACGATGCGCTGGTCGAAATCGTCACCGCCGAGCGCGGAGTCCCCGCCCGTCGACATCACCTCGAACACGCCCTTGGTGAGCTTGAGCACAGAGATGTCGAACGTACCGCCACCCAGGTCGTAGACCGCGTAGATGCCTTCGGAGCCGTTGTCCAGGCCATAGGCGATGGCAGCTGCGGTCGGCTCGTTCAGCAGGCGCAGCACGTTCAGGCCCGCCAGCTTGGCGGCGTCCTTGGTGGCTTGCCGCTGTGCGTCGTCAAAGTACGCAGGGACAGTGATGACGGCGCCGACGAGTTCATCGCCGAGCGTATCTTCCGCGCGCTGGCGCAGCGTGGCCAGGATCTCCGCCGACACTTCCACCGGGCTCTTCACGCCGGCCACGGTCTTCAACTGCACCATGCCGGGCGCGTCGACAAAGTCGTACGGCGTGTTCTCGATGTGGGCAACATCCTTCAGGCCACGCCCCATGAAACGCTTGACCGAGATGATGGTGTTCTTCGGGTCGCGCACGGCTTCGGCCTGGGCCTTGTAGCCGATATGCGCACCGCCTGTGGGCAGGTAGCGCACCACGGAGGGCAATAGGGGGCGCCCCTGATCGTCGGGCAGCACTTCCGGCACGCTGCTGCGCACGGAGGCCACCAGCGAGTTGGTCGTGCCCAGGTCGATGCCGACCGCCAGACGGCGCTGGTGCGGTGCGGGTGATTCGCCAGGTTCGGAAATCTGCAGTAAAGCCATGGGGATGTCTCGATTGCGCGGATGGGCTGCCTGCCGGGGCAAACCTAACATTGTCGCAAATTCTGGGTTCTAGTCTTCCAGCCGGTCGATGGCCTCGGCGGTGTCGCGTTCGATCTTTTCGATGAACATCAATTGGCGCACGGCATCGGCTGCTGCTGCGGTGTTGCCATCGCTATTGAGCAGACCGGACAGCGCCTGATAGCGCGTGCGTTTTTCCTTGCGCAGCATGCCAAGCAAATCATCCAGCGCATCGACGTTGCGCTCCGCCTTGGCGTCGCCCAAGGCTTCGCGCCATTCCATTTGCTGCATCAGAAACGCGGGCGGCATGGCCGTGTTGTTCTCTGCCTGCACGTCGATACCGCGCAGGTGCAGCAGATACGTCGCCCGTTTGAGCGGGTCACGCAGCGTCTGATACGCCTCGTTCGCACGTGTGGCCCACTGCATGGCGACGCGGCGTTCGGCATCGCCCGCATGGGCATAACGATCCGGATGCGCCTGCGACTGCACGGTGCGATACGCAGCGTTCAGCGCGTCGTCGTCGACCTCGAAGTGCTCGGGCAGACCGAAGAGAGAAAAATGCGTCGTGTTCGCTGACAAGCCGGAATTCATGAATAAAAAAAGCGGCTGCGCCGCCTAGTGTTCCTTCGTGTTTCTTATTCGACCGGCTCACCCCGATCGCACTTCAGGCACTCGACCACCACGCCCATCTTGCTGGCGCGCCCGGCTTCGGTTTCAGTCCAGGGGCGCAACTGCCAAGGCGGATCGTGGCGCATATGCTGCCCATGTCCGCAAGCGAGACGGGCGACCCAATGGCCCTCCTCGTCCCGCTCGAAACCGACAATCGGCTGCTTCAATGTGCCCCGCTCACACGCGGAACGATTCACCGCAGCCGCACTCGTCCTTCACGTTTGGATTATTGAAGCGGAACCCTTCGTTCAGCCCCTCGCGTGCGTAGTCCAACTCAGTGCCGTCGATGTACGGCAGGCTCTTCGGATCGACGATCACCTTGACGCCGTTGGATTCGAAGACCTGGTCTTCGGTGGCAATCTCATCTGCATATTCGAGCTTGTAGGCCAGGCCCGAACAGCCCGTGGTCTTCACGCCCACGCGCAGGCCCACGCCCTTGCCACGGCGGGTCAGGTAGCGGGAAACGTGCTGCGCGGCCTTGTCGGTCAGGGTGATCATGCTGCGTCCTTTCTATCCAAACCGGCTCAAGCAGCCTTCTGCTCGGCCGAACCGTGCTTTTCCTTGTAGTCGGCCACGGCCGCCTTGATGGCGTCTTCGGCCAGAATCGAGCAGTGGATCTTCACCGGCGGCAGGGCCAGCTCTTCAGCGATGGCCGTGTTGCGGATTTCCAGCGCCTGATCCAGCGTCTTGCCCTTCACCCATTCCGTCACCAGCGACGACGAAGCGATGGCCGAACCGCAGCCGTAGGTCTTGAACTTGGCGTCTTCAATCACGCCCTGCTCGTTGACCTTGATCTGCAGCTTCATCACGTCGCCGCAAGCCGGCGCGCCGACCATGCCGGTGCCGACCGTGTCGTCGCCCTTCTCGAACGAACCGACGTTGCGCGGGTTTTCGTAATGGTCCAGAACTTGGTTGCTGTAAGACATTTCACACCTCTTTCAATCGTTGGCTGGCGCGGGGGCGCCGTTGTTCTCAAACGCCGCGCTCAGTGCGCCGCCCATTGAATGCTGTTCAGATCCACGCCGTCCTTATACATCTCCCACAGCGGAGACAGGTCGCGCAGCTTGCCGATCTTGCTCTTGAGCAGCTCGACCACGTAGTCGACTTCTTCTTCCGTCGTGAAGCGGCCCACCGTGAAGCGGATCGAGCTGTGCGCGAGTTCATCGTTGCGGCCCAGCGCACGCAGCACGTACGAAGGCTCCAGCGAGGCCGACGTGCAGGCCGACCCCGACGACACGGCGACGTCCTTGATCGCCATGATCAGCGACTCGCCTTCCACAAAGTTGAAGCTGATGTTCAGGTTGTGCGGCACACGGGCTTCCATGTCGCCGTTCACGTACACCTCTTCCATCGTGTTCAGGCCGCGATACAGGCGGTCGCGCAGCATGCGGATGCGCTCGTTCTCGGTCGCCATTTCTTCCTTGGCGATGCGGAAGGCCTCACCCATGCCGACGATCTGGTGCGTGGCCAGCGTACCCGAGCGCATGCCGCGCTCATGTCCACCGCCGTGCATCTGCGCTTCGATACGGATACGCGGCTTGCGGCGCACGTACAGCGCGCCGATGCCCTTCGGCCCATACGTCTTATGCGCCGAGAACGACATTAGGTCAACCTTCAGCTTCTGCAGGTCGATTTCCACCTTGCCCGTAGCCTGCGCGGCATCGACGTGAAAAATCACGCCTTTTTCGCGGCAGATTTCGCCGAGTTGCTCGATGTCCTGAATGACGCCGATTTCGTTGTTCACCATCATCACCGACGCAAGAATGGTGTCAGGGCGGATGGCTTGCTTGAAGACGTCGATATCGATCAGGCCGTTGTCCTTCACGTCCAGGTAGGTCACCTCGAAGCCCTGGCGCTCCAGCTCACGCGTCGTGTCCAGCACAGCCTTGTGCTCGGTCTTCACGGTGATGATGTGCTTGCCCTTGCTGCTGTAAAAGTTGGCAGCGCCCTTGATGGCTAGGTTGTCGGACTCCGTGGCGCCCGACGTCCAGACGATTTCGCGCGGGTCGGCATTCACCAGCGCGGCGACCTGCTCGCGCGCGGTCTCGACGGCCTTCTCGGCTTCCCAGCCAAACGGGTGGCTGCGCGAAGCCGGGTTGCCGAAGCTCTCGCGCAGATACGGAATCATCTTGTCGACGACGCGCGGGTCCACCGGCGTCGTCGCGGAATAGTCCATGTAGATGGGAAGTTGCGGGGTGCTCATATCTTGTCTGCCTTGTGTGGGGGGCGATGTTCTTGTGTGGACTGGCGTCGCGGCCAGTCTCACGCTAGCGCAATCACGACTGCGCCAGACTGAAAACGGAGTTGACCAGCGGTGCTCGCTTGACGGGCTCGGCGGCCACCGACGCGGTAGCCGGCGTGTCAACGGCGCGGGCGCGTGTCGGTGTGCGTTCGCGGCGAGCCGGACGCGCTTCACGCATGTCCTGGATCACTTCTGGCTGACGCTCGCGTTGCTGATCGACCAGGTTCTGCAGCGACACCGAATCGAGATACTCGACCATCTTCTGATTGAGCGTGGCCCACAAATCGTGCGTCATGCAGCGGCCCGTATGGCCACCGACATGCTCTTCGCCGCCGCAGTTGCCCTTGCCGCCGCATTGGGTGGCGTCCAGCGGCTCATCCACGGCGATGATGATGTCGGCAACGGTAACGTCGTCGGCACGGCGGGCGAGGCTGTAGCCGCCGCCCGGACCGCGCACGCTTTCCACGATTTCGTGGCGGCGCAGTTTGCCGAACAGCTGCTCAAGATACGACAGCGAAATCTTCTGACGCTGGCTGATGCCGGCCAGCGTGACCGGACCCTGCTCTTGGCGCAGCGCCAAGTCAATCATGGCGGTGACCGCGAAGCGGCCTTTGGTGGTCAATCTCATGGCGTCGGGGAAATACCTGATCGTTTTGCTCAAGTATAAAGGAACCCGACAAAATCGGTCAACTAAGGTGTCGGGGGATTCCGCGTCGCAGCAAGGGGATTTGCAGAGCCCGAAAAACGGGATGGCCACGCGGCAGGCCGTATTGTGGACTAAAACAATCAACCACGTTGGATAGGGCTATCACGCCACCCCCGCAGCGCAACTTGCGAGTCCGTCGTCAAGGCGCCGTCACTGCGGGTTTTTACTTATGCGGTGGAAAGCGCAATTTCGTTGACTTCTGTTACGCGGTAGCCGAGACTGTCAGGTACGCAAACGTTTGCGAAGAGCGAGGCGCGATTGTCCTTAGATATGCCTGACGGCATGAGGCAGCGACGACGCCCGCACCCACCCGCCCCAGATAGGCCTCTTCCTGGAGGAGACACCATGGATATCCGCCGTCGCCGCGCCCTGCAACTTGGCGCGGGCTCTGTCGTAGCTGCTGCTCTGCCGTTCCCATTTTCGCTGGCGCACGCCGCCAACCAGCCGCCCAAGGTGGCGTTGGTGATGAAGTCGCTTGCCAACGAGTTCTTCCTGACCATGGAGAACGGCGCGCGTAAGCATCAGAAGGATCACGCGTCGGAGTATTCACTGCTGACCAACGGCATTCGCGACGAAACCGACACCGCTGGCCAAATCCGTCTGGTCGAGCAGATGATCGTCGCGCGCGTGGATGCGCTGGTGCTGGCCCCGGCCGATTCCAAGGCGTTGGTGCCGGTCGTCAAGAAGGCCGTGGACGCGGGCATTCTCGTCATCAACATCGACAACAGGCTGGACCCCGCGGCACTGAAAGAGAAAGGGCTGAACGTGCCCTTCGTGGGGCCGGACAACCGCAAGGGTGCACGACTGGTGGGCGACTTCGTTGCCAAGTCGCTCAAGCCGGGCGATGCCGTGGGCATCATCGAAGGCATACCGACCACCACGAACGCCCAGCAACGTACCGCTGGCTTCAAGGACGCCGCCGAAGCCGCCAAGCTGAAGATCGCGGGGGTGCAATCGGGCGAATGGGAAATCGACAAGGGAAACAAGGTGGCAGCCGCCATGCTGCGCTCCGAGCCCGACCTGAAGGCCCTGCTGTGCGGCAACGACAACATGGCGATCGGCGCCGTATCGGCTGTGCGCGCGGCGGGCAAGCTGGGCAAGGTGCTGATTGGCGGCTATGACAACATCGACGCCATCAAGGCCATGCTGGCTGACGGGCGTGTCGTTGCGACGGCCGATCAGCACGCCGATCAGCAAGCCGTCTACGGCATCGAGACCGCCCTGAAGGCGTTAGCCGCCAAGACGCCGCAAGCGAAGCTGTCGGGTGTCGTCGAGACACCGGTCAACCTCGTCACGCGCACGTAACGCCACAGACCGGCAAGCCGCCGCCAGCCATGTCTGCCGCTTACGAACCGCGCCCGCCGCTGCTTCGTGTTTCCGCCGTCAGCAAGCACTACGCCGCCCCCGTGCTGCGAGATATCGATCTCGACGTGCACGCGGGCGAGGTGCTCGCGCTCACGGGGGAGAACGGCGCCGGCAAGAGCACGCTCTCCAAAATCCTCTGCGGGCTTGAGACGGCGACTTCCGGGTCGATGACGCTTGCCGGCACGCTCTACGCGCCTGATTCGCGCAGCGCAGCCGAGGCGCTGGGCGTGCGCATGGTGCTGCAGGAACTGAGCATGGTGCCGACGCTGACAGTGGCCGAAAACCTGTTCCTCGGCGAACTCCCCCGGCGGCTGGGTTTCGTGGATCGCTCTGCGCTGCGCTTTCGGGCCGAACAGGCGCTTGCGCGCGTGGGCCTGGACCTCGACCCCTGGACGCCCGTACACACGCTCGGCATCGGCCACCGGCAGATGATCGAGATTGCCCGCGCGTTGGCAAGCGCATGCCGTGTGCTGATCCTCGACGAGCCGACGGCGATGCTGAGCGCGCACGAAAGCGCCACGCTGTTCGAGCGCATCGACGCGCTGCGCCGCGAAGGCGTGGCGATCATCTACATCTCTCACCGCCTGGACGAACTGGCGCGCATTGCGGATCGCATCGTCGTGCTGCGTGACGGCAAGCTCGTCACCGATGCGCCGGCTGCGACGGTCACGCAGGATGCGCTGATCCAGGCGATGGTCGGTCGCGACGTGGCCGCCTCGTCCGAAACGCAGCGGGCCGCGCGCGAACCGTGGCTCGGTGACGGCTCACCGGCGCTGCGGGTGACCGGGCTGACGCGTGCCCCGGCTGTGCGCGATGTGAGCTTTGACGTGGCGCCGGGGGAAATCTTTGGCATCGCGGGGCTGGTCGGCGCGGGGCGCACGGAACTGCTGCGACTGATCTTCGGTGCGGACCGCGCGGATGCGGGCAGCGTCGAAGTCGGCTCGCCGCTGGCGCCAGTGCGCATCCGTTCGCCGGGCGACGCGGTGCGCCACGGCATCAGCCTGCTCACCGAAGACCGCAAGGACGAAGGCCTGATGCTGAGCCTGCCCATCGCGACCAACATCGCGCTGGGCAACATGCCAGGCGTAACGAAGCGCGGCTGGCTGCAACCGGCACGCGAGCGGGTGCTGGCGCAGCGGCACATCGGCGCATTGCGCATCCGTTGCGCTGGGCCCGAGCAACCGGTCGGTGAACTCTCGGGCGGCAATCAGCAGAAGGTGGCGATTGCGCGCTGGCTGGAGCGCGACACGCCTGTGCTGCTCTTCGATGAGCCCACGCGGGGTGTGGATGTCGGCGCCAAGTTCGACATCTATACGCTGCTCGACGCGCTGGCCGCGCGAGGCAAGGCGCTGGTCGTGGTGTCGAGCGATTTGCGTGAACTCATGCAGTTGTGTGATCGCATCGGCGTCATGCGCGCCGGGCGGCTTACGCACATCTTCCAACGCGGTGGCTGGAGCCAGGACGCCTTGCTCGCCGCTGCCTTCGGTGAATCGGAAGAATCCGATTCATATGCACCTCAATCACCCTCGGAGACCGCCGATGCGCTCTGATTCCACCCTGCCCCCGACGCCGCCCGCTGCAACAGCCGGCACGCGCGCGGCGCTGGGCATGTCGCTTGGCACCATCGGCGGGTTGCTCGCTGCGCTGGTCGCCATGCTGGTGCTGTTCGGCACGCTGTCGCCAACGTTCTTCTCGCTGCCCACGTTCACAACCATCGCCAACGAGATTCCCGACCTGCTCGTGATGGCGGTGGGCATGACATTCATCCTGATGATCGGCGGCATTGATCTGTCGGTGGGCTCGGTGCTGGCGCTGTCGGCTTCGGTGCTGTCGGTGGCCATGACCCAGTTGGGTTGGGGCTTGTTGCCGGCTGCGCTGGCGGGCGTGGTGCTGGCCACGGCGGCCGGCATGCTGACCGGCGCAGTCACGGTGCACTGGGGCATTCCGTCGTTCATCGTGTCACTGGGCGTGCTGGAAATGGCGCGCGGCCTCGCCTACAGCCTCACCGATTCGCGCACGGTGTACATCGGCAGCGCGGTCGACTGGCTAGCCAACCCCATCGCGCTGGGCATCGCGCCGTCGTTCCTGATTGCGATTGCCATCACGGTGGTTGGCCAGATCGTGCTGGTGCGCACGGTGTTTGGCCGCTACCTGGTGGCCATCGGCACCAACGAAGAAGCTGTGCGGCTGGCGGGCGTGAACCCCCGCCCATACAAGATTGCGGTGTTCGCGCTGATGGGGCTGCTCTCCGGCCTGGCTGCGCTGTTCCAGGTGTCGCGCCTGGAAGCCGCCGATCCGAACGCCGGCGTGGGCATGGAGCTGCAGGTGATCGCGGCCGTGGTGATCGGCGGCACGAGCCTGATGGGTGGGCGCGGCTCGGTCGTGCGCACGCTGTTCGGCGTGCTCATCATCTCGGTGCTCGAATCGGGCCTTGCGCAGATCGGCGCCTCCGAGCCCACCAAACGCATCATCACGGGCGCGGTCATCGTCGCAGCCGTGGTCATGGATACCTATCGCAGCAAGCGCAACCGCAGCAAACACCATTAAGAGACCGAGGAGATCGTCATGGCAACCATCAAAGACGTGGCCGCACTGGCCGGAGTTTCGTTCACCACCGTCTCGCACGTCATCAACAACACACGACCGGTCAACGCCGAGACGCGCAAGCGCGTGGAAGAGGCCATCCGGGCCACGCGCTATGTGCCCAGCGCCGTGGCGCGCTCGCTCAAACACCGCACCACGCGCACCATCGGCGTGCTCGTGCCCACCGCCACCAACCCCTACTTTGCGGAGCTGGCGCGGGGCATTGAAGATGTGTGTGCCGCCGCCGGCTACAGCGTCATCCTCTGCAACTCCGACGACGACCCCCGCAAGCAGCGCGACTACCTGCGCGTGCTGATGGAAAAACGCGTTGACGGCATCATCGTCAGCAGCGCCGGGCCAGACACGGCGTTGGTCGAAGCGCTCGGTGAATCCGCCCTGCCCATCGTGATGGTCGACCGCCCGACCGAAGGCATCCAGGCCGATCAGGTCCAAGTCGATCACGAAGAAGGCGCGTACATGGCGACCAAGCATCTGCTGGACCTCGGCCACCGCCGCATCGCCTGCATCAGTGGGCCTTCGGCATTGAGCGTGACGGCGGAGCGCCTGGCCGGTTTCCACCGCGCGCTGCGCGAGGCGGGCGTGCCCGAAGCCACCGCCCGCATTGCCGAAGGCGATTTCACCAGCCCCGGCGGCTACCGCGCCGCGCGCCAGCTGCTGACCGAAGGCGAGATGCCCACGGCCATCTTTGCCGGCAATGACCTGATGGGCATCGGTGCGCTGCGCGCCGCGGCGGAACTGGGCATTCCCGTGCCGAAGGCGCTGTCCGTGATGGGTTTTGACGACATCGAACTGAGCCGCTACGTCTATCCCGCGCTGTCCACTGTCGGCCAATCGATCCGCCAGTTGGGCGAGACCACCGCGCAGACGCTGCTCGAGCATCTCGGCGACAACGCCTTGCGCCATCCCGTGGAAGAGCCGCGTGCACGCCGCATCGTGCTGCCGCCGCGCCTGTCTTTGCGCGAGTCGACCGCCGAGCCCGAGCGCCCCGCCCGCGCCGCCTGATCCCGCATCCCTTTCACGCTTTCAACGTAGTCCCGCCATGGTGGCCAAGCGCCCTTCCGCCTCTTCCGCGCACCCCGCTGCCGACGTGCTGATCGTCGGCAGCCTGAATATGGATCTCGTGATCCGCACGCCCCGCTTGCCGCGTCCCGGGCAAACGGTTGCAGCGCCTGCGCTGGAAACCATCCCGGGCGGCAAGGGCGCCAACCAGGCAGTGGCCGCTGCACGCCTGGGGGCCCGTGTCGCCATGCTCGGCTGCGTGGGTGATGACGCGTACGGCACCGCGCTGCGCGACGGCCTGCGCCGCGAAGGCGTGGACACATCGATGGTGTCGGAGCACGCCGGGGTGGCCACCGGCATCGCCTGCGTGACCGTGGCCAACAGCGGCCAGAACACCATCGTCATCGTGGCCGGCGCCAACGAGTTGCTGACGCCAACGATGATCGAAGCCCAGCGTGCTGCGTTCGAACGCGCGCGCGTCATCGTCTGTCAGTTGGAATCGCCGCCCGATGCGGTGGAATGCGCCCTCAAGCTGGGCCAGCGGCTTGGCAAGACGGTCATCCTGAACCCTGCACCCGCCATCGGCCCCTTGCCTACGCCGTGGATCGCCGCCTGCGATTACCTGATCCCGAACGAAACCGAAGCCGCGCTGCTGACGGCCCGGCCAGTCGATTCGCCCGAAGCCGCACTGGATGCCGCTGCCGATCTCCACGCACAAGGTGCGCGGCACGTGATTGTCACGCTGGGCGCGCACGGCGTTGCCTACGTGGATGCCCACTCGCGCCTGCTGATGCCGGCGCCCACCGCGCATGCCATCGATACCACTGCCGCTGGCGATACGTTCGTGGGTGCGCTGGCAGCGGCATTGGCGGAAGACGCGGCAGCCGATGCAGCCATCGAGTTTGGGCAAGCCGCGGCGGCCGTGTCAGTCACGCGGCTCGGCGCGCAGCCGTCCATTCCGTTCCGCAGCGAGCTGGGTGCGCCTGCCGCGCCTGCCACCCACTAGACCGGCGTACTGGTGCCGGGCGGCGTGCTCGCGGTCGGGGCGCGCGGTACCAGCAGGCAAAGCGGATCCCGCAAGATGCGCCGCCACACGGCACCCGTCACTCGCTTGCGATCGACGCCGCGCAGGTTGCGCGAGCGCATCGCCATGTTGAAGGCCAGCGCAAACGACACCAGGACGTTCAGCACGCCCATCAGCGCAATGCCCGCCACGGCCAGCCAGAACGGCGCCGTGTGCATCACGCTGGGGCCCAGTACGCCCACGGCGGTTGCCACCGCACCCGTCGACAGCGTGACATGACGCACTTCCATATGCGGTCCGAAGAACGACAGGATCTCGGGCCCCAGCCCCAGCATGAAGCCCAGCGACACATTGGCGACGATGCCCGACAGATTGCGCTTCCAGAAGCTGGCAATGCGCTGCGCGCCCTGCGTGCCGACCATGAAGCGCAAGCGCCGGTGGTAGGCAATCACATCATGCACACGGTGCAGCGCAAACCAGTTGTCGGCCCACCCCGCCGCCAGGCTTGAGGCCCATAGCAACACGCCCGTGAAGATCGCGTACAGCGGCGTCGGCCCAAGGATCGAAAACGAATCGATGGTCGCCATCGCCTTCGCTGCCGAGATCAGATCCGTATGGAAGAAACGCCCGGCGAGCCACTGCACCAGGAAAGCCACCGGCGCCACGGCCGCCAGGTTGCCTGCAATCGCCGCCGCGTTGGAGCGGATCATGGCGACGGTGTCGTCGACAAAGCGGTCCAGCCCTTCCTGGCGCCCGACCTGGTCGAGTCGGTGCGCCAGCGCGGGCGCCGTCATGGCGGGCTGTTTGGTGGCCAACGTGAAATGGGCGAAATGGATGCCGAGAAAGCTGACCGCATAGTTGATCGACGCGAACAGCCCTTCGGTAAAACGCGACAGATGCGCCCCCGTGATGAAGAACTTGATGTACACCGTGGCCGCCGTAATGACGCCACCGCCGGCTGCCGCCTTGACCATCGCGCCGTATTCCTTGCCGTCGCGCGTAATGTAGTGCTCCCCGCTCTCGGCAGACCGCTCGACCACCTTGCGCGCCAGATCGGCAAACGTGGAGCGGATCAGATACCCCACGCTGCGGCGGTGCTGGCTGGCCGACACCAGCTCGGCCGTCATATGCACGAAGCGGCGAGAGCCCTGCGTGTCCGCCCACGCCGAGAGCAGCAGATCGATGCGGCCCAGCCACGCCTTCATGCGTTCGACCTGAAACACGACCTCCACCGAGACGCCGTTCTCGTCCAGATGCTGATACACGCTGGCCGTAGCCGCGCGGCATCGATCCAGCACGGCGCGGAAATAGTTGAGTTCCTGCACAAAACGCTCGGGGCTCGCAAGCGCCGTGTCGGGCCGTTCCAGGAAGATCGCGTTGGCCGCATCGGCGAGCAGATAGAACGGAGAATCGGTGAGTTCCGCATGGTCCATGCGGCTGCGGATACCGCGCGACAAACCCGCCGCACGCACCTGGCTGATCAGGATCTGGATGCCGATGCCAAGGCTGCGTTCCAACCGTGTCTGGCCCGCTGCGTGCTCCTCATCGGTCATCCCCGCACGGAACAGCGCGTGGAGGCGCGTGACCAGTTCGTCGTCAAGGCCACCCACCCACTGCGCATCGGTCGGGCCCACGAACAGCAGTGCAAACAACGTTGCCAGTTGCGCCTGATTGGGTGCGGGCGGCAGCCAGCGCGCCTGCCAGCGGTCGACCAACTCGCTCCAGAAACCCGAGCGTGACGACAACCCCGTATCGCATAACAGCGACACCGGATCGTTGTCTTGCACGATGCTGCGCAATGCCTGTCCGACGCGTTCTGCCAGGGCCGGATTGTTCTCCAGCACCTGCAACAGATAACGCAGACGGGCATAACGCCAGGACTCCGACGCAGCCCCCGCTGGCCGGTCCGCCCGACGCAGCCAGTAAGCCAGCTCGATCAGCCATTCATTGCGCTCGGCCAGACTGCGCGTGGGCTCGAACTGCGCCAGGATGGCATCGAGTTGATGGCTGGCGTGCCGGGAAGCGCGCCACTTGCGCCACGGATTGAGCAAAGAATCGAACATCGAACTCCCTTGATGGCGAACGCGTGCAGTCGAGCGCTGCAGCGCGTGCCGGTTCCCCAGTCAAACGACACGCAGCGCCTGAGCCTGAGCCTGATTTGAAATGGTGTCGACACTCACCCGCCGCCCGCCTCGGGCAAGGCAGCGGGACACCGACAACGCAGATGGCCGCGCAGTTCAGGCGGCCGGAACGATGTGATCTTCGCCGCTCGCTCCAAAGAGCTGCGACTTGAGCTTGGCAAGCTGATCGCGCACCGCCGCCGCCTTTTCGAATTCGAGGTTCTTGGCGTGGTCGAGCATCTGTTTTTCCAGGCGTTTGATTTCCTTGGACGCCTGCTTCTCGCTCATGTCCTCGTACTTGGCGGCCTCTTGCGCGGCCTTCAGTTCCGCGCGCGCATCGTCGACGTTGTACACGCCGTCGATGATGTCCTTGATGCGTTTGACAACGCCGCGCGGCGTGATGCCATGCGCCTCGTTGTGGGCGATCTGCTTGGCGCGGCGGCGTTCGGTCTCGCCAATCGCCTTCTTCATCGAATCGGTCATGCGATCGGCATACAGGATGGCGGTGCCGTTCACGTTCCGCGCCGCGCGGCCAATGGTCTGGATGAGCGAGCGCTCGGCACGGAGGAAACCTTCCTTGTCCGCATCCAGGATCGCCACGAGCGACACTTCGGGAATATCCAGACCCTCGCGCAACAGGTTGATGCCAACCAGCACGTCGAACGTGCCCAGGCGCAGGTCACGGATGATCTCCACGCGCTCCACGGTATCGATGTCCGAATGCAGGTAGCGGACCTTGACGCCGTTCTCCGACAGGAACTCGGTCAGTTGCTCGGCCATGCGCTTGGTGAGCGTGGTCACCAGCACGCGCTCGCCGGCCTCGACACGCACATGGATCTCGGACAGCAGATCGTCGACCTGCGTCGTGGCGGGGCGCACCTCGATGATCGGGTCGACGAGGCCCGTGGGTCGAACGACCTGCTCGACGACTTCCGTGCCCGCGGTCTTCTTTTCGTAATCCCCCGGCGTGGCAGACACGAAGGTAACCTGCCGCATCTTGGTCTCGAATTCGGCGAACTTGAGCGGCCGGTTGTCGAGCGCAGAAGGCAGCCGGAAGCCGTATTCGGCCAGCGTTTCCTTGCGCGCGCGGTCACCGTTGTACATGCCGTTGAGCTGGCCGATCAGCACGTGCGATTCATCAAGGAACATCAGCGCATCGGGCGGCAGATAGTCGACCAGCGTCGGCGGCGGTTCGCCGGGCGCGGAGCCAGAAAGGTGCCGCGAATAATTTTCGATGCCCTTGCAGAAGCCCAGCTCCTGCAGCATCTCCAGATCGAAGCGCGTGCGCTGCTCCAACCGCTGCGCTTCCACCAGCTTGTTTTCCTTGTAGAAGAAATCGAGCCGCTCGCGCAGTTCAGCCTTGATGGTCTCGATGGCGCGCAGCACGGTTTCGCGCGGCGTCACGTAGTGGCTCGACGGGTACACCGTAAAGCGCGGAATCTTCTGCCGCACACGGCCGGTCAGCGGATCGAACAGCTGCAGCGATTCGACCTCGTCGTCGAACAGCTCCAGGCGCACCGCCATTTCCGCATGCTCGGCGGGGAAGATGTCGACCGTGTCGCCGCGCACGCGGAAGGTGCCGCGCTGGAAATCCGTCTCGTTGCGTGTGTATTGCATGGCGATCAGGCGCGCGATCACGTCGCGCTGGCTGACCTTGTCCCCCGCGCGCAGCGTCAAGATCATCTGGTGGTATTCGCTCGGATTGCCGATACCGTAGATGGCCGAGACGGTGGCCACGATCACCACATCGCGGCGCTCCAGCAGGCTCTTGGTGGCGGAGAGCCGCATCTGCTCGATGTGCTCGTTGATCGACGAATCCTTCTCGATGAAGAGGTCGCGCTGCGGCACGTAGGCCTCAGGCTGGTAGTAGTCGTAGTACGAGACGAAGTATTCGACCGCATTGCGCGGGAAGAACTCCCGGAACTCGGAATACAGCTGCGCCGCCAGCGTCTTGTTGGGCGCAAAGACGATGGCCGGCCGACCCACCTGCGCGATCACATTGGCCATGGTGAATGTCTTGCCCGAGCCCGTCACACCCAGGAGGGTCTGGTACGACAGGCCGTCGCCAATGTTCTCGACGAGCTGGCGGATGGCCTCCGGCTGGTCGCCGGCCGGCGGATACGGCTGGTACAACTGGAACGGCGAGCCCTCGAAAGTCACGAACTTCGACTCGTCGTGCGGGCTGGGGACTTGGCTCAGATCGGTCATGGCGGCGGGTGGGATGGCAGCGCGGGAAGTCGACAAAGTGACTCGCACGTCCTCAGCAAATGAGGGCGGCAGCGGCAATTGCAACCAATCGTGTAGTGTAGCGCGCGCCCTCGGCAATCGTTTGGACGTCCCGGTCGGCACATCTGTACCGGACGCCAGAGCACTTTAGGCGCCTGTTCTGCAAGGATTTTTCGGGCGATTAGAGCCTGTATTCGGTACAATCCCTTCTCGTGCGCGCCTCGTTGTACATCTGGCGCCGGGCGAGCCGCCCCGGAGTCCGCGCCGCACCGCCTGCAAGATCCCACCGAATCCCGAACCAACCGATCGAGACATCTCATGTCGCTTTTCTCCGCCGTCGAACTGGCCCCGCGCGACCCCATCCTGGGCCTGAATGAAGCTTTCAACGCCGATACCCGCAGCACCAAAGTGAATCTGGGCGTGGGCGTGTACTTCACCGACGAAGGGAAAATTCCGGTGCTGCGCGCCGTGCAGGAAGCCGAAAAGGCCCGCCTGGCTGCCGCTGCCCCGCGTGGCTACCTGCCGATCGAAGGCATTGCCGCCTACGACCAGGCCGTGCAGAAGCTGCTGTTCGGCGCGGAATCGCCGCTCATCACCGAAGGCCGCGTGGTCACCGCGCAAGCCCTGGGCGGCACCGGCGCACTGAAGATCGGCGCCGACTTCCTCAAGCGCCTGTACCCGAACGCCAAAGTCGCGATTTCCGACCCGAGCTGGGAAAACCACCGCGCGCTGTTCGAATCCGCCGGTTTCGAAGTGGTCAACTACGCGTACTACGATGCCCCGTCGCACGGCCTGAACTTCGCCGGCATGCTGGATTCGCTGAACGGCTACGCGCCGAACACGATCGTCGTGCTGCACGCCTGCTGCCACAACCCGACCGGCGTGGACATGACCACCGAGCAGTGGAAGCAGGTCGTGGAAGTCATCAAGGCCAAGAACCTGATCCCGTTCCTCGACATGGCTTACCAAGGCTTCGCCGACGGCATCCAGCAAGACGGCCTGGCTGTGCGCCTGTTTGCTGAATCGGGCCTGCCGTTCTTCGTCTCCAGCTCGTTCTCGAAGTCGTTCTCGCTCTACGGCGAGCGCGTCGGCGCGCTGTCGATCGTGACGACCAGCAAGGACGAATCCGCCCGCGTGCTGTCGCAAGTCAAGCGCGTGATCCGCACGAACTACTCGAACCCGCCGACGCATGGCGGCACGATCGTCGCCAGCGTGCTGACGAGCCCCGAGCTGCGCGCGATGTGGGAGCAGGAGCTGGGCGAAATGCGCGATCGCATCAAGTCGATGCGCAACGCGCTGGTCGACAAGCTGGCCGCAAAGGGCGTGAAGACCGATTTCTCGTTCGTGAAGGCCCAGCGCGGCATGTTCTCGTACTCGGGCCTGACCTCCGCGCAAGTGGATCGCCTGCGCACCGAGCACGGCATCTACGCCGTGTCGACCGGCCGCATCTGCGTGGCCGCGCTGAACACGCACAACATCGATGCCGTGGTGAATGCCATCGCTGATGTTCTGTAAAGGTGCTGTAGGCATCACGCCTTAGGTGCAATTGCAAAAAGAAAAGCGGCTTCGGCCGCTTTTTTGCTGCATCGGAATAGACTGACACGGGCGCATCATAGAAGCGGTGCAACACTCTGTTATCAGGGTTTATGCTGCATCGCAGTACCGTGCACTCAGGTGCATAATCGTTCGCGTCGCCCTCGCCACCACAGACCGGTCCAGCCATGCTTTACCAGCTTCACGAATTCCAGCGCGCCCTGCTCAGCCCCATGACAGCTTGGGCCCAAGCGACTGCCAAGACCTTCACCAACCCACTGAGTCCGCTGTCTCTGATGCCCGGCGCACAACGCTACGCTGCGGGCTACGAGCTGCTGTACCGCCTGGGCAAGGAGTACGAGAAGCCAGAATTCGGCATCCGCTCCGTCAAATCCAACGGCCGGGACATTCCCATCGTCGAGCAGACCATCGTCGAGAAGCCGTTCTGCCGCCTGATCCGCTTCAAGCGCTACGCCGACGACGCCGAGACCATCAAGCTGCTCAAGGATGAACCGATCGTGCTGGTGTGTGCGCCGCTTTCGGGCCACCACTCCACGCTGCTGCGCGACACCGTGCGCACGCTGTTGCAGGATCACAAGGTGTACGTGACCGACTGGATCGACGCTCGCATGGTGCCGACCGAGGAAGGCGCCTTCCACCTGTCGGACTACATCAACTACATCCGCGAGTTCATCAACCACATTGGCGCCGACAAGCTGCACGTGATCTCGGTGTGCCAGCCGACCGTGCCCGTGCTGGCCGCCATCTCGTTGATGGCCTCGGACGGCGAGAAGACGCCGCGCACGATGACCATGATGGGCGGCCCGATCGACGCCCGCAAGAGCCCGACCGCCGTCAACTCGCTGGCGACCAACAAGGCGCACAGCTGGTTCGAGAACAACGTGATCTACACGGTGCCGGCCAACTATCCGGGTCATGGCCGCAAGGTGTATCCGGGCTTCCTGCAGCACGCCGGCTTCGTAGCCATGAACCCGGACCGCCACCTGTCATCGCACTACGATTACTACCTGAACCTGATCGAGGGTGACACGGAAGACGCTGAGGCCCACGTGCGCTTCTACGACGAGTACAACGCCGTGCTGGACATGGCCGCCGAGTATTACCTGGAGACCATCCGCGACGTATTTCAGGAGTTCCACCTGGCCAACGGCACGTGGGTGGTAGAAGGCAAGCCGGTGCGTCCGCAGGACATCAAGAGCACCGCGCTCTTCACCATCGAAGGCGAACTGGACGACATCTCCGGCAGCGGCCAGACGGAAGCAGCGCATGGCCTGTGCACCGGCATCCCGAACGCGCGCAAGCAGCACCTGACGGCGCCCAAGTGCGGCCACTACGGCATCTTCTCGGGTCGCCGCTGGCGCGAGCAGGTATATCCGCAGTTGCGTGATTTCATCCGCCGCTATGACGAGAATGCTCCTCGTATCAAGGCTGTCGCCTGACCCTGAAGCCCCCAAGAAAAAGCCTCGCAACCGCGAGGCTTTTTTGTTGTGCGATGGCGCTTCGGCCGATCAGCCCTTGGGCCGCTCCAGATACGCCAGCAGCATCTTGATATGCAGCTGTGCGAACGCCTCGTGCTCGTCGGCCGAGGCAATGTCGCGGCCCACCACGGCACTGATCGTGTAGCGGTTGGACAGCACGTAATAGCCGAGCGCCGAAATCGTGAGGTACAGGCGCGACACATCGATGTCGTCACGAAAGATGCCGCTGCGCTGGCCGCGCTCCACCACGCCGCGCAGCACCTCGATGACCGGGTTGACCAGCTCGACGAGGTGTGGCGACGTCTTCAGATGCCGCGCCTCATGCAGGTTTTCGCTGTTGAGCAAACGGATGAACTCGGGGTTCTCGTAATAGAAATCCCAGACGAACCGCGCAAGCTGGATGACCGCCTCACGCGGGTCCGACGACTCGATCTGTACCTGCTCTTCCGCCTCTTTGAAGCGGAAATACATGTGCTCGAGCACGGTCAGGAAGAGTTTTTCCTTGCTGCCGTAGTAGTAATACAGCATGCGCTCGTTGGTCTCGGCGCGACGGGCGATGGCGTCAACGCGCGCGCCTGCAAACCCACCGCGCGCAAACTCTTCGATCGCAGCAGCAAGGATGCGTCGGCGCGTACCGGCGGGGTCGCGACGCGTGCGGGGTGCGGCGGATCCGCCGTGAGCATCGGCTTCGATGTCGGCGAGTGGCGCGGCTGGGTGAGACGGCATGGCACGTCGGTCCGTTTAGAACGCAGGAATTATGTCATACGGTCAAGACATGCCCGCCGTATGCGATGTCAGGGCATGCACGCCTTGCGCGGGGGCCAAATCGGCGATAATGACAGACTATTCAAACGACAAGTCCCATCGTGGTTTCCTTGGTCCCCGCAGTGGCCGCATCCTTGGCCGACCGGCTCGAAAACCTCTTGCCGCAAACGCAATGCACCAAGTGCGGCTACAACGGCTGCCGCCCCTACGGTGAAGCCATGGCCAGCGGCGAGGCGCTACCCAACCGCTGCCCACCCGGCGGCGCGGAAGGCATTCGCCGGCTGTCCGACGCACTTGGCTGCACGGGTGACCTGCTCCCGCTGGACCCTTCCAACGGCATAGAACAGCCTCGCGCCATCGCCGTCATCGACCCGGAACGCTGCATCGGTTGCACGCTGTGCATTCAGGCGTGCCCGGTCGACGCCATCGTGGGCGCGCCCAAGGCGATGCACACGGTGCTGGAGGACTGGTGCACCGGTTGCGACCTCTGCGTGCCCCCCTGCCCTGTCGATTGCATCGACATGATCCCCATCACCGGCGAACGCACGGGCTGGGATGCCTGGAGCCAGCAACAGGCCGATGTCGCGCGGGACCGCTACGTCTTCCGCAACGCGCGCCTCAAGCGCGAACAAGCCGAGAACGAAGCGCGCCTCGCCGCCAAGGCAGCGGCCAAACTCGCTGCCCTCAGCGCTGAACAACCGGCCGATGAGGCTGAGCTTGCCGCGCAGGCGCGCAAGAAGGCGATCATCCAAGCGGCCATTGAACGGGCGCGCCAGAAGCAGGCCGAGATGGCTGCGCGCGGGCAAGGCCCGCGCAACGTGACCGACGTATCGGCGGATGTGCAAGCCCAGATTGACGAGGCTGAAGCCCGCCGCAAGCGCATCGCCAGCCAGATCGAACACAGCGCCAAACCCGACGCAGAAAAACCCTGACCCCTGCCCCGACGATGAATTCCGCCAAGCGCCACGCCATCTTCGAGACACTGCGCGAAAACAACCCGACGCCGACCACCGAGCTGGAATACACCACGCCGTTCGAGCTACTGATCGCAGTGCTGCTGTCCGCACAGGCGACCGACGTGGGCGTGAACAAGGCGACGCGCAAGCTGTTTCCGGTGGCCAACACGCCTGCCAAGCTGCTGGCGCTGGGCGAGGAAGGCATCACCGAATACATCAAGACCATCGGGCTGTATCGCACCAAGTGCAAGCACATCCTGCAGACGTGCCGCATCCTGCTCGACCAGTACGGCGGTGAAGTGCCGCGTGAGCGCGCTGCGCTAGAAGAGTTGCCCGGTGTGGGCCGCAAGACAGCCAACGTGGTGATGAACACGGCCTTCGGTGAGCCGACGATCGCGGTGGACACGCACATCTTTCGCGTGGCCAATCGCACCGGGCTGGCGCCGGGCAAGAACGTCCTTGAGGTCGAGCTGAAGCTGCTGAAGGTGGTGCCGGAAGCGTTTCGGCAGGACGCGCACCACTGGTTGATCCTGCATGGACGCTATGTGTGCAAGGCGCGCAAACCCGAGTGTTGGCATTGCGCCATCGAGCCGCTGTGTGAATTCAGGCCGAAGACGCCAGCGCCGAAGGAATAAAAAACGGGGACTGCGCCGTCTGATGCGAGTCCCCGTTTTCTTTGCGCGACCGACCGTCGATCAAACGATCTTGCACGCCTCTTCAAACGACAGGCGCGGGTTGCGCGGGTGCAGCTTCTCGGCGTCGCCGTAGCCGATGTTCATGATGAAGTTGACCTTCCACTGGCCATCGGGGAAGAACGTCTCGTTCACCTTGTTGGCATCGAAGCCGGCCATTGGGCCGCAGTCCAGGCCGAGCGCGCGGGCGGCGAGCACCAGATAGCCGCCCTGCAGCGAGCCGTTCATCAGCGCGGCGGCATTGATCTTGGCTTGGTCGCCGGCGTACCACGAACGCGCATCGGTGTGCGGGAACAACTTGGGCAGTTGCTCGTGGAATTGCGTGTCGTACGCAACGATCACGGCCACGGGTGCCTGGCGGGTCTTTTCCTGATTGCCGGCCGACATGCACGGAATCAGGCGCTCCTTGGCGGCGGCGCTCTTGACGAACACGAAGCGGGCCGGCGTGCTGTTGGCTGCGGTCGGACCGTACTTCACGGTGTCGTACAACGTGTGCAGCAGTTCGTCATCGACCGGCTTGTCCAGCCACACGTTATGCGTACGGGCTGCGTGGAACAGTTGGTCCAGCGCGGACGGTTCAAGCATCGGCATTGCAGGGTGCTCCGGAAAAAGTTGAGGACCGCATTGTAATGCGCCGTATCCGCATGCGCCGGACACCTGCCCCCCCGATGAGCACCCCCGCCCTCCATCGGCAGTCCCGTGGCTTTAGAAAAAACGGCATGCCCTCTTTGTATTTAATCGCAATTGCCGCGATGCGCCTGCATCAACAAGGTCATTTTTACAGTGCATCGCGTACGATAAAAAACAGCCGTTTACAACGGTTTGCTTACGAACTACTTTTTCGTTCGTCATTGCATTACCCGCAGAGTTGGACGTATCGGATTCGCGCCCGAGTTAAATCAGGCGCGTAACCGCATTCATCCCGACGCTTTTGCACGGACCGTTGCAGACTTTGCGCAAATCATCTGCGGGCTTGACTCCAGAGCTGTTCTATTTTTGAAATCCGATCGGATTTCGGGGGCTTCTTTTGCCAAACAAAAACCGATTGCATTAATTTCCGCAAACAAGGCGGGAAATCAGAATATTCGTTTCGCGTCGTATAGAAATGACAAAACGCAAATCGAATATGGAGCCCACTTAAAACCACACGTTTTAAGTGAAGGTGTTCGTCACCCTGAAGAAGGCCATTATCGCCATGAAAAAATCCAGGTTATCGACCAGTGATTTTGCAGGATTGTCCCGGACCTTCGGTGTATCGTTTGCGGCCGCAGCGCTGTCCGCGGTGCTGCTGGCGGGTTGCGGCGGCGGAGACTCTTCCGCCACGGCCAATCCCAGCGGCGTAGCCACCAACGCCGGCAACGCCACCACGCAGCCGGTAACGGCCGCCGTGCCGCCCGACCAGCCTTACGTCGACCCGAACGTCTACGGCACCGGGCCCAACGACGCGCTTGCCGCCGATCCGGGCGAAAGCGCGGCCGTCACGCATCACACGGTGACGATCGGCGGCAAGAGCATCGCCTACACAGCCACCGCCGGCCACCTGACCACCATCGACCCGGTCACCTCGCGATCCAACGCGACGATGTTCTACGTGGCCTACACGCAGGACAATCCCGATCCATCGAAGCCGCGTCCGGTGACGTTCTTCTATAACGGCGGCCCGGGCTCGTCGTCGGTGTTCCTGCTGCTGGGCTCGTTCGGGCCGAAGCGGCTGCAGTCGTCGTTCCCGAACTTCACGCCCCCGGCGCCGTACAAGCTGCCCGACAACCCGGACAGCCTGCTCGACCGCTCCGATCTCGTGTTCATCAACCCGGTAGGCACCGGATATTCGGCCGCCATTGCACCGGCCAAGAACAAGGACTTCTGGGGCACCGACCAGGACGCCCGCTCCATCGACCGCTTCATCCAGCGCTACCTGACCAAGAACTCGCGCTGGAACTCACCCAAGTTCCTGTACGGCGAGTCGTATGGCACGGCGCGCAGTGCGGTGCTGTCGTGGGTGCTGCATGAAGACGGTATCGAGCTGAACGGGATCACGCTGCAATCGTCGATCCTCGACTACGCGAATGCACTCTCGGCCGTCGGCACCTTCCCGACGCTGGCCGCCGACGCGTTCTACTGGAAGAAGACGACGCTCAACCCGGCACCGACCGACCTCGACGGCTACATGGTCCAGGCCCGCAACTACGCCGACAACACGCTCGCCCCGCTGGCACAAGCGCCGAGCGCCGCAGATGGCGGGTTCGTCAACGTGCGCCTGAACCTGAACCTGGCGACGGCGCAGACGATGGGCTCGTACATCGGCACCGATCCGGTCTCGCTGATCCAGACGTTCGGCAACCCGGCGGCGCTGGGCAACGTGCCGTCGCAGAACAACAACCCGCCGTACACGTTCTTCCTGACGCTCAACCCGGGCATCCAGATCGGCCAGTATGACGGCCGCGCCAACTACACGGGCCAGGGCATCGCGCCGTTCATCTTGCCGAACTCGGGCAGCAACGATCCGTCGATCTCGAATATCGGGGGCGCGTACACGGTGCTTTGGAACAGCTACCTGAACACCCAGCTCAAGTACACGTCGACCTCCTCGTTCGTGGACCTGAACGACGCCGTGTTCAACAACTGGGATTTCAGCCACGTCGACCCGACGGGCGCCAACAAGGGCGGCGGCAACACGCTGTACACCGCCGGCGATCTCGCCTCGACGATGAGCCTGAACCCCGACCTGAAGGTGCTGCAGGCCAGCGGCTATTTCGACGCCGTCACGCCGTTCCACCAGACCGAGCTGACGCTGGCGCAAATGCCGCTTGATCCGACGCTCAAGGCGAAAAACCTGACGATCAAGAATTACCCGTCGGGCCACATGATCTATCTGAACGATGCGTCGCGCACCGCGTTCAAGGGTGATCTGGCTTCGTTCTACGATGGCGTGATGGCCGATCGTCCGGCCCTGATGCGGGTGCAGAGCCTGCAACGCCTGCCGAGCGGCCCGAAGAAGTAATCGCCTCAAGGCAGAAAGCAAAACCGCCCAGTTCACGCTGGGCGGTTTTTTGTTGCGCGTGAGGACCCGGCTTCAGGCCATGTCATCCGCAGTGTGGCCAGTGGGTTTGGCATCCGCACGCGTGAGCCACAGCACGCCCGCCAGGATCAACGCGCCGCCAGCCATCTGCATGGGCGCGATCGACTCGCCGAGCAGCAATGCGGCCAAGAGCACCGTCACCACCGGCTCCAGCGTAGACAGCATCGACGCCTGCGCGGCCCCCAACTTCTGCAAGCCGGCAAAGAACGTCAGGATCGCCACCACTGTCGACAAGCCTGCGATGGCCAGCGCCGCTGCCCAGCCGCTGAACGAGCCGGGCAGATGCGCAGGCGCGCCGAGCAACGCCATCCCCGTGTACACCACGGCCGCAGCGGTACAGATGACGGTCGTGCACGCCAATGGATCCAGCCCGCGCGTGACCCGTGCACCGACCGTGATGTAGATCGAGTAAATCACTGCGGAGGCCACCCCCAGCCCAATGCCGAGCAGGCTGCCGCCCGACAGGCCCGCGCCGCCCACCGTCAGCCCCGCCCCGACCGAGCACAGCACCAGCGCGATGATCGCCGTGGTGGTCAGCCGCTCGCGCAGGAAAATCGCCGCCAGCACCGTCACGAACATCGGATACAGATACAGCAGCAACGCCACCAGGCTGGCCGGCGCGTAGTTCAGCGCCGTAAAAAACGCGAACGACTGCCCTGCATAGCCAATGCCGCCCATGGCCGCCAGCCCCACCACGCGCGACCACGGCGGGATGCCGATGCGACGAACACGCATCACAGCCATCAGCGAGGCGGCCGCGATCACAAAGCGCACGATCAGCAGACCGACCACATTGGCGCCGCTCGCATAGGCGTAATGCGTGAAGATGGCCATCGCGCCGAAGGATGCGGCGGACACGGCGATCAGCATCACGCCGAGGAGCTTGTCGGCGGCGCGTGCGGCGAGGGAGGAATCGGCGGCTTGTCTCATGGCGTGCGGCGTTTTTGTTTGGTGTCGCCGTCTGCGGGTGCGGGGCGGCCATTGTAGCGTTGCCGTCTCGCCAAGCGGCCCGGCAGGCATGAAGGCGCGCCGGTACAATGGCGAAATCATGTTCAATCCCTCCCGCGACGAAGTCCGTCAATTCTTCTGCGGCGCGTGGCGCAAGCACCGCCAAGCAGAAATCCTCACGCCGCTCGAAGCCATGGCGCTCGACTGGATGCTGCAGCATCCCGAATACCACGACACCCTGGAAGCCGGCGAAGAAGCGCTCGCCCGCGACTACACGCCGGAAAGCGGCCAGAGCAACCCGTTCCTGCACCTGTCGATGCACCTGTCGATCAGCGAGCAGGTGTCCGTGGATCAGCCGCGCGGCATTCGCGCTGCGTATGAAGCGCTGGCCCAGCGGCTCGACTCGCCGCACGAAGCGCACCATCAGGTGATGGAATGCCTGGGCCAGATGCTGTGGACGGCGCAGCGCACCGGCCTGCCGCCCGACGGCGACGCCTATATCGAATGCGTGCGCAAGCGCGCAACTGCCCGCTGAATCTGATGCTCGAACGCCAACAAAAAACCGCTCCGAAGAGCGGTTTTTTTTTGACCGGCGATGCCGCATCACTTCTTCAGCACCAGCGAGCCCGGCAGCGATTCGATGTACGCGGCAATATCCTTCAGCTCAGCCTGCGTGAAGGGACGCGGCTTACCGTCGGCACCGATCGTGGCAGGGTTGCTGTTGACCTGGCCCGCCATGATGGCGTTGCTGCGGCCCACCAGCGGGTTGTTGCTGGTCTGATAGGCCAGCAGCGCGTGATAGATATAGTCGCCGTGCTGGCCGGCGAGCTTCGGATAGTCCGGCGAGATCGGCGCGTTCAGGCCGGCGCCATGGCAGGCCACGCAAGCGCCCTTCTCCACCAGTTGCTTGCCCTTTTCAATATCGGCAGCTTGCGCCGACACGGTGGCAGCCAGCATCAGCGCGCCCAGATTGAACGAGATTGCGAGGGAGATCTTCTTCATATTGTTCCTCGTCACTTCTGCGGATTGTTTTGGGTGGCCGGCGTCTGCGCCGCGTAATAGGCGGCCAGGTTGGCGATGTCCTGGTCAGTCAGCGACCCGGCGATAGCACGCATCGTCGGGTGCTTGCGGTCACCCTTTTGATACGCATGCAGCGCGCTTTCAATGTATTTGGCGTTCTGGCCGCCCAGATAGGGCACGCGATACACCTCGGGGAACGACGTCTTGTAGTCGGGGATGGCATGGCAGCCGATACACATGGCGACCTTGTTCTCGGCGGCGGCCGCGTTGCCCTGAACGTCGGCAGCGGCGGCGCTGTTGGCTGCGGCGGACAGTGCGCCTAATGTGCCCAAGGCGGCCACCATGGTGAGGATCTTTTTCATCTCGTTCTTAAGCGTGGAGTTTCAGAATCCTGCTCGCCCTGCCGGCTTGGCTCGTCTCAGCCGGCTGTCTCGCTGGGCGCATTCACCCGCCGTTGGCAACAAGCCAGAAGACGGTCATTTGAGGTGCGTCAAACCGGCGCATTGTACCGCACCGCTTTTTTGCCAGTCCAGTTAGGGCTCCCGTGACTTGACAGCAAGGAATGGCACGACGCATCCGCCCCGCTGCCGCCCGGCGTCAAACGCCCAAATGCTCTTATACTGGCCTTTTCCAAATCTTTTACCGCTCAGTAGGCTTGCACGATGAACACCACCACCTCGCCTGCCCCATCCAACCAGCGCTCACGCTTCGAAGGCTCGGACCAGTACGTCGCCACCGATGACCTCAAGCTTGCCGTCAACGCGTCGATGACGCTCCAGCGCCCGCTGCTCATCAAGGGCGAGCCGGGCACGGGCAAGACCATGCTGGCTGAGGAAGTGGCCGCCGCGCTGGGCATGCCGCTGCTGCAGTGGCACGTGAAGTCGACCACCAAGGCGCAGCAGGGCCTGTACGAATACGACGCCGTCTCGCGCCTGCGCGACTCGCAGCTGGGCGACCAGGAAAGCAGCAACCGGGTCCACGACATCCGCAACTACATCGTCAAGGGCGTGCTCTGGCAGGCCTTCGAGGCGGACGAGCCGGTCGTGCTGCTGATCGACGAAATCGACAAGGCCGACATCGAATTCCCCAACGATCTGCTTCGCGAACTGGATCGCATGGAGTTCTACGTGTACGAAACGCGCGAAACCATCCGCGCCAAGCACCGCCCGCTGGTGATCATCACGTCGAACAACGAGAAGGAATTGCCCGACGCGTTCCTGCGCCGCTGCTTCTTCCACTACATCAAGTTTCCGGATGCCGAGACGATGCAAGCCATCGTCGATGTGCACTATCCGGGCATCAAGCCGGCGCTGGTCAGGGCCGCGCTGGATGCGTTCTACGAGATGCGCAACCTGCCGGGGCTGAAGAAAAAGCCGTCGACGTCGGAGCTGATCGACTGGCTCAAGCTGCTGCTGGCGGAAGACATTCCGCCGGAATCGCTGCGCAGCCAAGACAAGAACGCTGCGATTCCGCCGCTGCACGGGGCGTTGCTCAAGAACGAACAGGACGTGCACCTGTTCGAGCGCCTGGTGTTCATGAACCGCGCCAACCGCTGAGCCAGCCCACACCATGCCGCGCCTGATCGAGCCCGTCACGCTGTCCGGCCCGCACGCCTGGCTGGAGCCGCTCGGCCCAGAGCACGAGGACGAGGTGCGCGCCGCGGCCGCCGATGGCGAGCTGTGGAAGCTCTGGTACACCTCGGTGCCCTCGCCAGACAAGACCGGCGAGTGGCTGGCCATTGCCCTCGACATGCGCGAACGCCTGGGCGCCATGCCGTTCGTCGTGCGAGAGATGCACGATGGGCAGCCGGGCAAGGTGGTCGGTGCCACGCGCCTCTTCAACGTGGACGAAGCCAACCGCCGGCTCGAAATCGGCCACACGTGGTACGCCAAATCGGTACAGCGCACGGCCGTCAACACCGAATGCAAGTTGCTGCTGCTCACGCATGCATTCGAAACCCTGCACTGCATTGCCGTGGAATTCCGCACGCACTGGATGAACCACCAGAGCCGAGCCGCCATCGCCCGCCTCGGCGCCAAGCAGGACGGCGTGCTGCGCAATCACCAGCGCATGCCGGACGGCAGCTTCCGCGACACGGTCGTGTTCTCGATCATCGAATCGGAATGGCTGACCGTGAAACGCCATCTGCAATACAAGCTGGAGCGGCCCTCCATCTGAGCGCCGAAGGACACCATGCTGATCGACTTCTTCTTCACCCTGCGGCACGCCAAGTTGCCGGTCTCGGTCAAGGAATACCTGACGCTGCTTGAAGGGCTCAAGCAGCAGGTCATCGCGCCGTCGCTCGACGAGTTCTACTTCCTCGCGCGCATGACGCTGGTGAAGGACGAGAAGCACTTCGACAAGTTTGACCAAGCGTTCGGCGCCTACTTCAAGGGCGTGGAAGGCGCGGTCGATTGGCGCGCGGACATTCCGCTGGATTGGCTCACCAAGAAGCTGGAGCGCGAACTGTCGCACGAGGAGAAGGCCAAGATCGAGGCCATGGGCGGCCTCGACAAGCTGATGGAGCGGCTGAAAGAACTGCTGAACGAGCAGCACGAGGGCCACGAAGGCGGCAACAAGTGGATCGGCACGGGTGGCACGTCGCCGTTCGGGCACGGCGGCTACAACCCGGAAGGCATCCGCATCGGAGGGCCATCGAAGGGCAACCGCACTGCGGTCAAGGTATGGGAAGCGCGCGCGTACAAGGACTACGACGACACCGTTGAACTCGGCACACGCAACATCAAGGTGGCGCTGCGCCGCCTGCGCAAGTTCGCGCGCGATGGGGCCGATATCGAGCTGGACCTGGACGACACCATCCACTCCACCGCCGCCAATGCCGGCCTGCTCGACATCAAGATGCGCCCCGAGCGGCACAACAACGTCAAGGTGCTGATGCTGATGGATGTGGGCGGCTCGATGGACGACCACATCAAGCGCGTGGAAGAACTCTTCTCCGCCGCCAAAACCGAGTTCAAGCACCTCGAGTATTACTACTTCCACAACTGCGTCTACGAATGGCTGTGGAAGAACAACCGCCGCCGTCATGCGGAGCGGTTCTCCACCTGGGACGTTATCCGCAAATACCCGCCCGACTACAAACTGATCTTCGTGGGCGATGCGACCATGAGCCCGTACGAAATCCTGCAGGCGGGCGGCTCGGTCGAATACAACAACGCCGAAGCGGGCGCCACGTGGCTCAAGCGCCTGATCGAACAGTTCCCGAAGTTCGTCTGGCTCAACCCCGAGCCGGAGGGCCTGTGGGAGTACCGCCAGTCCATCTCGGTCATCAATCAGATCGTTAAGACGCGGATGTATCCGGTGACGATTGCCGGGTTGGAATCGGCGATGCGGTTGTTATCCAAGTAACGCGCCTCCTCTCGTTTCTCCGGGCATGGACGCGGCGATTACCTGACGCGTAATCGACACCATCCACGGTGGCGCCGAAGATGAAGCCATCCAGCGCATGATCCGTCACCGCGCTGGGCAAGCGCCCCACTTCGAACGGAGAAACGTCATGACATCCACCCAACTCGCCGCCAACGACACGCTCGCCGATACGCTGGTCGACCGTTACATCGCCGCATGGAACGCAACAGACGCTGCGCAACGCCGCACCCTCGTCGCGCAAACCTGGACTGAAAACGCCACGTATGTCGATCCGCTGATGCAGGGCGCCGGCCATGACGGCATCGAGGCGCTCATTGCGGGCGTGCAGGCCAAGTTCCCGGGTTTCCGCTTTGCGCGCGACGGCGGCGCGGATGTGGTGCAGGACACGATCCGCTTCCGATGGACGCTCGGCCCCGATGGACAGGCGCTGGTCAAGGGCACCGACTTCGTGCGCCTTGAAGGTGGCCGCATGCAGGCGGTGACCGGCTTCATCGATCAAATGCCAGGCATGGGCGACGCCGCCTGAGTGCGCCTCCAAACAAAAGCAAACGCCCCGCAAATCGGGGCGTTTTGCATGGGACGGCGCGCAGCTCCGATCAGATCGACAGCGCGTCTTCCTGGCCGGCGTTGGCACTGCGCAAACCGTCGGCCCAGCCCTTGGTCGGCAGCTTGAGCGAGGCCTGCAGCGCGGCAGCCCGCGTCTGCACATCTTCCCAACTGACGTGCAGCGGCGGCCCATTGAACGCCAGCGCGATCACATTGCCATCGTGCACTTCAGGGAAGACAAGCACGCGATTGTCGAACGCGTCACAAATGCGCTCGATATTGCGCGGAAAGCTGGTGTGATCGCCAAACAGGTTGATCGTCATCACACCCGGCGAGCGCAACACCTGGCGGCAAGCCTTGTAGAACGCGGGCGTATCGAGCACAGGGCCGCGCGCGGTGGCGTCGTACAGGTCGATCTGCAGCGCATCGACTGTGCCATGGTGGCTGGCGTCCATCACCCAGTCGTAGGCGTCCTGTTCGAGCACGCTCAACCGCGCGTCGTCAAACGGCAGGCCGAACATGCTGCGCGCCGCGACGATCACGGACGGGTTCAGCTCCACTGCCGTCACCTGCGCCGGCGCGAGATGACGATGGCAGAACTTGGTGAGCGCGGCAGCCCCCAGACCGAGTTGCACGACGTGGAAGTCCGCTCGCGCAGCCGGGTCGAGAAACAGCAGCCACGCCATCATCTGCTGCGCATATTCCAGTTCGATGGCATCGGGCTTGGACAGCCGCATGGCGCCCTGCACCCATTCGGTACCGAAGTGGAGGTAGCGCACACCCGTCAGTTCAGAGAACGTGACAGGAGCAAAGCGCGGGGCCATGCGCTTCGGTTCGTCATCGTGGGTCTGGCGGTCTTCGCGCTTGGCGCGGGCCGGACGGCGCGAGGCGACGGCCTCGATGGATTTACGTTTCAACAGCGTCATAAAGCGGGTCAACGGGAAGAAGACTGAGCGGCCGCGGCACGCTGCAGCCATTCGCGATTGTGGTCTTTGGCATAGCGCGTCCAGTGCTTGGCATCGCGCAGGATTTCTTCAAACAGGGCCTGCGCGCGCTGCTTGTCGGCATCGCTGTTCTGGGCGAGCAGCCATTCGCCGAAGAGGCAACGGGCAGCGGCATCGTTCGCGCAGGTCAGCGCTTGCTCGAAGGCTTCACGCGTATTCGGCGCGTTGGTTGCGGCCAATGCGCGTGCGTACAGCAATGTCGGCTCGGGCTGCTGGCGCGTCACCCGATGCGCTTCGAACAGTTTGTCGAGCGTGTCCCTGGCGAGTGCCGCGTCGCCGGTGGCAAACTGCGCGCGAGCCAGGCCGAGCAGCACGGCCGGGTCGCCAGCAAATGGGCCGGTGGCCGCCTGCTCGAAGTGCTGGCGTGCTTCCTTCGCGTCGCCGGCTTCCAGCAGTGCTTCGCCCAGACGCAGGCGGTGCTGCACGGTCGGCGCGCGGTCGAAATCGTTGCGGGCTTCGCGCACGGCGCGGTTCGGATCGATCAGTTGCGTCACAGCGCGGCTGGCAACGCGGGCGCCGCGCGAGTGGCGCATCTCCGGAAGATAGATCGCGAAGAAATACACCACGCTGCCCAGCAGCGGGAACGCAAACAGGATGAACAACCAGTACATGTTCTGGTTGTTGCGCACGACGTGCACCGCAAAGAACAGCGCGACGATGACGTGAAACCCGATTCCAAGAAACGGCATGTGAAGGCCCGATAGAGAAATGCACCGACGCCCCCCGCGTCGGCCTCGGGCGCGATTGTGACAGATGCGCTGCAGCGGGGGATGCCGCGCCCTTGACGTCTGCGCCCTGCTCGCCCGGAAGCCGCATAGAGCCGGTCTTCAGGGTCGATGGGGCAATGGCCTGAGCGAAGCGAACCTCAGGGATGGCCCAGGAAGTCCAGCTTGCCGATTTCCACGCCGTTGTGGCGCAGCAGCGCATAAGCTGTGGTGACATGGAAATACAGGTTCGGCAGCACGAAACCGCGCAGGTAATCGATGCCCGTGAACTGCAGTTCGCGGGTCGGGCTCTTGAGCGTGATCTGGCGATCTTCGCTGCCGGCAAATGCCGCGGGGTCGATGCTGTTGACGAACTCCAGTGTCTTGGCAATGCGCGCCTTCAGCTCTGGAATGGTCGTCTCCACATCCGGGTACGACGGCACCTCGTTGCCCGACAAACGCGCCGCGCCGCCCTTGGCCTGATCACAGGCAATCTGCACCTGCCGCGTGAACGGATGCATGTCTGGCGCCAGACGCGCGGTCATCAGATTGGCCGGGTCGAACTTCTTCGCTTCTGCGTGGGCAGCCGCCTTGTCGAGCAGCGCCGACAGGTTGCCGAGCATGCGGTTGGCAGTCGGTACGAGAAACTCGTACATCGAAGGTGTGGTCATGGGAGTGCTTTCCTTGGTATCCATCGTTGTGGCCGCCGACGATCTTCTGCGCGACCCTGCGGCAGCGCGCTCTTGCGCAGGGCACAGTGTAGGCCAGCGATTCGGCCGGTGCATGGCGCACGCGCATGCCTCGTCATGAGGCATCTGGCACGAGATTAGTGCGGCAGAACCTCTTGGCGTGTGCGGATCGACGGGCCCGCCGGCCTCTCTTGCGTGGCATGGCTATTGCATCGGCAAGGACAAGGCCAACGGCGGCCTTGATCTACCTTGGCACTTCGCGATAACGCGCTCCGCACAGGAGCGTCCGGGGCAACGGCGCTCCGAGGCGACACGGCACGTCCCCGGCAACCGGTGCGTCGCCGTCTCGCTTCGGGGCGTTTTTTTTCTGGCCGGCGCGATTCCATCAGCGCCGACACCACCTGCAAGGCATGACATGAACGCTCCCTCCTTCCCGGCTTCCGCGGCCGATGTGTCCGTCGAGACCATTGGTGAGCTGATCAACCTGTCCGGACGGCAGCGCATGCTGTCACAGCGGATCGTGCTGCAAATGGTATTGGCGGCTCAGGGTCATACCGCCGCGCTCGACATCGCACGATCGTGCCTGGCGACATTCGCGTCGGCACACACCGAACTTGTGGACGGCAATGCGCGGTTGCCCGGCGCGTTCTCGGAGGCATTGCGTCAGTTGTACTCGGGCAAGCTGCGCGGCGATGCTCGCGTCCGCGAGTTCATCGCGCTGGCCAAAAGCGCCATCGATACCCTGTCGACCGGCACGACCCACCGCAACCCGTCGCTCGATGCGCTCGTCGCGCAGGCCACGCCCATGCTGGAATTGCTACAGACCATCACGCAGGCGTACCAGGAGGAAATGCACGTATGCGAAGTCGCACTGCGCAAGCGTCAGGCGGACATCGCCACGCACCTTGGCCGCATCTCGATGCAGGCCAACATCGTCGCCATGAACGCGCGCGTCTCCGCGGCGCGGGCGGGTCCTTACGGGCGCGAGTTCTCGGTCATCACGACGGTGCTCGCAGACATCATCCAGGAGATGGACCAACTGATCCGCAATGTCGTCGGCACGAACGACGCCGGCCAGTCCGGCGCCGGCACGCGCCGGCCATCGACGCCGGCATCGCAAACCTTCGGGCACATGTCGCTGCGCTGATCGCAACCAGCGAGCGCATTCTTCAGATGATGGATGACGTGACCGGCTTGTACGAAGGGCAGACCAGGTAGCGGGAAGCTACGACAGCCACTCACGCAGCGCTTGCCACGCCGCCAACTTCTGGGCATACGGCACGGCTGCATAGGCCGGACTGCTGGAAGGGAGTTTGAGGATGGTGTGGCGGTCGCCGATGTCGCCCAGCGCCTTTACGCCAATGCGCGACGCGGTGCCGCCGTTAAAGGCAATGAGCGCCAGTTCCGGCAAAGAGGCGATCAAGCCGGCAAGGTCATTACCGGCATGGTCCCGGATCTTGCTGTCGAGACTGCCTTCGCGCTTGGCTTCGGCCACCACATCCCACAGGCCGATGCGATGCGCAAGCAGCACCTGCAAACGCGCGGCGTATTCCATGCCCGGTAAATCCTGGCCGATCACCTCGCCGGCCAGGCGCCAGAACTGGTTGATATTTTGGTTAATTTGACACCTGGGCAGCAAGCTTCTCGCACAGAATGATTGCGAACGACCCGGGCCGGGACCACTGTGTTGCGAAGATGGATTGAATTGAGTGGACGTAGGGTCAAAACTCCATCAGGTCCTTGGCAACGACCACTTGTCCGGAGAAGAATTTCTTCACCTCAGGCACGTAGCGCTGATAATCGTCATGCTCGTTGACCGTCGGCAACAGGTGCGTTAGCACCACCGTTTTGACATGAGCGCGTGCCGCCATTTTTCCGACAGCATCCGGCGTTAGATGCTCCTCGACTTCATGCCGCATGAGCGCCGCCTGTTGCTCCGGTGTCATGCCTTGCCAAGTCCCGTTCTTGATGAACACCTGCTTAACGTCTTCGCTTGAGCCCACCTCCGACACGAGGGTATCGGCGTCCCTTGCCAGCTCAGTCACTGCGTCGCTGGGGCCAGTGTCACCGGTAAAGACAATGACACGGTCGGGGGTCTGGAAACGGTAGGCATAGGATTTGTACTTGCCGTGGTACGGGCTGCCTTCAGGAATATGGAAGTGCGTGTTCTCCACAGCAGTGACCTTGATGTTCTGGTCCTGGTAGATCAGCCCCGGCGCAACGTCATGGCCAACGAAGACATCGCCAAGCGGTGTGCGCCTGCCTTCGGCCCAGCGGATTTCCGCATTCACCGTGAAATATTGAATCGCGCCTTTCACGAGCGCGGCGGTCCCGGGCGGGCCGTAGACGTCGATGGGATCATGGCGCTGAAAATCCCATGCCACTGACATGAGTGCACCCAGACCTGCAGTGTGATCGTCGTGGCCGTGCGTGATGAACACTTTCCCGATCTGCCGGAAATTAGCCCCCGCCTGCGTCACTCGGCGCAGCACGCCATCACCGGCGTCTACAAGGTAGTACGTCCCGTTGACGATCAACAGATTCGACGACTGCGCCCGATCCTTGGCCGGAATCGGCCCGCCGCGCGTACCGAGCGTGATGAGGTGCGTGCCGGTTCGGGTCTCCGTTGCTTCGCCGCTCGCCCGCCTCAGAGGGAGGAGGCTCAAGACAACGATGCTCGCAAGCAACAACCGGCCGATTTTCATCTCCATCTCCATCACTCGAACGATGCTGACCAAAATCAAAAACACCTGATTGAACGACACGACAACCCGTCACCATCCATTATCAAAATGGTTGCCGACACCTTGGCAAAGGCACATAGAAATCCATTCCGTCCATCGCGGGGCAAGGCTTTCCTGAGCATGCGTTCCAGGCGACGCCACGACGAAAGCCAGAGCTGAAGTCGCCATTGCCAGTCGACACGTATGTCGGAGCGCGGTCGCTGGGGAGTGCGCAGAGGCAATGTGGAGCAACATTCATGCTGACATCGGCAGGACAAGGTTTTCGGGTTCCTGATCGCCACGGAGAGCCGATTCGGAGCCCAAGCCGTTTCAGAACTGAAACAATGCCGACGGTATCGAGTGGGCGCACTGATCGAGAACCGGCTTATGTAAACGTATACGGCGATGACTGAGCATCAAGCATCCGGCGCGGCAAGGCACATCAGTCGACGCAATTCAGTCGATGCAATTCGCAGGTTGCTTCATGCTTGAACGACTTTGGCCTGGAATCAGTCCCGCCGCAGCCTCCGCGGCCCCGAAACCCCGGTCGTACGAGCACCGGTACGAATCTTGCCGACCTCCGCAGATCGCGCAAGGTGCGTGGCAGGGATTGCCTCATCCGTTACGGAGATATTCATGAAACCGTTCTTGGCTGCAACAACGGCTGCATTCGCGCTCCTGCTGCTTGCTGATCCTGGCGCATCCTCTGCGCAACCGGTGCTGAAAGCGGGCAGCACCACAGCAGGCCAACCAACGTCGGGCCTGAATCCGCAAACGAAGCAGCTCGAAGGTATATCGGTGGAGGTTCTTCAGGCGATTGCGAAAGATACTGGACTGCAGATTGAATTCAAGCCGATGACTTTCGCGGAACTGCAGCCAGCCTTGCTGGAAGGGAAGATCGATATCATCGCCGCCTCCTTTGGGATCACCCCTACGCGACAAAAAATCGTCGAGTTTACTGACGTCTATGGGTCATATCGAGACAAGCTGCTGGTCTCCATCAACGACACAAAGACGTACCGATCAGCGGCCGATTTCAAGGGGATGGCGATCGCAATTCCAAAAGGAAGTACATACATAGATGGCCTGAAAGACGCCGGTGCCATCCTGACATTTGTCAGCACACCTCCAGAAGCGATCGGTGAACTGGAAGCAGGCCGCGTTGCCGGCGTTGTCGACAACGGACTGCAGATCGCGTATCGCATGCAGAACAACGCGCACCCCGCGCTCAAGATTGTGGATTCGTATCAACCGATCCAGGAAGGCAAGCTGGCATTTGCTGTGAGGAAAGGCGATGCAGACCTGCTCGCAAAGCTCAATACATCACTGAAGAAGCTGCAAGCCAATGGCACGGTTAAGGCGATTTATTTCAGGTGGGGACTCGATCTGTGACCACACCTAGGAAGCGCTCTTAATGTCCGGAGAACAAGCCCTTGCGTTGGCGCGCCTATGGAAAACATGATGAGAAAGATCGTTGTATTGACACTCAGCTTCGTCTGCGTCGCTCCTGTCGTTGCACTGGCGCAGGAGTACAACTGCTCAGCACAGACGCTCAACGGCGAATACATCTTCGCCGGTCGCGGGTTTATCGAGCCGGGCGAACCTGGGGTGCAGCGAGTGCGCAGCGGTGTGCTGATCTTCGACGGCGCTGGCAATGTTGCAGGTAAGCAATCATCAAGTCGCGGCGGGAACATCAGCCGAGACAGGCTGCAGGGTACCTATGCACTTGATGCCAATTGCTCCGGAACGGCAACTTTTGGCTCGGTAGCAAAACCTGGCAGCCAAATTCATTGGGATCTGTATGTCGCCCGAGGCGGCAAGACAGGACATATGGTTCGCATGGATGACGGAAGCATGGCGGTCCGCACCTTTCAAAAAGAGTAGACCAAACCTCCAGCCCTCCCTTGCTCAACGCCGTAGATCGTTGACAGTCAGTCCCGGGGATGGACACCCAGCATCGGGCGATGCCAAGTCAAGACGTATCGCACTGAACAACAATCGCGATTTGTTGGCACCCCCAACATCAGTCAGCTTTACCGAGCCATGACTCCAACTCGCGCCAAGCATGCAGTTTTTCCGCGTACGGCATCGTATGCGCCGGACTGCTGGAGGGGAGCCGGACAATCCGATAACTGCCGCCATGCGAGCCGAGCGCTTTCAAGCCGATGCGCTCGGCCGTGCCGCCATTAAAGGCAATCACCGCCAGGTTTGGCAACGAGGCAATCAAGCTGGAGAGGTCGTTGCCAGCGTGGTCCCGGATCTTGCTGTCGAGACTGCCTTCGCGCCTGGCCTCGGCCACCACATCCCATAAGCCGAGGCGATGGGCGAGCAATGCTTGCAGGCGCGCGCCGTACTCCATGCCGGCAAGGTCCTGGCCGATGACCTCACCAACCAGGCGCCAGAACTGGTTCTGCTTGTGTGCGTAGTACTGCGATTGCGCAAGCGATGCTTCACCGGGCAGGCTGCCCAGGATCAGCACGCGCGTGTGCGCGTCGACCACGGGCGGAAAGCATCGCTTGAGCGTCACGCTTGTCGTCAGGCCAGCAGGCGGTTCACACGTTGCACGTAGGCTGCCGGGTCGGCCAATGCGCCACCCTCTGCCAACAGTGCCTGATCGAACAGCACATGCAGGCGATCTTCAAACGCGGCGCGGTCGGCTTCGTTGCCGGTCACGGTTTCCAGCAGCGCGAGCTTGCGCACAAGCGGGTGCGTCGGGTTCAGTTCCAGCACGGGTTTGCTGTCAGGCGCCTGTTGGCCGGCCTGCTTGAGCAGACGGGCCAGCGTGCCGCTGATGTCGCCTTCATCGGCCACCAGGCACGACGGCGAATCGGTCAGGCGATGCGTGATGCGCACGTCCTTGGCCTTGTCGCTGAGCACCGCCTTGGCGCGCTCGACCAGCGGCTTGAACTCGCCTTCCACCTTGGCGTGCTCGGCCTTCTCGGCTTCGCCTTCCAAGGCGCCCAGGTCGAGATCGCCACGCGCAACCGACACCAGTTCCTTCTCTTCGAAATCGTGCAGGAACGAGAGCATCCACTCGTCCACGCGGTCGGTCAGCAGCAGCACTTCCACACCCTTCTTGCGGAAGATTTCCAGATGCGGGCTCGACTTGGCCGCCGTCCAGTTTTCGGCGGTCACGTAGTAGATCTTGTCCTGACCTTCCTTCATGCGGCCGACGTAATCGGCCAGCGAGACGGTCTGGGCGCTGTCTTCGTTGTGCGTGGAAGCAAAGCGGAGCAGCTTGGCAATGCGGTCCTTGTTGGCGTGGTCCTCGCCGATGCCCTCCTTGAGCACCTGACCGAAGTTCTGCCAGAACGTGGCGTACTTCTCCTTCTCGGCTGCGTCATCCGACTCGGCCATCGATTCGAGCATGCCGAGCACGCGCTTGGTCGAACCCTCGCGGATGGCTTTCACGTCGCGGCTTTCCTGCAGGATTTCGCGCGAGACATTCAGCGGCAAATCGGCCGAATCGATCACGCCCTTCACGAAGCGCTGGTAGGCCGGCAGCAGTTGCTCGGCGTCGTCCATGATGAAGACGCGCTTGACGTACAGCTTCAGGCCGCTGCGGCGCTCGCGGTCCCACAGGTCGAACGGCGCGTTGGTCGGGATGTACAGCAGTTGCGTGTATTCGCTGCGGCCTTCCACACGGTTGTGCGTCCAGGCGAGCGGCTTGCCGTTTTCGTGGGCGATGTGCTGGTAGAACGCGATGTACTGATCATCGGTCACGTCAGCGCGCGGGCGTGCCCACAGGGCGCTGCCCTGGTTGATGGTTTCCCATTCGTCCTGGGCCACCATCGCCTTCTTCTCTTCGTCCCACGCTTCCTTGCGCATCTGGATCGGCAGGGAGATGTGGTCCGAATACTTTTGCACGACCGACTTGATGCGCCAAGCGGAGAGGAAATCGTCCTCACCCTCGCGCAGGTGCAGCGTGATGGTGGTGCCTCGCTCGGCACGTTCGATGGTGTCGACAGTGAATTCGCCGTCGCCGGTGCTTTCCCAGCGCACGGCTTCATTGGCGGCCACACCGGCGCGGCGCGATTCCACCGTCACGCGGTCGGCCACGATGAATGCCGAGTAGAAGCCCACGCCAAACTGGCCGATCAGCGCAGCATCCTTCTGCTGGTCGCCCGAAAGCTGGCTGAAGAACTCGCGCGTGCCCGAGCGGGCGATGGTGCCGAGGTTGCGGATGGCCTCGTCGCGGCTCATGCCGATGCCGTTGTCGGCAATCGTGATGGTGCGCGCGGCGGCATCAAAGCCGATGCGGATGCCTAGCTCACCGCCGCCTTCCAGCAGCGACGGATTGGCGATACCCTCAAAGCGCAGCTTGTCCACCGCATCTGAAGCATTGGAAACCAGTTCCCGCAGGAAGATTTCCTTGTTGCTGTATAGCGAGTGGATCATCAGGTGCAGAAGCTGCTTCACTTCTGCCTGGAAAGCCATCTTCTCGTGCGGTGCGCTCATGGTGTGCATAGAAAATCTGGAAAGTGGAAAGAGAAGCGGGCTACACCTTGCGCGCGCCCGCATGAATTTGTGAAGCTAGATAGGGCGTGGCGCCCGGTTTTCAAGCCCCGCGATCGAGCTGCTCCGCCAGGAACCGGAGCAACTCCGGATCGGCGCTGGTTGCGATGTTGAAGCGCATCCACGTCGACGGCATCTGCGACGGCGAAAACAGGCTCCCCGGCGCAAACACATAGCCCTGTTCGTGCCCGGCGCGGGCAATGGCGTTGGTGTCCTGCCCGGTATCGGCCCAGAGGAACATGCCCGCACCCTGCTGCGCAAACAGCTTCAGGCCCATGCGCTCGAGGCTGCGCTGCACGCCGTCGCGGGCGCGGTCCAGTCGGGCGCGTATGCGTTCGACATGCTTGCGGTAGTGGCCTTCAGTGAGGATCTTGTAGAGCACGCGCTCGTTGATCTCGGGCGTGACGAGGCCGGTCAGCAGTTTGCCGTCGACCAGGTTCTTGGCCAGCTCGGGGTGGCAGGCGATGAACCCCACACGCAGGTTGGCCGCGAGCGTCTTGGAGAAGCTGCTCAGGTAGATCACGCGGCGCAGTTGGTCGAGGCTCGCCAACCGCGTGCCGGGGTGTCCGGGCGGGGCGAGATCGCCGTAGATATCGTCTTCGACGATCAGGAAACCGTACTGCTCGGCCAGCCGCAGCAACTGAAACGCCTTGGCCGCCGACAGCGACGTGCCGGTCGGGTTATGCAGGATCGAGTTGATGATCAGCAGCTTGGGCCGGCGCACCTGCACCAGCCCCTCCAGCGCCACCAGGTCGGGCCCCTCGGCGGTGTAGGGCACGCCGATCACCTGCGCCCCTTGCGCGGCAAAGCGGCCGAACATCAGGAACCACGCCGGGTCGCCCACCAGCACCGTATCGCCGGGCTGCACGTACTGGCGCGCGATCAGGTCCAGCGACGAGGTGATGCCCGAGGTCATCACGATCTGGTCCGGCCGGGCGCCGATCTCCAGCTCCGCCAACCGCGTCTGCAACTGCTGGCGCAGCGGCAAAAAGCCCTGCGGCGATCCCCACGCCAGAAACTGGTTGCCGTTCTGCCGGCCGAGCGTGCGCAGCGCGTTGGCGATCAACTCGCCGTCGAGCCAGCCGTTGGGCAGAAAGCCGATGCCCGGCGCCTTGCGCGGCTCGGCAGAATGGAACATGTTCCGCAGCAGCCACGTCACGTCGATCTTGCGCGCGGCGGTTGGCAGCGGCGCGACGGGCTCTTCGGGCAGCGGCGCCTGGCGCTCCTTGACGTAGAAACCCGAACCGCGCCGCGATTCCAGATATCCCTGCGCCACCAGCCGCTCGTACGCCTCCACCACGGTGAAGCGCGAAATGCTCTTCTCCTGCGCCAGTTGCCGGATCGACGGCATGCGCATGCCCGCGCGAAACACGCGCTCGTCAATGCGCATGCGCGCCCACTCGGTGAGCTGATCCACCAGCGTCATCTGCGCCGACGGAATCGGATCGGGCAACTGCTCCGCCGCCGGGCGGGCGGCCGCGCGGCGGGCATCCAGGCTGATGATGTGGGAGGTGGGATTCATGACGGGGTAGGCTTCAAGCGCGCCGAAAACTGTACAGAAAGCGCCACGACAAAGTGTACAGGTACTGTACAGACGCAGTTCGGTAGGATCAAGGTCAGAATTCCGCCCCCAGCGAACCCGGAGACGCCCCCATGCCAACGTTGAAACGTTTTGACGAAGACGCCTACCGCGCCACCTGCGACGCCACCGTCGTCGCCGTGCATTCGGAAGGCATTGAGCTGGACGCCACGGTGTTCTACGCACGCAGCGGCGGCCAGGCTGGCGACACCGGCACACTCGTCCTGGCCGATGGAACAACCATCAGGATTGCCGACACCGTCTACAGCCCGGATCGCCAAACCGTCCTGCATGTGCCCGCCGACAATGCTGGCCTCACGCTGCTCGCGCCCGGCACGGCCGTCACGGCCACCATCGACTGGGACCGCCGCCACCGGCTGATGCGGCTGCATACGTGCCTGCACCTGCTGGGCTCGCTGATTCCGGTGCCCGTCACGGGCTGCGGTATCTCGCCAGACGCCGGCCGCATCGATTTCGACCTGCCGGAATCAACGCTCGACCGCGACACGCTGACCACACAGCTCAACGAACTCATCGGCCGTAACACGCCGGTGCGCATCGACCTGATCACCCCGGAAGAACTGGCCGCCCAGCCCGAACTCGTGCGCACCATCGGCGCGGCGCCGCCGGCGGGCGCATCGGCCATCCGCATCATCCACATCGACGGCATCGACCGGCAGCCGTGCGGTGGCACCCACGTGCGCGCCACCGGCGAAATCGGCCGCGTGATCGTCACCAAGATCGAAAAAAAGAGCCGCCAGAACCGACGCGTGGCCGTGGCGTTTGCAGATTAAGTGGCCACCATGAACAAGTCCGCCGCCCTCCCCATGCAACACGCCGACCACGCCGAACGCCGGGGCTTGCTGCTCGGCCTCATCGGCGTGGCCATCTTTAGCCAGACGCTGCCGTTCACGCGCATGGCCGTGGCCGAGCTGGATGCGACCTTCGTGGCGCTGGCGCGCGCGGTGCTGGCGAGTGTGCTGGCGCTGGCGATGCTGGCGGCCACGGGCGCGTTCTCCGCCGCCAAACGCCCGCGCGGCCATCAATGGTGGCAGCTGGCGGTGACGGCAATGGGCGTGGTGGTCGGCTTTCCGCTGTTCTCCTCGCTGGCGATGCGAGACGTACCGGCCGCCCATGGCGCCATCATCACCGGCCTGCTGCCGCTTGCGACCGCCATCTTCGCCGCCTGGTTCGGGCGCGAGCGGCCGTCTGCCGGGTTCTGGCTGTGTGCGCTGGCGGGCAGTGTGCTTGTCGTCTCCTTTGCGCTGCTGCAAGGCGCGGGGAGCCTGCATCGCGCCGATTGGCTCCTCTTCGCCGCCATGGTGACCGGCGCGCTCGGCTATGCAACCGGCGGCAAGCTCGCGCGAGAACTGGGCGGCACGCAGACGATTGCCTGGGCGCTGATCGTCTCCCTGCCTGTGCTTCTGCCCCTGGTGAGCGCGCTGGTGTGGCTGCCGTCGACCCATCAGGCCGAGGCGCTGGCGCATGCGTCGTCCCGCGCCTGGATGGGGCTAGCTTACGTGTCGGCCTTTTCCATGTTCATCGGCTTCCTGTTCTGGTACTCCGGCCTGGCCGCCGGCGGTGTTGCGCGGGTCGGGCAGATACAATTGCTGCAACCTTTCATGACGTTGATCGGCGGCTGGCTGCTGCTGGGTGAATCGCTTGACGCGCCCACCGTGTTGTTTGCGCTGGCTGTGATTGCCGTGGTCGGCATCGGCCGGCGAACGTCGGTACGCCGATAGCAACGTCTTCCCTCTTTTGTTGACCGCACTTACCAAGGAGTCTTCATGACCGCCTCGCACGACGCTCAGGCCAAGCTCAAGCAACTCGGCATCGAACTGCCTGCCGCTGGCGCCCCCGCTGCCGCCTACGTCATGGCCGCGCAAACCGGCAATCAGGTCTTCCTGTCCGGCCACATCGCCAAGAAAGACGGCAAGCCGTGGGTTGGCAAGCTGGGCGCCGACATGACCACCGAGCAAGGCAAGGCAGCGGCACGGGCCATCGCCATCGACCTGATCGCCACGCTGAACACGCACCTGGGCGGTGACCTCAGCCGCGTCAAGCGCATCGTCAAGGTGATGAGCCTGGTCAACTCCACGCAGGAGTTCACTGAGCAGCACCTGGTGACCAACGGCGCATCGGAACTGTTTGCCGACGTATTTGGCGACGCCGGCAAGCACGCCCGCAGCGCCTTCGGCGTCGCACAGATTCCGTTCGGCGCGTGCGTCGAGATCGAGCTGATTGCGGAAGTCGCCTGAGCGGCGCTTTTTCCCGCAGTCTCTAAGGTGGCGGCCCAATGTTGGACGGGCCGCTTGCCTGCTATTCTCATCGTTTTGCCCACCCACGGCGCCTGCTCACGAGGTGGGCGCCGCAACACTAGGACCACACCATGGACCACACCGCCTGTACCTTCTCCAGCCGCGCTCAGAAACTGACCAGCTCGGCGATCCGGGAAATCCTCAAGATCACCGAACGTCCTGAGGTCATTTCGTTTGCCGGTGGCCTGCCCGCCCCGGTCACCTTCCCGGTCGAAGCGATTCAGGCGGCGTGCGCCCGCATGTTTGCAGACAACCCGCAGGCTTCGCTGCAGTACACCCCCACCGAAGGCCTGTCGGTGCTGCGCGAGTGGATTGCCCAGCGTCATGGCACCACCGCCTCGCGCGTGCTGATCACCACGGGTTCGCAGCAGGGGCTGGACCTGCTCGGCAAGATCTTCATCGACCCGCAAAGCAAGGTGCTGGTCGAAACCCCGACATACCTCGGCGCGCTGCAGGCGTTCTCGCTGTTCGAGCCGACCTATACGTCCATCGCCACCGACGACAAGGGCCTGCTGCCCGACGCGCTCACGCCGGAACTGGCTGCCGGGGCGCGCTTCTTCTACACGATCCCGAACTTCCAGAACCCGACCGGCCGCCGCCTGCCGCTGGACCGCCGCCAGGCCCTGGTGGCCCGCGCGAAGGAACTCGGCGTGCTGCTCGTTGAAGACGATCCGTACGGCGAACTGAGCTACACCGGCGACGCCCTGCCCTCGCTGCGCTCGCTCAATCCGGACGGCGTGGTCTACATGGGCTCGTTCTCGAAGATCCTGGCACCGGGCATGCGCCTGGGCTACATCATCGCGCCCGAACACATCCACTTCAAACTCGTGCAGGCCAAGCAGGCATCGGATCTGCACACGCCGAGCTTCACGCAGCGTGTGGCGTACGAGGTGCTGAAGACCGGGCTGCTCGATACGCACATCCCGAGCATCCGAAACCTCTACGGCAAGCAATGCGAAGCGATGCTCGACTCGCTCACGCGCCATATGCCGGCCGGCGTGCACTGGAACCGTCCGGAAGGCGGCATGTTCATCTGGGTGGAAGTGCCGGAAGGCATCGACACGATGGCGCTGCTGGAGAAGGCCGTCGCGCGCAACGTGGCGTTCGTGCCGGGCGCGCCGTTCTATGCCAATGCGCCGCGCCGCAACACACTCCGCCTCGCGTTCGTGACAGTGGCACCGGAGCGTATCGAGCAAGGCATTGCCGTGCTGGGCGAGTTGATGCGCGCGGAAATCGCGGCGCTCACGCCCAAGGCCGCCTAAATTACCTAACTAACCACTCCATCCATTCAAGAAAGGAGCCGTCGTCGATGCTGCGGATCTGGGGAAGACTCTCTTCGGTCAACGTTCAGAAGGTCGTCTGGTGCGCGCATGAGCTGTCGCTGGACCATGAGCGCATCGACGTCGGCGGCGCCTTCGGCGGCGTTGACACGCCGGAATTCAAGGCAATGAACCCCAACGGCATGATCCCCGTCATCGAAGATGGCCTGGACGATGCCGGCGACACGCGCTTCGTGCTGTGGGAGTCCAACGCCATCGTGCGCTATCTCTCGGCGCGCTACGGCCCGGGCAACCTCTACCCGCTAGAACTTCACGAGCGCGCCGATGCCGACCGCTGGATGGATTGGCAGACCACGTCCTACAGCCCGTCGATGGTGGATGCGTTCCTGCAGCTCGTGCGCACGCCGGAAGACCAGCGCGACGCCGCGCGCATTGAACGCTCGCGCCAGGCCGCGGAGCGCAGCACCGCCATCCTCGAAGCCGTGCTGGCCAAGCAGCCGTACGTGGCCGGCCGTCGCTTCACCATGGCCGACATCGTCTGCGGCTGCGCCACGCACCGCTGGCTGGGCCTGCCGATGGACCGTCCTGCGCGACCGAACCTCGAGCGCTGGATGGCCGAACTGCGCGACCGCCGCGCCGCGCGGGAAGTCCTGGCACTGCCCGTGGTCTAAGCCCGCCTGAAACCGATTGCGATAGCATCATCAACCGCGCACGGCACCTACGCCGGCGCGGTTTTTTGTTTTCACCGAGGGAAACCCGGATGCCATTGAACCGACCTTCCACCACCGTCGCCACGGCCCTCTGGGGCGCGCTTTATCTGGTGGCCGCCATCGTGTCGCACCGGCTGAATGGGCCAATCGACATGACGGGCTACATCTGGCTGCCGGCGGGCGTGGCCATGGCCGCGTTCATGCTGCGGCCGTACCGCGAATGGCCCGGGCTGGGGGCAGCGTTTGCCGTGGCGCAGCTGGTGCTGGCGGCGATCGAGCGCACCAACCCCGCGCACGCGATGCTGTTCGTGCTGGACGAAGCAGGTAGCGCGGCGCTGGCCGTGGCACTGGTGCGACTGGCACGCGTCCCGCTCGAAGGGCTTTACTTCGTGCGCGCGATGCTGGTGGCGGGCGCGGTCAGTGCGCTGCTTGGGGCGTTGTTCGGCGCGGCATGGTTTGCGTGGTCGCAAGGCGGCTCGTTCGGGCACGTGCTGCGCATCTGGGCGGCATCGGATTTCCTGGGCGTGCTGATCGTCACGCCGGTGCTGGCGGCGTGGTCGCGCTTTCGCGCGTTCCGCTCGGGCGGCACCGACCGCACGGATTTCCTGCTCGGTCTGGCGGCCGTCGTTGCGCTGGCGCTGTCGTCGTACATCATTTTCGATGGCAACAGCGATGCCAAGTTTGGCGATGGAATCGGCTTTGCGCTGACGTACGTCCCGCTGTTCTTTGCCGTGGTGGTGGCGCTGATGTGGGGCGGCCGCGGTGGCTCGTTGGCGGTGCTGCTGCTCACGCTGGTGGCGCTCACGCAAACCGCCGAAGGCGACGGCCCGTTCGCCGTGCTGGATCACCACTATGGCCAGTCGCTGCTGGAAACGCAGCTGTACCTCGGCATTGCCGCGCTGCTGGTGCTGCTGGTGAGCGCACTCAAGACCACGCGCGAACAACTGCACGAGCAAAGCGCGCAGTGGCAAAACCGCGTCGAACTGGCGCTGGCGGCATCGGGCCAGCTTGTCTACACCATCGACCCTGCCAGCGGCCGCATTGACTGGGGCGGCGACGTCGCGCTCATGTTCGGACACGAACCGGCAAGCATGGCGTCGATCTCGACCGTACTGCAACTGGTGCATCCGGATGACCGCGATGCGCTGCGCGCGCGCTGGCTCGGGGCCGCCGTGCTGGAGGGCGATGCAGCAACGCCCGCACGCCGCCAGACGCTGCGCATCACCGCACGCGACGGCACGCTGCACACCGTGGTGGATACCGGTCGCCCCCTGACGGATGCCGTTGGCAACACGGCGCTCGTGGCCGGGACCTGGTCGGTCGAGACCGCACTGTGACCCCATCGGTGCCCGGCAGCACGGCCGTGCTGCTGATCCATGGTCTGGGCGGCACGGCCTACGACGTGGGCGTGCTGCAGAAAGCGCTGCGCAACGCCGGCGCGGTCACGCACGTGCCGACCTTGCCCGGCCACGGCACGCGCCCGGAAGACCTGATCCACATGCCTGCCGAGGCGTGGCTTGAAACGCTTACGCAAGCGTATGAACGGCTCGCCGCCGAGCATGACACCGTGCATATCGCCGGCATGTGCATGGGCGCATTACTGGCGCTGGTGCTGGCGCACCGCGTTCGGCATGGCATTGCGCACCCGCAGGACAGGCTGGCGCTGCTCGCCACGCCCATCCATATCGATGGCTGGTCGACGCCGTGGTATCGGGATCTGCGCTACGCGGTGTATCGCATCCCGGGCATGGCGGCGCGCATGCGCGTGGAAGAGGACGAGCCGTTCGGCATCAAGAACCCGCTGTTGCGGCGGATCATCAAGGCGAAGCTCGCACGCGGCGACAGCTTCCACTATCCGTGGGTGCCGCTGGCGTGCATTCGGCAGGTGGACCGGCTGCGACGCTGGGCACTGGCCGGGGCGCCCGATACGCAGTGCCAGACGCTGGTGATCCATTCCCGCGAAGACGAACTCACCAGCCTGCGTTCCGCCCAAACGCTGCAGGCCACCCTGCCCCATGCGCGCAGCGTGGTGCTGGAAAACAGCTACCACATGATCTGCGTGGACAACGACCGCGATCAGGTCGCAGCAGAGGTCCTTGGCTTTTTCGGTTTCGACCCGGCAGCGGCCAGGCGCAAAGGCCCAGCCGCCGCAGATTGATGACGACGCCGATCAGGCTGCCGGCCCGGCCGTCTCGTGCTCGTGCGCCGCATCCAGCCGGCGCTGCCGCTCGCTGCCTTTGAACACGTGCCGCACCACCACAAAGAACACCGGCACCAGGAACACTGCCAGCACCGTTGCCGCGATGATCCCGCCCAGCACGCCCGTGCCGATAGCGCGCTGGCTGGCCGATGCCGCGCCGCTTGCAATCGCCAGCGGCACGACACCAAATGCAAACGCCAGCGACGTCATCACGATCGGCCGGAAGCGTAACCGTGCGGCCTCCAGCGTGGCTTCAATCAGGCCCATGCCTTGCGCCACCAGATCCTTGGCCACCTCGATGATCAGGATCGCGTTCTTGGCCGACAGGCCGATGGTCGCAATGAGCCCGACCTTGAAGTAGATATCGTTGGGCAGGAAGCGCAGCGTGGCGCCCAGCAGCGCACCCAGCACGCCCAGCGGCACCACCAGCATGACCGCCAGCGGAATCGACCAGCTCTCGTACAGCGCCGCCAGACACAGGAACACGACGAGGATCGACAACGCAAACAGCGCCGGTGCCTGCGCACCCGACAGCCGCTCCTCGAACGACTGCCCCGTCCACTCGTAGCCGAAGCCTTCGGGCAGACCGCGCGCAATCGACTCCATCGCCGCCATCGCCTCGCCCGAGCTGTGACCCGGCGCGGGCGAGCCGGTGATCGTCATGGCCGGAAAACCGTTGTAGCGATCGAGCTTGAGCGGCCCCACGATCCACTTCGTCGTAGTGAACGCGGAGAGCGGCACCATCGCCCCCGCCGCATTGCGCACATGCATGCGGCCAAGCTGCTCGACCGAGACACGCTGCTTGCCGTCGGCCTGCACGATCACGCGGCGCACCTGGTTGCGATAGACGAAATCGCCCGCGTAGTCGGAGCCGAACATCACGGCCAGCGTGCGGTTGATGTCCTCAATCGACACACCCATCGACAGCGCTTTCTTGCGGTCCACATCAATCAACACCTGCGGTGCATCGCCCTGGCCCGCAAACGTGACTTTCGACAGCGCGGGATGCTGCGCGGCCTCAGCAAGCATGCGGTCGCGTGCCTGCGCGAGGCGCTCGTAGCGGGCGCCGCCGCGGTCCTGCAGACGCAGGTCGAAGCCGGGCTTGCTGCCCAGCTCCGGCAGCGCGGGCGAGTTCATCGCCATGACCATCGCGCCCTTGATCTTGCCGAACGCCGCGTTGGCGCGCGCGACCACGGCATCGACGTGCTGGTCACCGCCCTTGCGTTCCTTCCAGTCCTTGAGCGTCAGAAACAGCATGGCCGCGTTCTGCCCGTTGCCGTACAGGCTGAAGCCCGTGATGGCCAGCGTCGACGCCACCGCCGGCTCCTGCGTCATGAAGTGCTGCTCGGCTTGCCGCACGACGTCGAGCGTCTGCGCCTGCGTGGCGCCGGTCGGCAGCATGGCGACGGTCATGAACTCGCCGGTGTCCTCTTCCGGCAGGAAGGCCGTGGGCAGTTGCGTGAACAGCAGCACCACCACGCCGATGACGGCGCCGTACGCCACCAGCGCGCGGCCCGTGCGGTTCAGCAGCCTGGCAACGCCGCCTTGGTAGCGCGCCGTCAACCGCGCAAAGCCCCGGTTGAATGCGCCGAAGAAGCCCTTGCGCTCCACACCGTGGCCAGCCTGCACCGGCTTGAGCAGCGTCGCGCAAAGCGCGGGCGTAAGCGTCAGTGCCAGGAATGCCGAGAAGACCATCGACACCGCCAGCGACAGCGAAAACTGCCGGTAGATGTTGCCCACCGCGCCGCCAAAGAACGCCATCGGCACGAACACCGCCGTCAGCACCAGCGAGATGCCGACGATGGCCCCGCTGATCTGCCGCATCGCCTTGGCCGTCGCCTCGCGCGGCGACAGCACTTCTTCGTGCATCACGCGTTCGACGTTTTCCACCACCACGATGGCATCGTCCACGAGGATGCCGATGGCGAGCACCAGGCCGAATAGCGTCAGCACGTTGATGGAAAAACCCATCGGCAGCATTACCGCAAACGTGCCCAGCAGGGCGATCGGCACGACCAGTGTCGGGATGAGCGTCGCGCGCGGGTTCTGCATGAACAGCATCATCACCAGGAACACCAGCACCACGGCTTCGAGCAGCGTCTTGACCACCTGCTCGATGGCGATGCCGACAAAGCGCGAGCTGTCGTACGCCACCTCGTAGCGCACGCCCGGCGGGAAATGCGCCTGCGCTTCGTCCAGCACCGCGCGCACGCGCTTGGCCACGCCCACGGCATTGGCGCCAGGGGCAAGTTTGATGCCGATGGTCGTAGCCGGCTTGCCGTTCATGCGCGAGAGGTACAGGTAATCGCTGCCGCCCAGCTCCACGCGCGCCACATCGCGCAGCAGCACCATGCGGCCCTGCGCGCCCGCACGCAGCGGGATCTGGCCGAATGCATCGGGCGTGGTGAGCCCATCGTCACCGGTGACGCTCGCGTTGATGGGTGCGTTTCCCGGCACGGCGCCGCTGCCGATTTCGCCCACGGTGATGCGTGCGTTGTAGCGGCGCACGGCGTCGCTCAGGTCGCCGGCGGTCAGGCCCAATGCGGTCAGCTTGTCGGCATCGGGCCAGATGCGCATGGCGTATTCCGCATCGAACAACTGCGCGGTGCCAACGCCCGGCACGCGGCGCAACTGCGGAATCAAATCCGACGAAGCGAGGTCGCCCAGGTCGATGCCGTCAAAGCGGCCGCGCTCGGCCGTCAGCGACAAATACATCATGTAGTTCTCGGCCGCCTTCTCGATGCGGATGCCGTTGCGGCGCACGACCTCGGGCAGGCGTTCCTCGACGATCTTCAGGCGGTTCTGCACTTCCACCGCCGCAAGATCGGGGCTCGTGCCCTGCGTGAACGACAGGTTGATCGACACGTTGCCCGCGGCATCGGACGACGACGACATGTACAGCAGCCCCGGCGCACCGTTCATCTCGCGCTCGATGATGGCGGTGACGGCGCTCTCCACCGTGCGCGCAGACGCGCCCGGATAGTTGGCCGAGATGCTGACGTTGGGCGGCGCGATGTTCGGGTACTGCGCCACCGGCAGCTTGGGCAGCGCGAGCACGCCGGCCAGGATGATGGCCAGCGCAATCACCCAGGCAAAGACCGGGCGGTCGATAAAGAAGCGCGCCATGGTCAGCCCCTCTTCGTCTTCGTATCAGCGCGCGGTGCGGCAGGAATCGGCTTGACTGCCATGCCGGTCTCGAGCGTCTGCATGCCTGGGATGGCAACCCGCTCCCCACCGGATAGCCCGCCCGTCACCAGCCATTGGTCACCGGCCAACGTTTGCGCAGCCACGGGCTGGGCCGCCAGCGTATTGTCGGCCTGCACCACAAACACCGATGCCCCCTGGCGGTCGCGCTGCAACGCGCCCTTCGGAACCGTCACCGCGCCCTGCTGCACGGCGTGCGAAAGCTTCACCCGCACGTACATGCCGGGCAGCAGCAGGCCATCGGGATTGGGCAGCACCGCGCGCATCGAGACGTTATCCGTCGCACGGTCCACCGTCAGATCGGAGAACAGCAGCCTGCCCGGGCGCTCGTACGCCACGCCATCGCTCAGGATGACCTGCACGCCGATGTCCTGGCCGCTCAATGCAGCGGCCTGGCCCTTCTTGAGCGCGCGCTGCAAGGCGAGCACTTCGGCAGCGGGCTGCGCGAAGTCGACGTAGATCGGGTCGATCTGTTCGACCGTGGTGAGCGTCGTCGCAGCGTCTTCCTTGACCAGCGCACCTTCGGTGACCTGCGCGCGGCGCGAGCGGCCGGCAATCGGGGCCGTGACGGTGGCATAGCCCAAGCGCAGTTGCGCGGTTTCCAGCGCGGCACGGCTGGACACCACGTCTGCGGCGGCCTGACGCTCGGCGGATTGCGCTTCAGCGTATTCCAACTCGCTCACGGCACGCGTGGCGGCCAGCCCCTTGTAGCGGGCAGCCTTGTCGCGCGCGATGGCCAGTTGTGCCTGCGCACGGGCAAGCGCGCCTTGCGCGGCGTCCACCTGTGCCTTGAGCGGCGCCGGATCGATGCGGAACAACACCTGGCCGGCCTTGACCACCTGGCCTTCTTCATAGGCGCGCTTGAGGACGATGCCGTCGACGCGCGCGCGCACTTGCGCCGTGCGATACGGCTCCAGGCGGCCAGGCAGTTCGGTCACCAGCGGCGCATCGGAGCGCTGCGCAACGGCAAACTCGACTTCCGGCGGGCCGGCTGGCTTGGCAGCCTCATCAGCATGCTTGCCGCACGCCTGCAACACAGCCAAGGCGCACGCGCACAGCAACCACCGGAACGAACGGTAACGACGGAACAACACGGAGAACATCATGGGAAAGAGGGCTGGGCGCGACCGCGCCCGAGGTCTTGAACGAAGCGAAGCGGAAGGCTAGCACGCACGTCCGCCGCTAGCTGACCGATTGATTTCCCCAGTCTGATCAAGACCTTACGAAGCAGGCGCTGACCGTACGCCAGGCAGGCCTGCTGCCCCTTGATGCGGTTTCAGAAGACGCGACCGAGCTGCAGGTACACGTTCCACACGCCCTGCGGCGCCACCGCAAAACCGAAGTACAGCGGCCCGATCGGGCTGGTGCCACCGACGAATACGCTGCCGCTCTTCAGGTAAGGGCCCTTGCCAAAGTTGTTGCGCAGCTGCCAGACATTGCCGGCCTCGGCGCTGGCGCCGAACACCGGCGCGCGCAGGCCCAGCAGATCGTCAACGCGCAGGTCGTACAGATAGGTCAGGCGGCCATACAGCATGTACTGGCCGTTGAACTGATCCTGCGCATACGCCGAAAGGTGCTGGAAGCCGCCCAGGAAGAAGCCTTCGTTGGCGCCGTTGCTCGTGTTGCCACCGTTTTCCCGCGTCGGGCTGTTGACGCCAAACAGGCCGGCCCCTTCCAACGCCACATTGAACGTGTGGCGGCCGTAGCTCGTCGCCCATAGGCCCTTGGCCTGGGCGGTGTTGAACTTCTTGTCGGGCGAACCGAAGCCCGCTTCCACGCTGCTGTAGAAGTAATAGCCGCTGCGCGGGAACAGCGGATCGTCGAGCTGGTCCAGCGTAAGTTGGGCGCGAAAGGCCGGCTGCTGGGTGCGCAAGGTGTCAACAGCCGTCGCATCCACGACATTCCCGGACTCGTCCGCGATCAATTGCAGGTAATTGAACGTTGCCGTCTTCCTGACGTAGTTCACGCCCAGGCGCAGCTCACCCTTGCGGCCCAACGGGATGCCCAGGTCAACGCCGGCGCGCGCCGTCTCGATGGTCAGGTTGTTGAACGGCTTGGCGTCCCGGGTGGGCGGCTGATCGTCAAAGTAGAGATCCGATCTGCGACGCGAGTACTCGGCATACGGCGCCACGTAAAACCCGCGCGCCTGCCACAGCGGCTGCCGCAGCTCGGTATGGATGCTCGCCCGGTTGCTGCCGAGGACGATGTCGTTGCGCCACTCCAGCCCGCTCTGCGTGAGCCACGGATACCGATGGCCAAGGTTGATGTTGAATGCGCCACGCCCGTCGAAGTTGGTCGACATGCCCAGCCCGAACAGGAAGAACTGGTTGCCCCACGACTTTTCGTGCGCGTCGATCTTCAGCGTATGCACACCGTTCTGTTCCACCAGTTGCTGCGTGACGGTTTCGAAGTCGCCCGTGGTGGCCAGCGCCGACAGTTCGCGGTTCAGCGCCTCGGCGTCATACGCATCGCCTTCACGCACCTTGATCAACTGACGCACGCGCGCGGGCGGCACGCGGCCGCTGGTGGTCACATCGATGGCGTCAATGCGTGCGCCCGCCACGAGCGTGCCCTGCGGCTCGTGGGTAGCGCGGTACGCGGCATACGCGTGCGGCGACAGCGACAACGTCGCGAGCTTCGCCTCGACGCCCTGCGCCGCGCGTTCACCCTGCCGCACACCCTGCGGGCCCTTGGCGAAATCGGTGAACGAAAGCTCCGAGAGCTGCGGCTCGATCAGCACATCCTGGCCGCGCAGCAGCGCCTTCTGCGCACGGACGTTCTGGCCGACGAGGATGGTGATCATCTGTTGCGTCACCGCCGCAGGCGAGGCCAGGTCTTCAGGCCGCTCCAAGTCCGACCCGATGTTGACGGCGATGATGATGTCAGCCCCCATGTCGCGCGCAAGCTGCACGGGCAGGTTGCTCACCAGGCCGCCATCCACCAGCGTACGCCCGCCCACCTCGAAGGGCGCGAACAGCCCCGGCACCGCCATGCTGGCCCGCATCGCCAGCGGCAGCGAGCCGTGGTCGAGAATCACTCCGTCGCCCGTGGCCAGATCCGTCGCCATGGCCTTGAACGGAATGGGCAGGCGCGAGAAGTCGATGTTGTCGGGCCACTGCGCCGTCCAGTTCTTGAGGAGCGCGAGCAGGCGGTTGCCCTGCACCAGCCCGGCCGGCAGCTTGAGGTTGCCGTTGCCATAGCCGGCCGACAGGCCGATCGGGTACTGGAAATCATCCTCGCGCAGCGACTGCGGCAGCTTGGCGCGATCGTTGCGATCGAAGGCGATGTCGCTCAGGTCCACCTGTGAGAGCTTCTGCTCCAACGCGTCCGCCCGCATACCGCTGGCGTAGAGCCCGCCCACCACGGCGCCCATGCTGGTGGCGGCAATCACATCCACAGGAATGCGCATGCGCTCCAGCATCTTCAGCACGCCAATATGCGCATAGCCGCGCGCCCCGCCGCCCGAGAGCACCAGACCGATTCGCGGCCGCGTCGATTCGGTGTTCGCCTGCACTGGCGCCGCCGCAGTCTGGCCATGCACGGCGGGCGGCAACGTCGTCAGTGCCACAAACGCGGTAAGCACGGCGGCAGCCAATCGGGAGCCGCGGCGGCGAAACAGGAAGGCCGTCAGAGAAGCCATGAATGGAGGGCGAATTGGAGTGGGTGGGCAGCGCAGCAGGCGCAATGATTCCACAACCCGGATTTACCCGGTGCAATTGCTTGCGCCACGCGAAACCACGCACCGGCGCCGATGAATACTTTTCAAGGCGAAAGTGACAGAATATTGCGGGGACCCGGACACGCTTGTTCCTACAATCCGTGGCTGCCCCTTAAAAAAGGGGCGACAGAAGACGTTCGGTATCGAGAAGATACTGAAACGCCCAAACAGGAGGAGATCAAGATGTGGAATCAAGTCTATGACCCGCTCGGCAGTGCCGTGTGGTCAACCCTAGCGGCCGGGATACCGGTGGCGGTACTGCTGTGCTCGCTGGCGTTCTTCCATATGCAGGCGCATCTGGCAGCCGGCCTGGCGCTGATTGTCGGGGTGGGGATCGCCTCGTTTGTGTTTGGCATGCCGACCGCAATGGCTGGCAAGGCTGCGGGCCTCGGCATCGTCTCGGGCCTGTTCCCAATTGGCTGGATTGTTCTCAACATCATCTTCCTGCACCGGCTCACCACCTTGAACGGGTCGTTCAAGGTCTTGCAGAGCTCGATTTCCGGCATTACCGAAGACCGCCGCCTGCAGCTGCTGCTGGTAGCGTTCAGCTTTGGCGCGTTCTTTGAAGGCGCCGCGGGCTTCGGCACGCCGGTGGCCGTCACGGGCGCCATCCTGATCGGCCTGGGCTTCTCGCCACTGGCCGCGTCGGGCCTGGCCCTGATCGCCAACACCGCACCGGTGGCCTACGGCGCGCTGGGTGCCCCGCTCATCGGGCTGGCTTCGGTCACGGGGCTGGACCTGCTGCAGCTCTCTGCCATGGTTGGCCGCCAGTTGCCGTTCTTCTCGGTGCTGGTGCCGTTCTGGCTGATCTGGGCGTTCGCGGGCTTCCGCGGCATGCTGCAGATCTGGCCAGCAATCCTGGTGGCGGGCGTGTCGTTTGCGATTCCGCAGTTCCTGGTGTCGAACTTCCACGGCCCGTGGCTGGTGGACGTGATTGCGGCGCTGGTGTCGATGGGCACGCTCACGCTGTTCCTGAAGGTGTGGAAGCCCAAGACGATCTGGACCTCGACCGCCCTGCGCAACCGCGAAGACAACTCCCGCGTCGACCCCGAAGCTGCTGCCGAAGCCCGCGAAACCACCACGGCCACCAACGGCAAGATCACGCGCGTGCAGGCATGGTTGCCGTGGGTCATCCTGACCGTGTTCGTGTTCATCTGGGGCGTGCCGCAGTTCAAGGCGTTTGCCGACGGCCTCTGGGCATTCAAGTTCGCCATCCCGGGCCTCGACAAGATGGTGCTCAAGGGCCCGCCGGTGGTGCCCAAGGTGATTGCCGAAGGCGCAGTGTTCAACTTCAACGTCCTGTCGATGGCGGGTACGGGCATCCTGGTATCGGCCATCGTCGGCGGCCTGCTGATGGGCTACTCGCTGCCGCGCATGCTCAAGGAGTACTGGAACACCATCAAGCTCACGCGCTATTCGCTGCTGACGATCTGCGCGATGTTCGGCATCGGCTACCTGACGCGCTACTCCGGTCTGGACGCGACGCTGGGCCTGGCCTTCGCCCACACGGGCGTGCTGTACCCGCTGTTCGGCACGATGCTGGGCTGGCTGGGCGTGGCGCTCACCGGCTCCGATACGGCATCGAACGTGCTGTTCGGCGGCCTGCAGAAGACCACGGCCGAACAGCTTGGCCTGTCGCCGATCCTCATGTCGGCGGCCAACAGTTCGGGCGGCGTGATGGGCAAGATGATCGACGCGCAGTCCATCGTCGTGGCTTCCACCGCCACCAAGTGGTACGGCCACGAGGGCGACATCCTGCGCTACGTGTTCTTCCACTCGCTGGCGCTGGCCTTCCTGGTGGGGCTGATGATCACCCTGCAGGCTTATGTGGAGCCGTTCTCGCGGATGGTGGTGCACTGAGCCCCGCTCCCGACGGAACCCGAAAGCCGCTCAATCGAGCGGCTTTTTTCATGGCGCGATGCGTCTCGCGAACCGCCTGGCGCCTCCCACGGATCGCAGCTGACGCTCTGAACTGCAATCGCCGAGCAAAAAGCCTCACGTGCCGAGCTCTGAGCTCCAACCGTCGAGCAAAAAGCCCGACGCGTCGAGCTCTGAGCACCAACCTCCGAGTCCTGCTCTCCATAAGCCAGGCCGCCAGCAAGGGCACTTTCACGCGCGTATCATGGGCGGCTCTTCCGCGCACGTCCCGCCCTGGGGCGTCGGTCTCCTCTTCACCCCCGACCCGACATGCTGCTGCGCCGCCTGGAAAAGCTCATCGATCCGTTCCGCCCGCTGCCCGACACCCAGCCTCCGGCCAATGTCTGGCGCTTCTACGCCCACTTCCTGCGCGAGGTGCGCGGCGTCTTCGCGTTCCTGCTGCTCGTGGGGTTGCTGGGCGCGCTGATTGAAGTCGCGCTGTTCGACTTCCTCGGCCGCATCGTCGACATGATCCAGGCAACCCCCGGCGCGGAGTTCTTCGGCCGCCACCGCAGCGAACTGCTGTGGATGGCCTTTGTGGCGCTGATCGCGCGGCCGGTCATCTTCGGCTTGCACGACGTGCTCGTGCACCAGGTCATCAACCCCAACCTGTCGAACCTGATCCGCTGGCAGAACCACCGCTACGTGCTCAAGCAGAGCCTGACGTTTTTCCAGAACGACTTTGCGGGCCGCATTGCCCAGCGCATCATGCAGACCGGCTTTTCGCTGCGCGATTCCGCCGTGCAGGCCGTGGACGCGCTCTGGCATGTCGTCATCTACGCGATCAGTGCGATGGTGCTGTTCGCCAGGGCCGACTGGTGGCTCGTTGTGCCGCTGCTGGTGTGGATTGGCTGCTACATCGCGGCACTGAGCTATTTCGTGCCGCGCGTGAAAGCGCGTTCGGTCATCGCCACGGAGTCGCGTTCCAAGCTGATGGGCCGCATCGTTGACGGCTACACCAACATCACCACGCTCAAGCTGTTCGCGCATACGCAGCATGAAGAAAGCTACGCGCGCGACGCCATGGCCGAGCAGACGGACAAGACGCGCCTGTCCGGCCGCATGATCAGCGGCATGGATTTCACCATCACGGCCATGAACGGCCTGTTGATCGTGGGCACGTCGGCGCTCGCGCTGTGGTTGTGGAGCCAGGGCCGTGTGAGCGCCGGCACCATCGCGTTGACCACGGGGCTGGTCATCCGCATCAACAACATGTCGGGCTGGATCATGTGGGTGGTCAACGGCATCTTTGAAAACGTCGGGCAGGTGCAAGATGGGATGCAGACCATCGCGCTGCCGCGCGCCGTGATCGACCACCCCGGCGCCAAGCCGCTGCACGTGACGCAGGGCGAAGTGCGCTTCGAGCACGTGGGATTCCACTACGGCAAGGGCAGCGGCGTGATCGAAGGGCTGGATCTCGTGGTGCGCCCCGGCGAACGGATCGGCCTGGTTGGCCCGTCGGGTGCGGGCAAATCGACGCTGGTCAACCTGCTGCTGCGCCTGTACGACGTGGAGCGCGGCCGGATTCTCGTCGACGGCCAGGACATTGCGGCCGTGACACAGGAGAGCCTGCGGGAGCAGATCGGCATGGTCACGCAAGACACGTCGCTGCTGCACCGCTCCATCCGCGATAACCTGCGCTACGGCAAACCCGACAGCACGGAGGCGGAGTTGATGCAAGCCGTGCGCCGGGCCCGCGCCGACGAGTTCATCCCGCAGTTGTCCGATGCGCAAGGGCGACGGGGCTTTGATGCGCTGGTGGGTGAGCGCGGGGTGAAGCTGTCGGGTGGTCAGCGGCAGCGCATCGCGATTGCGCGCGTGCTGCTCAAGGACGCGCCGATCCTGATCCTGGACGAAGCCACGTCCGCGCTGGATTCGGAAGTGGAAGCCGCCATCCAGGAAAGCCTGGAAACGCTGATGCAGGGCAAGACCGTGATTGCCATCGCGCACCGGCTCTCGACCATCGCGCGCATGGACCGGCTGGTCGTGCTGGATGGCGGGCGCATCGTCGAGAGCGGCACGCATGCGGAGTTGCTGGAACACGGCGGCCTGTATGCACGGCTGTGGGCGCACCAGACCGGCGGTTTCGTTGGGGTCGATTGAGCGTTACGACAGGCGGCGGCCGAGCGTCTCGGGCACCATGGCCAGCCCGATCAGCGAGACGAGGCCGCAGCCGATCACGTAGAAAGCCGGTGCGTTGGCATTGCCTGTGAGCTGGATCAGCTCGGTCGAGAAGAACTGCGCAAAGCCGCCAAAGATGGCGATGGCGACGCAGTAGGCAATCGACAGCCCCGTGGCGCGCAGCCGCTGCGGCAGCACCTCGCTCACGAGCACCATCGAGGCCGGCGAAGTCATCGACATCGGCACCGACAGGCAGCCGACCACGATCAGCAACCGGGCGAGCGATGGGTCTACGTTGATGAGCGCAAAGGCCGGATAGATCATCGCCAGCAGTGCAACGCGCGACCACAGCACCACCCTGCGGCGCCCCACGCGGTCGGCCAGCCGCCCCGCGAACGGCGACAGCACCACCTGCACCAGCGCAGCGATGCACGCCGCCCAGATGCCCAGCGACAGCGGCATGTGCAGCACGCTCACAGCGTAGTTGCTGAGGTAGTAGACGATGATGTACGTGGACGACGCCACCCCGATCATCAGCAGGATGCTCGCCACCAGCGTGCGACGGTGTTCGCGCAGCAACGGCAGCGTGGCGTCGGCTTCGCGCGTGCTGGGCGGTGCGGCGGTTTCCTCCAGGCGGCGGCGGATGATCAGGCCGACCGGGATGACGAGAATGCCGATCACGAACGCCAACCGCCAGCCCCACGACTCCAGCGCCCCAGGCGCCAGCACGTTGCTCAGCAGCAGGCCGACCAGCGCGCCGAACAGCGCCGCCAGCCCCTGGCTGAACGGTTGCCAGCTCGTATAGAAGCCGCGCGAACGATCATCAGCGTATTCCAGCAGCAGCGCAGTCGAAGCACCCATCTCGCCACCGATGGCAAAGCCCTGCACAAGCCGCGCAAGCACGACGAGGATGGGCGCGAGGATGCCGATCTGGGCGTAAGTGGGCGTGACGACGAAGATCAGCGACGACAGACCCATCAGCCACAACGTGAGCGCCACCGCCGGCTTGCGGCCCGCCCGATCGGCGTACATGCCGATCAGCAAACCGCCGAGCGGCCGCATCAGGAAACCCACGCCAAATGTGGCGAACGACATCAGCAACTGGCCGGTCGCGTTGCCGACCGGAAAGTACAGCCGGCCGATCAGCGTGGCGAAGAAGCTATAGACCACGAAGTCATAGAACTCGAGGCCGTTGCCGATGGTGATGGCGGCAATGGCGCGCGTGCGTGACAGCGGTTGCGCGTGGCCTGTCGCCTGCGCATCGGCGCGGCCGGCGTACGACGGCGCAGAGGTTTGGTTCGACATGGGGTGTCTCCGAAACTTGTCTTGTCTTTGCGGGCGGGCGGGGCTCACACCCCGCTTGCCTCTTCAGCCAGAACGGCTGCTGCGTTGGGCTTCACGCGCAGATACCACGCTGCCGACATGAGCAGCACCCAGCCTGCGCCGACGTAAAGCGCCACCCGGGTGTCTTCCATGGTGCCCAGCACGCCGATCACGAAGAGCATGAACGCGATGGCAAGGGCCGGCCCCACGGGCCACAGCGGCACCTTGAACTTGAGCGCACGCACTTCTTCGGCCGACAGGCGACGGCGCATCGCCACCTGCGACAACAGGATCATCAGCCAGACCCACACGGTGGCGAACGTGGCGATCGACGCGATGATCACGAAGACGTTTTCGGGGATCAGGTAGTTCAGCACCACGCCGCACAACAGCGCACCGGCCATGAACAGCACCGTCACCCAGGGCACACCGTGACGCGACGTGGCCGCAAAGATGCGCGGCGCCTGGCCCTGCTCCGCCATGCCGTACATCATCCGGCCCGCTCCAAAGATGTTGCTGTTGATGGCCGAGATGGCTGCCGAAATGACGATGAGGTTGAGGATTGCCGCCGCCGACTGGATACCCAGCCCTGAGAAGATCTGCACGAACGGGCTGCCCTGGCCGTCGATGCCTGTCCACGGGAAGATCGCCATCAGCACGCACATGGTCAGCACGTAGAACAGCAGGATGCGCGCCGGTACGGCGTTGATGGCCTTCGGGATGACCTTGTCGGGGTTCTGCGCCTCACCGCCGGTGATGCCGATGATCTCGACGCCGCCATACGCGAACATCACCACGGCAAACGACGCCACGAGGCCGCCCACGCCGTGCGGCAGGAAACCGCCATGCGACCAGAGATTGCTGAGGCCCGACGCGTGCTCGCCGTTCATCTTCACGCCGAGGAACAGGATGACGGTGCCGCCGACGATCATGGCGCCAATCGCTACGATCTTGATCAGTGCGAGCCAGAATTCCATCTCGCCGAACACCTTGACGTTGCAGAGGTTCAGGCCGCAGATGAGCATGACGATGCCGAGCACCCAGAGCCATTGCGGCACCTCGGGAAACCAGAAGCCCATGTAGATGCCGAAGGCGGTCACGTCGGCCAGGCAGACGATCACCATTTCGAGGATGTACGTCCAGCCGGTGAGAAAGCCGGCGAGCGGACCGAGGTTGTCGCGCGCATAACGCCCGAACGAACCGGAGACCGGCTGGCGCACCGCCATCTCGCCGAGCGCGCGCATGACCATGTAGACGGCCGCGCCGCCGATGATGTATGCAAGGATCACGGCCGGCCCGGCCAACTGGATGGCCGAAGCGGACCCGTAGAAAAGGCCCGTGCCGATGGCCGAACCGAGCGCGAGAAAGCGGATATGCCGCGCGCGCAGGTTGCGTTGAAGGTGTTCCAAACTGTCTCCTCTTTATGTCGGCAAGGCTGTCGGCGCAGTTCCGGGCGGGACGCAGGCGTCGAACGGACCGGAGTTCACATACAGACAACATCGCGTTGATCGATATGTTGTTGTATATACATCATGAACGGCATTGGGGTATTCCCGAGGGCTGTGCGCCCATCTCGGTGGCGAGCGGGCCAAGAAAAAAGGCGGACATGCGTCCGCCTTGGATTTCGCAGGCCGGACGGCGCGGGCGCTACACCCAGCCCATACCGCCGACCAATGCCCCCAGCCCCACCAGCACCAGCGGGTGGACGCGGGTGAAGGAGGACGCCACGACCGTCGCCACGGTCAGCGCAATGGTGCTGAAGCTGCTGTCTGCGCCGCGCGCCAGCACCCAGCCGGTGGAGAACAGCAGGCCGATCGTGAGCGGTGCGAGGCCACGGCGGACCAGCGCAATCCAGCGCGCGTCAGGCTTGCGGTCCATGACGCGCGCGATGACGGCAGCAATTACGCACGATGGCCCGCAGATGCCGACCAGCGAGGCAATCGCCCCACCCAGACCCGCCGCCTGCCAGCCGAACAACTCAACGAAGAGCACGTTGGGGCCCGGTGCGGCCTGCGAGATGGCGTACATGGCGCTCAACTGCTCGCTCGTCATGTAGTGCCGGGTGTCGACCAGAAAGCGGTGCATGTCGGGCAGCGTCGAGCTGGCCCCGCCGATGGCGAGAAACGACAGCACAAGAAAGTGCCAGAACAGGTCGAAGACGGTGGTGAGGTAGCTCATCGCATCGCCCACCATTCGAGCACGAGTGCGAGCGGAATCAGCACCAGCATCACGGGAAGCAGCGGCCACTGCAGGACGCCAATGGTCAGGAAAACCGCCAGGCCGATGCCGAGCGCCCGCCAGGTGCGCGACTGGCCCTGCGCCAGCTTGACGGCCGTTGAAAGCACCAGCCCCGCTGCCACCGCCGCCATGCCCTTGAGCAGGTTCTGCACCACCGACAGCGCACTGAAGTGGTCGTACAGCATGACGATCAGCAACAACAGCACCGCAGGCGTCAGCACCAGTCCGGCCATTGCGGCAGCGGCGCCCCGCACCCCGTGAAAGCGGTAGCCGAGCATCACCGAAAGGTTGACCACATTCGGGCCGGGCAACACCTGGCCCAGGCTCAGCAACTCGGCGAACTCGGTGTTGGAGAGCCACCGGTTGCGATCGACAATGCCGGCGCGCGCAAAGGGCAGTACGCCGCCGAAGCCCGACAGGCCCATCCGCGCAAACTCGGTGAAGAGCTTGCTGCAGGACGGAATGTTTGCGTTTGCTGCGGCGTTGGCGTCAGGTGCGGCGCTCGGATCGCTCATGGGTTCAGGCGGCGTCCGGCGCGGGCTTGGGCAACGAGAGCTTCGGGTCGCGCAGCTTGGGCTCGAGCGTCTTGCCCTTGCGTGCGCGCTTGCCGGCGTACGGCTCTTGCGCGCGGGTCGTCATGGTCTGCTCGACCGCCTTGCCGCCGCGCGGGCCGGTGCCCGAGAGCACGAAGCCCGCTGCACCGAAGGCCACTGCCTGAAGCAGCGCTTCGTTCTTCTCCAGTTCCATCAGGATCACGCCACGACCACCGCTGGCGAGCGTCTTCAACTCGCTGATCTGGAAGAGCAGCATGCGGCCGCCTTCGGACAGGCACGCCACGCCATAGGCGTCAGCCGGCACCGGCGCTGGCTTGTTGGGCTGGTCGCCCTCATCCAGCGTCAGGAACGCCTTGCCAGCCTTCTGGCGGCCGACCATGTCACCCACCTTGGCCAGGAAGCCGTTGCCGCCGCGCGTGGAAATCACCAGATTCTGTTCGGCATGGCCTGCGAACGTGTGGGCGATGTGCGTACCCGGCGCGAGTTCGATCAGCGTCGTCAGCGGCACGCCGTCGCCACGGCCGCCGGGCAGGTTCGCCACGGCCACGGAATAGACCCGGCCCGTGCCCTTGTCGTCGCGCGTGCCGAAGATCAACAGCGCATCGGTGGTCCGGCATTCAAACGTGTCGTAGAGCGTGTCGCCTGCCTTGAAGGTGAATTGCGTGGCGTCGTGGCCATGGCCCTGGCGCGTACGCACCCAGCCCTTCTGCGAAACGATCACCGTGACGGGTTCATCAACGACCTTCACTTCGGCTGCGGCGCGGCGCTCTTCCTGGATGAAGGTGCGGCGGTCGTCACCGTATTGCTTCGCGTCGGTCTCGATCTCCTTGATGATGCGACGGCGCATCATGGTCTCGGACTTCAGCAGCACGTCCAGCTCGCCCTGCTCTTCGCGCAGGTTCTTCAGCTCCTGCTCGATCTTGATCGCTTCCAGGCGAGCAAGCTGACGCAGGCGGATTTCCAGAATGTCTTCGGCCTGGCGATCGCTCAGGTTGAAGACCTGGATCAGCGCGGCCTTCGGGTCTTCGCTCTCACGGATGATGCGGATCACGTCTTCGATGCGCAGCAGAACCAACTGCCGCCCTTCGAGGATGTGGATACGGTCTTCCACCTTGCCCAGACGATGGCGCGTGCGACGCGTGACCGTGGCGAAGCGGTAGACGATCCACTCTCGCAGGATCTCTGCCAGGCCCTTCTGGCGCGGACGGCCATCCGTGCCGATCATCACCAGGTTGATGGCCGCACCCGACTCCAGCGATGTGTGGGCCAGCAATGCATTGGCAAATTCCTGCTGGTCGATGTTCTTGCTCTTGGGCTCGAACACGAGGCGCACCGGAGCGTCCTTGCCGGATTCGTCGCGCACGGCATCAAGCAGGCCCAGCATGGTCTGCTTCATGGTGAGCTGATCCGGCGACAGCGACTTCTTGCCCGTGCGCACCTTCGGGTTCGTCAGCTCTTCAATCTCTTCCAGCACCTTCTGCGACGAGGTGTTCGGCGGCAATTCGTTCACCACGAGCTGCCACTGGCCGCGCGCGAGTTCTTCGATCTTCCAGCGCGCACGCACCTTCAGGCTGCCGCGACCGCTTTCATACACCTGCGCAATGTCGGCCGCCGACGAGATGATCTGCCCGCCGCCCGGAAAGTCCGGCCCCGGCATGTACTGCATCAGGTCGGTGCTGGTGAGCTTGTCGTCGCGGATGAGCGCCACGGTGGCGGCCGCCACTTCGCGCAGGTTGTGCGACGGGATCTCCGTGGCCATCCCGACCGCAATGCCCGATGCGCCGTTGAGCAGCACGAACGGCAAGCGCGCTGGCAGCAGCTTCGGCTCTTCCATCGAGCCGTCGTAGTTCGGGATGAAATCGACGGTGCCCTGGTCCAGCTCTTCGAGCAGCAGACGCGAAATGGGCGTGAGGCGCGCTTCGGTATAGCGCATCGCCGCCGCACCGTCGCCGTCGCGCGAGCCGAAGTTGCCCTGCCCGTCGATCAGCGGGTAACGCAGCGAGAAATCCTGCGCCAGGCGCACGAGTGCGTCGTAGGCGGATTGATCGCCATGCGGGTGGAATTTGCCCAGCACGTCGCCGACCACGCGCGCCGATTTGACAGGCTTGGCATCGGAGCGCAGGCCCATCTCGTGCATCGCGAACAGGATGCGGCGCTGCACCGGCTTCTGGCCATCGGCCACCTCGGGCAGTGCGCGGCCCTTGACCACGCTGATGGCGTAGTCGAGGTAAGCGCGCTCAGCATAGGCGCCAAGCGTGAGCGCTTCGGCCGGCTCGCTGGGGTCGAAGAGGATGTCTTGTTGTTCCATGGAGACTCAAGCGAAAGCGGCGCGCTTCAACGTTGCGGCGCCGCCAGGATCAATGTTGAGGTACGTTCGTGGCCACGCCGGTGGCCGGGTCCAATACGAGTTCGATGCGTGCGGGCCGGCCCGTGCGGCCCGGCTTGCGCGTGGCGATGACGCCGTTGGCGCTCACATTCATGAATCCGGGCACGGCGGCGACCGGGTTGTAGTAGCGATAGAACTGCAGCACCGTCTTCACGTAGTTCTGCGTCTCGGCGTAGGGCGGAATGTCGTTGCCGTGCTTCTGCACGGCGCCCTCGCCCGCGTTGTAGGCGGCCAGCACAAGCTCAAGGTTGCCTGAGAACATGCGCAGCAGATCGCTCAGGTAACGCACGCCGGTGGTGATGTTGGTCTTCGGGTCGGCCAGCTTCTGGGCGGCCGTGCGGCGGGCGTCGCCGGTCACGCCGTAGCGCGCGCCGGTGTCCGGAATCACCTGCATCAGCCCGATTGCACCCTTGGGCGACACGGCCTGCGGGTTGAAACCGGATTCGGCGGCAATAACGGCTTTCACCAACGCGGGGTCGATACCGTGCTTGCTCGCGGCCTGGCGGATCAGCGGTTCCACCGTCGGCACGTTCGGATGCTGCAACACCGCGCGCACCAGGCGCTGGCGCATGCCGGCAGCGTTGTCGAGTGCATCGCGCTTGCTGGCGTTGAGATAGGCGTCGGCGTCGGGCAGCTCGGTTGCCGGCAGGGCGATGGCGCTATCGTCCTTGGCCTTGTCGTCGCCCTTGCCCGCCACCGCCACGCCCTTCATGAACAGCACGTAGCGATCGTCTATCCGCTCGGCAGCGAAGTGCGCCAGACCGTTTTCATCGATGTAGCCGTAGACGTCCGCGCGCGCCGGCTGGCTGGCCAACAAGGCCAGCGCCGTCAATGCGAATGCGAAACGTACGAAAAGCTTCATCGTTGTCGGTTTGCGATCAGATATCGGCTTCGACTTCGTTGCCGCGCGCTTCCAGCCACGTGCGGCGCGCGCCGGCTTCGCCCTTGCCCATCAGCATGTTCATCATGTTGATGGTCTGGTCTTGGCCCAGTTCGCCCAGCGCCACGGGCAGCAGACGGCGCGTGTCGGGGTTCATGGTGGTTTCCCAGAGCTGCTCGGCGCTCATTTCGCCCAAGCCCTTGAAGCGGGAAATCTGCCAGGCGCCCTCTTTCACGCCATCCTTGCGCAGTTTGTCTTCAATGGCTTCCAACTCGCCGTCATCCAGCGCGTAGAGCTTTTGCGCGGGCTTCTTGCCACGCGCCGGGGCATCGACACGATACAGCGGCGGACGGGCCACGCATACGTTCCCGCGATCGATCAATTGCGGGAAGTGCTTGAAGAACAACGTGAGCAGCAGCACCTGGATGTGCGCCCCGTCCACGTCAGCATCGGACAGGATGCAGATCTTGCCGTAGCGCAGGCCGGAGAGGTCGACCGTATCGTTCGGCCCGTGCGGGTCCACGCCGATGGCGACCGCAATGTCATGCACCTCGTTATTGGCGAACAGGCGGTCGCGCTCGGTTTCCCAGGTGTTCAGCACCTTGCCGCGCAACGGCAGGATGGCCTGGAATTCCTTGTCGCGGCCCATCTTGGCCGAGCCGCCGGCGGAATCGCCTTCCACCAGGAAGAGTTCGTTGCGGGTGACGTCGTCGGATTCGCAGTCGGTCAGCTTGCCGGGCAGCACGGCCACACCGGAGCCCTTCTTCTTCTCGACCTTCTGCGCGGCACGTGTACGCGCCTGCGCCTGCTTGATGACGAGTTCGGCCAGCTTCTTGCCGTGCTCGACGTGCTGGTTCAGCCACAGTTCCAGCGCCGGGCGGCTGAAGGTGGACACCAGGCGCACCGCATCGCGGCTATTCAGGCGTTCCTTGATCTGACCCTGGAATTGCGGGTCGAGCACCTTGGCCGACAGCACGAACGAAGCGCGCGCAAACACGTCTTCGGACATCAGCTTGACGCCCTTGGGCAGGAGCGCGTGCATCTCGACAAAGCTCTTCACGGCCTGAAACAGGCCTTCGCGCAAACCGGATTCGTGCGTGCCGCCGGCGGGCGTCGGGATGAGGTTGACGTATGACTCACGCACCGGCGAGCCCTCTTCCGTCCAGGCCACCACCCACGATGCGCCTTCGCCGAAGGCAAAACCTTCTTCGCCGGGCTTGTCAGGGTCGGCAAAGTGTTCGCCTTCAAACAGCGGGATCACCGGCTCGGCACCGCTGCCCTGCGCAAGCGATTCGACCAGATAGCCGCGCAGGCCCTGGTCGTATTGCCATTCGAGCGTCTCGCCGGTTCTTTCCAGCGTGAGCGTGACCTTCACGCCCGGCAGCAGCACGGCCTTGCTGCGCAGCAAGCGCTGCAGCTCGGCCTGCGGGATGTTCTCGGAATCGAAATACTTGGCGTCCGGCCACGCACGCACGCGCGTGCCGCTCTTCTTCTCGCCGCGTTCGGCCTTGCGGGTGGTCAACGGTTCGATCACGTCGCCACCGGAGAATGCGAGCGTCGACACGTTGCCGTCACGCCAGACCGTCACTTCCAGCCGCGTCGACAGCGCGTTCGTGACCGACACCCCCACGCCGTGCAAGCCGCCGGAGAACGCGTATGCGCCGCCGCGGCCCTTGTCGAACTTGCCGCCAGCATGCAGGCGCGTGTAGACGATCTCGACCACCGGCACGCCCTCTTCGGGGTGGATGCCGACAGGGATGCCCCGCGCATCGTCTTCCACGCTCACGCTGCCGTCCTTGTGCAGCGTCACGGCAATCAGCTTGCCGTAGCCGCCCAACGCCTCGTCAGCGGAGTTGTCGATGACTTCCTGCACGATGTGCAGGGGATTGTCGGTGCGCGTGTACATGCCCGGCCGTTGCTTGACCGGTTCCAGGCCCTTGAGGACCTTGATCGACGATTCGCTGTATTGGGAGGTTTTGCTCATGGAAGGCGGAAAAACTGACCAGGCCTGGGTCTGTCCCCAAGCACCGGGAATGCAGCGCGCATTGTAAAGGAAGCCGTCCTCAACAATGCGGAGGGATCATCAGCGTTGGGATGCGACCCGAAACCCATATTCGGTCGACATCCCGCTGACATATTGCGTGGTTACTGCAGCGTCACACCGTGCCGGCGCGTTTGGCTTCGAGGGATTCCCAACGCTCCAGCGCCTCCAGCAACTCCAGTTCGATGGCTTCGTGGCGCTCGGCGAGCTTCTGCGCGCGCTCCGGGTCGCGGCCGTAGATCGTGCCGTCTTCCAGTTCGCCGCCGACCTGCTTCTGCTCCGCCTCCAGCGCCTCGATAGTGGCGGGCAGCGCGTCGAGTTCGCGCTGCTCTTTGTAGCTGAGCTTGACCGTGGCACGCTCGCGCGGCTTGGCCATCTCGGGCTTCTTCTCTTCGGCGGCCGGCTTGGCGGCTTGCGCCATCTGCGCCGAGCGTGCCGATTGCATCTGCCAATCCGAGAACCCGCCCACGTATTCGCGCCACCGGCCTTCGCCCTCCGCCGCAATCACCGAAGTGACGACGTTGTCGACGAACGCGCGGTCGTGCGAGACCAGGAATACGGTGCCACTGTATTCCTGCAGCAGTTCTTCCAGCAGTTCGAGCGTGTCGATGTCCAGATCGTTGGTCGGCTCGTCGAGCACCAGCACGTTGGCCGGACGGGCAAACAGGCGTGCCAGCAGCAGCCGGTTGCGCTCGCCGCCCGACAGCGAGGCCACCGGCGAGCGGGCACGCTCGGGCGGGAAGAGGAAGTCGCCCAGATAGCTCATCACGTGCTTGCGCTGACCGTTGACTTCAATCCAGTCGCTGCCCGGGCTGATAGTGTCGGCAAGCGAGCGGTTCAGGTCCAATTGCGCGCGCATCTGGTCGAAGTACGCCACCTGCAGGTTGGTGCCGTTGCGCACCGTGCCGGAATCCGGTGCCAGTTCGCCGAGGATCAGCTTCAGCAGCGTGGTCTTGCCGACACCGTTGGCGCCGAGAATCCCGACCTTGTCGCCGCGCATGATGGTGGCGGTGAAGTTGTCGACGACGGTCTTGTCGCCATAGCGCTTGGTCACGTCGATCAGCTCGGCGACAATCTTGCCGGAGCGATCGCCCTGCGAGACTTCCAGCTTGACGTTGCCCTGCACCTCGCGGCGCGCCTGGCGCTCCACACGCATCTGTTCCAGCCGCGCCACGCGGCCGACGCTGCGTGTGCGCCGCGCTTCCACACCCTTGCGGATCCACACTTCTTCCTGCGCGAGCAGCTTGTCGAAGCGGGCGTTTTCCAGTGCTTCGGCGTCCAGCTCCTGCGCCTTGCGCGTCTGATACGCCGTGAAGTTGCCGGGGTACGATCGCAGCTTGCCGCGATCGAGTTCGATGATGCGTGTGGCCACGCGGTCGAGGAAGGCGCGATCGTGCGTGATGAACAACACGCTGCCGCGGAAGGCCAGCAGCAAGTCTTCGAGCCAGCGGATGGAGTTGTAGTCCAGGTGGTTGGTCGGCTCGTCCAACAGGAGGATGTCAGGCGCGCCCACCAGCGCCTGCGCAAGCGCCACACGCTTGGTCAGGCCGCCCGACAGCGAACCGATGCGCGCGCCGGGCAGCAGGCCCAGCTGGGCGATCGTCGTTTCCACGCGCGTGCGCAGTTGCCACGCGTCTGCCGCTTCCAACTGGGATTGCAGCGCCTGCAGCCTGTGCAGCGCGTCTTCATCGTGGGAGTCGCCCATCGACGTGATCAGCGCCTCGTATTCAGCCAGCAGGCCGGCAGCATGCGGCACGCCCATCGCCACGGCTTCGGCCACGGTCTGTTCGGGGTCGAATTCGGGCTCTTGCGGCACATACGCCGAGGTCACGCCGCTCTGGCGGGCGATCAGCCCGTCATCCGGCGAGGTCGTCCCCGCCACGATCTTGAGCAGCGACGACTTGCCGGTGCCGTTGCGGCCGATCAGGCCGACGCGCTCGCCGGCTTCCAGCGAGAAATCGGTGTGGTCGAGCAGCGCAACGTGGCCGAACGCCAGTTGCGCATCGGTAATGGAAAACAGGGCCATGCTGGAGAGAAAAAGGGTGCTGGCCGCGTACGGCCGGAAGGCGCGTATTGTAGTCGCCCCGCGCGTCGCCCATCGGCGACATTGCGCTTGCAGATGCCGGTGCTATAACGCTTGTGCCGCCGGACTCGCTTTTTCCGGCCGCGCCATCCATACCGTTACGAAAGGGGAATGACGATGCGCGGACTCTTCGGGCTGTTGATCATCTTGGTCGTGGCAGGCATTCCGGTGCGGCAGATCTTGCTGCGGACCGGCTTTTCACCGTGGTGGACCCTGCTTGTGCTGGTGCCGGTGGCGAACCTGGTGGCGCTGTGGATTTTCGCGTTCTCGAACTGGCCGCGGCAGTCGTCTCAGCCGGGCAACGTGCTTCCGAGTCAGAACTGACCTGGCCTCGAACGCGCAGGCGCCAAAGAAAACGGCCCGCTTTCGGCGGGCCGGAAGAGTCTCTCCTCGATGCCTTGCGAACAAGACATGGTCGGAGCATAGCGCCCCTTGTCCGTCTCGGGCAGTCGGGACAAACCCGGTAGGGAAAAACGCCTAACGCTAGGCCCGGTGCGGCTTCGCACCGCAGCAACGCATGCTGGGCCAGGTATGCACCGCGGGCGAGTCCGCTGCACCGGCTGGACGGCTGAGACGGTGCGTTGCGCACGCTGCATGTGCGTAACGCACCACTGCAAACCACGCGTCACGCATCGACTTTTAGAGGGCGAAATCCACTCTTGCAGCCTGCTTACAACACCAAAAAAGCACAGGCCTGCAGCTTGCTGCGGCGGGCCGTATCATGCGGCAGGCCCTCCGGCCACGAGCCGGGCATAACGATAAAGAGGGCCGCCGATTCTTTCCGGGGGATACAACCATGCCGTTCTTCACGCGCGCGCTGCCGGCTGCAGCGCTGCTCTTCGCTTCGCTGTCCAGTTTGCCGGGCCCTGTCCTGGCCTCCTCCACGCCGGTGCTCGACCGCATCCGCGACACCGGCACCGTCCGCGTCGCCTACCGCGAAAGCTCCGTGCCCTTCTCGTTCTACGACGCCGATAAAAAGCCCGTCGGCTATGCCGTCGATCTGTGCCTGCGCGTGGTCGACAAGCTGCGCACGGACCTCAAGCGGCCCGATCTGAAAGTGCAATATGTGCTGGTCACGCCCTCGACGCGGATGCCGGCCATCGCCGATGGCAAAGCCGACCTCGAATGCGGCTCGACCACCAACAACCGCGAACGCCGCGAGAAAGTGGCCTTCACGATTCCGCACTACATCGCGGGCATCCGCATGATCGTCAAGACGTCGTCGGGCATCCGCAGGTGGGATGACCTGCGCGGCAAGACCGTCGTCACCACCAAAGGCACCACCAGCGTGGCGGAGCTGCGCAAGATGAACGACGTGCGCGTGCTGAACATGAACTTCCTCGAAGCCAAGGACCACGCTGAATCCTTCGCGATGGTCGAAACCGGCAAGGCCGACGCTTTTGCAATGGACGACGTGCTGCTCTACGGCTTCCGCGCCAACACCAAGACCCCGGGCGACTACGCCGTCGTCGGTGACATGCTGACGGTCGAGCCCTACGCGATCATGCTGAGCAAGGACGACACCGAGTTCAAGCGCTTGGTTGATCGCGCGATGACCAACATCATCCTCGACTACGACGCCGAGAAGCTCTACAAGAAGTGGTTCCAGCAACCGATTCCGCCGCACAGCGCAAAGCTCGATATCCCGATGAGCTTCCTGCTGCGCGACTCGTTCAAGTACCCGAGCGACAAAGTCGCCGATTGAACAAAGCCGCACGCAGCATGAGCGCCGCCGTCACGCACGGCGGTGTTTTTGTTTGTGCATGACACAAACGGAAATAGGCTTTAAAGGAAGTGTTTGACGACCTGTTCTTCCAGGCCAACAAAGCGCACGAGCTGGCGTGAGCCGTCAGGGAACTGTTTGATGACGTGGCCGTCTGGCGTATCGGTGTGACGGAAATAGATCGGCCGATCAATCGACCCGGGCCGATGCTTGGGGAACAGGCTTTCCAGCGACGGCTCCACCGTCCACGGATCGTCCCGTTCTTCGGATGTCAGCATGTTGGTCGCCTAGGGGTTTCTGAAAGGGGGATGGTGAAGGATAACTTCCGTGAACAAACGTGGAAAGTTCGTAATACTTAAATCTGATTCTCCGACCGATCGTTCGTTCGCTTTAGCGTTTGCTTCATCACAAGAACGCCTGAACTGTGGGCGGCAACCCACAGAACACGTGGCGTCATCATCATTTCATATGTCGTCGGTACCGGGCGCCCGCGCGGCCCGCTGCTCCGGTGCCTCACTGGTCTTGGCCCTGCAAATTGCGTAGAATCGCGGCTCGCTCGGGCGGCCGTTTGCGTCACCCGGGGTCGGTCTCTCGCCGTAGCACAATGGATAGTGCACGCGCCTCCTAAGCGTGAGATACAGGTTCGATTCCTGTCGGCGGGACCAGCAGATACGACAAAGCCAGGCTGCACGCCTGGCTTTTTGTTCTCTTGCCCGCACAAAACAACGAGGCCCGCCACACGCGGGCGGGCCTATGGCTGCGGATGGCCCCGGGCCATCTAGGTCAGCACCGGCAGCGCTTCGAGCACGAGCAGCCCGATCAACACCCCAATGATCGTCAGAAGCACACGGATCCCTACTCGCGCACCTCGAATCACCAGTGGCGCAGACGCCAGTCCGATCACGCCCGCAACGCAAACGGCGAGCAACAGGTACAGGTTGGAGAAGGCCATCGGGAATTCCATCATCCGCCCCTTTCCGGCCGTCAGCGTGGCCGGTCCTTCAAGTATAGGCCGCGAGGCCAATCCGGCAAGCGGCGGCGGCGCGTACATCAGCGCCACCGGCAATTTTTTGCGCACTGCAAAAATTCATGCTATAGTCCGCGACTTGGCTGCTTACTGCCGTATTTTTCGGTCCGCGATTGGCCGATGTGCTGGTTCCAAACCGGCGCGCATCGTCCGAACCACCGCCCGTTGCAAGCATGCGCAGCCGATTGCCATTGTGCTTGGCATCGTCTCCGATCTCCCGCGTGGATTCACATCACGCCGAAGGGACCGCCGCCCCACCTCGCTGACCTGTTCAGCTTGAGGCCGGCCCACTCCCCCGCCTTGTCCGTTCTGCAGCCCGTCTGTCGAACCGGCCTTATCCGATTGGCGCCGACGCCCGTGATTAACCGGTCGCCGTATCCCATTTCCGTCGCCTGCATCCGTTGATGTAGCGACGCGGCAGCCTTACTACCTATTCGACATGACGCAGCCTCAAGACGGCAGCGGCGCCATTGCGCACGCTGAAACCATCAACACCAATACCGAAAACCTCATCGCCGAAACCGCGACCCGTGCAAGCGCCTTTGCTGCACTGGGCCTGGACGACCGCATCGTCCGCGCGCTTGGCGAAGTGAACTACACCACGCCCACGCCGGTGCAGGCGCAAGCCATTCCGGCCTGCCTGTCCGGCCGCGACCTGCTGGTCACGAGCCAGACTGGTTCGGGCAAGACCGCCGCTTTCATCCTGCCGGCCATCCAGCGCATCAGCGAACAGCCTGAGCCGCAGCGTCCGCGCATGGACGGCCCGCCGCAACGCATGAAAGGCCGCCGCCCACGCCCGGCACCGGCCAAGCCGTCGCTGCTGGTGCTCACGCCCACGCGTGAACTGGCCCTGCAAGTGACCACCGCCACCGCACAATACGGCCGCCATCTGCGCCGTATCGTCTGCGCGAGCATCCTGGGCGGGATGCCCTACCCGAAGCAGCTCGACATGCTGGCCCGCATGCCGGACATCATCATCGCCACGCCGGGCCGCCTGCTCGACCACATCGACTCGGGCCGCATCGACCTGTCGGCACTCGACATGCTCGTCTTTGACGAAGCCGACCGCATGCTGGACATGGGCTTCTCGGATGACATCGAAGCCATCGTCGGCGCTACGCCGGCGACGCGTCAGATGCTGATGTTCTCGGCCACCATGGACCGCCGCATCGAGCAACTGGCCGAGCGCATGATGCGCGAGCCGCAGCGCATCGAAATCGCCGCCGCCAAGGTCGACCAAAGCAACATCGAAGAGCGCCTGCACTTCACCGACGACATGTCGCACAAGCAGCAACTGCTGGATCACCTGCTGCGCGATGCATCGCTCAAGCAAGCCATCGTCTTCACGGCGACCAAGCGTGATGCCGATTCGCTGGCCGAACGCCTGACCGAGCACGGCTTCTCCGCCGGCGCCTTGCATGGCGACATGCACCAGGGCGCGCGCAACCGCACGCTGACGGCGCTGCGCCGCGGCCAGTTGCGCGTGCTGGTGGCCACCGACGTGGCAGCGCGCGGCATCGACGTGCCGGACATCACGCACGTGGTCAACTTCGACCTGCCCAAGCAAGCTGAAGACTATGTGCATCGCATCGGCCGTACGGGCCGCGCGGGCCGCAGCGGCATCGCCATCAACCTGGTGAACCACAACGACACGTTCCAATGGCGCCGTATCGAGCGCTTCGTTGATCGCCGCATCGATGCATCGGTGGTTGAGGGCCTGGAGCCGAAGCGCTCGGCCAAGCCCCGCACAGGTGGCCCGCGTGCCGGCGGCGACCGTGGCGGCTACCGCGGAAACGGTGGCAATGGCGGCGGTTATCGCGGCCAGCGTGAAGGCTACGGCGCACGCCAAGGCGGCAACGGTGGCAATAGCGGCAACAACGAAGGCCGCTTCCAACGCAGCTTCGCCGGCGACCGCGACGGCTTTGCTCCGCGCCGCGACGACCGCAACGGCAACAGCAATAGCAACAGCGGCGGCTACCAAGGCGCCCAACGCGAATGGAACCGCGACGACCGCGCCCCGCGTCCGTCGTATGGCCAAGGCCAGCAAAACCGTGGCGACTGGCAACAACGCCCCGCGCGCACGCAAGGCACGCAAGACGGCAACCGTGGCTACGGCAACAGCGCCGGCACCGGCAACGGTGGCGGTTATGGCAATCGCGATGGCAACCGCGAAGGCGCTGCCCCGCGTCGCTTCGGCGACAACAACGGCGGCAACCGCTTCGGCGACGCTGGCAACGGCGCGCAGCGTCGCAGCTATGGCAATCGCGACGGCAACCGCGACAGCTACGGCAGCAAGGGCCGTTCGCGCGACTTCGATCGTTGATCGATGAAGGGCCATTTCCTCCGGATGGCCTTAGCGGCAGCCTACAAAAAACCCCACGTCTAACAGCGTGGGTTTTTTTGTTTGGGCGGCAACCTTGATGAATTGCGTTCGACTTGCCAGTCCTGTCTACAAGCTTCCGTCAAAGCGCACAGGTTCGGAAGCCGACAAAGATGTCGTCGCGCTCCGGCAGCAGGAAGCCCCGGAAACGCGGATGACGCGCGCGCTGTGGAGTATGAGCGGCAGCACCGCGCACCGTCTGCATCGTTTGGAAGTGCGGCGCCGACAGGCTCGCCGCACGACCACGCGGCACGCCGGGCACGAAATCCGGATACGGCTCGAACGGCGATGACGTCCACTCCCACACCTGCCCCCAATGGAAGCCTGCGCGGCCTTGCACCGCGGCCATCTCCCATTCGTCTTCCGTCGGTAAGCGACGGCCGGCCCAGCGGCACCACGCCTGGGCTTCGTACAGGCTCACATGGCGCACGGGTTCGTCACGGTTGATCGTACGCGCCTGACCGTAGCGCAGTGCCTGCCAGCTGCGCGTGGTGGGATCGCGCTGCCAACCGAGCGGCGCCGAGCGCTCCTGCATCATCAGCCACTCCATGCCGGCCGGCGACCACCATTGCGGATGGTCGTAACCACGGTCCTCGATGAACTCCAGGTATTGGCCATTCGTGACGGGCTGTGCATCAATCTCGAACGCCGGCACGTATGTGCGATACGGCGGACATTCGTTGTCGAAGAAGAACCCATCGGCGTCGGGCCAGCCCATTTGGAAGCGGCCACCGGGCAACGACAATGTCTGCGCAGCCGGTACAGCCACGGCGGCCAGCGGCGGTTGCCCAGCGGGTTGCAGGCCCAATACCTGCAGCAGGCCGTGCAGATGTTCGGCGCGCAGGTCTTCGTGAAAGACCGCCCAGCGGAACGGCTCCAACGCCGCATCGTCATCGGTGCCAAGTGTGGCGAGCTTACGGAGCACACGGTCGAGCACGTCATGCGCGTACTGCTTGATCGTCGCGATGCCGGGCAGCGTCAGCTCCCAGCATGCCTCTGGTGGCATCCGGTCCATGTCGAAGAACGTGTCGGCGCCGTCGAGCGCGGCCGGCAGCGTGGCTTGCCAGCGCGCCAGTTCCCATTCGGTGCCGGCGCCGTCTTCGACGGTGTCGCTGCCGTTGCGGCGGGGCTCGCGCAGGCACCAGAACTCGGCAAACCAGGCCAGCTGGCCCAGCGTCCAAAGCGGCGGGGCGTGATGCTCGACGCGTTCAATCTGCCAGCCGCGCTGCGTGTCGCCAAACGCGGACAACAAGGCCAGCGTGCGATTGCGCGCGTCGACCAGGCTGTGCGCGATGCCCTGGCGCGGCAAGCGCCGGCCGTCGGTCCAGTCGGGAAGCGATCCGATGAAGGTCGGATCGGGGAGCATGAAGAATTCAGCCATCGCGGCACACCTCGGGCGGGAATCGATCCATTATCGCACCGGGCCGCCTGGTGTTCTGCCGCCCGGCCTAGCGGCCTACGCTCGCGTGGCAGACGGCAAAGTCGCCGCTGACATCAGTCCAGGCATGCAGGTCTTCGAAGCCGGCTTCGGCAAACATCATATGCAGGCTCGGCAGGTCGTATTTGACGGAGTTCTCGGTGTGCATGCGCTCGCCGGCAGCGAAGGCGCGCGCGTGCTTACCCCACCGAACCGTGACATCGCGACGCGCTTCCAGATGCATCTCAACGCGGTGCGCCTCTGCTCGGTACAGCGCGACATGACGCCAATCCCGCACGTCGAAATTCGCACCCAGGAGGCGATTCAGGTTGCGCAGCACGTTCAGATTGAAGGCCGCCGTCACCCCGAGCGGATCGTCGTAAGCGGCTTCGAGCCGTTGTGCGTCTTTGATGAGGTCGATGCCGATCAGCACGCTGTCGCCGGGGGCCGAAGCTTCGTGCAGGCGCGAGAGAAACGCCGCTGCCTCTTCCGGCGTGAAGTTGCCCAGGCTCGAACCGGGGTAAAACCACACGCGGCGCCCATCGCCGACGGCATCGGGCAACACCAGAGGCGCACACAGATCGGCGCCAATGCCGACCATCGGCAATTGCGGATGCTGACGCGCAAGCCCACGCAGCGTATCGCGGAGGAAATCCGCCGAAATATCGATCGCCACATATCGCGACGGTGCCAGCGTGCGGAACAGGCGCGCGGCCTTTTCACAGTTGCCGGCACCCAGGTCGATCAACGTGGCGCCGCGGCCCACGCGCATCGCGATCTCGGCCGCATGCAGGCTGAAGATGGCGGCTTCGGTGCGCGTCGGGTAGTACTCAGGCAGGTCGGTAATCGCTTCGAACAGACGCGAGCCGAGGGCATCGTAGAAAAACTTCGGGCTGATACTGGCCGCGGGTGCGAGCAGGCCTGCCTCCGCCTCGGCACGCAGCGCGGCGTCGTCTTCCGTAAAGAGCTGGTAGAAGGTCAAGCCCGCCCCAACGGCGTCGACCGTTGGCTGCGGCTGAATCAGACGGGCCAGCGCGCGGCGGGCATAGGCATCGGCGGACGGCTTGGTGGCCTGCATGGTGTCTCCCGTTGTGGGTGGAACGGCACGGTGCTGCATGGTCATGAAGGCCATCGACAGCGAGAAACGTGCCATCGCGCCTATGCCATCACCGCTCGCCGGTGGCGCGCGGATGAAATTGCAGCGTAGACGCCGCTTTGTGACAGCGCCACCGTTCTTTCGCCGGAGGGCGCCACAACGCGGCATCGCGCCAATCGTAAAAATCACCCACGCCGCTGAAAAAACCGCGCACAGCACGTCATCGTGCCGATGTTGCGTTTTTGCAGCGCACAATCGGCCTGCTGCGATACAATGCGGACTTCCTCAAAGGGGAGTAGCTCGGGGGTTCTTCAGCCCCAGGCACGATCGTCATGACGAAGCGCAAGCTTCCGGTCGTGCCGGCACCAGCAGGTTCACAACCTGCGCGTGTCGAGCAAGACCTTTGCAACCGGATTTCATGGTCTGCAAAGCGTCCCGCCCCAGCACTCCATGCAGTCCGGTCAACCAATTTTTATTGTTGTTTGACTTGGAGCCGCCATGGAATGGTTGTCTGACATCTTCACCATGCAGTTTGCTGCCGCGCTGGCATCGATCATCGTCATCGACCTCGTGCTTGCGGGCGATAACGCCATCCTCATCGCGCTGGCGGCGCGCAACCTGCCGCCCGAGTTGCAGAAGAAGGCCATCATGTGGGGCGCCGCGGGCGCCATCATCGTGCGGGCGCTGATGACGCTGGCAGTGGTGTGGCTGCTGAAGATTCCCGGCCTGATGTTGGTAGGTGGATTGGCACTGGTGTGGATTGCGTGGAAGCTTCTGGCTGACGACGGCCCGGGCGGCGATGAACACGGCGCGGGCAGCTCCACCCTGTTGGGCGCCATGAAGACGATCGTCATCGCCGATGCGGTGATGGGCATCGACAACGTGCTCGCCATCGCCGGCGCATCGCACGGCAGCTTCCTGCTGGTGGTGCTGGGTCTGTTGATCAGCGTGCCGGTGGTGGTGTGGGGCAGCGGCGTGGTACTTCGCCTGATCGAGCGGTTCCCGATCATCATCTACGGCGGCGCGGCGGTGCTGGCTTATACGGCGGCGCACATGATCGTGGCTGAACCGGTCCTCAAGCCGTTCTTTGCTGCACAGCCGCCGTTCAAGTGGGCGGTGTATGTGCTGGTGCTCCTGATCGTGCTGGGTGGCGGCTGGCTGGTGCAGCGTCGCCGCCAACAACCCGCCTAAGCCAGGATTGGCTGACCGGCGAGCACGCGCGCCAGCTTGGCGCGATCAATGTTGCCACCGGTCAGCGGCAGGCCGATACGCTGGCCGGCAATCCGCTCGCGCTGCTGCCATGCCCCCGCCAGGGCTGCGGCGGCAGCGCCTTCGGCCACGTTGTGGGTGGTGGAGAAATACAGGCGAATAGCCTCTGCCACCTCGTCATCCGTCACCGCAATGATGTGGTCGACGCCAGCGCGGATCACCTCCAGCGCCTTCGCATCCGGTGTGCGACATGCAAGCCCGTCAGCCAGCAGCGTCGATACCGGCGCCGACACCACGGTCCCGCTTGCGAAAGATTGCTCATAGCATCGCGCATGTGCTGACACGACGCCGACAATGCGCGTCGACAGCCCCAGCGCATCGCGCGCCCGCACCGCCGCGCAAATTCCCGAACCCATGCCGATCGGCACATAGACAACATCCAGCGGCGTGGCCTCGAGGAACTCCAGCCAGTAGCTTGCTACGCCGACGACCAGGTCATCGTGATACGAGGGCACGAAGTGCAAGCGACGTTCAGCGGCCAGTTGATCGGCCGCCTCGCGGCTGGCCTGGAAGTCATCGCCCGCTTCGATGAGCTCTGCGCCGAGCGCGCGTATGGCGGCGTTCTTCTCCACGCTGTTGCCATGCGGCACGACGATGTTGACAGCGATACCGTTACGACGCGCCGCCCATGCAATCGACTGGCCATGATTGCCGCGCGTCGCCGCTATCACACCACGCACCTGCGGCTCACGTTGGCGCAAGGCATGCAGATAAGTCAGCCCGCCGCGCACCTTGAACGCGCCCACTTCCGTGTGGTTCTCATGCTTCACGCACACCGCCGTGCCCATGGCTTGCGAGAGCACCGGCCAGCAGTACTGCGGGGTCGGTGGAATCACCGCATGAACGACGCTGGCCGCAGCGCGCAGATGGCGCAATTCAGCGGCACGGTCCAGCGATGCGGAGGTAGCTATGGGCGACATGATCATTCTCCGGCAGACAATTTGAAGCGATGAGGCCATCCTGCCCGCCCTGCCGCCCCTGGCACATCGACAATTCTGCGCTTTGTCAGTCCAGCCGTTCTGGCGATCCGACCGGGCCAGTTTCCAGACACTGCCGGTACAGTCGACACCGCACCGCTCAAGTTACAATGCGCCTCACCCGATTTCCGACGCCCCGCCTCTTCGCCTGCGCTCGCATGAAGCCTTATCTCGACCTGATGCGCCATGTCTACGAACATGGCACCGACAAAGCCGACCGCACCGGCACCGGCACGCGTTCCGTGTTCGGCCACCAGATGCGCTTCAACCTGCAGGACGGCTTCCCGCTGGTGACCACCAAGAAGGTGCACATCAAGTCCATCGTCTATGAACTGCTGTGGTTCCTCCAGGGCTCGACCAACGTGCGATGGCTGCAAGACAACGGCGTGACGATCTGGGACGAATGGGCCGACGCCGACGGCGAACTTGGCCCCGTCTACGGCTCCCAATGGCGCTCGTGGCCGACGCCCAACGGCGAACATATCGACCAGATCGCCGAGCTGATTGCCCAGATCAAGCGCAACCCCGATTCGCGCCGGCTGATCGTGTCTGCCTGGAATGTGGCCGACATCCCGCGCATGAAGCTGCCGCCCTGCCATGCGTTCTTCCAGTTCTATGTGGCCGACGGCAAGCTGTCGTGCCAGCTCTACCAGCGCAGCGCCGATATCTTCCTCGGCGTGCCGTTCAACATTGCCAGCTACGCGCTGCTCGTGCACATGGTTGCGCAACAGACTGGCCTCGATGTGGGCGATTTCGTCTGGACTGGCGGCGATTGCCACCTCTATAACAACCATTTCGAACAGGTCCAGACGCAACTCGCGCGCGAACCGCTGCCGTTGCCGAAACTGATCATCAAGCGCAAGCCTGAAAGCATCTTCGACTACCAGTACGAGGACTTTGAGATCCTCGGCTACCAGAGCCACCCCGCGATCAAAGCACCGGTGGCTGTGTAACCGTATGACCATCCTGACGCTCATCGTCGCCCGCGCCCGCAATGGCGTGATTGGCCGCAACAACACCCTACCCTGGCGCCTGCCCGAAGATCTCGCGCACTTCAAGCGCACGACCATGGGCGCGCCGATCGTGATGGGCCGCAAAACGTACGATTCGATCGGCCGCCCGCTGCCGGGCCGTCGCAACATTGTCGTCACGCGCAATGCCAAGCTCGAACTGCCCGGCTGCGAGATCGCGTATTCGATGGAAGACGCGCAGCGCCTGTGTGTGGGTGCCGAGCAGATCTTCCTGATCGGTGGCGCGCAGCTGTATGCGGATGCCTTGCCGAGCGCGGATCGACTGATCGTGACGGAGATCGACGCCGATTTCGAAGGCGATGCGCACTTCCCCGCGCCCGACCCAAAGGTCTGGCACGAAGTCTCCCGTGAGACGCACCACGCGGCAGCGCCCAACGATTTCGACTATGCGTTCGTTACCTATGAACGTCCGCCATCGAACGAGCAATAACCGCTGCAGGCAATAAAAAACGCGCTCAGTTTCGAGCGCGTTTTTTTATTTCCGCTGTGGCAATTTATTCGCCGGCAATTGTCATCTGTTCGATCAGGATCGAGCCGGTTTCCTTCGTGCCGCGCACTAGCGCATCCGCGCCGATGGCGACAATCTGGCGGAACATCTCGCCCAGGTTGCCGGCAATCGTGATCTCTTCCACCGGATACTGAATCACGCCGTTCTCCACCCAATAGCCCGACGCGCCGCGCGAATAGTCGCCCGTCACATAGTTCACGCCCTGGCCCATCAGTTCGGTCACGAGCAGACCCGTGCCCATGCGGCGCAGCATGCCGGCAAAGTCATCTTCGGCGGTCGTTTTGTTGGAGAACAGCGTCAGGTTATGCGAGCCGCCCGCGTTGCCAGTAGTCTGCATGCCGAGCTTGCGCGCGGAATACGTCGACAGGAAGTAGCCCTCCACCACGCCGTTCTTCACCACATCGCGGCGCTGCGTGCGTACGCCTTCCTCGTCGAAGGGCGCGCTGCCCATCCCGTTGAGAACATGCGGGTCTTCCTTGATCTGCACATGCGGCGCGAACACTTCCTTGCCCAGCGTATCGAGCAGGAACGTCGACTTGCGGTACAAGGCGCCTCCCGACACGGCCTGCACGAACGCGCCCAGCAAACCCGCAGCCAGCGGCGCCTCAAACAACACCGGGCACTTGCGGGTCGTCAACCGGCGCGCGGACAAACGCGCCAGCGCGCGTTCCGCCGCGTACTTGCCGATCGCTTCCGGCGCGGCCAGATCGTCCGGCGAGCGCTTGGACGAGTACCAATCATCGCGCTGCATATGCGCGCCCGAACCGGCGATCGGCGCGGCGGAAATGAAGTGACGCGAATACGGGTAGCCCGCCATGAAACCGCGCGACGTGGCCAACACGAAGTGCGAATGCTGGGCAGAGATGCTGGAACCATCGCTGTTGCGGATCTTTGGGCTCACGGCAAAGGCAGCGGCTTCAGCGGCGCGCGCGATCTCCACGGCGGCTTCGGCGTCGATCATCCATGGGTGATAGAGCTGCAAGTCTCGCGGGTGCTTCTCCAGCAGTTCTTCTTCTGCCAAGCCGGCGCAATCATCGTCGGCTGTGAAGCGCGCGATGTTGTAGGCGGCCTCGACGGTGGACCGCAGTGCTGCCGGCGAAAAGTCCGACGTGCTGGCGTTGCCGCGCTTCTTGCCCAGCATGACGGTCACGCCAACAATCTTGTCGCGGTTCTGCTCGATGGTCTCGATCTCGCCCTTGCGCACCGTGACCGACAGGCCCTGGCCTTCGGAGATTTCCGTTGCGGCATCAGAGGCGCCGAGTTCGCGTGCAATGCGCAGCACATCGGAGGCCATCTCCTCGAGCTGTTCGCGGCGGTAGGCAAACACAGGGGCGGTCTTGGAATCGAGCGTTTGAGACATAGGCAATAAAGGGAGAAACGGGTGCCGCGATTTTGCCAAAAGCGGGCGGAAGCGCCCATCATAGCAAGATACAATGCGCGCCATGAGCCGAGCATCCCGACACAACCCTACGTATCTGCAACCTGTCGTGCGCACCGACATCGGTGACGAGGACGATCCGGATACGCCCAAGAGCAAATCGCAGCGCAAGCGCGAAGTGAACGCCTTGCAAGACCTGGGCACTGCCCTGGAAGCGCTGCCCAAGGACAAACTCGCGAAGGTGCCGCTGCCCGAAAAGCTGGTCGACGCCCTGCGCGAAGCCAAGCGCACCACCGCCCACGAAGGCAAGCGCCGCCAGATGCAGTACATCGGCAAGCTGATGCGCGCCCTGACCGACGACGAGGTCGAAGCCATCCGCCGCGTGCTGGCCACCTTCGTTGGCGCCTCCAAGGCGGAAACCGCGCGCCTGCATGCCATCGAGCGTTGGCGCGACCGCCTGATCGCCAGCGACGACGCCATCACCGAGTTCATTGCAGCGCACCCGGATGCCGACGTGCAGGCCTTGCGTACGCTCGTGCGCAATGCGCGCAAGGAAGCGCAGCTGGCGAAGCCGCCCAAGTCGTCGCGCGAGTTGTTCCAGATGGTCAAGCAGGCCCTGTCCGGCAACGACCGCGACGAAGATGACGCCGATCAACCCGAAGCCGAAGACGACGAAGCATGACAGCCCCTGCCTCCTCCGCGCCGATCACCCGCCGCCACCCCGACGAACTGATCGTTGGCTTTGTGTCGATTTCGGACCGCGCCTCGGCCGGCACCTATCAGGATGAAGGGATTCCTGCGCTGCGCGACTGGTTTGGCGCCGCGCTATCGTCGCCTTGGCAATGCGTGGAGCGGCTGATTCCGGACGAACAGGCGGCGATTGCCGAAACCCTGATCGACCTCGTCGACCATGCCGGCTGCGATCTGGTGCTCACCACGGGCGGCACCGGCCCGACGCGCCGCGATGTGACGCCCGAGGCGACGCTGGCTGTCGCCACCAAGGAAATGCCGGGTTTTGGCGAGCAGATGCGCCAGATCAGCCTGAACTTCGTGCCGACGGCGATTTTGTCGCGTCAGGTGGCGGTGATCCGTGAAACGCCGTCACGCGCCACCCTGATCATCAACCTGCCCGGTCAGCCGCGCGCCATCAAGGAAACGCTGGAGGGCTTGAGGGATGTGGAGGGCCGCGCCACGGTGCCAGGCATCTTTGCAGCCGTGCCCTACTGCATCGACCTGATCGGCGGCCCGTACGTCGAGACGCACGACAGCGTGGTCAAGGCCTGGCGGCCCAAGCACGCTGTGCGCGCAAAACCGCAGCAGGTTTAATGCTTACTTACGGGGCGACCGACGATGCCAGTGCTTCAGCGTCGGGCGTTTGCGGCACATCGCGGATGAAGTGCTCGCGGTAATAGCGCAGTTCTTCGATCGATTCGATGATGTCTGCAAACGCCGTGTGCCGCTGGTGCTTCGTAAAACCCTTGGCAATAGCCGGTTGCCAACGCTTGCAAAGTTCCTTGAGCGTGGAGACATCCAGATTGCGGTAATGGAAGTACGCCTCCAGCTTGGGCATGTAGCGGGCCATGAAACGGCGGTCCTGGCAGATGGAGTTGCCGCACATCGGCGACTTGCTCTTCGGCACCCACTTCTTGAGGAATGCCAGAAGTTCCGCTTCCGCTTCCGCTTCCGTCGTGGTCGACGCCTTGACCTTGTCGATCAGGCCCGAACGGCCGTGCGTGCCCTTGTTCCACGCGTCCATGCCGTCAAGCAGCTCGTCGGACTGATGGATCACCAGCACCGGGCCTTCAGCCAGGATGTTCAGCTCCGAATCCGTTACTACCACGGCCACTTCGATGATGCGATCGTTCTCGGGGCTCAGACCGGTCATCTCCATGTCGAGCCAGACCAGATTGTTGTCGCTCTTGGCGGCAACGCGGCTGGGGGTCGACAGGGATGTGGCGGACAGGGAAACAGGGGTACTCGCGGGGGTGCTCACTCAAGGGCCTTGAGAAAATGACTGAAGGCTATAATTTTCGCATATCTGATAGGTGTTTCCCCACATGCCCGCCTTTACCGCTGTCTTCCTGATCGCCCTTGTATTGATGTCCGCCACGCGCCTGTGGCTGGCCGCGCGGCAAGTCCGTCACGTGGCGCGTCACCGCGATGCCGTGCCTGCGCAGTTCGCCGAGTCGATCACACTGGACATGCACCGCAAGGCCGCCGACTACACCATCGCCCGCACCCGTCTGGCGATGCTCGAAGTACCGGTTCAAGCCGCCCTACTGATCGCGCTGACGCTGCTCGGGGGGCTGAACTGGATCAACCAGGCTTGGCTGGGCGTGTTCGGCCCCGGTTACGCGTATGGCGTGGCGCTGATCGCGTCGGTCATCGCGATCAGCAGCGTGGTCGAATTGCCGTTTTCGCTGTACGCCCAGTTCGTCGTCGAAGAGCGTTTTGGGTTCAACCGCATGACGTTCAAGCTGTGGCTGGCCGACAACCTCAAGGGCCTGGCCATCGGAACCGTGCTGGGTCTGCCGCTGCTGCTGGCAGTGCTCTGGCTGATGGACAAGATGGGCGCGTACTGGTGGCTGTACACCTGGATCGTGTGGATGGCGTTCATGCTGTTTGTTCAGGCCATCTACCCCAACGTCATCGCACCGCTCTACAACAAGTTCACCCCGCTGCAGGACGAGGAAATGCGCTCGCGTATCGAAAGCCTGCTCAAGCGCTGCGGCTTCGCCAGCAAGGGCCTGTTCGTGATGGACGGCAGCCGCCGCAGCGCCCACGGCAACGCCTACTTCAGCGGCTTTGGTGCGACCAAGCGCATCGTCTTCTTCGACACGCTGCTCGCCCGCCTGAATCCGTCCGAAATGGAAGCCGTGCTCGCGCATGAGCTGGGCCATTTCAAGCGCCATCACATCACCAAGCGCATCGCCGTGACGTTCGTGCTGAGCCTGGGTGCTCTGGCGCTGCTCGGCTGGCTGATGACGCGCACGTGGTTTTACCTGGGCCTTGGCGTCGCTCCGAACCTGTTCTCCGACAACCACGCGCTGGCGCTGATGCTGTTTTTCCTAGTGCTGCCGGTGTTCACGTTCTTCGTCTCGCCGCTGGCGAGCCTGTCGTCTCGCAAGGACGAGTACGAAGCGGACGCCTTTGCCGCCGAGCACGCCGACGCCAATCAACTTGTCTCGGCGCTGGTCAAGCTGTTCCAGGACAACGCATCGACGCTCACGCCGGACCCGGTCTACTCAACGTTCTACTATTCGCACCCGACTGCATCGCAGCGCGTGGAGCGCCTCGTGCAGGCTCGCGCGGCATGACGCGCGGCAAACCGGGCCGCGCCCATAAGCAGGCTGCCACTGGCGAACACGGGCTCGTCATCGCCGCGCACGGGCGCCATTACCTGGTCGAACGCGACGGGGGCGGTTTCCTGCAATGCTTCCCGCGGGGCAAACGCAGCGAATGCGCCGTGGGCGATCGGGTGGTCTATGAAGCCACCGCCGTCGACCAAGGCGTCGTGGTGCGTGTGGACGAGCGCCGCAACCTGCTCTATCGCTCCGATCAGTTCAAATCGAAGGTGCTGGCCGCGAATTTGGATCAGGTGATCATCATGCTGGGCACCGAGCCGAGTTTTTCGGAAGACCTGCTCGGCCGCGCGCTCGTCGCCGCAGAATCCCTGGGCATCACCCCGCTGATCCTGCTCAACAAAATCGATCTGACCGCGCGACTGGAGACGGCTCGCTCACGCCTGGCGCTCTATCGAGACCTGGGCTACACCATCGTGGAACTAACCGTGCACGGCGCGCCGGAAGCCGCGCATGCCGCGCTCGAACCGCACGTCGCTGGGCGCGCTTCGATCCTGATCGGGCAATCGGGCATGGGCAAGTCCTCGCTATTGAATCTGCTGATTCCGGGCGTGGATGCGCAAACGCGCGAGATCTCCGAAAAGCTCGACTCCGGCAAGCACACCACCACGTTCACGCGGCTCTATCACCTACCCGCAGATTGGGGCCAGGGCGGCATGCTGATCGACTCGCCGGGCTTCCAGGAATTCGGCCTGCATCACCTCAGCGAAGGGATGCTGGAACGCGCCTTCCCCGAGTTCCGCCCGCGCCTGACCGAGTGCCGGTTTTATAACTGCCGGCACCTGCAGGAACCCGGCTGTGGCATTCTGGGCGCGATGGCCGAGGGCAAGATCGATCCACGCCGTCACCAGCTTTACGCGCAATTGCTGCACGAATCGGAACAGCAGAAGCCCTGGTAAGGGCTTCGCCATACGCTCGTGGAGGGTGGGATGAAGTTGCTGATCAGCAGTCCATCGCTCGGCATGGCGGCGCACTGGCAGAACGTGCTGTCTGCCGCCGGTATTCGCACCGAGCTGCGCAACATCTACTTGAGCAGTGTGGCGGGTGACGTCCCGCCGCAGGATTGCGCTGCGCAGGTCTGGCTGGTGAACCCGGCGCAGGAAGCGCAGGCCCGCGCGCTGCTCGATCAGGCGCAGCACCCGCCGACCGGGCCGGCATGGCGTTGCGCACATTGCGGAGAGAGTCACGAGCCGCAGTTCGCCCAGTGCTGGCGCTGCGGCAACAACCGCGAGGATGCGGCGTGATTGATCGTTCGGCGACTAAGCGTCGTGCCGCATCAGCCGAGCCACACGGCAATCGACAGCATCGCCAGCAGCAGCATCCACAACACCACGGCGCGCCACACCAGCCCCACAGCTGACTGCAAGGTACGCACGTTCGGCTCCTGCCCCACTTCCATGGGATAGGCGCCATCCTCGTCGGCAATGCTATCGGCCGAATCGCGTTGCGGAATGGGCGTGCCAAGACGCACGCCGAGCGCGCCACCGCCGGCCGCCAATAGGATTCCATTCACTTCGTCATTCCACTTGGCAGCGCGGTTGCGCCAGGCGTACACGGCATCTTCGAAGTTGCCGACGATGGAAAAGCCGATCGCAGTGAGACGCGCAGGGACGTAGTCGATGATGAAAAACGCCTGACGGGCAAAGAGACCTAGCGCGGGGCTACGCTCCGTCGACGTATCGCTCCAGTGGCGAGCGAGGTATTCAGCGCCACGGTATAGCACCACACCCGCCGGCCCGATCGGCACCAGGAACCAGAAGAACACACCGAACACATGACGATGCGCCGCAACAATCGCGCACTCCAGGGTATGGCGGACGATCTCATTGACCGGCATGTCGGTCGTGTCCTGCCCCGACCATTCGTTGAGCAGCAGGCGCGCAGTGACAACGTCATCGCTGCGCAGTGCCTCATGGATATCGGTGAAGTAGTGACTGAACTGGCGGAAGCCGAGCGTCAGGTAAACCATCAGGACGTTCCACAGGAACGCCAGCCCAAGACTGATCGACGACAGCAGGTAGTGCACCAGTGCCACGACCACCACGGCCGGCAGCGTGACCACGCACCAAGCGAGGACGGCATCGCGACGAAGGCCGGTGTCGAACCATTCTTCTGCCCGCGCAGCCAGTGCGCGCACGACGTCGTAGATCGGGTTGTCCCGGCTGAGCGCACGGAACTGTTCGAGAATCAGCGCGCAGAGTACGGAGAAGAAAGTCATTGGAAGGGCGTTGCGAAGGCGTGGATCACACCGTGAATGCGATGTGCAAGACGATAGCACACAGCGTGCGCGCAACAGCGCACAGGGTGCCCATATTCGCGTCGGCGCTACGCTGCCAGCAGGTGATACAGGTTGCGCAGCATGCCCGCCGTCGCGCCCCAGATGAAGTGGTGGCCAGAGTCAGGCGCTTGGTCAGATCGCCCAGATCGCCGGTAAGGCATCGCATAGAAACGACGCACGCGGTCTTCCCACCGCAGCTCGCGCACTTCGTGGTTGGCCGGATCCATCAAAAAGGCCAGCGGCACTTCAAACACCTCCGCCACTTCACTTGGGTCGGGTTGCAGCGTGAAATCGGGCGCGAGCAATCCGACAATTGGGCTCACATGGAAACCGGTCCCGGTGATGTAGTCGGGCAAGCGACCGATCACTTCGATGTGTTCGGCACTAATGCCGACCTCTTCCATCGTCTCGCGCAGCGCCGTGTCGACCATGTCACGGTCAAATTCTTCGCGTCCACCGCCCGGAAAGCTGACCTGGCCGGCATGTTGGCTAAGCGATGCATTGCGTTGCGTCAGCAGCACCGTCAGACCCGCCTCGCGCTGCACCAGCGGCACCAGCACCGCCGCCTCGCGCAACTTGAGCGAAGCGTCGATCAGGCGGGATTCGTCCGTCTGTTCCGGTTGCCAGTCGGGCTGCGTCTGCAGCCGCTCGCGCACGAACTCGGCGGTCAGCCGCGGGAGCCCGAGCGCCGGCAATGATGCCTCGGTCGGCACCACCGGTAACTGCTCAGGGTCGAACACGGGACGGCGCATACGATGGGAATGAATGAGTCGAGGGCGGAAGACATAGATGGGGTCAATCTTCCGCCGCAGAAGAGAAAAAAGGCACCCGAAGGTGCCTTTTCGCAACGCGCGCAGATTACTCCGCAGCGGCTTCCTTGCGCTTGAAGGTCAGCTTCTCCTTGATGCGTGCCGACTTGCCCGAGCGTTGGCGCAGGTAGTACAGCTTCGCACGGCGCACATCACCGCGACGCTTCACTTCGATGCTGGCAAGCAGCGGCGAGTACAGCTGGAACGTACGCTCCACGCCTTCGCCAGAAGAGATCTTGCGAACGATGAACGACGAGTTCAGGCCACGATTGCGCTTGGCAATCACGACGCCTTCATACGCCTGCACACGCTTGCGGGTGCCTTCAACGACGTTCACGTTGACGATCACGGTGTCGCCAGGGGCGAACGGGGGGATCGTCTTGTTGGCCGTCAGGCGCTTGATTTCTTCCTGCTCGATTTGCTCGATGAGATTCATCTTTTTCTCCTTGACCATCATGCCGGCGTTTTGCCCAGTCGGTTGACCGTGGCCCCGGTAGAGGATGGGAACTTCACTTGGCCGAGCCTTCCGGTATGGAAGGCTCTGACCCCTTTGCCGTTATCGCCGCGGCAGCGAGGAAGACCTCATCGCTGCGGGACAACAAACCCTGCTTGCGCGCCGCCTCGATCAGATCGGGCCGCTTGCGCATCGTGTTCACCAGCGCCTGCTGGCGGCGCCATTTCTCGATCTCGGCATGGTGGCCACCCAGCAGCACATCGGGCACACGCACACTTTCGTACTCTTCCGGCCGCGTGTAGTGCGGGCAGTCGAGCAAGCCGTTGACGAAACTGTCTTGCACCGCCGACTGTGCATCGCCCAGCACGCCGGGCAACTGCCGCACCACGGCGTCGATGATCGCCATTGCTGCAATCTCACCGCCGGAGAGGACGAAATCGCCAAGGCTGATTTCCTCATCCACGCGGCGGTCGACCAGACGTTGATCAATCGCTTCGTAGCGTCCGCACAGCAACGTGAGCGCCGGCAACTGCGCCAGTTCCATCACCCGCTTGTGCGTGAGCGGCTTGCCTTGCGGCGACAGCAACACCACATGCGAAGCCGCCGGCGCTTGCGCCGCTTGAATCGCATCCAGCGCGGCCTCTAGCGGCTTCGCCAACATCACCATGCCCGGGCCACCGCCGTACGGGCGGTCGTCCACGGTGCGGTAGTTGTCCGTCGTGAAATCGCGCGGGTTCCAGGTGCGCAACGTGTACACCTGCTGTTTGGCTGCGCGGCTGGTGATACCCCAGTCCGTCAGCGCCCGGAACATGTCCGGAAACAGCGAGACGACGTCGAACTGCATCGCCGAATTCTCCGGCCGCATGTTCAGTAATCCAGACCCCAGTCGACGACGATGCGCTTGCCTGCGACATCCACCGACTTCACGTAAACCTCGACAAACGGCACGAGCCGCTCGACCTCACCTTCACCGACGATACGCAGGATTTGATGCGCACCGTTGTCGATCAGGCCTCGCACCGTGCCAAGCGTTTCCTGTTGCTCGTTGACGACCGTAGCGCCGATCAGATCGACCCAGTAAAACTCGTCATCATCCGGCTCGGGAAAATCGGCCCGGCTGACCCACACGGCATAGCCGCGCAGAGCTTCGGCGACATTGCGATCGGGTGCGGCAGGCGAACCCGCCACCACCGTGCCGCTATGCTCACGCGACGTGCCAACGGGAAACACCCGCCAGTCCGCTGACGTTGCCAGTGCGCCAGCAGCCGGCTTGAGCCACCAGGTACGGGCATTCAGCAGCGCGTCGGCGTCGCCGTGCAACTGGACCTTGATCCAGCCGCGAATACCGTAGGCCCCACCCACATAACCCACCTCGACGAGATCGTCGGGGAGCGTCGGGTTGGTGCCCGTGCCCGGGCGCATGGCTTGCAGCCGTTCGGCAACCTTTTGCGAGGTTGCCTGCGTTGCAGCAGCCACAGGACCGGGCCGTGTCGATGCGGCGCGCGTCACAGCAGGAAGTACTCGGACGGCACCGTCGATCGACGCATGCTAAAACTTAGGCAGCCGCCTTCTTGGCGCCTTGCTTCACCAGACGGGCAACCGTCGGCGACAGCTGTGCGCCCACGCCTTCCCAGTAGGTCAGGCGGTCTTGCACGATGCGCAGACCTTCTTCGCCTTCACCGGCGAGCGGGTTGTAGAAACCGACGCGCTCGATGAAACGGCCATCACGGCGGTTACGCGAGTCGGTCGCAACGATATTGAAGAACGGGCGCTTCTTGGAGCCACCGCGGGCCAGACGGATCACGACCATGGATCTTTTCCTTGAAAAACTGGGTATGCGTACAGAGAAACGCGCAAGTATAGCGCAGTTTCTCCGACCAAACAAACACTTAGGCTGGGCGAGAGTGTGCGCCCGATGGCACGCGTGACGCGCAGCGTACTTGATTCCAGCCGTTGTGCTTGCCGCTTGGCTTGATGCGGTGCCCGCAGCACTCGCCGCTCTACCGATCGAGTCACTCCGTGTACCGCCCGGATTCCATGTCGAAGTGCTCACCGACGCGATGCCCGCTGCACGTGAAATGGCGCTTTCTCCGGCCGGCATTCTCTATGTGGGCAGCCGCGCGGGCAAGGTCTACGCGATGTCGTTGCTGACGCCAAACGCACCGATCCATGTGGTGGCGTCCGGACTGCAACTCCCGGTTGGCGTGGCATGGCGTGACGGCAACCTTTATGTGTCGGCAGTTTCACGCGTGCTGAGGCTCGACGGCATTGACAGCCGGCTCGGCAATCCGCCGGACCCGGTGATCGTCAACGACAAGCTGCCGACGGAAACGCATCACGGGTGGAAATTCATTGCGTTCGGGCCGGACGGCAAGCTGTATGTGCCGGTGGGCGCACCTTGCCACATATGCCGCCCCGATGAGAACCGGTACGCCAACCTCATGCGCATGAACGCCGATGGAAGCAGACTGGAACTCGTGGCGCGAGGCATCCGCAATACGGTCGGCTTCGACTGGCACCCGAGTACGCACGAATTGTGGTTCACCGACAACGGCCGCGATCTCATGGGTGACGACGTGCCAGACGACGAACTGAACCGCATCACCAAGCCCAATCCGCACTTTGGCTATCCGTTCTGCCACGCCGGCGACATTCCGGACCCCGAGTTCGGTGCCGGACATCCGTGCTCAGACTACACACCACCGGCCGCGAGGCTCGGGGCCCACGTAGCGGCATTAGGCATGCGCTTTTATACGGGCAGCAGCTTTCCGCCGGAATACCGAAACAATGTCTTCATTGCGTAGCATGGTTCGTGGAACCGATCATCAAAGGTGGGCTACCGCGTCGTGCGCGTCGTTCTGGACGCCGCCGGCAATGTCACGAAGCAGGAGCCGTTCGCCCAGGGCTGGCTGCAAGGCGAGAGAGCCTGGGGACGCCCCGCAGATGTGCTCGTGGCACCGGACGGCAGCCTGCTGGTCTCCGACGACTTGGCGGGCGCGGTGTATCGCATCCACTACACCGGAAAATGATCTTAACGTCGCTCACCGCTCGAGCAAAGCGTGCGCGAAACATCTCGTTACATGGGTAACGTTCGGACAGTGGATGCCCGCTGAGTGAAGCCTTACATTGACAGGCATGAACACGCGCTGTCGATCTCTCTTGCAACTGCCAGAAGCACGCGGCGCGTGGCGCTTTCAAATCCTTGCCCGACAGGAGATAGCCATGCCGATCCGCGCATTGCTTCGCCCCTTGGCGGCAGGCGTTCTGATCGTCGCCTCTGCGGGCGCTGTGGCTGCCAACGCATCGGCGCGTCAAACCGCCGTCGCCTTCGCAGAATCCACCATGCCCGCATGGACGCAAGCGGCACAGACCATGCCGCAAGAGCGTCCGCTGGTGGCGCAATTCTTCGCTGACAGCCGGGGCGAGCAGGCCGCCCGCATCCGCGCGCAGATGGAACGCATGGAAGCGCGCGCCCGGGCCGACGATCGCCTCAACGGTCGGATTCAGCCCCGCGACGGCGGCGGCCGCGGAGACTGGCAGCAGCAGGAACGCATGCGTCAGGAACGAGGAAACGGCGACCAAGGCAACTGGCACGGCTCGCGCCGGGGCTGACGCGCCGCTCCCATATTTCACATCCCGGAACTTGGCGGGAACGCCTGAGTCGGATTGGATGGCACGTGTACGCGGTTGATGCGACCGTGCCATCACACCAATCACAACGACAACAGGTGCTTCAATGTCATTCCCTCGCCGCCGCCATGTGCGGCTCATCCTCGGTCTGGTTTGGACCACGGCATTCATGCTGATGCTGGCTCACCTGCTTTACGGCGTGCGCGACCAAACGCCTCGACTGCAGCAGGATTCGACGGTTTCGATGAGCGTGCCGTCGCTGCGTCCGGTTCCGATTTAGTGACCCTGCCACTCCCGCCGCAAACGCTACGCAGCGTTGCGCGCCTCCGGCCAAACTGACGGCCAATTCCCCAAGTTGCTGATGCGTCTTTAAGACGCGCTCCCGGCGCCGCCGTTTGGCTGCGCCGCGGTTGACGTTGGGCGTAGAATGCGCGGCGCTGTGTTGTCTTGCCGTGTGTTCACCGCCCGCTATGCCTACGACCACTCTTCAAAAAAAATCCAAGCTGCTGACCGTGCTGCTCGCCTTCCTGTTCGGAAGCGTGGGCGCGCATCGTTTCTATCTCAAGGGCGGACGCGATTTCTGGGCATGGTCGCAGGTCTTTGCCATGGTGCTCGGTGTGGTCGGCGTGGCGTTGCTGTGGTCGACGCAGCGCGCGAGCGTCCCGGGCTGGGTCTGCGCGATGATCGGCGGATCTTCAGTGTTGGCCGGTTACCTGTCAGCCCTCGTCTACGGCCTGCGCCCCGACGACAAATGGGACGCACAATTCAATGCCGACGGCACGCCTACACATTCGGGCTGGCCTGTCGTACTGCTCAGCGTTCTCACGCTGATGATCGGCACGGGCCTGCTGATGGCCGGCTTGGCCATCACCTTCCAGACCTATTTCGAAACGCAGGTGCAGGCAGCGAAAGAGCTGTCGCAGTAGTCAAAACAAACTGCCCTGGCGCTCGTCGACCGGCTTTCGCGGTTTGAGGGCACGCGTGGGCGGCTTGAACTGCGAGGTGTCGAGCACCCGTTCGTTGTAGCGGTGGTAGCTGAAGCCGAGCCTGTCGGCGGCCTTGTAGAAACGCTGCCGCAACAAGTCGGCCCAGATGCCGGTGCCCCGCATGCGCGTGGCGAAATCCGCTTTGTAATCGTGCCCGCCGTGCAGATCGCGGATGCGATTCATCACGCGTTGCGCGCGGTCGGGGAAATGCGCCATCAGCCAATCCTGAAACACCGCGTCCAGCTCGTTTGGCAAGCGCAGCACGATATAGCTCGCGTACGTGGCGCCTGCCTCGTGCGCGGCTTCCAGAATCTGCTCCATGTGGTCGTCGGTGATGAAGGGGACCATCGGGGCGACGCTGACACCCACCGGAATACCCGCCTCTGCCAGCGTGCGAATCGTGCGCAGGCGGCGCGATGGCGTGGCAGCGCGGGGCTCCAGCTTGCGCGCCAGATCAGCGTCGAGCGTGGTGATTGTGACGGCGGCTACGACGAGATTCTTCGCCGCCATCGGGGCGAGCAGATCGATGTCGCGCTCGATCAGTGTCGACTTGGTGATCAGCCCGACAGGGTGATCGCAATCGTGCAGCACCTGCAGCACGTCGCGCGTGATGTGCAACTCGCGCTCGATTGGCTGATACGCATCGGTGTTCACGCCCAGCGCAATCGCTTCGCAGCGGTAGCCGGGCTTGGCCAGCGTTTCGCGCAGCACCTCCGCGGCATTGGTCTTGGCGAACAGCTTGGTCTCGAAGTCCAGCCCGGGCGACAGCTCCAGATACGCATGCGTCGGCCGAGCAAAGCAATACACACAACCATGCTCGCAGCCACGATACGGATTGAGCGAGACCCCAAACGGAATATCCGGCGACTGGTTATGGCTGAGGATGGAGCGCGCACGCTCGATGGAGACGCTGGTCTCGATGCGAGGCGGCGCGTCATCCGGATCGAGGTGCCCGACAAGCGGTTGCCAGCCGTCATCGACGCGCGTGCGCTCGTCGCGCTCGAAGCGGCCTTGCAGATTGGAAGTGGCGCCGCGTCCCTTGCGGGGGACGTGGCGATCGGACATATCGGACACAGCGGGCCAGAATGGATGCGGGGGCTCGCTGATCCTATCGCATACGCTCCCGCCGCGCTGCGGGTGACGCCTGCTACGCCTCGGGATCGAGCTTCACTTCCCAGAGCGATTTGCCGTCGAGATCGTGCAGCGATACGTGCATCGTGCGCGTGATCGGGTCGATCTTGGCGCGACCGTAATACTGCTGCAGCGCCGCGGGCGACTGGTTCTGCGGATTGTCCTTTGGAATGCTGACGTAGCGCACGTCCGGTCCAAACGTCTGGTCCACTTCATTCGGTCCGAAGGTGCCCGCGTTGATGGGGCCGCCAACGAACTCCCAGAACGGTTTGAAATCCGTGAACTTGGCGCGCGACGGGTGGTAGTACGTAGCCTGCGCGTAGTGCACGTCAGCCGTCACCCAGACCACGTTCTGGATGTTTTCCTGCTTGATGAAGCGCAGGATCTCGGCCAACTCCAGTTCGCGGCCCGACGGCATGCCGTCATCCGCATTGGCCCACGCTTCATAGGTGCCCTTGGGCACATCGGGGTTCAGATCAGGCACCACCAGCGAGATCGGCATGTCGCTGGCAATCACCTTCCACGTCGCCTTTGACTGCTTGAGCGATTGCTTGAGCCACGCCGCCTGTGCCGGGCCGAGGAAGGCCGAATCGGCATCCAGCCGGGTCTGGCGGTTCGGCGAATTGCGCCCGCGATAGCTGCGCTCGTCCAGCATGAATACGTCGAGCAGCGGGCCGTACTGGAACGCGCGGTAGATCTGCTCTGGGTCGATCGGATTGAAGCGGAACGGGTTGTACTCGAACATCGCCTGCTTCGCGCGGGCCGCCAGCAGCGATGCGCTGCGCTCCTGATAGCGCTTCTCTTCCGGGCCGATCTGCTGGCCGGGGTACCAGTTGTTGCGCACCTCGTGGTCGTCCCACTGCACGAGGAACGGCACTTCGGCGGAAAACGCGCGCTTGTTCTTGTCCAGCTGGTTGTAGGCAAAGGCGCCGCGGTAGTCGTCGAGCGTCTGTGCAACGTGCGATTTGGCCTCGGTAACGAGGTTGGTCCACAGCGCGCCGTCGGGCAGTTTCACCTCGGCCTGGATCGGGCCGTCGGCATAGATCTGATCGCCGGAGTGGATGAAGAAGTCGGGCGATTCGCGGCGCATTGCCTCATACAGACGATAGCCGCCGAAGCGCTCGTTGATGCCCCAGCCTTGGCCGGCCTCGTCGCCAGAGAAGACAAAGCAGATGGGGCGATTGGCCTGCATGGGTGCCGTGCGGAAGCGACCGGCAACCGGCTCGCTGAAGGCCTTGTCGTGCACGAGGTCCTGGAAGCGCACGCGGTAAAACAGGTCTGCGCCGGCTGGCAGGCCGTTCAGGTCGACCCGAGCTGTCAGGCCGTTGCTTTCAAGGGCCGCGGGGCCGATGCGACGCGCGACGTTCTTGAAGGCGGCGTCCGTCGAGTATTCGACGATCATGCGTGCCGGACGATCGGTGCGGCTCCAGACGATGGCGCTGCCGGCCGTGATATCACCGCTCATCACGCCGCCTGGCACTTGCGGGCGCAGGCGCTCGGACGTCATTGCGGCCGGTGCGGCGCCCTGGGCCAGCACGTCGCCGATACGCGAGCTGAGGAGCGCGGTGCCGCTGGCGGAAACGAGGCCTTTGATCAGCGTGCGGCGGGTCGGCTTGAAGATCGGCTGGTCGGACATGGGGGCTCCGGTGTCGGTGATGAACGTGCCAGCCAGCGTAGGGGGCTTCCGTGACAACGCTACGTCACCCGCCCGCTTCCGTCACATCGATGGCGAGCGTCTCCTTGATCTCCTCCATCACGATGTAGCTCTTGGATTGCACTGCGCCGGGCAACTGGAGCAGGATGTCGCCCAGCAAGCGCCGGTATTCACTCATCTCGCGAATGCGCGCCTTGATGAGGTAGTCGAAATCGCCGGAGACGAGGTGGCACTCCAGCACCTCGGGAATGCGCAGCACTTCGCGACGAAACTGTTCGAACATGTTGCCGGATTTGCTGCCCAGGCTGATCTCCACAAACACCAGCAGCGAAGCGCCCAGCATGGCGGGGTTGAGCCGCGCGTAGTAGCCGAGGATGAAGCCCTCGCGCTCCAGGCGCTTGACGCGCTCGATGCACGGCGTAATGGTCAGGCCGACCGCCTCGGAGAGTTCCTTCATCGACAGGCGCCCGTCCTTTTGCAGCAGGTCGAGAATCCGCCGATCGAGCTTATCGAGGGCCCGGACTGGCTTACGCTGGGTTCGCATGGTCAAAAATGCCTCAGAATCAAAGTTGTTTCTGTTTCCCGCAAATATACAGAAACAATTACTGGAATTGTACGAATACGATAGCGACATCTATCGCAAATTCATCTCCGGGGAGTATCACCATGCGCGTGCTCGTTCTTGGCAGCGGCGTGATCGGCGTGACGAGCGCCTATTACCTGGCCCGTGCGGGCCATGAAGTCACTGTCGTCGACCGCGAAGCGGGTCCGGCGCTGGAGACGAGCTTCGCCAATGCTGGCCAGATCTCGCCGGGCTATGCGTCGCCGTGGGCCGCGCCTGGCGTACCGCTCAAAGCCATCAAATGGATGTTCCAGCAGCACGCGCCGCTTTCCATCCGCCCCGACGGCACGCTCTTCCAGCTCAAGTGGATGTGGCAGATGCTGCGCAACTGCGACGCCGCCAGCTACGCGCAAAACAAGGAACGCATGGTTCGCCTGGCCGAGTACAGCCGCGACTGCATCCGCGACCTGCGCGCCGACACCGGCATCGCCTACGAAGGCCGCCAGCAAGGCACGCTGCAAATTTTCCGCACCCAGCAACAGCTCGACGGCGCCGCGAACGACATCGCCGTGCTCGAGCGCGCCGGCGTGCCGTACGAACTGCTTTCGCGCGAAGACCTCGTGCGCAGTGAACCGGGCCTGGCCTCGACCCGCCACAAGCTGGCCGGTGGCTTGCGCCTTCCCAATGACGAAACGGGCGATTGCCAGCTCTTCACCACGCGCCTGGCCGCGATGGCGGAAAAGCTCGGCGTGCGCTTCCGTTTCAACAGCACGATCAACAGCCTCATCTTCAAGAACGACGCCGTCCGCGGGGCGCTGGTCGACGGCCAGCCGATCGACGCCGATCTCGTGGTCGTGGCGCTGGGCAGCTACAGCACACCGTTCCTGAAGAACCTGGTGAACGTGCCGGTCTACCCGCTCAAGGGTTTCTCGATCACCGTACCGATGACAGATGCGGGGAAGAGCCCCGTATCCACCATCCTGGACGAGACCTACAAAGTGGCCGTGACGCGCTTTGACGACCGAATCCGCGTGGGCGGCATGGCGCAGATTGTCGGCTACGACAAGCGCCTCGACCCAGGCAAGCGCAAGACGCTGGAGTTCGTGGTCAACGATCTGTTCCCGGGTGCCGGGGATGTCTCGCGCGCGACGTTCTGGACCGGCCTGCGCCCGATGACGCCGGACGGCACGCCCATCGTGGGCCAGACGCCCGTGCGTGGCCTGTGGCTCAACACTGGCCACGGCACGCTGGGTTGGACCATGGCCTGCGGCTCGGGCAAGCTGCTGTCGGATCTGGTGTCGGGCCGCTCGCCTGCCATCCGCTCGGATGACCTTTCTGTGTATCGCTACCTGGGTGGCACCCAGATGCCGGCAACCAAGCCTGCGCTGGCCTGATCGCCTACGCTGCATGCGATAAAAAAGGGAGGCAGGAGCCTCCCTTTTTTTTTTCCGGCTGATGCCGCTCAGAACAGGACTTCCGGCACCGCACCGATCGTCTCGCCGCCCGTCAGCACACTCTGCGCAATACCAGGTGCCTGCGTGAGCAGCACATCGGCAAACACGCGTGCCGTGGCGATCTTCGCGCCGTAGAAGTTCGGGTCTTCGCTCTCGCGGTCGATCGCCACCAGCAGCGCACGCGCCATCTGCCAGCCCGACAGCACGATGCCGCACAGGCGCAGATACGGTACGCTGCCTGCGAAGACGGCGTTCGGCTGCGCCTTGGTCTGGGCGACCACAAAGCGCACCACCGATTCCAGCGCCTCGCGACCGGCTGCCAGACGCGCACGCATCGCATCGCAATGCGCACCGCCCTTCGCAGCGAGCGCCGCCTCCACCTTGGCGATTTCCGCGCAGATGCCCGAGGCTACCGCGCCCCCGTCACGCACCGTCTTGCGGCCGATCAGGTCGTTGGCCTGGATGGCCGTGGTGCCTTCGTAGATCGGCAGGATGCGCGCATCACGATAGAACTGCGCGGCGCCCGTCTCTTCGATAAAGCCCATGCCGCCGTGCACCTGCACGCCCAGGCTCGTCACGTCGATCGACATCTCGGTGCTCCAGCCCTTCACGATCGGCACCAGGAATTCGTACAGCGCCGCGTTCTGCTTGCGTGCTGCGTCATCGGCAGCGTGATGGCCGGCATCGCACGCTGCGGCAGCCACGTAGGCCAGCGCACGCGCGCCTTCGGTCATGGCGCGCATCGTCAGCAGCATGCGCTTCACATCCGGGTGGTGAATGATGGGCACAGCTTTGGCAGCAGAGCCATCCACCGGGCGGCTCTGCACGCGGTCACGCGCATAGGCCACGGCCTTTTGGTAAGCGCGCTCCGACACGCCAATGCCCTGCATGCCGACCGCATAACGCGCCGCGTTCATCATGATGAACATGTATTCCAGGCCGCGATTTTCTTCGCCGACCAGCGTCCCGATCGCGCCGCCGTTATCGCCAAATTGCAGCACGGCCGTCGGGCTCGCCTTGATGCCGAGCTTATGTTCGATCGATACGCAATGCGCATCGTTGCGCGCGCCCAGCGAGCCATCTTCATTGACCATGAACTTCGGCACCACAAACAGCGATATGCCCTTGACGCCTTCCGGCGCGCCCGGCGTACGCGCCAGCACGAGGTGGACGATGTTCTCGGCCATATCGTGCTCGCCCCAGGTGATGAAGATCTTTGTACCGAAGATCTTGAACGTGCCGTCGCCCACCGGCTCGGCGCGCGTGCGCACGAGTGCCAGGTCGGAGCCGGCCTGCGGCTCGGTCAGGTTCATCGTGCCCGTCCATTCGCCCGAGATGAGCTTGGGGACGAAAAGCTGCTTCTGTTCTTCGGTGCCGGCCGTCAGCAATGCCTCAATGGCGCCATCCGTCAGCAACGGGCACAGTGCGAACGACAGGTTGGCCGCGTTCAGCATTTCGATACACGCCGTGGCGATCAGCTTGGGCAGGCCCTGGCCGCCGTATTCCAGCGGATGCTGCACGCCCTGCCAGCCGCCTTGGCCGAACTGCGCGAACGCCTCCTTGAAACCTGCGGTGGCCGTGACGACGCCGTCCTTCCAACTGCTCGGGTTACGGTCGCCTTCCACATTCAGCGGCGCAACGACTTCGCCAGTAAAGCGGGCGCTTTCTTCCAGCACGGCCTGCGCCGTGTCGGCGGTGGCGTCTTCAAAGCCAGGCAGCTTCGCGACGTTGTCCAGGCCGGCCAACTCGTTCATCACGAACAGCATGTCCTTGACTGGGGCTTGATAGGTCATGTCTCTCTCCAACTCTGGTTAAGCGCGATCAGGACAGTGCCTCATCGAGTGCGTGACGCGCTCTCCTGATGGCGCTCGCGTATAAAAAAGCCGTTTCCAAACAGGTCGGAAACGGCTTTGCGTCGGGCATTGCAGCGCACGTCAAACCAAGCGCGCTGCGCGGTGCGATCAGCCCAGTGCGGCCACCAGCTCCGGCACGACGGCATTCAGGTCGCCCACGAGGCCGTAGTCCGCCACCTGGAAGATCGGCGCTTCCGGATCCTTGTTGATCGCGACGATCACCTTGGAATCCTTCATGCCGGCCAAGTGCTGGATTGCGCCCGAAATACCGACGGCGATGTACAGCTGCGGCGCGACGATCTTGCCGGTCTGGCCGACCTGGTAGTCGTTCGGCACGAAGCCGGCGTCCACTGCCGCGCGCGAAGCACCTAGCGCGGCGCCCAGCTTGTCGGCCAGCGGCGTCAGCACCTTGGTGTAGTTCTCGCCCGAGCCCACGCCACGGCCGCCCGACACGATGATCTTCGCGGCGGTCAGTTCCGGGCGGTCGCTCTTCGTCACTTCGCGCGAAACGAATTGCGAGATGCCGGTGTCAGCCACGGCGGTCAGGTTTTCGGTAGCAGCCGAACCACCGGTCGCGGCAGCCGGGTCGAATGCCGTGCCGCGCACGGTGATCACCTTCACCTTGTCGGCCGATTGCACGGTGGCAATTGCGTTGCCGGCGTAGATCGGGCGCTCGAAGGTGTCCGGGCCGTCGACCTTGGTGATGTCGGACAGCTGGGCCACGTCCAGCTTGGCGGCCACACGCGGCAGGATGTTCTTGCCGTAGGCGGTGGCGGGCGCCAGGATGTGGCTGTAGTTGCCGGCAATGGCCAGGGCCTGTTCGGCGACGTTCTCGGCCAGGCCATCGGCAAATTGGGGCGCGTCGGCCACCAGAACCTTGGCCACGCCGGCTATTTGCGCAGCGGCCTGTGCAGCGGCGCCGCAGCCAGCACCGGCCACCAACACGTGGACGTCACCGCCGCATTGGGCGGCTGCCGTCACGGTGTTCAGCGTCGCGGCCTTGATGGTTTGATTGTCGTGTTCAGCAATAACGAGTGAGGTCATCTTGATCTGCCTGTTCGGTGTGCTTGAAGTTGCTTGCAGTCAGGAGACCGCTTACAGCACCTTCGCTTCGGTCTTGAGCTTGGCGACCAGCGTGGCCACATCGGGCACCATCACGCCAGCGCTGCGCTTGGCGGGCTCGACCACCTTCAGCGTCTTCAGGCGCGGTGCAACGTCCACGCCCAGGTCTTCCGGCTTGACCGTGTCGAGTTGCTTCTTTTTCGCCTTCATGATGTTGGGCAGCGTCACGTAGCGCGGCTCGTTCAGGCGCAGGTCGGTGGTGACCACGGCCGGCAGCTTGACCGACAGGGTTTCCAGGCCACCGTCCACTTCACGCGTGACCGAAGCCTTGCCGTCGGCAATCTGCACCTTCGAGGCAAACGTCGCTTGCGGCAGCCCCGCCAGCGCAGCCAGCATTTGGCCGGTCTGATTGGCGTCGTCGTCAATCGCCTGCTTGCCGAGGATGATCAGCTGAGGCTGCTCCTTGTCGACCAGCGCCTTGAGCAGCTTGGCGACAGCCAGCGGCTGCAGCTCTTCGGCAGTCTCGACCAGGATGCCGCGATCGGCGCCGATGGCCATGGCGGTGCGCAGAGTTTCCTGGCACTGCGTCACGCCGCACGACACGGCAATCACTTCGGTAGCGACGCCCGCTTCCTTCAGGCGAACCGCCTCTTCCACGGCGATCTCGTCGAACGGGTTCATGCTCATCTTGACGTTGGCCAGATCGACACCGCTGCCGTCCGTCTTCACGCGAACCTTCACGTTGTAATCGATCACGCGCTTGACTGCGACCAGGACTTTCATGCGCTCACTCCACTAATTGATAAGACGATTTTGCAAAACGCCGGCCATTATAAGGGGGGCCGGTCGCTCGCGTAATTTTTCCGAACGGTCGTGCTATTTTAACCGCGAAAATTTGCCGGACGCCAGTCAAACGTCCGGCAATCTGTTTGGTAGAACCCTCTACCGGATCACCTACGGATCACAAAAGTGGCTACCAAGCCACAATCACCGCATCTTTGTACTTCGCCTTGACGAAGGACTTCACGGCGTCGGAATGATACGCCTTCACGAGCTTGGCGACCCAGGGTTGATCCTTGTCGGCGGCGCGGATGGCAATCACGTTGGCGTAAGGACCCTTCGGGCTTTCGATGGCGATGCCGTCCTTGGTCGGGTCCAGGTTGGCCTTTTCAGCGTAATTGCCGTTGATGGCGGCGGCATCCAGATCATCCAGCGAGCGCGGCAGTTGCGCGGCATCCAATTCGACGAACTTCAGCTTCTTCGGGTTATCAGCCACGTCGCGCGGCGAAGCCTTGAAACCGGCGTTCGGCTTGAGCTTGATCACGCCTTGCGATTGCAGCAGCAGCAGCGCGCGGCCTCCGTTGGTCGGATCGTTCGGCAGACCGAAACGCGCACCGTCCTTCAACTCCTTCAGCGACTTGATCTTCTTCGAGTAGATCCCCATCGGGAAGGTGATGGTCTGGCCGACGCTCACGAACTTGTAACCGCGCGTGGCAATCTGGTCGTCCAGATACGGCTGGTGCTGATAGCTGTTTGCATCCAGATCGCCGGCAGCCAGGGCGGCGTTCGGCTGGATGTAATCGTTGAACTCAACAATCTGCAGCTTCAAGCCGTCCTTCTCGGCGACCTTCTTTACTTCTTCCATGATCTCGGCGTGCGGCCCGGCGGTCACGCCAATCTTGATCGGCTTGCTCTGCGCCAGGGCGCTGCCTGCGACCAATGCCAATGCGGCACCAAGGCTCGCGGACCATTGCAGCAGTTGACGGCGATTCATTGTGTTTCCTCGTTCTGTCTGTCGATTGAATGATTAACGGTGGCTCAGGCGGCGCACGAGCCAATCGCCCGTCGATTGCACCGCCTGCACAAAGACGATCAGGATGACGACAACCGCCAGCATGATGTCCGATTCGTAACGTTGATAGCCATAGCGGATGCCCAGATCGCCCAAGCCGCCGCCGCCGATGGTGCCGGCCATGGCCGAGTAGCCGACAAGGCTGACGAAGGTGATCGTCAGGCCGGCGAGGATGCCCGGCATCGCTTCAGGCAGCAGCACCTTGTAGACGAGCTGACCGGTCGTCGCACCCATGGACTGCGCGGCTTCAATCAGGCCACGATCCACTTCGCGGAGCGCAGTCTCAACCAGACGTGCAACAAACGGAATCGCAGCAATCGTCAGCGGCACGATGGCCGCCGCGGTGCCAATGGACGAGCCCGCCAGCAGGCGGGTGAACGGAATCACGGCGACCAGCAGAATGATGAACGGCACCGAGCGCACGGCATTGACGACAAGGCCCGCCACGCGGTTGAACACCGGTGCCGACAGCACGCCACCCGTGGTCGTCAGATACAGCAGCACGCCCAGCGGCACGCCAAACAGCGCGCCAATGCCGCCTGACACGCCCACCATGGCCAGCGTTTCCCAGAAAGCCGGCAGGAACAGATCGGTCAGGTCAGACCACATGATTGATCTCCTCGACCACCACGCCTTGCTCGCGCAGGAAGTTCATCGCGTTGTTGATGTCAGCGGTTTCGCCCGACGCCAGGATAGCCAGCGAGCCGAACGCCTGGCCCTGAATCTCGTCGATGTGGCCATGGAGAATGTTGAAGTCGAGCCCATAGTTGCGGATCGCCTGCGCCAGCACCGGCTGGTCCACGCCTGCACCGGTAAAGGCCAAACGGAACAGGTGGTCACGGCCACCCTGCTCACGCGCGGTGAGGCGACTTTCCACGCGCGCCAGAACGGACGGCGGCAACTCCTGCGAGATCACCTCACCGATGAGCGCGCGCGTCACGTCATGCTTGGGTTGCAGGAACACATCGATGACGCGGCCGAGTTCGACCACACGGCCGGCGTCCAGCACCGCCACACGATCGCACACCTGCTTGATGACTTCCATCTGGTGCGTGATCAGCACGATGGTCAGACCGAGTTCGCGGTTGATCTTGCGCAGCAGGTCGAGAATCGAGCGCGTCGTCTCCGGATCCAGCGCGGAAGTCGCCTCATCGGAGAGCAGCACATCGGGCTGGCTCGCCAGCGCGCGGGCAATGCCAACGCGCTGCTTCTGGCCACCGGAAATCTGCGCGGGGTAGCGATCCTTGTGTGCGGACAGACCCACCAGTTCCAGCAGCGGCAACACGATCTCGCGGATGCGTTCGCGCGATGTGCCGGCCAGCTCCAGCGGCAGCGCCACGTTGTCGTACACGGTGCGCGACGACAGCAAATTGAAGTGCTGGAAGATCATGCCGATCTTGCGGCGCGCCTGGCGCAGCCCATCGGCATTCAGTGCGGTGAGCTCCTGCCCCGCCACGGTGACGGTGCCGGAGGTGGGCCGGTTCAGCAGATTGATGACGCGGACCAGCGTGCTTTTGCCCGCGCCGCTGCGGCCGATGATGCCGAAAATCTCGCCGCGGTTGATGGTCAGGTCGACGTCGCGCAGCGCGTGGACGTCATGGTCGCCCGCCCCCCGGAAGTGCTGCGATATCCCCTTGAGTTCGATCATGCGTACAGACAAAAACGGCAACCGCCCATTTAGGCCGTTGCCGTCTCTTTTTTGTTTGAATGAGGCGCTAGTGTAAGGCAGGCCCCACATGCGAGGAACGATTCTTTAACGATGTCTTTATTACTTTTTCGAATGACATCAATGAATCGTCATCGTTGATAGCCTAAAGCTCGGCAAGCGCCTTGACGTGCGCCACCACGCTGCGGCCAAGCGCACTGAGGTTGTAGCCGCCCTCAAGACAACTGACGATGCGGCCCTTGGCGTGCGTGCGCGCCACTTGCATGAGCTGCTGCGTGATCCAGGTGTAGTCTGCCTCGACCAAGCCCATCTGGCCCAGATCATCTTCGCGGTGCGCATCGAAGCCCGCAGAGATGAACAGCATCTCGGGCTGGAACGCCTCCAGGCGTGGCAGCCAGATGGTTTCCACCACCTCCCGCACGGTCAGGCCATTGGTGTACGCCGGTAACGGGATGTTCACCATGTTGGCCGCCACCGGCTCGGTGCCGGAATACGGATAGAACGGGTGCTGGAAGATGCTGCACATCAGCACGCGGGGCTCATCGCGGAAGGCCGCTTCGGTGCCGTTGCCATGGTGCACATCAAAGTCGACGATCGCCACGCGCTGCAGGCCGTGATGATCAAGCGCATGACGTGCGGCCACGGCCACGTTGTTGAAGAAGCAGAAGCCCATCGCACGGCCCGGCTCCGCATGATGGCCCGGTGGGCGCACGCTGCAGAAGGCGTTCTCCAGCTCGCCGGCGATGACCTTGTCGGTGGCGTCCACCGCGGCACCTGCGGCCAGCACCGCAGCCATATAGGTGTGCGGGTTCATCGAGGTGTCGGGATCAATCGGCATATAGCCGGCGATCGGCACACTGGCCACCAGTTCGCGCACGTATTCGGCGCGATGGACGCGGCACAGCTGCGCCTCGGTGGCGGGCGGCGCCTCGCAGGGAACGAGCAGGTCGTCGATGCGGCTGGCGATGAGCTGGTCTTCGATCGCGCGCAGGCGATCCGGACATTCGGGATGGTGCGGTCCCATCTCGTGCCGGAGGAATTCGGGATGCGTATAGAGGCCGGTCGCCATGTTGTTGTGATCCGGTGTGCTTCAGTGTCTCCAGCCGCTACGTTAGCACGGCTGTGCGACAACGCCGCGTGCCCTGGACGATCCAACAGACGCATCCGCTACAATGCCCCGATCCCGTATGAAGCCTCCCCATGAGCCAATCGCCTTCTTCCCGACGTCCCGTATTGCGCGCCCTGGTGGCTGGCGCAGCGCTCTCCGCGCTCTCTTTCCCGGCGCTCTCGCTGGCTGCCAAGAAGACCGCCAAATCGCCCAAGCGCCGCGTCGCGGTGCATGAAGAAGAGATCGACCCCGATCGTTATCGCAACAACCCGCAAACGCAGGCCTTCATCGGCATGCTGGTCGCGCAGTACAACTTTGACCGGACATCGCTCGAAACGCTGTTTGCGGGCACGGCCTATTCCGCCACGGTGGCCCGCCTGATCCTGCCGCCGGCCACGCCCGCGCGTCGCAGCTGGACGGCCTATCGCGGCCGCTTCATCGAGCCGATCCGCATCGGCGCCGGCGTGCGGTTCTGGCAGCAATACGGCGACACACTGCGCCGCGCCGAGAACGAATTCGGCGTGCCGGCCGATGTGATCGTGGGCATCCTGGGCGTGGAGACCATCTACGGCCGCGACATGGGCAACTTCCGCGTAATGGACGCGCTGTCCACGCTGGCCTTCGACTACCCCGACACGCCCAACCGCGAAGACCGCAGCACGATGTTCCGCAACCAGCTCAAGGACTTCCTGCTCTGGTGCCGTGACACGGGCACGGAGACGTTCTCGGTCCTGGGCTCGTACGCGGGCGCAGTCGGTATTCCGCAATTCATGCCGACCAGCATCCGCGAATACGCCATCGATTACGACCACGACGGCCACATCGACCTGCGCAACAGCGCGGTGGATGCCATCGGCAGCGTTGCCCGCTTCCTGCAGATGCACGGCTGGGAGCCAAACCGCCCGGTGATGTGGAACATTGCCGGCGATGCCGACAGCCAGGGCATTGCGGCCGCCGCCGCAGATGGCCAGCCGTATCCCGGCATGACGTTGTCCAGGCTCACACGCGCTGGTCTGGCATTGGCTCCGGGTGTGGATACCGCGCGCGAGCAAGAAACCGAAGTGCTGATGATCGATCTGCCCACGCCCGGCCAACCGACGGAATACCGCGTGGGGCTGCGCAACTTCTACGTGCTCACACGCTATAACCGCAGCTTCTTCTATGCCGCCGCGGTGTACGAGTTGGGCCAGGCCGTGCGGCAGGCGATGCAGGGTTGACCCGCCGTCCACACAAACAAAAAGCGCAGCCGAAGCTGCGCTTTTTTCATGGCGATGCGGCGAGCCGTCAGGCGGGGAAGACCCCCGTCGACAGGTAACGATCGCCCCGGTCGCACACCACGAAAGCGATCGTCGCGTTCTCGACCTCCTCGGCCACACGCAGCGCCACGCACAACGCACCGGCGGCAGAGATCCCGCAGAAGATGCCCTCTTCACGCGCCATTCGACGTGCCATGTGCTCGGCGTCGGACTGGCTGACCGCCTCGGTGCGGTCGATGTACTTCGGATCGTAGATCTTCGGCATGTACGCTTCGGGCCACTTCCGGATACCCGGAATGCGCGAGCCTTCTTCCGGCTGTGCGCCAACGATCTGGATGTCAGCGTTCTTCTCTTTCAGAAAGCGCGAGACACCGGTAATCGTGCCCGTCGTACCCATCGCCGAAACGAAATGCGTGATGCGGCCTTCGGTGTCGCGCCACAGTTCGGGGCCGGTGGTCTCGTAATGCGCAAGCGGGTTGTCCGGGTTGGCAAACTGATCGAGGATGACGCCCTTGCCTTCCTTTTCCATCGCGTCGGCCAGGTCGCGCGCGTATTCCATGCCGCCCTTGACGGGGGTGAGGATGATCTCAGCGCCGTAAGCGGCCATGCTCTGGCGGCGCTCCACCGACAGGTCTTCCGGCATGATCAGCACCATCTTGTAACCACGCACCGCAGCGGCCATGGCCAGGGCAATGCCGGTGTTGCCCGACGTGGATTCGATCAGCGTGTCGCCCGGCTTGATGCGGCCGCGCGCTTCGGCGTGCTTGATCATGGACAGCGCAGGGCGATCCTTGACCGAACCGGCCGGGTTGTTGCCTTCGAGTTTGCCGAGGATGACATTACCGCGGCGCGCGTTGCCTTCGCCGGGAATGCGCTGGAGCTGAACCAGCGGCGTGTTGCCGATGGTGTCTTCGATCGTGAGATAGGCCATGATGCGTGGGGGACGGGAATTTGACCATTGTAATGCAGCCCAAAGCCCTCCCTCGCACATGGCAAAACGCCTCGCTCAGAGCGAGGCGTTGTCGGCAGCATGACCGGCGCGCTTACTTCTTCTTCGCGTCCTTACCGTCCTTCTTGGCGGCGGCCGGTGCCGGCGCAGGCGCTGCTGCTCCGAACGTCAGCCCCTCGTTTTCCAGCTTGGCGAGCGTCTTGCCGCCAATGCCGGACACGCGAGCCTTGAAGTCGGCGGCGTCCTTGTACGGACCGTTCTTGGTGCGCTCCTCAATGATCGACTTGGAACGCTTGGGGCCGATGCCGGATAGCGTCTCTAGCGCAGCGTGATCTGCGGTATTCACGTCGACGGCGGCCCAAGAGACCGACAGCATCGACAGCGACATCAACGCAGCAGCCAACAGCTTCTTCAACATGTGCTTCTCCTTGGTGTTGGGATGAAAAAACCGCCACATGAGGTGGCGGTTTCGACACATCTTAAAGAGCGATCTGGCAACGCCGCAGCGAACGGACAAAAATTCACACGCTGTCTGATTGTTGGAGCGCTGGGCGATCAGACCGGTTGCTTCAACAGCCACTGGCAGTAGCGCTCCACACCTTCCTGCACCGTGAGGAACGGCGCCGTGTAGCCCGCCGCACGCAGGCGCGATTGATCAGCCTGGGTGAAGCACTGGTACTTGCCACGCAACGCATCGGGAAATTTCACGTACTCGATCAGGCCTTCCTGAGCCAGTTCCTCGGTAGAAAGCGCCGGCTTGCCTTCGGCTCCGCGCAACGTGTTCATCACCGTCGTGGCGATGTCGTTGAACGGCTGCGCGCGGCCCGTGCCGAGATTGAAGATGCCCGACTTGTCCGGATTGTCGAAGAAGAAGAGGTTGACCTTGACCACATCTTCCACCGACACGAAATCGCGCATCTGGCCGCCTTGCGGGTAGCCGTTGTACTCGCCGAACAGCTTGACGGTACCTTCCGAGCGGAACTGGTTGAAGTTGTGGAACGCCACCGACGCCATGCGGCCTTTGTGCTGCTCGCGCGGGCCGTAGACGTTGAAGTAGCGGAAGCCGACGATCTGCGACAGCGCGGTCAGCATGACACGGCGCACAACTTGGTCGAACAGCAGCTTGGAGTAGCCATACACGTTCAGCGGCCGCTCGAACTCGGGCTCTTCGCGGAACGTTTCCGACGCGCCGTACGTGGCTGCCGACGAGGCATAGAGGAACTGCACGCCTTGGTCCAGACACGCGCGCATCACCGCCAGCGAGTAACGGTAATTGTTGTCCATCATGTAGCGGCCATCGGTCTCCATGGTGTCGGAGCAGGCGCCTTCATGGAAGATCGCGCGAACCTTGCCGAACTCGCCGCGCGCAAAGCGTTCGACAAAATCGGTCTTGTCCAGGTAGTCGCTGATCTGGCAGTCGACGATGTTCTTGAACTTGTCGGCCCGCGTGAGGTTGTCGACGGCGATGATGTCGGTCTCGCCGCGCTCGTTTAGGCCCTTGACGATGTTGGCGCCGATAAAGCCGGCCGCGCCAGTGACGATGATGGTCATGATCCGTTGATCAGGTGATCAGTTGAAGAGTTCTGCGTGGGTGACGACAGCCGTGCCCAGCTTGCCGACCACGATGCCGCCTGCGCGATTCGCGTACTGCACGGCTTCCTTGATGTTGGCGCCTGCGCCCAGCAGCGTGGCCAGCGTAGCGATCACCGTATCGCCCGCGCCCGAGACGTCGAACACCTCTCGCGCCTGCGCTGACACGTGCAGCACCTCGTGCTCGGTGTAGAGCGTCATGCCTTCTTCGGAGCGTGTGAGCAGCAACGCTTCGAGCTGCAGCTCCCGGCGCAGATTCTGTGCCCGGATGGTCAGGTCCTGCTCCGACTTCCACGAGCCCACCACCTGGCGCATTTCAGCGCGATTGGGCGTGATCATGGTGGCGCCCCTGTAGCGCGAGTAGTCGTCGCCCTTCGGGTCGACCAGCACGCGGCGGCCTGCCTGGCGCGACGCCTCAATCATCTTGCCGACATGCGTGAGACCGCCCTTGCCGTAGTCCGACAGCACCACCACGTCGTGCTGCGGCACCAGCGTGGCGAAACGATCGAGCACCGACATCAGCACTTCGTGCGTGGGCGCGTTCTCGAAATCGACGCGAATCAATTGCTGCTGACGAGCCAGCACGCGCAGTTTGATCGTCGTGTTGACTGCCGGATCACGATGCAGGTGACCGGTGACGTGGCTTTCGCCGAGCAGCGTTTCGATGCTGCGGCCCGGCTCGTCGTCGCCGACCACACCGAGCATGGCTGCCTGCGCACCGAGCGCCGCCACGTTGCGCGCCACGTTGGCGGCACCGCCGAGACGTTCGTCCTGGCGCTTGATCTGCACGACCGGTACCGGCGCTTCGGGCGAAATCCGATCGACGTCTCCAAACCAGTAGCGGTCGAGCATCATGTCGCCGACCACGAGGATACGGGCGGCGTGGATCTGTTCGGAAGCGAGCGTGGTCATGAGTCTGGGCGTCGGCAGCGGCCGGTGGGTCGGTGATTACGATTGGGTGGAGCGCCCGATGGCCTGATATTCAAAGCCCGCATCGCGCATGGCTTGCGGCTCGAACAGATTGCGGCCGTCGAACACCATCGGCGTCTTCAACAGGGCCTTCACGGCGTTGAAGTCCGGGCTGCGGAACGCCTTCCACTCGGTCACGATGACCAGTGCGTCGGCATCCTTAAGCGCGTCCATCTGACCGGCGCAGAACGCCACGCGTTCCAGTTGTTCCGAAGAAAGATCAAGCCCCAGCGCATGGCGGGCCTCTTCCATCGCAACCGGGTCATACACCTGCACGCGCGCGCCACGCGCCAGCAGCGCAGCAATCAGGTTGCGGCTCGGTGCTTCGCGCATGTCGTCGGTGTTCGGCTTGAACGCCAGACCCCAGATGGCGAACGTGCGGCCGGTCAGGTCGGCACCCATGCGGTCTTCGATCTTGCCGACCAGCACTTCCTTCTGCTTGTCGTTGACGGCCTCAACGGCTTCCAGCACGTGCAGCGTCTGACCGTACTCCTGCGCCGTGCGCACCAGCGCCTGCACGTCCTTCGGGAAACACGACCCGCCGTAGCCGGTGCCGGCGTAGAGGAAGCTGTAGCCGATACGCGGGTCGGAACCGATGCCCAGGCGAACGAGTTCAATGTCCGCGCCCACCTTGTCGGCCAGATTGGCCATCTCGTTCATGAACGAGATGCGCGTGGCCAGCATCGAATTGGCGGCGTACTTGGTGAATTCGGCGGAGCGCACGTCCATGTAGAACGTGCGCTCATGGTTGCGATTGAACGGCGCGTAAAGCGTACGCATGATGGCCTTGGCACGCAGGCCATTGTTATCGCCATACGTGCCAAGCACGATGCGGTCCGGGCGCATGAAGTCGTCCACCGCGGCGCCTTCTTTCAGGAATTCGGGGTTCGACACGACCGAGAAGCCGATGTCAGACTTGCCGCGCGTAGCAAGCACTTCACCCACTGCAGCGCGCACCTTGTCGCCCGTTCCCACCGGCACCGTCGATTTGTCGACAATCACCTTGAAGCCCGTCATGTGCTGGGCGATGTTGCGGGCGGCCGCCAACACGTACTTCAGGTCGGCCGAGCCGTCTTCATCGGGCGGCGTGCCCACAGCGATGAACTGCACGTCGCCGTGCGCCACGCTGGCAGCCACGTCGGTCGAAAACTGGATGCGGCCGGCCGCGCGATTACGCTCGATCAACTCCTTCAGTCCCGGTTCGTAGATGGGCACGCCGCCGGCGTTGAGCAGGTCGATCTTCTTCTGGTCGACGTCGAGACAGAACACATCGTTGCCCAGCTCCGCCAGACATGCGCCGGTGACTAGTCCGACATAACCGCTACCGATGATGGTGATTTTCATACGAACACTTAAAGATTGAAAAAGCGCCAGCGCGGCCGTTGCACACACCTGCCGCGCCGGACTGAATTACATGCTGGCGCCGCCACTGCCGCCGAGCGTCTCGGTACGACGCGGAGCATACGTTTCCCAGCGGTTGCAGCCCGGGCACTGCCAATAGAACAGGCGCGCACGGAATCCGCACTCCTGGCAGGTATAGCGCGCCAGGTTGCGCGTACGGCTTTGCAGCAGATCGCGAATCGCGCCGAGATCCTGCGCGCGCTGGATGTCAGCATTGCTGCCCGCCTCAACCGGATCCGCCAACGCACTCTCGGCTACGTCGGCCGTCGCAGGTGCTTCATGGCCGACCGCCTCGGACGCGCGCGTCGCCTCGGCTTCCACCAGCCGCGTCAGCGCCACCAACGAGGGCTGACGGCGGATCTGGTCGCGCATCAGCGCCACGGCATCGTCGATACCGTGCACGTCCAGTTCGTATTTGTAGACTGTATCGAGCAGTTCGGGGCCCAGCCGTGCGTCCATCTTGGAGCGCAACCAGGCGAGCCCCTCTGCGGCACGACCAAGCTGCGTGTACGCCTTCATCAGCCGTTCGGCCACCAAGGGCAAGAACGCAGTGTTTTGCTGTTCGATGCTACGCCAACGCTTGATGGCGCCTTCAACATCGCCCTGCCCTTGCGACACATCGCCCAACTGAATGGTGGCTCGCACATTCTTGGGATTCTCCTGAAGGGCACGTTCCAACCATTCGATGGCGGTCGGCACGTCCTTGCGCTGCAGCGCTTCCTGCGCGACCTCGCAGCAGAACTGCGCGATTTGCACGGCGTAATCCTTGCCTTGCAGCTTCTGCAATTCACGCGCAGCTTCAATGGCTTTGCGCCACTCTTTCTCGACTTCGTACAACTCCAGCAGCACGCGCTTGGCTGGCTCGGCAAATGTGCCTTCCATCAGCATGCGCAGGGATTCCTCGGCGCGATCCAGCAAGCCCGCGCGCAGGAAATCCTGCCCCAGTTCAAACAACGCGTGATCGCGCTCATTGGGGGGCAGATCGGGGCGATTGACGAGATTTTGGTGAACGCGAATGGCGCGTTCGGTTTCGCCGCGCCGACGAAACAGGCTGCCGAGCGCAAAGTGCAACTCGGTAGTCTCCGGGTCCAGCCGCGCAACTTCAATGAAAGCGTCGATGGCCTTGTCCGGCTGCTCGTTGAGCAGGAAATTCAGGCCCTTGAAATACGAGCGCGGCAGCGACGATTGTTCGGTGCGCAACTGGCGGGCATCGAGTCGGGCAGCCGCCCAGCCCAAGCCAAACACCAGCGGGATGGCCAACAGCCACCAGAGATCAAAATCCATGCGTCAGACCTTGGGGCCGGGAACGTGATACGGAGAGTCGGCAACCACGGGCGTCGGCACCTCGGTCACCTCTTCGGCCTTCTTCATGCGACCGATCTGGCGACGCAGGCGGCTTGCCGTAAAGCGATGCCGCATCACGCGCGGCGCCATCGCCAGCATGGCCAGCAAGATGCCGGCAACAAAGAACGCCAAGGCAATCAAGATCAACGGTGCGTGCCAGACCACGCCAAACGGCAGCACGAGCGAGACTTCCGCCGTGTTGTGCAGTGCCAGCACGAAGAGCAGCACAAACAACAAGATGCGGATGACCCAGACGAGAAATTTCATGCGGATTCGGAAACGGGCGGCGGTGCAGCAGCCGGATGCGGCACGATTGCCGAGTTGTGCCGCATTGTAGCGGATTCACATGGCGGCCAGCCACGCCAGGCTTGGCGGCAGACAAGCATTGCCTAAACAAAAAACGCCCCGGCAAGCGGGGCGTTCCTGAAACTACCAAGTGCTACCTGGCCTCAGCGCGACATGGCCAGCGGCACCGCCGTGTCTACCGGAAAACCGGCAGCCTGGCGGGAGCTGTCAACCTGTCGCGCAGCCTTTACAGCCGCGAGCGACACGGCAGACTCGCCCTCCGAAGAAGGCTCGCCTTGTCGCTCAAGGCTGCGGTCAACCCGTTCGCGCAACTCCTTGCCGGCCTTGAAATGCGGTACCCGCTTTTCGGGTACCAGCACCTTCTCGCCAGACTTGGGATTGCGACCGACACGCGGCGGACGACGATTCAGACCAAAACTGCCAAATCCGCGGATCTCGATGCGGTGGCCGTCCGCCAAGGCGTCGGACATCGCATCGAGGATCGTCTTAACCGCGATATCCGCATCCCGCAGCAGCAGCTGCGGAAAGCGAGCGGCCAGCTTTTCCACGAGTTCGGACTTGGTCATGGGCATCGTGCGCGCGTCCTCGTCGTTCTTTAGGGTCGACCCGGTGGATGCTTACTGGTTGGTCTCGTTCAGCTTGGCCTTCAGCAGCGCGCCGAGATTCGTGGTACCAGCTGCGCCGGTATCCGCCGAGAACTTCTGCATCGCTTCCTGTTGGTCGGCGCTGTCCTTCGCCTTGATGGAGACGTTGATGTTGCGCGACTTACGATCGATGTTGACGATCATCGCGGTCATCGTTTCGCCTTCCTTCAGCACGTTGCGGGCATCTTCCACGCGGTCGCTCGAGATTTCCGAGGCGCGCAGGTAGCCTTCCACGTCGTCAGCCAGCTGCACCACGGCACCCTTCGGATCAACGGCCTTGATCGTGACCTGCACGATCGAACCCTTGTCGTTGGTCGAGATGAAGTTGTTGAACGGATCGCCCGACAGTTGCTTGATACCCAGCGAGATGCGTTCCTTGTCGACATCGATGGCCAGCACAACGGCTTCCACTTCGTCGCCCTTCTTGTACTTGCGAACGGCTTCTTCGCCAGTCTCTTGCCACGACAGGTCCGACAGGTGCACCAGGCCGTCGATGCCGCCCGGCAGACCGATGAACACGCCGAAGTCGGTGATCGACTTGATCTGGCCAGCCAGCTTGTCGCCCTTCTTCTGGTTGCGTGCGAAATCGTCCCACGGGTTGGCCTTGCACTGCTTCATGCCCAGGCTGATACGACGTTTGTCTTCGTCGATATCCAGAACCATGACTTCCACTTCGTCGCCCAGCTGGACAACCTTCGACGGGGCCACGTTCTTGTTCGTCCAGTCCATTTCCGACACGTGGACCAGGCCTTCGATACCGGCTTCGATCTCTACAAACGCGCCGTAGTCGGTCAGGTTGGTGACCTTGCCGAACAGGCGGGTGCCTTGCGGGTAGCGGCGCGAGATGCCGACCCACGGATCTTCGCCCAACTGCTTGACGCCCAGCGAGACGCGGTTCTTCTCTTGGTCGAACTTGAGGATCTTGGCGGTGATTTCCTGGCCAACCGACAGCACTTCGCTCGGGTGACGGACACGACGCCATGCCAGGTCGGTGATGTGCAGCAGACCGTCGATGCCACCCAGATCCACGAACGCGCCGTAGTCGGTGATGTTCTTGACGATACCGTTGACGATCGCACCTTCCTTGAGCGTTTCCATCAGCTTCTGACGCTCTTCGCCCAGCGTGGCTTCAACCACGGCACGGCGCGACAGCACAACGTTGTTGCGCTTGCGGTCCAGCTTGATGACCTTGAATTCGAGGGTCTTGCCTTCGTACGGCGTGGTGTCCTTGATCGGACGCACGTCGACGAGCGAACCCGGCAGGAATGCACGAATACCGTTGACCATGACGGTCAGGCCGCCCTTGACCTTGCCGGTCACGGTACCGGAGATGATCTCGCCGGATTCCAGTGCCTTCTCAAGGTTCAGCCACGAAGCCAGACGCTTGGCCTTGTCGCGCGACAGGATGGTGTCGCCGTAGCCGTTTTCCAGCGCGTCGATTGCGACCGAAACGTAGTCGCCGACTTGCACTTCCAGCTCGCCCTGATCGTTCAGGAACTCTTCGACCGGAACAAAAGCTTCAGACTTCAGGCCCGCGTTCACAACGACGAAGTTGTGGTCAATACGCACAACTTCCGCAGAGATCACTTCGCCAGCCTTCATATTGGACTTGGCGATCGACTCTTCGAACAGGGCGGCAAAAGATTCGTTAGTTTGGGACATAAAAAATAGGCATCCGCAGAACATGCCTCGCATTGCTTTCGCACAGAATGGGCGAAGACACGCATGCGGGGTTACGAGTTGAACAACCGCCGGCAGCGATATGCCACCGGCACCGATCGAACCGGTTCAGCCGGGTCAGTTTGCCTTGTTGGCGCCCTGCACCTGACGGTACCAGTCCAGTACTTGCGCGACGACTTCATCGACAGTCATGTCGGACGAATCCAGTTGTCGCGCATCTTGCGCCGGACGCAACGGCGCGACACTGCGGGTGCGATCCCGCAAATCACGCGCCTCCAAGTCCTGCGAAAGACTTTCCACTGTAGCAGAAAAACCCTTTGCAATCAATTGTTTATAGCGCCGCTCGGCGCGTGCCTGCACGCTTGCCGTCAGAAACACCTTGAGCACTGCTTCGGGGAAAACCACCGTGCCCATGTCGCGGCCATCGGCCACGAGGCCGGGCGCCTCCAGGAACGCGCGCTGGCGTGCATGCAACGCCTCCCGCACCGCGCCATGCACGGCGATGGCCGAAGCTTGATTGCCAACGGACTCATGGCGCAGGGCCAAGCTCACATCTTCGCCCTTGAGCCAGATGCGATCCGCCTTAAAGCGCACATCCAGTTCGCGGGCGATACGCACGAGACTTTCAACGTCGTGGTCGTCGATGTTCTCGCGCATGCTGGCAAGCGCCACCAACCGGTACAGCGACCCGCTATCAAGCAAGTGAAAACCGAGCAGATCAGCGATCTGGTGAGCGACCGTGCCCTTGCCAGATGCGGTCGGACCGTCGATGGTGATGACCGGGTACGGCATGGAAGCAGCGGTGTCGGACATGATGAAGTGCGTGCAGTTAATTGCGGTTCAGGCGGTGATGCCGCCGAACGCCGTGAAATATTCCGGGAACGTCTTGGCGACGCAGCGCGGGTCGTTGATACGGACCGGCACCGGGCCGAACGCTGCCAGCGAGAAAGCCATCGCCATGCGATGGTCATCGTAGGTGTCGATGCCACCGGCCGGCGGCGTCCATTGCGACGGAGGCGTCACGCGAATGTAGTCCGCGCCCTCTTCAACCTCGGCGCCAAGCTTGCGCAGTTCGGTGGCCATGGCGCTCAGGCGGTCGGTTTCCTTGACGCGCCAGCTTGCGATGTTCGTCAAGGTAGTCGTGCCGTCAGCAAACAACGCAGCCACCGCCAGCGTCATGGCCGCATCTGGAATGTGGTTGCAATCCAACTCGACAGCGTGCAGCTTGCCGTCGTCGCGTTCGGCGCCGCGCACTTCGATCCAGTTGCCGCCGGCCATCACGTTGGCGCCCATGCGATTCAGCGCGTCGGCAAAGCGGACATCACCCTGGATGCTGGACATGCCGACGCCCTCCACACGCACCGGCCCGCCGCCGAGCGCACCAGCGGCCAGGAAGTACGACGCGGAGGAAGCATCGCCCTCCACAAAGATCTCTCCCGGCGCCGTGTAAGCCACGCCGGTCGGCACGGTGAACGACGACCAGCCATCTCGCGCGACCTGCACGCCGAAGCGCGCCATCAGGTTCAGCGTGATTTCGATGTAAGGCTTGGAAATCAACTCGCCAACCACTTCGATGGTGACGTTGCCGGCAGACTCGACGAGCGGCAGCGCCATCAGCAATGCCGTCAGGAACTGGCTCGACACATCGCCGCGCACGCGGATCGGTGCGTCGATCTTGACCGGCGCGGCGTGGATCGCCAGCGGCGGATAACCCTCATTGCCCGTGTAGTCGATGCGCGCACCGACCTGGCGCAGGCCGTCGACCAGATCGCCGATCGGACGCTCGTGCATGCGCGGCACGCCGTGCAGCGTGTACTCGCCACCTTGCAGCGCCAGCGCGGCTGTCAGCGGACGGATGGCTGTGCCGGCGTTGCCCATGAACAGATCGGCCGACGTGTTCGGGAAGCGGCCGCCGGTGCCGGTGACGCGGTATGCGTTCTCGCCCTGGCCTTCGACCGAGACGCCCAGCTTGCCAAGCGCGTCGAGCATGACGCGCGTGTCGTCGGAGTCAAGCAGGTCGCGCACCACCGTCTCGCCCTGCGCGAGTGCAGCCAGCAGCAGCACGCGGTTGGAGATGCTCTTCGAGCCCGGCAGCTTGATGGTGCCGCGCGCCGTCTTCAGCGGGCCGACGTCGAGATGTTCCATGAATCCACTCAGTTCAAAACAAAACGTTATTCGGATTGTGCGCCGGCGGCATTTCCTGGCGCCACGCGTTGCGGCCACGCCAGACGCGCTTCGCTGGCACGGCGGAACACGCGCTCGAGTGCATCGCCATCGCGCTCGGCAATCATTGTCTTCAGGCGGCCGATCACGGCTTCGTAGGTGGTGAGCTCGCGCAGCAGCGCCTCGCGATTCGACAGGCAGATGTCACGCCACATTTCGGGCGACGATGCCGCGATGCGCGTGAAATCGCGGAAGCCACCACCGGCGAAATCGAGTTTGAGCGCACCGTCTTCGGCATTGATGATCTGGGCGACCAGCGCGTACGACAGCACGTGCGGCAGGTGGCTCACGGCGGCGAACACGGCGTCGTGCTGCACGGCCGACATGATGTGGCAATGCGCGCCCGCCGCTTCCCACATGGCCTGCACACGTGCGACATCGCTGCGCCGGTTTTCCTGCAGTGGGCACAGCACGGTCTTCTTGCCGACATAGAGGTCAGCCAGCGCCGCCTCCACGCCATTCAACTCACGGCCGGCAATCGGATGCGCTGGCACGAACTGGCTGACCTGATCGCCCAGCGCCGTCTTGGCCGCCATGATGACGTCGGACTTGGTGCTGCCGGCATCCGTAACGATGGTGTCCGGCCCGAGATGCGGCTGCATGGCGAGCAGCAACGGCAACGTCTGCGCGACAGGCGCGCATAGCACGACCATGTCGGCGCCGCGCACGGCCTCTTCCATCGGCAAGGCTTCGTCGATCACGCCCAGACGGATCGCCGTCTCAAGCGACGCAGCCGATCGCCCGACGCCCACAACATGCTCGACTACCCCCGCACGACGCAAGCCCAGCGCCAGCGAACCGCCAATCAGGCCGACGCCAACAATCACCAACCGGGAACTGGAAAATGAAGAGGCCACAACACCGTCCTGCCAGAAAAAAAGCAAAGCGGCATTGTAGCCCGATGTACGCGGCGCCCGATGCCTGATGCGGGGCGCTGTGGCGGTTGCGGCTGAAGTTACGCGGCGGCTTTTTCCCGCGCCAGCGCCGACTCCAGTGCGCCGATGAACGTGGCGTTCTCTTCCGGCAAGCCGATGCTGATGCGCAGCCATTGCGGCAAGCCGTAGTTGCCGACCGGGCGCACGATCACACCTTGCTTGAGCAACGCAACGTTCACGCGCGCACCGGCGCCGTTATCGTCACCCACACGCACCAAGACAAAATTGCCCGATGACGGCACGTATTCAAGGCCCAGCCGATCGAACGCGTCCGTCAACTGCACGTAGCCGGCAGCGTTCAGTTCAGCCGATTGACACAGGAATTCCGCATCATTGAGCGCTGCCACCGCGGCCGCCTGCGCCAAGCTGTTGACGTTGAACGGCTGACGGATGCGGTTGAGCAGATCGGTCAACTGCGGTTGCGCAATGCCATAACCCACACGCAAGCCAGCCAGCCCGTACGCCTTGGAGAACGTCCGCGACACCAGCAGGTTCGGGTATTGGCGCACCCACGCGGTGGAGTCGTACTGCTGCTCCGGCTTGAGGAATTCGTTGTACGCCTCGTCCAGCACGACGACCACCGTCGGCGGCACCTTCGCCAGGAACGCCGCAATCGCATCGGCCGGCAGGAACGTGCCAGTCGGGTTGTTTGGGTTGGCGATGTAGATCAGGCGGGTGTCCGGCGTGATTGCAGCGGCCATCGCGTCAAGATCGTGGCCGTAATCGCGGGCCGGCACCTCGATCGCACGCGCGCCCACCTCCTGCGCGGCCAGCGCATACACGGCAAACGAGTGCTGCGCATACATCACAGCCTGCCCAGGCGACACCAGCGCGCGAGCGGCCAGTTCGAGGATGTCATTGCTGCCGTTGCCGAGCGTGATCCATGTTTCCGGCACGCCAAACTTGGCATGCAGCGCGGCCTTCAGGCTGAAGCCGTTGGCATCCGGATAGCGCGCCAGTTCATTAATGGCCGAGGCCATCGCGTTCTTGGCTGACTTCGGCATGCCCAGCGGGTTTTCGTTGGACGCCAGCTTGACGATGCGCGCGGCATCCAGGCCGAATTCGCGTGCCACTTCGGAAATCGGCTTGCCGGCCACATAAGGGGCGATGGCGCGGACATACTCGGGGCCGAACTGCAAAGACATGGGGTGCTCCTCCGTTATCGACGCTCTGCCCGTGCAGAGCGCCTTGAATCCCTCAATGTGCTGAGGGATAGGACCCCAACACTTTGAAATACGCCGCGTCATGACGCAGCTTTTCCAGCGCGCGCGCCACTTGCGGGTCACGCTGATGGCCTTCCACATCGACGTAGAAGTAGTACTCCCAGGCGCCGCTGCGCGCCGGACGCGACTCGAAACGGCACATCGACACGCCGTTCTCTGCCAGCGGGGCCAGCAACTTGTACACGGCACCGGCCTCGTTCGGCACCGACAAAATCAACGACGTCTGATCACGCCCGCTCGGCTCCGTTTCGTAGTTGCCGATCACGACAAAGCGCGTGCGGTTGTGCGGATCGTCTTCCACATTGGCACGCACCACGTGCAGACCGTAGCGGTTGGCCGCCTGCACGCTTGCCAGCGCGGCAACGGTTTCGTCCTCACCGGCCATGCGCGCGGCCTCTGCGTTGCTCGACACGGCCTCGCGCGGCAGATTCGGATAATTCGTGTTCAACCACCGTTGGCATTGCGCCAGCGCCTGCGCATGCGCACGCACCACCTTCACCTGCGACATGTCGCCCGTCTTGTGCAACAGGTTATGGTGCACCCGCAGCGCGATCTCGCCGCTGATTTTCAGCGACGTTTGCAAAAACAGGTCGAGCGTGCGCGACACCACGCCTTCCGTCGAATTTTCAACCGGCACCACGCCGCAATCGACCGTGCCGGACTCCGCCGCACGAAACACCTCGTCGATGCTCGGGCACGGCATCGGCTGGATTTCGTGGCCGAAATGCGCAATCACCGCCTGCTCCGAGAACGTGCCCGCCGGGCCGAGGTAGCCGATGCGCAGCGCCTGCTCCAGGCCGCGGCAAGCCGACATCACCTCACGCCAGATGGCGGCGATGCTCTCGTCGTGCAGCGGCCCTTGATTGCCCGACTGCATCTTCCGGATGACCTGCAGCTCGCGGTCCGGCCGGAACGCCGGCGACGAATAGCGCTTCTTCACCTCGCCCACTTCCTGCGCCACCTTGGCGCGGTCGGAAAGCAGCGAAAGCAGCTGGTTGTCGATGGCGTCGATCTGCGTGCGCAACGGCGCAAGCTCGGCCGCCAACGCGGCGTCCTTGTTTTGCTTCGTATCGTCTGACTGACTGGTCATTGTAGGAATCGGGTTCGGCAACGGATTGCAAATTGCCGCGCGAAGCGGGCGCTTCACGCAATGTTCTGCCGTGATTGAGGGTCAGCCTTACGCGGACACTCTTTCAAACTCGCGCATGAAGTCGACCAGCGCCTCAACACCCTCCAGCGGCATCGCGTTGTAGATGCTCGCCCGCATGCCGCCCACGGACTTGTGGCCCTTGAGCTGCACCAGCCCCCGCTCGCGCGCCTGCGCGAGGAACGCCTCGCTGCGGGACTCGTCGTTGAGGAAGAACGGCACGTTCATGCGCGACCGGCACGTTGGATGGATTTCATTGCGGTAGAAGCTGCTGGCGTCGATGAAGTCGTACAGCATCTTCGACTTGATGATGTTGCGCGTCTCCAGCGCTTCCACGCCACCTTGGCGCTTGATCCACTGGAACACAAGCCCCGCGATGTAGATGGCGTAAGTGGGCGGCGTGTTGTACATCGAGCCGTTCTCGGCCACGAGGCGCCAGTTGAATGCCGACGGGCACAGAGGGTGCGCATGACCCAGAAGGTCCTTGCGGACGATGGCAATCGTCAGGCCGGCAGGGCCGATGTTTTTCTGCGCGCCGCCGTACAGGACCTGGTAGCCGTTCCAGTCGATCGGCCGCGAAAGGATGTGGCTCGACACATCAGACACCACCACTCGCCCGTGCGCCTGACCGACGTCAGGCGTCTCCTGATATTCAACGCCGACAATGGTCTCGTTCGTGCACAGGTGCACGTAGGCCGCGTCCGAGGACAGCTTCCAGCTCGACACATCCGGGATCTTGTGGAAGCGCTCGGTCTCGCTGGTGGCGGCGATGTTCACCTCGCCGTACTTGCGCGCCTCCTGCTGCGACTTGACCGACCACGTACCGGTGACGACGTAGTCAGCCTTCGGAGCATCGGCCGAGAGCCGACGCATCAGGTTCAGCGGAACGATGGCGTTCTCGGCGATGGCGCCGCCTTGCAGGAAGAGAATTTCGTAGTTGTCCGGCACGGCCAGCAACTGCCGCAAATCGCTGAACGCTGCCGCCAGAATGTTTTCAAATTCCCGCCCGCGATGGCTCATTTCCATCACGCTCATGCCGCTGCCGTGCCAGGACACCATCTCCTCCTTCGCCTGTTCCAGCACCTCGAGCGGCAGCACTGCCGGCCCTGCCGAAAAGTTGTACACACGCGCCTGGCTGGCTTGGAGGGCTCGATCCGCTTGGTTCATAGGACGAAGGGCAAAAGAAAAATGGCTGTCTGGGCGCAAACCCGAGCAGCCATTATCTACCAACTGACAGCCCGAGGGGGATTGTGCCCCGATCGTCTGCCTATGCCGGTCAATTACTTCGCAGCAGCGGCAACTTCCTTGTCAGCCATGTCGCGCATCTTCTTGCCGACTTGCGGACCGTACTTCTGCATCACGTTGCCCCACACTTCCTGCATGGCCTTGCCTTGGTTAGCCATGAACTTCTGGCCGCTCGGCGTTTTCAGGAACGTGGTCAGATCCTTGATTTCCTGGGTCGAGTAGTACTTGCCCAGCGAGTCATAGTGGGCTTGCAGGGCGTCCTTGCGGAAGGCTTCCGTGTCGAAGTCCTTGCCAGCGCCGTCGGTCATGCGCTGCACGGCGCCGTTCTTCTTCAGCTTGTCGACAGCGGCTTGCTTCTGCTTGTCGTTCAGAGTCTTGTTCTCGACCAGTGCCTGCTCCAGCACCAGCGGGGCTTCCTGCTTAGCGCCGCTGGCCAACACTTCACCCTGACCCTTGATGGCCGCGTCGACGTTCATCGTCGTCAGCAGGTCCTTGATGGCAGCCGTCTTGTCAGCGTCGCCAGCCTGCGCGAACGCAAACAGCGGAGCGAAACCAGCCACCACGATCAGATGTTTGAGTTTGAGACTCTTGTGCATTGTTGCTCCCTTGAGATAAGCGTTGCGTTTAGGCCGGGCGTGTGATGCAAAAGTTCCAGGCCCTTGCCGCGCACAGGTCCGGCATCATGACAGAACTGCGCCCAACGGCAAGCAAAAGATGTTTCTAATTATGTCTCGCTGCTGTCATCCGCCTGTGCATCGGCATCCGGGGCGGCGTCCGCCGCATCAGCGCCCTCGATACTCTCCGCGCCTTCAGCGTCGGACTCCATCACCCGTTGCAGCCCGGACAGCTTGTTGCCCTCACCCACCGAGATGAGCGTGACGCCCTGCGTGGCGCGACCCATTTCACGGATCTCATCCACGCGCGTGCGGATCAGCACCCCGCCCGTCGTGATCAGCATGATTTCGTCTTCAGGCGCCACCAGCGCGGCGGCCACGACCTTGCCGTTACGCTCGGAGGTCTGGATGGCGATCATGCCCTTCGTGCCGCGGCCGTGCCGGGTGTACTCCGAGATCGGTGTGCGCTTACCGTAGCCGTTCTCGGTGGCGGTCAGCACGCTACCGGCGACCGACTGAGCGCCCTCGCCCTCGGTTTCCGCGGGCGCCACCAGCATGGCAATCACTTGCTGCGTCTCTTCCAGGTTCATACCGCGAACGCCGCGTGCCTGGCGACCCATCGGGCGCACGTCGTTTTCATCGAAGCGCACCGCCTTGCCTGCGTCGGAGAACAACATGACGTCGTGCTGGCCGTCGGTAATGTCCGCGCCGATCAGGAAGTCGCCCTCGTCCAGATCGACCGCGATGATGCCGGCCTTGCGTGGGTTCGAGAATTCCGTCAGCGCCGTCTTCTTGACCGTCCCCTTGGAGGTCGCCATGAACACGAAGTGCTGCTCGTCGAACTGCTTCACCGGCAGGATCACGTTGATCTTCTCGCCCGGCGACAGCGGGAACATATTGACGATCGGGCGCCCGCGCGAGTTACGGCTGCCCTGAGGCACCTCCCACACCTTCAGCCAATACAGACGGCCGCGGTTCGAGAAGCAGAGAATGTAATCGTGCGTGTTGGCGACGAATAGCGTGTCGATCCAATCGTCTTCCTTCGTCGCCGCAGCTTGCTTGCCGCGGCCGCCACGCTTTTGCGCCCGGTATTCGGAAATCGGCTGACTCTTCATGTAGCCGCTGTGGGACAGCGTCACCACCAGATCCTGCGGCGTAATGAGGTCTTCTGTATCCAACTCGGTGGCATTGTGCTCAATCTGCGAGCGACGCTCATCGCCAAACTCAGCGCGGATCGCGGTGAGTTCCTCGACGATGATGGCGGTAATGCGCTCCGGCCTAGCCAGGATGTCCAACAGATCGGCGATCTGCGCCATCACTTCGCGGTATTCCTGGACGATCTTGTCCTGCTCCAGCCCGGTGAGGCGTTGCAGGCGCATCTGCAGAATTTCCTGCGCTTGCGTATCCGACAGCCTGTACAAGCCGTCGCCCTGCATACCAAACACCGGCAGCAGACCTTCCGGACGATACGCGGCGCCACCGCCGGAGGTTTCGCTCTCGGCGCGAACGAGCATGTCGCGCACGAGGCCCGAATCCCAACTGCGGTTCATCAGCTCAGCCTTGGCAACCGGCGGGGTCGGCGCAGCCTTGATGATGGCGATGAATTCGTCGATGTTGGCCAGTGCAACAGCCAGACCTTCAAGGATGTGGCCGCGCTCGCGTGCCTTGCGCAGGTCGAATACCGTGCGACGCGTCACCACCTCGCGGCGGTGCAGCAGGAAGCACTCAAGCATCTGGCGCAGGTTCAGCAGGCGTGGCTGGCCGTCGACAAGCGCGACCATGTTCATACCGAACGTGTCCTGCAGCTGCGTATTCTTATAGAGGTTGTTGAGCACGACCTCTGGCACCTCGCCGCGCTTGAGTTCGATCACCACGCGCATGCCGGACTTGTCCGACTCATCGCGAATGTCGGAAATGCCTTCGATGCGCTTTTCGGTGACCAGCTCGGCGATGCGCTCGAGCAGCGTGCGCTTGTTAACCTGATACGGCAGCTCGTCGACGATGATCGCCTGGCGCTGGCCGCGGTCGATATCCTCGAAGTGCGTCTTGGCGCGCATCACCACACGGCCGCGGCCGGTGCGATAGCCCTCGCGGACACCCGAAATGCCGTAGATGATGCCTGCCGTTGGGAAGTCCGGCGCCGGGATCAGCTCGATCAGCTCGTCGACCGTCGCTTCCGGATTGCGCAGCAAGTGGAGGCAGCCATCGACGACTTCATTCAGGTTATGCGGCGGAATGTTCGTCGCCATACCCACCGCGATCCCGGACGAACCGTTGATCAGCAAGTTGGGGATGCGGGCCGGCAGAACGGACGGTTCAGTTTCGGAACCGTCGTAGTTCGGCTCAAAATTGACGGTTTCCTTGTCGAGGTCGGCCAGCAGTTCGTGGGCAATCTTCGACAGGCGGATTTCGGTGTAACGCATCGCCGCGGCGTTGTCGCCATCGACGGAGCCGAAGTTGCCTTGGCCGTCGACCAGCATGTAGCGCAGCGAGAAGTTCTGCGCCATCCGCACGATGGTGTCGTATACAGCAGTGTCGCCGTGGGGGTGATACTTACCGATCACATCCCCGACAATACGGGCAGACTTCTTATAGGGGCGATTCCAGTCGTTGTTCAGCTCGTGCATCGAGTAAAGCGCACGGCGATGCACCGGCTTGAGACCATCCCGCACATCTGGAAGCGCGCGGCCCACGATTACGCTCATGGCGTAAGCGAGATACGAGCTGCGCATTTCTTCTTCGAGCGATACCGGGAGTGTCTCTTTGGCGAATTGATCCATTGGGCGAACGGTGGGAGGTCCCTAGTGAGCACAGCAATGCGCACTGCAGGACGCTGCGGTTGCGCGAATAACAGAACATTTTACCATGCCGCAAGCCCCCTTCCCTCATACGCGCGAGCGACGCATCGTCAACCCCGGGCACGTTCCCTGCGAGCGGGGGCAAAACCGGGGAGCCAGTCCCCATAAGGGTTTGCGAGGCATTTCCTGCCTTGTTGCGTACACACCACAAGGCCATGGCGCCCCGTTCGAATCGCTTATATTTGCTTTTTAGGAGTGCGTGCTTGTGGCACAATCCCCCAGCGAAGAGGCAGACATTGTTCGAAGTGGAGCCTTCACCACACCGAGAATGTTATACTCCGAAGAATGTATGACTTGTTTTCGTCCCATCTGCTCGCAGTCTTCTGCGGTGATCTCATCCTGAGAGGAGAAATATGAAAAAATTTGCCAAGCTCGCGTTCGCTGCAGCTGCGGTAGCCATGGCTGCGTCCGCTTACGCTCAGTCGGTGCCCTACGAAAAGAAGGCCGTCAACGACAACTGGGGTAACGGCACGAGCGAGTGGGTCTGGAAGAACGGCACGAACGAACTGTGCTGGCGCAATGGCTTCTGGACGCCGGCAACCGCCAACGCTCAGTGCGACGGCGCTCTGGCTCCGGCTGCTGCTCCGACCGCTGCTCCGGCTGCTCCGGCTGCTCCGGTTGTGTCGAGCGAAAAGGTTACGTTCGCTGCTGACACCCTGTTCGATTTCGACAAGGCTGTGCTGAAGCCGGAAGGCAAGGCCAAGCTGGACGACCTGGTCTCGAAGCTGAATGGTATCAACCTGGAAGTCGTGATCGCCGTTGGCCACACCGACTCGTTCGGTTCGGACAAGTACAACGACCGCCTGTCGGTCCGTCGTGCTGAAGCCGTCAAGGGCTACCTGGTCAGCAAGGGCATCGAAGCCAACCGTGTCTACACGGAAGGCAAGGGCAAGCGTCAGCTGAAGGTTGATCCGAAGTCGTGCAAGGGCGCTCGCAAGGCACAAATCGCCTGCCAGCAACCGAACCGCCGCGTGGACGTCGAAGTGGTCGGCACCCGCAAGGCTCAGTAATTCGGTTCACACCGGAAAAAAGCCCAGCTGTCGCTGGGCTTTTTTTCGCCTGTACATCTGCGTCGCCGGACGCCTTCCCCGAGGCCGCTGCGGAAATAGGCGCCAAAAAAAACGATGACGCAAAATGCGCCATCGCTTTTTCTGTTTGGGGCACCCGATGCCCCTTTTTCATGACCGCCCTTCTTATTGATAGGAAGGTGTCGCCTGGTCGTTAGCAACCATGGCGCGATCGCCCACGCGCAGATTGTTCGGGTTTCGTTGCGTGACGGTCGCGACGCGGCCATCATCGAGGCGGACAGTGATGCGGTACACGGTTTGGCCGCCCGCTCCTGCGCGCTGTTCGACTTGGTTGCCAGCATAGGCACCCAGTGCTGCGCCGCCAATGGTTGCGACTGTGTTGCCCGTACCGCCGCCAACTTGGTGACCCAGAATACCGCCGGCCACACCGCCGATGATCGTGCCTAAAATGCCCGGGCTATTTGCCGGGGCCTGCATCGGCTGGATCGATTCCACGCGGCCATAGAGGGCCCCCGTTTGCTGCGGTTGGCCGCCATAGGCCGGAGGCTGTTGAGCGTACCCACCGTTATAGCCACCCCCGTAACCCGGCGCAGCGCAGCCTGCCAGCACCGTCAGGCCCGCAACACCCAGCCCAATCAGAATTTGTTTGGATTTCATTGATCTCTCCTTGAACGAAGGTGACAGTTTGAGGAAAAGCATGCGCGTTTGTTCACCTCTGTTTCAATGTGAAACCTTTTCGCAAACCCCTTGATTTGGTTGGGGCGACGCTTTTTGGTACATTTCCTCACCTAGCCGATATGCCATGGCGCAGCGCAACATGACGACCACTCACGCGAACGCCGATCCCGGCGAACTCGAAAAATTCAGCGAACTCGCCCACCGCTGGTGGGATCCGAACAGCGAGTTCAAACCCCTGCACGAAATCAATCCGCTGCGCCTCGGCTGGATTCAGTCGATCGCCCCGCTGGCCGGCAAACGCATCGTCGACGTGGGCTGCGGCGGCGGCATCCTTTCAGAGAGCATGGCGCGTGCCGGCGCCGACGTCAAAGGCATCGACCTGTCCCGCAAAGCGCTGCGTGTCGCCGACCTGCATAGTCTCGAGGCGGGCGTTACCGTCGATTACGAGGAGATTGCCGCAGAAGCCTTGGCCGCACGCGAGCCGGCCAGCTTCGATGTCGTTACTTGCATGGAGATGCTCGAACATGTGCCCGATCCGGCGTCTGTTGTGCGTGCGTGCGCGACGCTGGTAAAACCGGGCGGATACGTGTTTTTCTCGACCATCCACCGGAACGCCAAGGCCTATCTGCTGGCGGTCATTGGCGCGGAATACGTGCTCAACATGCTGCCGCGCGGCACGCATGACTACGCCAAGTTCATTCGCCCGTCGGAGCTGAGCGCGTTCGTACGGGGGGCCGGGCTCCAGGCTCAAGAGATGTGCGGGCTCGAATACAACCCGATCACCGGCCGCTATGCCCTCACGCAGGACGCCAGCGTCAACTATTTGATGGCAACGCGCCGTCCGGCCGAGGCATGACGGCGCGCCAGTTTCCCGATCCGCTGGGCGCGGTGCTGTTCGACCTGGACGGCACACTTGCGGACACGGCCCCCGATCTGGCCGCCGCGGCCAACAAGGTGCGCACTGATCGTGGCCTCGAACCGGTGGACTACGAAGCGCTGCGCCCGGTCGCCTCGCATGGTGCCCGCGGACTGATCGGCGTGGCCTTCGGTGTTAGGCCAGGGGATGCGGAGTTCGAGTCGCTACGGCTGGCGTTTCTCGCCAACTACGAGGCGGAAATCTGTGTGCGTACGCAGCTGTTTCCGGGCATGGCCGAAGTGCTGGTCGAACTGGGGAGGGCGGGCGTCCCCTGGGGGATCGTCACCAACAAGTCGGGCCGCCTGACGGTACCGCTGGTTGCACGGTTGCCGTTGCCGGTGCCGCCGGCGTGCGTCGTTGCGGGCGACACGACGCCGCACGCCAAGCCCCACCCCGCCCCACTGCTGCATGCGGCCGAATCCATCGGCATCGACGCACGACAGATCGTCTACGTGGGCGATGACCTGCGCGATATCGAAGCCGGCCGCGCTGCCGGCATGCCTACCATTGCGGCCAGTTACGGCTATTGTGGTAATGGGCCATCGCCAGCGGAATGGCGCGCCGATGCGCTGATCGCCAGCGCGGCCGAGCTGATTCCGCTGCTGCTCGAGTCGCAACGCGCTTGACCACAATGCCCAGGTGAATGCCCGGGCGCCACACCTTTCAGGACCGCTGCCTCCCGTCGGGACGTGGCGGTCAATCGACTGACGAAGTAGGCCACGCCGTGGCCGGACCGACACCAGCATGAGCTCCTCCCCCGATTCGCGCCCCGATCTGCAATCGAATACCGCCGGCTGGCGCGCACGGCTTGATCGCCTGCGCGGTACGGCCGGCTGGCAACGCGCGGCGCAGGTCGGCACGTCGCGTCGCACCAAGCGCATCGGGATCGGCGTGCTGATCTTTCTGGTGATGTTCGGGCTACTGGGTGCATTCGGCGGCCCGCCGTTGCTGCACCACCTGGCGCAAACGCAGCTCAGCCAGCTCCTGGAACGGCCGGTTTCGGTCGGCAAGATCAGCATCAACCCATACACGCTGCGGCTTGATGTCGACCAGCTCCACATTGCCGAGCGCGACGGCAAGACGCCGTTCGTCGATGTCGGCCATCTGCATGTGAACGCGTCGTGGAGTTCGATCTTCCGCCGCGCGCCCGTGATTGAAGAACTCAGCATCGATGCGCCGCACGTGCGTATCGTGCGCACCGCCGAACAGCGTTTCAACTTCTCCGACATCGTCGACAAGCTAAGCCAGCCGGAAACCGCGCCCAAGCCCAAGTCGAACGAGCCGGCACGTTTCGTCTTTGCCAATCTGCAGTTGACCAACGGCGCCATCGACTTTGTCGACCAGCCGCTCGGCGGGCAACACAAGGTGGAGGGCTTGCAGATCGGCGTGCCTTTCGTGGCGAGCCTGCCGGCAGACGTGGACATCTTCGTGCAGCCTTTGCTGGTTGCCCGCATCGACGGCGCGCCGCTGCATTTCGCGGGCAAGACAAAGCCGTTTGCCGATTCGCTCGAATCGAACCTCAACGTCAAGATCGACGGACTGGATCTGCCCCGCTATCTCGGCTACGTACCCGGCCCGCTGCCGGTGGCGGTTCCACAAGGCAAGCTGACGACCGACCTGACGATCGACTTCCAGAAGCCCAAGAGCGGCACACCAGTGCTGCGCGTGCATGGCACGACCGGCCTCGACAACCTCGAAGTGGTCGACGCCAGGAAAGCGCCACTGGTGGCCGCCAAGCAGGTGCGCGCAACGCTTGCCGACGTGCGCCCGCTCGACAACGTGTTCCACCTCGATGCGCTGACGCTGGATGGCGTGCGCGTTAACGCCACGCGCGGTGCGGATGGAGCGATCAATTTCGCGCAACTCGCCGGCAAGCCGGCACCTGCCGAAGCGAAAGCTGCCACGGCCGAGGCCGCGACCACCGCCAAGCCGAAACCGTTGGATGTGGCGGTCAACAAGCTGCAACTGACCAACAGCACCGTCCACTGGCGTGACGCGACCACGCAGCCGGCTGCCGACCTGATACTGGAAGACCTCCACGGCGACATTCGCGTGCGTACGTTGGGCGGTCCGACCTCGCTCGATGTGGGCGCCAAGCTGGCGCAAGGCGGCACGCTCAATGTCAAAGGCAACACATCGCTGGAGAAGAACACCGGCGAGCTGGAACTGAAGCTGGACGGCGTGAAGCTGGTCGGCATCAGCCCGTATCTGCGCCAGGCGGGCGCACCGCAATTGCAGAGCGGTGCGCTATCGGCCGACGGCAAGGTGGCGCTCGAATTCGGGCCGGACAAATTCAACGTGCGCGCGGAACCGCTGACCGCAAGCCTGGCCGACCTGTCACTGGCGCCGGCCACGGGCAAGGACACCGCGCTGCGAGCCAAGCTGCTGCGCGCAGAGGTGAAGCGCTTTGACCTGAGCGCCCGCACCATCGCCCTGAACGAAGTGCGCGCCGATGGCCTGCAGATCGATGCGTTGCGCAAGAAGGACGGCACAACCACGTTGACGCTGCTCGATGGTCCGCAATCGGTGGCGGGCAAGTCGACAGCGCCGGCCAAGTCCAGCGCAAAGTCGAACGCGCCGGCCGAAAAACCCTGGGCAGTGACCGTACAAACGCTGAAGCTGGACAACAGCGCTGTCGGCTTTGAAGACCAATCGAACTCGCGCCCGGTCAAGGTGCGTGTCGAGCCGCTGAACGTGGTCGTGCAGAACGCCTCCTCCGATCTCGGCAAACCGGTCAGCGTGCAGATTGGCGCAGGGCTGGGTGCCAAGGGCAAGCTCGATGTGCGCGGCGAGGTCGTGCCGCAGCCGCTCAAGGCCGACCTGCGCGTGAACTCGCAGAACCTGTCGCTGGCAGGCTTCGATCCGTATCTGGACAAGTCGTTGAACGCGGCCATCACCAGCGCGCTGCTATCGATGGACGGGCGCCTCGTGCTCAACCAGGGCAAGGCGCTGACGGTGAACTACCAGGGCAACGCGACACTGGGCAACGTCCGCCTGCAAGACCGCGTGAGTTCGGATGACTTCCTGCGCTGGCGCTCGCTCGCGCTCAACCGCATCCAGGCCAACTACGACGGCACTACGCCGCGCGTGCGGGTGGGAGCGATGGCGCTGTCGACGTTCTACGCGCGGATCATCATCAACCCGAATGGGCGCCTGAACCTGCAGGACATCCGCGTGCAGCCGACCGAGGAGCGACGCTCGCTGACGCAAAGCGAACCTGCATCGGCATCGGCCGCAGCGGCTTCCGCCCCGGCAGCCGCGCCCGTGACGGCTTCGGCTCCGACTGCGGCACCCGCATCGGCCGTCACCGTCACAGCCACGGGCCCCACGCCCAAAGCCGGCGGCGCCGACCTGCGCGTTGACGCCATCACGCTGCAGGACGGCAACATCCGCTTCACCGACAACTTCGTCAAGCCGAACTACACCGCCAACCTGACCGCCATCGGAGGCTCGATCGGTACGATCAGCACGGCGGCCAACCAGACACCCGCAGATGTGACGCTGCGCGGCAGTGTCGACAGCACGGCACCGGTGGACATCCACGGCAAGGTGAACCCGCTCGCTCCCATGGCCTTTGTCGACCTGACGGCCAAGGCCGACGGCGTGGAACTGACCAACCTCACGCCCTACTCCGCCAAGTACGCCGGCTACCCGATCACCAAGGGCAAGCTGACGATGGATCTGCACTACCTGCTCGACCAGGGCAAGTTGACCGCCGACAACCACATCTTCATCGACCAGCTCACCTTCGGCGACCGCGTAGAAAGTAAGGACGCGACCAATCTGCCGGTGCGGCTGGCAGTGGCGCTGCTGAAGAATTCGCGCGGCGAGATCGACGTGCGCGTGCCGGTATCGGGCTCGCTCGATGACCCACAGTTCAGCATCGGCGGCGTCATCCTGCGTGCATTCGTCAACCTCATCGCGCGCGCCGTGACGGCGCCGTTCTCGCTGCTGGCCAGCGCGTTTGGCGGCAGCGGCGGCGAAGAACTCGGCTACATCGAGTTCGACCCCGGCACGTCGAACATCGGCCAGGCGTCCTTGGCCAAGCTCGACAAGCTCGGCACTGCGCTGAAGGACCGCCCGGCGCTGAAGGTCGACATCATCGGCCGCGTCGATCCGGAATTCGACCGCGACGGCCTGCGCCGGGAAGCCGTGAACCGTCAGATTCGCGAGCAGAAACTCAAGGACGCCGGCGACGCTGCTGAGGCAGATACCACCGTCAAGCCGGAAGAGGAGAACAAGTACCTTGAACGCGCATACAAAGCCGCCAAATTCCCGAAACCGCGCAACGTGATCGGGCTGGCCAAATCCTTGCCGCCCGACGAGATGCGCAAGCTAATGGAAACCAACGTGCAAGTGACGGATGCGGATTTGCGTGAGCTCGCGCAGCGTCGGGCGAATGCGGTGCATGTTGCACTTGCTGAACGCGTGGATCCGGGGCGCCTCTTTGTTGTCGCCCCCAAGCTCAACGCAGAAGGCATCAAGGACAAGGGCAAGACGACGCGGGTTGATTTCTCGCTGAAGTAGCCCATCTATGGGATAATCGACACTTCCTTACTGGGGCCGACCTGGTTTCGACGTGGGTTGCGAAGCAGCGGAGGGCATACCGAGGACCCGTCACCTCGTTAATCAATGGGAATGCAATAACTGCTAACGACGAACGTTACGCACTGGCAGCCTAAGGGCCGCCGTCCTCGCACTGGCTCGCTGACGGGCTAGGGTCGAAAGACTAGCGAGGTCATTTACGTCAGATAAGCTTTAGGTGAGTCACGGGCCTAGAGACGAAAACTTAGTGAATCGCCGTCGTAGAGCGTGTTCGTCCGCGATGCGGCGGTTAAATCAAATGACAGAACTAAGTATGTAGAACTCTCTGTGGAGGGCTTGCGGACGCGGGTTCGATTCCCGCCGGCTCCACCAAACATCTTTCAAACGGCTTCAACGTTTGGCAAAAAACCCCGCTGGGCTTGGCTCTGCGGGGTTTTTTGCTGGTACACCAAGTACGCCGATCACTGAACTCGCACCGGCTGCCATGCTTGATGAAGCCGCCTGCACACCAAGCTACTCGTAGCTCATCACAAAAGTCAGCGAGCTATTCGCTGTGCCTGCTCCAACGACTGGAGCGGTTTGCCGATAGGCTGCTTTTAGCGAGATACTGAAACTTCCACCAGCCTTGTCGTACTCGCTGAAGGCGACCTTCTCGTTCAACACCGCCGGCTCTCCGTTCTGGTTAAGAACCTGCAGGCCGACGCCCTTGGCTACCGATTCAGCGTCGAGCGCGACGACCGACTGCGCGGCATCCAAGATTTGGGTGTTGGGCTTCAGTAGATAAGAAACCTTGCTGATGCCCGAGGGGCACTCGTTCAGATTGATCGAAAAATTGACAGGCGCCAACGAAGTGCCAACACCTTTGAATTGTCCGACACGATTCCGATCTCCCATCTGCACGATGACATCTGGCGTCTTGCAACTCTGGGCTGTAACGCTTGCCTTTGTGGACGTTCGAACGATAAAGGCGTTGAACTCGTTATTTATGTTGGCATACCCCAGGAGCCCCGCCTCAACGGCAGCGCCCGGCGCAACTGGGCCAATCTTTTTGATCCTTAACGAGAAGGACGTGCCCAAGAATGTGTAGGGGCCCGCTGCCTTTGAGGATGCCAGTGAAATTGCAGCTAGCTGTTCTGCAGTCATTCCAGGCTCTCGCGCTTGTAGACCAGGCCCCACGCCAGTCCGGTATTTCCGATCGGCATATCGACTTTGGTAGCGGCAGGCGGAATCCCTCCGACCGAATTCACCAAACCCCAGCGGAAGGCGGCAGTACAGGTGAAGGACAGTGTGTCTTGTGCACTGTTCGTTATAGGTGCGCTTTCATAGATCACGGTACCGATGGGTGCATCGCGCGGTACGGTAAAGCTTGAAGGTATTTGAAACGCGAGTTGCTTGACGACGGCGCCTTGCCGAATTGTGCAGTTTGCGGCGTCAGCTGGCGAGGAGAGCAGAGCCGCCAAGAAAAACGCGGTCATACAGAAACCGCGGAGAAGATGATCCGACTCGAGGCGGTATAGATTTTTTTGCATCGACGATTCTTTCCAAGTTTTGCTTATATGCGATGGACCATGTATCCATGGCCGCGGAGGATTCGAGAGCCCGGTGGCTATCTACAACGCAACGTCTGCCGCTGGTAGTTCCGGCCAGCTTCTGCTTTCGGCAACGCATAGGGTGCCTGGCATTGGCCTTCTTTCCATTTCACCGACAAGGTGCCTTGTTCCTGGCCAAGCAGCACAAAGGCACTGCCGTTCGGGTCTGCAATGCCCAACTGCCTGCCGGTTTGGGCGTCTTCCACGCTGGCGCCAAACGGTACGGGCTTGCCGTCTGCCTGCTGGAAGGTGAACTGCGCACGCTGGCCGCTGTAACCCTTGAAGGTCGCCTGCACAATGGCGCCACGACGCGGCACCACCTGTTTAACGGTGTCTGTCAGTTCAATGTCGGCACCGAGGTTATGCGTGTCGGGGCGCAGTGCATTCAGGCGGTACGGCTGCGCATAGGACACGACGGCATATCCGTTGCGACCGACTGAGGTGCCTGCCTCGGTGCGAACATCGACACCCCGAAGGCCCTCCATCTTCATCAAAGCGAAGGTGTCGCCAACCGTGCGGCTCAGGTTGACACCGCCGCCATGGACCACGACCGCGCCCATGGCCCCGATGCTGGCCGATTGGTAGTCATTGGCGACGTTGACGTTGGCCGAGAGCTGGCCTGCATCGGCCTCGTGCGTAATGCTGGCACCGCCCGTTGCACCTCGCCCGCCGTTGGTATAACCGGCTTGCATGGCGTAAGACGTTTTTTCGCTGGCGAAACCGCTCAGGCCGCTCTGAATATTCGTGCCGCCGTTGCTGTCGTTGCTGACGTTGGTGTATGCGCGCTGGGAGTGCAGCTTGCCTCCAAGCGGGATCGACATCGTCAGCATGACCTGCGTATTGCTGCCGTTGTTGCCAAATCGACTGTCTTTGGTCTGGCTCAGGCTCAAGTTGTAGCTGAGTCGCTTCCAGGTGTTGCCATAGCCGACGCTAATGCTGCGGCTGGAGCCCGGCTGATTCCAATACGTCTGCTGGCTGATGTTCAGATAGACGCTGCCATATTCACGTTGCGGCCCACCCAAGTCCTGACTGGTCGTCAAGTCGATGCGCGAGCGACTACGACCAGCTTGCACGCCCGCGTTGCCGAGGTCGTTGACGTGATCGCTAAACGTGCGATAGCCCGACGTGGAATACCGATATGCCGCCAGCGTGAAGTTGGTGTTCGTCCGCGTGAAAGTCTTGGCATACAGGACACGCACACTTTGGCCGGTATCGCGCTTGCCCTGCACGCGGCTGCTCGATTGCGTGATGTCTAGCGACAGCGCACCGATCGGTGTGTTGGTACCAACGCCCATGTTGAGGGCCTGGAAATCCCGCGACGCTTGGAAGCCGCCCGCCACGGTGCTGTTGTCCGTGAAGCCATAAACAAGCGATCCGGCCACGAGCTTAGGTGAGGCCGTTTGATCCCCATCGTACTTCCCGGCCGCAAATGCATACTTCAATCGCCCCTTGCGGAGCATCAGGGGCAAGCTCGAAAAGGCTTGGTGAGTAACGCGCCTGGTGCCATCGGCTTCGATCACGGTGATTTCAAGGTCGCCGTTTGAGCCGGTCGGGAAAATATCGGTCAGTTGGAATGGCCCCGGCGGCACGTTGGCGCGATATAGCACGTAGCCGCTCTGGCGAACCTCCACGACAGCATTCGTCGCAGCCTGCCCACGCACCACCGGTGCATAGCCGCGCTCGCTATCCGGCAGCATCGCGTCGTCCGAACTGACCTGCACACCGCGGAAGCGTACGCTGTCGAATAGCGTCGCGTCGGAGTATTGCTCGCCAAGCGTCAGTTGCCCCTTGATGGCGTCGACGTCGCGTTGCAACAACGTGCGATTGCTTTTGAAGCGGGTCTGGCCATCATTGCTTCCGCTCAACGCAGATTCGTTGCGCAGACGCCAACGGCCAATATTCACGCCATTCTGCAGGCCAAGATAATAGCTGCTGCTGTCATTGCCAACGCGGCCGTGGCCGTAGTTTCCGCTGAACTGGTAGTTGACGTAGCCAGCGGTGACGCCCTCGTCCCACAAGGCCGGATCCACATAGCCACGTGCAGCGCGCGACAGAAACGCCTGGGGAATGCTCAGGTTCAGTTGCAGCCGGCCAGCGTCGAAGTCGACGACCGCTTGGTCCATTAGCTGCGGCAAATCCAGACACGCTTGGCTATTGAGATCAAGGGCTGGAGTAATGGCAGTCAGGTCGACGCCAAAGTCCTGGAGCATCTGCGCGGTGAGGCATGGACGCACCTTGCCCTTGCCACCCTCTTGATGGAAGTCGACGTCGCGCCGCCCCACCAAGTTTCCATTGACCTGCACCTCGACACGGTACGTGCCGGGCGGCACGCTGTTTCCGGAAGAAAGTACGGCGCTCAGATCTGCCGGACGGCCCTGGCCATGCAAAAAGTTCGTATTGAAAGCAAGCAGCGTCGGGGCAGCCTGTGCGACAAGGGTTTCCCCCTCCGCCGCGCGCGCACTATTGAAAACCGCCAGACACAAAGCCAAGTAAAGCGGGTTTGCTCGGGGACGAGCAGCGAAGGCTTTTCCATCAATCTTTCTGGGGACCGGTTTGGTGGTCGGGCGTTTAGACATCGCAATGCTCGCTTTGGGCCTTGAGAATCAGGGGTGTCACATGGGCAAGCTCCGCTTCGAAGGGGCGCGGGCTAATCCAACCACTGCAGGCTGGATAGAAGAACTCGACTAGGTCGATCAGTTACCGGCGGATACCGGCGCGCTCGGCTGATTGCCTTGCAGGGTGACGCGGTAGCTTTCGCGTCCGCCGAAGTCATTGATGACTTCGTAGCGCAGCTCCGGTGCGCCGGTGTGCCCGGCCGGCACATTGACGGGCAAGGCCACCGTGGAACCTGGCGCGATCATCTTGGCGTCAACGACCGGTTCATCCTTGTTTCCGGTGTGGAGCTTGGCGTCCACTACGGTCACGTGATAGAGGCTCGGGTTGGTCAGCCGCAGCATTGCCTTACCGGCGTCTTGATTCAGTTGCCATTGCAGACTGGTGGCCGCTTTGAGAGGATCACCGCCCAAACCAACGGGCCGATAGAACACCTTGATGCGCTGGCGCACAGCGAGTTGCAGCACGTTGTCTTTGCTCGCTGCTTGTGGGATTTCCTGCACGTTCAGCCAGAAGGCGGACTCTCGGTCGGCGGGCATGCCCACGCCTTCATACAGTACGCGCAACAGTTGCTGCTGCTTGGCCCCGACCTTGGCTAACGGCGGTGTAATAGCAAACGGCAGTTGCGTATGGGCAACGTCATCGAGCGGATCCAGCCACGACTGGATCAGTGCATCGGCGCCATCGTTGATGACGACCACGGAGCTTTCCTTGTTCTTGCCATCAAAGATCACCCGCGTAGTACCTAAGGAAATACTGGCGTGACTCGCGGACGCAGCCAACGCGCACGCCAACGCCGCGCCAACGGCGAATCGTTTTGCTTTCATATCCGGAATTGCCTTGAAGAAAGAGGTGGCAGCGGACAAGCGCCGCTGCCGATTGAAGCCAGCCCTGGGTGGCTGGCGCTTGGCTTACTCGTAGCTCAGCGTGAACGGCAGACTTGCGTTCGCGATACCAGGCTTGACCTTGGCCGGGTCGGCAGCCACGTAAGCGGCGGCAAAGCGCACGTTCAGGGAACCGCCTGCTGCCGGCACCTCCGTCTGTGCCAGCAGATCGCCGTTGCTCAGGTCGAATGCGTTTGCGCTCGCGCCCGTGCCTTCGTACACAGCAATGTCGACACCTTGCGCGAAGCCGTCGGCGGTGTTGCCGTTGTTCACGCGCAGCGTCTTCTTGTCGGCGCTCAGTTCAGCAACCTTGCCTGCGAACTTCATGCTGACCTTGGCGCCCTTCTTGCACACCACGTCAAAGTTGGCCGAGCCGGCGCCGTTCGTCAGACGCTTGGGTGCAGCAACCGTGCCGATATCGTCAGCAGCGATGTTGCCCATGTTCACGTTGATGGTGCCTGCGTCACCCGTGACCGAGGACACCTTGCACGTGTCGTTCAGAATCGCGCCCTGGAAGTTGATAACGCCATCTACCTTGTTGACGGTCTGGGCCATCGCGACGGAGGACAGTGCAGACATGGCGAAGCCCGCCAGGAACAGTTTTGCTTTCATTGACTTACCCTTAAATGAGACCGCAGCAGAAAGGTGCCGGGACTTGGTCGAGAAGAAATGCCTATCGAATGAGGCAGGCGCAAGTATTCCAAGCGAGGCGCCCGCGCCATATCAGACTGCTCTGAAAAGCACCCTGAATTGACGCATTTGGTCTGCGCGATTCAGATCGGCGCCCGCTACGTGAAGAGGCTTTCTCGTTGTAAATGCAGGGTTACGTCGATGAGGCTGCCGAGATGGAGGATTGGGACAACACGAGGCGCAGGCCGCCGCAGGTGGGGTCGACAGCGCGTATGCCGGCGGAGCGCGATCAGGCCGACACGGGGCCCTGAGCGAATGAATCAGGCGTCGGGGGCCTCTGCTCCGTGCAAGGATTGGAGTGCAACGAGGAGCGCCTGGATCTCCGCATTGATGTCGCTGAACGAGTCCGAAAGACGTCGTTCCAGTTCTCTGGCCAAGTTGCGCGTCGGCAAATCTTCCACAACGGCCGCAGCGCCGGAAATTCGATGAGCGGCTCGACGTGCCTGCTCGATATCCCGACGTGCGATGCCCTGGCTAAGCATCTCAAGATCGGTCTTCATGGTCTGTCGATAAATCGCGAGCACGTCCGACGACGGCGCCAGGTCGTGCTCCATAGGCTCCGCGTTGCGGGCGGAATCGCCGTGGGCGCACCACAGTTCGATCAGCTCCCGCAATGCGGCAAGGCGCAATGGCTTGCCCAGAACACCGTCCATGCCGCTGTCGAAGCACCGAATACGGTGCGCGTCGTCTGTCGCGGCGGAGATGGCGACAATCGGTGTACGCTCGCCTGCGCGCTGGCGCTCGATTTCGCGCATGCGTTGCGCGACGGTATATCCGTCGATGCCTGGCAGGTTGCAATCGAGCAGCACCATGTCAAACGACGCTGACGCAAACTGTTCGAGCGCGGCCTCGCCTGTGCCGGCAATGGCAGACCGACAGGCCAGTGCGTCCAGCTGGTGCTGGATCGCGTGCTGCACCGCCTCGTGGTCATCGACCACCAAGACCAGCGGCCCCTCCTCCGATTCCGGCGACGGCGCCTTTGCCGCCCGAGGAGGCGATATTGCGTGGGGCGCAGACGCCCCCGCTGCTGCCGCAGCCTTTGGCAACGCCATCGCTGCGCGCGCCTCCCGTGCCGGCAACATGACAGTGAACACCGTGCCGACCTCGGGGCTGCTGCTGACGGTGATCACGCCTCCCATCAACTCCACGAGTTCGTGGCAGATCGACAAGCCCAGCCCTGTTCCGCTGGCACCGCGATTGCCCGGGCTTTCCACGCGTGCATACGGTTCGAAAATGTTCCGCTGGCGCTCGGGCGGAATGCCCATGCCCGTGTCTCTGACCTCGAGCACGAGCGTTCCGCTGCCGCGCCGCTTTCCGGGCAGATAGTCGACGCGGAGGACAACCTTGCCGACCGTGGTGAATTTGATCGCGTTCACCAACAGGTTCAAAACGATCTGCCGCACGCGCATGGCATCGATGTCCACGCTGAAATCCGGCGCGCAGGCAAGATCGAGCGACAACGCCAGCTTTTTCTCATCGGAGCGCCAACGGACCATGTCCAGAGCCTGCTCGGCCCACGGCCCGATCGCCGTAGGCTGAAGCACGAGTGTCACGCTGCGAGATTCGAGACGGGAGTATTCCAGGACATCGTCAAGCAGGGCCAAGAGCGTTTCCGACGCCGAGACAGCGGCATCCGCACGACTGGCTTGCTGGCCGGTCAATTGCGAGCGCTGCAACAGTTCCAGCGACGCAAGAATCGTGTGCATCGGCGTCCGGATTTCGTGGCTGATGAATGCGAGGAACATCGCCTTTTCACGCTCACTGCGAACGGCGGCCACACGCGCACGCCATAGCACATAGGCCAACACCGCAAACGCCAGAACAATGATCGCAACGAGAGCGACCTGGCGCCAGCGGTAATGCAGGATCGACGCCAGCGACGGCGCGCCGTAGTCGGTCGTTTCCTGCCACCGCTGCCGGATAGCGTCGGCCTCCGACGCCGAAATGGCGGTCAGCGATTTATCGAGAATCGACGCGAGCACGGGGTTGTCACCGCGCGTGACCATCGTCAACGCATAGGGCCGGTCCCAGAGGCTGCCCGAAAGGAACAGTTGGCCCTTGAACTGCCGGTGCAGTTGCGGAACGATCGAAGCGTCTGTTCCGAGTGCGGCGTCGGCATCGCCGTCCACAACCGCCTGCAACGCGTCGGACTCGTTTTGAAACGTTACCAACTTCACGGGGACGGAGCTGCGGCGGATGGCCAGTTCAAGACCACCGCCGCCCTTGATCGCAAGCCGCTTGCCGGACAATTGCGAGAAACTGGCGAACAGGTTTTCCTGTTCCGCCGTAACGATTGCGATTGTCCCGACATAGTACGGCGTGCTCGCGATGTAACCGTCCCGGTAGGGTGCCACGGCTTCGTCCTTGCTCCAGTCGGGGAGCATGTCCACCTGCCCGAGCTTCAGTGCAGCCAGCGAGCCGTTCCAGCACGCACCGTCCACATAGTCGAAACGCAGCCCACTCACATGGGCAACCGCATCGAGGAACGATGGAACCATGCCGACCACCTTGCCGGCTTTGACAAACTCGAACGGACGCCAGTGCGCATCCACGCAGGTGCGCACGATCGGATGCGCGGCGATCCAAGCATCCTCTTCGGGGGTGAACAGCGAAGTTGGGGCCGCATTGCTGCCGCCGGACATCAAGCCGAGCCAGAAGCCTAAGATCAGCGCGCGGACCGCCGCGGCTACATTGCTCACATCTCCCCCCGTCCCCATATCGGAATCGATTGCCTCGGCGCGTCGGGTTCGCGATGTTGCTGATCGCGCCAATTCAGAAGCTTAATTCAGTCCCGAGCCGGATGGCCGGAAACGACCTTAAGGCTGTGTCGAACGGTCAACGAACGCATGGATGCGATTCGACTGGCGATGGAGCTGCCGCGCGTCGCCCGAGGAAGAGCGCAGACGCTCAAGACCGACACGCACGACGCCGCGCCAAGGCTACCGCAGCGGCGGCCAGTACGAGCCCGAGAATCGGGTCCACCGCACCGGCACCCCCCACCCCTGTGCTGCCCGTAGCCGCACCCGCCGCCGCATCGCCTTCCGGGCTCGTGCCGCCACCTGCGGTCTGCGTATTGAGGGCGAGGTCGACCAGCACCGGGTCATGATCCGACGAGCGGTACGCGTCCGGTGCGTAGAACGTTTGTTGTTGCTCTGCGCTCTTGTGGCCGAACGCGTATTCGAGCGCGATCGGCTCGTCGGCATTGATATGCCACTCATGTACGGCACGCACGCGCTCTGCCAAGCCAGGGGTGGCGAGCGCGTGATCGATGTAGCCGGATTCGCCGCCGTAGACATAGCTGTACGCATCCTTGCCGACGAACTTCGCCACCATGTCGGCATACCCCTTCTGGGCGAACAGCACGACGGGGTCTTCCTTGGCATAGCTGTTGAGATCACCAATGAGGAGCTGGCCCACATCGGCCACGCCGGTCGGTGAGGTCGCCAGCCAGTCGGCGATCAGGCCGGCAGCACGTACGCGGGTTGGGTTCCAGCAGCTCTGGCCGTCGCCCTGGTCGGCGTCCTTGCCGGTCGCACCAGAACAGCCCTTGGACTTCAGGTGATTGACGACCACGGTGAAGTTCTGCGTGTCGCCAATGCGCCGGAAGCTGCGCGCCAGCGGCTGGCGGTTCCTGTTGTCGATCGCCAGCGTGGCCGGCGCCCCCACGGGCTCCACGGTGCGGCTGTTGTAGACGATGGCTACCGTGATCGCGTCACCGCCGAGCTTCGGCACGCCAGGATCGACATAGCGCCAGTCGGCCCCGAGCTGGCTTGTCAGGCGGCGGATGGCGCTGAGGTCGCCGTAGCCGTCGTTCTCGATTTCCATCAGGCCGACCACGTCGGCATTGAGGGCGCGGATGGCGGCGACGATCTTGGCTTCCTGGCGTTCGAACTCGGCCTGTGTCTTGGCACCTCGATTGGCCGGATCGTCAAAGCCGGCGCCTTTGCCGTCTCCGTTGAAGTAGTTCAGTACGTTGAACGAAGCCACGCGCACATCCGCCTGCGCGTGGCGCACAGGTGCACCGGCACGCGGGTTCGCGGCGGCATTGAAAACCGGTGCAGCCGCGCCCGGCACGGGCTGCAGGCGCCAGGCGTTGTAGCGCATTTCCAGCACGCCTTGTACACCGCTCACCGTATAGCCCGCACGCACGGGGTTGGTTGCCGACAAGCCGGGCGCTGGATAGCGCACGCTGGCGGGATTCTGCTGATTGGAGCCATCGTCGAGCACGATGCGGTTCAGCGCATTGGCCGCGGCCTGCGCGGCTGCGCCATGCGCGGGCGGAGCCACGTTTGTCGGCAGTGGCAGGCGTCCGTTGCTGAGCAGGACGCTGCCGTAGCGCCCAAGCTCGTACGTTTCGCTCACCGTCAGCGTCTGCGGCAGGCGCACGAGCATCCCTTCATACGCCGACAACGCCTTGGCATCGGCCACGGGCAATGTCACGTCGACCGGCGTCACGCGGTTGCCGCTGGCACAGCTTGCGATGCCGCCGGTGGCCAGCGTCAGTTGCGTCTGGCCGTACCTCTCGTCCACCTTGCCGACCAGGTGGACGAGGTCACCAGCGCGGGCGCTGACGCCGGGCGCATAGACGAACAGGCCTTCCGACACGCCAGACAACCGGCGGCGCTGCGCGTCGGGTTGTTGCACGAAGAAGCCGTTAAAGCCGGTGGCGCCACTATAGTCGGCGGTCACGACGGCTTCGATCTCGACGTTCAGGCCGACCAGCGGCGAAGTGGCCCCGGCGCCCTGCACATCGGCAAGGTGCGTTGCCGGCGCGCCGCACATCGCAACGGCGGGTGGTGGCGTGACGGTGCCCTGCCCGTTGTACAGGCCAAGGTCGGAGAAGTCGTCGATATTGAAGGCATCCCACTGAAGGGATGGATTGAAGGCAGCTGTGCTGTCCGTGTCGCCCGCCTTCACCGTGCCTTGGCGGCGCAGCGTGTGGTCCTTGGTGCCGGCGCTGGCTGTACCCCAGAAGCCGGACGGCGGTTGATAGCCAACCTGGCCGATGCGGTCGACAACAACGCCGGAGCGCGTCAGTCTCAGCGCATCGTCGCCGTTGAAGGAGAACGCCGCGGTCTGGTTGACGCGGCTGCCGAGCACGCTGGCCAGTGTGCTGTGGGCCATCACATGGACGGCGCCTGGCGCCAGCTTGCCCGAGAGCGCAAACGACGCGGTGGGCGTGCTGGCGCCATTGTTGTACTGCTCGATCTTGTAGACCGACAGATCGGCTTCGGCGCCGTCCGGGTTGTAGATTTCGATGGCCTTGTTGTTCGAGCTGCCTTCTACGTACTCGCTGATGAGAAGCTCGGCTTGAGCAGGCAACGCCACGGACAGCACGGCGGCAAGAAGGAAATGCAGGCGCATGGGGACGGGGGAGTTGGGGAATAAAAGGATTTCGGCATACCCTCAGCAACGCCGATGACGCACGCATGGCGTGCCGTCACCGATCGTTCAGCATTCTGTAAGCCGTTCCTTCCTCGCAGCCCGCGCTCACCAAAAAATGAAACAAGCGTCGACGCTGCAGTCGGCGTGTTGTCTACGTGGGACCGATACAGAATCGCGAAAATTTATGGATTTCTGTACCTGTTGGCCGAATCGCGGCCAGTGCTAGCCTGCAAGCTCTTCGCCCTTTCCGCAGACAGCGATTTCGCCATGCCTACCCTCACCAATCTGCTCACCTTTGCCTTGGTTGCGCTCGGCATGGTGCTGACGCCGGGCCCGAACATGATCTACCTAATCTCGCGTTCGATCTGCCAGGGGCGCAACGCCGGGCTGGTGTCGCTGGCGGGCATCGCCACGGGCTTCGTTTTCTACATGCTGTGCGCCGCATTCGGCATCACCGCCTTGCTGATGGCCGTGCCGTTTGCCTACGATGCGCTGCGCTTTGGCGGTGCGATCTATCTGCTGTACCTCGCCTGGCAGGCGGTGCGGCCGGGCGGCCGGGCACCGTTCCAGGTGCGTGAACTACCGGTGGACAGCCCGCGCAAGCTTTACACGATGGGCTTGCTGACCAGCCTGCTCAATCCGAAGGTCGCAGTGCTCTATCTGTCGCTGCTGCCGCAGTTCATCGAGCCGGCGCACGGCAGCGTGCTGGTGCAGTCGGTCTGCCTGGGGCTCACGCAGATCTGCGTGAGCGTGACCGTCAATTCGATGATTGCCGCGACGGCGGGCAGCATCGCCGCGTTTCTCTCGCGCAAGCCGAGCTGGCTGTCGGTTCAGCGCTACCTGATGGGCACCGTGCTGACGAGCCTGGCGCTGCGCATGGCGATGGAAGCGCGCAAGTAGCCGCACGCAGTCGATCAAAAGACCTGCCGCCAAATGAAAACGGGGCGATCCAGCCAAACCGGATCGCCCCGTTTTCTTTGAACGCGCTGCCAGATCAGCGACGGCGCATATAGAACGTGAACACCTTGTCGTGCTCGCTGTGCTCCAGCAGTTCGTTGCCGGTCTGCTTGGCGAAGGCCTGGAAGTCCCGCGTGGCGCCGGGGTCGGTGGCAAGAATCTTGAGCACGTCGCCGCTTTGCATGTCGGCAAGCGCCTTCTTCGTGCGCAGAATGGGCAGCGGGCAATTCAGGCCGCGCGCGTCGATTTCCTTTTGAAACTCCATGTCTTCCTCAGTGGTACGGGCAAGCGGCGCAGTGCCGCTCGCATCAGTCATTCCGGGATTGTAACGAGCCGTGTGGGTTGCCACTGGCGCGGCGGCGGCTCGGCCGGTTCGCCGGTACGGATGTCGATGTAGCTGACGGGCAGCCCGCGCGCGGTCAGGAAATCGGCGACGGCATAACCAGTGCCGGCCGTCCAGGGGCGGACTTTCTCGAACGGCTTCAGGCGGTATTCAACCAACTCTTCCGACAGCGCGATCTCGCCATCGGCCACCACGTGGTACGCGATGATCAGTTCGTTCTTGCGGATGAACTCATACACGCCGATCAGCGAGATCGATTGAGCGTCGAGGTTCGTCTCTTCCTTCAGCTCACGGGCGATGCCCTCTTCGGGCGTCTCGTCGCGTTCGAGAAAGCCCGTGACGAGCGCGAACATGCCCTCCGGCCACAGTGCATTGCGCGCCAGGAACATCTGCCCGCGATATTCGACAACCGCCGCCAGGACGGGCAACGGATTGTTCCAATGCACGAAGCCGCAGTCCTGCCCCGGGCACGCGATGCGCAGGCGACCGGCATTGTGCTGCTCGACGAGCGGCGTGGCGCATTGCGGACAGAAACGGTAGTCGAAGCTCATGGCAGTCAGATGGATTAAACGGCCTGCGCGCAGGCTGCGCGAATATCGGCGGCAAAGGCTTCCACCGTCTCCGGTTGCACGTCCCACGAGCACATCAGGCGGCAGCCGCCCGCACCAATGAACGTGTAGAAGCGCCAGCCGCGTGCGCGCAACGCCTCGATGGCCGGCACCGGAAGCTCGGCGAACACGGCGTTCGATTCGGTCGGGAACATGATGCGCACGCCCGGCACATCGGCAATGCGCGCATGCAGCAGTTGCGCCATCGCATTGCCGTGACGCGCGTTGCGCAGCCACACATCGTTCTCGAGCAGACCCAGCCACGGCGCCGAGATGAAACGCATCTTCGACGCCAACTGCCCGGCCTGCTTGACGCGATATGCAAAGTCTTCCGCCAGGCGGCGATCGAAGAAGACCACGGCCTCGCCGACCGGCAGACCGTTCTTCGTGCCGCCAAAGCACAGCACATCCACGCCGGCGCGCCAGGTAATCTCCGACGGATGCACGCCGAGCGACGCCACCGCATTCGCAAAACGCGCGCCGTCCATATGCACGCGCAACTGGCGACGCTTGGCAATCGCGGCAATCGCGCGGACCTCGTCCACGGTATAGACGGTGCCGACTTCGGTCGATTGCGTCAGCGAAACCACTTTCGGTTTCGGGTAGTGGATATCGGAGCGCCGCGTGACGAGCGCTTCGACCGCATCCGGCGTGAGCTTGCCGTTCTCGCCCTTGGCGGTCAGCAGCTTGGAGCCGTTGGAGAAGAACTCCGGGCCGCCGCATTCGTCGGTTTCGATGTGCGCCAGCTCGTGGCAGATCACGGAGTGATACGACTGGCATAGCGACGAAAGCGCCAGCGAATTGGCGGCCGTGCCGTTGAAGACAAAGAAGACTTCGCAATCCGTCTCGAACAGGTCGCGAATGCGGTCGCACACGCGCTGCGTCCACAAATCATCGCCATAGGCCGGCTCATGGCCGCTGCCGTTGGCCTCCAGGAAATACTTCAGCGACTCCGGGCAGAAGCCCGCGTAGTTGTCTGAGGCGAAATGCTGCTTGGGCTGCATGGCGGGCCGGCAAATGTGTGTGGAAAAGAATGGGTTACTTCTGCTCGGACCACAGCACACCGCCGGTAGCCCAGTTCTCGCGCTTGATGTCAGTGATGATGATGTCGACGGCGCCCGGGGCGCAGCCCAGCGATTCGCAGGTGACGCGCGTCACCTCTTCGACGAGCTTGCGCTTCTGCTCAACGCTGCGGCCCTCGAACATCTCGATATGGAAAGTCGGCATGGTGTCTCCTGTTTGGTGCGTCGCTCTGATAGTCGCGGCGGTTGTATCAGTCGCGTCAGTCGCGATACGAAGCGTCGATTTTATCCAGTTTGCGCAACAGCGCCGGCCACTCGATCACGCCTTCGATGGCGCCGCCATCTTCGAGCTGCTCTGCCGAACGCTCTGCCACTTCCGGCGCCGGCGCGACGACCTCGCCGCCCGCAAGCGCGTGAATCTGGATCTCGCATGCCTTGATGAGCGTGGCCATCAGCACGTGCGCCTCGGCCACGGTACGGCCGATGGTCAGCGTTCCGTGATTGCGCAGCAACATGGCGAAACGGTTGCCCAACGATGCGGTAAGGCGGCTGCCCTCTTCCGGCGTGAACGCAAGGCCTTCGTAATCGTGATACGCGATGCGCCGGTGAAACCGCAGCGCATGCTGAGACAGCGGCAACAGCCCGTGCTTCTGCGCAGACACGGCAATGCCCGCCGTGTTATGCAGATGGATCACGCACTGCGCGTCGGGCCGGGCGGCGTGCACGGCTGCGTGCAATGCGAAACCGGTCACGTTAACGGAGGGATGCGTGGCCGCATCGGGCCAGACGCCGACGAGCTGGCCGCGGCCATTGATCTTGACCAGGTTGGATGCGGTGATCTCGTCGAACGCGAGGCCGAAAGCGTTGATCAGGAAGTGATCAGGCTCGCCCGGCACGGACGCAGACAGATGGGTGTAGACCAGATCGTCCCAACCGTTGAGCGCGGCCAGTCGGTACGCGGCGGCAAGGTCGACCCGCACAGCGCGCTCGGCTTGGCTGATCTCGCCGCCGGGCACAACGGCATCGGGGCGCAAGGCAAAAGACATGAGGCTCCTCCAATGGAGGAGGCATTCTAGAACGGGCGCGTCGACCGCGTGGTGGGCGCCTTCACATGCCGCGCATCACGCACGCGCCGGGGCCACGCGCTTGACCACAAGAAAGATGACCACGCCGGCCATGAGCGACACGGCTGCCACGGCCAGCGATGCATTGAAGCCGCCCGTAGCCGCAAACAGCCGGTTCGCCAGCGGCGGCCCGGCGATCTGGCCGATGCCATACGCGGCCGTCATGAGCCCCATCAGACGCGGCACGGCATGCGGCCAGAGCCGGCGCGCCTCGCGCATGGCGAACAGCGTGATCGCCGTGAATGGCAGGCCGAGCAGCGTGCTCGAAAGTGCAAGCCCCGCCACTGTCGGCCAGACGATGCTGATGGTCACGGCAACCGCTTGCATGCCGTAGGCCGTGGCCAGCAGCGAACGGTTGTCGCGCGCCAGGCTGATCCGGGTTGAAAGGAATGCGCCAAGGGCCACGCCCGCACCGAACATCGGCCAGAACAGATCGGGCCAGAGCGAACCTGCAGGCAGCACCTTGCGGGCGATCACCGGCAGGAACGTGGCGGTGATGATGTAGCCGAACCCGGCCAGACCGTAGGCAATCGTGAGCGCGCTGGTGGGCGCATCCAGGCCGGGTGCCTTGCCGGACGCGGCGGGCGCCGGAGCGGCATGCGCCGGCGCCTCGGGCCGAATGGTCGACCACACCGCCGCCGAAAGCAGCGCCGACAGCACGCCAAACGCAATCCATGCCGACGTTGCGTGCCACCCCAGCGCAACCATGCCGCTGGCCGCCAGGCCCGGAATGGCGATGCCGAGACCGGGCCCGCAGAAAATGATGCCGCCGAGCGCCGCGTGGCCCAGTTCGGTCAGCCGATGCAGGCACCAGCCCGCCGTAAAGACGAACACCAGCGCGCTGGCCATACCGGCCGCAAAGCGCAGCAGAAGCCACGCAGGCTGCCCTTGCAACACGCCCATTCCGGCGGTCAGCAGCACCGTCGCAACCAGACCGGTGCGGATGAGGCGCGCTGCATCGCCGCGCACCGCCATGCAGGCCAGCGCGCCCACGAAATAGCCCAGGTAATTGCCGGTGGCCAGCCAACTGCCCTGCGCCAGCGTCAAGCTGCCGTCGTGAAGCATCATCGGCAAGATCGGCGTGAAGGCGAAGCGGCCGATGCCCATCGCCACGGACAGCGCAACCATGCCCGCAACCGCTACGCGCCAGGCGGCGGCCCGCTGGGAATGCGCGGCGGACAAGGCTGGGGTGGACGACAGCGTGTGCTCCATGGAAGGGCCCGGATGGGGAAATCGGCACTTCATCGTACGCAAGGCCGCTCATCCTGAAAAATGAATTATATTGAACGAACCCATTAGCATTTGAGATACATCATGGATCTGTCCTCGCTAGAGATCTTCCGGACGGTCGTGCGGGAAGGCGGCGTCACGCGGGCGGCCCAGCAGTTGAATCGCGTGCAGTCGAATGTGACGACACGCATCCGCCAGCTCGAAGCGTCACTCGGCGTGCAGCTGTTCGTGCGCGAAAGCAAGCGCATGGTGCTGACGCCCGCCGGACAGACCCTGCTGACCTACGCCGACGACATCCTCCGTCTGGCCGCCGAGGCCCGCCAGGCCGTGCAGCCGAGCGAGCCGCACGGGCGCCTGCGCATCGCCTCGATGGAAAGCACGGCGGCCAGCCGCCTTCCTGCCCTGCTGGCCACGCTGCATCAACGCTGGCCGCGCGTACAGCTCGAACTGGTGACGATGACCACGCGCCACTCTCTTCAGGCGCTATCGAACTTTGAAGTCGATTGCGCGTTCGTTGCCGAAACGGCGTGCCTGAACAACACGCGCGCCGCCATGACCACGCTGCCGGCATTTGCCGAAGAGCTGGTGCTGATTGCCCACCGCGCCCATCCACCGATCCGCCGCGCGGCGGACGTGCAGACTGCCGGCATGCTCGCGTTCGAACCTGGCTGCGCCTATCGGCAATTGATCGAAGACTGGTTCGCCGCAGACGGCGTGGTGCCGTCCCGCGTGCTGGAGCTTGGCTCGTACCACGCCATCATCGCGTGCGCGGCCGCCGGCATTGGTGTGGCGCTGGTGCCTCGCTCGGTGCTCGAGCTATATACGAATGCGCCAGAAATCAGCATCCACACGCTAGGCAAGCCGGGCCGTGTCGACACGCTGCTTGCCTGGCACCGCGACATGGCCGGACCCGCCCTGCAGGCGCTCGTGCAGGTGCTGAGCGAGCCCCAAGCAGCGGCAAGCAAAACCGCGCGGGAAGCCATTGCCGCCTAAACTGAAAGCGGATGCTGGGACCGTGCCGCCGGTCTGATCGGGCAAAAGCGCGGCAATCACGGACGGAGGCGCGAATGCGACCGTCGTTGCGGATGCGGCGTTGGACGGGATGGTTGGCAGCGGTCATCGCCGCAGTCTGGACCAGCCTTGCCGTGGCAGCGGCGCCGGTCGTGGTGTTGCCGGTCAACGGTGCCATCGGGCCAGCCAGCGCGGCCTACGTGATCCGCGGCCTGCAACAGGCGCGCGACCGAGGTGCGCAGCTTGTCGTACTGCAAATGGATACGCCCGGCGGCCTCGATGCGTCGATGCGCCAGATCATTCAGGCCATCCTTGCGTCGCCCGTGCCGGTGGCAGGTTACGTGGCGCCCGGCGGCGCGCGGGCAGCGAGCGCTGGCACCTACATTCTCTACGCCTGCCACGTTGCGGCGATGGCGCCCGCCACGAACCTGGGTGCGGCGTCTCCCGTGGCAATCGGCATGGGCGGCCACGCCCCGAGCCCCGGCGACGGCGCCAAGCCGGCCAGCGCGCCAAGCGCCTCTTCCAGCAACGAAGACACCCTCGCCCGCAAGCAGATGCACGACGCGGCGGCGTACATCCGCGGGCTGGCGCAACTGCGCGGTCGCAACGCGGAATGGGCCGAGCGCGCCGTGCGTGAGGCCGTGAGCCTCGACGCGACCGAAGCCGCCAGCCAGCACGTGGTCGACCTTGTTGCCGCAAGCCTTCCTGATCTGCTCAAGCAAGTCGACGGCCGCGCGGTGCGCACGTCCGCCGGCGACGTCACGCTGCGTACAGCCGAGGCAACCATCGTCACGCTGGAGCCCGACTGGCGCAATCACTTCCTCGGCGTCATTACCGACCCAAGCCTGGCGCTGCTACTGCTGACGGTGGGCGTGTATGCACTGATCTTCGAATTCTCGACCCCTGGCATGGTCGTGCCCGGCATCCTCGGCGCCGTGTGCATCGTGGTGGCGCTCTACGGGCTGCAGATGCTCCCGATCAACTACGCGGGGCTCGCCCTCATTGCACTTGGCCTCGGCTGTATGGTGGCTGAAGCATTCCTGCCGACGTTCGGCGCGCTCGGCGTGGGCGGCATCGTTGCGTTCGTGCTGGGTGCGGTGATGCTGATCGATACGCAAACGCCGGGCTTTGGCGTGCCGCTTCCGCTCATCATCGGACTGGCCTTCGTAAGCCTGACCGTTGTTCTAGCGCTCTCCAGCCTGGCGGTGCGTGCGCGACGGCGGCCGATCGTGACCGGCGGCGATACGCTCATCGGCATGACAGGCGAAGTAGTGGACGTCGATACACCGGACGCCGATGCCGACAGCGACGGCTGGGCGCGCATCCATGGCGAGCGCTGGCGCGTGCGCTGCGATGGTGGCATCGCGCGTGGCGATCAGGTGCGTGTGATCGCCCGGCGTGGGCTGACACTGATGGTGGAACCCGTTGCCCCCCTCGCCGCGTCTTCATAAGGAGAAGAAAAATGCTTTACGGCTTCTTCAGCGCAGGCGGCCTGATCTTCCTGGCCGTGCTGCTGGTCATCTCGTCGTTCCGGGTGCTGCGCGAATACGAGCGCGGCGTGGTGTTTCTGCTGGGCCGCTTCTGGCGCGTGAAGGGGCCGGGGCTGGTGCTGATCGTGCCGGCGATCCAGCAAATGGTGCGCGTGGATCTGCGCACGGTGGTGATGGACGTGCCGCCGCAGGATGTGATCTCGCACGACAACGTGTCGGTCAAGGTCAATGCGGTGGTGTACTTCCGGGTGGTCGATCCGGAGCGCGCCATCATCCAGGTGGCCAACTATCTGGAAGCGACCAGCCAGCTCGCCCAGACGACGCTGCGGGCCATCCTGGGCAAACACGAGCTGGACGAGATGCTGGCCGAGCGCGAAAAGCTCAACCTCGACATCCAGAAGGTGCTCGACATCCAGACCGACCCGTGGGGCATCAAGATCGCGAACGTGGAGATCAAACACGTCGACCTGAACGAATCGATGATCCGCGCCATCGCCCGCCAGGCCGAGGCCGAGCGCGAACGCCGCGCCAAGGTCATCCACGCAGAAGGCGAACTGCAGGCATCGGAAAAGCTGCTCGAAGCTGCACGCATGCTGGCCCAGCAGCCCGAGGCGATCCAGTTGCGCTATCTCCAGACGCTCACGCAGATTGCGGGCGACAGAAGCTCGACGATTGTCTTCCCGCTGCCGATGGAAGTGCTGGGCGCGGTAAAGAAAGCCGCCGGCGGCTGACCCGCATCACAGATCGATCTTCATGCCGAGCTTGAACAGCCGCGGCGCCCCCATCGACAGACGGTTGTTGCCGGCGCCCGCCCAGTAGCGCTTGTCGGTCAGGTTGTCGACATTGAATTGCAGCGTCGCGCGCTTGCCCGAAATCCGCGTCACATAGCGCACGCCTGCACTGAAAAGCGTCGTGCCGCCAAGCTCTGCCTGGTTGGCGTCGTTCACAGGTCGTGGGCCAAGGTAGTAGGCGCCCGCGTTGAACGAGACAGCACGCAGCATCGGCAACGTGTATTCGGCAAAGACGCTGGCAGTGCTGCGCGGCGTGTTTTCCGGCGTTTTTCCGTCGAGGCCGTTGCCGACGCCGCGGAACTTCGCGTCCGTCCAGCCGGCCGAGGCCAGCAGCGACAAATCCTGGGTGACGCGGCCCTGCGCGGTCAGCTCGATACCCCGAATCCGCTCGCGGCCGTCCTGCACGAAGATGTTCGCGTCGTTGGTGTAACTCGCAGCGCGGTCGATGTCGTACACGGCAGCGGCGAGTTGCGTGCCGGCCGGCGTTTCGTAGCGCACGCCCACTTCCTTCTGCTCGGACAGCGCAGGCGGCATGGCCACGTTGGCGTTGGCGGCCGTGTTCGGAGGCCGCGCGCCGGCTTCCAAGCCCTGCGCGTACGACGCATACGCCGACAGCGCCGGCGTGAACTTGTAGATGACGGCCCCCAGCGGCGTGGTCTTGCTGGCCTCGTAGCGGTTGGGCGCCTGCTCGCTGGTATAGCGCGTGTAGCGCAGGCCCAAGATGACTTGCCAGTGCTCCGACAGCGTCATGCGATCCAGCGCGTAGACGCCCGTATCAACCGCGCGCTGCTCGGCGGTAAAGCCGGTGCCGGTGGTCGGCAGCCAGCCAAGGTCGACCGGGTTGTACAGATTCTGCGTGCCGGAAAAGCGGTCGGAGTACACCGCCGCCTGGCGCATGTCGGAACGCGCAACGCCGAAGGTCAGGTCATGCGTGATCCAACCCGTCTTCTCGGTACCGGAAACGTCGGCCCGCAGGTGGCTGGTATTCCAGCGACCGTTCTGGCGCTGGCCGGACAGCGTGCCGGCGCCCGTCAGCGCGTTGGTCAGCTTGAATTCGGAGAACGCCCGCGTGCGTGCCGTCTCCGACATGCCGCCTTCCACCGTCAGCAGCCACGCATCGGCGAGCGCGTAATCGGCACGCAGCAGCGCGTTGGTGTTGTTGCCATCAAAGTCGGCCCAGCCCGGCGAAATGCGTTTGCTCGGGTCGGGCATGGCCGGCAAGGTAATGATCCCGTTTTTGGCGGCGGGCAGCGTCACCACCGACTGTTCGGTGATGACCTTGCGCGAATATTCCACGTCGGCTTTCAGGCTCAGGCGGCTGTTGACCTTCCAGTCGAAGGCCACGGCGGCGAGCTGGCGCGTGCCGTCAATGCCGCTGGTAGGCGACTGCAACGAGCCACCCGCGGCGTTGAAGCGAATGCCGTACTGATTGTCTTCACCGAAGCGGCGCCCGACGTCGAGCGTGCCCACAGCGGTGCCGTTGCTGTCGAACTGCATGCCGAGCGTGGTCACCGGCGTATTGCCCGCCCGCTTGGTCACGAAATTCACCACGCCGCCCGGCGTCGTGTAGCCGTAATACAGCGCTGACACGCCTTTCAGCACCTCCACGCGTTCCTTGTCTTCCAGCGGGATCGCCGTGAGTGCAGCCATCGGCATCGAGCCGTTGAAGCGGAAATTGGTGCGGTTCTCCAGCGTCACGCCGCGGATGGCGAGGTTGTCGAACGTTTCGCCTGAAAGCTGCTGGCGCGTCACGCCCGCCGTATTGCGCAGCGCGTCGTACAGCGACGTGTCCTGCTGCGCATCAAGCGCCTCGCGCGTGACCACGTTCACGGTGGCAGGAATGTCGCGCAACACCATGCCGCGGAACGCTCCGACCTGCGCCGTGCTGGCTGCAAAGCCCCGCTGGCTGCCTGCCGTGACGGTCGTCTCGTTCAGGTCGACCGTGGCACCACCTGTGGCCGGCTGGCCGGCTTCGGCATGCGCCAATGTGGAAACGGCAAGAGGAATGGCGGCCAGCGCGCACGAGAAGGCGCGAGCCGCGAGATGACGGTTCATCGCGGGCAAAGGGTCGATCAGGATTGGCGAAACCGGACGCGCGGAAATGCGCTGAGAGAAGAGAAAACGCGCCGCAAAACATCACGCGGCGCGTCGATCCGTTGGCTGGCAGGTGGAAACCCGCTGGCTCGCCCGGCTGGAGCGATGGTCAGCGGTTGAGCATTCGCCCTAGCCTTCCATCAAATGAGAATGATTCGTATTATATAGATTGAAATGTGATGTCAGCAAGTGTTAATTCGCCGGCACCCCCTGTTTCCACTGGGGCCAGTGTTGCACGATGTCGTCCAACAACGGCTTGGCCGCATTGACGAGATTGTGCGTGGCCGGCACGAAACCACCCTGCTGCGCAAAGTTGATGAGCCCGTCGGAGGCGCTCTGGCCGTCGTACGGCCGGTCGAAGTCGGACCCGGCACGCAGCAGGGCCACGCGGCTGAAGTCGACCTTGCCGGCACGGGCGCCGCGCGTCAGGACTTCCAGCGTGGCGTTGTCTTCTTGCGCCGTCGTGCAGTAGGTGCCCTTGTTGTCGGTCATCGTCTTCACCCAATCACGCGCGCGCTGGCCCAAGTTGCGGCCGGCCCACCAGGTATCGGCGGAGGCCACGTCGCATTGGATGACGGCGGGTGGCTGGTTGGCCGGCGCATACGCATAGTTTTTGCGGAAGGCGATGGCCTCTGGGCTGTCTTCCAGCGTCGCCGATTTCGACAGCGTGTACGCCTTCTGCAGCAGCGTCTCGTTGAGCTGGAACACCTCGGTGCGGTAGTCCATCGGCGGCTTCTGGCCGGGGCCCTTGGTGCCGATGCCGAAGTAGCCGTACGGCCAGCCGGCCGGCATCTCGCGCGCATCGATCTCGTGCGAGAGACCGTAATCGACCGCATACCGCGCCCACGCCGCCGAGCCCACCGTCCCCTGCCCCGGATCGATGCCCGCAATGCCGGCAATCACAAAGTAGGTGTGCGAGAGGTCCAGCTTGCTGCGATAGAGCAACGCAGAAATCGTCGACGCCGCATTCGCATACCCCATGCCCGTGGTGACCTGGCAGATGCCGTCGTAGTTGCACAGCATGTTCGGCGCATCGGGCGACAGGCCGGAGATATAGACCTTCTCCTTCAGATCGTAACGGTCGATAAAGGGTTGGGCTTCGCCCTGGAACATGTTGATGACGATGACTTTCACTCCGTCATACGCGCAGCTGTTCAAGGTCAGCGCTGCGGCACCGACGGCGCAGAGCTTCGCGATCGCACGCAAACGCGGCATGGGCATCTTGAGTCGGGAATCGATCATGGCGAGGGCACTCCGTGTTTCCACACGCTCCAGCGCGTGACGATCTCGTTGACCAGCGGGCCGCCCGCCAGATACAGGTTGTTGAGCGACGGCACGAACCCGCCCGAGTTGCTGTTGACCAGCGAGTCGTACGGCGTCTGCCCCGGATACGGCCTATCGAAGTTGGACGCGGTGCGCAGCACGGCCACACGCTGCAGGTCGAGCAGGCCTGCCTTGGAGCCGCGCGTGAGCGCCTCGAACGTGGCGTTGTCTTCCTGCTGCGTGGTGCAGTACGTGCCCTGCCCGTCCGTCAGCAGCTTGACCCAGGCTGCTTCGCGCTCGCCCAGCTTGGCGCCGTGCCAGTATGTGTTGCCGGCAGCGGTGTCGCATTGCACGACGGAAGGCGGCTGGTTGGCCGGTGCACTCGGGTAGTTGGCGCGATAGGCGCGCGCGGTGGCGTTGTCGTCCAACACCGCGCCCTTGGAGAGCGCCAGCGCCTTCTGCAGCAGCGCCTCGTTCACGCGAAAGACTTCGGTCTTGTAATCCAGCGGCGGCTTCTGTCCGGGGCCCTGCGTGTTGATGCCGATGAAGCCGCCGGGCCAGTTGGCGGGCACCTCGCGCGCATCGATCTCCCACGCAATGTCGCTGTCGACGAGGAAGCGCGCCCACGCAGCGCTGCCGAGCGTGCCCTGCGAAGGATCGATCCCCGCAATGCCAGCCACAAGGAAGTACGTGCGCTGCAGATCGAACTTGCCGCTGTAGATCAGCGCCGAGACCGACGACGCGGCATTCGCCTTGCCCATGCCCGTGGTGAGCTGGCAGACGTCGCTGGCGTTGCAATGCACGTTCGGATAGTCGATGGACAGGCCCGGCACCGGCACGTCTTGCGTGAGGCCAAGCTTGTCGATCCACGGCTGCGCCTCGGGCGCGAACATGCTGATGATGAGCACCTTGACCTTGCGCGCGTGCGACTCCGGTGCGAGTTGCGCACCCGGCTGCGTCGACGCGCCAACGCCCGCCGCCAGCAATGCGCCAACCGCGACGGCATGGGCCAATCGTTTGCCTTTGCGCCCGAGCAGCCGGTGCGGCGGCTGCGGTGGCGGGGCGTCAACCTTGTCAGATAGGACGCTCATGGTTCTCCTCGGATTTTGGGGATAGGGATGGGATCAACCCGCGCTGTGGGGAACAGCGCGCGCCACCGATGCAAATTGCCTGCCAGGGGGCACACAATCTCTACGCAATCGGCAACGTGTTCCGGTATAGGCCATGGCTGGGCCTGTCTCCAGCCGGGCGACATTCCCCGCTTGTTCTCATGGCGCAGACAAGCCCCAACGGAGGGCGCGCTGTGCCCCGAAAGTCGCGCGGCCTGCCCCACGGAAATCCGTTGCTCAGGTTTGTGAGGCGCCGCTCAGGTTCTCCGAGTGGACCCAGTTCTGGTCGGGCGCCGCCATGGCGACCGAAATGAGCGCCTGCGCGTCTTCCTGCTGGACACCACGCCACCGCCCTGATCGCCTCCAAACAAAACGGCGCGCGCCCCGTTGCCGGGAGCGCGCGCCGTCTAGCGCATTCTTGTCGAACGCGTTACATCAAACCTTCTGCTGCACCCACGCTGCCACGCCGGCCAGCGCCTGCGGCAGGTTGTCCGGCTCCGTGCCGCCGGCCTGGGCCATGTCCGGGCGGCCGCCGCCCTTGCCGCCGACTTGCTGGGCGACAAAGTTGACCAGCTCGCCCGCCTTGACCTTGGCCGTGGCGTCAGCCGTCACGCCCGCAATCAGCGCAACCTTGCCGTCGCTCACGCTGCCCAGCACGATGGCTGCGGTCTGCAGTTTGTCCTTGAGCTTGTCCATGGTCTCGCGCAGCGTCTTGGCATCGGCGCCGTCCAGCTTGGCAGCCAGCACCTTGATGCCGGCAACGTCCACGGCCTGGCTCACAAGTTCGTCGCCCTGGCTGGCGGCCAGCTTCGACTTCAGGCGCTCCAGTTCCTTCTCGAGCGTCTTGACCTGGTCCTGCACCTGCACGATGCGCGACGTCAGTTCCGACGGCTGCGCACGCAGCGCGGCAGCCGCTTCGTTGATGCGTGTATCGAGCGTCTGCAGGTAATGCAGCACGTTGTCGCCAGTGATGGCTTCCACACGGCGAATCCCCGCCGCCACGCCCGACTCGCTCACGATCTTGAACAGGCCGATGTCGCCCGTGCGCGCCACGTGCGTGCCGCCACACAGTTCCTTCGACGAACCGATCGACAGCACGCGCACTTCGTCGCCGTACTTCTCGCCGAAGAGGGCCATTGCGCCATTCTTGACTGCGTCGTCAAAGCCCATGAGCTGGGCGTTCGTCGCGGCGTTGGCAAAAATTTCTGCGTTGACACGCGCTTCCACTTCGCGAATCTGCAGCGGCGTCATCGGTGCGTTGTGCGAGAAGTCGAAGCGGGTTTTTTCTGCATCCACCAGCGAGCCCTTCTGCTGCACGTGGCTGCCCAGCACTTCGCGCAGGGCCTTGTGCATCAGGTGGGTGGCCGAGTGGTTGCGCATGGTGCGCGCGCGGCGCACTGCGTCCACCTCCGCCGCCACGGCATCGCCAACCTTCAGCACGCCGGTGCGCAGCTCGCCGTGGTGGCCGAACACGTCCGGCTGCACCTTGAGCGTGTCGACCACATCAAACCAGACGGTCGCAGCCTTGAGCGTGCCCTGGTCGCCAACCTGGCCGCCCGATTCCGCATAGAACGGGGTGTGGTCCAGCACCACCACGCCGGTCTGGCCCGGGTGCATTTCCTGCACCGATGCGCCATCCACAAACAGCGCCGTCACCCGCGCGGTTTCGCGCACGAGCTGCTCGTAGCCGTGGAACGTTGTCTTGTCCCCGGTGTAGTCGAGCGTGCCGGCGGCCATCTTGAACTTGCCGGCCGCGCGTGCCTGCTCGCGCTGGCGGTTCATGGCGGCGTCAAAGGCCGCTTCGTCGACGATCACGTCGTTCTCGCGGCAGACGTCTTGCGTCAGGTCCAGCGGGAAACCGTAGGTGTCGTGCAGCTTGAAGGCCAGTTCGCCGTCGAGCATCTTGGCACCCGAGGTCTTCAGCTCGCCCAGCGCGGCGTCGAGGATCGACATGCCGTGCTCGATGGTCTCGAAGAAGCGCGCCTCTTCCGTACGCAGCACTTCGACCACACGGTCGCGCGCCTCGCGCAACTCCGGATAGGCCTCGCCCATCTGCGCGACGAGGTCGTCCACGAGCTTGTGGAAGAACGCTGCGCGGCAGCCGAGCTTGTAACCGTGGCGGATGGCGCGGCGGATGATCCGGCGCAGCACATAGCCACGGCCCTCATTGCCCGGGATCACGCCGTCGACGATCAGGAACGAGCATGCGCGGATGTGGTCGGCAATCACGCGCAGCGAGTTGTTGGCCAGATCCTTGGTGTTCGTCTCGCGCGCGGCGGCAGCGATGAGCGCCTGGAACAGGTCGATCTCGTAGTTGCTGTGCACGTGCTGCAGGATGGCAGCCAGGCGTTCCATGCCCATGCCGGTGTCGACGCACGGTGCGGGCAGCGGGGTCAGCGTGTATTCGCCGGTCGCCGGATCGAGCTGGCGATCGAACTGCATGAACACGTTGTTCCAGATTTCGATGTAGCGGTCGCCGTCGGCTTCCGGGCTTCCCGGGGGGCCGCCCCAGACGTCGGGGCCATGGTCGTAGAAGATTTCCGAGCACGGGCCGCACGGGCCGGTTTCGGCCATCTGCCAGAAGTTGTCGGAGGCGTATGGCGCGCCCTTGTTGTCGCCAATGCGCACGACGCGCTCGGGCGGCAAGCCGATGACCTTGGTCCAGATGTCGTAAGCCTCGTCGTCGGTCTGGTAGACCGTGGCCCACAGCTTCTCGGCCGGCAGCTTGTATTCCTGCGTCAGCAGCTCCCACGCCCACACGAGTGCGTCGCGCTTGAAGTAGTCGCCGAACGACCAGTTGCCAAGCATTTCGAAGAACGTGTGGTGGCGCGCCGTATAGCCGACGTTTTCCAGGTCGTTGTGCTTGCCGCCGGCGCGCAGGCAGCGCTGCACGGAGGCCGCACGCACGTACGGGCGCTTGTCGGTACCGAGGAAGACGTCCTTGAACTGCACCATGCCGGAGTTGGTGAACAGCAGCGTCGGGTCGTTGCCCGGCACCAGCGGCGAAGAGCGCACCACGGTGTGGCCCTTGCCCTCAAAGAACGTCAGGAATTTTTGGCGGATATCGGAGGCTTTCATGTCGCGGGGTGCCGGAGTCAGCATGGCGCCTGGGGCAACCGCCCGGCGCATCTTGGATCAGTGCAAACCATTGATTATACGGGGTTGCTAATGTGTTAGCGCCCATTCGTCGCATGGGGCTGGGGGTACCCCGGAGCGTGGTGTAGAGTGCACCCGTTCCAATCGTGTCGATTCGTCAATCCATGGGCGCTCTGAGCCATCTCCGTGTTCTCGACCTGACCCGCGTACTTGCCGGCCCCTGGTGCGCACAGAACCTCGCCGATTTCGGCGCCGACGTCATCAAGGTGGAGCGTCCGGGCGCCGGCGACGACACGCGCACCTGGGGCCCGCCGTGGCTCAAGGACGAAGCCGGCCAGGACACCGCCGAGGCCGCCTACTACCTGGCCGCCAACCGCAACAAGCGCTCGATCACGGTCGACATCAGCACGCCCGAGGGCCAGGACATCGTCCGCCAGCTCGCCGCGCACGCCGATGTGGTGCTCGAGAACTACAAGGTCGGCCAGCTCGCGAAATACGGGCTCGACTACGCATCGATCAAGGCCGTGAAGCCAGACGTCGTCTACTGCTCCATCACGGGCTTCGGCCAGACCGGTCCTTACGCCGCCCGCGCCGGCTATGACTTCATCGTGCAAGGCATGGGCGGCTTCATGAGCCTGACCGGCGAGCGCGACGACCTGCCCGGCGGCGGCCCGCAAAAGGCCGGCGTGGCCATCTCGGATTTGATGACCGGCATGTACGCCACCGTGGCCGTGCTCGCCGCGCTCGCGCACCGGGACCGCACGGGCGAAGGCCAGTACATCGACATGGCGTTGCTCGACGTGCAGGTCGCCATGCTGGCCAACATGAACACCAACTACCTCGCCAGCGGCCAGGCGCCCAAGCGCTGGGGCAATGCGCATCCGAACATCGTGCCGTATCAGACGTTCCAGGCGGCCAACGGCTGGATCATCGTGGCAGTCGGCAACGACGGGCAGTTCCGGCGCTTTGTGGATGCGGGCGGCATGCCCGAGCTGGCCGACGACCCGCGCTTTGCCACCAACCCGCAGCGCGTGGCCAACCGGGACGTGCTGGTGCCGATCCTGGCCGAGATGGTCAAGCGCTTGAGCAAAGGCGAATGGATCGACAAGCTCGAAGCCGCCGGTGTGCCGTGCGGCCCGATCAATTCGCTCGACGAGGTGTTCAACAACGAGCAGGTGCAGGCGCGCGGCCTGCGCGTCGACCTGCCTCACCCCAGCGCCGGCACCGTCAAGCTTGTCGGCAGCCCCGTCAAGATGAGCGCCACGCCGCCCAAGGCCGCGAGCCACCCGCCGCTGCTGGGCGAACACACCGAGGCTGTGCTGCGCGACGTGCTGAACCTGAACAGGGAGCAGATCGAAACGCTGCGCGCGCGCGGCGTGATCTGAGCCCTGCAATCCACGCCAACCCTTCCCCACCCTGATGAGGTCAACATGTGGCTTGATGCGTTGCTGGCTTACCTGCATTACATCTCGATCTTCACGCTGATCGTTTTTCTCACCGCCGAGGCCGTGGTGCTGCGCCCGGACATGACGCCCGAGATCCGCAAGCGCCTGGCACGTTATGACGCCGTGTTCGGCTTTGCTGCACTCGCGGTGCTGATCACGGGGTTGCTGCGCGTGTTCTACGGCGCCAAGGGCTACGCGTTCTATGTCCACAACCCGGTATTCCACGTCAAGGTGGGCCTGTTCATTCTCGTGGGGCTGATGTCGATTGTTCCGACCATCAACATCCTGCGCTGGAAGAAGCAGGGCAAGACGCTGCCCGACTTCGTGCCCACGCCGTCGGAGATTGCCAAGACGCGCCGCTGGGTCATGGTCGAGTCGCACCTGATCATCTTCATTCCGCTGGCGGCCGTGCTGATGGCGCGCGGTATCGGCATGTAATTGCACCGGGGGACGCGCAACCCGCGTGGTGCGGCCCCAATGTTGCTCAGGGCAACGCTAGGGACAAACCCTGAACCGTTTGCCCGGGGCGCCGCGCCGGCTCATGAAGCGGCATGCCCTCCCCTCCGCAAGCTGCTTGAAAGCCGGTCTGCTTAGCGTGCAAACTTGGTCGCCTTACCAGGCATAAGGCGGCCCGCCTAACCCGCGCGGCACGCCATCCCGAGGAGACCAGACTTGCAGAACGATCCACGAGGTCGTCCGGTGATCCGCAGTCACCAGGACTTTGCATCCGGCGTCATGTTCATCGTCGCCGGTGCGGCGTTTGCCATTCTGGCGCGCAGCTACCGCATGGGCACCGCCAGCAGCATGGGCCCGGGCTACTTCCCGTTCTGGCTGGGCGTGGTGCTTGTGCTGCTGGGCGTGGTGGTGGTCGTGCAATCGCTGTCGAGCAAGGGCGTGGTCGACCGCATTCCGCGTTGGGACGTCAAAACGCTGCTGTGGGTTCTCGGCTCCGTGGTGCTGTTCGGGCTGCTGCTGCAACCGCTTGGGCTGGTGCTCTCGCTTGTGGTGCTCGTGCTGGTCTCCAGCATGGCCAGCCACGAGTTCACGCTCAAGGGTGCGGCCGGTACCGCCATCGTGATGGTGGTGATGAGCCTCGCGGCGTTTGTCTATGGGCTCAAGCTGCAGTTCCCGGTGTGGCCCGCCTTCATCGGCAATTGAGCGCGAGGCACACGACACCATGGACCTCTTTGCCAACCTCGCGCTCGGCTTTTCGACCGCGCTTTCCATCCAGAACCTGATCTACGCGTTCATCGGCTGCGTGCTCGGTACGCTGATCGGCGTGCTGCCGGGCCTGGGCCCCATCGCCACGATTGCGATGCTGCTGCCGGCCACGTACGCGCTGCCGCCGGTGGCCGCGCTGATCATGCTGGCCGGCATCTACTACGGTGCGCAGTACGGCGGTTCCACCACGGCCATCCTCGTCAATCTGCCGGGCGAATCATCTTCGGTGGTGACCACCATCGATGGCTACCAGATGGCGCGGCGCGGGCGCGCGGGCGTGGCGCTCGCCACCGCGGGCTTGGGCTCGTTCTTCGCAGGCTGCGTGGCCACGCTGGTCCTGGCGGCATTTGCCACGCCGCTGTCGGAATTCGCGTTCAACTTCGGGCCGGCGGAGTATTTCTCGCTGATGGTGCTGGGGCTGATCGGCGCGGTGGTGCTGGCGTCGGGCTCGCTCATCAAGGCGATTGCGATGATCGTCCTGGGCCTGCTGCTGGGCCTGGTCGGCACCGATGTTAACTCGGGCACCGCGCGTTATTCGTTCGACGTGCCGGAACTGGCCGACGGGCTGAACTTCGTGTCGGTGGCGATGGGCGTGTTTGGCTTTGCCGAGATCATCGCCAACCTCGAACAGAAGGAGCATCGTGAAACCTTTGTCGAGCACGTGCGTAACCTCTGGCCCAGCCGCGAAGATTTCAAGCGCATGATCCCGGCCGTACTGCGCGGCACGGCGCTGGGCTCGCTCCTGGGCATCCTGCCGGGCGGCGGCGCGACGCTGGCATCGTTCGCGTCGTACTCGCTGGAGAAGAAGACCTCGAAGTATTCGAGCGAATTCGGCAAGGGCGCCATCGAGGGCGTGGCCGGCCCCGAATCGGCCAACAACGCCGCAGCGCAGACGTCGTTCATTCCGCTGCTCACGCTCGGCATTCCGCCCAACGCCGTGATGGCGCTGATGGTCGGCGCGATGACCATCCACAACATCCAGCCCGGCCCGCAGGTGATGACGAGCAACCCGGCGCTGTTCTGGGGCCTCATCGCCTCGATGTGGATCGGCAACCTGATGCTGATCGTGTTGAACCTGCCAATGATCGGCGTGTGGGTGCGCCTGTTGAAAGTGCCGTATCGCTTTCTGTATCCGGCCATCCTGGTGTTCTGCTGCATCGGCGTGTATTCGGTGTCGAACACGACGTTCGATATCTTCCAGACCGCGCTCTTCGGCTTGATCGGCTACATGTTCGTCAAGCTGCGCTGCGAACCGGCGCCCATGCTGCTCGGCTTCGTGCTTGGGCCGATGATGGAAGAGAACTTCCGCCGCGCGCTGCTGCTCTCGCGCGGGGATTTCTCCACTTTCGTTACGCGGCCGCTGTCGATGGGGCTGCTGATTGCAGCGGGCATCCTGGTTTTGCTGGTGGCGCTGCCCGTCATCAACAGAAAGCGCGAGGAAGCGTTTCAAGAAGAGTAAGAAAGCGACGTTGCTGCATCGCACCCTACGAAGCCGGAGGCCCGCCCTCCGGTTTTTATTTGCGCACGCGGCGGCGCAGCATTAGAGCCAGACCTCCACTTCAGTTGACGTCGGACACGGCGCTTCGGATAACGGAGGGCGATCGGCCCAAAGAGGTCGACCACCCATCCAATGTCCAGGAGACAACCGAATGTCACAGACTTCCCTGCTCCATGCTGTGTATGGATCAGCGCGCAGCTTCCTGCGCACGCACGCTGCAGCCGCCGTCTTGGCCGCATCCGCCCTCAGCTTGGGTGCCGTCGCGCCGGCGCAGGCCGCCAGCACCTATGCCGCGACGAAGTATCCGATCGTGTTGGTGCATGGCCTGTCGGGCACCAGCAAGTTTCTCGGCGTGGTCGATTACTGGTACCAGATCCCCGAAGACCTGCGCGCCAATGGGGCTAACGTCTACGTGGCCGATGTGTCCGCCTTCAACGATGAAACCGTGCGCGGAGAACAGCTCGTCAGTCAGATCCGCAGCGTGCTTGCCGCCACGGGCGCCGCCAAGGTCAACCTCATTGGTCACAGCCAGGGCGGCCTGACCTCGCGCTATGCGGCGGCAGTGGTGCCGAACCTCGTGGCCTCCGTCACCACCATTGGCACGCCCCACAAAGGGTCGGAGTTTGCGGACTTTGTGGAATCGACACCGGCCCCGTTCCAGGCGCTCGTGAACCTCGGTGCCGACGTATTCGGCTCGGTGCTCGGCTGGTTCAACGGCAACAGCAATCCGCAGAACGGCTTTGCGGCGCTGCATATCCTGTCGACGTCGGGCGCGGCCGATTTCAACAAGGCATTCCCGAGTGCGGGCCTGGCCAGCGGGTGCAACACCGGCAGCGCCACCGACGAGCGCAACGGTAACGTGCAAAAGCTGTATTCCTGGACAGGCCGCTCCACCGCCACCAACCTCCTCGACCTGTTTGATCCGGTGCTGGTCTTCAGCGGCGGCGTCATGCAGGCGCGTGGCTCGGGGACGAACGATGGGCTCGTCTCCGTGTGCAGCGCGAAGTTCGGCCAGGTCTTGTCGACGGATTACGCGTGGAATCACCTGGATGAGGTCAACCAGCTGCTCGGTCTGATCGGTTGGAGCGCGGCCGACCCGGTTGCGGTGATCCGCACGCAGGCCAATCGACTGAAGACTGCAGGCCTCTGACCCTCGAATTGCCTAACGCCGATTGCCACGATGAAGCCCCTGTCGCCATCGATACAACCTATGACGTTTGTTGTTGCCGTACTGGTGGCGGTATCGGTCGCGGGCGGGGTCTACTGGTGGCACACGTCGGACGCACCTGACACGCCTGTGGCTTCGCAGCCGCAGGCAGCCAAGGGGGCATTCATCGGCAGTGCGGGCGGCGAACCGTCGACGACGGGCGCGCCGGCACCCGAGCTGGCCGACACACAGGCGCCGGACGGGCTCCAGGTGGATGCGCGCGGCCACCTCATCGTCGAAGCCGCCAATCGCGCGGTGTTGGACTACTTCCTCGACGTGCCCGCGTCGCTGCCCGAAGCCCAGCGGGTGTCGATGGCGGAGGCGCATCTGCGCGCCAAGCTGATCACGCCGGCGCTGGCGGAGGCGCAATCGCTGCTCCAGCGCTACCTGGCCTATCGCAAGGCGGCGGCTCAAAGCGGCGCCACCAGCCGCAACAAGCCGAGCCTCGAACAGGTCCAGCAGCGCCCGGAGTTAATCGCCACGCTCCGCCAGCAGTTGAGCGACCGCTCCGCGCTGCGCCGCCAATACCTGGGCGCAGACGTCGCCCAAGCCTGGTACGGCGATGACGACGCAATGGACGCCGCCGCCATCGACCGCGTCGCCGTAATGGCCGACCCGTCGCTCACGCAGGAACAGCGCGCGGCCAGGATCGCCGCCATCGATGCCAGCCTGCCGGCCTCGGTCCAACAGGCGCGCCGCGACGCCTCCGCCCCGCTCAAGCTCGCCGCCGACATGGAAACCTGGACAAAGCAGGGCATGAGCGAAGCCGAGATGCGCCAGCGCCTGTCGGCCCGGGGGGTGGACAACTTGGTAGCCGACCGCCTGATCCAGGGCAACCGCGAGGAAGCCGACTGGCACAACCGCTACGACGCCTACACCCGTGAACGCGATCGCATCAACGCCTTTGCCGGCCTGTCGGACGCCGATCGAGCCGCGCAAATCGCACAACTGCGCCAACAGACCTTCACCGCCTCGCATGAGCTGTTGCGCGCACAGGCGCTCGATGGCCTGGCCCAGCGTAGATAGCGTCCCGGGGCGCGGAGCGCCGGGCACGGTAAAATCCCGGGATTGCCGAATCACGCACTCCCATGAGCCAAGACAACGCCACCGCCCCGACGTCCAACTTCCTGCGCCAGATCATTGACGCCGACCTCGCGCAAGGCACCTACGCCGATCGCAAGGACGCCACTGGCCAGCCGATTCCGCCGGTGGTCACGCGCTTTCCGCCGGAACCCAACGGTTACCTGCACATCGGTCACGCCAAGAGCATCTGGGTGAACTTCGGCATGGCCCGCGATTACAACGGCCGCTGCCACCTGCGCTTCGACGACACGAACCCCGTCAAGGAAGACACCGAATACGTCGATTCCATCATCGACGCCGTGCACTGGCTCGGCTATTCGTGGAGCGATGCCGGCGGCGAACACCTCTACTACGCCAGCGACTACTTCGAGCAGCTCTACGGCTTTGCCGAGGTGCTTATCCAGCGCGGCGTGGCCTACGTCGACAGCCAGAGCGCCGAGCAGATCGCCGCCAACCGGGGCGATTTCACCCGCCCGGGCACACTGTCGCCGTTCCGTGACCGCTCGGTGGACGAAAACCTGGCGCTGTTCCGCGACATGCGCGCCGGCAAGTACAAGGACGGCGAGCACGTGCTGCGCGCCAAGATCGACATGGCCGCGCCGAACATCGTGATGCGCGACCCGGTGCTGTACCGCATCCGCCATGCGCATCACCACCGCACCGGCGACGCGTGGTGCATCTACCCGATGTACGACTTCACGCATTGCATTTCCGATGCGCTGGAGAACATCACGCATTCGCTCTGCACGCTGGAGTTCGAGAACAACCGCCCGCTGTATGACTGGGTGCTCGACCACCTGCGTGATGCCGGCGTGCTGGCCGCCCCGCTGCCGCATCAATACGAATTCGCGCGCCTGCACCTGACCTACGCCATCACCAGCAAGCGCAAGCTGCTGCAACTGGTGACGGAAAAGCGCGTCGACGGCTGGGACGACCCGCGCATGCCGACGCTCGTTGGCATCCGCCGCCGTGGCTACACGCCCGAATCGATCCAGCTGTTCTGCGAACGCGTGGGTGTGTCGAAGGCCGACAGCTGGATCGACATGAGCATCCTGGAAGGCGCCGTGCGTGACGACCTCGACGCGCGTGCGCCGCGCTCGGTGGCCGTGCTGGACCCGGTCAAGCTGGTGCTCGACAACGTGCCGGCCGATTTCAACGAGCCGTGCTCCGCACCCGTGCACCCGAAGCAACCCGAACTCGGCCGCCGCGAATTCCCGCTCACGCGTGAGCTGTGGATCGAGCGCGAGGACTTTACCGAGACGCCGCCCAAGGGCTACTTCCGCCTCTTCCCGGGCAACAAGGTGCGCCTGCGCTACGGCTATGTGATCGAATGCACCGGCTGCGACAAGGATGCCGCCGGCAACATCACCGCCGTGCACGCCAACATCATCCCGGACACGAAGAGTGGCACGCCGGGTGCTGACAGCGTGAAGGTGAAGGGCAACATCCACTGGGTGAGCGCCGCACATGCGCTGGAAGCTGAAGTGCGCCTGTACGACCGCCTGTTCAGCGACCCGCAGCCGGATTCGGGCGACAAGAACTTCCTGGATGCGCTCAACCCGAACTCCAAGAAGATCGTCAAGGCCTTCCTGGAGCCGACGCTGGCTACGGCCAAGGCGGAAGACCGCTTCCAGTTCGAGCGCCATGGCTACTTCGTGGCAGACCGCATCGACTCGCAGCCGGGCAAGCCCGTGTTCAACCGCGTGGTCGGCCTGAAGGACAGCTGGGGCAAGTAAGCACAGGCCCATGCGCGCCATGGGCCTCTGATATCGGAGGCATCATGCGTACATGGATCGTATTGCTGGCGGGGTTGTTCACCACCCCCGCCCTCGCCGCGTCATTTGCGCCAGACCTGGCGCACACGTCGGTCTACTTCGGCGCATCGCATTTCGATCGCAGCACGATGCGCGGCCGCTTCGACAAGATCGACGGCGCCATCAACTTCGATGAAGCCACCCACCAGGGCGGCTTCGATTTCACCGTCGACGCCGACTCCATCAACACGCGCCTGCGCGTGCTGGATGGCGTGCTGAAATCGGAGCAGTTTCTCGACGCTGCGAAGTTTCCGGTCATCCGCCTGCGCAGCGACCGCTTTGTCGTGGAAAGCGGCAAGCTTGTCGCCGTCGAGGCCCAGCTGACGCTGCACGGTGTAACGCAGCCTGTGCGGCTAGAGGCGCGGCGCTTCAGTTGCGGCGACGAAAAGATGCCCGGCAGCACGCGCCACGTCTGCGGCGGCGATTTCCACCTCGCCATTGCCCGCAGCGCCTTCGGCATGACGCGTTTCCTGCCCGATGTGGGCGACCGCGTCGACATCGACATCAGCGTGGAAGCCACGCCTCAATAAACTCGCAATCACCCCGCAATCCGTTCATGCCCAATATCGATTTCGCCCTGACCACCGAATACATCGAGCTGCACAAGCTGCTCAAGCTCACCGGCGTGGTCGACAGCGGCGGCGCTGGCAAGGCTGTTGTCGCCGATGGTGCGGTCACGGTCGACGGCCAGCCGGAACTGCGCAAGACCGCCAAGATTCGCGCCGGCCAGGTCGTCATGCTCGGTGACGTGCGCATTGCCGTGCAGGGAATCGACTAACCCATCGACTAGCGCCTCTGGTGTTTGAAAACGCACCTTGTGCTACGGTGCGGCACCATCACACCATCCATTTCCAGGAGACTGACCATGCCGATCGCCCTCTGGTGCGTTCTGGTGGCAGCGGTGTTGCCGATCGTGTGCGTCGGCATCGCCAAAGCCAAAGGCCCGCGGTACGACAACCGCAACCCGCGCGGGTGGCTTGCACAGCAGACCGGCGTAGCGGCCCGTGCCGCCGCCGCACAGCAGAATCACTTTGAAGCGTTTCCGCTCTTTGCGGTGGCCGTGCTGGTGGCCATCCTGGGCGGCGGCGTCATCGACCGCATCAACCTGCTGGCCATCGCATTTATCGTGGTGCGCGTGCTGTACACGGTGTGCTATCTCGCCAACTGGGCACCGCTGCGTTCGCTGATGTGGTTTGCGGGCTTTGCCTTGTGCGTTGCGCTGTTCGTGCAACCGGCCTTTGCGCACTGAACATCCGCTCCGCCAGGAAGAAACGGCGCCCAGGTGGCGCCGTTTTCTTTGGGCAATGCAGATTACGTCGAAGCATCCGGTGGCACCGACGGCGCGCGGAACAACCGCCAAGCCATCCCGCCCAGCACCGCTACCGCGGCCAACAGCGCGCCCCACAGCACCCACTGGCGCTGGCGGCCACCGGGTGGCTCGGCTGTCAGCGCGTCGGCAGGCGAATCGCTCATCGCGCCAAGCTGTGCCTGGGCGATGGCGGGCGACGCACCCGCCAGCAGATCCGCGCGTGCGACCGGGTTGCCGCGCGCCACTTCCGCCACCGCCAGCATGAACGGCACGTTACCGCGCGCCGCATACGTGACCGTGGCCGGCCGCCAGCCGATCGCCAGTTGCGGCGCACCAGCGCCCAGGCCACCGCCGCGCGTGTCGACCTGCAAACGCCAGTAGCGCTCACCCGTGGCGGGCACCGTGATGGCCGCGCTCTCCTGCTCGCCCTTCCCGTCGGCCCCAGCCAGCCGGAACAGGCGGGCAGATGTGACCGGCCGCCAGGGCGCCTGGGCATCGGCCCGCGCATAGAACGTTGCCTGTGCGACGGTGTTGGCTTGCGGCAGACGGATCTTCACACGCTCGACCGGGAACACGCCGCCGGTATCGAACTGGTAATCGCCTGCGGCGGGCGTTTGCACCGGCGCCAGACCCGGGCGCCACTGAATGGCGCTATCCGCCAGTGCCACCGGCACACCGGCAGCCAGCTCTGCACGCACGGCATCCGGCACAGGCGGTTTGCCTTGCCACGTCAGGCGCAGATATTTCGCACGCAGCCCGGTGAACTCGATGCGATCCTGCACCAGCGTGCTGCCCTGATTGGACAGGCGGAACAGCGTGGCCTGGGCAACCGGGCTCCAGTGCTGCAAGTCATCGCTGGCCTGCACGCTCACACCGCTCTGAAATTCGGCGCCGGGCAGCGCAACGATCAGCGCCGTCACCGTGTCACGAAGCTGGCTGAGGTCGACCACCCACGCGCGGACAGACGCTTGCGACAGCTGCGCACCCGTCGCACGCAGCACGCCGTCGGTGCCGAGCACGACACCGGCGGCACCGGGCTTCTGCGCATCGTCGATGGGCGTGGCAAACCAGTGCACGTCGTGCAGCGTGCGCGCCTGCGGCGCCGGATCGCGCGGGATGTCGACGGTGAAGGGCACGGGCTCGCCGTCGCCATTGAGGATGCGCAGGTCGGCCAGATTGGCCTCGCGCGCATGGGCATAGACGTCTTCGCTCAGCGTCACAGCGTAGTACGAGGCGCCGGGCGTACCCGTCAACGCAAAGCGTTCGGCCCAGGCCGGCGCAGACAACAGCGACGCCGCAGCCATCGCAAGAGCAACCTTCTTCACAGAACCTCCCCGGTTTCAGCTCCGGCGCTGGTTTTGGGCTTTGGCGGCAACGGCGACAGATAGCCGATCAACAACAGCAGCACGCCAATCCCGATAAACGACACGATGCGCTCCACACCCGTGACGCGTGACAGGTCGAACAGGAACAGCTTGACCACCGTCACGCCCAGCAGCGCTCCGCCGGTGAACCACAGCGCCCGGCTGGCGCGCCGCGTGGCAAACACCATCACCGCCAACGCCAGCACCGTCCAGAACATCGACAGCGACGCCTGCACCAGCATCGAGGCCCCCAGATCGTCCAGCGTGTACGGAATATGCGTCCAGTGGTGCAGCGTGCGCAGCAGCACCGCGTTGGCCCAGATGAACAGCGTCGCGCCGATGGCGTAGCCGATGACCATCGGCTCAGGCACGAGCTTGCGCAGCGCCACGCGGCGCATCCACAGCGCGATGGCAAGGAAAACCAGCAGTTGCGCCACGTCCAGCGGATTGAGAATCGGCAGGTAGAACAGCGGCGCGGCATTGCCTTCGCTGGCGGCGCTCGCCAGGCTCCATAGCCACAGCAGGGCAGCCAGCGGCGCGGCACCCCACAGCAGGTAGGCGCGCTCGAACCGGGCGATCGGCCAGCGAATGCGCCATCCGGCGCCCGCCAGCAGGGCCAGCAACGCGCCATAGGCATAAGCCCAGGCGGCAAAACTCCAGGTGCCCTCGGGAACGTAGGCATCGAGGCGCCAGTAGCCTTCCGTCGCCAGTACGCCGCAGATCAGCCAGAACAGCACGGTATGCAGCGGCGCGAGGATGCGGTCTTTCACGTCGCGTTCCTGGCGGCGCAGCAGCACGAAGGCCAGCACCACGGCCGCAATCCACACCAGCCCGCCCCACCCGGCCAGCGGAGAGGGCACCCAGTGTTCGATCGCAGCCAGCGAAATCAGCGCCAGCACCGGCGACAACGCCAGCGCAGGCCACTCGGCCAGTGCCCAATCGAGCTTGCGGCGCAGGCCGTGTGCAGCCCACGCCGTCAGCACGGCAAAGGCGGCATACAGCGGAATGTCCGGCCGGTCGACGGTCTTGCTGGCGATGCGCCAGGCCCAGCGATCAATCTCGTTGCTGCCGCTGCCGAGCCACCACAGCAAGCCCCACACCGACGCGACAATCCCGAGCACCGGCGCCGCCTTCAGCCAAGCACGCACCTCCGCCTTGCCATGCAGACGCCAGCCGCTGAAGACGCCCGCCAGCGCAATCAATACCCCGCCGATATAGCGGCTGTTGAGCACGGCCCAGCCGCTCTGCGGCGCCCAATCGAACACGGCATCCACGGCGAAGGCGGCGCCCGCCGCAAGTTGCAGGAGCACGCCTGCCGCCAACGCCAGCCGCCGCTGCTGGCGCACGCCCAGCCACACCACAGCGGCCCCTTCCAGCGCCCAGACCGCACTGGTGGTGCGCCCATCGAAAGCCAGCGGGATCGCCAGCGTGATGAAGATCACGCCCAGCGCGAACATCGCCTCGTACAGCAGGCCAAGGCTGGCACGCCTCCGCGCCAGCCAGCCCGCAATCCCCAGATAGAACGCGGCCAGCGCGGTGGCGCTCCACGCCATCGCAAACGGAATGTGGTGCACCAGCCCAGTCTGCAAACCCATTGCCACCAGCGGCGTGCCGAACACCAGCGTGCCGTCAACGTAGTTGGTGAGGCTGACATGGCGGCGCAGCGCGGTCAGCAGCGCAATGCCCACATACATCAGGAAGAAGAGGATCAGGAACGGCTCGGTGCTCGCCAGCAACGATGGCTGATAGCGCAGCACGCCCCACGCCGTGGCAATGCCGAACGTAAAGACAAAGCCGAGCAGATTCAGCGCCCGCCACGCCCGGAACCACGCAATGGCGAAGATGCCTGCGTTGAGCAGTGCGTAATAGCTGAACAGCGCCACGTGGCTGCCCTGTCCAGTCGAGATCAGAATCGGCGCCAGGAATCCGCCCGCGCTGCCGGTAAAGGCAAGCGCCGGCGCGTTCTGCTTGACCGCCAGCCCGGCGGCCAGCGCGCAGATCAGCACCAGCAGCGGAAACGCCATCCCAGGGCTGAGCAACGGCACCACGCGCGTCGCAGCAAACACCGTCAGATAAAGCACGCCGACCCCGCCGCCCTGCAGCACGAGCGCATAGCCCGGACGCTTTTCGCGCAGGCGCCAACCGATGCCGAGCAGCACGATCGCCCCGACCGCCACACCCGCCAGCCGGAACTCAACCGGCAGCAGGCTATTGTCCGCCGCGTACTTGAGCAGGAACGCCACGCCGAAAAAACAGGACCAGAATGCCGACCCGCACCACGCTGTTGCCGCCCAGCAGCCAGTCGCGGGCAGCGCCCACGGCGCGCTCGACCCAATCGGGCTCGTGCGGTGCCAAGACGGGCACGGGCTGAGGAACAGGTTGAGGCGTCGGCTGCGTAACCGCCACCTGCGGCGCCGGCACAGGCGCGGCAAGTGCCTCCACCGCTGGCAACGCCTCTGTCGCGGTCGGCGGCGATTCAACGGCAGAAGCCTCCATATCGGCAGGCGCTGCAAACGTTCCACCCCTGATTTCAGCCAGTTGCCGACGCAGGAGCGAAACCTCATGCTCAAGCCGCGCCACACGCTCCTGCAGCGTCGCGGGCGGCGGCGACACGGCTGCCTGCGCGGCCGCATGGCCCTGCCCCGCGCCGGTTGTGCCCGTGCCGTCGGGCGGATTGG
>NZ_MCGB01000024.1 GCF_001699815.1 Ralstonia pickettii | reverse complement strand
AAAAAAAATCAACGAGCTCTCAACGCGCCTTCAGCCGCCGCACCGAGACATCCCCCACCCACTGCACGAGGCTCACCAGCCCGATCAGCACCACGATCACCACCGCCATGACGGTGGTGTCGAAGCGCTGATAGCCGTAGCGGATGGCAATGTCGCCCAGCCCGCCTGCGCCGACGGCACCCGCCATGGCCGATGCGCCAATCAACGACACCACCGTCAGCGTAAAGCCGCCGATGATGCCGGGCAGTGCCTCTGGCAGCAGCACGTGCCAGACGATGTGGCGGCGTTCGCAGCCCATGGCCTGCGCGGCTTCCATCAGGCCGCGGTCGACCTCGCGCAGGCTGATCTCGGCAATGCGCGCGAAGAACGGTGTGGCGCTGATCGACAGCGGCACCACGGCCGCCCACACGCCAATCGTCGCGCCCACCACCAGCCGCGTGAACGGCAGCAGCGCCACCAGCAGGATGATGAACGGCGTGGCCCGAAAGCCGTTGATGAGTGCGCCCAGCACGCGGTGCACGCGCGGCGATTCCAGCGCGTTGCCCGGCGCCGTCAGCACCAGGATGAGCGCCAGCGGAATACCGGCCAGGACGGCGATCAGCGCGGAGGCCGACACCATCGTGAGCGTGTCGAGCAAGCCCTGCCAGATGCGGTCAATCGTGAGCGGCGACATAGCCGAGGCTCCGGGTGTGTTGGGACAATTGCAGCGCGGCGAGCGCGTCGGCCGAGAGCGTGCTACCCGCCGCCGCGACCAGCAGGCGCCCTTGCGTGCGGCCCTGGATGCGGTCAAGGTCGGCGCGCAGCAGGCGTGTGGGTTGGTGCAGTGCCCGGGCAATCTGCGCGAGTTCCGGCACGGCGGCGGTGCCGGTGTAGCTGAGTTCGATCAGTTGCTCGAACGGTGCGCGCGCGGGCGGCGTGGGCCGCAAACGCAGGGCCACGTCTTCAGGCAGGCCGCCGCGTAGCGGTTCGAGCAACGCCCGTGTGGCGTCGTGCTGCGGGTCGCCAAAGACGCGCCATACGGGGCCTTGCTCGGCAATGCGACCGGCTTCGAGCACGAGCACGTTGTCGCAGATATCGCGAATCACGCCCATCTCATGCGTGATGAGCACGATCGTCAGACCCAGCCGGCGGTTGATGTCGCGCAGCAGGGCGAGGATGGCGTCGGTCGTTTCGGGGTCGAGCGCGGAGGTGGCCTCATCGCACAACAGAATTTCGGGGCGATGCACGAGTGCGCGCGCAATCCCCACGCGCTGCTTTTGCCCGCCGGACAGGCGCCCGGGATACACGTGCTGCTTGCCCTCCAGCCCGACCAGCGCCAACAGCGCATCCACGCGCTCCGCGATCTCGGCCGGTGGCACGCCTGCCACCTTCAGCGGCAGCGCGACGTTTTCCCAGACCGTCTTGGCAGAAAGCAGGTTGAAGTGCTGGAAGATCATGCCGATGCGCCGGCGCAGCCCCACCAGTGCGGCCCTGCCGAGCGTGCCGACATCGACGCCGTCCACCAGCACCTGCCCGCTGGTGGGGTGTTCGAGTCCGTTGATGGTGCGCAGCAGGCTGGATTTGCCCGCACCGCTGCGCCCGATGATGCCGAAGATGCCCCCAGCCGGGATGTCGAGGTCGATGCCTTGCAGTGCATGCACATCGCCCGCCGCCGCGCGGTACGTCTTGCCGACGTTGCGAAACGTGATGGTGCCGGCGGTGGGCGTGGAGACCGCGGCATCGGCGTGTCTGGCATGCGGCGCGATCGCGTCGGTCCAGATGTGTGCGGGGTTTGAGACGAGTGTGGTCATGGCCTTAGCGTGTCACCGTGTCACCGTTTCACCCAGGGCAGAGTGAAGAGCTTGTCGTCGTTGGCATAGGACGTGCGCACCTGCTGGCGCACGGCTGGCGAGTCCTGATACAGCTTGATGAAGCGGGCGATGCGCGGGTCGTTGGCATTGTCGTTGCGGGCAACGAAGCGGATAGCGAAGTACTCGTCGTCGATGCCCGAGTACAGCAAGCCAGCGCTTGCAACGTCCGGTTTGCCGGCGTTGACGAAGTGCGCGGGGTAGCCCTGTGCAAGGTCGACGTCATCCAGCGCGCGTACGAGCTGCGGGCCCTCGATTTCGACAAACTTCAGCTTCTTCGGATTGGCGACCACGTCGTTGAGCGTGCCGCGTGCACCCACGCCATCGCGCAGTTTGATCAGCCCCGCCTTCTGCAGCAGCAACAGGCCGCGGCCTTGGTTGACGGGGTCATTGGCCACGGCCACGCGCGCGCCGTCCTTCAAATCGCTCAGGCGTTTGATCTTGTTGGAATACAGGCCGATGTTGCCCAGCACGCCGATGCCGACGCTCTTGAAGGCATAGCCACGTTCCTTGATCGCGTTGTCGAGAAAGGCCTGGTGCTGGAAGTAATTGAGATCCAGGTCGCCCGAGGCGAGTGCGACGTTGGGGGTGGTCCAGTCGGTCAACTCCACCACCTTGACGTCGAGCCCCTGCTTGCGGGCTTCGGCGGCGGCCACCTCCACGGAGTCGGCCAGCGCACCAGGCGTGACGCCGATACGCAGTGGCGCTGCATGAGCGGTAGCGGCAACGGTGAGGGCACTGAGTGCCAGGGCGAGTCGTTGGGTCAGTTTCATGGGCATGGTTACCGCAAAAGGAACATGCGGTGATTCCAGCATGGCAACCGGCTCCATTCCCACGAATATTTGCTTAGATGGTTACTCGGTCTGGGTTAGGGCGATACTTGCGGACGACCGTGGCAGTTCAATCACAAGGAGGGGACTCTTCGATGCATGCATCTTTCAAACTTCGCCGAGCGACGGCGGGGCGGGTGGTGGGGCGATTGCTGTTGGCAATCGCTGTCATCCTGGTGGCCCTTGCGGCGGTTGTGGGCGTCAATACGTGGCGGCACAACTCGCGCCAGCTGGATGTGCCTGCCGTCACGCCGGTCGCGGTGGATGGCCCCGCCGCTGCGGCCCACCTGGCCGAAGCCGTGCGCGCACGCACCGTGTCGAGCGCCGCCGATGCGCAACTGAACGCCAACCAGTTCCGCCAGTTGCACGCCATGCTCGAGGCGCGCTACCCCAAGGCGCACGCCGTGCTGCAGCGTGAGCAAGTGGGCGACTTTGCGTTGCTCTACACCTGGAAGGGCGCTGACCCGTCGCTGAAGCCCATCATGCTGATGGCCCACCAGGACGTCGTACCCATCGCCCCCGGCACCGAAGGCGACTGGACGCAGCCGCCCTTCGACGGCGTCGTCAAAGACGGCATGGTCTGGGGGCGCGGTGCGTGGGACGACAAGGGCAACCTGATCTCGCAGATGGAAGCCATCGAATTGCTGGCTGCCAGCGGTTTCAAGCCGCGCCGCACCATCCACCTGGCCTTTGGCGCCGACGAGGAAGTGGGCGGCGAGCGCGGTGCCAAGCAGATCGCCGCGCTGCTGAAATCGCGCGGCGAACGGCTCGACTTCGTGATCGACGAAGGTCTGCTGATTACCGAAGGCGTGCTGCCGGGGCTCACCAAACCTGCGGCGCTGATCGGCGTGGCAGAGAAGGGCTTCCTCTCCGTGCAGCTCAAGGTGGGCGCTACGCCCGGACATTCGTCGATGCCGCCCCCGCAAGGGCAGAGCGCCATCGCCATGATGAGCGCCACGCTCAAGCGGCTGGATGACGATCAATTGCCCGCGGGCATTAGGGGCGTTGCGCAGGAGATGTTTACGACGCTGGCGCCCGAGATGCAGGGTTTCAGCCGCGTGGCACTGTCGAACCTGTGGCTGTTCGGGCCGCTGCTCCAGAAGCAATTGGAGGCATCGGGCAGCTCCAACGCCATGCTTCGCACCACCACCGCGCTGACCATCGTGCAAGCCGGCAACAAGGACAACGTGCTGCCCGGCCGCGCCGAGGCCACGGTCAACTTCCGGCTGCTGCCCGGCGACACCATCGCCTCCGTCACCGCGCATGTGGAAGACGCCGCCAAGGCCGCTGCACCTAAAGGCAAGTTCGAGTTGAGCCGGCTGCCCGGTTCGAGCGAGGCCTCGCCGGTGTCGCCCACGCAATCGGCGTCGTATCAGTTGATCAACAAGACGGTGCGCGAGCTGTTCCCGGGCACGGTCGTGGCGCCCGGGCTGATGATCGGTGCGACGGATTCGCGCCACATGATCGAGATTGCCGACCATGTGTATCGGTTCTCGCCGGTGCGCGCCAAGCCGGAAGACCTGCCGCGCTTTCACGGTACCAACGAGCGGATCACCGAAGCCAACCTGGTGGAGCTGATCCGCTTCTACCACCGGTTGGTGCAGCAGGCGGCCGGGGCCTGATCTCAGTGTGAGGCCGCCACCAGCGTGTCGATGTGCGCGTCGTTGGTGGCTTCGGGGCGGCGCAGTTGCGTGCTGCGGCTGCCATCCACCGAGATGGCCGCGTCGCCGTGCACGGTCACGCGGCGTACCAGGCGCGGCTGGTTGCCGTAATCGTTGATGGCGTAGTGCTGCGTGGCGCGGTTGTCCCAGATGGCGACGTCGTGCTGGCGCCATTGCCAGCGCACGGTGTTGTCCAGGCGCGTCACGCGGTTCTGCAGCAGTTCGAACAGCCGCGTCGATTCGCTTCCCGGCAGGCCGGTGAAGCGCTTGACGAAATGCCCGAGCAGCAGGGCGCGTTCGCTGGTCTCCGGATGCACATGCACCACGGGGTGCGAGGCTTCATACACCGACGCGGTAAACACCTCGCGGTGATGCCGCAGACGTGCGCCGTCGATCTGCGTGCGCTCGGCGCCGTAGTCGTAGTCGTTGGTGTGCACGGCCCAGAGTTGCTCGGCAAGCTGCTTGAGCGTATCCGGCAATTGCTCGTAGGCGCGGGCCGTGTTGGCCCAGACCGTGTCGCCGCCGTAAGCGGGAATCGTCACCGCGCGCAGGATCGACACCTTCGGAAACGCATCGAGAAACGTCACGTCGGTGTGCCACGAGTCGGCACGGCCGCCGCCCTTTGATGCGTCGAGTTCAAACAGTTGCGTGCCGGTGGGCGCCGGCACGGTCGGGTGGGCGACGATGCGGCCGAAGCGTTTGCCGAAGGCCTGGTGCCGGTCATCGTCCAGATGCTGCTGGTCGCGAAAGAACAACACCTTGTACTTGAGCAGCGCCGCATACAGGCTCGCGAACGTGTCTTCCGCCAAGTCGGCACCAAGCTTGAGGTCGAGCACCTCCCCGCCGATATGTCCGGCCACGCGGCGTACGCGCAAGGTGCCGAACGTGGTGTCGATGGCGGCGTTGTGATCGTCTGGCATGGCGGCTCCGGCAGGAATGGCGATGGATCATGCTAGCCACCCGGTGCCCGGCGGAAAACGAACGGTTTGACATATCCAAATGCAGTTCTGTCGGTCATGCCGATGAACTGTTCGCGAAAGATGCTGAACAGTTCAGCCAAACTGTTCACAACTGTTCATGTCAACCGGTTGCGCTGCCGCGCAAGATGGAACCGTGCCGATCCGCAGTCCCCATAAAAATCATCCACCACTAACCCCGGCACAGGAGTCTCAATCATGCGCGAAATCAGAATATTCGAACTGGACCGGCCGGGCGTGCCGGTGAGCTGGCGGTCGGCACGGGCCCAAACCATCGCCGCACAAGCCGGGCTGTTGTGGGTCACGCAGGAGCATCAGCGCCAGGACATCTGGCTCAAGCCGGGCCAATCGATCGACGTGCCGGCGGGCGTGCGGTTCTGGTTGTCCGGTGAGCCGGTCGAAGGCACGCCGGCGCGCTTTGCCGTGACCGAAGACATCAACGCCCCGCGCCGCCTGCTGCGCTTCATCGGTTTGGTGGTGATGGCCGCGTATCGGCAGATTCTGCGCGACGACGGGCAGGATGCAGCGCGTACGCCGTCGGCACAGCGGATCGGTACGTAAGCCTTGCGTCAAGCCGGAAACACGAGCCGGAACTCGGTCCGCCCACCCGGCGGGCTGCTGGCCTGCACGCTACCGCCGTGCAGGTCCATGATGGTTTTGACGATGGCCAGTCCCAACCCGGTGGACTGGCTCGACTGCGCACCAGACTGCGTGCCGGATTGCGCCCGCGAGGGGGTGCCGCGGTAGAACCGCTCGAACAGCAGCGGCAGGGCGGCGGGCGGAATGCCCGGTCCTGGGTTGCGCACGGCGATGGCGACCCTCTGCGGCGCTGTCTAGATCGTCACGTCGATGCGCTCGCCGGTGGGGGTGTGACCCAGTGCGTTGTCGAGCAGGTTGTTGATCGCCCGGCGCAGCAACGTGGCATCTGCGCGTAGTTGCGCATCGCCCTGCACGTCGATGGTGATGTTGCGATCGGCGGCCACTGCGTCGAAGTAGTCGACCAGCACCTGCACTGGGCTGGCCTATCGACGGGAGGAAGAGCGGGAAGGCATTACGGCGCGGGCAGATTCGGCGGCGCCATCCGCCGCGCCGTAACGGTGGCGCTTATTCGGCCTGCAGTGCGGCGATGATCTTCTCGGCCTGAGCCTTGAGCTTGTCGCTGTCGGCCTGCACGCGGGCGTGCGGTTGCAGCGGGGTATCGCTGTAGCGCGGCAGCACGTGAAAGTGCACGTGCGGCACCGTCTGCCCGGCGGCGCTGCCGTTGAGTTGGAAGATGGCGATGCCCGGCGGCGTGAACGCAGCCCGCACGGCGCGCGCCAATTTGCGCGTGGTGCGGATGGCAGCCGATGCGGCATCGTCGGACAGGTCGAACAGCTCTGCCGCGCCTTCCTTGGGCAGCACCAGCACGTGGCCGTCGGCCTGCGGCATGATGTCCATGAAAGCGACGGTGTGGTCGTCTTCGTACACCTTGATGCAGGGCAGCTCGCCGCGCAGGATCTTGGCGAAGATGTTCTGGTTGTCGTAAGTCGCGTCAGGCATGGGTGTCTCCAGTAAGCGGAAAAGGCACAGGAAAGCGCTGCGCGAAGTATATAGGCGACCGTTGGCGACGCGCGTCGCGCAGGTTTGGCGCAGATCAAGCGGGGCTGTCGTCCACCGACAGTGGCGCAGCCACGTGTTCGAGCGGTTTGCGCTCAGCGGCCGTCCCCCAGTACGCCTGCACCGCGGCCGCAAGCAGCATCAGCACCGCGCCGAACGCATAGCCGCCGAACACGGCACCGCGCGAGTGCGTATCGATCAGCCAGCCGAAGAGCGCAGGCCCGGCCACGCCGCCCAGCCCGGTGCCCACGGCATAGAACAGCGCGATGGCCAGCGCGCGCACTTCCAGCGGGAAGGTTTCGCTCACCGTCAGATAGGCCGAGCTGGCAGCGGCCGATGCAAAGAAGAACACGACGGTCCACGCGATCGTCTGCGTGGCGCTGTCTAGCACACCCGCCTTGAACAGTGCGCCACTCACGAGCAACAGCAGACCGCTGATCGCATACGTGGCGGCAATCATCGTGCGCCGGCCCACCACGTCAAACATCCGCCCGAGCAGCAGGGGCCCGAGAAAATTGCCCAGCGCGAACGGCAGCAGGTAGGTGCCGACCTTCGTCGCGGGCACATCGTAGAAATCCGTCAGCACCAGCGCGTACGTGAAGAAGATCGCGTTGTAGAAAAACGCCTGTGCGGCCATCAGCGCGAGGCCCACCAACGCACGTTGCCGGTGCTGCACGAACAGCACCCGTGCGACTTCCATCAATCGGGGATGGCCGCGGCTGCGCATGCGCAATGCCGGCAGCGGCGCGGAATCGAAGCGATGGCCACGCGTGGCGATCTCGCTTTCGATGTCCTGCACGATGGTCTGCGCCTCTTCGTGGCGACCGCGCGTGATGAGCCAGCGCGGGCTTTCCGGAATCCAGAAACGCATCACCAGAATGATGAGCCCCAGCAGGGCGCCGATGAAGAAGCACAGCCGCCAGCCGGTATCGACGCTCATGTGCGCGGGGTCCAGCAACCACAACGATGCGCCAGCGCCCAACGCCGCTCCGACCCAGAACGTGCCGTTGATGGCGAGGTCCGTCCAGCCGCGCACGCGTGCCGGCGTCAGCTCCTGGATCGTCGAATTGATGGCCGCATATTCGCCGCCGATCCCCGCGCCGGTGAGCACGCGAAATACGACCAGGCTGGCAAAGCTCCACGAAAACGCCGTGGCGAGCGTGGCGAGGATGTACACCCCCAACGTGATGAAGAACAGCTTGCGGCGGCCGAGCCGATCGGTCATCCAGCCGAACAACAGCGCGCCGAACACTGCCCCGATCAGATACGCGCTGCTGGCAATGCCAACCTGCGCGTTGGTGAGATGCAGGGCAGGGCTTTGCTTGAGCGCGCCCGCCACCGCGCCGGCCAGCGTCACCTCCAGGCCGTCGAGCAACCACGTAATGCCCAGTGCAATGACCACGCGCGTGTGAAAGCGGCTCCAGGGCAGGCGATCGAGCCGGCTGGGCAGGTCTGATGTGTGAAAGGCTGGCGATTCGGGCATCGCGGCGCACCCGGAGACGATTGCGCACGATGCAGCACGATTTATTCCCGCGAAGGCGCGGCCGAACCGTCTTGCGGTGCGCCCGCGAGCAGCGTGTCTTCAAAGAAGCGGCGGCGCGCGTCCTTATCGGGCTTGCTGCCCTGGTGCCAGAGCGTGGCTTCCGATAGCTGGTAGGCGTACAGCATGAAGGCGCGCGTCTTGGCGTCTTTGCGCGCAAAGCCGATCGCCTGGAAATGCTGGACGTAGTAGTCCATGCGATGCTCGTCGACAGCTTCAACGGCTTCTTGCGCCATCGGGTCACGCCGCGCCCAGGCGCGGATGGCGAATTCGATCATGGCCGTGCGTCGCGCGCTGCGACCGCGAAACGGCAGTGCCAGCAGATCGCGGACGAGCCCCTGCACCGACGGGTTCTGCCGCTCCAGCTTGGGGCCCACGCGCGTGCGCTCGCTCCAGTCCTGCAGCACCTGGTGCAGCAGGTCGTCGCGGTTCTTGAAGTGCCAGTAGAAGCTGCCACGCGTCACGTCCAACTGCTTGGCGAGTACATCCACGCGCACCGCATCGATGCTCTTGGTGACGAGCAGATCGGTGGCGGCGCGCACCCAGTCGTCGGGCGTGAGCTGTGCACGCGGCGCGGCAGGGGAGGCGGAATCGGCACCGACGTCGACGGTGTCGTCGTGTTTGTCGAGCAGCAGGGAAGGCTTGGGCATGAAGGCGGATTCTAGTCCCGCTAACAGGTCTGTCCAGCGCTTAAATCGTGCTGAGGCCCCCTGGTTTGCGCGGGTTGACACGGCAACAAACGCGCTCCTACCATGCACATACGTTTGTGTATGGAAGGATCGAGCTACCGTAAGCCTCGGTTTGCGGTTTAGTACAAGAACCATGCTCGACGATGCCTTCTGCACGGCGTCAAACGATAAGACATCAGGAGACATTTGCATGAAGGCATTCCGACTCGCGCTGTGCGCGGCGGCAGCAGTTGGCACATTCGCGGGCGCATTGTGCCCGAGCATCGTCCACGCCGAGACCGTCAAGATCGCGTGGATCGATCCGCTGTCCGGGCTGATGGGCGCGCTGGGCCAGAACCAGTTGCGCAGCTGGCAATACGCGGCCGATCTGGCCAACCAGCAGAACTGGAGCGGCAACGGCACCAAGTTTGAAGTCGTCGGCTTTGACAACAAGGTGTCGCCGCAAGAGAGCCTGACCATCCTCAAGCAGATCACCGACCAGGGCATCCGCTACGTCGCGCAGGGCGACGGTTCCAGCGTGGGCATGGCGCTGCAGGACGCGATCGCCAAGTACAACGACCGCAACCCGGGCAAGGAGATCATCTATCTGAACTACGCCGCGGTCGATCCGGACATGACCAACAGCAAGTGCAACTACTGGCACTTCCGCCTGGACGCCAACTCCGACATGAAGATGGAGGCCCTGACGAGCTATCTCGCCAAGGACCAGAGCATCAAGAAGGTCTACCTGCTGAACCAGAACTACTCGTTCGGCCACCAGGTGGCGCGCGCGGCGAAGGAGTACCTCAAGCGCAAGCGCCCGGACATCCAGGTGGTGGGTGAGGATCTGCACCCGCTCGCGCAGGTGAAGGACTTCTCGCCGTATGTCGCGAAGATTCGTGCTTCGGGCGCGGATACGGTCATCACCGGTAACTGGGGGAGCGATCTGGCACTGCTGATCCGCGCATCGAAGGATGCGGGCCTCACCACCAACTTCTATACGTACTACGCTGGCACCACCGGTGTGCCCACGGCGATGGGCGCATCAGGCGCCGACCGCGTGAAGGTCATCAGCTACTTCGCGCCGAACGACGGCAACGCGAAGACGAGCGCTGTGCTCGACGGCTTCAAGAAGAAGTACAACGACGATTTCTTCAACGCCGATGTTTACACCGGCATCGCCTTCCTGGCCAAGGCCATCAAGACCAGCGGTTCGGCTGAGCCGGCCAAGGTGGCCAAGGTGATGGAAGGCATGACGGTCGATGGGCTCAACGGCCCGATCGAGATGCGCAAGACCGATCACCAGGCGCAGCAGACGCTGTACGTGACGACCTGGGTGAAGGCCGACGGCAAGAAGATCAAGTACGACCAGGAAAACACTGGCTACGGCTGGCGTACCGACGTCACGCTGGAACCGCACCTGGCGGCCCAGCCGACGTCGTGCCAGATGAAGCGTCCGGCGTCGTAACGTAGCGTGCAGGTGTCCCTGGCTTAGACCGGGGACACCACGCCTGTGCCCGCCAGGTGTCCGCGGGCGTTCTCCAGAAAGCGATCCACCGTCGCCTGCACCGATTCCGGCGACCAGCCGGCAATGTGCGGCGTCAGCACGACCTGCTCCAGGTCCAGCAGCCCGGCCGGCGGCTTGGGCTCGCTCTCATATACATCCAGCCCCGCGCCGCCCAGCTTTCCTGAACGGATGGCCGCTTCCAGCGCCGCCGTATCCACCACGCTGCCGCGCGCAATGTTGACCACGTAGCCGCGCGGGCCCAGCGCTTCCAGGATCGTCTGGTTGACCAGATGCTTCGTCTGCGCACCGCCCGGCGTGGCAACGATCAGGAAGTCGGCCCACGCGGCCATGTCCTTCAGCACATCGAAGTAGCGGTACGACACCCCGTCGCGCGGCTTGCGATTGTGATAGCCGATCTGCATGTCGAAACCGGCTGCGCGGCGCGCGATCTGCAGGCCGATGGTGCCAAGGCCGACGATGCCCAGGCGCTTGCCGCATACACCGGGCTGCAGCGGAATGTCGTCGCGCCAGATACCGTTGCGTGTGGACCGATCCAGCTTGGGAATGCCGCGCACGGTGGCCAGCAGCAAGCCAAACGCGTGGTCGGCCACGCAGGCATCGTTGGTGCCTGCACCGTTGGCTACGGCCACGCCACGCGCGTGGGCGGCCTCCACGTCGATGTTCTCGTAGCCGGCGCCCAGCGCGCAGGCGAGTTCCAGCTTGGGCATCGCGGCGATCTCCGCGCCGGTCAGGCCCGTCGAGCCATTGGTGAGCACGATGCGGACATCGCGCCCATCGCGCGCGATGGCGGCGTCGCGTTCGGCGCGGGTGGGTGCATGGATGACGCGGAAATGTTCAGCGATCTGCGCCATGTTCTCGGGCGTCATCGCAATGAGGAGCAGCAGGGTCGGTTGCATGGGGTAGGAAGAGGAGACGGGCCGCATGAATGGGGGCGAGACCCGGCAAAGAGGTGCGTCGCGCAGCGCCTGGCGATGATAACGCGCGCTCCAACGCCACGCGGAAAGCCACGCGCGCCATGCGGTTACACGCCGTTACCGAAGAGCAGGTTTGGTTGCACGGGTTTGCAGGGCCGCGGCATAGACTTTGCGGCAGGAGGCGCATGGCCGCGGGCCGCAGAACAGACTGCCGGTCCGGCCCAGATGCCTCGCTTACCAGACGGGATTCATCATGCGAGCAACGAACAAGTTAGACCGTGCAGGGCGCGCAGCGCGTTGGGTGGCTGTGGCCGCATTGGCCGCCGTGGCAGCAGGGCTGACGGGCTGCGTGACGGCGCCGGCGTACCCCGGTTACGGCGCCGGTTATGGGGCAGGCTATGCCGCGGGCAGCAATGCTTACGGCAACAGCATCGCCCCGACCACCTACAGCAGCGGCTATGCCAGCGGGTACGACAACACGTACAGCAACGGCTATGGCAGCTATGACGCGAATGCGCCGCAGCCGTATCCGCAGCAGCCGGCGCCGGCGTATTCGCAGCCCCAGCCGACATATTCGCAACCGAACTATTCGCCGTATCCGAACAACGGCGACCCGTCTTATCAAGCGCCAGCGGATAACCGCTACGGCGTTGTCGAATACGTCGAAGCGGTGCCCGTGCGCGGCCAGTCGAGCGGCGTGGGTGCCGTGCTCGGCGGCGTGGTGGGCGGCTTGCTTGGCCACCAGGTTGGCGGCGGGCGCGGCAATACCGTGGCCACCATCGGCGGCGCGGTGGCGGGTGCCATGGCGGGCAACGCTGTGGAAGGCAACACGGTGGTCGGCCAGACCTACCGCGTGACCATGCGGCTGAACGACAACTCGCGTGTCACGCTCACCCAGAACAACCCCAACGGCCTGCGCGTGGGGAATCGCGCCCGCATCGAAAACAACATGGCAGTGCCGTACTAGCCACTTCCTGCATGGGAGCGCCCGCGCCGGCTTCAGAAACGGTGCGGGCCGACCGATATAGCGGAGGCAATAACCCCGCGGTGATTCCCATGCTCAATCGACTTTCCATCCGTTTCCGTCTCAATGCAGCGCTGACGCTGCTGGCCTTGCTGCTCGCCATTACCGGCACCATTGGCGTGATCGGAATGCGCGCGTCCGACGCGAACATCAACGAGATCTACACCAATCAGCTCGCTTCGACCTCGCTGGTCGGCAAGGCGCAGCTGAATGCGGCGATCGTGCGCACGACGCTCGATCGCGCGGTCTTCCATCCGGATGCCGCCGACGTGCCGGCCATCCTGGACAAGGCCAACGGCTACCGTACGAAGTCTGACGACGCCTGGAAGCAATACAAGACCCTGCCCATGAACGCGGACGAAAGCCGTCTGGCCGCCGACATGGAGACCAAGCGCAACGCATTCTTCCGTGACGGCATCGAGCCGCTGATGACCGCATTGCGTGCCCGCGATGCCGCGACCGTCGACAAGGTGGTGATGAACGTGATTCCGCCGCTGTCCGTGGCGCTGTCTGCGGCAGCCGATGCGCTGGATCGCAGCCAGGTCGAACAGGCCAAGGCAGCCTACGAAAGCGCAGCGGCTCGATCGCACGCGTTCCTGATGCTGATCATCGGCGCCATCGGGGTGGGCATTGCGGCGGCGCTGGGGTGCGCATTTGGCCTGCACCGGGCAATTTCGGTGCCGTTGTCAAAGATGCTGGGCCACTTCAGCGCGATCTCGAACGGCAACCTGACCGAGCGCATCACTGTCGGCAGCAAGGACGAAATGGGCGCGCTCACGCAAGGTCTCATCGACATGCAGCGCGGCCTGATCCGCACCATCGTGACAATGCGCGGCGGCAGCGAATCCATCGCCAGCGCCACCAAGCAGATTGCGGCCGGCAACATGGACCTGTCGCAGCGTACGGAGGAACAGGCTTCGTCACTGGAAGAAACTGCGTCGAGCATGGAAGAGCTGACGAGCATCGTGCGCCAGAACGCCGACAACGCACGTCAGGCCAGCCAGCTTGCCGGCAACGCGTCGGACATCGCCGTGAAGGGCGGTGAAGTGGTGGGCCGCGTGATCGAGACGATGTCGGGCATCAACGACAGCAGCAAGAAGATCGCCGACATCATCGGCGTGATCGAAGGCATTGCGTTCCAGACGAACATCCTTGCGTTGAATGCCGCAGTGGAAGCTGCGCGCGCAGGCGAACAGGGCCGGGGGTTTGCGGTGGTGGCGGGTGAGGTGCGCAGTCTGGCGCAACGCTCCGCCACGGCAGCGAAGGAAATCAAGGAATTGATCAGCGATTCGGTGGGCCGTGTTGAGAACGGCTCGACGCTGGTGACCGAAGCCGGCGCGGTGATCGACGAAGTGGTGGTGGCCGTCAAGCGCGTGACGGACATCATGGGCGAGATCAGCTCCGCATCGGACGAACAGAGCGCGGGTATCGAGCAAGTCAACCAGGCCGTCACGCAAATGGACGAAGTGACCCAGCAGAACGCCGCGCTGGTGGAAGAGGCTGCGGCTGCGGCCCAATCGCTGGAAGAGCAGGCCGGTGTGCTGCGCGAGGCGGTCGCGTCGTTCCGCTTGCCGGCGGCGGGTGTACACGTTGAACCTGTGCTGGCGCCCGTAGCTCCAAAGGCGGCGCATGCTGGTTCGGCTGCATCGGCCGTGTCCAGCAACCCCGGCCCGGTCGCCAAACCGGTGGCACGCAAACCTGCCGTTGCGACGGCGCGTGCGGCACGCAAGCGCTTGGCCGCGCCAGTCAAACCGGCTGTTGTGCCCGCTCAGGACGTGAAGGCAGCGCCTGCCGTGGCAGTTGAACCCAAGCCCGGCAAGCTTGCCTTGGCCGCGGTCTCGCACGATGCCGACGACTGGGAACAGTTCTGACGCACCCGCCGACACGTCCATCCCGACAAGCCGCGCCCTGAGCGCGGCTTTGTGTTTCAGCGCTGCAACCGATTTGCAGAACTGCTTGGGCCGAGGTTGTTGATCCGGCCGACGATTTGCGTTGCGGCGTCGCCAACGCAACGCCGGACCGCGAGGTCGGTCGCGTTTTGCCGCGCGATTCATCGGGCAGAGCCTTTGCGCATAAGACTTTGCAACCTGCGCCCAGTTGCGCGCATTAGTTCATGCGGTAACACGCGCCCACGCCGGTCAGGGGTGCTCCCCGCTCGCCTAAGCCAAACCGCCTGCATTTGATCGGGCAGCGCCTCCGTCGTTTGTAGGGAGGCCTTGTTGGCTGCCGGACGAATGTCCCCCCCATATCAGATGGCGTTGTATGCCGTGGCGTTGATCCCGCCACCGCCACCGCCCGTTTCCTGCGTTCACGCATGCAACAACCCGGGCTATCCGGCACGTGTCTGAAGGCGCATGTGATGTGCTGCACCGCATAACTGTGCGCTTTGGCGGGCGTTGGTATGGTCCTCGCGTTCCCCTTCACGAGAAGCAGGCCAGAGGGCGACGCGTCAACCCGATCGGCGGTGGCAGATTGGGTCGGATGCCATGGCGCAAAGCGGTTGCGTCGCACGTCGAAAAGACCTTGGGGGAAGCATGAGCGCCACTGCGCAAGGCGGGGGGTACGCCGGACACTCGCAACGCGCCCGCAAGGCCGGGGCAGGGGAGCAGCCGTGAGCGATTTGCCATGGGAGCTTTACCTGGCGTTGCTCAACACCTTGACGGTAGCGACCACGCTCGTCATCTTCATCAGCACCGCCGACGACTTCTTCCTGGACGCCTTCTACTGGGTGCGGGAGCTGTGGCTCTGGCCGCAGCGTGGCCGCACGCCGGTCACGATTTCGGCGCAATCGTTGCGCGAGCGCGAAGAGCAATGGCTCGCCATCATGGTGCCGGCCTGGAAGGAGTACGACGTCATCGCCAAGATGGTTGAGAACACCCTGGCGACGATGGAGTACACGCGCTTCATTATCTTTGCCGGCGCGTACCGCAACGATGCGGAAACCACCACCGAAGTCGAACGCATGGTGCGCCGCTACCCCGGCCGTGTGGTGCGCGCGGCGGTCACGCACGATGGCCCGACGTGCAAGGCCGACTGCCTGAACACCATCATCCAGACCATCATCCGGCACGAGGCTGGGCACGGTATCCGCTTTGCGGGCGTGATCATGCACGACTGTGAAGACGTGATCCACCCGCTGGAGCTGAAGTACTTCAACTACTTCATCCTTGATCAGGATCTGGTGCAACTTCCGGTGCTCTCGCTTGAGCGCAAGTGGTATGAGTGGGTGGCCGGCACGTACATGGATGATTTTTCCGAGACGCACCAGAAAGACCTGGTGGCGCGCCAGGCGCTGACCGGCACGGTGCCCGGTGCTGGCGTCGCGCTCTGTTACAGCCGCCGTGCCATCGAAGCCGTGATGAAGGTGCGCGGCGATTCGCCCTTCAACACCAGCACGCTCACGGAAGACTATGACTTCAGTTTTCGCCTGCGCGAACTGGGCATGCGCGAAGCATTCGTGCATTTCCCGATCTGCGAGAACGCAGAACCAACCGAGGATGCCGAGGGCAAGACGCGCACACGCTGGCGCTTTGGGCGGCGCAAGGGAACCCGCCCGCAACTGCTGGCCACGCGGGAGTACTTTCCGAGCACCTTCCGCACGGCGTATCGGCAGCGCGCGCGCTGGGTGCTCGGTATCGCGTTCCAGGGCTGGTTGCAGATGGGGTGGAATGGCAACCTCGTTACCCGCTACATGTTCTTCCGGGATCGAAAAGGCGTGCTTACGGCGCTGTTCTCCATCCTGGCCTATGTGCTGTCGCTGAACTATCTGGCGCTGGGCGCGCTGATGTTCAAAGGCGTGATCACGATCCCCGATGGCACGTTCGTGGTCGGCAGCATCTGGATGCAGGACCTGCTGGCCATCAACGCGGCGCTGCTCTTTAACCGGCTGGCGCAGCGCGTGTACTTTGTCGGTCGGCTCAACGGCCCGTTGCAGGGCGTGTTGTGCCTGCCCAGGCTGGTGGTGAACAACTTCATCAACTTCTTCTCGGTGTGCCGGGCGTGGAAGATCTTCCTGATCTACTGCCTGACAGGTAAGCCCATCGCCTGGGACAAGACGCAGCACACCTATCTGTCGAACGACGCGCTGGGCCGTACGCGCTGCAAGCTTGGCGAGACGCTCGTCAAGTGGGAAGTGCTCACGCAGGAGCAATTGGATGCAGCACTCGCCATCCAGCGCCAGAGCGGGCACCGGCTTGGGCAAGTGCTGGTCGAGCAGGGGCTGGTCACGCCCGACACGCTGGCCGATGCGCTGGCCGAGCAGGTCGACCTGCCGCGCGTGAGCCTGACCAACGTCGTGCTCGGAGCGCTGGCCGATTGCCTGCCGCGAGACCTGGCCGTGCGGCATCACGTGGTGCCGTTCTCGATTGGCGAAGACGGGTCGCTCAACATCGCCGTGTCTGAGTTGCCCGAGGGCGAAGTGCTGGAAGAGCTGGCCCGCGCTGCGGGCCGCAAGGTCGCCTGCTTCATGGCGTGCGACCACGAGATGTCGGCCGAGCTGGCGCAGATGGCCGACCCTAACCGCCGTGCCACGGTCGTATTCGGACCGTCGGCGCATTCGGCCATGTTGGCCGTCGAATCCATGACGGGCGCCGGCCCAGGCATTGCAGCCGGCACGGCACCCGCATCCGAGGCTTCCACCATCCCCCCGATTCCTGTGCCGCCGGATCTGCCCCCCGGATCAGAGCCGCGGCCCAACCCATCTGTTGCGGGAGGTGTGGCATGACACACGAGAGAGCCATTCGTCTAACCGTGCGCCGTTTGCGCTGGCCGATTGCCGCGGCAGTGTGGGCGCTCTGTCATGGCGTATCCCTGGCGGAGCCGCCCGCGCCGTTGCAGCCCGACGCCTATTTTCGCGCCGACCGCGCCTATCGCGCCATCGACGCCAACAAGCTCGACGATGCGGAAGCCGCCACGCGTGCGGCGTTGGCCGCGCAGCCAGACAGCCTGCAACTGAACCTGCTGCTGCTGGATGTGCTGACGCGCAAGGGCCAGTTGGATGCGGCGCGCGCGCAGGCTGATGCGCTGCTGCGGAAGTATCCCGACGAGCCCCGTGTCTTTGCACAGCACGGGTTCCTCGCGCAGAAAGCGAACGATCCCGCCGTGGCCGAACAGGACTTTGCACACGCTGTGCAAGGCACCGACTGGACGCCGCAGGAGCAGCGCAATCTGCATCTGGCCTGGTCGGACAGCGCATATTCGGCCAAGCACCCGCAAGCCGCCCTCGATGCGCTGAGCGGCATGAAGGACGAACCCGACGCCGACGTGCAACTGCGTCTCGCGCAATCTCGCCTGCAATTGGGCGACCGCGATGGTGCGTCTCAGGCCGCCACGCTGGCAGCCGAACACGCGACGGACCCGGCGCGCCAGCGCTACGCCAAGGCGCTGCTTGCCCAGGCGATGGCACCTGAAGCGCAGGGCGAAACCACGTCCGCCAATGACCCGCGCGTGATCGGCCAGCGTGAGTTGAACGATGCCTACAGTCACCTGCGCGCGCGTGACGATCGTGCCGCGCTGGCAGCCTTCCAGCGCGGCTTTGCCTCCGGCCAAGGCAGCTGGACGCACTACGCCGATGCCGCCTACGCGGCCAAGCGCCTGGGCGACAACCCGACCGCCATCGGGCTTTTCCGGCAAAGTCTCGACCGCGCCGATGCCGATGCCAAGGGCGACAGCGGCAGCAATGGCGACGACCGCCTTCCACCCGACCGCCGCTTCGGCTACCGGCGCGAAGTCGAGCAGATGCAGCGTAACTTCGGCATGGTCGTCTCGGGCGCATATCAAACTTCGGCGTTCGGTTTGCCCAACACCGTGAGCGTGGGCCAAGCGGGCGCGGAGGTGTACTGGCAGCCGCCCGGCATCGGGTATCGGGACGGCAGCATCTTCCAGGTCTTTGCGCGCGGCTATGACAACGTGTACGACCGCAATGGCCACACAGGCCTCCCGACCGCGCAGGGCTCGGTGGGCGCGCGCTACAAGCCGATCAAGGACATCAACCTGGTGTTCACCGCCGAGCGCCTTTTCCGCATTGGGCAACTGACCACCAACGACACGCTGCTGCGCATCGGGTTCTCGACCGACCAGGGGCTCGACCTGCAGGTCACCAAGCCGCGCTGGCAGACCTGGCAGGTGTATGGCGAGGGCGCCTATTTCCTCAACCAGGGCCGGATGATCATCAGCACGGAAATGCGCTACGGACACACGTGGCTACTGAACTCCGTCAGCGATCGGCTCACGGTCTACCCGCACATCGTGCTGGCGGGCGATCACGACAACAAGGCGATCGACCACCAGCTTGCGCTGGGTGTCGGCCCAGGCATCAACTTCCGCTATTGGTTTCGCGAGTCGCACTACGCGGCGCCGGCCAGTTGGCTGGACTTGACCGTGCAATACCGCTTGCCGTTGACGCACGCGGATCGAGCAAAGGGGGTGGTCGCGCGAGCCATTCTTTGGTTCTAGGGCAACCCCGGATTCAAGCAGACCCCAGTCAGAGGTGTCGCAGATGAAACGTTTTTGACCGCCGAGGGAAACGGGTAACAAAGAGACTTGGCAGCGGCGTCCACAGGATGGCGTCGCAGCGCCATGGTGGGTCAAAGCAGGACGCATGGCACGGCCTTCGCTCAGTAGCGAGGTCTGCCCGGCGTCAGAAGCGACACGCGCGTCTTCGCGCCCGTCGTGCTTTGCAGGCGCGCCGGAGCAGACGACAGGGGAGTGCAGTGATGATGGGGAAGATCTTGACCGTGTTCGGCACGCGCCCAGAGGCCATCAAGATGGCGCCGCTGGTGCAGGCATTGCAGGCCGAGGCAGGCTTTGCGTCGGCAGTGTGCGTGAGCGCGCAGCACCGGCAGATGCTGGATCAAGTGCTGGAGCTCTTCGGCATCGTGCCGGAGTTTGACCTCAACCTGATGCGGCCCGGGCAGACGCTGTCCGATATCACATCCAACGTATTGAGCGGCATCGACGGCGTGCTAGACGCCTACAAGCCCGATGCCGTGCTGGTCCACGGCGATACGACGACCACGCTGGCGGCGAGCCTCGCAGCGTTCTACCGGCGCATTCCGGTCGGGCATGTGGAGGCGGGTTTGCGTACCGGCAACATCTGGTCGCCATGGCCGGAAGAGTTGAACCGGCGCGTGACCGATTCCGTGACCACTTGGCACTTCGCGCCTACGGCCGAATCACGCCAGAACCTGCTGGACGAGGGCATCGACCCCGAGCAGGTCACGCTTACCGGCAACACCGTCATCGATGCGTTGCTGGCCGTGAAGCAACGGCTGGACAGCGATGCCGCGCTGTCAGCGCAGTTGGCGGCGCGCTATCCGTTCCTGGCGGCTGGGCGTCGGATGATCCTGGTGACAGGCCATCGCCGCGAGAACTTCGGCGAGCCGTTCGAGAACTTCTGCGTGGCGCTGCGCCTGCTGGCGGCGCGACATCCGGACGTGCAGGTCGTCTATCCGGTGCACCTGAACCCGAACGTGCAGCAGCCGGTCAGCGCCATCCTTTCCGGCCACGGCAACGTTCATCTGATTGCGCCACAGGACTACCTGCCGTTCGTCTACCTGATGGACCGCGCCTACCTGATCGTCACCGATTCCGGTGGCATTCAGGAAGAGGCGCCCGCTCTTGGCAAACCGGTACTGGTAACGCGCGACACGACCGAGCGACCGGAGGCTGTGGCATCGGGCACCGCACGGCTGGTCGGCACCGATACGCAACGCATCGTCGACGAGGCAGAAACGCTGCTTAACAACGCCGCCGAATACGAACGCATGGCACAGGCGCACAACCCCTATGGCGACGGCCAGGCCTGCCGGCGCATTGTCGATGCGCTGAAGAACGCCTTCACCACGCAGCCGAAGCAGGCAGCGCGCGGCCCGCAACTCATTCGCAAACCGGCCACCGAGGCCGAAATCATCGATCTGGAAGCGGCGCGTGCCACCGCGCAAGGGTCGTCAACACAGCACCGCCTGAACGGTTAGGAGGCTTTGATGAAAGCGAAGCAAATCGGGGGCGGCGTGTTGGTTGCCTCCGCACTTGTCGCCGGTTGGTTGATCGTCGCGCCACCGGGGGGCGGTGATGGTGGTGTGCCTGCCATTGTGACCGGCGCGACAGACCAGGGCACCCCCGGCGCCGGCACGAACAAGAAGGCCCCACCGCCCGCGTCTTCGAAGGCGACGGCCATGGCTGCGCAACCCATGCAGCCCACCGTTGTGGCAGCAGCAACGCCCAGGCCCGTGACCGGAGGCGCGCGCGCCTACGGCTACGGCGTCATGGACGAGAACGGACAGGTCATCCCACCGCCGCGCCCGGCCGTCGTGACCGAAGTCCGCCCCGGCATGCCGGAAAACGAAACGACAGGCACTGAACGTGGCCACGACCGTGGCCCCAATTTCAACCTCGGGCTCTACCGCCAAGCGGACGGCTCGGTCTATCGCCCATGATTGCCATGAGTCGGAGAGTCATCATGAAGACATTGCTACGAAAGTTTCTGTGCGCGCTCGTCTTTGCGGGCGGCATGCTCGGGGTCTCGCTGACAGCGCCAGTGCAGGCCGCCACCTGCACAATTGGGCTTGGGCCCATCTGCGTGACCATTGGTGGATCTGCATCGGCCCAGACCGCGCCAGCCCCGATGCTCGTGCTGTACGACGCTCCGCCAAACGACCAGTACACCAACCTCGGCAAGTCGTACGCGATCATGCTGTACAACCTGCTCGCGCACTTCAACACCACCATCACGCTGCTGCCCGTGCAGAACTACACGGCGGGCATGACCGAGCAGTACACCGCTATCTTCTACATGGGGAGTTACTACAACAATCCCATACCGGCAGCGTTCCTGTCGGATGTGACGACCACGCAGAAGACCGTGGTCTGGTTCAAGTACAACCTGTGGGAACTTGCCTGGAATACGGCGTATCCGTTTACCTCGCGCTACGGCATTTCGTTCTCCAACTTGGCGGGCATGAACGCGGCACCGTCAGCCAGCGCACCGAACCCTGGCTTCTTTGACACGGTCACCTACAAGAACCAGACGATGACGAAGTACTACGCCTTCAACGCCACGACCGGGGCGATTTCCGCAGACCCCGACATTGGCGTGACGGCGGTGGCCGATGCCACCAAGGCGACGAGCCTGGTCACGATCACCAACTCGGTGACCAAGGCGACGGCTCCGTATGTGATCCGCTCAGGCAACTTCTGGTACTTCGCCGACATGCCGTTCTCGTACATCGGACCGCGCGACCGCTACTTGGTGATATGCGACATGCTGCATGACATCCTGGGAACCAATGCGCCGACGCTGCACCGTGCGCTCGTGCGTCTGGAAGACATCAACGCCACCAACACGGTGACGTCCATCAATACCCTCACGGATTATCTGTACAGCAACAAGATTCCGTTCTCGCTTGCCACCATCCCGCTGTACAAGGACCCGAACGGTGTCTACAACGGCGGCGTTGCGCAGACGATCCATCTCGTCAATGCAACGGGGCTCAAGTCGGCACTGAACCACGCACTGGCGCGGGGGGGGAAGATCCTGATGCACGGCTACACCCACCAGTACAGCAACATCCCGAACCTCATCAACGCCGTCAGCGCGAACGACTTCGAGTTCTGGTTCGCCACGCAGAACCGGCCCGTGAACGAAGATTCAACGCAATGGGCAGCAGGGCGATTGTCGTCGGGGCTGCTGGAGTTCCAGCTCAACGGCTACGCGCCGTTCGCCTGGGAGGCGCCGCACTATCAGTCGTCTCCGCTAGCCATCAAGGCGGTACCCCAGTACTTCAAGACCACGTATCAGCGCGTGGTGTACTACACCTCCGACAATCCGCAGACGCTGAATGCCTCGACGCCGGGTCATGATTTTTCGGTTGGCCAGTTCTTCCCGTACATCATTCAGAAGGACTACTACAACCAGCGCATCATTCCGGAAAACCTGGGCAACGTGGAGTACAACATCTGCAATATCGATCCGTCGTCGTGCCTGACCTACACCGCACAGGACATTCTGACCAATGCGACGTATGCGCAGGTGGTGCGAGACGGCTTTGCCTCGTTCTTCTTCCACCCGTTCTGGCTTGAGCCGGAGATCGGCACGCCGGGCTATGCGGATTTCCAAACCATCATCAACGGCATCACCGCGCTGGGCTTTACCTGGGTGGATGCCAGCACGGCGCAGTAGGCGATGCTGCGGATGCGCTCGGTACTGGTGGCGGCAGCCATGCTGGTCTTGAGCGCATCCACCGCAGCAGCAGGGCCGGTGGGCGCGATGCCTTCCGGCCCTGTGCCGTTGTATGGCGTGACCGTCGATGCGGTGGACAACGTGCCCGCCGTGGTCGACGCACTGTCGCACCTCTCGCGCACACCCACCGTGCGCGTCGTCTTTGATGAAGGCATGGACGCACCGCATTACGTCGGGCCCGTGGCCGCCATCCGGGACGTGGCTTACGTGATGGGTGAGCTGGCCGATTCCTCCACGCTCAAGCAGTACACGACCCCGCAACTGCGCCAGCGTGCCGCGGCTTATCTGCACACGCTCGCCGGCAACGTCGATGTCTGGGAAATCGGCAATGAGATCAACGGCGAGTGGACAGGCCCCACACGCGACGTGATCGACAAGACCATGGCAGCCTATGAGGTCATCAAGGCCGGCGGCGGCCGCACGGCGCTCACGCTGTACTACAACGAGGGCTGCGCCGAGCAGCCATCACGCGCCATGTTTGATTGGACGCAGCGCAATGTGCCGCTACGGCTGCGCGATGGGCTCGACTACGTGTTCATCAGCTTCTATGAAGACGACTGCAAGATCGCGCCACCCGACTGGAACGCCGTGTTCAGCCGCTTGGGCGATCTGTTTCCGCACGCCGCACTGGGCTTTGGAGAAGTCGGTACGCGCCATGCCGCACGCAAGACGGCGCTCGTTGCCCACTATTACGGGCTCGCAGTCACGCATCCTCGCTTTGTCGGCGGCTACTTTTGGTGGTATTTCCGGCAAGACATGGTGCCGCGTTCAAGACCGCTGTGGCGCAGCCTCGATGCGGCGTTTCTCAGCATGCCCGCAGTGGTCAACCGCTAGCCCGCGCGCTCACACGCTGAGTGCTGGCGGGTGAGCGGTCGGCGAGGTCTTCCGGGCCAACAGGTTCGCCGTCACGGCGCACCAGCTGGATCGTACGCGTGGGCAGGGCGAACGAGGTGCCCAGATTTTCCAGCCCTTCCAGGATCGTCAGGTTGATGCGCTGCTGGATATCCATGTACAGATTGAAATCCGGATCGGTCACGAAATACACGACCTCGAAGTTCAGCGCGTTCTCGCCAAACTCCTTGAAGTGCGCACGATCGAAACGCGTGTTGCCGACGGCCTCCACCGCACGGCGCACGATGTCCGGAATTTTCTGCAGTTGCGCGGCGCGCGCATCGTAGGTCACCCCAAAGGCGAAGACGATGCGTCGTTCCGACATCCGTTTGTAATTATGAATCGTGCTCTTGAGCAGCGCCGTGTTGGATGCGACGATCTCTTCGCCCGACAGGCTGCGGATGCGCGTCGTCTTGAGGCCCACGTGCTGCACAGTGCCGGCAATCGATTCGAAGACGATGAAGTCGCCAATCTCGAACGGCTTGTCCAGCCCGATGGCGAGCGAGGCAAACAAGTCGCTCAGGATGCTCTGCACCGCCAGCGCCACCGCCACACCGCCCACCCCCAGGCTGGCGACGAAGGCCGTGATGTTCACGCCCACGTTGGCCAGAATGGCCAGCAGCAGCATTGACCACAGCGCAAACCGCAGCACCCAGGCGATCATTGATGTGATGACCGGATTGCGTGTGGCGTGGGTTTGCGTCGACAGCCGATCGCGCGCCCACAGCTTCACGCCGCGGTTGAGCCACAGCGCAATCTGGAACCCGATGATGACGAACCAGATGTGGTCAAGCTTGTTGGCAATGCGCGTGGGCAGATCGATGAAGTACGACCCGGCAAGCAATGCGGCCAGTGCAATGAAGAGCGGATGCGTATCGCGCAGCACTGCGGTGATGAGAATGTCAAAGCGATGGCCGGTACGGCGCGCGCGCGCATCAAGCCGGTTGCAGATGAGGCGCAATACGCTTGACAGCACTGCATACGCGGCGATGACAGTCAATGTGGCGGCGGCCCAATCGCGGGCCGGCACGCGCAGGAAGGTGTGGGCGTTGAGCCACTCCATGGGTTTCTCCGTGCAGAAAACACGGATGCTGCGCCGCACATAGCGTGCCTGCGCTACGGCCGCAGCGTTGCCGCGGGGTCGGCGTCAGTCGATACACACACGCGGTTGCGGCCCTGACGCTTGGCTTCCATCAGGCCGAGATCGGCATCGGCCAGCAGGCGCGCAAGGTCTTGCCCGGGGCGCAGCGCCGCGGCGCCAACGCTCACCGTCAGGGGCCCGACGGGCGTTTGCGTGCGGGCCACGGCAGTCTTGAGCCGTTCGACCACCGCAAGCGCGCCCGTCAGGCCGCAGCCCGGCAGCAGCACGGCAAACTCGTCCCCGCCCAGGCGGCCGAAGAGATCGGCGGGGCGCAGCACACCCGCCAGCGCATCGGAGAGCGCGACGAGCGCTTCGTCGCCGGCGGCGTGTCCCCACGTATCGTTGATGGATTTGAAGTGATCGACGTCGAGGTACAACGCGCACAACGGCTCGGCATGATGCTGCGCGCGCTCGACCGCAAAGCTGCCGAGTTCAAAGAAGCGCTGCCGCGCGAGCATGCCGGTCAGGTGGTCCGTGTTGGCGCGATCGGCGAGGCTGCGTTCGGCCGCAAAGTGCCGGGCCATGGCGCGCAGCAGGTAGTGGTGAATGACCGCCGCTGCGGCAATGCAGATCGGCAGATAAAGCACCAGACCGAGCCAGCCGTGGCGGATTGCCGTGGCCGGTTCCGGCGCGATGAGCAGCGCGACGAGCGGCCCGGCGGCGCACATCACCATGGCAATGCAGAAATCGCGCCGGGTGAGCCACGCGGGGCTGGTGGCAAGCGGCATCAGATAGAACGCCGGGAGCACCCATTGGAGCCCGGCCTGATAACCGAACGCGATGATGGCCACCTCTTCGGCAAACAGGTGCGTGAGCGCCAGCAGCCCCCACAGGCCGGTATGCCGATGCCGCTGCGCCGTCACCACGATTGCCATCAGCAAAAGCAGCAGTCCAAGCAACGGCTCGGGCCGATGCAGCAGCCCGACCGACCAGCCCAGCATGATCGCGAAGCCGTAACCGAGCACGCCGCATTTGCTCAGCGCGAGGATCATCGGCACGAAATGGCGCGCCTGATAGTCGAGCGAGGGCGTGCGGGCGTCGGGCAGGTCGGAGGCGGTAGGCAGGTTCGCGCTCAAGGCAGGACAAGAAAGGCCTTCGGGCGCGACGGGATGATGCGGGCGCGGGCGTGGCCGGATTGCGCAACAAAGCGCGCATTCTAATGGCGGCGGGCAGCCCCGTGCGCGGATTTTTAGTGGGGGAAATCCCGCAATGTGCGTATCAGCCCGCCAGTACCTGCCATACCAGCCACATATTGGCGACGCCGATGACGACGAACAGGCCCCACGCCAGCCACGACGTGAATCGGCTGTTAACAAAGACGCCCATCAAGGTGCGATCGCCTGTCATGCGGATCAGCGGAAACATCGCAAACGGCAACTGCAGGCCGAGTACCACCTGACTGATGACAAGCAGTTTGCCGATGGCGTGGTCGCCCAGCATCGCCACGCCAATGAACGCCGGGATCAGCGCCAGCGCCCGCGTGATCAACCGCCGCTGCCAGCAGGGCATGCGCAAATCGAGGAAGCCCTCCATCAGGATTTGCCCCGCGATGGTGCCGGTAAAGGTCGAGCTTTGCCCCGCCGCCAGCAACGCGATGCCAAACAGCAGCCCGGCCAGCGCCGTCCCGACGATGGGCTCCAGCAGGTGGTAGGCATCCTCGATGTCGGCCACGTTCTGGTGGCCGTGCGCGTTGAATGCCGCTGCGGCCAGGATCAGGATTGCACCGTTCACGAGCAGCGCCAGCCCCAGCGACACGATGGTGTCCAGCCGCGACAGGCCGATGGCCTCGCGCTTGGCGGCTTCGGTGCTGGCCGTCATGCGGGTCTGCACGATGGATGAATGCAGGTACAGGTTGTGCGGCATCACCGTCGCGCCCAGGATGCCGATCGCCAGGTACAGCGGCTCGCGCTGGCTCACGGCCTGCCACGAGGGCATCAGCCCTGCAGCCACCGACGGCCAATGCGGCTTGATGAGCACGAGTTCAACGAAATAGCACAGCCCGATCGTGAGGATGAGCCCCAGCACGATGGCTTCCAGCTGGCGGAAGTTCTTGCCCTTCAGGCCCAGCACGATCAGCGTGTCCAGCGCGGTGAGCGCCACGCCCCACAGGATCGGCACACCGAGCAGCAAGTGGAAGGCCAGCGCGCAACCAAGCACCTCAGCCAGGTCGCACGCAATGATGGACAGCTCCGCCATCAGCCACTGCACGCGTAACGGGCCGGGCTGATAGCGGTTGCGCGAGGCACGTGCCAGATCCATACCGGTGACGATGCCAAGCCGCGCCGACAGGCACTGCAGCACCATTGCCGCCAGGCTCGAGAGCCCTACCACGAACAGCAACGCGTAGCCGTAGCGCGAACCGGCTTCGATGTCGGTCGCCCAGTTGCCCGGGTCCATATAACCGACCGACACCAGCAACCCCGGCCCCGCAAAGCGCAGCAGCTTTTTCCACAGGGGCAGGCCGGGCGGGACGGCAACGGTGCCGCGCACCTCGGACGGGCAGAACGGCGCGGTGGCGGTGGTGGGCAGGCGGAACATGCTCGGCGGCTTAAGGAAAATGCAATCGGAATTTCGGAATGATAGCTAAACGCCACGTTGCATGCCCGAGCCCGCGCCCGGTATGTATTGGCGAGGAGACTTCTTCGTCACGTGCCTCCACACATTTAAGGTAAAGCTCAGTCCGTTGCGGTAGATTTCGACCTTCGCCGGCGCCTGTTTTCCAGGTGCCGGTTGTCCGTTTACCGTCATTACCGCCGCCGAGATTCCCGCGCATGAACGCCATCCTCCTCATCGAAGACGATTTGCCGTTGGGCACGGCGCTGGCCCGCGCGCTGCGTCAGGCCGGCTACAACGCGACCTGGGTGCGCCGCCTTGTCGACGCGCAGAAATGGATCACCACCAACACGTTCGAAGCCATCGTGCTCGATCTCGGGTTGCCCGATGGTGAAGGCCATACTTTCCTGGAAGAACTGCGTGCCGCGCACAGCGACGTGCCCGTCATCATCGCCAGCGCGCGCGACGCGCTGTCGGAACGGCTCAAGGGCCTGGATTCCGGCGCGGACGATTTTCTCGTCAAGCCGTTCCCCGTGGACGAACTCATCGCCCGTCTGCGCGCCGTGCTGCGCCGCCATGCGGGGCAGAGCACCAATCAGTGGAACGTCGGCAACCTGGTGGTGGAACCCTCGCAGAAGCGCGTGACGCAAGAGGGGCAGGTCATCGAACTCACGCCGCGCGAATACCAGCTGCTGCTTGAACTGGTGCGCCGCGCCCACCGGTGGGTACCGCGCGAGACGCTCATGGACGCGCTCTATCGTGAGGGCGACAGCGTGAGCGCCAACGCGCTGGAGGTCGTCATCCACCACCTGCGCCGCAAGCTCGGCAACGAAACCATCCAGACCATTCGCGGTGTCGGTTACATGATCGGTGGCAACCGCGGGGCCGCCCAATGAAGCTGGCGGTTCCAGCCATCCTGCGGGTTCGCTCGCTGTCGTTCCGCCTGTATGTGCTGATCCTGCTCGCGCTGGTGTTGATGCTGCTGGTGCAGCTCGTCATCGCGCATCTGGAAATCTCGCGCACCAACAGCCGCCAGGTGGTGAGCGATCTGCGCATGTCGGCGCAGGCCTATGCGGACCTCACCACGCTCAACATGGATGACGTGCCGCGCCGCGAAGAATTCCTGCGCCGCCTTACCGATATCAAGCTGGGCCTGTCGCTGCCCAACATCCTGCCTGGCGAATTCCGGTACGTGCTGTGCGATCGCGCCGGCAACGTCATCACCGCCTTCCCCGGTGCGCCCACCATGCCATGCGGCAAGGCACACGGCACCGTCGTCGAGATCATGCTGGAGGGCAAGCCGTGGCGCAGCTACACGGTCGACAGCGTCGACGGCAAGATTTCCGCTACGGTGGCGCAGCCGCTGACTGCCTACGAGCGCGCCATCCGCGATCTTTTCCAGGAAGTGGCGGTGGCGCTGGCCATCCTGGCGAGCGCACTGATGGTGATGGTCGGCTGGGCCGCGCACCAGGGCCTCAAGCCTCTGCGCACGCTCACGCGTCAGGTTGAGGCGCGCGATTCTGCCGACCTCGACCCTGTGCAAAGCGTCGAGCATGCCGAGCTGAAGCCACTGGTCGAAGCCTTGAACGGGCTGTTTGCGCGCGTGCGTCGCGGCATCGAGGCAGATCGCCGTTTCTTTGCCGATGCCGCGCACGAACTGCGCACGCCGCTGGCGGCCATTCAGGCGCAGGCGTATGTCGTGTCGCATTCCGACAGCGAAGACGACCGTTCTACCGCGCTGCGCGAATTTGATCGTGGCATTTCGCGCGCAACGCAGTCGCTCGCCAAGCTGCTCGCCATTGCCCGGCTGGACGCGCGCCGCGTGGAGGCGCAACTTGCGCAGGGCGCATTGTCGGACTTGGCCGGCTGTGCGCGCAGCGGCGTGATTCAGCAAGCCTCGCGCGCCGAGCGTCGCAACATCACGCTGTCGTATGACGGCGCCAACCAGGCGTGGGTCTCGGTATCGCATGAAGACGCCGCGACGCTGGTGGAAAACGTGCTCGACAACGCCGTGCGCGAAACGCCCAACGGTGGCGAGGTGCGCGTGGCCGTCAAGCGCATCGAGCAGGCGGGCGTGCCGATGGTCGAACTGCGCATTGAAGATTCCGGCCCCGGTATCCCGCCCGACGAGCGCGATCGCGTGTTCGAGCGTTTCTACCGCCCGCGCACCAGCCAGTCGCAGGGCAGTGGCCTGGGCCTGGCGATCGTGCGCCGTATCGTTGAATTGGGGAATGGCTCGGTGGCCATCGAAGACGGCCTGACGCATGCGGAGGGCAGGGGCTGCGCGATCGTGATCCGCCTGCCGGCGCTGGATTCCGCGCCCGAGCCGATCGAGCCCGACGATGCGCCTCCCGGCATGGCCGACACGCCCAGCCATTGATTGGCGCACTGGCCGTGCCTTCCACCTGCCGCTGATCAGTAACCGACCGTGAAACGCTGGCGCGGGTGTGCCGGCTTTTCCGTTTCGTCGAGGAAGGCGATGGCGTAGTCCTCCATCGAAATCCAGGGTTTGCCGTTTGCATCCACCAGCAGCGAATCCTTGCCGACGCGGAAGTGCCCCGTCCGCTCGCCCGGCTCGAAGATGGCCGACGGCGAAACGAAGGTCCAGTTCAGCTCGGTTTCCTTGCGCAGCGCATTGAGGAAATCGCGGCCGGCCGAGGCTTCTTCAAAGTACTCCTTGGGGAACTGTGGCGTGTCGATCAGCGCGACGCCCGGTGCCACTTCCAGGCTGCCGGCGCCACCGACGACCAGCAGGCGCGGCACGGCGGCCTTCTTCACCGCTCCAACAATCTGGTCGGCATTCGCCTGCAGAAAACGCACGGTGCTGTAAACCACATCGTTGCCGGCAAGCGCGGCCACGAGCCCCGCCTGGTCGGCCACGTCGACATCCTTGGTCGTCAGGCCGGCACGCTCCGGCAGCTTCGAGGCGGTGCGCGCGATGGCCGTCACCTGGTGGCCGCGGCGCAGTGCTTCGTCGATCAGGCGGGTGCCCACGCGGCCCGTGGCGCCGATGATTGCGATCTTCATGGTCAATTCCTTGTGGTTGGTCTGGGTGGTTGAAACGTTATATGTAATTAATGCAGTTACATATAGGAATAAAAAAATAGGCCGACATGCGGCCCGACTAGGCCCGACGGCGGCGGCGCTGCGCGTGCCCCACCTCGCTGAGGATGCCGGCGATGGTCTGCGCAGCCAGCTCGGCCTCCAGCGCGGCCTGCGCGCGTTCCGTCACGCGCTCCAGCACGCCGGTGATCTCACGGCCCACCTCGCACGCCGGATTGGGCGCATTGGGCGGCAGCGCAATCAGCACCGGAGATTCCACCACACGAAAGACGTCGAGCAGCGTGATGCGTTCTGCCGGCCGCGCCAGCGTGGCGCCGCCCGCTGCGCCCATCTGCGAGGCGACAAAACCGGCATCCGCCAATTGCGCCACCAGACGCCGGATCAGCGCCGGGTTCGTTCCCACGCTGCCCGCAATGAGCGAAGACGGCACCGGCCCCTCTGCGCTGGCAAGCAGGGTGAGGATGTGGACGGCGACGGCGAAGCGGCTGCTGGTAGACATGGGGTTAGGCGCAAAAGTGTAACCATGTTAGATACACTTTGGTTCGCGGTCAACCCCGCGGGCAGACGTGCATCCCAGAAGGCTGCGCCCAATGCCGCCGCCCGCGCTTTGGCATCGGCCTTGGTCGCCGCGAGCAGATCGGGCGCCGTCAGCGTGGGCGCGGCGCTGATCTCCGTCACATCTTCAATGCCGAGAAAACGCAGCCAACGGCGCAGATAGGGCTTCTGGAAATCGTCCGGCGATTCGCTGGCACCTTCCGTGTGCGCGGCGTACGCCCCGGCGCTGGCGTAGATAAGCGCCGCCTTCTTGCCCGAAAGCAGCGCCTGATAGCCCGTGGCGGGCGACCAGTTCCAGTTCTGCCCTGGCAGTGTCACCACATCAATGAAGTGCTTGAGCCGATAGGGAACGCCAAAATTCCACATCGGTACGGAGAAAAGATAGTGGTCTGCCGCGTTGAAGCGCTGCGACAGCGCCACGGCGCGCTGCCATTGCGCACGCTGCTCCGGCGTGGCGGTCTGGGTGCGCAGGACGGCAAACTTGGCGCCGATCATATCGGCGTCGAATTCGGGCAGGTCAATGTTCTGGCTCCACAAGTCGATCGTGTCGATCTCGTGGTTGGGGTGTGCGGCACGGTAGGCGTCGAGAAACTGCTTCGCCACGTCGATGGAGTGGGACAGCGTTTTCATGGGTGAGGCTTCGATATGGAGCAGGCGGGTCATGGTGGACTCCTGATGCGGTTTTACGCTGCGTTGAAGAAGTTGAGGCCGACGGTGCCGGCAATCACCAGCCCGATGCAGGCCAGGCGCGCGGGCTGCATGCTCTCGCCAAAGAGCACGATGCCCAGCACCGTCACGCCCACCGAGCCGATGCCCGTCCAGATGGCGTAGGCCGTGCCGGCAGGCAGGCCGCGCATGGCATGCGTGAGCAGGAAGACGCTCGCAAGCGCCGTCACGATGCCGAGCACGCTGGGGATCGGGCGCGTCCACCCCTGCGCAAATTTGAGCGAGACCGCCATGGCGATCTCCACAGCCCCGGCTGCCAGCAGCCACAGCCAGGCGGTTTGAAGCATGGAACCTCCGAGGTGTCCGCTGCCGGGCTGGCAAGCGGATGCGTTGCGATGCACCCAGAGTAAGGACGGTGCGGTGCGGGAACAAGTACGCACCTGAAGGTAACCACCATGGGCGGCGTGGGTATGGGCGTCCGATTTTGATCGTGGTGGCCCGCATCATCCATACTGCGAGCAACCAGCCAACTCGGTGCCCGAACTGCGCCCGGGCTGGCTTGACGAGCGGGACCGCACGGCGGCCCATTCCGCGGCGGTTTCCATCTAACAGAGAAGCAAAAGGAACGACATGATTCCCGCATTCCGCATCGCGATCATTCCAGGAGACGGCATCGGCCGCGAGGTGATGCCAGAAGGCCTACGCGTCATCCAGGCAGCGGCCAAGCGCTTTGGCTTGCAGCTTGAGTGCCACCCCATCGATTGGGCCAGCTGCGACTACTACCAGCAGCACGGCCAGATGATGCCCGACGACTGGAAGGCGCAGCTCAATGGCATGGACGCGATTTTCTTTGGCGCGGTCGGCTGGCCGGCCACGGTGCCCGATCACGTTTCGCTGTGGGGCTCGCTGCTCAAGTTCCGCCGCGAGTTCGATCAATACATCAACTTGCGCCCCGTGCGCCTGTTTGAAGGCGTGCCGTGCCCGCTCGCCAATCGCAAGCCCGGCGACATTGATTACTACGTCGTGCGTGAGAACACCGAGGGCGAGTACACATCGCTCGGCGGCATCATGTACGAAGGCACCGACCGCGAGATCGTGATCCAGGAATCGGTCTACTCGCGCAAGGGCGCAGAGCGCCTGCTGAAGTTTGCCTTCGACCTCGCACAGAGCCGCCCGCGCAAACACGTGACGCTTGCCACCAAGAGCAACGGCATCGCCATCAGCATGCCGTGGTGGGACAAGTGCGCGGAGGAAGTCGCGCAAAACTACCCGGGCGTCACGCTCGACAAGCAGCACATCGACATCCTGACCGCGCGCTTCGTGCTGCAGCCGGATCGCTTCGATGTGGTGGCCGCCACCAACCTGTTCGGCGACATCCTTTCCGATCTTGGCCCCGCCACCACCGGCACGATCGGCCTGGCGCCTTCCGCCAACCTGAACCCCGATCGCACGTTCCCGTCGCTGTTCGAGCCCGTGCACGGCTCGGCGCCGGACATCTACGGGAAGAACATCGCCAACCCGATCGCGATGATCTGGTCAGGCGCCTTGATGCTGGATTTCCTGACGCAAGGGCAGGGCGCGGGGCGGGCGGCGCACGACACCATCGTCGCGGCCATCGAAGCGGTGCTCAAGGACGGCCCGCGCACGCCTGACCTGGGCGGCACCGCCAATACCACGCAGGTGGGCGAGGCGATTGCCGCGCGCGTTGCTGCTCACTGATCTTCATTGACTGGATCGATCACGCGGACGAGGAGTGCGGCTCCTGCGTGGACGATTACCTCCACACCAAGTACGTCTGCCAGGGCCAACTCGACTGACGAGGCGCGTTACAGGGCGGCACGATTGGCGGTACGGTCACATGTATCCCAATCGTGTTCCGGAGGCCCCATGGCCGACAGCATGGCTCCGTCCTCATCATCAACGCCGAAAAATTTCCCTGAAGGCACCGTGGACGCCTGCCCGTCCATGCGCGCACTCGAGCTGATCGCCGGCAAATGGGCGCTGCGCATCTTTCCGGCGCTGGAAAACGGCCCCGTGCGCAACAACGAACTCCTGCGCCGCGTGGGCGACGGCATCTCGCAGAAAATGCTTACGCAGACGCTGCGCGAGCTGGAAGCCAACGGCCTCATCCTGCGCACCATCTACGACAGCGTCCCGCCGCACGTCGAATATCGTCTGAGTCCGCTCGGCGAATCGCTCAACCGCACGCTCGTCGGCCTGGACGACTGGGTGCGCGCACATTGGCCTGAAATGGAACGGGTCCGCAAAACGCAGGTCGATTCCGATTGACATCCGCGCGATCTGCCAGACGTTGTGTGCAGATGCAGCATTTTTCCGATAGTATTCCGGGCCCATGTTTGTGACGAATCTTTCCTCCGCCTTGCCGACGTTGTCTCGCGCGACCGCGCGGGGCGCGCTGTCGCGCGCGCGGGGCGTACGGTGGATCGTCACGATCTGGTGCTTGTTGTTCACCGTTTCGGTGTTCTCGGCCACGCATTTCCCCGATGGCCAAGCCGCCGATGACGCGCTGGAAGCAATCGAAGCCGTGGTCGACGACATGCCCGGCGATGCTCCGCCCGTTGCCAAGCCTAGCAAGGGTTTCGAGCGCGCCATCAAGGTCGCGCTCGGCAAGGCGGTCAAGCAGCCCGGCCAGTGCTTCAGCGTTGAACATTGGGTTGCGCACGCATCCGATGCACCCGATGCGCCTACGACCAGCGCCGCCGCCCCCGACCACCCCAGCGACGCGCCGGAACTCTGGCTCCCGCCGCCTCCTATGGTGTTGACGCCCGGCTTGCGTGTCGCGCGCGTCCGTGTCTGTCTTCCCCCGTTCCAGGCTGGCCCCACGCCGGCCCCCATGCTGCGTCCTCCCGCACGCGCCTGATCTCCGGCTTTCGCCGGAAACCATCCCCTTGAGTTGCTAGTGCTGCGCCAACCGGCCCGTTGACCGGCTGGGCGTTCGCGCTTGCCTGTTCTTCTTTTTCAGGATGATTTCGGATGTTGTCCAATCAGGATGCGGCCACCCCGCGCCCCGCAGCGGGTGCGCGCGTGTCGCGACGTGCTGTTCTTTCCGCAGTGCTGGCTGCAATTGCCGTCCACGCCAACGCCGCACCCTCGGCACCTTCGCAACGTGGCGCACAGACTTCCACCGCCCGGGCTCATGAGGCGCCCGCGCAGCCCCGCTACACCTTGCAGCAGCTACTTGAGCTGGCCCGCGCCAACCACCCGGCACTCGCCGCTTCACAGGCGCAGGTGCAGGCGGCGCAGGCGGGCATCGCCACCGCGCGCGCCTGGCCCAACCCCGAGGTAGAAGCCATGGCCGGCCGCCAGCGTGCTCGCATGTCGGGTGCGGCGGAAGGCCGCACCAATAGCGTGTCGATCACGCAAAAGCTCGATTTGCCGTGGCAGCGCGCCGCCCGTACGCAAGCCGCCGACGCCGCGTACGAAGCGTCGCAAGCCACCGCCCGATCGCAGGCACGCGACGTAGAGGCCGATCTCAAGCTGCGTTTTTACGACGTGGTGCGCCGCGAGGCCGAGCAGCGCAACGCGCGCGAAGACGTGACGCTCGTCGAGCAGATCCGCCGTGGCGTGGCCGTGCGGGTGGAAACCGGTGAAGCCCCGCGTTACGAACTCATTCGTGGCGACGCAGAGTTGCTCAATGCGCAGCGCAACGAGCAGGCCGCTGCACTGCGCGTGCAGCAGGCGCTGGCTGAGTTGCGCCGCGCCATTGGCGCCGATCTGCCGCAGACGTTCGATGTCGATGCCGGTGCGGAAACGCCCTCCGTGGCGCATCTGCCGCCTCTGGCAGATCTGGTCAGTACGGTCCTCGCCACGCATCCGGAGTTGGAAGCCGACCGCGCCGCCGTGCGCGAGGCCGAAGCCCGGCTGACGCACGAGCGCAGCCAGCGTTGGCCGTCGTCGCGCTGCGAGGGTCGGTTGATCGCCAGCCCGATCTGCAAGACAGCCGCGTGGGCCTAGTGATGTCGATTCCGCTGTTCGACCGCCGTGATGGTCCCGTTGGTGAAGCCGTGGCCGCCCGCGAACGTGCCCGCGCCCTGTTGCGCGACCGCGAACTGCGCATGCGCCAAGCGGTGGAATCGGCCTATCGCCAATACGAGATTGCGGAGTCGCAAGTCAGCGCGCTGGAATCCGGCGTCATCAAGCAGGCCGAATCGGCGCTGCGCGTGGCCGAAGCCGCATACCGCCACGGCGAGCGCGGGATTCTCGATTACCTCGATGCCCAGCGCGTTTTTCGCCAAGCACGTAACGACCTGATTGCCGCACGCGCGGACCTGCGCACGGCTGCCGTCGAACTCGACCGCCTGCGCCCGGAGGCCCAATGACACGCCCGAGTCGCCGTGTTGCCTCACGAACTTACGAATCCAGCCAGACCATGACCGCACCTTCTTCTTTCTCTTCTTCGATCCGGCTGGCCGGTGTTGCCCTGGCGGCGATGCTGTTGCTGGGCGCCTGCGGCAAAGACGCCGCCAACGACACCAAGGCCGCACAGCAGGCCGTCGCCCCCAACCTGGTGGTTGCACAGCCCACGCTGTTGCAGCGCCTGAAAGTGGCGCCCGTGGGCAAGCAACCGATTGCCGAGCACTTGCGCGTGCCCGGGCAGATTGCGTTTGACGAACAGCGCGTTGCGCGTATCGGTGCCACTGTCACGGGCCGTGTGACGGAGCTGCTCGCCACGCCGGGGCAGAGCGTGAAGGCAGGCGACATCCTGGCGCGACTGCACAGCACGGAGCTTGGCGCCGCGCAGCTCGCCTACCAGAAGGCCGCCGCGCAGCGTGACTTGCAGGCCCGCGCGCTGGAACGCGCGAAGCTGCTCCTGGCTGCCGACGTGATCGGCTCAGCCGAGTTGCAGAAGCGGCAGAGCGAACTGGCGATGGCCGATGCCGAAGTGCGCGCGGCCGTCGACCAACTGCGCGTGATGGGCGTGTCGCCCGGCACGCTGGCGAAGAAGCGCACGGATGGCATGTCGTCGATCTCGCCCGTGGTGGCAAGCATCAGCGGCACGGTGGTGGAGCGCAAGGTGACGCGCGGTCAGGTCGTGCAGCCGGCCGACGAGCTATTTACCGTGGCCGATCTGTCGCGCGTGTGGGTGGTGGGCGAAGTGCCAGAGAACGCCGCCGCCGGCGTGCGCGCCGGCCAGGCCGTGGAGATCGATACCGGCGCGGGCGACCGCATTGTCGGCAAGCTGATCTGGGTGTCGGACATTGTCGACCCGCAGACGCGTACGGTCACGGTGCGCACCGAAGTGGACAACGTGGAGCGCACGCTCAAACCGTCGATGCTGGCCACGCTGATCATCCAGTCGCGCCCGGAAGAACGCGTGGTGGTGCCGACGTCCGCCGTGGTCCGTGAAGACAACCGCGACTACGTGTTCGTGCGTGCCAGCGACACGAACTACCAGCTCACGCCGGTCAAGCTCGGCGACGAATCGAACGGGGTGCGCCCGGTCGTCTCCGGCGTGCAGGCCGGGCAGCCGATCGTCGTTGAAGGCGGCTTCCATCTGAACAACGAGCGCAAGCGCGCCGAGATGGAGGGCGCATGATCGACGCATTGATTCGCGGCGCGCTCAAGCAACGGCTCGTAGTGGCGGTGATCGCCGCCGTGCTGCTGTTCTTCGGGTTTGACGCCGCACGCAAGCTGTCGCTTGACGCGTTTCCGGACGTGACCAATGTGCAGGTGCAGATCGCTACGGAAGCGCCGGGGCGCTCGCCGGAAGAGGTCGAGCGCTTTGTGACTGTGCCGGTCGAAATGGCGATGACGGGTCTGCCGGCGCTGACAGAGATGCGCTCGCTCAACAAGCCGGGCCTGTCGCTCATCACACTCGTCTTCACCGATGAGACCGATGTGTACTTTGCGCGCCAGCTTGTGATGGAGCGGTTGATCGAGGTGCAGTCGCGCATGCCCGCAGGCGTGACGCCAGTGCTTGGTCCCGTATCCACGGGCCTGGGGGAGGTGTATCAGTACACGCTCGACAAACCGGATGACGGCGACAAGGAACTCTCGGTCGAGGAACTCACCCAGCGCGGCATTGCGCAGGACTGGGTGGTGCGGCCGCTGCTGCGCTCCATTCCGGGCGTGGCCGAGATCAACTCGCAGGGCGGTTACGAGAAGCAGTACCAGGTGCTCGTCAACCCGGAGCGCCTGCGCCACCACAACGTGACCGTCAAGCAGGTGTTCGAGGCGCTGGCCGCCAACAACGCCAACTCGGGCGGCGGGGTGCTGCCGCACTTTGCGGAGCAGTACCTGATCCGCGGCGTGGGTTTGGTGCGCGACACCAACGACATTGGCGCCATCGTGCTCAAGGAGGTCAACGGCACACCACTCACGATTCGCGACGTGGCCGATGTGAAGATCGGCACGGCGGTGCGTGCGGGGGCGGTGGTCAAGAACGGTGTGACGGAATCCGTCGGCGGTGTCGTGATGATGATGCGCGGCGGCAACGCGAAGGAAGTGGTCGCCCGCATCCAGGATCGCGTGAAGGCCATCAACAACGACGGCATGCTGCCCGACGGCCTGAAGATCGTGCCGTACTACGAGCGCTCGGAGCTGGTGGATTCGGCCCTGAAGACCGTCATCAAGGTGCTGGCCGAAGGTGTGGTGCTGGTGGTGATCGTGCTGCTGCTGTTCCTGGGCGACATCCGTTCATCGCTCATCGTGGTCGGCACGCTGATCCTCACGCCGTTGCTCACGTTCATGGCGATGAACAAGCTCGGCATTTCGGCCAATTTGATGTCACTCGGCGGGTTGGCGATCGCCATCGGCTTGATGGTCGACGGCTCCGTGGTGGTGGTGGAAAACGCGTTCGCGCACCTCGCCAAGCCGCGCGACCCGAACGAGAGTCGCGCGCGCGTCATCCTCCATGCCGTGACGGAGGTGGCGACGCCCGTGATCTTTGGCGTGGGCATCATCATCCTGGTGTTCCTGCCGCTGATGACGCTGGAGGGCATGGAAGGCAAGATGTTCGCGCCGCTGGCGTTCACGATTGCCATTGCGCTGTTCTTCTCGCTGGTGCTGTCGCTCACGCTGACGCCGGTGTTGTCGTCGTATCTGCTCAAGCCCAAGGTGCACAAGCACGTGGAAGGCCAACACAGCGACGACCCCCACGCCGAGCACGACGCCCATGACACGTGGCTGATCCGCAAGATGAAGAAGCCGTATCTGCGCTTGCTGGAACTGAGTCTGAACAACGGCCGCAAGACCGTGATCGTGGCGGTGGCGGTGTTTCTGGCCACCGGTGCCCTGATGCCGTTCCTGGGCACCGCGTTCATTCCGGAGATGAGGGAAGGCTCGGTGGTGCCCGGCATCAACCGCGCGCCGAACATCTCGCTGGAAGAGTCGATCCGCATGGAGATGGAAGCCATGCGCCTGGTGATGCAAGTGCCGGGCGTGAAGTCGGCCGTCTCGGGCGTGGGCCGCGGCGAGTCTCCGGCCGACCCGCAGGGCCAGAACGAATCGACGCCGATCGTCTCACTCAAGCCGCGCAATGAATGGCCCAAGGGCTGGAACCAGGACGACATTGCCGAGGCGATGCGCAAGGCGCTGCAGGTGCTACCCGGCGTGCAGATCGTCATGGCACAGCCGATTTCCGATCGCGTGGACGAGATGGTGACCGGCGTGCGTTCCGATGTGGCCATCAAGGTGTTTGGCGATGACCTGAACACGCTGCGCGAGAAGGCCGAGGCGATCGCCAAGGTCGCGCAGGGCATCCAGGGTGCGCAGGACATGCGCGTGGAGCGGATCACCGGCCAGCAGTATCTGCAGATCGCGATCGACCGCCAGGCCATTGCGCGTCACGGCCTGAACGCCGCCGACGTGCACAACGTGATCGAGACCGCCATCGGCGGCAAGGAAGCCACGGAAATCTTCGAAGGCGAGCGCCGCTTCAGCGCGGTGGTGCGTCTGCCGGACGCGTATCGCGGCAGCGTAGAGGCCATCCGCAACCTGATCGTGGCCGCCCCCAATGGCGCACAGGTGCCGCTGGAGAGCATCGCCCGCATCGATGTGACCGACGGCCCCGCGCAGATCAGCCGTGAGCTGGGCAAGCGCCGCGTGGTGGTGGGCGTGAATGTGCGCGACCGCGACTTGGGCGGCTTCGTGGCCGAGCTGCAGGCGGCTGTCGCGCAGAAGGTCAAGCTGCCCGAGGGCTATTACCTGGAGTGGGGCGGTCAGTTCCAGAACATGGAACGCGCCATGGGCCACCTGAAGGTGATCGTGCCGATCACGGTGGCGGCCATCTTCTTCCTGCTCTTCCTGCTGTTCAACTCCGTGCGCTATGCCACGCTGATCATTCTGGTGCTGCCGTTCGCCTCGGTGGGCGGGATCATCGGCCTGTTCGTCACGGGTGAATACCTCTCCGTGCCGGCATCGGTCGGCTTTGTGGCGCTATGGGGCATCGCCGTGCTCAACGGCGTGGTGCTGGTCAGCACGATCCGCAGTCTGCGCGAGCAGGGCATGTCGGTGGAGGAATCCGTGCGGCTGGGTTCGCGCATGCGCTTCCGCCCCGTGATGATGACGGCCACCGTGGCCATGCTGGGCCTGATCCCGTTCCTGTTTGCCACGGGGCCGGGTTCGGAAGTGCAACGGCCGCTGGCCATCGTGGTGATCGGCGGTCTGCTGACCTGCACGCTGCTGACGCTGGTGATGCTGCCCACGCTGTACAAATGGTTTGATGAGGAGTCGAAGGCATGAAGGAAATCCGCATCGTAGTGCGCCCGCAACTGCTGGAACGCATGCATGAAGCGCTGCGCAGTTGCCCAGGTTTTCCGGGCATGACGGTGGGTGAGGTGAATGCCTATCCGCCAGCGGCTTCACAGGCCGGCGCGCATTCCATCAAGGAAGACCTGACGGAGTTTGTGCCGCGCGTGCGCATCGAGATCATCGTTTCCGATGCGCTGGCCAGCGTGCTGTTCGAAAGCGCCGTCAAGGTGCTGGAGCACGGCCAGACCGGCGAAAGCGCTATTTGGATGACCGACGTAGTTCAGGCCACCTTCCTGCATCGCACCGGGTGAGGACCGTGTGATGCGCGCATGAAAAACGGCGGACTGTGTCCGCCGAACATCAGGAGCCACCCTTGCAGCGGGCCGCATCGTAAGACGCGGCCCGCTTGCTTTGGTGCTTACCGCTTGATGTCGGTCAGATGCTTCATGAGACCTTCATAGCGGAACTTGTGGATCGGCCGATCCATCGACTGCATTTCCTGCAACTGCACCGCTTGCGGACGCAGCGAGCCCGTCGGCGTCACAGCCTGGGCACGCAGCGTTGCCACCGCCGGCTGCATGTTCTGGATGCCGACGATCTGGTCATACAGCGCCTTGTCGATGATCTGCGCGTTGTACAACTGCGTCGCATCGCCGGCGATGTTGGTCGTTGTCGCCTTGTTGCTGATGGCACCGGCCTGCGCCAGCAGCGCGCTCCACAGCGTCGGGCTGTAGTTGGTCACGTAGTAGTCCAGGCCCGTCGGGTTCGCCAGCACGGCCGAGCACGTCGGCAGGGTGACCTGCGCGGTCTGCTGGTCCAGCACGACCGTTTGCGTTTGCGCCAGCCCATCGCCATAGGCGATGGTGAGCGGAATATTCCACTGATAGCCGGAATAGACGTTCTTGTTCGGGAACGCCTTCTGCGTGATCGTCAGCACGTTCTGGTTGGTGGCCGGGTTGCACTGTGCATCGATGGTGACAAGCGGCACGCCGGTCTGGCGCACAAAGCTGTCGCCCACCTTGCCGACGGGCTTGCCGCTGGCGGCTTCCAGCTCCGCCCACAGGCGCGGCGGCGTGCCGTTACCGAACTTGTACTTGTTCAGGTAGCTCTGCAGGCCACGGCGCATGGCGTCCTTGCCGACGTAATTCTCGATCGTCTGCAGGACATGGCCGCCCTTGTTGTAGGCAAAGCGGTCGAGGAAGTCCATCGAGCCGGCATCGCTCAGGTTGTGCTGTACCGGTACGGCGGTGGGCTGCAGGTCCAACGTGTAGACGCGCTGCTTGACGGCTGCATAGTCGGCCCACGTGTTGCCCTGGAACTCGGGGTGCAGCGCGATCTTGGTGACGTTCTCGAACCAGTTGGCGAAGGACTCGTTCAGCCAGATATCGTCCCACCAGTCCAGCGTGACGAGGTCGCCAAACCATTGGTGCGCCAGTTCATGCGACACCACGACGAACGAGCGCGCCTTGCCCATCGAGTGGACCGTTGTCGGTGCGCCATCGGGCGGCACCAGCACTTGGTCGGCAAACTCGAAGATGGCGCCCCAGTTCTCCATGCCGCCAAAGCCGGCATTCTTGTTGTTGTAGCTGTCGTTGGCGACGATGGTGTCCATCTTGTCGAACGGCAGCGGGATCTGGAAGTAGTTGTAGTAGTGGTTCAGCGCTTCCTTGGTGAACTGCATGCCGGAGACCGCCGAGTGCGCCTCGCCGGGCGGCACCCACCAGCGCAGGCGCATGCTGCTGCCGTCGAGCGGGTTGGTGAACTGGTCTTCCAGGATGTCGAACTTGCCGCCGCCGAAGAACAGCAGGTACGCCGGCATCGACGGTGTCTTGGCAAACGACACCTGCTGATAGCCATCCGGCAGCTTGGTGGCGCCCGTCTGCCTGCCGTTGGCCACGGCCTTCCAGTCGCCCGGAATTTCCGCCGTCACCTCGAAGGTGTTGCGGAAGGCCGGTTCATCCCAGCTCGGGAACCACTCGCGCGCGAAGTTCGATTCGCCTTGCGTGACGATGGCGTCCGAACTCTCACCCGTTGCCGCCTGCAGGCCCAGCTTGAAGATGCCCTCGGCCTTGGTGAAGTTGATCGTGCCCGTCCACTCCATGTGGAGCACATAGTTGCCGGGCTTGATGTCTCCGATGGGGTCGCGCAGGTCGTAGAAGGCGCCTTGCGATTGTGGAATCGGCACCAGCACGCGCGATGCACCGCCGCCCGAGGTGGGCGTGAGTGTCAGGCGCGAGGCGTCGAGCTTCAGGTCGCGCACGGCCAGCGTCACGGCGCCGGTCTGCTTGGTGACCTTGATCTCCACGTCGGCGCGGCCAGAGAAGCTGTTCAGGTCTGCGCTCGGGCGGAACCACAGCTTGTAGTTGACCGGCCTGATGTAGTCCGGCAGTTCCACCGGCGGCACCGTTGCGTCGACTGCCGGCGCTGGTGCATTCGTGTTGCCGGTATTGGTATTGCCCTGCTGCTGCGAGCCGTTTGCGTCCAGCTTGCCGCCGGCCGGCGTGAGCGCGTCATCTCCGCCGCCGCCGCACGCGGCCAGAATCAGCGCGGCCGCAGCCTGTGCCACGAGTGCCAGCTTGAACGAGCGACGTGTCCGGGCGTTGGAGGCCCGTCCGGTGTGTGTCGTGGCCGTACGACGGTGGGTTGTCGAATCCCGCATTGCATTTCTCCTGGGGTGGAAACGAATCGGCGGCCCAGGGCTCAAAAGAAAATCGGGGGGCAGGCCGCAGAATCGGGACAAGGAATTACCCGCTTCTTGCGCGGTGCAAATCACTGCCCGCGCACGGGATGCACGGATTCTGGAGGAAACGGCCTGCGAATCGAGACGAAGTTTTTTAAATCACGCGCGAGAGAATCTGCAGCGGAATTTGCAGTTTTTGGTATGCGCATCCGCAAAGCTGCGGGCGCCTTCCCGAGCGATGGGCGACTTCTGCAAGGCACGTTGAAAAAATGAAATGCATACCCCGCTTCATGAAAATATCTTAAAAATCGAAGCGGCTATTTTTACAACGTCAGATAAAGAAAAACTAAATGCGGCGCAGCGTCGGAAAATCTGGCCGGGGAACTTTCCCGGTATTCAACGAGGTGTTGCGCTGCAGCAGCTGACCGCGCATCGCCTGCATGGGGGTAATCCTTCCGGATGAGACGGACGCTGTGCGCGGTTTTTCACAAAACCGGTACGCTCGCAAGGTTTGCGAAGTGTTTTCTGTTTTCCGTAGAGCGATTCATGCAATCCGCGTCCGATAGCGTCAACAGCCCGGCGGCTGTGGGTGTCAACCTGATCGACTTCTTCGATGTCACCCCCACGTCATTGTGGCTGGAGGACTACAGCGATCTGCACCGCCTCTTTGCCCAGTGGCGCGCCGCCGGCGTAACCGACCTGCAGCGCTTTCTGGAAGAGGACGTATCTCGCGTGGCGGCGTGTTCGGCCTGTATCAAGGTGCTGCGCGTGAACCGGCGCACGTTGTCCATGTACGCCGCCCCGGATACGGAAACCCTCACCGCGCGCCTGGCTGACGTGCTGCGCGACGACATGCTTGAAGCGCACGTGGGCGAACTCGTCCAGCTCTGGTCTGGCGAGCCGTGGTTCGAAAGCCGCAGCGTCAACTACACGCTTGACGGCCGCCGCCTCGACATCCTGCTCAAGGGCGTTGTCCTGCCTGACCACGATCAGCCGTGGGACCGCGTGCTGGTGGCCGTGGACGACATCACCGAACTCGAAGACGCCCGCCGCCGAGCCGCCGCCAGCCAGCTTTACGCGCGCGGCGTGTTCGAGCATGCACCGGTGTCGCTGTGGGTGGAGAACTTCAGCACCATCAAGATGCTGCTGGACGAAGTGCGCATGCAGGGCATCACCGATTTCCGCACGTTTACCGATGTGCATCCGGAGTTTGTCGAGCGCTGCATGCAGGAGATCCAGGTGCTCGACGTGAACGGCTTCACGCTGGAGATGTTCAAGGCGCGCAACCGCAACGACTTGCTTGGCCGCTTGCCGGAAATCTTTCGCGACGACATGCGCCCGCACTTTCGCGAGCAGTTGATCGACCTGTGGGATGGCAAGCTCTTCCAGCAGCGCGAGGTCGTCAATTACGGGCTGGATGGCAACACGCTGAACATCCACCTGCAGTTTTCGGTGTTCCCCGGCCGCGAGCAGGATTGGGACATGGTGCTGCTGGCGCTGACCGACATCACCGCGCGCAAGAAAGCCGAGTCGTACCTGGAATATCTGGGCAAGCACGACGTGCTCACCAAGCTGAAGAACCGCTCGTTCTACGTAGACGAGATCAACCGGCTGGAGCGCAAGGGCCCGTTCCCGGTCACGGTCATCATGATCGACCTGAACGACTTGAAGCGCGTGAATGACCAGCTCGGCCACGCCGCAGGCGACGCGCTGCTGCGTCGCGCCGGCGAGGTGCTCAGCAAGGCCATCGACAAACCTGCACACGCTGCGCGCATTGGCGGCGACGAGTTTGCCGTGTTGCTGCCCGGCGCCGACGCACACGCCGGTGCGGCCTTGGTGGAAAGCCTGCGCAAGTTGGTCGAACTCAACAACCAGTTCTATCCGGGCGCGGAGCTTGGGTTTTCCATGGGCTACGCCACCTGCCACGAAGGCGGGCGTCTGGAAGAAACGCTGCGCGAGGCCGATGTTGCGATGTACGAAGACAAGCGGGTGCAGCACGAAGGCAGGCGTCTGGCATAACGGCGGAGATCTGTGCGTCGGGTGCGCTACTGCTTCTTCTCTCTTCAGGAGCCGGCCGGTGCAAAGAACCGCTCGTGCAGCTCTTCCAGGCCCAGCGTGCTGATCACCTCGTTCAGCCGCTCGGTCGGGCGGCGACGCGGCAGATCTTTGTATTGCGCGATGATCAGTTCGTTTTTCATCGAGTGTTCCCACCCGACGAGTTCCGTCACGCTGACCTGATAGCCGTGCGCTTCAAGCTGCAGGCAGCGCAGCACGTTGGTGACCTGGCTGCCGAATTCGCGCGTGTGCAGCGGGTGGCGCCAGATTTCCGTGAGCGCATTGCCGAGCGACTTGCCCTTGTTCTTGCGCAGCACGCCGGCCACCTCCGCCTGGCAGCACGGCACGAGCACGATGTATTGCGCATGCTTTTCGAGCGCAAAGCGGATCGCATCGTCCGTGGCGGTATTGCACGCATGCAGTGCGGTCACGATGTCGATCGTGGCCGGCAGCTGTTCAGACGTAATCGACTCCGCCACCGACAGGTTCAGGAACGACATCCCCTTGAAGCCCAGCCGCGCGGCAAGCTCGGTCGACTTGGCGACCAGTTCTTCGCGAGTCTCAATGCCGTAAATGTGCGAGGTGCCATCGCCCGGCTGCTCCTTGCAGAACAGGTCGTACAGGATGAAGCCGAGGTACGACTTGCCTGCGCCGTGGTCGACCAGCGTGACATGCCCCTTGGTTTGCTGCACGTCGGCCATCAGCGGTTCGATGAACTGGAACAGGTGATAGACCTGCTTGAGCTTGCGGCGGCTGTCCTGGTTCATCTTGCCGTCGCGCGTCAGGATGTGCAGTTCCTTGAGCAGCTCGATCGACTGGTTGGGGCGGATTTCGTGGGTCTTGTTGGACATCGTCAGGACAGCCTGGGCGACATGTCGCACGGAATGGGATCGGTGCGGCGGCGCGGAG
>NZ_MCGB01000023.1 GCF_001699815.1 Ralstonia pickettii | reverse complement strand
CTGTCTATCTGTTCGAGCGCGACTGCTCTGTGCAGCGCCGCCACCAGAAGGTGCTGGAAGAAGCCCCCGCCCCGGGCATGACGCTGGACCGCCGCCGCGCGATGGGCGAAGCGGCCGTGGCGGCCGCGCGCGCCGTGGGCTACGTGGGCGCCGGCACGGTCGAGTTCATCGTCGACGAAGACGGCACGTTCTACTTCATGGAGATGAACACGCGCCTGCAGGTCGAGCACCCCGTGACCGAAATGATCACGGGCGAGGACCTCGTCGAATGGCAATTGCGCGTGGCATCCGGCGAGCCGCTACCACGCACGCAGGACGAGCTGCACATCCACGGCCATGCGCTCGAAGCACGCATCTACGCCGAAAACCCCGACCGCGATTTCCTGCCCTCCATCGGCACGCTGAAGGTGCTGCGCACACCAGCGGCGGTGGAGTTCACCGTAGGCGCGCAAGCCAATGGCGAACCGGCTGCCGTGCGCATCGATGCCGGCGTGCGTGAAGGCGACGCCATCAGCCCGTACTACGATCCGATGATCGCCAAGCTCATCGTCTGGGGCCGTGACCGTGAAGAAGCGCTCGCGCGCATGCTGCAGGCGCTGGGCAGCTTCCACCTGGTGGGGCTGTCGTCCAACGTGGCTTTCCTGCGCCGCCTGGTCGCATCGAAGCCATTTGCGACCGCCGATCTGGATACCGGCCTGATCGCCCGCAATCACGACACGCTGTTCCCCGCTGCACCGGACGTGCCGCTAGACGCCATCGCCCTGGCCGTGGCTGCGCTGCTCGCCCGCGAGGCACGCAGCCTGCGCACCGACACGCGCGATCCGCATTCGCCGTGGGCGCGCGGCAGCGGCTGGCGCCTGAACGGCGCGGCTGAGCGCACGCTGCGTTTCACGCATGGCGATCAGTCCATCGATGCCACGCTCATCTACGGCCGCTACGGCTCGCGACTGAAAGTTGGCGGCAGCGAAGCGCCCTTCACCTCACAGCGCCATGCAGAGACCTTCACCGTCACGCTCGGCACGCACAAGGCGACCGGCCAGGTGCATGCCGATGGCGACACGTTCCACGTCTTCACCGGCGGTGCGCACTGGACGCTGGAGCGCCACGACCCGCTCGCCCATGCCGGCGAGGCCGACGACGAAGGCGGCAAGCTGACGGCGCCGATGCCCGGCAAGGTCATCGCCGTGCTGGCCGCCCCGGGGCAAACCGTCACCAAGGGCGCACCGCTGGTCGTCATGGAGGCCATGAAGATGGAGCACACGCTCACGGCACCTGCCAACGGCGTCGTCGAATCCGTGCTGTACGGCGTGGGCGATCAGGTGACGGAAGGCGTGCAGTTGCTGGCGTTCAAGCCCGCCGAATGAAGCCCAAGGGGGCTGCCACACGCCTTGGCGGCCCCTGCTACACTGCTTGACGTATACGTCAATCACCCGCATTGAAGTCGCCCCACATGCACATCCAGATCTACACGCCCGACGGCAAGCCCCAACCCTGGCTCGACGGTTTCGCGCAGGCACTTCCTGAGGCACGCCTGTCGGTGTGGGAGCAAGGCGCAGTGCAGGACGCCGACTACGCCGTGGTCTGGCAGCCGCCCGCCGACATGCTGCGCGATCGCCGCGATTTGCGCGCCGTGTTCAACCTCGGCGCGGGCGTCGATGCCATCCTGGGCCTGCGTGCGCAAGCGCCCGATGCCATCCCCGAAGGCCTGCCGATCGTGCGGCTGGACGACGCCGGCATGGCCGCGCAGATGGGCGAATACGTCACGCACGCCGTCCTGCGCTTCTTCCGCCGGCTCGATGAATACGAGCGCCAGCAGCAAGCGAAGATGTGGCGCTTCCTCAAGCCGTTCAACCGCGATGAGTTTGTCGTCGGCGTGCTGGGCCTCGGCGTGCTCGGTACGCACATCGCCAGGACGCTGGCGGGCTTCGGCTTTCCGGTGCGCGGCTGGAGCCGCTCCGCCAAGCACGTCGAGGGCGTCGATTGCCGCTCAGGCAGCGATGCCCTGCCCGGCTTCCTCGCCGGCACGCGCGTGCTGGTGAACGTGCTGCCGCTGACGGCAGACACCGAAAACGTGATCGACGCGAAACTGCTCGCGCAACTCGCACCGGGCGCGTTCGTTGTCAACGTGGCGCGCGGTAAGCATGTCGTGGAAGACGATCTGCTGGCCGCCGTGCGCAGCGGCCACATTGCCGGCGCCGCGCTCGACGTATTCCGCACCGAGCCGCTGCCGGCCGACCACCCTTTCTGGACCGAACCGCGCATCCACATCACGCCGCACATTTCGGCGCTGACGCTGCGCGAGGTCAGCATTGCCCAGATCGCGCGCAAGATCCGAGCGCTGGAAGCAGGCGAGCCGATTGCCGGCATCGTCGATCTGCAACGAGGTTACTGAGATGAGCATTCCGAATTTTGTGAAGGTGGTCGAGGTCGGCCCGCGCGATGGTCTGCAGAACGAGAAGTCGCCAGTTTCGACGGACACCAAGGTCGAGCTGGTGAACCGCCTGTCCGAGGCCGGCTTCGTCAACGTGGAAGCCGCCTCGTTCGTGTCGCCCAAATGGGTGCCGGCGATGGCCGATGGCGCCGACGTGATGGCGCGCATCCAGCGCCGGCCGGGCACGCTGTACTCCGTGCTCACGCCCAACATGAAAGGTTTCGAAGGCGCTGCTGCAGCAGGTGCGGACGAGATCGTGATCTTCAGCGCCGCCAGCGAGGCCTTTGCGCAGAAGAACATCAACTGCACGATCGCCGAGTCGATCGAACGCTTTGTGCCGGTGGCCAAGGCCGCCAAGGATGCGGGCATTCGCGTGCGCGGGTCGATCTCGTGTTCGCTGGGCTGCCCGTATCAGGGCGAAGTGCCGGTGTCGTCGGTGGTGGACGTCATCAAGCGTATGGCCGACCTCGGCTGCGACGAGATCGACATTGCCGACACCATCGGCGTGGGCACCGCGGGGCGGGTGAAAACCGTGATGGAAGCCGCTGCAGCGACGTTCCCGATCGACCGCCTCTCGGGACACTTCCACGACACATACGGCCAGGCGCTGGCCAACATCCTCGCCAGCCTGGAAGTCGGCATCGCCATCTTCCACGCCTCAGTTGCGGGGCTGGGCGGCTGCCCGTATGCCAAGGGTGCGACCGGAAACGTCGCCACCGAAGATGTGCTGTACCTGCTGCACGGCCTGGGCATCCGCACCGGCATCGACCTGGACAAGGTGGTGCTGGCGGGCGACTTCATCTCGCAAGCCATCGGCCGCCCGACTGCCTCGCGTGCGGGTCGCGCGCTGCTGCTCAAGCTGCAGGACCAGATCGCCCAGGCCTGCATCTGAACCCCCATCAAGAACAACGACGATGACCGCGACCGATACGAAAGCTCCGTTGCCTGAATCTGCTCAACGCGTGGCCGACCACCTGCGCACGCTCGGCTACGAAAAAAACATCGTGATGCTGCCGGCAACCGGCAAGACCTCCGCTGAAGCGGCTGCCGGGCTGGGCTGCTCCGTGGCCGAGATCGCCAAGTCGATCATCTTCCGCCGTGCGGAAGACGACGTGCCGGTGCTGGTGATCGCCAGCGGCACCAATCGTGTCGACGAAGCAAAGGTTTCCGCGCACGTGGGCGCACTTGCCAAGGCCGACGCGAAGTTCGTCCGCGAGAAGACCGGATACGCCATCGGCGGCGTGTGTCCGGTCGGCCATGCGGTCAAGCCGGTGATGCTGCTCGACCAAGACCTGTTCCAATACGACAGCTTGTGGGCCGCGGCCGGCCACCCGCATGCCGTGTTCAACCTGACGCCTGCCGAACTGGAAGCCATGACCGGCGCGCCCGTGGCCGACATCGCCCAGCGCGACTGATCGAACACATGGACGCCTGCACCCGCGCGCAATTGAAGCGCTCGCTCGGCAAGCTGCGCAATAGCCAACCGCAGGCCGAGCGCGCCCAGCCGGTGGCATCGCCGTGCATCAGCGTGTGCAAGATGGACGAAGCGCGCGGCCTGTGCATCGGCTGCATGCGCACGATCGACGAAATTGCCTCGTGGTCGACCATGAATGACGCGGCTCGTCTGGCCGTGTGGAAAACCTTGCCCGAGCGCGCCTGCGCCTGGCTCAACGACGCGCCCTGCGCCTGACCGCTCATCACCATGGCCGAACACGACGTCGTCACCTTGCCCAATTCGATGCGCGTGTTCGAGCGCGGCTGGCTGTCGTCGAACAACATCCTGTTTTTCGATGACGAAGCGCACGGCGGTTGCGCGCTGGTCGACTCCGGCTACCTCACGCACGCGCCGCAAACCGTGGCGCTTGTGCAGCACGCGCTGCGAGGCAGGCCGCTGCGCCGTCTGCTGAACACGCACCTGCATTCCGACCACTGCGGCGGCAATGCAGCGCTGCAGGCCCTCTACGGCAGCCACACGCGCGTACCCGCCGCGCAGATCGACGACGTGCGCCGCTGGGATACCGACGCCCTCAGCTACGGCCCCACCGGCCAGGAATGCGCACGCTTCGCGTTGCCTGACAGCGATGCCGACGCGGGGCTGTCGGACGGCATGACGGCCCGACTGGGAGGCTTCGACTGGCAGGTCATCAGCGCGCCGGGGCACGACCCGCACGCGGTCATTCTGTTCAGCCCCGACACGCGCGTGCTGATTTCGGCCGACGCCCTGTGGGAACGTGGCTTCGGCGTGATCTTTCCCGAGCTGGAAGGCGAGAGTGGCTTTGCCGAACAGCAGGCCATTCTTGAGCGCATCGTGCAGCTCGATGCGCTCGTGGTGATTCCCGGACACGGCCGGCCGTTCACCAACGTCAACGCCGCGATTGATGCATCGCTCGGGCGGCTTGCGTATCTGCGGGCAGACCCGGAACGCAACGCGCTGCACGCCATCCGCGTGCTGGTGAAGTTCAAGCTGCTGGAGCAGCAGGCGCTGTCGCACGAGGCGCTGTTTGCGTGGTTCACACAGACCACGCTGATGCCGCGCTTGCACGCACGCTTCTTCGCAGCCCAATCGATGGAGACGTTGCTGGATGCTGCGATTGCGGCGCTGGTCAAGGCGGGCGCCGCCACCGTCGAACACGGCCGCATCCTGAACCGCGATTGACGTGCCGCGCGGTGGCAGTGCCCCGCTACAATGCAGCGACGCCTCTTCTCTTCGCCTGGGCATGCCGAAACCCGCCACATCCAATCCGCCCGAATCTGCCACCGAAGCCGCCCCTGAAGCCGAAGCACCGCGCCGCAAGCGCGGCCGCCCCGCGCAGGACGCCAACGAGGGCTTGCGCCGCGCGCTGATCGAGCAATCGGCCCGACTGTTCCGGGAGAAGGGCTACGGCAACACCACGGTACGCGACATTGCGGCGGCCACGGGCGTGCATGCGGGCAGCTGGTTCTACTACTTCAAGACCAAGCAGGACATCCTGCAAGCCGTGATCGAACATGGTCTGACCGTGGCGCTGGCGGATATCGAAGCCATCGATATCGAAGACCTGCCCCCGCGCGAGGCGATGCGCCAGCTCGTGCGCGCGCACCTCCACACGATCCTTGCGCCCCACCAGGATTTCATTCCGGTGATGCTGTACGAGTGGCGCTCGCTCGACGCGCAGGCGCAAGAACGCATCATCGCGCTCAAGGATCGGTATGAAGACATCTGGACGCGCGTGATCGACCGCCTGCGCGCCTCCGGCGAATGGGCCCACCCGACGCCTGTCGATCGGCTGCTGATGTTCGGTGCGCTGAACTGGACGGCGCAGTGGTATCAGGCCGGCGCGGGTATCAGCATCGATGCACTCGCCGATCAGGCGGTGCTGTTCATCCTGCGTACGCCGCCTCAGCCGGCGGCTTAGCGTTCCTTAGCGGGCCTCGCCCTCGAACAGCGTCTGGTTGGCGCTGCGCAGCACGTGTTTCTGGATCTTGCCGGTCGCCGTCATGGGCAGCTTGTCGACCACGGCGATGTGCTTGGGCACCTCAAAGCTGCCGAGATGCGCCCGACAATGCGCCTGCAACGCGGCGGCATCGGCGTGAGCATCGGGCTTGAGGCAGACGAATGCGGCCACCGCTTCCACCCAGTGCGCGTGCGGCAAGCCGACCACTGCCGCATTCGCCACGGCCGGGTGCCGTAGCAACACTTCTTCCACCTTGACCGAAGGGACGTTCTCGCCGCCGGTCTTGATCATGTCCTTGATGCGGTCCTTGAACTGAAGCTGGCCGTCGGCATCCCACATGCCGAGGTCGCCCGTGTGGTGCCAGCCGAAGCGGCGCGCATTGGCCGTGGCCTGCGGGTCCTTGTAGTAGCCGAGCATGACGTTCGGGCCGCGGTGCACGATCTCGCCCAACTGGTTCGGGCCGAGCAGATTGCCTTGATCGTCCATCACCGCTGCTTCGTTCACCATGCACGGCTGCCCCCAATAGTTGCCGGTGCGCTGCAGTTGCTGGTCAGGCGCGAAGTACATCGTCATCGGAAAAATTTCGGTCTGCCCGGAGCCGAGGGCAAAGTTGGGGCACACCTCGGCAATCAGGCGTTCGAGCAGGGGCCTGGCCATCGGCGCCATCGCATAGAGGCACAGGCGCAGGCTTGAGAGATCGCGCTGCGCACGCAGCGGATGATGCAGCAGCGCGGCGTACATGAGCGGCAAGCCGAACAGCTGCGTGATGCGTTCGTTGGCAATCACATCGAGCAGCGCCGCCGGATCAAAGCCGCGCTGGATGACAAGCGTGGCGCCCACCATCATCGCGGACGCGGCCGTTGCAAACTGCGCGCAGTGGAACATCGGCAGCAGGCACGAGAACACGTCGGTCTCATTCAGATTCAGGCCGGCGACGTTGGACATCAGCGCGGCATGCACCGAGCGGTGCGAATGCATCGCGCCCTTTGGTCGGCCGGTCGTGCCGCTGGTGTACATGATGAGCGCGAGATCGCGATCGTCGATCACCACAGCGGGCAGCGTGTCCGCGTGGCCTTGCAGCGCTTGCTCCACCGGTTGCGGCCCGTCGGCAACCGGTTCACCGAAGCATTGGTGCGCCGGGAGCCCGAGCGTCGCCAGCGTGTCGCGCAGCGCCGGGTACAGCGCCGCGTCGATCACCACGTGCCGCGCCTCGGCATGTTCGAGGATGTAGCGCACGTCTTCCGGCCCGAGCATCGCGTTGATCGGCACCCACACCAGTCCCGCCTTGAGAATGCCGTACGCGGCCACCAGGAACTGCGCAGAGTTTCCACACACCATCGCCACCTTGTCGCCGGGCTTGAGGCTGCTTGCAAGCAGCGCGTGCGCGTAGCGATTGCTGTCTGCGTTGAGTTCGCCATGCGTCATGCGGCGGGCGCCATCGACCAGCGCGACCTTCGCGCCGAACTTGCGCGCACTGCGATGCAACGTATCGCCCAACGTCACCCGGTTCAGCAGGTTGGCTTCAAGCGCGGTGTCTGGCGTGGCTTCGGACATGGGACGTCTCCTGTGGACTGCATTGACTGCATTGACCGCATGAACAGCACGACAAAACGATGGATCAGACCGGCAATGCAGCCGTCAGGCCGCGGCAATCTCCATCAACAACCCACCGGGCGCAACCTGGGCGCCGACCTGGGTGAACAGCCCCCTCACCTCGCCTGCGAGCGGCGCGGCAATGCTGTGCTCCATCTTCATCGCCTCGACCACCAGCAGCACCTGACCGGCGCAAACGGCCTCGCCTTCGGCCACGTGTACGGCAACCACGCGACCGTTCATCGGTGCGCTGATGCGGCCGCTGCCAGTTTGTGCGCCGCTGCGCTCCGCCTTGGCGTAGGTGGTGTCGATGGCGGTGTGTTCGATGCCATTCAGCACGAAGTGGCAAGCGCTGGCCGTGACGGCGTAATCCACCGCGTGGAATGCGTCGCCCAGCGCGAGCGTGACGCGACCGTCGCCCGCCGACACAACCGCCACCTGCGTGGCCCCGCCGTCCCAGGCCAGCTCCCATTGCTGCGCACCGAGCGCACGCACGCGCATGTCGATGGCTTCACCGTCGAGCGTGAAGCGGCACAGCGTGGGATACGTGCGGCTGCTGGCCCAGCCATGCAGCTCTGCGGGATAGCGGCGTGCGGTGTCCTGGCGCAGGTACGTGAGCAGCACGGCAGCCGCTTGGCAAACCGCTGCATCGGGTACGGCCGCCTGACGCATCGCCGCCGGGAAATGCCGGTCGATGAACGCGGTCGACACATCGCCGGAAAGGAACGCCGGATGCGCCACGCAATCGCGCAAAAACGCCCGGTTGGTCGGCAAGCCAAGCAGCAGGCAATCGTCCAGGGCGTGCGCGAGACGCCGGCATGCATCGGCGCGGTCGGTGCCGTGCGCGACGATCTTGGCGAGCATCGAATCGTAGTACGGCGAGACAACCAGCCCGTCGGCCAACGCATGGTCCGTGCGCACGTCTCCGGGTGCACGCCAGCGCGCGACGGTGCCGCTTTGCGGCAGGAAATTCTGCTGCGGGTCTTCTGCGCACAGACGCACTTCGATGGCGTGGCCGCCTTGTGCACGGCGGGCGTCGATGGCGTCTTGCGCAAGCGGCAACGGCTCGCCCAGCGCCACGCGCAACTGCCACTCGACCAGATCGACGCCCACGATCGCTTCGGTCACCGCATGCTCGACCTGCAGGCGCGTGTTCATCTCCATGAAGTAGAACGCGCCGTCCGGGGCGAGCAGGAATTCCAGCGTGCCCGCACCCACGTAGCCGATCGCGCGCGCCGCCGCCACCGACACCGCGCCCATGCGCGCGCGCAACTCGGGCGACACGGCCGGCGACGGCGACTCCTCAATTACCTTCTGATGCCGGCGCTGCACCGAGCAATCGCGCTCCCCGAGGTGGACCACATTGCCGTGCGCATCGGCAAATACCTGAATCTCGATGTGGCGCGGCTCGACGATAGCTTTCTCGAGGATCAACTCGCCCGAGCCAAACGCGTTCTCCGCTTCGGAGCGGGCAGACTGCAGCGCCGCCGCAAACGCCTCGGGCCGGTCTACACGCCGCATGCCGCGCCCACCGCCGCCGGCGGCCGCCTTGATCATCACCGGGTAGCCGATGCGCGCCGCTTCGTCCGCCATGCGTGTGGCGGATTGGTCCTCGCCCTGATAACCGGGCACGCACGGCACGCCGGCCGCTTCCATGAGGCGCTTGGCGCCAGCCTTGTTGCCCATCGCTCGGATGGCCCCCGCAGGCGGCCCGATGAAGACGAGGCCGGCATCCGCGCATGCGCCGGCAAAGGCATCGCTCTCTGCAAGGAAGCCGTAACCCGGATGGACCGCCTGCGCACCCGACTTGCGCGCGGCCTCCAGCAACGCCGCAACGTTCAGGTACGACGCCTGCGGTTGCGACGCGCCGATCGGCAACGCCAGATCGGCCGCGCGGCAATGCGGCGCATCGCGGTCAGCGTCGGAATACACGGCAACGGTGGGCATGCCAAGGCGACGCGCCGTGCGCATGATGCGCAAAGCGATCTCGCCCCGGTTGGCGATGAGGATCGAGCGGAAGGCGGCATGCGGGGCGGTCATCTTTCAGCCCTTCTTGCCCGGCAGCGTGTTCATGTACTTGCAGATGATGCCGAGCATCACCTCGTCCGCACCGCCGCCAATCGAGCCCAGGCGCCGTACGAGCTGGTTGATCGTATCGCCCTGCATGTCCCGGTAGAGCGCCGCTTCTTCGTAGTCCTTGGCGAGCACCTGTGTCTCGTTGTACGAGAGATCGCGGAACTGCGTGATTTCCGACGGCGGGATCAGCAGGTTGTCGTGCGCATCGCGCAGCTGGAAGCGGAAGCGGTACGTGATGCGGTACTCGCGCACCACACCCTGCGGCGTGAGCGACGAGATGGTC
>NZ_MCGB01000022.1 GCF_001699815.1 Ralstonia pickettii | reverse complement strand
GGAGGCAGACCACCAACAAGAAACCAAGACCCACCCCCACAACAAAGCATCAGTCCGCGGGCGTAATGTCGATATGGCAATGCGAAGACTGCGCCCCCACATGCGATTCATGGTGCATGTGATCCTGCACCTCCACCCGCATCCCCAACCGCGCCAGCAGCTTCCGATCCGCATCCGCCTCCGGGTTATCCGTCGTCAGCAGCTTCTCGCCATAGAAGATCGAGTTGGCGCCCGCCATGAAGCACAGCGCCTGCAAGGCATCGTCCATCGCCTCGCGGCCAGCGGAGAGCCGCACCATCGCCTTGGGCATCGTGATCCGCGCCACGGCAATCGTGCGCACGAAATCAAACGGGTCCAGTTCTTCGTTGCCCGCCAGCGGCGTGCCTTCCACCTTCACCAGGTTGTTGATGGGCACCGAGTCCGGATACGGCTCCATGTTCGCCAGTTCGGCGATCAGACCCGCACGCTCGTGCACCGATTCCCCCAGCCCGACGATGCCGCCGCAGCACACGTTGATGCCGGCGTCACGCACGTGCTCGAGCGTGTCGAGCCGGTCCTGATACGTGCGCGTGGTGATGATCTCGCCGTAGAACTCGGGCGCGGTGTCGAGGTTGTGGTTGTAGTAGTCCAGGCCCGCTTCCTTCAACTGCGCGGCCTGTTCCTGCTTGAGCATGCCGAGCGTCACGCAGGTCTCCAGCCCCATCGCCTTCACGCCGCGCACCATGTCGGCCACGGCATCGAGCTGATGCGGCTTGGGGTTGCGCCACGCGGCGCCCATGCAGAAGCGGCTTGCGCCGTTTTGCTTGGCGCGCGATGCGGCTTCCAGCACGGCGTCGATCGGCATCAGCTTTTCAGCCTCGACACCCGTGTCGTAGCGCGCCGATTGCGGGCAGTACGAGCAATCTTCCGGGCAGCCGCCGGTCTTGATCGACAGCAGCGTCGATAGCTGCACCGCGTTCGCGTCAAAGTTGGCGCGGTGCACCTGCTGCGCCTGGAACAGCAGGTCGTTGAACGGCAGCGCGAACAGTGCTTCGATGGCTTCGCGGCTCCAGCGTGCGTCGGGCGCCTGGCCGGGCGTGACGGGCGCCTTGGCAGCGTTTGGAACGAAGTTGAGCGGAGTGGATTGCATGAGGACTTCCTTCGAGTGATGCGTGGTTTCGTTGTTGTGCGGATCAGGCCGGCAGCAGCCAGTTCGGCTTGCGCTTGCCCAGAAAACTTTGCACGCCTTCGCGGCCTTCTTCCGAGGCGCGGATGGCGGCGATGCGCTCAGCGGTATCCGCCAGCAAGGCGTCGTTGACGGCGGCGCCAGAGACTTCACGCACCAGGCGCTTGCTCTCGCGCACCGCGTTCGGGCTGTTGGCGACGAGCGCGGCGGTGATGTCGGCCACCTTGGCGTCGAGGGCGTCTGCGCTCACCAGCTCATGCACGAGGCCGAGGCGATGCGCTTCGGCAGCGGAAAAGCGTTCTGCGGTGATGAAGTAGCGGCGCGACGCCTGCTCGCCCAGGGCGCGAATCACGTACGGGCTGATGGTGGCCGGGATCAAGCCGAGCTTCGCTTCCGACAGGCAGAAGTTGGCCGTGTCCACGGCAACGACGATGTCGCACGCGGCGACCAGGCCGACGCCGCCGGCATACGTGTCGCCCTGCACGCGCGCGATCACAGGCTTGGGGCAGGTGTAGATGGCGCGCAGCATCTCGGCCAGGCGCAGGGCGTCGGCGCGGTTCTCGTCATCGGAGTAGCCGGCCATCTTCTTCATCCAGTTCAGGTCGGCACCCGCGCAGAAGGCCGGGCCGTTGCCCGTCAGGACGATGGCGCGCACGCCCGGCTCATCGGCCAGCGCGCGGAACGCGCCGGTCAGCTCGGCGATGACGGTCTCGTTGAAGGCGTTGCGCACGTCGGGCCGGTTCAGCGTGAGCGTGGCGACGGCGCCGTTCTGTGCGAAGGCGAGGGTCTCGAAAGTGTTCATTCGGGGTCCTTGTTGGTGTCGGACTTGGGGTCGTCTGCGCCGGATGCTTCAGCGTTGCTGCCTGGTGCCACCGCTTGCACCGGGCCGGCGGGCAAGCCAAGTTCGCGCAGGAAGGCGTCGACCTGCGGCAGCCAGATGCCCAACCCCGCGTGGCTTGCGAACATGCCGTGCGAGTCGCTCTTGAAGGTGCCGAAATCCACCAGCCGGCCTTTTCCGCCCGCACTCGTGTAGGCCGCGAACATCCTGTCGGGCATCGGCTTGGGCCAGTAGCTGTCGTTGTCGCCGTAGAACCAGAGCGACGGATAGCGCGACTGGCGGCCGTACGTCTCGAACGCGCGCACTAGGTTGCCTTCCCAATCGACGCAGGTGTCGTTGCGCAGGCCGCCGGCAAAGTTCACCAGCCCGCGCACGCCCGGGTAGGCGATGGTACCGAAGGCCAGCGTGGTTAGGCCGCCGTGCGACTGGCCCATGACGACGATGCGGTTGCGGTCCACGTACGGCTGCGCGGTCATGTAGTCGAGCGTGGCCACCACGTCTTCGGCCTGGATGATGCCGTTGGCTTCCACGTTGCAACCGCTGCCGATATACGCGCCGCCGGATTTGGCGAACCCCTGCCGCATCGGGATGGCCACTACGTAGCCGCGCGCGACCAGCGCCGCAGCCTGCTCGCTGTAACGGGCACGCGCTTGGAATGCCGCCTTGCCGCGCGCCTTGCCGTGATTGAGCACGATGAGCGGAAAAGGGCCGTCGCCGGCCGGCTTGTAGACGGTCGTCTCCAGCTTGAGGGTGAAGATGCCCGCAGACTTGGGCACCTCCACGATGATCTCGCTGATGCCGGACTGAGCGGTTTCGCTCGCATGCGCGGCCGCAAGCAGCAGCGCGCAGCCAACGGCTGCCAAGGCGCTGCGCCACGTTCGCGCGGTGTTGCTGTTCACTGCAAATATTCCTGTTCGATTGACGGCCCGCTTACATGCGGAACACGCCGAAGTTCATGTCGCCAATGGGCGCGTTCAGGCTCGCCGACAGGCCGAGGCCCAGCACGCTGCGCGTGTCGGCGGGGTCGATCACGCCGTCGTCCCACAGGCGTGCGCTGGCGTAGTACGGATGGCCCTGGCGCTCATATTGGTCGCGGATCGGCGCCTTGAACGCGGCCTCTTCATCGGCGCTCCACTGGCCGCCCTTGGCTTCGATGCCGTCGCGGCGCACGGTGGCGAGCACGCTTGCGGCCTGTTCGCCGCCCATCACAGAGATGCGCGCGTTCGGCCACATCCACAGGAAGCGCGGCGAATACGCCCGGCCGCACATGCCGTAATTGCCCGCGCCGAACGAGCCGCCGATGATGACCGTGAACTTGGGCACCTGCGCCGTTGCCACGGCCGTCACCATTTTCGCGCCGTTCTTGGCGATGCCTTCGTTTTCGTACTTGCGGCCCACCATGAAGCCGGTGATGTTCTGCAGGAACACCAGCGGGATCTTGCGCTGACAGCACAGCTCGATGAAGTGCGCGCCCTTGAGTGCCGCCTCTGAAAAAAGAATGCCGTTGTTGGCGATGATGCCGACCGGGTAACCCCAGATGCGCGCAAAGCCGCAGACCAGCGTCGTGCCGTAGCGCGCCTTGAATTCATCGAAGGCGGAATCGTCGACGATGCGGGCGATGACCTCGCGCACGTCGAACGGCTTGCGCGTGTCGGTCGGGATCACGCCGTAGAGTTCTTCTGCGGGAAAGCGCGGCTCGACGGGCGCATGAATCTGCACCTGCTCCGGCTTGCGGCGGTTCAGGTGCGCGACGATGCTGCGGGCTTGCGCCAACGCGTGCGAATCGTTGTTGGCGAAGTAATCCGCCACGCCCGACAGCCGCGTGTGCACATCGGCGCCACCGAGGTCTTCGGCGCTCACCACTTCGCCGGTCGCGGCCTTCACCAGCGGCGGGCCTGCCAGGAAGATCGTCCCCTGTTCCTTGACGATGATCGACTCATCACTCATGGCCGGCACATACGCGCCGCCCGCCGTGCACGAGCCCATCACCACCGCGATCTGTGGAATGCCCTTCGATGACAGGTTGGCCTGGTTGTAGAAGATGCGACCGAAGTGATCTCGATCGGGGAACACGTCGTCCTGGTTCGGCAGGTTGGCGCCGCCGGAATCGACCAGATAGACGCAGGGCAGGTGGTTCTGCTCGGCGATCTCCTGCGCGCGCAGGTGCTTCTTCACGGTCATCGGGTAGTAGGTGCCGCCCTTGACCGTGGCGTCGTTGCAGACGATCACGCATTCCTGCCCCGAGATGCGGCCGATACCGGTGATGATGCCGGCGCCGGGCGCGGCGTTGTCGTACATGCCATACGCCGCCAGTTGCGAGAACTCCAGGAACGGCGTGCCAGGATCGAGCAGTTGCTGCACGCGGTCGCGCGGCAGCAACTTGCCGCGGGCGAGGTGTTTGGCACGGGCGTCGTCACCGCCGCCCTGGGCGATGCGCGCAACCTTGTCGCGCAAGTCGGCGACGAGTGCGCGCATGGCATCGGCGTTGGCCTTGAAGTCTTCAGCGCGGGGGTTCAGCTTGGTCTCTAGCGTCGGCATGGCAGCAGTGCGGGAAGGTCGGTGCGGTTCAGTCAGGGAAGGTGCCGTCGACGTACAGCCAACGGCCTTCGGCGGATTCGGCGCCGCTTGCGTCCAGGCGGACGAAGCGGCTGGTTTCGTGCAGGCGATGCGCGCGGCCGCCCACCTTGTAGCGTGCGACGAATTCCACCGTCGCGTGCGTGGCGTCTTGCGGCGTGTGGCGCCTGACGTCCAGGCCGAGCCAGCGCGTGGCGGCGGCGTCTGCTTCGCTGGTTTCCAGGTCGACAGGGCAGGTGGACGGATGCCACGTGCGCCGCAGGTAGGCCGTGTCGCCCAGCACATAAGCGCTGTAGCGCGAGCGCATGAGCTGCTCAGCCGTAGCCGCCACGGCCTCGCCCGCGTGGAACGGGCCGCAGCAACGCGCATAGGCGCCGTTGCCGCAGGGGCACGCGTCGGCCGGGCCGATGGGCTGGGTTTGTGCAGCAGGCATCAGGCCAGCAACTCCGGCAGTTCGCGCATATCGGTGAACGTGCGTGTGGCGCCGGCGGCAATCAGCGGGCCTGGTGCATTGCGGCCCGCGTACGCCAGCACCGTCATGCCGGCTGCGTGCCCGGCGGTAACGCCCGTGGGGCTGTCTTCGATCACCAGGCAGCGCGAGGGCGATACCCCGAGGCTGCTGGCGGCGAGCAGATACACGTCGGGCGCGGGCTTGCTGCGCGCGACTTCGGTGGCCGAAAAGATGCGTACGTCCGTCGGCTGGAAATGCTCGATCAGACCGGTGCGGTTGAGTTGCAGCTCCACCTTCATGCGGTCCGCTCCGGAAGCCACGGCCATCGGCAGGCCGAGCCTGGAGAGCACATCGATGGCGTGCCCGATATGCGGCACGGCTTCCACTTCGGCTTCGAGCAGCACGTTGCGTCGCGCCTGGAAGGTGGACAACCAGTTCGGCGGCAGCGGTGCGCCGCGCATCTCGGCAATCGCATCCAGCTCTTCGCGGATGGCCTTGCCGAGGAAACGCTGGATGGAATCTTCCAGGCTGATGTCGATGCCAAGCTCGATCAGCATCTCCCAGATCAAACGGTTGACGATGGGTTCGCTGTCGACCAGCACGCCGTCGCAATCGAAGAGGATCGCGTCAAAGCGCGGGTGGTTCGAAACAGAGGAGGTCACTGCAGTCATGCGCTCTTCGTTGTTGGTTCGTTGGCGGCGGTTCGTGCATCTGCCGCCGTTGTGGATGTGGCCTTATATCCGTCCGTCGCGCAGCAACGCTTCAATCTGGTCAAAGCGGTCGAAGCCCCAGAACGCCTCGCCGTCGACGATCACGTAGGGCGAGCCGAACACGCCGCGCGACATCGCCAGGTCGATCTCGGCCTTGAGCTGGTCCTTGATCTGCTGGCTGCTTGCGCCGGCGTTGAGTGCGGCGCCGTCGATGCCCATCGCGTCGGCAATCTTCATGACCTCGGTCGGCTCACCGATGTTGATGTCGTCAACGAACAGTGCGCGGTAGACGGCCCGTGCGAAGTCGATCGCGCGGTCCCCGCCGTGATGGTCATGCACCCACAGCGTGGCCCGCGCGGCGTATTGCGTGGGCAGCGGGAAGTGCGTCGGCTTGCGGTACTCAATGCCGTTGAAGCGCGCGGTACGCTCGAAATCGCGCCACGCGTAATCGCCCTTGAGCGGCACCTGAGGCAGCGGGGAGCCGCCGGTGGTCTTGAAGACGACCCCCAGCAGGATCGGGTGCCATGCCGTCGCCCGGTTGTACCGCTGGGCGAGCTCCTCCACGCGCGTGCTGGCGAAGTAGCCGTACGGCGACGAGAAGTCGAAGTAGAAATCGATGGCCCCGTTCATGGTGTGCTCCCCTTGTTGTGCTGCGCCTTTCCCAAAACTGCCTACGCCAGCGCGCGGGCGATCAAGATTTTCTGGATATCGCTCGTGCCTTCGTAGATCTGGCACACGCGCACGTCGCGGTAGATGCGCTCCACCGGGAAGTCGCTGACATAGCCGTAACCGCCAAAGACCTGGATGGCATCGGAGCACACGCGCTCGGCCATCTCGCTGGCGTTGAGCTTGGCCATGGCCGCCTCTTTCAGGCACGGCAGCCCGGCGTCTTTCAGGCTGGCGGCATGCCAGACCATCTGCCGCGCCACATCCACGCGCGTCGCCATCTCTGCCAGCCGAAACTGCACGGCCTGGTGCGCAAACAGCGGCTGGCCAAAGCTTTCGCGCTCCTTGGCGTATGCCAGCGCGGCTTCAAAGGCCGCACGCGCCATGCCCACGCTCTGCGCGGCAATGCCGATGCGCCCGCCTTCCAGCCCGGACAGCGCCATCTTGTAGCCCGCGCCTTCTTCGCCCAGCAGGCAATCGGCGGGGATGCGGCAGTCTTCGAACACGATCTGCGCCGTGTCGGACGAATGCTGGCCAAGCTTGTCTTCGAGCCGCGCGACGATGTAGCCCGGTGTGTTGGTCGGCACCAGGAACGCGCTGATGCCGCGCTTGCCTGCGGTCTTGTCGGTCACGGCCATGACGATCGCCACGTCGGCATGCTTGCCGCTGGTGATGAACTGCTTCACGCCGTTGAGGACCCAGTGGTCGCCATCCCGCACGGCCGTGGTGCGCAGCGCCGATGCATCGGAGCCGACATGCGGCTCGGTCAGGCAGAACGCGCCGAGCATCTCGCCGCGCGCCAGCGGCACAAGCCACTGCTGCTTCTGCGCGTCGTTCGCAAACGCCATCAGCATGCTGCACACAGGGCAGTTGTTCACGCTGATGACGGTGGAGGTACCGCCGTCGCCGGCAGCAATTTCTTCCAGGATCAGCGCCAGCGACAGGTAGTCGAGCCCAGCCCCGCCGAGTTCTTCCGGCACGGCCACGCCATAGGCCCCAAGCTCGCCGAGTTGGCGGTGCACGTCTTTCGGGAACGTCGCATCGCGGTCCCACGCGGCTGCATGCGGCGCGATCGCCTCGCGCACGAAGGTGCGGATGGCGTCGCGAATCATCTCTTGCTCTTGGGTCAGCAGCATCGTTCCGGCCTCACCATTCAATGACGCTGCCGTCGTAGTTGCGGAACCCGCCGTTGTCGGCGCGCGTGGCGCCGGCGATCACGCGGCGGATGCCAGCCACACTCTCCTGCGGCGTGATGGCCGCGTCCGCGCCGCCCATGTCGGTCTGTACCCAACCGGGGTGGAACGTCAGGCACGTGGCGTTCTTGGCGTCGATCGACACCCCGCGCAATACGGCATTCACCGCCGCCTTGCTCGCGCGATACAGCCAGCCGCCGTTGCCCGCCATGTCGCCGATGCTGCCCATGCGGCTGGAGATGACGGCGAGCACGCCGCCAGGCTCGTCCGCACCATTGCGTCCGGCTTCCACCATCGGCAGCACGGCGGGCAGCACGCCCATCGGGGCCCACACGTTGGTGTGCATCACGGCATCAAAGTCGGCCTGGCTGACGGGCGTGGCACCCTGCGTGCGCGGGCCGTAGATGCCCGCCACGTAGATCGCCACGTCCAGCGCTTCGCCGTCGAGCTTCCACGCGAGGCCGGCGACGGCGTTGGCGTCGGTCAGGTCCAGCACATGCGTTTCAGCGCCCAATGCCTGCAGTGCGTGCGCTGCTTCTTGCGTGCGCACGGTGGCAATCACGCGCCAGCCATCCGCGCGATACTGCTTGACCGTTTCCAGGCCGATGCCGCGCGACGCGCCCAGGATGAGCGCGGTGCGCGTGCGGCGGGACGTTGCGTTCGTCATGCGCGTGCCTTAGTAGAGTTCGATGCCGACGGCCGTGGCTTCACCGCCGCCGATGCACAGGCTGGCCACACCGCGCTTGCCGCCACGGTGTTGCAGCGCGCCCAGCAGCGTCGCGATCACGCGCGCGCCGGATGCGCCGATCGGATGGCCCAGCGCGCATGCGCCGCCGTTCACGTTCACCTTCTCGTGCGGGATGTGCAGGTCGTGCATCGCGGCCATCGGCACCACGGCAAACGCCTCGTTGATCTCGAACAGGTCGACGTTCCCCGAGTTCCAGTCGAGCTTCTTGAACAGCTTGTCGATGGCTGTGACCGGCGCCGTCGTGAACCAGCCCGGTGCCTGTGCGTGCGTGGTGTGGCCCAGCATCACCGCCAGCGGCGTGATGCCGAGTTGCTTGGCAGTCGACTCGCGCATCATCACCAGCGCAGCCGCCCCATCGTTGATCGACGAAGACGACGCGGCCGTCACCGTGCCGTCTTTCTTGAACGCGGGCTTGAGCGAGGGAATCTTGTCGACCTTGATGCGGCGCGGGCCTTCATCGGTGTCGATGACGGTGTCGCCCGCTTTGCTCGACACGGTAACGGGCGTGATTTCCCAGCGGAATGCGCCGGATTCGGTGGCCTCCTGCGCGCGGCGCACGGACGTCATCGCGAAGTGGTCCTGGGCTTCGCGCGTGAAGCCGTACTTCTCGGCGCAGTCCTCGCCGAAGGTGCCCATGGCGCGGCCCTTGTCGTATGCGTCTTCCAGGCCGTCCAGCATCATGTGGTCGTAGATCATGCCGTGGCCGATGCGATAACCGCCGCGGCCTTTCGGGATCAGGTACGGCGCATTCGTCATGCTTTCCATGCCGCCCGCGACCACCACGTCGACCGAACCCGCGAGCAGTGCGTCATACGCGTTCATGGCCGCGCGCATGCCCGAACCGCACATCTTGTTGACCGTGGTGCAGCCGACCGACAGCGGCAGGCCCGCGCCCAATGCGGCCTGGCGTGCCGGTGCCTGCCCCTGGCCCGCAGGCAGAACACAGCCCATGATGACTTCTTCGATCTGTTCCGGTTTCAAGCCCGCACGTTCGACCGCCGCGCGAATGGCAGCGGCGCCGAGTTGCGGAGCGGTGAGGCTGGCGAGTTCGCCCTGGAAGGCGCCCATCGGGGTACGGGCGGCGGAGGCGATGACGATTCGGTCGGACATTGCTGCAATCTCCTGGAACTGTGCTTGGGACATGTTCTGCACTTTTGGTGCAGGGGTTGTGTGTCTCTTGCTTTTTGGGTGGGCCTTGTTGGTCCATCTCCGTTTCGTCCCCTGCCGGGGGCGACTCACTTTCTTTGTCTTGCCAAAGAAAGTAAGCAAAGAAAGGCGCGCCCGAGATGGCGACCCCCTCCTTGAATTTGTGTAACCGGGCGGAGACGGGGAAAACTCGCTGCGCTCAGACAGTTCCCCGCCTTTTTTCCGCCCGCTTACAAAAATTGAAGGCGCCATCTAGGGCAGGAATGGCCAAACACTCGGTATGCCGGTGCAAACGAAAAAGCGAGCCTTGGTGGCTCGCTTCGTGTTCGACGGTTTGCTTTTCCCTTGCCCTAGATGGCGCCTTGGGATTTTTGTTGCGGGGAGGAAAAAGGAAGGAGCCTTGTCTGAGCGCAGCGAGTTTGGCTCCTTCCCTTTTCCTCCCTGCAACAGAAATTCAAGGCGCCATCTAGGGCATCAACGGCCCCACCATCGCAGTGCAAACGCAGTGGTGGGTACGCGGCAAGACGCGGAGCGAAGCAAACGGCAATACAGCAACACAGCAACAAGCAACAAGCAACAAGCAACAAGCAAGGGCCTGACAGAGCATGCACACCAACGGTTTGGCCGTTGACGTTCCTGCCCTTGATGGCGCCTTGAATTTTCGTAAGCGGGCGGAAACAAGACGGGAAACTGTTTGAGCGCAGCGAGTTTTTCCCGTCTCCGCCCGGTTACGAAAATTCAAGGGATGGGTCGCCATCTCGGGCGCGCCTTTCTTTTGCCTACTTTTCTTTGGCAAGACAAAGAAAAGTAGGTCGTGCCCGGCAGGGGACGAAACAAGGGATGCACCACAAGTGCAAAAAAACAAACAAGGAGACGTAACAACACCATGATCACCAAGCTCCTCATCGCCAACCGAGGCGAAATCGCCTGCCGGGTCGCCGCCACCTGCCGCAAGCTCGGCATCCGCACGGTCGCGGTCTACTCCGATGCCGACGCCAACGCCCGCCACGTCGCGGCCTGCGACGAAGCCATCCACATCGGTGAGCCCGCCGCCCGCGACAGCTACCTCCGCGCTGATCGCATCCTCGAAGCCGCACGCGCCACGGGCGCGCAAGCCGTCCATCCCGGCTACGGCTTCCTCTCAGAGAACGAAGCTTTCGCAAAAGCCTGCGCAGACGCCGGCATCATCTTCGTCGGCCCGCCGGCCTCGGCCATCGAAGCGATGGGCAGCAAGAGCGCGGCCAAGGCGCTGATGGAAACGGCGGGCGTGCCGCTCGTGCCCGGCTACCACGGCGACAACCAGGACGCGGCCTTCCTGCGCACGCAAGCCGATCGCATCGGCTACCCCGTGCTCATCAAGGCCAGCGCCGGCGGCGGGGGCAAGGGCATGCGCGTGGTGGAGTCAGGCGATGCGTTCGAAGCCTCGCTGGCTTCCGTCAAGCGCGAGGCGTCTTCCAGCTTCGGTGACGACCGCGTACTGATCGAGAAGTACCTCACGCGTCCGCGCCACATTGAAATCCAGGTGTTTGCCGACAGCTTCGGCGACGCTGTCTATCTGTTCGAGCGCGACTGCTCTGTGCAGCGCCGCCACCAGAAGGTGCTGGAAGAAGCCCCCGCCCCGGGCATGACGCTGGACCGCCGCCGCGCGATGGGCGAAGCGGCCGTGGCGGCCGCGCGCGCCGTGGGCTACGTGGGCGCCGGCACGGTCGAGTTCATCGTCGACGAAGACGGCACGTTCTACTTCATGGAGATGAACACGCGCCTGCAGGTCGAGCACCCCGTGACCGAAATGATCACGGG
>NZ_MCGB01000021.1 GCF_001699815.1 Ralstonia pickettii | reverse complement strand
CGACGCCATCGCCATCACCTGCGCCCACACCAACGCCGGCGCCCACACCTGCGCCAGCGCCGGCGACCTATTCCGTGGGCGGTACCGTCAGCGGGCTGACCAGCGGCAAGTCCGTCACGCTGCTGGACAACGGCGGCGATGCGGTTGTCGTCAACGCCAATGGCAGCTTCAACTTCCCGACCAAGCTCGCGCAGGGCAAGCCCTATGCAGCGACGGTCGGAACGCGGCCTTCGGGTGAGAACTGCACCGTCACCAACGGCAGCGGCACCGTGGGCACCAGCAACGTGACCACCATTGCGGTGGCCTGCACGCCCAAGCCCCTGTTCGGCTATGCGGTCAACTCGAACGACGGCACCATCTCGGCCTTCACGCTGGATGCGACCACCGGCATGCCCACCGCAGTCGGCACGGCAGTGGCGGTGGGAGCAGGGCCGCTGTCGCTGACCATCGACCCGGCGGGCAAGTTCGTCTACGTGGCCAACGCCAACGCCAACACCGTCACCACGCTCTCCATCAATGCCGATACCGGACTGCTCACGGTAGTCGGCTCGGCCACACCCACGGGCGTGCAGCCCTATAGCATTGCGCGCACGCCCAACGGCAAGTTCGCATACACGACCAACTATGGAGACAACACGCTGTCGGCGTTCTCCGTCAACACGGGCACCGGTGCACTGACCGCGCTCGCGCCCATCACCGCCGGGGCCAACCCGTACACGGTCGCCATCAACAGCGCAGGCACCTTCGCCTACGTGGTCAACGCCAACAGCGGCGCCACGCCGGGCACGGCCATGGCGTTTGCCGTCAACAACACAACGGGCGCACTCACGCAGGTGGGCACCACGGTCAACACGGGCAACACGCCGCAGTTCATCGCGGTCAACTCGGCGGGCACCTACGCCTACGTGACCAACGCCGCAGACAACACCATCAACGTCTACAGCATCAGCAACACCGGGGCGCTCACCGCATCGGGCACACCGGTGGCGGCAGGCACCAACCCGTACTACATCGCCATCGCACCGTCGGGCGGCTTCATGTACGTGACCAACGTGCTGGCCAACACGGTCAGCGTCTTCAGCATCAACCCGTCCAACGGCGCCCTCACGCTGGTCGACACCACGCCCACCGGCAACGCGCCCGTGACCGTGCTCGTCAACCCCGCCGGCACCTTCGCCTACGTGGTCAACGCCGTGGACAACAGCGTCAGCGCGTACAGCATCAACAGCACCACCGGCAAGCTGACCGCCGTGGCAAGCGGGTCAGCCGCCACCGGCAACATCCCGCGCGGGATGGCGATCGTGGCGGTGCCGTGAGGCTGGGCTGAATCGATTTGGTGGAATGCAAAAAGCCCCTCGCGAAGGCGAGGGGCTCTGTTTTATTGCGGGGGTCCCACGCGGCAGCCCCGGCCAGCCTCACACATCAATCGCCGAAGTCGACTTCACCTTGCGGCGCAACTCGTATTTCTGGATCTTGCCCGTCGACGTCTTGGGCAGCGGCCCGAAGAACACTGCCTTGGGCACCTTGAAGCCGGCCAGCAACGTCTTGCAATGTGCGATCAGGTCTTCTGCGGTGGCGGTGGCGCCGTCCTTGAGTTCAACGAAGGCGCAGGGCGTTTCGCCCCACTTGGCATCCGGCTGGGCAACCACGGCGGCAGCCAGCACGGCCGGGTGCCGATACAGCGCGTCCTCCACTTCCACGCTTGAGATGTTCTCGCCGCCGGAGATGATGATGTCCTTGCTGCGGTCCTTGATCTTGATGTAGCCGTCGGGCATGCAGACGCCCAGGTCGCCGGTGTGGAACCAGCCGCCGGCAAAGGCCTCGCGCGTGGCCTTCTCGTTCTTGAGATAGCCCTTCATGCAGATGTTGCCGCGGAACATGATTTCGCCAATGGTCTCGCCATCGGCCGGCACAGGCTGCATGGTCTCGGGGTTGAGCACCGCCACTTGCGATTGCAGGTGGTACCGCACGCCCTGGCGCGCCTTCATCGTTGCCCGGTCGTGCTCGGGCAGCGTACGCCATTCGTCCTGCTCGGCGCAGACGGCTGCAGGGCCGTACACCTCGGTCAGGCCGTAGACGTGCGTCAGCTCAAAGCCCATGGCTTCCATCTGCGCCAGCACGGCGGCCGGGGGCGGTGCACCCGCCACCATGCCGCGCACCGGCCCGCGCAGGCCCTCGCGCCACGACGGCGGCGCGTTCACCAGCGCGGTATGCACGATGGGCGCGGCGCAGTAGTGCGTCACGCCTTCGTCGCGCATGAGGTCAAACACCAGCTTCGGCTCGAACTTGCGCAGGCAGACATTCACGCCCGCACGCGCCGCGATCGTCCATGGGAAGCACCAGCCATTGCAGTGGAACATCGGCAGCGTCCAGAGATAGACGGGATGCTTGGGCAGATCCCACTCCAGGATGTTCGACACCGCGTTGATGGCCGCGCCTCGATGGTGATAGACCACGCCCTTCGGGTCGCCCGTGGTGCCCGAGGTGTAGTTCAGCGCAATGGCGTCCCACTCGTCGGCGGGCAACTGCCAGGCGTAGTGCGGGTCGCCCGAGGCCAGGAACGTTTCGTAATCGGTGTCGCCAAACGGCTCGGCCTGCGGACCCAGGGCATCGTTCACGGCAATCACTTTCAGGCCGGGAATCTCCAGCGCCATCTGGCGGGCCAGGTCGGCAAACTCGGTGTCGGCCAGCAGCACGCGGGCTTCGCCATGGCGCAGCATGAAGACGAGGTTGGCGGCATCCAGACGGATGTTCAGCGCGTTGAGCACGCCGCCCGCCATCGGCACCCCGAAGTGCGCCTCCACCATGGCAGGCGTGTTGGGCAGGAGCGCCGCCACCGTGTCGCCACGGCCGACGCCCGCCAGCGACAGCGCACTGGCCAGGCGCCGCGCGCGCTCATAGGTGTCGCGCCAGTTCTGGCGCACCGGCCCGTGCACGATGGCCAGGCGGTCGCCATACACATCCGCCGCGCGGGCAAGAAACTCGATGGGTGTGAGCGGGACGAAGTTGGCCGCGTTGCGGGCCAGACCGCTATCAAAATCCGTGGGCATTGCTGTGTCTCCGTGCGCCGGGCGCTGTTGCTTTTTGTTGGGCAACGCTATCATCGGCCGGCTCCCGCACTCTGTCACCTGAGTGACAAACCGCCCGGAAACCCGCGCCACCCGAAGGCTGACGGGTTTCTTACAAAGCGAAGGCAGAGCCCCACGCGCCCCCGCCACCCTTGACCGTGTGCCTTCGCCTGCCATGACGACACCCCGTGCTCCGACGCCCGCCACGCAACTGCAAGGCCATGCGTGGTACACCGCGCTGGCGCCTGAACACCAGGCCCTGGCCGGGCGAGAAACCCTGCTGCAGGCCTTCGAGCCCGGTGCCTTCATTGCCCGCCGCGGCGAACCGTCCCGCTACTGGATCGGCGTGGACACCGGGCTCATCAAGCTGGCCGTGTACACCTCCGACGGGCGCGGCTGCACGTTCTCCGGCGTGCCTGCGGGCGGCTGGTGCGGCGAGGGCAGCGTCATCAAGCGCGAAGACCGCCGCTATGACGTGATCGCCATTCGCGCCTCGCACGTGCTGCTGGTGCCCGAACCCGTGTTCAATACGCTGCTCGCGCAGAGCTTGCCGTTTGCCAGCTTTGTGGTGCGCCAGCTCAACGAACGCATGGGTCAGTTCATTGCCACCGTGCAGAACGACCGCCTGCTGAGCGCCGATGCGCGCGTGGCGCAAGCGATTGCGCAGCTGTTCCACCCTGCCCTGTACCCGCGCACGAGCACCGTGCTGGAGCTGTCACAAGAAGAGATCGGGCTGCTGACGGGGCTGTCGCGCCAGCGCGTGAACCGCGCGCTGCAACGGCTGGCCGAAGGCGGAATGATCGCGCTGTCATACCAGACCATTCGCGTGACCGACCTCGAGCGGCTGCGGCTCTTCGGCCTGTCGGAGCTGTAAGCGCCGCGCCCGACTCTGTCACCCGGGCGACATTGCCCCTGTTACGCACAGACATAGAATCCTGCAACAGTCGCGCTTCATCCGCCGCCTTATCGGTCAGCCATGCCACTCATCAGCCGCGCCCACGTCCGTCTCTCGCGCCTGCGCTTTCCGTTTGCGGTGCGCGTGCAGTCCGAGCAGGGCACCGTATGCCTGCGCGATGCCAACGGCCGGCGCGAAGTGCGCCCGGGCAATCCGTTCGTGGTGCCCGCCTTCGCGCATTTCGGTTGCGAGATTCCGGGCACCGTGTGGCAGCCGTGCGCCATCACGTTCAAGGCCGTGCCCGACGCCGGCTGCCCCCGCATGGCCGCCATTCAGCATGACAAGCCCTGGGCGCGCGCATTCGCCACGCTGGTGTTCGAACACCCCGTGCAGGCGTGGAACGCCGCGCTGCTGAGCCACTGCTGGCAGGCCTGCCCGCGCCAGGTGCGTGCGCGTCTGTTTGCGGAAGGGGAAGCACTGCATGCGCTGGTGCGCGAGCAACGCGCCGCCTGGGCGCTGTACCGGCTGGCGCACACGTGCGGCAATGACGAGCCCGAAGCTGAAGCGCTGCACGCGCTGGCCCGGCGGGCCGGCCTCCGCAACGCGCGCACGCTGAACGAAACGTGCGCAAGCCTGTTCGGGGTGGAGCTGGCTGCCCTGCTGGCGGGCAACGCAGATTCGGTCAGCGGTTTGGTGCACGGCAGCACCGCCCCGTTGGAGCGGTGGGCGCAGCCGCTGGCGATGGCCCTTTAAGCGCTGCGCCGCAACCGCGGCATCAATCGAAGATCACCCCACGCCGCACGCCCGCACGCGGCAGCGGGCTCGGCTCGCCAAGGATGTCGAGCACCGCATCTTCAATCGTGTTGGACAGCGCGTTGAGCGCGAGGTCGTTGTCTTCCGTGCCGAACGGGTCTTCCAGCTGCGAGGCGATGGCCTCGTGCGCCATGAAGGTGTACGCCACGAACACCGCAAACACGGGCGTGAAACTGCCGATGCTTTCCACCAGCCCAAACGGCAGTGCCGCGCAGAAGAAGTACACCGTGCGGTGGATCATGACCGAGTAAGCAAACGGCAGCGGCGTGCCCGCAATGCGCTCGCACCCGCCGATGCTGTTCGACAACTCGTTGAGGTTGCGGTCGAACGCCAGGGCGGCGTACCCATCGAGCGCACCGGCTTGCGCGCGACGCTGCACCCATTCACCCATCCACTGCACGATGACGATGGGCCGGTAGCGCGCGGCCATCACGCGTTCGAGCAACGCTGCGGGCAGCCGGGTGGCGAGGTCTTCGCGCGCATCGGTGTGGCGCAACTGGTGGCGCAGCGCGTGCGGCAGCGCGCCCAGCACCTGTGCGAACTCGCGGACGTCGGCATCGGTCACGCCGCTGTTCGGGCCATTGGGGCCATTTGTGCCATCCCCGCGCGGCAGCGTCAGTGCCTGGCGCGTGAGCGAACGCGCCGTGTTGAGCAACTGGCCCCAGAGCTTGCGGGCCTCCCAGTAGCGGTCGTAGCTGGCGTTGTTGCGAAAGCCCAGGAACACCGCCAGCGCAATGCCGACGAGCGAGAACGGCGTCGTGCTCAGGTTGACGGAGACGGGCAGCAGGTGCGCATGCACCGCGATGGCCACTAACGACACGAAGAAGATGAGGAACAGGCGCGGCAGAAGCTGCGGCAACACCGACCCGCGCCATGCGAGCAGCATGCGGAACCAGTGCAAATGGGGGCGGACAACCATGGGAAGACGCGAATGCGTTGCAGGGGAGTGCGCGAATTATGGCAGAGGCAAGGCCGCCCGGATGCCTGCCTATGCCCTGCGCCTCACTGCACCGCGCCAATGAACGCCGCCAGCTCCGCCGTCTTGGGGCTGGCAAACACCTCTTTGGCCGGCCCGCTTTCATGGATCAACCCCTGGTGCATGAACACGAGCTGATCGCCCACGTCACGCGCGAAGCGCATCTCGTGCGTGACCATGATCAGCGTCATGCCTTCGGCGGCGAGCTGCTTCACCACGGCCAGCACCTCGTTCACCAGTTCCGGGTCCAGCGCGGAGGTGATTTCGTCGCACAGCAACACCTTCGGCTGCATGGCGAGCGCGCGGGCAATGGCCACGCGCTGCTGCTGGCCGCCGCTGAGTTGGTCGGGGTACGCATCGAACTTTTCGGCCAGGCCCACCTTGACGAGCATCTGACGGGCGAGGTCGTTGGCATCGGCCTTCTTCATGCCCTTGACCACCACGGGCGACAGCGCCACGTTCTGGCCGGCTGTGAGGTGCGGAAACAGGTTGAACTGCTGGAACACCATGCCGACGTTCAGGCGCAGCGCGCGCAACCGCGCGGGCGTGGCCTGCGAGCCCTGGAGCACCGCGTTGTCGACCACGATCTGGCCGTCGTCAATCGCCTCCAGCCCGTTGATGGACCGCAGCAGCGTGCTCTTGCCCGAGCCGCTGCGCCCAATGATGGCGACCACCTGGCCGGCCTCCACGCGCAGGTCGACGCCCTTGAGAACGTGGTTGTTGCCGTAATGCTTGTGTACGGCGCAGAGATCAACGAGCGGCATAGAGCTTCTTTTCCAGATGAGAGGCGTAAAGAGACAGCGGCCAGCACAGCGCGAAATACCCAATGGCTACCAGCCCGTAGATAAGGAATGGCTGGAAGGTGGCATTGGCCAGCACCGAACCCAGCTTGGACAGGTCTTCAAACCCGATGATGGACGCCACCGCCGTGCCCTTGACGATCTGCACGGAGAACCCGACCGTGGGCGCAATCGACAGGCGCACCGCCTGCGGCAGCACCACGTGGCGCATCTGCTGGAAGTAGCCCATCGCCAGGCTGGAAGACGCTTCCCACTGCCCGCGCGGAATGGCCTCGACACAGCCGCGCCACACCTCGGCCAGATAGGCACTGGTGTACAGCGTCAGGCCGATGGCGGCAGCCGTCCACGGCGACATCTCAAACCCCGCCATGGACGCACCAAAGAACACGATGAACATCTGCATGAGCAGCGGCGTGTTCTGGAAGAGCTGGATGTACGCCTTGCTCACGCGCTGAAGCGTGGCGTTGCGCCCCACACGGGCAAACAGCACCACCAGGCCGGCCGTGCCGCCCAGCGCAAAGGCCATGAGCGACAGCATGAGCGTGGCAAGCAGTCCCTCCCCCAGCTTGAGGAGAATGGGCAACAGAGGGATGTCGGCAATCATGCGGCGTCTCCAACGGAGGCGGCTGCGGTGGCGGTGGCAGCAAGCGGAGCAGCGGACGCCGCAGGCGCGCGGCGCCCCACGACAAAGCGCTGCCCGATCCAGGCCAGCAACTGACGCAGCAACAGCGCCAGCGCAAAGTACAGCGCCGTCACCACCAGGTAGGTTTCAAACGCGCGGAAGTTGCGCGACTGGATGAAGTTGGCTGCAAAGGTCAGATCCTGCGCGGCAATCTGCGAGACGACCGACGTGCCCAGCATCACGATCACGATCTGGCTGCTGAGCGCCGGCCACACCTTCTGCAGCGCGGGCCGCAGCACCACGTGCCGGAAGACGGCCCAGCGGCTCATCGCCAAGGCATTGGCCGCTTCCAATTGGCCGCGCGGCGTTTCTTGAATGCCTGCACGCACGATCTCGGTGATGTACGCGCCCAGGTTGACCACCGCCGTGAGCAATGCCGCCTGCCATTCGTTGATCTGCACACCCAGCGAGGGCAAGCCAAAGAACACGAACATCAACTGCACAAGGAACGGCGTGTTGCGGATGCCCTCCACATACACCTTGAACAGCGCATTGAAGGGGGCGATGCGCCAGGCGCGGCACACGCCCCCGGCAATGCCGATGGCGCCACCCGCCACCGCGCCCGCCGCCGTGAGCGCGAGCGTGAATGCCGCGCCCTGCGCGAGCTGGCCGCTGTAACTGAAGACAGCACCAAAGTCGAATTGATAGGCCATGAAGAGGTCCGGCGGACTTGCGTTGCGAAGGTGCGTAGAACCTGTTCACGATCCGTAGCGAGCGGCCCGAGGTTGGCGCGAGAAGCGCAGCCGTACGTGGGTACGGCGAGCATCGCAGTGTCAAGATCGGGTCGCGCAGTAGGATCGTGAGCAGGTTCTACAGCTTTGCGGGCAGCGGCATCTTGATCCAGCGCTGCGACAGATCGTTCAGGCGGCCATCCGTCTTCAGCTTGGTGATGACGGTGTTCACCTTGTCGAGCAGCGCGGGCTCGCCCTTGGCCACACCCACATAGCAAGGCGTGTCTTCCACGGGGAACTTCAGGTCGAGCTGGCGCAGCTTCGTGCGCTCGTTCACCGCGTTGGCGACGATGTTGCCCACCGTCACCAGTTGCACCTGGCCGATCAGGTAGCTCTGCGCGGTGGCGTTGTTGTCTTCATAGCGCTTGATGGTGGCCGACGCCGGCGCCACGGCCGAGAGCGCCAGATCTTCAGTCGAGCCGCGCGTGACGCCGATCGTCTTGCCAGCCAGATCTGCCGGCCCCTTGATCGACACATCCTTCGGGCCGTACACGCTCTTGGGGAACGGCGCATACGCCTGCGTGAAGTCGATCACCTTGGCGCGCTCGGCGTTCTTACCGAGGCTGGAGATGACGACATCCACCTTGCCCGTGGTGAGGAACGGAATGCGGTTGGTGCTGGTGACGGGCACCAGCTCTGCCTTGACGCCGAGCTCCTTGGCGATAAGGCCGGCCATGTCGATGTCATAGCCCTGCAGCTTGAGGTCTGGCCCCAGCGAGCCGAACGGCGGGAAATCGTTCGGGATGGCCACGCGGATCACGCCGGCTTTCTGGATGTTGGCCAGCGCATCGGCATGGGCCGGGCGGCCGGGCAACAACGCCGCAACAGCGCTGGCCGCCATGACGGCATGGAGGAAGAAGCGACGCGAGGTGGGGCGCGAAGCGTGGCGGGCAGTGATGCGGGTCATTCAAAAACTCCTTCAGGAAATTCAGGATCAGGAAATCGAGGCGAGGCGAAAGGAAGCCGGTTCGTGCTGCATGGGTTCGGGCGTGGCGGGCGGCGCAGTCAGATCAATGCCGCTGCGGCGCGCGGCCGACAGCAGATGCGCACGCATCGCCTCTGCGCTGGCGGCGACATCGCCCGCGGCAATGGCCTGCACGATGGCGTCGTGCTCGTGCGCGGGGTGGTCGTCTGCGCCGTTGCGGGCAAAGGGCAGGCGCAGGCTGTGGCCGATGGCGTGTTCCAACTGGCCGGCCATTGCCATCAAGCCCGGGTTGCCGGACAACTGCGCGAGCAGCAGGTGGAAGTGCAAATCCGCCTCTGCCGCGCTTAGCAAATCATTGCGCTCCAACGCATGGGCCAACTGCTGCTGCAACCACTGCAGGTGGCGCAGGCCGGCGGCATGCATGCGCGCGGCGGCCAGTGCCGTCCAGCCGGGCTCCAGCACCAGGCGCAGCTCGATCAACTGACGCGGCGACAGCGTGCCCAGCGCGGGCGTGGCAAACGGCCGGTGCATGCGCTCTGCACTCGCCCCTTCTGCGCCGAACTTCTGGCCGCGCACCACCACGCCCCGGCTGGGGAGGATGTCCACCAGGCCCAGCGTTTCGAGCACGGTGAGCGCCTCGCGCAACGACGCGCGGCTCACGCCCAGGCTTTCCGCCAACTCACGCTGCGGCGGCAGGCGGCTGCCACTGGGGTACTCGCCACTCAGGATGCGTTGCTGGAGTGCTTGCGCGACGGAGGATGGAATGCTGTGCATGCGCCGAGATTGGAGAAAGACACGGTCGTGGTCTGACCGGTCGCCCACGGCTTATGCGAGTTTTGTGCCATGCAGCATTAAGCTGCGTGTTGCGCGGTATTG
>NZ_MCGB01000020.1 GCF_001699815.1 Ralstonia pickettii | reverse complement strand
GACAGGCCTCCGAGCAGCAGACCCACGATTCCGAATATCCAACGCATCGTTCTGATTGTCCTCGTTTGGATAGGAAAACCATGCGCCGACTGGCGCACGCACCGCTCGTATACCGCAAACGGCTGCCGTTGGGAATGCGCCCCGGCAATGCCTTCAGCTTCATCGGCCCGTGCGACAATGCGCGCTTTGCCAAAAACGGCCCATTCTCCGATCACTCGCATGGCCCTGAAATCCACGATCTACAAGGTCGATCTGCAGATCGCCGACATGGATCGCCACTACTACGCCAACCACGCGCTGACCGTCGCCCGCCACCCGAGCGAGAACGACGAACGCATGATGGTGCGCGTGCTTGCCTTCGCCCGCCACGCCAGCGAAACGCTCGCCTTCACACGCGGTCTGTCGGAGCCCGACGAGCCCGAACTCTGGCAGCGCGACCTGACCGACGCCATCGAGCTGTGGATCGACCTGGGCAACCCCGACGACACCCGCATCCGCAAGGCCAGCAACCGCGCAGAGCAGGTCGCCGTCTACACATATAGTGGCAACGCCAGCCGCGTGTGGTGGCAACAAACCGAGACCAAGATCACGCGCTTTGCCAACGTGTCGGTGTACGAAGTCGCCGCCGACACCGTGGCCGCGCTGGCCGCCATGGTGGAACGCACCATGCGTCTGCAGGTCACCATCCAGGACGGCGACATCTGGATCGCCAACGACGCGGACAACGTCCACGTCCAGCTCGAAACACTCAAGGCCGCAACCGCTGCCTGAGCCTGTTCCCTTATCACCCACGCCACTCCACGAGGCTCATCATGACCATCGAAACCACCGCAAGCGGCCTGCAATACGAAGATGTCGTCGTCGGCGACGGCGCGCAAGCCACGGCTGGCCAGTACGTCACCGTGCACTACACCGGCTGGCTCTACGAAAACGGCCAGGCCGGCAAGAAGTTCGATTCCAGCAAGGACCGTAACGACCCGTTCGCTTTTCACCTGGGCGGCGGCATGGTCATCAAGGGCTGGGACGAAGGCGTGCAAGGCATGAAGGTCGGCGGCACGCGCAAGCTGATCATCCCGGCAGCCCTGGGCTACGGCGCACGCGGCGCGGGCGGCGTGATCCCCCCGAACGCAACGTTGCTTTTGAGGTCGACCTGCTGGAAGTCTGATCCTGCGCTAGAATCCGCCCCGGCTCGCGATGCGTCACACGGTGCATCACGAGCCACCTCCCCCGGCGGGGTGGCAGAGTGGTCAATGCTGCGGCTTGCAAAGCCGTATAAGACGGTTCAATTCCGATCCCCCGCCTCCAGTTTTCCGGCTGCCCCATGCTTCACCGTTGCGGCCGCGCCATAGTCAAACCTCCCCAAAGCTTCGCAACGCTCTGTTTCCAGGCCATCGGCCGTCCGCTTGCGTGACCACTCGTAACGATTGCTCTATGCTTGCGACATGGCCGTCACCCGAGAGGATCTCGAACAGAACCGGTTGCGCGCCGCCCTGGGTGATTCGCCCGTCGCGTCGTCGTTGCTGACCGAGGCTGCGCTGGAAGCGTCGCTTGCATCGACGCTCGCGCGGTTGTCGGCTGCGCACGGCGACTGCCAGGACGCCTGGGTGTTCGGCTACGGCTCGCTCATCTGGAACCCGATGATCTTCCACACCGAGGCCGCCCGCGCCACGGTGCACGGTTATCACCGCGGCTTCTACCTCTATTCCCGCATCAACCGCGGCACCTGGGACAACCCGGGGCTCGTACTCGGGCTGGACCGCGGCGGCAGCTGCCGGGGCGTGGCGTTCCGCGTACCGCGCGACCATGCCGAGCGCGAATTCCGCGTGCTCTGGCGCCGCGAAATGCTGACTGGCGCGTACCTGCCCCGCTGGCTGCCCACCGAGATCAACGGCCGACGCGTCCTGGCGCTGGCCTTTGTCATGAACCGCGCGCACGAAGCCTATGCCGGCCGCCTGCCGGACGAGCGCGTGGTCGGCTGCCTGCGCGAGGCGGTCGGGCTGTACGGCCCGGCACGCGAATACCTGCAGCGCACGCTGATCGGCCTGGCCAGCAATGGGCTGCACGATCCGTATCTGGACCGCCTGTGGTCGCGCCTGCAGGCCACGGACGCGGCAAACGCTCCCTCCGCCACGACCGACGCAGCGGACGCCACGGACACTGCGCCGCTGCCCGACCCCTATCTCAGCGCCTGAACCCGCCCGCCATGCTTATCGCTCCGCATCCCGCGCTCAACCAGCTCATCGGCGTCATGCTGGGGATGGCGCTGGCGGTGGGCGACATGGCCAACGCGTGGCAGGAGCAGCATCTGCCCATCCTGCATGTGGCGGCCAGCGCCGGCGCGAAAGTCGCACCCGGTGCGACCCACGCCGCGGACACCCGCCCCGTGCGCCGCAGCGACCCGGCCACGCGTGACCGTGACCTGATTCTGGCGGCGCAGGCCGGCAACACGATGGCCATCCAGTCGTTGCTGGCCGAAGGCGCCAGCTTGAAGGCGCGCGATGCTGATGGCCGCACGGCGCTCATCGCCGCCGTCATGGCGCACATGGGCGCCGCGGCCCGCCTGCTCATCCAGGCCGGGGCCGACGTCAACCTGCAGGACAACACGCAGAACAGCGCCTTTCTGCTCGCTGCCAGCCAGGGCGATGCGGAAACGGTGCGCCTGGCGCTGTCGCACGGCGCCAACCTGCGCGCCACCAACGCTGATGGCGACACCGCGCTCATCCCGGCCGCGCGCCGCGGCTACGTCGAAGTCGTCAACGAACTCGTGAAGGCCGGCGTACCGCCCGATGCCACCAACAACCTGGGCCTGACCGCGCTGATCGAAGCCGTGGCCCTGGGCGATGGCAGCGACAAATACGAGAAGACCGTGCAACTCCTGCTCGACGGCGGCGCCGACCCGAACCTGGCCGACCGCGGCGGCATCACGCCGATGCGGCATGCGCGTCAGCGTGGTTTCCACGGCATCGGCGCGCTGCTCTTCAAGGCGCGCGGACATTGAAAAAGGGGCCACTCCGGCCCCTTTCTCTTGATGCGCTCCTTACGCGGCGGCCGGTTTCTCGGCCGCTTCATTCCTTGCGTTTTCCTGCTCCTGCAGCGTGCGCCACATCACCTTGCCCGTGCCGGACTTGGGCAGCGCATCCACAAACTCGACCACGCGCGGGTACTTGTAGGCCGCCATGTTGTCGCGCGCCCAGTTGATGATGTCGTCTTCGGTGGTCTTGCCCTTGGCGTGGGCCTTGAGTACCACCACCGCCTTGACCGACTCGCCGCGATACGCGTCGCGCTTGCCGATGATGCAGGCCTCCTGTACGTCGGGATGCTTGTACAGCAGGCTTTCCACCTCGGCCGGCCACACCTTGAAGCCCGACGCGTTGATCATGCGTTTCAGCCGGTCGGTGAGGAAGAAGTAGCCGTCTTCGTCCATCCGGCCAAGGTCGCCGGTGCGGAAGAAGCGCTTGCCTTCGAACTCGATGAAGACTTCCGCGCTGGCCTGCGGCTTGCCCCAGTAGCCGAGGAAGACTTGCGGGCCGCTGACGATGATTTCCCCGACCTCACCGATCGGCAACTCCTGCAGCGTCTGCGGATCGACGATGCGCGCGTCGGTGTTGAACACCGGAATGCCCAGGCACTGCTGCTTGGCCCGATCGGCCGGATTGCTGTGCGTGGGCGCGATCGTTTCCGACAGGCCGTAGCCTTCCTGGTACGCGAGGTTGAAATCCTTCAGCAGCCGCTCGGCCACGGCCTGAGGCATCGCCGCACCGCCGCCGCCGATGTAGGCGAGGCTCGACAGGTCGAACTCCGCCAACTGCGGGCTCGCCAGGAAGTCGATCACCATGGTCGGGATGTTCGTCCAATGCGTGATCTTGTAGCGCGAGATCAGCCGCCCCGCCACCTCGCGATCCCAGCGCGGCAGCATCACGACCGTGGAGCCCATGTAGATCGGCGCGTTCATGCCGTACTGCATTCCGGTCACGTGGAACAGCGGGATGATCGACAGGCTCACGCCTTCCTTCGTCCCATTCGACCACATCGAGCCACCGACGATGTTGTGCATCACCGTGCGGTGCGGGTGCATACAGCCCTTGGGGAAGCCCGTGGTGCCTGACGTGTACGGCATCACGGCCAGGTCGTCCGGCCCGGCGGTGTGCGGGCCCGGCGTGAGGCGCTGCGCGAGAGCGTCGTTCCATGCAACCGCGCCGGGCTGCGCCGGATGCTGCGCGGTGATCCACGCAGGCGGGGCGTCTTCGGGATATTCGTACCGGGCCGGCAGCGCATCGGCGTAGGACGTGACCAGCAGGTGCCGGGTGCGTTGCGCTTCCGGCAGCTCGGCGTTGGCCGTGGTCACGTTGACGGCCAGATCTGCGCTGCAGATGACCGTGGCAGCGCCCGCATCGGTGATGTAGTGCTTGAACTCTTCGGGCCGGTTCATCGGGTTGACCGGCACGACCACCGCGTCGGCACGCAGGATGCCGTAGTACGCGGCCATGAACTGCGGACAGTTCTGCATATACAGCAGCACGCGGTCGCCCTTCTGCACACCCGCCACCTGCTGCAGCCAGCCGGCCACGGCGACCGCATCGTCGTGCAGTTCACGGAACGTGGTGTGGCGACCGTAAAAGATGATCGCGTCCTTGTCCGGATAGCGTCGCGCCGACACTTCCAGGTTGTACCAAAGGCTCGTTTGCGGCGAGCTTATGTTGTGCGGCAAACGTCGGGGCCAGAACTGGAAGTGCGGTCGTGTCATGCCATGTCTCCGTAAATCTGTGTGTTGTTTTTACCCGATGGTATCCGAACGATCGTTCTATTTTCAACCGTTGCTCTGACATACGTTATTGCGACGTACAGACTGGCTGAAAACGGCTCGCCCCACCCGCAAGTAAAATGCACGATACCTCTCGCCGGCCCGTGTGCCGGCGCCATTGCCCCTCAGGAGAATCCCGCCGATGAGCGACATCACCTCGCAGAATTTCGCGCAGGAAGTGATCGAAACCTCTCGCCAAATACCGGTGCTGGTCGATTTCTGGGCGCCATGGTGCGGCCCGTGCCGCACGTTGGGCCCGATGCTGGAAAAGCTGGAGGCCGAATTTGCCGGCAAATGGAAGCTCGCCAAGATCAACTCCGACGAAAACCCCGAGCTTTCCGCCCAGTTCCACGTCCGCAGCATCCCGTACGTGGTGGCGTTCGTGGATGGCAAGCCGGTCGACCAGTTCGTCGGCGTCTTGCCCGAAGCGCAATTGCGCGCGTTCCTCGACCGCGTGATTCCGCAGCCCGCAGAAGTCGCCTATCGCGAAGGACTGGCAGCGAGCCAGGCCGGCGAAACCGCCCACGCGCGCGAAGCGTTCCAGAACGCGCTGGCCTTCGACCCGGGCTTCGATGCCGCCCGCTTTGCGCTGGTGAACCTGCTGCTCGACAGCGGCGACGTGCATGCCGCGCAAGACGAATTCGCATTGCTCTCGCCCAAGGCGCCGCAGGATGAGCGCTATGCCCCGCTGGAAACGCGCCTGAGGGCCACCGAACGGGCCGATACGCTACCCGATGCCGGCGCCCTTCGCACGGTCGTGGAAGCGCAACCGGACAACCTGCAGGCACGGCTCGACCTGGCACAGCAGTACATCGCGGCACAAGACTACGAAGCCGCCCTGGAGCAATTGCTCGCCATCGTCGAGCGGGATCGCGCCTTCCGTGACGACATTGCGCGCAAGACGATGGTCTCGGTATTCGACATGATGCGCGACGCGCCGCAGGCGGTATCGCATTGGCGCAGGCAGCTGGCGTCCAAACTGAATTGAGGAGCCGTCATGCGACTGATCTACGTGGCCGATCCGATGTGTTCCTGGTGCTACGGCTTTGGCCCGCAGCTGGCTGACCTGCGCAAGCGGCTGGCCGAAACGCTGGGTGCGCCGGCGCCCGTTACGCTCATCACCGGCGGCCTGCGCCCCGGCCAGCGCGAACCAATGGCCGCAGACAAGCGCGACGAAATCCTCCACCACTGGCATGCCGTGGCCGAACGCAGCGGCATGCCGTTCGACCAGTCGCCCGCGGTGGCGATGCGCCGCGACGGCTTCGTCTACGACACCGAACCCGCCTGCCGCGCCGTCGTCATGGCGCGCGAATACTGGGCTGAGGACGACGAGCGCGTGCTCGCCGTCTTTCACGCGATCCAGCACGCCTTCTACGCCGAAGGCCGCGACACCACACAAGCCGATGTGCTGCGCGACGTTGCGCTCGCCAATGGCGTTGAGGCGGAACACTTCGATGCCGTGTTCGACACGGATGCGCTGCGAGAAGAAACGCGCGAAGACTTCCGCCTGTCGCGCCGCTGGGGCATCACCGGCTTCCCGAGCCTGTTGGCCGAGCAAGGCGGCACGCTGTACCAGATCGGGCGTGGCTATGCGCCATCGGTGGCGCTCTTTGCGCGGGCGGTGGAAGTGCTCCAGCAGCATCCCACGCCGGACGCCGGTTAATACGTTTGCCCGTCGTCAAACTGCGGCGAGGCGGCCGTCGCTTAAGCTGATCGCCTCGCCCATCCAATTCTTCAGCCTGCCATGCCCGTGATCGAATGGTCGGAGGCGCTCCAACTCGGAGATGCCGCCACTGACGCCAACCACGTCGAGTTCTGTGCGTTGCTCAATGCCGTTGCAGATGCAACGGACGCCGAGTTCATTGGCGCGCTCGACGCCTTCATCGACCACACCGAGCACCACTTCGCTGAAGAAAACGCCTGGATGGACGCGGCCGACTTTCCCCCGCGCCACTGCCATCGCGGCGAGCACGACAACGTGCTGGCGCTGTGCCGCGAAGTGCACAAGCGCGCCGCCGCCGGCGACATGGACCTCGGCCGCAGGCTCGTGGCGGAGTTGCCCGCCTGGTTTGCCCAGCATGTCGACGTAATGGACCGCATGATGACGACATATCTGGCACAAATGGGCAATTCGGAGCGCAATATCGAGCACGTTGGCTGAACACAGGTTGTCGACCGGCGGTCCGCTGCCTAGAGTCAGAGTGGCCCTGCCCGCAGGCCTTCGTTGCGCGGGCGTCCACTCCACTCTGGGAGCGCCCATGAAGACCGTCAACGATGCCTCGTTTCAATCCGATGTGATCGACGCCTCGCAACGCAACCCGGTGGTGGTGTGCTTTGCCGCGGAGTGGAGCCACCCGAGCCAGTCCGCCGTGGCCAGCCTCGAGCAGATGGAATCGAGCTACGCCGGACGTGCCACCTTCGTCACGATGGACTTCGACGAAAACCAGCACACCGCCGATCGATACGGCGTCTCGGTCATGCCCGGTTTTGTGGTCTTTGCCAACAGCCAGCCGCGAGACGGGTGGTCGGGCGTGTACGCCGACACCATCCGCGAGAAGCTGGATCAGGTCATCCCGCGATAAGGCAGCACGCCGTCACACACCGGCGATCGCGCGCAGCGCCGTTGACGCGGCCACCATTCCGAACACCGCCGTCACGCATACGGACGAACCGAACCCCGCGCACGCCAGGCCTTGCGGCCCCTGCGCAGGCTGCGGCGCGGGCGGCGCGTTGACCACGGCAATGTCACCCGCCGCCGCAAGGTCGTCGATGCCGGCGTGGCTCGACTCGACTGGTAACTCAACGGCGCACGCCTGCTGCTCGGGTTCGGGGTAGCGCAGCGGCTCGTCGGAGAACACCGCGTCAATACCGAAGCGCGACTTCGGGTTCTTCGAGAAGCCATGCTGGCGGCGCAGGTTGCCGCGCACCTTCGCCAGCAGCGGGTCTTGAATGGTGCGCGACAGGTCCGTCACGCGAATGCGCGTCGGGTCCAATTGCCCACCCGCGGCGCCGCACGTCACGACGCGTTTGCCGGTGCGTTTGCAGAACGCGATGATCGCCGTCTTCACCTTCACAGCGTCAATGGCGTCGATCACGTAGTCGAACGGGTGGCCGAGCAATGCCTCGACGTTTTCGACAGTCACGAAATCGTCGATGCGGCTGATTTCGGCGCGCGGATTGATCTGGAGAATGCGCTCTGCCATGGCGTCGACCTTGGCCACGCCATACGCGTCGCCCAGCGCGTGGATCTGGCGGTTGGTGTTGGACACGGCGATGTGATCGAGGTCGATCAGCGTGAACTTGCCGACACCGCAACGCGCCACCGCTTCAGCCACCCACGACCCCACCCCACCGATGCCGATGACGCACACATGCGCCGCCGCAAACCGCTCAAGCGCCTGCGGACCATACAGCCGGGCAACACCGCCAAACCGGCGTGCATATTCATCATCGAGGATGGGCGGGTGCGCGGGCGCGCTGATTGCTACTTGGCTCATGACACAATTGAATCGTGGTTGCGCCGAACTATATATCAACGCGCGCGGTCGCATTTTTGTGCCAATACCAACAAAAGGACGATGCGTACATCCGGCAAACTCGCCCTCGGACTGGTCATCACACCCGTCGTCATTGTGGCAGCGGCGGTCTTCTTTGTGCTGACGTTCGACTGGAATCGCGCCAAGCCCTATCTGAATGACCGTATCTCGCAAGCCATCGGGCGCCCCTTCGCCATCAACGGCGATCTGATCCTCACGTGGAAGAAGCCTCAAGGCGAATCCGGCTGGCGTGCATATGTGCCTTGGCCGAGATTGATTGCCAACGACATCACCGTCGGCAATCCGGAGTGGGCCAAGCAGCCCAACGTAGCGACCATCCATCAACTCACGTTTGTGCTGGAGGCGCTGCCGCTGCTGGCGCATCGCATCGTCATCCCGAGCGTGACGCTCGACACGCCCGCCATTGCGCTGGAACGCGACAAGCAGCACCGCAACAACTGGACGTTCAATCTGGCGGGCAGCGAGGGCGACGACAAGAAGCCGTCGGATTGGAAACTGGACCTGCGCGAGATCGCATTCAGCAAAGGCTCGCTGGCGCTGGACGACGACATCAAGCGCATTCATCTGGCCGCGACCATCGACACCGTCGACAACCAGGCGCTGTACTCCGCTGCCAGCGGCGCGGCCATCAAGAGCGCGGACCAGCCCACCACGGCGCCAACCGCATCCGGGGCATCAGCATCCGAGAGTGCGGCACAGACGCCAGCGGCGCCAGACCCGCAGCAGCCTTACGGCATCGCATGGACGCTCAAGGGCACCTACAACAACGCCACCATCAACGGCACCGGTAAGGCCGGCGGCGTGCTGCGTCTGCAGGACGCGCAACGTCCTTACCCGCTACAGGCCGATGTGACAGTCGGCAAGACGCGCATTGACCTGGCAGGTACGCTCACCAACCCGGCCAGCCTGACGGCTCTCGATCTGCGTCTGCATCTGTCGGGCGCGAGCATGGCGCAGTTGTATCCGCTGACCGGTGTGGTGCTGCCCGATACGCCGCCGTTTGACACGCGCGGCCGCCTGATCGGCGAACTGCGCAGGCAAGGTTCGACGTGGCGCTATGAGAAATTCACAGGCCGCGTTGGCGGTTCCGATTTGGGCGGCACGCTCACCTATGCGATGCGCGAGCCCCGTCCGCAATTGACCGGCGAGTTGGTTTCGCATCAATTGCTGTTTGCCGACCTCGCGCCCATCATCGGCGCCGACTCCAACGCCAGCAAGGCCAAGCGGGCCGACCCGAGCGCCGACCCCGATGACAGCAAAACCGTGCGCCAGCCCGCCGACAAAGTCCTGCCGGTCGAGCCGTTCCGCACTGATCGCTGGAACGCCATCGATGCCGACGTGAAATTCACCGGCGAGCGCATCATCCACACCGCAGATCTGCCAATCAATCATCTCGTTACGCATGTCAAGCTGCAGGACGCGGTGCTCACGCTCGACCCACTCAACTTCGGCGTTGCAGGTGGCACGCTTAGCTCCAACATCCAGCTCGACGGACGCGCCACGCCCATGCAGGCCCGCGCGGCGCTGGCGGCACGGCACTTCAAGATCAAGCAACTGTTCCCGAAGATCGAATCCGTGCGCGCCAGCGTGGGCGAGATCAATGGGGATGCTCGGCTCTCGGCGGCGGGGAACTCGGTGGCGGCGCTGCTCGGTTCATCCAACGGCGAGGTGAAGATGCTCGTGGAGCAAGGCACCATCAGCAAGTTCATCCTGGAAGCCATGGGGCTGAACGTCGGCAACGTGATCCTGACCAAGCTCTTTGGCGACAAGCAGGTCACCATCAACTGCGCGGCCGGCGATTTTGCCGTCAGCAATGGCCTGGCGCAGGCGCGCACGTTTGTGGTGGATACGCAGGATGCCGTCATCGACGTGACCGGCGCGACGAGCTTCAGGCAGGAAGCGCTGGACTTCACCATTCACCCGGATTCGAAGGGTCTGCGCGTGTTTTCACTGCGCACGCCGCTGTATGTGAAGGGCACGTACAAGCATCCGGATGTGTCGGTCAACCCGGCCGTCGTGGCACTGCGTGCAGGCGGTGCGGTAGCACTGGCATTGACGGCGCCGGTGGCGGCGGTACTGCCGGTGCTCGAACTCAAGCCCGCGCCGGAGAGTGCCTGCGGCAAGCTGCTCGCCGATGTTCGCCAGCGCCCCACGGCGCCGCCACCCGGCCAGACGTATCACAGCAAGAAACCGGGGCGCACGCCGGAAGGCGAGTTGAAATCGACACAACCTGACGCGGGCAAGACGGCGGCGCCCCAGCGTCCTGCACCCCGCCCCGCCACACCCGCGTCGCGCGATCCGCTGACCACCGGCGGCTGACACGCCGCCGGCATGGTGGCGCTACTTGGCTGAGCGCCGTTTGGCGATGGCTTCCGCGGTCACAGCCGGCGTGGCGGGGTCGCCAAACTGGCGCGTGACGTAGTTGGTCAGCGCAGCCAGCTGTTCGTTCGATAGCTCGCGTCCAAATGCCGGCATGCCGATGTGCCGGTCGCCCGCCTTGCGCTCAATGCCGAACAGAATGACCTGCACAAGGTTGGTCGTATCGCGCGTGCCGACCGTGGAGTTGTGCAGCAGCGGCGGGTAGTAACCATCGGGCGTGCCGCGTCCATCGGCCTGGTGACACGTCGCGCAATTGCCGAGATACAGGCGCGCGGCGTCGATCGTGGTCTCGATGGGCTTGCCGCGCAGCGTCGTCACATCGGTGGCCGGCTTGCCCCAATCCTGCCGCGCGCGTTCGAGGTTGTTGCTCACCGCAGGCACCGTCCGTAGATATTCGGCGATGGCCTGGACGTCCTGCATCGTCATCTTCGAAAAACTATGCTGCACCGCTTCGCCCATCGGCCCTGCGGCCTGTGCCACGCCGGGCACGCTGCCGGTGCGCAGATATTGCACAAGCTGTTCGCGCTTCCATGCGCCGATGCCACTCGTGGGGTCCGAGGTGATGTTGAACGCCGTCCAGCCCGCGAGCGTCGAGCCCGCCAGATAGCCGCTGCCGCGCTCGTCCAGCGCCTTCTCCTGCATGGCGAAACCGCGCGGTGTATGGCACGTGCCGCAGTGCGCCAGGCCTTGCGTGAGGTACGCACCGCGATTCCACGTCGGCGACTTGTCACTCTTGGGGGTGTACGGCTCGCTCTTGAGGAAGAGAAGGTTCCAAAGCTTGAGCGGCCAGCGCATGTTCAGCGGCCATCGGATCGTGCTACGCGGCCGCCGGTTTTCCACCGCCGTCACGCCGTTGCGGAAGTACGCATAGAGATCGCGCATGTCCGCATCGTTGATCTTCGCGTACGACGGATACGGCATGGCCGGATACAGGTTGTTGCCGTCGTCATCCACGCCTTTTCGCACAGCGCGCTCGAATTCTTCGTACGTCCATTTGCCGATGCCGGTTTTCTCATCGGGCGTGATGTTGCTGCTGTAAATGGTGCCCAGCATCGGAATCTGCATCGGCAAGCCGCCGGCAAAGGGCTTGCCGCCGGGCGCCGTATGGCAGGCCGCGCAGTCCGCCGCAATGGCGAGGTATTCGCCGCGTTTGATCTGCGCGGTGTCGGCCGGTGTGTCCTTCGCCCAGGCATTCGCCACCACGCCGGTCAGCAACAGCAGCGAGAAGGAAGCGATCGTTTTCATCTCACGCCTCCTTCTTCAGTTGATCGGCAATCCGCAGCGCCAGCGCCGCAATGGTCAGCGTCACGTTCACGGTGCCAACCGTCGGCATGGTGGAGCTGCTGCTGATGAACAGGTTCGGGTGGTCAAACGTCCGGCAATCCTTGTCGACCACGGAGTTTTTCGGATCGGCACCCATGATGGTTGCGCCGGTGATGTGGTTGTTGGGCGCGAAGTCGTCGTGGAACTCGACATTGGTACCGCCCATCACCTGTGCAGCAGTCGCGTAGACCTCGCGTGTATGCACGGCGCTGCGTTTGACGTAGTCGTCGATGTGGTACGTGATCTCCGGACGCGGAATGCCGATGGCGTCGACCTCACTTGCGCTCGGCACAATCCGGTTCTCGGGCAGAGGCAGGATCTCGTGAAAACTGTCGAACTGCACATAGCGCGCGGCCTGATCTCGGATGCGCGCATCCAGTTCGGCGGGCTTGATGAGCTTGCCCTCCTTGAAGATGCGCTGCGTCTCCTGCTCGATACGCGACATGTTCGACAGGTGAAGCTTCTTGCCGGCCTGCGTGGCGCGGAACGGCCCATCGCGAAAGCCGATCAGCGAGGTCATTTCCTGCGGCCCGCGCCCCGGCCACAATTTGCGGTCGGCATAGAAACTCACGCCGGTGCCAGGGTGATCCATCAGGTTGCGCCCCACCATGTCGGAGCTGTTGCCAACGCCCTTCGGAAAATCCTGGCTGGTCGACATCAGCATCAGCTTGGGCGTTTCGATGCCGTTGGCAGCCAGCACGAACCACTTGCCTTCCACGCGGTGCTCGGCGCCTTTCGAATCCTTGTACCGCGCCGCCACGATGCGCTTGTTGGGACCGACTTCGAGCTTGAAGACCACGGCGTTCTCGATCAGCCGTGCGCCGGCCTGCTCGGCTTTCTCCACATGCACGATGCCGTTGTACATCGCTCCGATCGGGCAGATCGGCATGCAGTTGTTGTTGCCGCAGCAGGTCGGGCGACCGTCGTACGGGCGACTGTTGCGCGCCACCGGCTCGGTGACCACGTGCAAGCTCGCGTCGTGCGCGTTGAGTGCATCCTTGATCGTGCGTTCACTGAATGACAGCGGAAGCGGCGCCATGGGATACGGCTGGCTGCGCGGCGAGCCGAGGTCTTCGTCGTTCGGGCCCCACACGCCCAGCGCCTCTTCGGCCCGGCCGTAATAGCGTTCAAGATCCTGATACTGGATCGGCCAGTCACGCGCGATGCCATACACGCTGCGCAGCTTGAAATCATTCGGCAAAAAGCGCCACGTCGATGCGGCCCAGTGCCAGGTCGTGCCGCCCACCGCCCGGATGTACTGCGAGTTGAACTGATGCTCACCCTTGAGCACGAGGTAGTTGTTGGGCGGGCCATATTCCGGATGCGGTGCCCATGGCGTTGACGGATACGGCGCCATGAAATCCATCTTGTCGGCCTGGTTGCGGAAGCGCTCGACAATTTCCCAGCGCGGCAGGCGCGGCCCCGCTTCGAGCATCAGCACCGACTTCCCCGCGCGTGCCAGCTCGTACGCCACCAGCGCCCCGGCCACGCCGGAGCCCACCACCACGATATCGGCTTGTTGGGTATCGGCCATCAGGCTTGCCTCTCGACGGGGGGCTCGGCCCAGAAGCCAGGCTGATTAGGGCAATACGTGCGGATGACCAGCGTGTCGGAGACCACGCTGTACATCAGCGCCTGCTCGTACGTGACGACATTGCCGTCAACCACACCCAGGTACCACGCTTCCAGGATCTGCAGCGCGGTCTTCTGCTGTGCATCAGACAGGGAGCCCGCTGCCAACGCCTGCGCCAGCGGCCGCAATTGCGCTGCAAAGTCGGCGCCGGATTTGCCCAGCGCTGCCAGCAATCGCGTGCCGACGCCGCGATCCAGCGCGGGCCGTGCCGTCAGCGCCTGTGACAACGCCATGAATGCATCGAGCGATTCTGTCGGGGCCTGGGCAACCGCGCGCAGCACCTGCGAGCCCGCCAGCCCGGCGGCAGCCAATGCCAGCGTGCCCTGCAGCCACTGGCGGCGCGTCAGGCCGGCGGCGGTGTCGGAAGAATGGGAACGGGGGGCCATTTCGACATCCTGTTGAAATTTTTGTGGGGAACATGGCAGGCGCCGCCAGCCTGACGCCCTTGACTAGCCAATATAGGCGGCGCGGGACAGATCGCCAGCACCCCGCCCCACGCGCAAAGCGTGCCAGCCCTTGCGCGCGAGCAAAGAACGGCAGGCCGTGTTTGTCTATACTCGGCCCGTCCGCATGCCGCATTCGCCACGCTCATGACCTCCATTGCCGATATCCGCACCGATTACGCCCGCGCTTCGCTCGACATCGCCGACGTCGACGCCAGCCCCCTGCGCCAGTTCCGCCGCTGGTTCGACGAGGCCCTGAAAGCCGAGGTGGCTGAAGTCAACGCCATGACGCTCGCCACGGTGGACCCGCATGGCCAGCCCTCGGCCCGCATCGTCCTGCTCAAGAACCTGGACGAACGCGGCTTCACGTTCTTCACGAACTACGCCAGCCACAAGGGCGAGGAACTGGCCGCCAACCCCCGCGCTGCGCTGCTGTTCCACTGGATCGGGCTGGAGCGGCAGGTGCGCGTACAAGGCATCGTCGAAAAAGTGAGCGAGGCAGAGAGCGATGCCTATTACCACTCGCGGCCGCTGGGCTCGCGCCTGGGCGCCTGGGCGTCGGAGCAGAGCAGCGAAGTGCCCGACCGCGCCACGCTGGAAGCGCGCGAAGCCGAATACCGCCAGCGCTTTGGCGATGCCCCGCCGCGCCCGCCCCACTGGGGCGGCTACCGGCTGCTGCCCGAGCGGCTGGAATTCTGGCAAGGCCGCCCGTCGCGGCTGCACGATCGGCTGGAGTACCGCAAGCATGCCGACGGCAGCTGGACAATCGTCCGCCTCGCCCCGTAGCCTGACGACAGATGCGCAATACGTTATTGCGCATCGCGTCATGCCGGCACGGCGCTTGCTGCCGAAGGATCGGGCCGGCACGTCCCCGTAAGATCCGCACAGCACAATGGGAAAGTTTGTCGTAAGCTAATGTGATCCGTTCGGGCCGCAATCCGATGGCCGTCCCGAACACTTGCACATCAGGGAGGCGTCGACATGTTTTTCCAACAGGCGATTGACCGCAAACTTGAGCAGTGGATCCAGGACATCCGCGAGTCTGCCAACCTTCCCGTGCGCCTGCGGTTATGGAACGGTGATCAATACGAGCTGGGCCGCTTCGAGCAGCCCCGCGTCACGCTCACCGTGCGCGAAGCGAGCGCTCTGCCACTGCTGCTCTCCCCAACGCTGAACAACCTGGGCGAAGCGTACGTCCAGGAAAAGATCGACCTGGACGGCAAGCTGGCCGACATCATCAACGTGAGCTACAGCCTGGCTGCTGCGGCCGCGGTCAGCAGCGGCAATGCGCTGGCCCGCGTGGTGCGCCACTTCGCCCACACGAAGGAAGGCGACAAGGAATCGATCCAGTACCACTACGACGTTTCCAACGATTTCTACAAGCTGTGGCTGGATCAGAACATGGTCTACTCCTGCGCCTACTTCGAAAATGGCGATGAAACCCTCGACGAAGCGCAGATCAAGAAGATCGACCACATCCTCACCAAGATCCGCTTACAGCCCGGGCAAACGCTGCTCGATATCGGCTGCGGCTGGGGCGCGCTGGTGCTGCGTGCCGCGCAGAAGTACGGCGCGCGCTGCCTGGGCGTGACGCTGTCGCAAAACCAGTACGACCTCGCCACCGAACGCGTGCGGGCGGCCGGCTTGCAAGACCAGATCGAAATCCGCATCCAGGACTACCGCGACCTGACCGGCCAGTTTGATCGCATCACGAGCGTCGGCATGTTCGAGCACGTCGGTCGCAAGAATCTGCCCGGATATTTCCGCCGCATGCACGATCTCCTGGCTGATGGCGGCGTCGCCATGAACCACGGCATCACGTCTTCCGATACGGCCGGCGGCGAAAGCTCCATGGGCGGCGGCGATTTCATCGATCGCTATGTCTTTCCGCAGGGCGAACTGCCGCACATCTCGCTGGCGCTGAGCGCCGCGCAGGATGGCGGCCTGGAAGCGCTTGACGTTGAAAGCCTGCGCCGCCACTATGCGCGCACGCTCGAGCACTGGGCCGAGCGCTTCGAGGCCAACGGCGAAACCATCCGCGCAATGGTGGGCGAGAAGAAATACCGCATCTGGCGCGTCTACCTGGCCGGCTGCGCACACGCCTTCGACGCCGACGAAATCTCGATCTTCCAGACCGTGCTGCAGAAGGCCGGCAAGTCGGCGACGACGATCCCGTGGTCGCGCCGCTATATCTACGCGTAACCATTTGACCGACAGCTCCCCCATCGACGATCTGTTCGGCGCGCCACTCGCACCCAGCGACAACGCGACCGCCGAACCCGGCACATCCGCTCCGAAACCCAAACGCTCGCCCGCCCGACAGGGTGTGCAGCCGGCCGTGGTTGCGCCCGATGTGGCTGCGCTAGCGCAGCGCTTGCCGCGCGATCTGCGCATCGGCACGTCGTCGTGGTCGTATCCGGGGTGGGACGGGCTGGTGTATGCGGGCGAGTACTCCGATTCGATGCTCGCACGCAAAGGCCTGGCGGCTTATGCCCAGCACCCTTTGCTGCGCACGGTCAGTATCGATCGCGGGTTCTATTCGCCAATCCCGCTGGCGGACTACGTCGCCTACGCGGCCAGCGTGCCGGAAGACTTCCGCTTTGCAGTCAAGGCAACCTCTGCCGTATGCGACGCATGGATTCGTGAATCGGACGGGCGCGGGCGCATGGCCAATCCTGCCTTCCTGAATCCTGAATTTGCGATCCGCGACTTTGTTGAGCCGGCCACCCGCGGGCTCGGGACGCGATGCGGGCCGCTCGTGTTTCAGCTTTCGCCGCTGGGCGCGCTGGCTGAAGATGCCACCGGCTTTGTGGAACGGCTTGCGGCGTTCCTGACCGCGCTGCCGCCACTCGATCCGCAACGCAATCCCGATGCCGTCTACACGGTGGAATTGCGCGACGCCACGCTGCTCACGCCGCGCTTCATCAAGATGCTGCGCGCGGCGGGGGTGCGTTATTGCGTCGGCCTGCATGAGCGGATGCCGGCAGTGGACCGGCAAGCGGCAGCCGTTGCATTGCTGGATGAAGGCGCAGGCGGCCCGCTGGTGGTGCGCTGGAACCTGAACAGCCGCTATCGCTACGCGCAAGCCGAAGCAGCGTACAAACCGTTCAACAAGCTCGTCGATGAAGACCCGTTCTCGCGGGAGACGTTGGCCGACATGGCGGTCGCCGCGCTGGCGGCTGGGCGCAAGGTAACGATCCTGGTCAGCAACAAGGCAGAAGGATCATCCCCGTTGTCGTGCATCAAGCTGGCCGAGGCCATTGCCGCGCGCTTGCCGGCAGACGCAGCGTAGCCTCGGCGCCCTCTTCTAGCCCTGCAAGCGGTGTGCGAACTGCTTGCGGAATTTCGCCACCTTGGGCGAGATGACGAACGCGCAGTAGCCCTGGGCCGGGTGGTCGCGGAAGTAGTTCTGGTGCTCGTCTTCCGCCCGCCAGAAGGTCACCTTGCCGTCAGCGGCATCCACCAGTTCCGTCACGATGGGCGCTTCAAAAATATCGCTGGCGCCGAGTTCGGCAATGGCCGTGCGCGCCGTCGCCAATTGCTCGGGCGTTTGCGCAAAGATAGCCGAACGGTATTGCGGGCCGACATCGTTGCCCTGGCGATCTACGGTGGTCGGGTCGTGAATGGCGAAGAAGATGTCGAGAATCTCGCGATATGGGATCACAGCCGGGTCGAACTTCACGGCCACCACTTCGGCATGACCAGTGTTGCCATTGCAAACGGCACGGTAACTCGGGCGATCGACATGGCCGCCGGCATAGCCGGACACCACGCTGTGCACGCCTTGCACCTGCTGGAACACCGCTTCAAGGCACCAGAAGCAGCCTCCACCCAGGACGGCGGTTTCAAGGGCGCGTTGTTCAGTCATTCGGATTCTCCTGCAATTGATTGGGCTGCCATTGGTCGGCCGAAGGCTTCAATCCTGACACAGGCACCACCATGTGGCCGCAGAATCACGCAAAGCCCTACCCGGGCGCGGCCTATCGGGCGTCCGTTACAATTGAGCATTACTTTCGGTAGTTTTCATGGACCAAAACGGAGCCATTCCCATGGATGCGCGCGACAGGGAATCTTCCGCGCGCGAGGCGTCGGCGCATCGACGCCCACATGGCCGCGCCACCCCGCCCGATTTCGATGCCGCGCATTTCCGGCATGCCCTGTCCCAGTTTGCCACTGGCGTGACGGTGGTCACCACGCGCTCGGAAGGCCGGCCAGGTACGCCGGCGTTCGTCGGGGTGACGGCCAGCTCGTTCAATTCGGTGTCGCTGGACCCGCCGCTGGTGCTGTGGAGCCTGGGCGTGCAGGCGAACTCATTTCCGCTGTTCCACGCCGGCTCGCACTACGTCATCAATGTTCTCGCAGCCGATCAACTGGCCCTGTGCAAGCGCTTCGCCACGCTCAAGGGCGACCGCTTTGCCAACATCGACTACCGCCTGAGCCCCACCGGCCTGCCGATCCTCGGACAATCCCTGGCCTGGTTCGAGTGCCATAACCGCAGCCGATATGACGAGGGTGACCACGTCATCTTCGTCGGTGAAGTCGAGCGCTGCGGCGTGATCGACGCGAATGGCGCACCACTGGTGTTCCATCGAGGCGCGTTCTCGTCGCTCACGCGCATCGGCGACTGACCTGCCAGCCATTCACGCGGGCGTGCCTGGTTTCTGCGGCGCGTCCGCGTCGATGCCCCAATCCCCGAATTCATACCAGTCGTCGCCGAGCAGCTCGGCGGGGTGCTGCGTGCGGCCCGAGCCGTTGCCGCAGCCCAGGGCGTCGGTGGAGCAATACTTGTCGCAGCCCCAGCAGATGCGCTCGGGGTGCACAGGATGCAGCGGAAACTTCTTGGCCATGGCCCGCTCCGGTCGACAACACAGGGCCACTATCCGCGCATGCTTTCAGTAGGGGATTGATTCTCGTCAGAAAGTCCGGCGCCACTTGCTACTTTGCTCTCCCGCCCTTGCCCGTCGCCTTGCCCTCGAGCGGGCGCACGCCCCGCGCTTCCATCAACAGCGCCAGACCGCCGTCGCGGTCCTTGATGGTGCGCAGGACGATATTCGAGCGGATGTCCATCACGCCGGGCGTCTTGTACAGCCGCTCGATGATGAATTCCGAGTAGTGCTGCAGGTTGGGCGCCTGCACGCGCAGGATGTAGTTGCAATCCCCGGTGATGATGTAAGCGGCCACGATCTCGGGCCAACTCTGCACGGCAGCCATGAACGTCTCGTGCCAGCCCGTCACGTCCTGGCGCATCGACACCTGCACGATGGCTTCCAGTTCCAGCCCGAGTGCCGCCCGGCCCAATTGCGCCCGGTAACCCGTGATGGCGCCGCCCTCTTCCAGCATCCGCACACGCCGCAGGCAGGCCGACGGCGACAGCGCGACGCGTTCGGCCAGGTCCTGGTTGCTGATGCGGCCGTCTTCCTGCAAGACCTGGAGAATGCGCAGATCGGTGGTATCGAGTTGCATCTGTCGTTGTTCTTTGCGTGATTTCCTGTGTACGTTGCATTTTATGCGAATCCATCGAACTCACACGCACGATTATGCAAACCCATTGCGCGCGGATTTCCCTATCATTTCGACACGGATTCACCGATTTTCTTGCCCTGGAGCCGCCTTGGAACGCACTTTGTGGGACATCACCCCCGCCCTTTCGCCCACCACGCCCACGTGGCCCGGCGACACGCCGTTTTCGCAGGAAATTGCGTGGAAGCTCGAAGGTGACTGCCCGGTCAATGTCGGACGCATTACGCTCTCGCCGCACACGGGTGCCCATGCCGATGCGCCGCTCCACTACCGCGCGGACGGCGCTGCCATCGGCCAGGTGCCGCTGGACGCCTACCTGGGCCTGTGCCGCGTTATCCACTGCGTAGGTGTAGCGCGCGTCGAGCCGGAACACGTGCGCGACGCATTGACCAACGCACCGCCGCGCGTGCTGCTGCGCACGTACGCGCATATGCCGCAGACCGCGTGGGACAACGACTTTGCCGCCGTTGCGCCCGAGACCATCGCGCTGCTGGCCACGCACGGTGTCAAGCTCATCGGCGTCGACACCGCCTCGCTCGATCCGCAGACCTCCAAGACCATGGACGCGCACCACGCCGTTGGCAAACACGGCCTCGCGATCCTCGAAGGGCTGCTGCTCGACGACGTGCCCGCCGGTGACTACGAACTGATCGCCCTGCCACTCAAGTTCGCCACCCTCGATGCCAGCCCGGTTCGCGCCGTGCTGCGCAGCCTGCCCTGATCGATACAACGACAGAACACAAACCGCTTTTTCGCTCCCGTAATCACATGACCATCACCCGCAACTCCTGCCTCGAACGCGACGCGGCCGATCCGATCGCCACGCTGCGCGACGCCTTTGCACTGCCCGACGGCGTGATTTACCTCGACGGCAACTCGCTGGGCGCCCGCCCGAAAACTGCGCTTGCCCGCGCGCAGGAAGTCGTCGCCAACGAATGGGGCGACGGCCTCATCCGCAGCTGGAACCAGGCAGGCTGGTTTGAACTGCCGCGCCGCCTGGGCAACAAGCTGGCGCCGCTGATTGGTGCGCGTGAAGATGAAGTCGTCGTCACCGACACCACATCGATCAACCTGTTCAAGGTGCTGGCCGCCGCGATTCGCGTGCAGCGCGAAGACGCGCCAGGCCGCAAGATCATCGTGTCGGAAACGCACAATTTTCCGACCGATCTGTACATCGCTGAAGGACTGGCCGACCTGCTGCGCGACGGCTACAAACTGCGCCTGATAGACTCGCCGGAAGAACTGGAAGGCGCGCTGGGCGACGACGTCGCCGTCACCATGCTGACGCATGTGAACTACAAGAGCGGCCACATGTACGACATGGCGGCCGTCTCGGCGCTGGCGCACAAGCACGGCGCGCTGGCCATCTGGGATCTGGCGCATTCGGCGGGCGCTGTGCCCGTTGACCTGCACGCAGGCGGCGCGGATTACGCCATCGGCTGTACCTACAAATACCTCAACGGCGGCCCCGGCTCGCCAGCCTTCGTGTGGGTGGCACCGGCGTTGCGCGAGCGCTTCTGGCAGCCGCTATCGGGCTGGTGGGGGCACGCGCGGCCGTTCGCGATGGAGTCGCGCTACGACGCCGATGCCGGCATCGGCCGCTTCCTGTGCGGCACACAACCGATCACGTCGATGGCGATGGTGGAATGCGGGCTCGACATCTTCGCGCAGACGTCGATGGCCGCGCTGCGTGCCAAGTCGCTCGCGCTCACCGACCTCTTCATCACGCTGGTGGAAACCCGCTGCGCTGGCTTTCCGCTCACGCTCGTCACGCCGCGCGAGCACGCCGTACGCGGCAGCCACGTCAGCTACGAACACCCCAACGGCTATGCCGTGGTGCAGGCGCTGATTGCGCGAGGTGTGATCGGCGACTACCGCGAGCCGCGCATCATGCGCTTCGGTTTCACGCCGCTCTACACGAGCTATGCCGATGTGTGGGATGCCGTGGAAATTCTGCGCGATGTGCTGGAAACCGGCGCATGGCAATCGGCCCAATTCAACGAACGTACGCTGGTGACCTGAGATGTCGAACCCGAATCAACCCGCAGCATCGGGCTGCCCCATGCAAGCCGCCCAGGGCGAGGGCTGGCACGACGCACAGCTCGATTTCTCGAAGTCGATGAGCTATGGCGACTACCTCGCGCTCGACCAGATCCTGAACGCGCAGCACCCGCGCTCGCCGGATCACAACGAGATGCTCTTCATCGTTCAGCATCAGACCACCGAGCTGTGGATGAAGCTGATGCTGCACGAGTTGCGCGCCGCGCGGGATTGCGTGCGCAATGACAACCTGCCGCCTGCGTTCAAGATGCTGGCGCGCGTGTCGCGCATCATGGATCAGCTGGTGCAGGCGTGGAACGTGCTCGCCACTATGACGCCGCCGGAGTACTCGGCCATGCGTCCGCACCTCGGGCAATCGTCAGGCTTTCAGTCGTATCAGTACCGCGAGATCGAGTTCATCCTCGGCAACAAGAACGCGGCGATGCTCAAGCCGCACGCGCATCGCACCGAGCATTACGAACAGGTCAAGGCTGCGTTGGAAACGCCGTCGCTGTACGACGAGGCGGTGCGTTACATGGCGCGTCACGGCTTTGCATTCGACGCAGATTGCATCGAGCGTGACTGGTCGCGTCCCGTGACTTACAACGCCTCGGTGGAAGCGGCGTGGCTGGAGGTCTATCGAGACCCGACGCACCACTGGGAGCTGTACGAGCTGGCTGAGAAGTTCGTCGATCTGGAAGATGCGTTCCGGCAATGGCGCTTCCGGCATGTGACCACGGTCGAGCGCGTGATTGGCTTCAAGCGTGGCACGGGCGGCACCGAGGGCGTCGGTTACCTGCGGAAGATGCTGGATGTGGTGTTGTTTCCGGAGCTTTGGAAGTTGCGGACTGATCTTTGATCGACCCGACTCAGGCGGGCTCGGCGACTTGGCCGAGCCTTGCCGCGAACTCTCGCAGCGCGGGGGCCAGTTCGTCGCGGATGCGCTCTGCATCGGCGGACGTGTGTGGCGCGCTGCAACTCACGACATACGGCTCGCGCTGGCTTGGCGCGAAGAACGCGACTGCGCATGCGTGGATGGCCGGATGCCAGTCACGCAGCGACACGGCATAGCCATTCCGTACGCCGGCTTTGACAGCGTCATCTGCGGCGGCCCCTTCTGCCGCCCACTGCGCCGGCTGCTGCGTGCGCAGTGCTTCGTACAAGCGCTCACGCCGCGCTGCGGGCAACGAAGCCAGATACGCCCGTCCCATCGAACTCGACAGCAGCGAGAGCCGCGAGCCCACGCCCAGCCCCGACGAGCCGCTCATCGACGGGCTGTCGTGGCGGATCGTCTCCAGATACACCATGTCCAGCCGATCGCGCTTGCCCAGCGAGATCGATACCCCATAGCGCTGCGCAAATGCGCTCATATGCGGCCGCGCGAGCTGGATCACGTCGCTTGAGGCCAGGTAGGCAAACCCGAGTGCGAGCACACCGGCGTCGAGCCCGTATTTGCCGAGCGCATCGTCGTAGCGCAGGTAACCGAGCGACACCAGCGTGCCGGCCAATCGACTGACTGTGGCCTTGGGAAAGCCCGTGCGCCGGACGAATTCCTGGTTGCCGAGCAACGTGTCGCCAGGGCGGAATGCGCGCAGCAGTTCCAGCCCGCGCGCGAGCGCCGTGACGAAATTCGGGTCGCTCGACTCGGCGGGCGCGGTGTCGAATTCGGGATCGGGGAGACGGGTCGTGCTCATGGCAAAAAAGCCCTGGAAATCGTCGGCGGTTGCGCTATGATAGCCCTAAATTTCGAAACTGTGTTCCGTATATCGGAACAACAACGACTCGGAGACGACCGCCGTGACCGCTCGCAACGCCTTCAATTGGGCCGACCCCCTGCTGCTCGACCAACAACTGACCGACGACGAACGCATGGTGCGCGACGCCGCCGCGTCGTACTGCCAGGACAAGCTGATGCCGCGCGTACTGGAGTCGTTCCGGCATGAGAAGACCGACGCATCGATCTTTCGTGAGATGGGCGAGCTGGGCCTGCTGGGCCCGACGATTCCCGAGCAGTACGGCGGCCCGGGCCTGAACTACGTCAGCTACGGCCTGATCGCACGTGAAGTCGAACGGGTGGATTCAGGCTACCGCTCGATGATGAGCGTGCAGTCGTCGCTCGTAATGGTGCCGATCTACGAATTCGGCAGCGAGGCGCAAAAGCAGAAATACCTGCCGAAGCTGGCGACCGGCGAGTGGATCGGCTGCTTTGGCCTGACTGAGCCGAACCACGGTTCCGACCCGGCCTCGATGATCACGCGCGCCAGGAAGGTCGACGGCGGCTACTCGCTGTCGGGCGCCAAGATGTGGATCACCAACTCGCCCATCGCCGATGTGTTTGTCGTGTGGGCCAAGCTGCCGAACGACAACGGCGAGGACGAAATCCGCGGCTTCATCCTGGAGAAAGGATGGAAGGGTCTGACGGCGCCTGCCATCCACGGCAAGGTTGGCCTGCGTACGTCGATCACCGGTGAAATCGTGCTGGACGAAGTGTTCGTGCCGGAAGAGAACTTGATGCCGGGCGTGCGCGGCCTGAAGGGTCCGTTCACGTGCCTGAACTCGGCACGCTACGGCATCGCGTGGGGCGCACTGGGCGCAGCAGAAGCCTGCTGGCACATCGCACGCCAGTACGTACTGGATCGCAAGCAGTTCGGCCGCCCACTCGCCGCCAACCAACTCGTGCAGAAAAAACTGGCCGACATGCAGACCGAAATCACGCTTGGCCTGCAAGGTTGCCTGCGCCTGGGCCGCATGAAGGACGAAGGCACGGCCGCGGTCGAAATCACCTCGATCATGAAGCGCAACTCATGCGGCAAGTCGCTCGACATCGCCCGTGTGGCACGCGACATGCTGGGCGGCAACGGCATCTCGGATGAGTTTGGCGTGATCCGCCACGTGGTGAACCTGGAAGTGGTGAACACATACGAAGGCACGCACGATATCCACGCGCTGATCCTCGGCCGCGCACAGACCGGCATTCAGGCTTTCTTCTGATTGCGCTTTGCTTTTTCGGCGAGTTGCAGCACACTCGTGCACAACTCGCCACACGCCTTGCCGCATCTCTCGCCCGTCCTGGGCACCGTTGTTCTCCTTCCCTCGCGATATACCAATTTGCAAATGACCGGGATACGCCACGCCGCATGAATCGGCGGTAGCGCGCGTCTATGCTTCGGTCCAAGTGTCGGCGGATTGTTGGGCCGCACGCCCCTCACACCGATAGAACGAGCGCGCGATCCACACGCAGATGCAGCGCCACGCGACAAAACCAATCGCGAGACAACGGTCTGGAGAATGCCGGCGCGCGTACGCAGGCACCCGTACCGATATCAAAACCAGAACAGGGCACCTTACGCGGACGACCAAGGTCGGCCGGCGCGGAGTCCTGCCAGGAGACAAACCCACCATGGCTGAACAGTCCATTCCGTCGTCGACGGAACTTGGCGCCGCTGGCATCGCCGATGCGCGTGCCATTGATCGCTATTTCCAGATTTCTGCACGCGGCAGCACGCAAAAGCGCGAGGTCGTGGCTGGCATCACCACCTTCATGGCGATGGTCTACGCCGTGTTTGTCGTGCCCGGCATGCTGGGCAAGGCCGGCTTTGATACCAGCGCTGTGTTCGTCGCGGTGTGTCTGACCACCGCCTTCGGCTCGCTGCTCATGGGCTTGTGGGCCAAGCTGCCGATCGCCATCGGCTGCGCGATTTCGCTGACCGCGTTCATGGCCTTTGGCCTGGTGCTCGGGCAAAAGCTCACGCCAGAGATCGCACTCGGCGCCGTGTTCCTGATGGGTGTGGTCTTCACCGCCATCTCGGCCACGGGCGTGCGGTCCTGGATCCTGCGCAATCTGCCTTCGGGCGTGGCGCACGGCACGGGCATCGGCATCGGGCTGTTCCTGCTGCTCATCGCGTCCAACGACGTGGGGCTGGTCGTCAAGAACGCCGGTGCGGGCCTGCCCGTTGCACTGGGCCACGTCACTGCCTTCCCGGTGATGATGTCGGTGCTGGGACTGGCCGCCATCTTCGGCATGGAGCGTCGTCGCGTGCCGGGCGGCATCCTGATCGTGATCATTGCCATCTCGGTCCTGGGACTGATCTTTGACCCGGCCGTGAAGTTCACCGGCGTGTTCGCCGTGCCCTCGCTCGCCGCTGCAGGGCATGCCTCGCTGATCGGCACAATGGATATTCGCGGCGCACTTACGGCCGCCGTGCTGCCCAGCGTGCTGGCACTGGTGATGACCGCCGTGTTCGATGCCACCGGCACGATCCGCGCGGTTGCCGGCCAGGCCGGACTGCTCAACGACAAGGGCCATATCATCAACGGTGGCCGCGCCCTCACGGCCGATTCGATCAGCTCGATCTTCTCGGCGTTCTTTGGCGGGGCTCCGGCGGCGGCTTACATCGAGTCGACGGTCGGCGTAGCAGCGGGCGGCAAGACTGGCCTGACGGCTGTGGTGGTCGGCGTGATGTTCCTGGCGGTGATGTTCTTCTCGCCGCTGGCGGGCCTGGTGCCGTCATACGCAACGGCCCCGGCGCTGATGTATGTCGGCCTGCTGATGCTCTCCAGCGTGAGCAAGCTGCACATGGACGACATGGTTGACGCACTGTCGGGCCTAGTCTGCGCCGTGTTCATCGTGCTGACCTGCAACATCGTCACCGGCATCATGCTGGGCTTTAGCACGCTGGTGATCGGCCGCGTGGTGGCCGGCGAATGGCGCAAGCTGAACATCGGCACCGTGGCGATCGCGGCTGCGCTGGTAGCGTTCTACGTAGGCGGCTGGGCGATCTGATCGCACGGAACCGTCTGCCACAAAAGACAAACCGGCCAGACCCGAAAGGGCTGGCCGGTTTTTGTTTTGCCTAGGATTCTGAGCCGGCTCCAACGCAAAAAACGCCCGGCACAAGGCCGGGCGGCAATCACACTACCAAGGAGACGGTTACTTATTGGGCTGCGGCGTCAGGCGCAGATACGGACGCAACGCCTTGTAGCCCTTCGGAAATTTCTGCTTGATGACTTCCTCATCCTTCAGCGAGGGCACGATGACCACGTCATCGCCGTCCTGCCAGTTACCCGGCGTGGCCACGCTGTGGTACTCGGTCAACTGCAGCGAGTCGATCACGCGCAGGACTTCATTGAAATTACGCCCCGTCGATGCCGGATACGTAATCGTCAGGCGAATCTTCTTGTTCGGATCGATCACGAACAACGAACGCACGGTGAACGTCTCGCTCGCATTCGGATGAATCATGTCGTACAGCTGCGAGACCTTGCGATCGGGGTCGGCAATGATCGGGAAGTTGACGCTGGTGTTCTGCGTCTCGTTGATATCGTTGATCCAGCCCTTGTGCGACTCAACCGAGTCGACCGACAGCGCAATCGCCTTGACATTGCGCTTGGCAAATTCGTCCTTCAGCTTGGCGGTCAGGCCCAGTTCGGTGGTGCAGACCGGCGTGTAATCGGCCGGGTGCGAAAAAAGCACGCCCCAGCTATTGCCCAGCCACTCATGAAACTTGATGCGGCCTTCACTGGAATCCTGCTCGAAATCAGGGGCGATATCGCCCAAACGTAGAGACATCGTGTCCTCCATACACAGATTGGGAACCACTATAGCCAGATTGCCATCCAACCAAAACGACTATAAATTCACAACAACATCACTTTTCGTCATTAGGCGCGGCATTTGCTGACAACAGGGTGGAAGGCGTACGCACATTGCCGGACAATGACCGAAGCCTTGATCCATCGCAGTGCGCGCAACGCGAGCGCTTGAAGTTTCGCGGCGCCCACACATATGCTAGCGAATAAGCGCGTCGACATATTGACGATTGAACTACCCCCCGTCACCGAGGACCCGACCATGACGAACACTTCCCCCAACCTGGCCGATTCCGTCAATAAGGAGAAACTGATGACCGACGTGAAGACTGTACTGTCCGACGCTGAAACCCTGCTCAAACAAGCTGCGTCCACCAGCGGCGAAAAGGCCGCCGAGTTGCGCGAGCGCGGCATGGGCATGCTCCGCCAAGCCAAGGAAAAGGCGCAGGACCTGCAAGACGCGGTCGTCCACAAGAGCAAGGCTGCCGCACGCGCCACCGACGACTACGTCCACGACCACCCGTGGCAAGCCGTGGGCGTGGCGGCCGGCGTGGGCCTGCTGATCGGCCTGCTGCTCAACCGCAAGTAACCCGCGGCACCCTTCCTGGCCGATGGCGCGCGCCCTATGGATCGCGCCATCGGCCAGTTGCATTTTCGCGGTTCTATTCCGGGCATGGCGCGTGCTGTGTTGGCACTGGCGCCATCCGCCTCGCACCCTTTCCACTCCTCATGACCGACGACACCAGCCCCAAGCTGTTCGCTTCCTTGAAGAAACTGGCCGGCACGGTCGTCTCGATGCTGCAGACGCGGCTCGAGCTGGCGAGCGTCGAGCTGGCTGAAGAAAAAGAACGGCTGCTCGGCACCGCCTTCCTGGGCATGTTGGCCGTGAGCCTGATCGCCCTGTCCATCATGACGCTGACGGCGCTGGTGGTCATCCTGTGCTGGGATACGTATCGCTGGCAGTCCCTGGCCGTGATGGCAGCGCTGTATGCGCTGGGCGCTGCAGCGTGCCTGTGGAAGGTGCGTTCGCTGCTGCGCGACGCACCGCCACTGTTCGAGGCCACGCTGGCCGAACTAGACAAAGACCGGGAGATCCTGCGCCGATGACTGATCCGACCGAACACGCGCCGTCACCGGGCACATCCGTGAACGAACCCGCATCGAGCGCGCGGCACCATGTGCGGCCGTCACGCCGCGGCGCCGAAACACGCCTGCCCTTGAGCGTGCGCAAGGAATTGCTGCTCACGCGCGCCGCGCTGGAGCGCTACGACTACGCTCAAGCCCGCAACGATGTCCATCGCGCCAGTAGCCGTACCTTCAGCCTGGGCGGCCTCGGAGCGTTGCTGCCAAGTCTGTTCCGCCCGCTGGCCCGGCCGAACAGCCTGATGCGGACGCTGGGCATTGCGCGTGAGTATCCGCTGGTGGGCACTGTACTGTCGCTCGCGTATGCAGGATTGCGCCGCACCGTCATCGGCCGGATCACGCGCAAGCTCGGCAAGGTGGGGATCGTGGCCGGAGCGGCCTGGTGGGGCTACAAGAAATGGCAAGAGGCACAAGGCGAGCACGCCGGCGCGCCAACCTCGGCGCCCAACGCCGATGCGGAGGAGATCATCCCAGGCAGCACCTCCTGAAGGCTGCGCCCGCAAGAAAAGGCCGGGCAATCCGGCCTTTCTCATTTGCGGCAGCGCAATATCAGTGCAGCGGAATCGGATGACGCACGCGCTCCCACCGCCGGGCCATGCTCTGGCGCAAACCAGCAAGCCCGTGCGGTTGACCAGTGGCGCCAACTTCCGCCTCAGCCGGCTGCGCTGTCACGTCAGCGTCATGCGCGACACGCCGTCGGCCACCCCACATCAGCGCGCCGCTGGCGGTCCAGCCAATCACGAACAGGGTGTCACCAACATGCCGAAGAGAATCGGGCGACGTACCCGCATGGAAGATGGTGCCAAGCATATCGGGAGGCAGCTCCGCGCAGATCCACAAAAAAATCGCCAGCGCAGATGCAAAGACTCCCGGCTGCCACCATGGGTGGGCAACTTGCACTTTGTCGGTCTCCATGGCGCCCTCCATCGCTTCTTCTAGTGACGCTTCGATGCTATGCCCGGGATGCGCAAATGGCGACCCGCCCGTCGCTGAATGGCATGTCGGATTCGTCCGACATCGGCCACTGGCCAAGGCATTGGCACTGCTCCGTTTGGGCTAGGGACCATTCCGCATGACGCGTGGATGGCGTAACCACGAGGCGACGGCACTGCGCCTGCGCAGGCGTACTGACGATTACGGTGGAGGACCACTCCCCCCGCTCATATGCATAATGCATAAATGCAACGCATTGATGCCATACCGTACGCAACACACTCGCCCCACCATGCTGGCCGCCACCCACCTCCAACGCCGCGATGCACGCACCGGTGTCACGCTGCTGCAATCTGCCACGCTTGCTGTGCAGGCAGGCGACCGCATTGCGCTGACCGGGCCATCCGGCGCGGGCAAGAGCGTGCTGCTGCGCGCGCTGGCGCTGCTCGATCCGCTCGATGATGGGCAAGTGACATGGCATGGCCAAGGGATCGGCCCGCGCGCGGTTCCGGCCTATCGCTGTCGCGTGGCGTACGTGCGCCAGCGCCCAGCGCTGCTGCCCGGTACGGTGGAAGACAACCTGCACCTGCCCTATCAGCTGCACGTGCGGCGCCACAGCACCGGCTTCGATCGAGACGCCGCTATCGCCTTGCTTGTGGGTGCCGAGCGCGACGCCAGCTTTCTCGACAAGAACGCCGCCGATCTTTCCGGCGGTGAAGCACAGATCGCGGCGCTGGTTCGCACACTACAGACACGGCCGACCGTCCTGCTGCTCGACGAGCCTACGGCGGCCCTTGACCCCGCCTCTGCGCGTGCGGTCGAGGCGCTGTTGCAGCATTGGTTTGCGCAGGCACCCGAGCGGCATGCGTGGATGTGGGTGACACACGATTCGGCGCAAGCAGAGCGCATCGGCCGGCAGCATTGGAAGATGGTTGCCGGGCAACTCGACACGGGGCCCGAGCGATGAACGGCCAGGACCTCTCCCTTTCCGCCTGGCAGGTCGGCATTGCGGCTGCGCTGATCCTCGTGAACGGTGCGCTGTCCATCGGCCTGGGGCTTGGGCTCGAGCGACGCCTGGCGTGGGCGGCCGTGCGCACCGTGGTGCAATTGCTGGCGGTGGGCTTCGTGCTCGAATGGGTATTCGCCCACGCGCAATGGGCGGTGGTGCTGGGCATCGTGACCGTCATGACGCTCATTGCAGGGCACGCGACTGGCAGTCGAGGCGCACGCGGCTATGCCGGACTGCGGTTGGACGGCACGTTGTCGGTCTTCGGCAGCACATGGCTGATCGGAGCGATCGGGCTGGTGGTCGTACTGCATGCGCATCCGTGGTATCAGCCGCAATACGCCATCCCGATCATGGGGATGATTCTTGGCAACACGCTCACCGGCGTAGGCCTGGCGCTCGAGCGCATGACCGGCGAGCTGACTGCCACGCGCGACCAAGTGGAGACGATTCTTGCGCTCGGCGGCACGCACTGGGAAGCGGCGCGCAATGCAGCACGAACGGCCGTGCGCGCCGGCATGACACCGATCATCAACCAGATGACCGTGGTGGGCGTGGTGAGCCTGCCCGGCATGATGACGGGCCAGGTACTGGCCGGGCAGTCTCCACTGGAGGCCGTGCGCTACCAGATCGTCATCATGTTCCTGCTGGCGGCAGCTTCTGGGCTGGGGACGGTTGCGGCCGTGCTGCTGGCCTATCGCCGGCTGTTCAGCCGTGAGCACCAGTTGCTGACTGCACGCATCACACAACGCGGCGGAACGAAATAGCATGCCGATCGCCCTATCCTGCGGCCTCGTGCTGCTCAACGAAGATGGCGAGGTGCTGCTCGCCCACGCCACTGAAACGCGCCACTGGGACATCCCCAAAGGCGCGCCCGACCCGGGCGAGAACCACCGCGACACCGCCCTGCGCGAGACGCGCGAGGAAACCGGTCTTGTGCTCGACGGCCACGCACTGATCGAACTCGGCCGTTTTCCCTATCGCCGTGACAAGGAGCTGCACCTATTCGCAACACGCCTGCGCCGCGCGGAAGTTGCGCTTGACACGCTGACGTGCACATCGATGTTCCACAGCTACCGCACCGGCCGGCTCATCCCCGAGATGGACGCATACCGCTGGACCGCGGCCGAAGAGCTGCCCCAATATGCGAGCCAATCGCTCACGCGCCTGTTTGCGCAGACGTTGACACTGCCAAGTATTGATGCCCGTCTGGCCGAATCCGGGCTGTAGACGAACAGCGCCTAAACCGGCACGTCCCCTTCGATGGTCGTGCGATGCAGCGTGCGCCGATACTTGTCTGGGCAGCCGGGCGCAAAGTGGATGGTGGAGCGGTTATCCCAGAACAGCATGTCGCCGGGGCACCAGCGGTGCGTGTAGACGTTGTCGGCGCGGATGCTGTGGGCGAAGAGCTGCTCCAGCACGCTGGTGCTCTCGTCTTCCGGCAAGCCGATGATGTGCGAGGTGAAGCCCTCGTTGACGAAGAGTGCACGCTTGCCGGTTTCCGGATGCGTGCGCACAACGGGGTGATCGACCGGCGGCACGGCGTCGCGCTGCGCTTGCGTGAGCGGCGGACGCCAGGTCGACAGCGCACGCAATCGCTCATAGCGGTACACATACGAATGCACGGCACGGCGGCCTTCGATGATGCGCTTGAGATTGGCCGGCAGCGTTTCGTAGGCGCGCACCATGTTGGCGAACAACGTATCGCCGCCCTCTTCCGGCAACTCGCGCGTGAGCAGCATCGAGCCGAGGCTCGGCAACGGCTTGTATGAGAGATCGGAATGCCAGTCGCGCCCCGCATCGCCCAGCCCGATTGGCTTACCGTTTTCGACCACGTTGGAGACGACGAGGATTTCCGAATGTCCGCTCAGATGGAACTGGTTCAACACGTGCACCTGCTGCGGACCGAAGCGCCGGCTGAACGCCACTTGCGCCTGCGGCGTGAATTCGACGTCACGGAACACGAGCAGACCATCATGTGCGAGCCAAGCTTGGCGGATCGTGGCGATGTCGGCGTCAGACAAATCGGCTCCATCGCCCAGGCCGAGGATCTCTGCGCCGAGCGGCGCGTCAGGCAAGCGGCGAATGTGGAAGCGGGCTGTGTGGACGGCAGGAGCATCCGGGGTAACAACGGCGTCGGACATGATGTAAGCGCGCGGCAATAGACGAATTTCACATTACACCGCCCGCCGCAGTCGTGTGCCAACGAAGGAATGTGCAGATCGATAGGCGCTTAGCCGTAGATGGTGGCGTCGGGCAGGATGCCTTCCAGCGCGTAGCGGCCGATGGCGCGCAATTTGTAGTCAAGCGGGTCGTGCAGCGTATGCGTGCGCGCGTTGCGCCAGAAGCGGTCCAGCGCCAGCGCGGCCTTGGTCGAACGTGCGCCTGTCGCCTCAAACAATTCCTGGGCGACGAACAATGCGGCACGATGTGCCAACACCTTGGCTTCGGCCGTGGCAAGCGAGACCTCGGCCCGCTCGTCGGCGCTCAGCGCGGCGCCTTTACGCCACGCGCGATCCAACCGTTGGATGGCGCGATCGGCCAGCGCTTCTGCAGCCAGCAATTGCACGCGCATCTCGCCAAAGCGGTGAATTTGGTAAGGATCGTCCGCCGCGCGCTCCACACCCGAGGTGATCCATGGCCGCGACGATTGCAGCGTGTGCTTGCGTGCCTCGTCCAGCGCGCCTGCGGCAATGCCGGTGTAGAGATTCACCAATACGTTCTGCGCGATACAGGAACGCACCGTTTGATATGGCGTGAGGACGACCTCGGGGCGGACCAGCACTTCATCTTCGCTGACCTGCACATGCCGGAATTGCACGGAGGCGCTGTCGGTCTGGCGCTGCCCGATCGGATGCCAGTCGTCGCGCACCGTAATGCCATAGCGCGCTGTCGGCACCACCGCCACAACGGGGTTGCCGCTGGCCGCGTCGTGGGCAGACACGACCATCACGTCGGAACCGAGCGTGCCGGAACAGAAACCCTTTTCGCCATCGAGCAGCCAACCGCTGCCCGAGCGCTGGGCACGCAGGCGATGGTCGAGCGGATTGACGGCGTTGCCCCACCACCAGCCCAGCTCGGCGGTCGGACGCAGGAAGCGTTCGCGTTGCGCGTCGGAGCCGTACAGATAGACGGTCGCAGTCTGCAGATACTGGAAAGCGAGCAAGTGCCCAAGCGAGCTGTCGACCGCCGCAATAGCACGGACCGTGGCAAAGGCGTCCTCCCAACCGACGCCGGTTCCGCCGTACTGCGTAGGGATGACCAGCGGCAGCAAACCTGCGCGCGAAATCGCAGCTTTTTCGTGCGCGGCATGGCCGCCTTGCTGGTCGCGCTGCGCAGCGGTGGCCGCCAGTTCAGCCAGCAGATGCGTAAGGTCGGGGAGTTGATGCAGATCGTCGAGCTTCATGCGCTTGCCTCGCGTCGGAGACGCCATCCGGTGCAGGCACTATACGGATGGCCCCGACCGCCTTGAAGGAAGCAATCCGCATACGCATATCCAGCACGCGACTATACGTAGTGCGCGCGCATGCGCTCCAGGCACGCGCGCGCATCGCCCACAACGAGACGGCAGCTGCAAGCGATCATGAGGTTGCGCGGCAGACCGAAGTCTTCCACGGCCCAGCCGTCGGCATCATTGCCATTGGCGTTCTGCACCTGCCCGATGAGCGGCACGGCGGGCACGTTGTAGCACCACACCTCCTTGCCGCGAGCGATGGCGTAGCCGATTTCGAAGCACGTGCCGGAGTCTGGCTCGTGCCCGCGAAAATCCGCCACGTTGGCGATCACGGCATCCGCCAGATCGATCAGCGCGATGTTCTGCCGGTAGATTTCAGCGGCGGTAGCAGGCCCATCTGCCTGGGGAGCGATCGTGTTATCCAGCGGGTACAGGCCGCTAAAGCCAAACTCGGCGCACAACGCCTTGAGCGCCTCGCCGTGCGCAATGGGCTCCGGACGAAAAACGTCCGGCCCCGCGAGATACAGACGCAACGTCATGACGCGGCCTGCGTCGAATGCACCGTCGAAGCACGTTCGACCAGCGTGCCGGGCAGCAACACGACACGGGCATCCCCGCTCACGCCTTCGATGCGTTCATGCACGAACTCGACCGCCTTGTAGCCGATGTCATACGTCGGTTGCCGGATCGTGGTGATGCCGATCAACTCGGCCCATTCCGGATCATCGATCGACAGCAGCGCCGCCCGCTCCTGCCAGGCTGGGCCAAACTGCGTGCGCAGATGCCGCGCAACGACGAGCGCGACCGGCGCGTTGGCAACAAACAGCGCGAGTCGTTTTCCGCCTCGCTGATACACCGCATCGATGCGTGCATCGATCTCGGCCAGCGCACGCTCAGTTGAGGCCGGATCGTTCGGGTCGAGCACCACGGTCGGCTCCGCTGGCCGCCCTTGCGCTGCCATCGCCTCTCGAAAGGCAAGTTCGCGTTCACGCCGGGAACTGACCTGCTCAAACGGCTGCACGATGAACTGGATGGCATCGAAACCGTGATCCAGCAGATGTTGCACGCCCAGCCGGACGGCGTCGCGGTTATCGAGCCCCACGAGGTCGGCGTCGAACCCTTCTACCGTGCGATCCACCAGCACAGCGGGAATACCGCCACCCCGCAAGGGGCGCAATACGGCCTCTTCCGCGCCGAGCGCGTTGACGATCAAACCTTCGACCCGGTACGTCGTCAGCAACTGGACGAAGCGGCGCTCCATCTCGATCTCATTGGCGGCGTGGCAGATGAGCGGCATGTAGCCCAGCGCGTGGCAAGCGGCTTCAACGCCTTGCAGGACTTCGATCGAGTAAGGATTGGTCAGATCGGCCACCAGCATGCCGAGCAGGCGATTGCGGCCTCGCTTGAGGCCACGGGCCATCTGGTTGGGCCGGTAGTTCAACCGCTGGATGGCGGCTTCGATGCGCTGTCGCAAATCTTCGGAAAGGACCTGCATCTCGCCGTTCAGATAGCGGGACACGCTGGTCTTGCCGGTTCCCGCTTCGCGGGCCACGTCGGTGATGGTCGCAGGGCGCGAGGAAGAGGATGGGAAATCAGTCACGTTGCGCTTCAGAGCAGGCCGTCGGCACGAGGGGCCGAAGCCGGAGTGCGAGGATCATAGCGCAATCCCGGCACTCGGCTCATGAGGCGCGGGTGGGCTCCAGCACCTGTGGATTGACTAGGTTCTCACGCAACGTACCGACCAGCGCCTTGATCAGGTTGTCAGCGGCGCAGCGGGCCATTGCGTGTCGCGTCTCGTGCGTCGCGGAGCCGATATGGGGTAGTGCAACCACGTTGTTCATCGCCAGCAGTGGCGAGTTGGCCGGCAGCGGTTCGTGCTCGAACACATCGAGCCCCGCGCCGCGTATCGTCCCGTTACGCAACGCATCGATGAGCGCTGCTTCGTCGACGACGGCCCCACGCGATGCATTGATGAGAGTCGCACTGCGCTTCATCTTCGCCAGTTCTGCCGCGCCGATCAGGTGCTGCGTTTCCGGCGTCAGCGGCACCTGCAGGCAAACAAAATCCGCTTCGGCCAGCAACGTGTCGAGCGTCACGCGGCGCGCGCCGTACTGCGCTTCGGCCTCGGGATGCGGATGCCGATTCGTGTACACGACGCGCATCCGGAAACCCAGTGCTGCACGGCGAGCCAATGCCGCACCGATCCGCCCCAGGCCGACGATGCCAATCGTCTTGCCCTGAACATCCGTGCCGTAAAGCTCGGGTCCGATGCTGCGCTGCCAGTTGCCGGCCCTGACCCACTCGGCCAGTTCCACAACGCGCCGCGCAGACGAGAGGATCAGCGAAAACACGGTATCGGCAGTTGATTCCGTCAACACATCAGGTGTGTGCGCCAGCGTAATGCCACGACGCGTCAGATCGGGCACGTCGAAATTGTCGTAGCCGACCGAGATCGTGGACCACGCCTTGAGCCGGGGCGCGCGGTCGAGCATCTGGGAGGTGATCTTCAGGCTCGCACCGATCGCACCCTCGGCCTTTGTAAGCGCCTCGGTCAACGCCTCGGCACCGTCAACCTGCACGAGTTCGACATGCTCGCGCAACTGAGCCGTGACATCGTCGGGCAAAGGCTTGTAGGCAACGACAAGCGGTTTCATCAGTTCATTTTCCAGGCACAGGGTGGGCGAGCGTGTACGCATCACGCGGTTGCGGCTTGACGCAAAGCGTAAGCACTACGGCTGCGAGGAGCGCGGCGCTCATGAAAGCGTACGACGCCAGCGGCGAGCCGGTGGCACCGTTCAGGTAGCCAACGAAGTACGAGCCGACAAACGAACCGAGAGCGCCCATGCTGTTGATCAGCGCCATCGCGCCACCGGCGACGTTCTTAGGCAGAAGCTCCGGCACGATCGCGAAGAACGGACCATACGGTGCATACATCGCCGCACCGGCAATCACGAGCAGCACATACGACATCCAGAAATGCGTTGAGCCGAGTGCAAACGATGCGGCAAACGCTGCGGCCCCCACCAGCAGGAACGGCCAGACGAACCCACGCCGCGACCCCACCTTGTCGGATGCCCACGACGCCGCGAGCATCGCGATGGTGGCCGCCAGATACGGCAGCGCCGACAGCCAACCCGTCTCGACCATGCCAAGCGACGAGCCGTTCTTCACGATGGACGGTAGCCATAGCACGAAACCATAGACGCCGATGCTCCAGCAGAAGTACTGCGCGCACAGCTTGATGACGACAGGCGAGCGGAAGGCCTCGCCATAGTTGCGCATCGGCTTGATGGCCGCCTGTTCCGTCGCCAAGGCTTGTTCCAGGTCGCGCTTTTCCTGTGGGTTCAGCCACGGCGCCTGCGCGGGCTTGTCCTGCACCAGGCACCACCAGCACACGGCCCAGATGATGGCGGGCACGCCCTCGGCGATGAACATATGGCGCCAGCCGAACTCGCGCACGAGGTAGCCCGATACCACCGACATCCAGAGCACGGTCACGGGATTGCCCAGAATCAGGAACGTATTCGCGCGCGAACGCTCGTGCTTGGTAAACCAGTTGCTGATGTAGATGAGCATCGCCGGCATGACGGCCGCCTCGACCACACCCAGCACAAACCGGATCGCCATCAACGAGGGAATGTCACTCACGACGCCCGTGAGCGCCGCACACAAGCCCCACAACACGAGGCTGATGAACACGAGTTTCTTCACGCTGCGGCGCTCTGCGTAGATCGCGCCGGGAATCTGGAAGAAGAAATAGCCGAGGAAAAACAGCGCGCCAATCAACGACGACAGCCCCTGGCTGATCCCCAGATCGTGATTGATGCCGGCCGCCGCCGCGAAGCCATAGTTCGCGCGATCGAGGTAGGCCAGGCTGTAGGTGATAAAGACGATCGGCATGATCATCCACCAGCGCCGCGCAGCCAGTTGCGTTGCCATGGTCGTGTCTCCTTTGATGGTTTGCGTTGCCCGTGACGGGCGGCAGTCGAAGCGCTGCGTTACACGTTGGAAATGGGTTCCGGCTCGCATGCCATGCGGGCCGTTTGTTCAAGCACCTCGAGCGCGGCGCGCGTCGGCAGGCCTTCTGAATCTCCGATCACCTGGATCGCCAGTGCGCCAATACGGTTGCCGCGCGCAACAGCCAGATCGGGCGACAGCCCTTCAAGCAGCGCGCTGACAACGCCCACTGCAAAGCCGTCGCCCGCGCCCACTGTGTCGACGACGCGCGCTACACGCACGCCGTCGGCGATGCCTTCTGCTCCGTCGGCGGTCCGGTAATAAGCACCGGCTGCACCCAGCTTGATGGCCACACCTCGCGCACCTCGATCGAGATAGAAGCGCGCGATATCGGCCGGGGTGTCATAGCCGGTCAGTTGCTGCCCCTCGGCCAAGCCGGGCAGCACCCAATCGGAAAGCGACGCCAGCGCGTTGAGCGTGCTTACCATCTCCGCGGCGGACGGCCACAGCGTTGGGCGCAGGTTCGGATCGAAGGAGATCGAACCCCCGGCCGCACGCATCTCTCGCGCAAGGTGGAACGCCAGTTCACACGACGACGCTGAAATTGCGGGGGCCACGCCCGTCAGATGCAGATGGCGTGCGCCAAGCACGTAGTCGGCGACATAGTCGTCGCACGAGAGCCGGCTGGCGGCCGAGCCCTTGCGGAAGTACTCCACACGCGGGTCACTGCCGTCGTCGGCCCGCGACTTCAGCTGGAAGCCAGTCGGATATTGCGGGTCCACCGCCACGCATGAGACATCGATCCGTTCGCGCGCCAGCGTTTCCAGCACGTACTCGCCAAACGAATCCTGCCCCACCCGGCTCACATAGCCGACGCGAAAACCGAGGCGACTCAAGCCGATGGCCACATTCAGATCGGCACCCGCAATCCGCTTGGTGAACTGCGTTGCCTGCGCGAGCGGCCCGGGCGCCGTCGCCACGAACATCGCCATGGCTTCGCCGTAGGTGATGACATCCAACGTATGTGACATGCGTAAGCTCCTTCGATGTCGCGTCACCGTCAGGCGGCCTTGAGCCACATGACGTGTTGATGGGCATCGGCGACAGGATCGACCGCGTCGAACGGAAATTCGATGCCGCGCGGGACATCGCCCGGCAATGCCGCCAGCACAGCCAAGAACCGCGTATCGTTTCCAGCCGGCGCCACCGCAAAGCGGCGTGCCCCCTCGCCCCCGACGCTCTTGCAATGGATGTATTCGACGTACGGGGCCAGGGCCCGCGCGCACGCCAGCGGCGCTTCGCCCGACCATTCCCAGTTACCAACGTCGAACGTCATGCCCAGCATGTCCGCCGCATCCGCCCTTTCCAAGGCGTCGAACAAACTGCGGAACTGCGCCAGGGAGCCGCCCACCGCCTGTTGACCGTTCTCGACCAGCACCCGTGCGCGCCAGCCTCGCAGGAGTCGGGCCAGCAACTCCGCCGACGCATCGCCGGCAAAGCCGCCAAGCTGGAACTTCACGATGCGCGCACCCAAGGTTTGCGCTTCAACCAGCGCACCTCGGACAGCGACCGTGTCCAGAGCGCCGACGTCCGTGTACAGCGCGGCCGGCGTGGAATAGACCGCCCACAGACCATGCGCTGCCATCAGGCGGCCCAATGCAGTCAGTAAGTCAGCCGATACCGTGCCATCCAGCCCAGCGGGCAACAATTCACGCCGCACCTCGAAGCCGGCTGCGCCGACCGACGCGGCCAGGGGAACATAGGCGTGATGCCCCTGCGCGCGCACCTGAGCGGCGCCGAACGCGCTCGCCACGATCACGATATCTGCCATGTGTGCGCTTTTTCCGTTATGGAACCGGTTCCAATTGGAGCTATGTTGGTGGCTGCAGATCCTGAGCGCTATAGAGGAAATCCCTAGCGGCGGTAGCCGATGCGACCCGTCGGCCATTTGATCGGCGGCGGTCAGTGCGATGGCGCTATCGGGAAGGCACACCGCGCTGTCGATGTGAAAAGCCCGGCCACCAAAAGCGGAAGGAGACGGCAATCGTGCGGAGCACGGCCAAACAAAAAGGGCCGACAGTTGCCTGTCAGCCCTGCGAATTTTGGTGGGTCCTGCGGGATTCGAACCCGCGACCAATAGATTAAAAGTCTACTGCTCTACCGACTGAGCTAAAGACCCCAAAGACCGCGATTATAGGAAGATATCTGCGATTCTGTCAACGCTCACCAGATCAAACGAGCTGCTCCATTCGCCACATCTGGTAGCGGAACGCCAGCACCGCACCGATCACGATGCCGGCCAGCGCGATGAACGAACCGATCGCCAGCGTCGACACGCCCGACAGCCCCTGCCCGATCGTGCAACCGAGCGCCGTGACGCCCCCAATGCCCATCAGGATGCCGCCAATGATGTGGTTGCCCGTGTCCTCGGCATTGGCAAAGCCCTCCCAGCGGAACGTGCGCGTGGCCAGCGCCACCGCTGCCGAGCCTGCAATCACGCCAAGCACGCTCACAATGCCGACCGTCAGTACCTTCGATGTATCACTGAAGAACATCAGCCACTCCAGCGTATACGACACCGGGGCCACGAAGCTCAGCGCCTCCATGCGCCCGCTGTTGGTCGCCACAAACGCTTCCTGCAGCGTGTTCGGATCTTCCTGCACGTAACCGAGATGCCCCGATACGTACCACATGCCGACGATGATGAGCCCGACGCCGATGCCGCCCAGCAGGTTGTCGCCCGTGCGGAAATCGCGCCCCAGCAGCGCCCACAGCGACAGCGCCCCGCCGATCCCCAGCGCCAGCACGAGACGCAGCACGCGCGCATCGGTGGAGAACGCGTGGCCCAGCACGCTCGGCAGATCCTGCGACGTCGGCAACGCAACGGCTACGCTGTCCACCGTCGCCACACGCACCACCCCAAACACGCCCTTGAGCGTCATGTACGCCGCCAGCCCCAGGAACACGAACACCACGACCGACTTGAGATTGCCGCCGCCGATGCGCACCAGCGTCTTGCTGCCGCACCCCGAGCCCAGCACCATGCCGAAGCCGAACAACAGCCCGCCCACCAGCGACGACAGCCACAGCAGCTTGCTCGCCGTGTAGATCGTCTTGCTCGTATCGATCAGGCCAAGCCAGCTCAGGCATCCCGTGCCGATCATGGCCACGCCGATGGCCAGCGCCCACATGCGCAGCCGGTTCCAGTCGCCGATGTTGACGACATCGGACACCGCGCCCATGGTGCAGAAGTGCGTGCGCTGAAGGATCGCGCCAAACACGAACGTCAGCGCAAACGTGCCCCACAGCACTGTGTGGGACAACACGTTGAGATCGATATCGGGCATGGTGCCTCAGACGTAGCGGGTGGGGTCGGGCACGCCCGCGGCTTCAAAGCCGGCCTTGCGGATGCGGCACGAATCGCACACGCCGCAAGCGCGGCCGGCGTCGTCGGCCTTGTAGCACGACACGGTCAGGCCGTAGTCCACGCCCAGCCGCACACCGGCCTGGATGATCTCCGCCTTGGTCATGTTGATGATGGGTGCGTTCACGCGGATGCGCTCGCCTTCCACGCCGGCCTTCGTCGCCAGGTTGGCCAGCGTTTCGTACGCGGCAACGTATTCGGGACGGCAATCCGGATAGCCGGAGTAGTCCACGGCATTCGCGCCGAAGAACAGGTCGCGTGCGCCAACCGCCTCGGCCCAGCCAAGCGCCAGCGACAGCATGATCGTGTTGCGTGCCGGCACATACGTGATCGGGATGCCCGATTGCACACCGTCGGTCGGTACATCGAGCGCATCGTCCGTCAACGCGGAGCCCCCGAACTTGCGCAAGTCCAGATCGACGATTTCATGGCGCACTGCGCCGAGCGCCGCCGCCACTTTCTTGGCTGCTTCCAACTCGGACGAATGGCGCTGGCCGTAGCGCATCGACAGCGCGTAAGTCTCAAAGCCGTCGGCATTGGCCATGGCAAGCACGGTGGCAGAGTCCAGGCCGCCTGAAAGCAGGACGATGGCGCGTTTTTTCATGGGCGAAGCCTTGCAAAGCAAATCGGGAAGGCCCTCATTTTAGCGTGCCGCCGCCCTGCCCGCGCCCAACCGGGCATATGCCCGCTATTCAGCGGTCCATGAAAAAACGCCCGCCGGTGCAGCCACGGGCGGGCGTTCGTTCACATGCCGAGCGGCCTGCCGATCAGCGCATCGACTTCAGACGGCTTTGCGCGGTCTTAGCCTGCTCGGTGCCGGGATACTGCGAGACCACCGATTCCAGCGTCTTGCGTGCGGCCGCCTTCTGGCCAGACTCGCCCTGGTTGGTCGCCACCTGCAGCAGGGCATCGGGCGCCTTCGGATGCTGCGGATTGCTGCGCGCCATGTTCTCCAGCACGTAGCTCGAGCCCTTGTAGTCGCGCTGCGCATAGAGCGCGTTGCCCAGCCAGAATTGCGCCAGCGGCAGATACGGGCTTTGCGGATACTTCTTCACGAACGCCGAGAACTGGTTGCCCGCGCCCTTGAAGTCCCCGCCCTGGAACGCCTTGAGCGCAGCGTCGTATTCCGGCTTCTCGTTCGGCTGGACCATCCCTTCGCGACCGTCCACCGTCGCTTGCTGCGGCTCGAACTTCTTCAGGCGCGCATCGAGGTCGGCGTAGTAATCCTTTTGCTGCTTGGTCAGCGTATCGACGCTGTTCTGCAGGACTTCGTTCTGCCCGCGCAGGCGCGCCACTTCGGATTTGAGTGTCTCGATCTGGTTTTGCGCGTCGATCAGGTTCTTGCTGTTCTGATCGATGCGCTGGGCCGCCGTCGACTGGAAGTTGTTGAACTTGTCGCGCATGTCGATGATGGCGCGGCGCGCCTCATCGTCGTCAAACACCCCCGCTGCCGCCGGGCCGGCCACGGTGAGGGCGCCACCCGCGACGAGCGTCGCCATCAGGATGGCCCGACGCATGGCCCCATAAGCGCGCTGTTTCATCATCGTATTCATGTGATTGCCAACGTAAGAACGCCGGCCGCAACCTCGCAGCCGGCGCGTTCCACTTCAAACCATACCGATTAGTAGACGATGTCGGCGCGGCGGTTCTGTGCCCACGAGTCTTCGTCGTGGCCGGTCGCTTGCGGCTTTTCCTTACCCAGGCTCACGGCTTCCATCTGGCTGTCAGGCACGCCCATCGACGACAGGGCGCGACGCACGGCCTCGGCACGCTTCTGGCCCAGTGCGAGGTTGTATTCGCTCGTGCCGCGCTCGTCGGTGTTGCCCTGGATCAGGACCTTGCGCTGGTTGTGCGATTGCAGGTAGCGCGAGTGCTGACCCAGCAGGCCTTGGTACTCCGACTTGACCGAGTAGCTGTCGAAATCGAAGTAGATGCTGCGCTTGGCCAGCGGGCTGTTCGGGTCGGTCAGCTCGTCGCGGCCCACGTCCACCGGGGTCACCGTGCGGGCGTCAGCGCCCGTGCCAGCGGCACCGCCCGTCCCGTTCTTGGCGGTGTCATCGAGCTTCACGCCCGAGCTGCAAGCGCCCAGGGCCAGCAGCGCGGCAATGGCTGCAAGTTTGATCATGGTTTGGGACTTCGACATGTCCGATTTCTCCTGTTGGAACAGCTTCGTTATTGCATGAAAGGACCCCACGCCGGCTCACGAACTTCGCCGGCCTGGAGGGAAAGAACCTGACGCGTACGGCCGTCGGTGGACACAGCGGCCAACACCGATTTGCCGCCAACGCGCGTGGCATACAGGATGAACTTGCCGTTGGCCGCAAAGCTCGGCGATTCATCGTTAGAGGTGTCCGTCAACGCGTTCACATCGCCATTCGACAAATCCTGCGTGTACAGGCGGAAGGCACCGCCCACGCGCGAAATGTACGCCAGCAGCTTGCCGTCTGGCGACACGCGCGGGCTCGTGTTGTAGTTGCCCTTGAACGTCACGCGTTGCGCACCGCCCGCCTCTTCGCCGTCAACCGACATGCGATAGATCTGCGGTGCGCCACCGCGGTCGCTGGTGAAGTAGATGGAGCGGCCATCCGGCGAGAACGACGGCTCGGTATCGATCGCGCTGCTGCGGCTCAGGCGGCGCAGGCCCGAGCCATCGGCGTTGACCAGGTAGACCTGCGTATTGCCATCGCGCGAGAGCGACACCGCCACATGACGGCCGTCCGGCGACCAGGCCGGCGCAGAGTTGTTGCCCTTCTGGTTCGAGATGACCGTGCGGCGGCCTGCCACCAGGTCGTGCACATACACCACCGGCTTCTTGCTCTCGAACGACACATACGCGACCTTGGTGCCATCCGGCGACCACGCCGGCGAGATGATCGGCTCGTTGCTCGTCAATGCGATCTGCGGGTTGGCGCCGTCCGAGTCGGAAATCTGCAGCTGGAAGCGGCGGCCGACCTTGGACACGTACGACAGGCGCGTTGCAAAAACACCGCGCTCGCCAATCAGCTTCTGGTAGATGTAATCGGCAATTTCGTGTGCGGCCAGGCGCAGTTGGCCGGGGCCGCGCGTAAGCGACAGACCGCCCAGGCTTTCGCCCTTGGCGGTGTCGTACAGGCGGAAGCGGATTTCGTAGCGGTCGCCGTTACGGGTCACGGTGCCGCCCACGAATGCTGCGGCGCCCTTGGCTTTCCAGGCACCCAGGTCAGGTGCGGGGCTCTCCGGTACCACGGCGCCCGCAACATCGACGTTCGAGAAGCGGCCGCTGCGCACCAGGTCTGCCCGGACGATGGCCGAGAGGTTTTGCGGGGCCTGCGCCTCGCCCTGGAAGTTGGCGATCGCGATCGGGTACTGGCTGGCGCCGACGCCCGAGATCTCCACATTGAGCTGGGCATGGGCCACGCCGGCGCACGCTGCGGTCAGCAGCAGTGCCTGCGCAGCGCGTCGGAACATCGGGATCCACATCGTTCGCATCATGTTCATCTTCCCTACTGTCAAATCCGGAATCTGAGTACGCCGGCCAGCGCCACTTTGAGGAGCGCCAACCCGTTATTCCTTCGGCCGGAACGTCAGGATGACGCTCGACGGCGCTTTGCCGTTGGTATCGCGTGGCAGCGGGTCGGAGCGCTCGACCGCACGCATCACCGCTTCGTCATAGGCGCCATTGCCGCTCGATTTCGTCAGGCGCTTGGACAGGATCGAACCGTCCGGCGCCATCTGCACCGACACCACTGCCGACGGGTTGCCATTGACGGCCGAAGGATCGAACAGGATGTTCGGCTTGACCTTGGCCCGTACGCGCTCGGCATACCCTGCCGACGCCGTACCGCCCGTGCCTTGGGCATTGCCGACACCGCCGCCGGAGCCCGCCACCGTGCCCGTCGCACCCGCACCCGCCATCGCACGCAGACGGTCCAACTGCGCCTGGCGTTGTGCATTGGCGCGCGACTCATTCGCCTTATGCTCGGCGTCGGCCTTGGCTTTGGCTTCTGCGGCGACCTTGGCCTTCAATTCCTTCTGCTTCGCATCGGCTTCCGCCTTCGCCTTCGCTTCGGCCTGGGCTTGCAGCTGTGCATTCTTGCGGGCCTGCGCTGCGTCCGCGGCAGCCTTCTCAGCGGCCTTTTCCTTGGCCTGATGTTCTGCCAAGGCCTTGCGTTGGAGTTCCGCCTGACGCACCTGCTGCTCTTCCTTCAGACGGGCTTGACGCTGGGCTTCGGCGCGTTCTTCGGCGGCGCGGCGGACGAGTTCGGCCTCACGGGCGGCGGCAGCTTCCTGCTCGCGCTTACGCTTCTGCTGCTCCAGCGCGATATCGGCTTCCTCTTCCACCTTGGCCGGCGGTGCCTTGATCACCGGTTCGGGCTTGACCTCGGGCACCGGCGCGGCCTGCTGCACGGCCTGCTGAACCGCCGCCTCGTCCCACAGTTCGGCTTCCTCGCCGCGCGGGGTGCTGCTCTGCCACTGCACGCCAAAGTACAGAAAGATGATCAGCAGAACGTGTGTCAGGACCGCCAGCCCGAATGCGCGCAGCGTGCCGCGCTCGCGAACAGGCTCGTAACGGTGCAACGACGTCGTAGCCATGACGTTCAGGTTGCCTCGCCCGGATTCTTCAGCGTGCTCATGACGATTTCACCATCAGGCCGACGCGCTTCACGCCATCGCCCTTGAGCACGCTCATCACGGTCAGCACGCGGTCATACTGGACCGACTTGTCGGCGGCAATCACGACGGGCTGATCAGGATTTTCGTCAGTGCGCTGCTTCACAAATGCGCGCAGCTCGTTGTTGTTGGCGAGCTTCTGCTCGGTTGCTCCCGAACCGGTCTTGATGCGAGCAAGGATCGTGCCGTCGCCCTTGATCGTCACGACGATGGGCGGCTGGGTCTGCTGCGGCGTGGCGTTGGCCACCGAGGGCAGATTGACCACGCCCGGGTTCACGACGGGTGCCGCCACCATGAAGATGACCAGCAGCACCAGCATCACGTCGATGTACGGAACAACGTTGATGTCAGCCTTGGCCCGTCGGGCGCGGCGCGTTCGCTGGATGGTAGCCATGAGCGCGACTCCTTAGCGCGTCTGGCGCTGGAGGATGTTCGAGAACTCTTCCATGAAGCTCTCGAACCGGTTGGCCAGGCGGTCCATTTCGGTGGCGTAGCGGTTATAGGCGATCACCGCCGGAATGGCCGCAAACAGACCGATGGCCGTGGCGACCAGCGCTTCGGCAATACCGGGCGCCACCGCCGACAGCGTCGCCTGCTGCACGTTGGACAGGCCGCGGAAGGCGTTCATGATCCCCCAGACCGTGCCGAACAGGCCGATATACGGACTGACCGAGCCGACCGACGCCAGGAATGGCAGGTGCGATTCGAGCGAGTCCATCTCACGCTGGTAAGCCGCACGCATGGCACGGCGGGAAGCATCGAGGATGGCACTCGGATCGCCGCCGCCGCGCTGCAGCTCACGCGCTTTCAAATATTCACGCATGCCGGCTTCAAAGATGCGCTCAAGCGCGCCGGTGGTGTGGCGGTTGTTGGCGGCGCTCTGATACAGCGCCTGGAGGTCGCCGCCAGCCCAGAAATCGCGCTCGAACGATTCGGTCTGGCTGCGCGCGGCGCGCAGGGCGAAGGCTTTGCGGAAGATGTACGTCCAGGAGAACAGCGACATCACCAGCAGCAGGCCCATGACGAATTGGACCAGGAGGCTGGCGTGCAGCACCAGCGAGACGATCGACAGATCTTGTGTGACCTCGACGGGATTCATGCGGCGGCTTTGATGGTTGCGAGTACGGGAGCGGGAATCGGGGTCGGCCGGAAAGTGAGCCGGTCGACACATCCAACACGAATCGTGCCTGATGCGAGCAAAACGTCGCCACGCCAGCCTTCTTGGGCGAATTGGACAGACGCAGGGCCAACCCGTTCCATACGCGAACGGATCTGCAGCAGGTCATCCAGGCGCGCCGGCGCGCGGTAATCCACGGCGGTGCTGCGGACCACGAAAATGGCCCCGGTCGTGTCGGCCAGAGCCTGCTGGTCGACCCCAAGCGCGCGCAGCCACTCGGTGCGGGCGCGCTCAAAAAATTTCAAATAGTTGGCGTAAAACACCACGCCGCCTGCGTCGGTATCTTCCCAATACACGCGCAGGTTCCAGTCAAAAGAAGCCATCGAGTAATTTTACCAAGACGCAAGTGACGGCCAGACATCCACCGACTGGCCGAGGGCTTGCGCTCGAATTCAGGCCATGCCTCGCGTCACGCTGGTGGCCGAGAATGACTGGCAAACGGGCATCAGCTCCATCGCGTTGACATTGAAGTGCGCGGGAAGCGCCGCCATCCAGTAGACCGCCTCGGCAATATCGTCTGCCGTCAGCGCTTCCGTGCCTTCGTAGACCTTCTCTACGCGGGCATCGTCCCCCTTGAAACGGACGTTGGAAAACTCGGTGCCGGAGCAAAGACCTGGCTCAACGTTCGATACGCGGACGCGGGTACCAGTCAAGTCCGCGCGCAAGTTCAACGAGAACTGGCGGACGAACGCCTTGGTGGCGCCGTACACGTTGCCGCCCGGGTATGGGTACGTCCCCGCAATCGAGCCGATATTGATGATGTGTCCGCGATTGCGCTCGACCATGGCCGGAAGTAACGCACGCGTCATATGAACCAGCCCGGAGCAGTTGGTGCCGATCATGCGGTCCCAATCGGTCAGGTCAGCGCGCTGGGCAGGTTCAAGGCCGAGAGCCAGACCGGCGTTGTTGACGAGCACGTCGACTTCGCGCCAGCCCTCGGGCAGGGTGCCCGGCAAGGCAGCAACGGCATCGACGTCCAGCACATCCAGCACGAACGGCAGCACCGCGTCGCCCAACTCGGCCTTGAGCGCATCAAGACGGTCCTGGCGGCGCCCTGCCGCGATCACACGATGGCCTTCTTGTACGAAACGCCGCGCGATGGCCGCGCCGAACCCGGCGGTTGCGCCGGTCACGAATACGATCATGAAAGTGTCTCCGGACCTGAAAATGCGAAAGATCAGAGTTTACCTGAAGCCTTGTGCCTTATTGCACCGCAATGTGCGTGTCTGCACGCCCGCTTCTTGCGGCGGCCATGGGGCTGTCGTACACTCGCGAACAACCATTCCACCTTGCGCGACTGGCGAATCCTGAAGCCGCTTCAGCGGCTTCGACATGTGGGCAGCGACCACGAGGAAGCGCAAGGTTTCTGGCGTCATGCACAACGGCGCCTGCCGCTCGCCTGGGCAGCGAATGGGAAGCACAGGGTGACTCGGACACCTCTGCAATCGGCTAACGCCGAGCGCAGTCGTTCAAGCCGCGCGCATGTTTCCCCACGCCTCGCCCGATCTCTGCCATTTCCGTTTCGTTTCAGACCAGACACTCGCCATGTTCGAACGCAGCCGCTATACGATCGACCAGATCGATCCCGAAATCTTTGCCGCCATCCAGAAGGAAAATCAGCGTCAGGAAGACCACATCGAGCTGATTGCCTCTGAGAACTACACCTCCCCGGCCGTGATGGCCGCGCAGGGCTCGCAACTGACCAACAAGTACGCCGAGGGCTACCCCGGCAAGCGTTACTACGGCGGTTGCGAATACGTGGACGTGGTGGAACAGCTCGCCATCGATCGCGTGAAGCAGCTCTTTGGGGCCGAAGCTGCCAACGTGCAGCCGAACTCGGGCTCGCAGGCCAACCAGGGCGTGTTCTTCGCCGTGCTCAAGCCGGGCGACACGATCATGGGGATGAGCCTGGCCGAAGGCGGCCACCTGACCCACGGCATGGCGCTCAACATGAGCGGCAAGTGGTTCAACGTTGTCAGCTACGGCCTGAACGCTCAGGAAGACATCGACTACGACGCGCTCGAAGCCCTGGCGCAAGAGAAGAAGCCGAAGCTGATCATTGCCGGCGCATCGGCATTTGCGCTGCGCATCGATTTCGAACGCATCGGCAAGATCGCCAAGTCGATTGGTGCGTACTTCATGGTGGACATGGCCCACTACGCGGGCCTGATCGCTGCCGGTGTGTACCCGAACCCGGTGCCGCACGCCGACTTCGTCACGACGACCACGCACAAGAGCCTGCGCGGCCCGCGCGGCGGCGTGATCCTGATGAAGGCCGAACACGAGAAGGCCATCAACTCGGCGATCTTCCCGGGCATCCAGGGCGGCCCGCTGATGCACGTGATTGCCGGCAAGGCGGTGGCGTTCAAGGAAGCACTGTCGCCCGAGTTCAAGGCTTACCAGGAACAGGTGGTGAAGAACGCTGCAGCCATGGCCGAAACGCTGATGGCCCGCGGCCTGCGTATCGTCTCCGGCCGCACCGAAAGCCACGTGATGCTGGTCGACCTGCGCGCCAAGAAGATCACCGGCAAGGAAGCCGAAAAGGTGCTGGGTGATGCACACATCACGGTCAACAAGAACGCCATTCCGAATGACCCGGAAAAGCCGTTCGTGACCTCGGGCGTGCGCCTGGGCTCGCCTGCCATGACCACGCGTGGCTTCAAGGAAGCCGAGGCCGTGAAGGTCGCCCACCTGATTGCCGATGTGCTGGACAACCCGCACGACGAGGCCAACATCGCCGCCGTGCGCGCCAAGGTGGCTGAGCTGACCAAGCAGTTCCCGGTCTACGGCTGAGGCATCCGCCGATGGCCGGATCTTCCGGCCACGTAGTACCCTGCCGCGATGCGCCCCGAATTGAATGAGGGGCCATCGCGGCGTTGTTCTTTTAGCGCAGTGCGTTCTTTGAGGTTGCCGAGGAGACCACCGGCATGAAATGCCCCTTTTGCGGCCACGCGGCCACCCAGGTGATTGATACCCGCATGTCGGAAGAAGGCGACACCGTGCGCCGCCGCCGTCGCTGCGAATCCTGCGACCGCCGCTTCACGACCTACGAACGCATCGAGCTGTTCTTTCCGGCCGTCGTCAAGAAGAACGGCAGCCGCGTCGACTACGACCGCAACAAGGTCAAGGATTCCATGCGCCTGGCGCTGCGCAAGCGCCCCGTTTCCGCCGAAGCCATCGACGAGGCCATCGCCCGCATCGAAGAAAAACTCCTCAGCCACGGCGAAAAGGAAATCGGCAGCGACCGCGTGGGCGAACTGGTGATGCGCGAACTCAAGCGGCTGGACAAGATCGGGTACATCCGCTTTGCGTCGGTGTACCGGAGTTTTGAGGATCTGGCTGAGTTTCGGGACGTGCTGGACGAGGTTGCGGCGACGAATGTGCGGAAATAGCACGCACGCGAACGGCTTCTATCGCCGCTGCGCTCCGGCCGACGACTACCAGCAGCTCGATGCCGTAAGCGTGCCCCCAGATACCATTTTATTCCCCGCCTGATCGTAGCTGAAGGTACCGCATGCATCCGTTGCCTGACCGGCCTGCGGAACGGCTTGAACCGTATAGACCGTCTGCGTAGGCACGACAGAGAAGCTCAGAGCGTAGTAGCCGTTGTCTGACTTGGTATTGGCGTAAACGCCGCTGGCGCCCAATGTCGCGCCAGCGTAGGTGTTGCCCAATGAGCGGTATTGCTCCATTTTCTGAGCCACCGCGAGCAATGCCGTTTTGGCATCCGCGCGCCTGGACTTTTGTATGTAGCCGTTGAGCGACGGATACGCCACGACGGCGAGGATGCCCACAATAGCGACCGTGATCATCAGCTCAACCAATGTGAAGCCGCGGGGCAAACGCCGAGAGCGAGAGAGTCCTGTGTTCATTGGAAGTAGATAACTGAAATCGTCCGTTCAGAGGCGTCCTTTGGATCCAGCAGGAAACGAATCTCTTGCCCCAGACGCAACGACGAGAGGCGGCCCTCATCCCCAGCAGGGCCAAATACGCGCACCGCACGACCGACCTGAAGGCGGTTACCCTGCACGTAGATCTCACCTTTATCCAGATTGAGCGCGGTGACCACGCCACGTATCATGCGAGGTGCTTCACTCGCATGGGGCCGCGCCCGACTCGACGCCGGGCTGGGCGTCACGCCACCAGGCTCGCCACCTCCCACCGCCAGCGCACCATATGCTGCATTGCCTGCCAGCACAAAGGTGGCAATCACACATAGCTTCTTCATACCTGCCCCCTCAGTTCAATTGCCGCCATGCAACACGGCCACGGGAACCCTTACCTGCCGTTTCACCAATCACTTGAATGGCACCCGCCGAAGTATTGACGTATTTGTTTTCAAATGGCGAGGCGCCCGGTGCTTGGATGGGCTGCAAAAAGCCCGGAGCAGCCGGAATTGAGCCGACTTGTCGACCACTCGTATTGGCGGGCGAACCGCCATATTGGAGTAGATCCGAGTTGTTGATGACTCCGTCGCCATTGGTATCGAAGGTCGGACTATCCAAACGGTTGCCCGTAAAGACATCCAGCTCCATCACCCAGCCGGTACCCCCGGCGCTGCATTGGGCGGTGGACGGGATGACAGTGTTAAAAATCACACGACCCGAACGAATGGTCGCATCTGTCACAGCACGCTCTCCGGTAGTCGGCAAGTTGATGTACCAACCGAGCTTCGAGCTGTTGTAGGACCCAAGTGAAATTGCATTGTCGCCGGACCGAAGCGCGTCCAAGGTTGGCGCTCCTACGGCGTGTGTCGTGATGCGATACGTGTTGCCGTCGGGACCCGTTGTTGTGCCCAACACCGATTGCTGCTGAAGATTAGACAGGCCGCTGATCGTGGCGCCCTTGTCGATGATGCCGTAGAAGGTCTGTCCAGCCGTCGACGCTGTATCGGTCGTTGTGAAGTACTGCCCCGTGCCGAAGACCAGGAGGTAGTTACCTTGCAAATTTCGAGTCACGTCCGGGCGTACCGTAATCGGCTGCCCCCCCGTACTGAACAACGGCTGCGGACTGCCGGAGGTACCAAATGCAACCCCCCAATTGCTGACCGTGCTGCTCGACAGGTCGAACTTCCACATGTTGCCCGCCAGATCGCCGGCATAAACAACGTCGGCAATGCCATCCCCGTTGGTATCAACGGCGACAGGTCCTGACAGGCCATTTGGCGCAGCAGTAGTGCCAGCGTTCGTATCAATCTTTGCAGTGACCGCTCCGGTTTCTGCATCCAACACAAACAGCACTGCGTGGCCGGTCGTGCTCGCCGCACCATCAGACTGCGTGCTGTTGTAACCATTGGCCACAATAACGGACCACCTTCCGTTGTTTGTTTTGACGATCAACGGTTGGCCAAAGCTATAGCCCATGTCTGCGTCATTCGCGTCGGTGAATTCCCAGCGCGCGACCTGGCTCGCAGTCGACTCGGTGAACTTCGACGGATCGGTGACGTCGAGCGCGAAAATGCCCTGTCCTCCACCGGCCAGCGCGCCTGACAGCAACGTATGCCACCCGCTCTTATAGAAGGTGTCCCCCACCGTGACGGAGCCGTCCGCGAAGTACTGGTGTGTGTAGGTCGGAGCGGTCAGCATACTGAGGTTGCTGTAGATGGCCGCCGGAACATAGGCCATCGACTCTTTCCCCGTAGACGCATTGATGCCGTGCAGCATGCCGTCATTGGCTCCGACGTAGATCATCGGCGTTCGATTGCGCCAAGTCGATACGAATGCGGAGTAAGGGGCGCTCTCCATGTTGTCTGGATAGTTGAACGCAGGCGCGCCGACATAGTTCGGCGATGAGTGAATGATGTCGCCCAGCTTGCTCGTCGGACGATTGCGAAACGAAGGTGTGCAGGACCCACACGTATTGGCTTCGTTGGCATTGTTGCCACGCAGATAGGTCACACGCTGCGAGCCATAGCCATCGTTGGTGGTCTGGCTGGCGTTGTAGTTCAGCTTGGTCGATTGCGCCGCGTCCATCTCGGTCGCCTTCGGCGAACCCGGCGATACAGGCCACCGGAACGGAATACCGCGAGCGCCAAGAGCCGCAGACGGCTTGTACGTCAGGATCTGGCGCCCGGTATCCCAGTTCTGGGAATTGATCTGCTGGCCGGCATCCCAGAGTTGGCTGCCGATCGAACCGTCCGAGTTAATAGCATATGCAAGCAACTGCCCCGACCAGTCGGCGCTGCTGAACTTGGCCTGATACAAGGCAGTGCCTGTCCCCCAGGAACCCGCGTTCAGGGAAACGGCCGAAGCCGCTGCCACCTTGGTGGTAATGTCCGCCGCGATGCTTTGGAACTGCTGCTGCAGCGTTGCGGGATCCGTGCTCAGGTAAGCATTGCCCGTCCCCCCGAGCTTTGCCATTTGGTTGAGCGCAGCTACCGAAGCGGGGTTGGACACCGTGCTACCCATCCCGACCACGTAGGTCTGAATGTCAAAGGGACTCGTATAACCCTTAACGCTCGTACTGCGTAACGCCGTGATTTGACTGAACACATCGTTCGCAGCGTTGGAGAACGTCCACTGTCCAGTGCTCGAGTTATAGGTGCTTTGCTGATCGGAAAGCGCCCACATCGAACCATCGGTCTTGCCGGTGGGGTTGCCATCGGTCGCTAACAGCACAAAGTTCTTCTGGCAACTTTGAGTCACAGGCGTCGAATAGCCAGTCTGCGAGCCCGCGAAGTAACTCCTCGCCGTTTGCAGACTGCCAGAGAGAGGTGTAGCCACCGCCCCGTTCTTGATTTCGAGCTTGCTGTGGCCGCTCGCTGCTGAATTTGAGTTTGTCTCCGGCGCCAGATAATCGATCAGATTCTGGTAGTGCGAGGGCGAATCCGCCTGCACAGCTTCCAGCATTTTGCCGGACCCGCTTATGTTGGCATAGTAGCCCCACGCACGCGATAGCCAGATCATTCGTGAGTAAGGAGGATTGCCCGGCAGAAACCCGGCGTCGGTCGGGGTAAAGCCAACTTGCTGGCAACCCGAGAAGTCACCGGAATTCCAGGTCGACACGTTGGCGTGGTTCTGGCACCCGTTGTAATTGGTATTGGGATTGCTGGTCGTCCCCCCCGATAAGCCAATAGCCCACGGATACGGCCACGTACCGTTGTAGTACAAGACGTCATTGATGGCAGGATCATCGCCACTGAGCTCGTAAGTCAAATACGAATACGAGGCACCCGATTGCGGATTCGGGACGCAGCGCAGGCCGCCGTTCGATGCGGAAATGCCGTTGACACAGTCATTTGTGAACACCATGGTGCTGGCGCTCCCAAAGAAGTAGGCATACGTGTTGTACAGGCTGGGCCCCGGTGCATCGAACGTCGCTAGGCCCCAGTTGAATTGGGTGCGATAGTTCGAGATGGTCGACGTAATCACCGAGCGCGCAATGTTGCCACGTGTGGTCGGATCGTTGCCCGCGATCAACTTGCCCGTCATCGTCCCGTCCATGGACTGCGAGTTGTCATAGACCACCAAAATATTGGGGGTGGCTGTGTTGCTCGACAGAAACAGCGGATATTGCGCGATGGTGAGCAGCGCCGCGTTAGTTGTCAGCGGCAGCAGCGAGCTGATCAACAGCGCGAGCGCCTTGACTAAGAAAGATTGTGTCTTCATGGCCTCAGCGCTTCACGTAAATGGATTCTAGAACGACGTGGGTTTCGGGGCGTGCGCCGGTCGAGTAGACCGTGATCCGGTAAGCCGTCCCTCCTGCTGGAGGCTTCACACCAATCCCAATACTCTCGCCGGCCGGCACGGATAGTCCAGAGAGTTTTTCAATGACGTATAGCGGCTGGGATGCAACATTGGGCAATGCAACTGCCCCCGTATAAGCGCCATATGTGCGTGTATTCGCACCGTTAGTCCAATCGATCAAAGAGGATACCGACGCCGATTTTGGCGTTGACCACGACGAGGGTGGCGTGCACAACCCGTTCGTGCACGCCTGCACAAAAGCCGTTGTGGTCGTGATGTTTTGAGCAACATCCAATTCGGCATCACGAAGGGCCGCTTCTGCAGCCTGAAAGGCAAGCTTGCTGTCTTTGCTGTTGCCCAACATCATTTCCTGCATTACCGAGCCATTGACGAGCGCCAACCCTAGAAGCGTCAGGAGCACCAGAAACACCAACGCAACAGGCAAAGCAACACCGCCTTGAGCAACGCGCAGCCTATTCAAATTCAGCAGTAGCATCACATCACCCGGTTGCGCAGCGTAATTACGCTCGTAAACACCGAGCGTATTCTTCTGTCGGCTGCCGTCGCCGAAGCGCCATTGAAGGTATAGGTTTGAGCAATGGGCGACACGCTGTTCTGAACCGATGCCATCAAGAGCTGAATCCGCACACTGACTACGTTGTTCCAGGTACCAACGTTATCTGCAGTGACATAGCGGTTCGCGGCTTGGTCGTTATCCGTGTCTTCCCCATAGAGAAGAACCAGGTTATCAACACCCTCAACCAGTTCCTGGGGCTGACCCGCACCCGTGTAGTCAGGCACGCTGTAAGACCACAAGGAGTTCACCGCTTTGTTCCTGGCACTCTGGGCAACGAAATAGGTTTTGGTCACAACACGGTACGCCGATGCATCCGTGTTGAAGACATGCGTGAGATCCGCACTGGCATTGCCAGGCGTTGGCACAGCAACGGCTGCATGCGACAGCGAACCAGTCGTTGGACTGCTCGTGACCTGCGTCGCCTGAAAGACCGCTTGAGCTTCACAGTCGGAGACGAGGATGTAGTCACCCTGAGCAAACGGCGCGCTTGCCTCCACCGTCACCGCACCAGTTGTTCCCGTCATCTGCGCAGTTAATGCAGCGCCATTGTCGTAGGTGCGCTTGATGGCAATGACATCTGTCCCCGCAATCGGAGGTTGCGGAAGGCTGCTGATGCTCGTATCGAGCGCCGGCGTCCACGTTGATCCACTGCCGTGGTAACCAAAAAGCGTCTGATCAAATCGATTGTTAAAGGAGCCCGGCGAGTTCAGGGTATTGACCGGCGAGTTGGCCATGCCGTTACAACCGCGAAAACCGGTCATGCGGATGTCCTGCTCGATCGCCTCAACCGCAAAGCGGGCGCTTTCCTCCAAGCGCCCCACCGTATCGACCACGCGCGATGTTTGACGACCCGAGAGATAGATCGAAACGGCAATGCCCACGAGCAGCAAACCCAGGGTCAATCCGACCATGAGTTCAACTAGTGAGAGGCCGGTTTGTCGGCGATTCATCATGGCTTGAAGCTCTGCGAGAGCATCTGTTGCTGGCCGTTCTCGGTCCACCAGACCATAACGGCGTACACGTTTCCGCCACCGTCACAGCCAGGCGCGGTGGGCGTCGCAGTCGGCGATATTTTGCTGGTCAAGCAAACCACACCAGCACCTTGCGGAAGCTGCGTACTAAGCTCGTTCGACCACTCGTAGTAGTCGTTCTGAGCAATTTGCGCTGCCGAGCAGCCCGCTGAATTCGACACACAATTGGGATTGCTAGCGGCACCCGACAGGCTGCTGTAGGCGCCCGCAGAATAGCCCGTAAGGTTAGCGCGTATTCTGTCGCTTATCTCATACGCCAAGTAAACGGCTTTGCTTCGTTGCGTGGAAATGTTCGAACTGGACATCCCGATCAATTGCAAGCGTGAGAACCCGATTAAGCCGACAGAAATGACCAGAAGCGCAATCAGCGCTTCCAACAGCGCGTAGCCTCGTGCAGTGGAATTCAGGGGGCGAGCATTCATGGGCACGTTGCGCTGGCAGCATCGACCAGTCCGTTCGGCTGAATCGTGATTTGATATCCCGACGTACCGCTGGCGGTGGAACACACCTTCAATTGGCGCAGCACGGCCGGCGACAGAAAACCATGGGCATCGAACTTGAGAGCGCCGTTGTTCGGCACGCTCAGCGTGAACCCAGGTGGCAAGGCATCGTGTGCACGCAACACCTCCCCACTATCAACCACCCCGTTGGCATTTAAATCGACCCAGACAGACCAACCCGCGCCCCATTCGTTACCTACCACTCCAGACGCGCCTGACAAAACCACGCTCACTGGAATGCCGCGTTTAGCGGCCTCGCTTCGCGCCAAAGCGAGCGAGGACATGACCTCAGTTTGCACAGCAAAAACACGATTGCTACGCAGCATCGGTGCGAAAGAAGGGATCGCGACCACCAAGAGAATGGCGAGAATCGCCAAGACCACCATTAGCTCGGTCAGCGTGAAGCCGCGAGTTGCCAATAATGTCGTGACAATAGGCGAGCCGCCCGATTGGCCTTGTAGTGCGCGCGAATAGCGCAGTCGCGCCGATACCAAGCTCGGGTGAGCCTGAACGACTTTGCGAAACCAAAGGGCGAAAAGAGAACCGCGAACCAATGCGCGCATCTCAACTCTCAGCCGGAATGCCGTTGCCTGATCGCGCACCCACATCGCCCAATGGGCGAGATCCCGTTAAGCATGACTCGAACCCCCGACTATTGTTTTATGCGGCAGTCACGACGCAACCGAGTTCGCGCGCTGCCGATTTGGAACTGATTTGAGTTCTTCTAGGATGGCTCACGTCCGACCCCCGTGAACGTGATCATCTGCGCGACAAAAAAGCCCAGGCAGATGCATCCCCGGAATAGTGGGGAATTAGTCAAAAAGTGTCAACAACCCCCTCCTTCAACCGCGAGATTCGGGAAGGCTAGTGTTGGTGAAAAACCAACGATCCGTCGCTGCATGGGACGCCGTGCCCCCGACTCCCGGAGAGGGTATTGACCAGATATGACAGTTATACGGCCAAATTCACACTAACTTGAGCGACTTTCCAAGTGTCCGTCGACTCATGCCTGTCTGCCATCACGTCAAGCGCCAACACGGCGCCATCCTGCTCGAATCCCTTGTCGCACTCGCCGTATTGTCCCTGTGTGCAGCGGGCACCCTGACCGCACTGGAACGGATGGAGACCGCCAGCCAAAGCCTGCGTCAGCTATCGACCGACGTTCGAACGCAAAACAACGGGGTCGAATCCGCAAACGTGCACTGACATGTGCCGCCTCTCTCATGCTCGGCGGGGCGCGACGCTTGTGGAGTTGCTGATCGGCACGCTGGTCGGGCTGATCGTGCTTGGCATCGCGTTGCAACTGGCACTCCTGGCCCGTGCAAGCTATCAGCGCGTTGCCGACAATGCCCTGATCGAAAGCCGCGGCACGCAAGCACTGGAACTGCTGACAATGGCACTGCAGCATGCAGGGTGGGCAACCGATACGCCAGCAGCATCGCCAGAGCGCCGATGGCCAGACGCGAAGGCGACGCTATCGATTCAAGGTGCGGACAGTTGCACCCCTTCCGAAGCGGAAGTCCTTGGCTGCAACGGCAGTGGCATCCGAAACAGCGATGCCGTGCTGGTCCGCTTTGCAGGCCGTAGCATGCATACCAACTCGCAGCGAGCTGACGACAGCATCATCGATTGCTCCGGCTACGGGGTCGCTGAGCCCGTTCAAAACGGCAGCGACGGCCAGCGCGCGGGATACATGCTGCTCTATCTCGCCCGAGCGACGGATCAAGAACCGCAACTCATGTGCCGGTCGCGAAGGCATCAAGCCGGTCAGACTGTGGCGGGCCGATGGACATCCAATGGCATGGTCCGCGGCGTCGAAACAATGCAGCTTCTGTATGAGGTTCGCACCGCTGGCGGCACCTCAAGCACGACACTGTCCGCGCGCTCGCTGACCACCGAGCAATGGCGCCGGGTTCAAGCCGTGCACATCGCGCTGGTCGTTCGCGGCGACTACAACACGCCCAGGTCAGCCACCAAGACCACGGCCACACTCGCGCTATTTCCCGACCTCCAGCGAGTTGAAGGCGCCAACGCACAGGACTTGGAGTTCACGCCAACCGAAACCCAACGCCGTCGTGCCGTTTTCACTGCAACGGTACGCTTGCGCAATCCGCTCGCCTGCGACGTGGACGTATGTTGAGCGATAGCGCCAAAGCGGGTGGTTTCTCGATGATGGTGGTGATGCCTGCGATGGCGTTGCTCGGCCTGCTGACCATGGCGACCTTCCATCTGGTGTTGGATCAACGGCACCGCACGTCTCTCACGGCCGATCGTGCCTTGGCCAAATACGGCGCGGAAATGGCGCTGAATGCGGCGGAGTGCGAACTGTCCGTCGCCACCGAAACGCCCACGAACCTCCAATGTATGGCGGCCTTGCCACGGGAACGTATCGCCGCACTGGATCCGGTTTTGAGACGCGGCTTCCTGCTGGGAACGTGCGGCAACGACGGCTCGCTTGGGTTATGTCAGCCGCAACCCGACCAATCGCTCTGGACGTTGGCGCGACTGCTTGATGCGACCACCCACGCCGTAGAGATCGACGCACGCCTCCCAGGCACTCAGCGCATTGCCGGCCGCACTGCGCGGTACGTCATTGAGCCGATTCCCGATCGATGGCCCGGCCAAACTCAGCATAGCGATGACACGCCACCGCCATGGTTGTATCGCATCACGGCAGCAGGATTTGGCGCCGACCCCGCGGTCAGTGTCGTGCTGCAAACAGTCTTCCGCCCCCGAGTGCCGCGCCATACATCCACGCCTCAGACCACCACCGAAGCTGCACTGCCCACCATTCGACCCAGTGGCACGGTGACACAACGCGTCTACACCACAAGCGACCGGCACGACGCAACCGCCCCCCATTCGCAAACCTTCATGCTCGGCCCCCTGAACTGGCGTGAGCTGATCGAGGAGGGCTTACGATGAAGTATCGCCATGCCGCATTCACGCTTGTCGAGCTTACGATCGCATTGGCCATCGCTGCGTTATTGACCGGCGCCGCCATACAAACCTGGTCGAGACACCATGAGCGCGCGCGGCGGACTGCGGCGCATGCGGCGCTGGTCTCAACCATGGTGGAATTGGAACGCCAGTATGCGCACACAGGCAATAGCTCCTCACCGGCCAACATTCCGGAATACATCTCCGGCTATCACTTGCTTGCTGGCCCGTGCGATGGGCGTGCTGCCGCACATTGCATTGAAGTCGTCGCCCAGCCGGTGCACGCGGGCACCGACTGCGGCGCGCTTATCCTGCGCAACACCGGCGAACGGTTCACGCAGATCGGCAATGCGCGCCAACCGGCATCGCCCGCATGCTGGCCATGAACGCGTCTCGTCTGCGGGCCGGGTTCACGCTGGCTGAGCTCGTCGTCGTCCTGAGCGTGATATCGATCCTTGCGATGTTCGCCGCGCCCGCCGCGTTGAATTGGTGGCAACGCGAGACTGTCGTCGTTCTGGCCGACCGCTTTGTCAGCGCGATCTCGCTGGCGCAGACCATGTCGCGCAATCAGCGTGCGTGGGTTCACCTCGGCCCGTGCAACGCTGAGCAGGGTTGGTCGTCGGGATGGGCGTTGTATATGATGCCCTCGCCGCAAACCCAGGCGACGCCGCTTGAACCCGGCACCGAAGATATCTTGATGCGCGTGTCGCCGCCTGTGGTGCCGCCCGTCGAATTTGCGTTCACGGCGTCACAGCGGGATGTCGACACCCTCTCTTTTGCACCTGTGGGATACTCGCGACAGCGTAACGGCAGCCAGCTCTACGGCACGCTGACAATCCGATCTGGAGCACATGAGCGGCGGGTCCGCATCAGCTCCGCAGGCCGCGCCCGCATCTGCGATCCGGCCAAGGACACCAAAACGTGCGGCGCCAGCGCCTCGGCTAACGACGATTAACCCAAACTCCCGCATTTTTTGCTCATGTTCTCCGACTTCGACCACGCCATGATGCAGCGCGCCCTGGCGCTGGCCGAGAAGGGCTTGTTCACCACCACGCCCAACCCGCGCGTCGGATGCGTGATCGTGCGAGACGACACCGTCATCGGCGAGGGCTACACGCAACCCGCCGGACAGGACCACGCTGAAATCCAAGCCATCAAGGATGCTCAGTCGCGCGGCCAGGACGTGCGCGGCGCCACCGCCTATGTGACGCTGGAGCCCTGCAGCCACTTTGGCCGCACCCCGCCCTGCGCGGATCGTCTCGTCGAAGCGGGGATCACCCGCGTGGTGGCGGCCATGGAAGATCCAAACCCCGCTGTCTCCGGACGCGGCTTGCAGAAGCTGCGCGATGCCGGGGTCGACGTGCGCTGCGGGCTGCTGGAGCGGGAGGCGCGTGAGCTGAACATCGGTTTCGTTTCGCGCATGACGCGCGGCACGCCCTGGGTGCGTGTGAAGGTCGGCGCTTCGCTGGACGGCCGCACCGCGCTGGACAACGGCATCAGCCAGTGGATTACCGAAACCGAGGCGCGCAACGACGGCCACCGCTGGCGCGCGCGCGCCTGTGCCATCCTCACCGGTATCGGCACGGTGCGCGAAGACAATCCGCGACTGACCGTGCGCGCCATCAACACGCCGCGCCAGCCTCGCCGCGTGCTGATCGACTCGGCGCTGGACGTGCCACTCGACGCCCACATCCTCACCGCAGATGGGCACCACGAGCCGACGCTCATTTTTGCCGCTCAACCCGAAGCTGGCCGCATGCGTGCGTTGAGCGAGCGCGGCGCGGAGGTCATCCTGCTGCCGAACGCCGCAGGAAAAGTCGATCTGGCCGCAGTCCTGCGCGAACTGGGTCGCCGCGAAATCAACGAGCTGCACGTCGAAGCCGGCTTCAAACTCAACGGCTCGCTGCTGCGCGAAGGGCTGGTTGACGAGATCCTCGTCTATCTGGCACCCAAGGTGCTCGGCTCGGGCCAGGGCATGTTCAATATGGGGCCGCTGCAGACGCTGGAAGGCGCGGCCGAATTCTTCTTTCACGATATCTCGCGCATCGGGGGCGATCTCCGCATCCTGGCGCGCCGCAACCCGACGGATTGATTGCTTATGTTCACCGGAATCGTCGCCGCAGTTGGCCGTATTGAAACCGTCTCGCCGCTTGGCGACAACGCCGATGCCGGCGTGCGCTTGTCCATCGACGCCGGCGGCCTGCCGCTAGCCGACGTGGCCTTGGGCGATTCGATTGCCATCCAGGGCGCATGCATGACGGTCGTCGCCAAAACCGAGACCCGCTTCGACGTGGATGTATCGCGCGAATCGCTGTCCAAGACGGTCGGACTGGAACGCCCCGGCGAGGTCAATCTGGAGAAGGCTCTGCGCTTGGCTGACCACATCGGCGGGCACCTCGTATCCGGCCATGTGGACGGCCTGGGCACGGTCACATACTTCGCGCCGGTCAACGAATCGCACGAACTGCGCGTGCGGGCTCCGGTAGAGCTGGGCAAGTATCTGGCCTACAAGGGCTCCGTGGTGGTGAACGGCGTGTCGCTTACGGTCAATTCCGTCCGGGACGATGCCGACGGCTGCGAGTTCTCGATCAATCTGATCCCGCACACCGTGGCAGTCACCACGCTCAAGCACCTGAAGGCCGGCAGCCAGGTCAACCTGGAGATCGACCTGATCGCCCGCTACGTGGAGCGCATGCTCACCCACGCCGCTATTGGCCTGCCCGTGGGCACACAACCCCTGGCAGCCGTTTGAACCATTGGCCCCACTGGCTTGGGGCCGCCTTGGCGTACAATAGCAGGCTTCCCATCTACGCAGTCGCACGGCCCCCGAAATCACCGATTGACGGGAGTTGACCGGCGGCGCGCACCCCTGCTACGCCATGTCGATCGCCACAGTCGAAGAAATCATTGCCGAAATCCGCGCCGGCCGCATGGTCATCCTGGTCGACGAGGAAGACCGTGAGAACGAAGGCGACCTGATCCTGGCGAGCGACTTTGTCACGCCGGAAGCCATCAACTTCATGGTCACGCACGCGCGTGGCCTGGTGTGCCTGACGCTCACCGAAGAGCACTGCGACCAGCTCGACCTGCCGATGATGGCAAGCCGCAACGGTACGCAGTTCGGCACCAATTTCACCGTATCGATCGAAGCGGCCGAAGGCGTGACCACTGGTATTTCCGCGGCCGACCGCGCACGCACCATTCAGGTGGCGGCCGCCAAGAACGCCAAACCGTCTGACCTGGTGAACCCGGGCCACATCTTCCCGCTGCGGGCCCAGAAGGGCGGCGTGCTGATGCGCGCCGGCCACACCGAAGCCGGTTGCGACCTGACCGCCATGGCGGGCCTGACACCCGCCGCCGTAATCTGCGAGATCCTGAAGGACGACGGCACCATGGCGCGCTTGCCGGACCTCGTGGAATTCGCCAAGAAACACGGCCTGAAGATCGGCACGATTGCCGACATGATCCAATACCGCAGCCGCACCGAGAGCATCGTCGAGCGCGTCGGCGAGCGCACGATGGAGACGCAGTTCGGCACGTTCCACGCCGTCGCCTTCCGCGATCGGGCGGCCGGCCGCGCCCATCTGGCGCTGGTCAAGGGCACGCCGACGCCGGACACCGAAACGCTGGTGCGCGTACATGAACCCCTCTCGGTGCTGGACCTGCTCGAGTGCCAGCGCACGACGCACTCGTGGAGCGTGCCCGCTGCCCTGCGTGCCATCCAGGCTGCCCCGACCGGCGTGGTCGTGCTGCTCAATTGCGGCGATTCGGCGGACCGGCTGTTCACGCAGTTCTCCGCGCTGGACGCGCCGCATGAGCGCCCGCGTACGAAACCCGATCCGCGCATCTACGGCATCGGCGCGCAAATCCTCAAGGACGTGGGTGTGGGCAAAATGCGTGTGCTGGCCTCGCCGCTCAAACTGCCGAGCATGGTCGGCTACGATCTGGAGGTGACGGCGTACCAGTCGATGGCAGATGCACCCGACGTCACTTCCTCTGCATCCACCGCGACACACTGATTTTCCCGCGGCAGCCGAGACTGCCGCGCCGGCTTTCTTCTTCTGACGTTGCCCGACCGGCAACCTTAACTGGAATACACCATGGACCACGGCTTCTACCCGACCAATCTCAACGGCGAAGGCCTGCGCATCGGCATCGTCCAGGCGCGTTTCAACGAGCCCGTGTGCGAAGCACTGCGAGAAGCTTGCGTCGCTGAACTCGAACAACTCGGCGTGGCCGGCGAAGACGTGCTGCTCGTGACTGTGCCGGGTGCGCTGGAAGTCCCGCTGGCGCTGCAGAAGATGGCCGAGTCGGGCCAGTTCGACGCGCTGATCGCGCTGGGCGCAGTCATCCGCGGCGAGACGTACCACTTCGAACTGGTGTCCAACGAATCGGGCGCCGGCATCACGCGCGTGGGCCTGGACTTCAACATCGCCATCGCCAACGGCATCCTGACCACCGACACAGACGCACAGGCCCACGCCCGCACCCGCGAAAAAGGTCGCGACTGCGCCCGCACCGCCGTCGAAATGGCCAACCTGACCAACGACCTCGACGGTCTGCAGGATCACGGCCAGGACGACGACGGCGAGAATGAATAAGCGCTTCCTCGCGCAAAGGCTTTTCCCATGACGCAAGACAATTCCCAAGCCAAGGCCAAAGCGCCCGCCAAGAGCGCGCGCCGCCGTGCGCGCGAACTGGCGCTGCAGGGTCTGTATCAATGGCTGCTCAATCGCAACGACCCGGGCGTGGTCGAGGCGCATCTGCAGGACGCGCAAGGCTTCAACAAGGCCGACCGCGCGCACTTCGACGCGCTGCTGCACGGTGCGATCCGCGAAGAAACCACGCTGACCGAGGCGTTCACGCCGTACCTGGATCGCCCGGTTGCCGAGCTGTCGCCGGTCGAGCGTGCCGCCCTGCTGGTCGGCGCGTACGAGTTGGTGCACTGCGTGGACATCCCGTACAAGGTCGTGATCAACGAAGCGGTTGAACTGACCAAGACCTTCGGCGGCGTGGAAGGCTACAAGTACGTCAACGGCGTGCTGGACAAGCTGGCTACGCAAGTGCGCGCTGTCGAGGTCGCTGCCCGCCGGTAATTCGGCGTCTGCTGTTCGCTTTACCTTTTTCGCTTCGCTTCAAGATGGACGCCCACCGCCTAAACACAGCCGCCCGGCTGGCCAATATCCGCGCCTTTCACGTGATGGAACTGGCCAAGCAGGCCCGCGAGCTGGAACTGGCGGGGCGCAGTATCATCCACATGGGCATCGGCGAGCCGGATTTCACCGCCGCCGAGCCCGTCGTGCAAGCGGCCGCCGACGCCATGCGGCGCGGCGTCACGCAGTACACCGGGGCCCTGGGCATCCGCTCGCTGCGCCAGGCCATCGCCCGCTACTACCACACCGTCTACGGCCTAGACATCGCGCCCGAGCGCATCATCGTGACGGCGGGCGCGTCGGCAGCGTTGCTGCTGGCGTGTGCGGTGCTGGTGGAGATTGGCGGCGAAGTCCTGATGCCCGATCCAAGCTATCCGTGCAACCGTCACTTCGTGGCCGCCTTCAATGGCGAGGCGAAGCTGGTGCCGTCGGGGCCGGAAGAACGCTTTCAGTTGACTGCCGCGCAGGTCGAAACCCACTGGGGCGAGCGCACGCAGGGTGTGCTGCTGGCCTCCCCTTCCAACCCGACGGGCACGTCGATCCTGCCGGATGAGCTGCAGCGTATTGTGCAGGCGGTACGTGCACGAGGCGGATTCTCGATCGTCGATGAGATCTACCAAGGTTTGTCATACGATCAGGCCCCGGTCTCCGCACTGTCGTTCGGCGACGATGTCGTCACGATCAACAGCTTTTCCAAGTATTTCAACATGACCGGCTGGCGGCTCGGCTGGCTGGTGGCACCCGCCGAACTGGTGCCGGAGTTCGAGAAGGTCGCGCAGAACCTGTTCATCTGCGCGTCGGCGGTGGCGCAATATGCGGCGCTCGCCTGCTTTGCGCCGGAAGCGTTGGCGATCTACGAAGAGCGCAAGGCCGAATTCCGCCGCCGACGTGATTTCATCGTGCCAGCGCTGGAGTCGCTCGGCTTCAAGGTACCGGTCAAGCCGGACGGGGCGTTCTATGTCTACGCCGATTGCCGCGGCGTAAACCACCCGCACGCCGCCAATGCCGACGCCCTCACCCAGTCGATGCTGCATGACGCTGGCGTAGTGCTGGTGCCGGGGCTCGATTTTGGTCCACACACGGCGCAGCACTACATCCGGCTGTCGTACGCCACGTCGATGGCGCATCTGGAAGAAGCGGTCGCTAGGCTCGGCAAGCTATTCAGCCGGTAAAACACTCTACGCGTCGCCCAAACAGAAAAGGCCGTCCCGAAGGACGGCCTTTCCTATATAGCGCAGCGAATCGGGCCAATCAGGCTTGGCCCTGCGACTTATTGTCCAGACGTGCCTCTTCCTGTTGACCAGCCGCCGGTTGCTTGTCGGACGGCTTGGTGGCTTGCGTCTTCGCATCGGCTTGCGTCACAGGCGTTGCCGTCGCGACCGGCTTCACCGGTTCGCGCTCAGACGCCACCGTCATGGGCGAACGATGCCCAGTGGCCACCATGCGCAGGCGCGACCGCTCTTGCAGCACCTTGCCGCCGTAGCCGCCGTCGCCTTGCGTGACCGCCCCGACATACAGCTTCAGGCCGCCTTCGATCGAACCTGCACGCGCGATGCAATCCTTCAGCACCAGCGCACCGACCTTGATGTTGGCATACGGATTGAGCGCAGCACCAACGCCGCCCATCACTTCGTACTTGTCCTGGTGGACCTTGGTCATGACCTGCATCAGACCCTGCGCACCCATACCGCTTTCGGCGAACGGGTTGAAACTGGACTCGATGGCCATCACGCCCAGGATGAGCAGCGGATCCAGGCCGACTTCCTTGCCGGTCTGATAGGCCGCCTTCACCAACTGGCCAGTGGCAGTGGCCGCCACGCGGTACTTGCGGGCGATGTATTCGGCCACGGCAGCCTGCTCTCGCGGGGTACCGGCGGTTGCCGACTCACGCGCGTCACGGACGACTTGCGTGTTCGGAATCTGCGCAGCCAACTCGGCCACGGACGGCACCTTCGAAAGCGTGTCCCAACCTGCGGCCGCGACCGTGCCACCCTGCGCCGCAGCAGGCGCTACAGCTTGAGCGGCACCCGTACCGGCGGACGGCGCCGTCGGTGCGAAAGCAACCGGCTGCACGCCAGCCGCAATCGCGGGCGACGGATTGGCCGAGGCGACACTGGTGTCGACACCCGGCGTGAAATGCAGCACGCGTTGAGCGACCGTGGCGCGCCACTCGCTGTTGAGCGAGAGCGCAACTGCGGCGGCCACCGCCAGCAAGCCGATGCTATTAAGCACGACATGCCCGCTGCGGAACACCAGCAGTACGCCAGGATGCAACTCATTGCGGGACGCGGCGGCGCCCCCTGCGTTCAACTCCATGCGCAGCTTACGAGGCAGCGCAACTTGACCAGCACGCGCGAGGCGGCGGCCAACCGGGGCTACGAGCCGGCGTTGCAGCGCCGATCCGATCCCGGAAGAATGAAGGGTTTTCCAACCGTTCATACTTACCTCCGTCCGCTGCGCAGATCCGGTAGACGCCTTTCTTTTGCCTGGCGCCGTGCGTTTCGAATCGCAACGGTTTTTAGTAAGGATGCCGCGCTGTTGCAGTCAGCCGGCATCTGTTGGGGGCACTCCCCTAGTGCCCAGAGAAATGCGGGCCGTGTCCTTGGGGAGGTCACGTCCCGCAGCGATGCTGATGTGCTCTGGTGTCGCCCCTCATACGTTTGAGAACGGGGCGTAGGCATTAGCCGAAAACATGTTGCGTTGCAACAATTACCAGATCGGATTGGATTGTAGGAAGCGCGTTATGCCAAGTCAATCATAAAGAAGTAAGTTTTCATATCCAAAAGTTATGATAAAGCTCCCGTTGTTGGGACTGGCTGACCTGCGATGCGTTCTGTCATCAGGGGGTCATGGGGTTTTGGCCGTACAATCGCGGCCACCCTGCCTACACCAAAAAAATGTCGCCCGGACGACTATTCGGGGGACAGCCCCTCCGCGTGATAGGCGATCTACCTTACCTTTGGTTACAAAATCTCCATGCAATACAGGGACTTACGTGACTTTCTCGCCCAACTCGAACGCACGGGCGAACTGCGCCGCGTGCACCAGCCGGTATCGCCGCGCCTGGAAATGACCGAAGTCTGTGACCGCCTGCTGCGCTCCGAAGGCCCGGCGGTAGTCTTCGCGCAGCCGGTGGACGGCGCACAGAAGTACGACATGCCGGTGCTGGCTAACCTGTTTGGCACCACACGTCGCGTGGCGCTGGGCATGGGCGCGGAGTCGCTCGATGAACTGCGGGACATCGGTCGCCTGCTCTCGGCGTTGAAAGAGCCTGAACCGCCGCGCGGCCTGCGTGAAGCCGGCAAGCTGTGGACGATGGCCAAGGCCGTGTGGGATATGGCGCCACGCAAGGTGTCGTCGCCGGCGTGCCAGGAGATCGTGTGGGAAGGGAATGACGTCGACCTCTCGCGCATTCCCGTACAGACGTGCTGGCCCGGCGATGCGGCTCCGCTCGTCACCTGGGGGCTGGTCATCACGCGCGGGCCGCATAAGAAACGGCAGAATCTGGGCATCTACCGGCAGCAGGTCATCAATCGCAACCAGGTCATCATGCGCTGGCTGGCGCACCGCGGCGGCGCGCTGGATTTCCGCGAGCACGCCATCGCCAATCCCGGCCAGCCGTTTCCGATCGCGGTGGCACTGGGCGCGGATCCGGCCACCATTCTCGGCGCGGTGACGCCGGTGCCGGATACGTTATCTGAGTACCAGTTTGCGGGGCTGCTGCGCGGCAGCCGGACTGAGCTTGCGACATGCCTGACGCCTTCGCTGGCGCAGGCGCAACTGCAAGTGCCGGCCGGCGCCGAAATCATCCTCGAAGGCCATATCCAGCCGGATCCGACGCACCCGAGCGGCTATCAACACGCGCTGGAAGGCCCCTTCGGCGATCACACAGGCTATTACAACGAGCAGGACTGGTTTCCCGTGTTCACGGTCGAGCGCATCACGATGCGCCGCGACCCGATCTATCACTCTACGTACACAGGCAAGCCGCCCGATGAGCCGGCCGTGCTCGGCGTGGCGCTCAATGAAGTGTTCGTGCCGCTGCTGCAGAAGCAGTTTCCGGAGATTGCCGATTTCTATCTGCCGCCCGAGGGCTGCAGCTATCGCATGGCGCTGGTCAGCATGAAGAAGCAATACGCCGGCCACGCCAAGCGCGTGATGTTCGGCGTGTGGAGCTTCCTGCGGCAGTTCATGTATACGAAGTTCATCGTCGTGGTGGACGACGACGTGAACCTGCGCGACTGGAAGGAAGTGATCTGGGCGATCACCACTCGCGTGGATCCGGCGCGCGACACGGTCATGGTCGAAAACACGCCGATCGATTACCTCGATTTTGCGTCCCCGGTGTCGGGCCTGGGCTCCAAGATGGGCATCGATGCCACCAACAAATGGCCCGGCGAAACCACGCGCGAATGGGGCCAGCCCATCGTCATGGATACCGCTGTCAAGGCCAAGGTCGACGCCATGTGGGACACGCTCTTCCAATAACCACAAGGCTCGGCGGCCTGGCCTGCGAGCGAACGATCGTTCGGTTATTCTTAGCGAGTTAAGCGACTGCTGCATCTAAAAGGCGGGCCCTCTTTGTCTACTGGGCCCGCCTTCCTTATGGAGAACGCCATGGCCGAAGCACTCGACTCATCCCGCACCGCCGCCAACGCGCTGGAGCGCATCACAGACCGCACCCTTGTCAAAACGCAGTCCTACGTCGACGGCGCCTGGGTGGGCGCGGCAGACGGCGCGACCTTTCCCGTCTACGACCCTGCCACCAACGCACACCTGACTGACGTCGCCAATCTCGGCCACGCAGAAACGCTGCGCGCCATCGACGCCGCCAATGCGGCTTGGCCCGCATGGCGCGAGCTGACCGGCAAAGAGCGCGCCGGCCTGATGCGACGCTGGTTCGACCTGCTGATCGCCAATGCCGACGACCTCGCCACGCTGATGACCGCCGAACAGGGCAAGCCGCTGGCCGAAGCCAAGGGCGAAATCGTCTACGGCGCGTCGTTCATCGAATGGTTTGCCGAAGAGGCCAAGCGCGTCTCCGGCGACGTGATGGCCAGCACCTGGCGCGACAAACGCATGGTCGTGTTGAAGCAGCCGGTGGGCGTGTGCGCCTCCATCACGCCGTGGAACTTCCCGCTGGCGATGATCACTCGGAAGGTTGCGCCGGCCATGGCGGCAGGCTGCACCATCGTCATCAAGCCGGCCGAGCAAACGCCGCTGTCCGCGCTGGCGATGGCCGAACTGGCGCACCGGGCGGGCATTCCCAAGGGCGTGGTCAACGTGGTGACGGGCGATGCGGACCGCTCGATCGCCATCGGCAAAGCCCTGTGCGAATCGCCGATCGTGCGCCATCTGTCGTTCACGGGCTCGACGCCGGTGGGCCGCATCCTGATGCAGCAATGCTCGCCGACGGTGAAGAAGGTGGCGCTTGAACTGGGCGGCCATGCGCCGTTCATCGTGTTCGACGACGCCGACATCGATGCTGCCGTGGAGGGCGCGGTGCAGTCGAAGTACCGCAACGCGGGTCAGACGTGCGTGTGTACGAACCGTTTCTATGTGCATGCGTCGGTGTACGACGCGTTTGTCGAGAAGCTCTCCGCCAAGGTGCGCGGCATCAAGGTCGGCAACGGCTTCGAGTCGGGCGTTGTTCAAGGCCCGCTGATCGACGACCAGGCCGTGGAGAAAGTGCAGCGCCACATCGACGATGCGACGCAGAAAGGCGCACGCCTGACCGCTGGCGGCAAGCTGATGCAGGGCTTTGGCTCGCAGCGTTTTGTCGAGCCCACGGTGCTGGCCGATGCCACGCCCGACATGCTGATCGCGCGCGAAGAAACCTTCGGGCCCGTCTCGGCCATCTTCAAGTTCCAGGACGAAGCGGAAGTCGTGCGCCTGGCCAACGACACGGAATTTGGCCTGGCCTCGTACTTCTACAGCCGCGACATCGGCCGTATCTGGCGGGTGGCCGAGCAGCTCGAATACGGCATGGTCGGCATCAACACCGGGCTGATCTCGAACGAGGTCGCGCCGTTTGGCGGCATCAAGCAGTCGGGCCTCGGCCGTGAAGGTTCGGTCTACGGCATCGACGAGTATCTCGAACTCAAGTATCTGTGCATGGGCGGCATCTGAACCGTCGCCCCCTCTCGGCCGACCCGCCACAACGATAGAGCGGGCGGCCTTTCCCCTTGCCTGACCGGCGGAGGAGACACATGAGCACCATCCAGGAAGGCGCCCTCCTATGGACGCCATCGGCTGACTTCATCGCGCGCTCGCGCCTGACGCATTACCTCGACTGGCTCGCGCGCGAACGCGGGCTGCGCTTTTCGGCGACCACGCCCGAGGGCTACGCACGACTCTGGGAATGGTCGACCACTGAACTCGAGGCGTTCTGGACGTCCGTCTGGGACTACCTTGACCTGCGCGCCTCGACACCGTTCTCGCAGATGCTGGGCGACCGCACCATGCCCGGCGCGCAATGGCTGGTCGGCGCGAAGCTCAATTACGTCGATCAGGTCATGCGCCATGTGGAAGAAGGCGGCAGCCCCGACCGCACCGCCATCCGATACGCCAGCGAGACCAAGCCGCTCGCCGACTTGTCATGGCGCGAACTGCGCCAACGCGTTGCCTCGCTGGCGGATGCGCTGCGCAAGATGGGCGTGGTGCCGGGCGACCGCGTCGCCGCATATCTGTCGAACACGCCGGACGCGATCGTGGCGTTTCTCGCCACGGCCAGCGTCGGGGCCATCTGGTCTGTCTGTGCGCCCGACATGGGCCAGGTGGCCGTGACCGACCGCTTCCGGCAGATCGAGCCCAAAGTGCTGATCGCGTTGGACGGCTATCACTACGGCGGCCGCGCGTTCGACCGCACCGACATCGTCGCAGAGATGGTCGCCGCACTGCCAACTGTCGAACACCTCGTGCTCGTGCCGCAGTTGCTTGGCGAGGTCAACCGCGCGCGCTTCCCGGAGGCCCGCGACTGGTGCGACCTGACTGCGAACGACGTACCACTCGTCGTCACACCCGTCGCCGCCGACCACCCGCTGTGGATTCTCTATTCGTCCGGCACCACCGGCATGCCCAAGCCGATCGTGCACGGCCATGGCGGCCTGCTGCTGGTGCAGACGATGATGGGCGCGCTGCATCTCGACCTTGGCCCCGACGACGTCTACCACTGGTACAGCAGCACCGGCTGGGTCATGTGGAATTCGCAAGCGAGCGGCTTACTCGGCGGCGTCACGCTCGCCATCTACGACGGCAACCCCGGCACGCCCGATCTCAATACGCTGTGGCGCTTCGCACAGGATGCGGGCGTGACCTTCTTTGGCGCCGGCGCGGCGTTCTTCGCCAATTGCCTGAAGGCCGGCATCGAGCCCGGGCGCGATTTCGACCTGTCGAGACTGCGTGCGGTCGGCTCGACCGGCTCGCCGCTCTCGGCCGAGGCGTACGACTGGATCTACCGCCACGTAAAAGCCGACGTCTGGCTCAACCCCATTTCCGGCGGCACCGACTTCGCTGGCTGCTTCGTGGGCGGCGTCGCAACACTGCCCGTCTATGCGGGTGAGATGCAATGCCGCAACCTCGGCTCGCGTGTGGAAGCACTGGACGAGGCTGGCCGACCGCTCATCGACGCGGTAGGCGAGCTGGTCTGCACCGCGCCCATTCCGTCGATGCCGCTCTTCTTCTGGGGCGACAGCGACGGCAGCCGCTACCGCGACAGCTACTTCGACATGTACCCCGGCCAGTGGCGCCACGGCGACTGGATCAAGATCACGCCACGCGGCGGCGCCATCATCTACGGCCGGTCGGATGCCACGATCAACCGCCACGGTATCCGCATGGGCACAGCCGAGCTGTACCGCGTAGTGGAAGATCTGCCGGAAGTGCTCGACAGCCTTGTCGTCGATCTGGAATTCCTCGGCCGCGAATCGTTCATGCCACTGTTCGTCGTGCTGCGCGAAGGTGCGACGCTCGACGACACGCTGCGCAGCACGATCAATGCACGCATCAAGGCAGGGCTGTCGGCCCGGCATGTGCCCAACGTGGTCGTACAGGCACCCGGCGTGCCGCGCACGCTGTCGGGCAAGAAGATGGAAGTGCCCATCAAGAAACTGCTGCTTGGCGCACCAATCGAGCGCGTCGCCAACCCCGATGCAATGGCAAACCCGGAGGTGCTTGCGTGGTACGCGACCTACGCCGGGTCGCTGGCCCGGCAAAGCAGCGCGCACGGCGAGCCCGCGCCCGCATTGGAATCGTGGCGGAGCTAGACCGATCGTTGGTCTCTGGTTTCACAATCTCCGCCAATCGAACGATGGCAGGGACCGGGTGTGATGACTAACGTACAGCTTGCACCGGCACATCAAGATGCCGGGCGAGTTGCTTAACGGGGAGTCACCATGCTTGCAACGACGAACGTCCTGATCAAGACGGAGGACGGCCGCGAAGCCTTGGCCCAGCGCCGCCACGACATGCAGATGCGCCAGCGCCATCTGCTCATCCTCATCGACGGTGCCCGCACGGTGGGGCAACTGCATCAACTGCTGAGCGACTGGCCGGACTTCGACGAACTGCTGCTAGGGTTGCAACGGGCCGGCATGGTCGACGTGCTGCCTGGTATCTCGCATGACAACGCACCGGCTGCAGAACCGTTCGACCCCATCACGCACTTCAACCGTCCCTTGCTGGACGATGACGCGCACGGCGCACCTGCCGCCCTGTCGCTCATCTACGACAAACTGCCGCCGTTGACCGGCATGACGCTCGGCCTGCAAGCGGTGGCGGCGCCCATCGACGAGCCTGCGGCCAATGACGCAAACAGGCCGCGGGCGGCGCCCGTCCAGGCTTCTGCTACGCCGCAGCCAGCCGTCCCGCCGGAGTTGGCCGACGTGTTGCCCAACGTGGTCAAGGTCGAGTTGATGCGTTTGGCGGTGCAGCACTTCGGCTCGGCCGCGGGCGCCGCCATGCCGCTGCTGCGTGCCTGCAAGGAAGACCCGCAGTCGCTGTGCGACGTGGTTGCCGCGTGCGCCAAGGCTGCCGCCCCGACGGCTGGCGAGCAGGCCGCGGCGAAGTTCGTGGATGCGGCAATGCAGGCGATGGCGCTGCGGCGCTGAAGCCGCCACAGGCGCTGTTTGCGAAGCTCAGGCAAAGCCGGGTAAAATAGCAGTCTGCGCGGGCGTCGTATAATGGTAATACCCTAGCTTCCCAAGCTAGAGCCGTGGGTTCGATTCCCATCGCCCGCTCCACCGAACAGTCTGAAGCCGCCCTCGGCGGCTTTTTTGTTGCCTGCGCGCCCGTCGCTCCATCGACGGGCAACCGGCACGGGATCTCCATGCAGCCCATCGAACAGCCGGGCACCGGCCCCGACGACATCACGCCGGAATCGCAAGACACCAATACCGCAGAGAGCGCCGAAAGCGGTGCGGAAACCGGCCACCCGCGTCGCATCCGCTCGTTCGTGCGCCGCGCCGGCCGTACGTCGACCGGCCAGCAGCGTGCCATCAATGAACTCGGTCCGCGCTTCCAATTGCCCTACACCACAGAGCCGCTGGACTGGGACGCCGCCTTCGGCCGCGCTGGCGCCAAGCGCATCTTCGAGATCGGCTTCGGCATGGGTGAAACCACCGCGCACATCGCGCAATTGCGCCCGGACGACGATTTTCTAGGCGTCGAGGTGCATGAGCCGGGCGTTGGAGCGCTGCTCAAGCTGATCGGCGAACGCGAAATCGGCAACATCCGTATCGTTTCGCACGATGCGGTGGAAGTGCTGGCGCAGATGATTCCGGAGGGTACGCTGGATGGCATCCACGTGTTCTTCCCCGACCCGTGGCACAAGAAGCGCCACAACAAGCGGCGCCTGATCCAGAGCCCGTTTGTCGCACGGCTGGCGGCGCACCTGAAACCGGGCGGCTATCTGCACTGCGCGACGGACTGGGAGGAATACGCCCACCAGATGCTGGAGGTGCTGTCCTCCGAGCCGACGCTGGAAAACACCGCCGACGGCTTTGCACCGCGCCCCGACTACCGCCCTGTCACCAAGTTCGAGAAACGCGGCCTGCGCCTCGGGCACGGCGTGTGGGACGTGGTCTTCCGCAAGCGCGGCTAGCCACGTCCGCGCACGCTCGCGCAAGTCAGCGTGCGCCGAAATGCGTATCGCCGAAGAGGTTCTTGGCGTGGCGCGGGAAAGCGCGCCAGTATTGCGGCGGCGCCGTGACCGTCGCGCCCAACTCAGCGGCCGCCGCCCAGGCCCAGTGCGGGTTGTAGAGGAAGGCCCGGCCCACGGCGACCAAATCCGCACGCCCTTGCGCAACGATGGCCTCCGCCTCATGCGCCTCGTTGATGAGGCCGACGGCGATGGTCGGAATGTCCGCCTCGTTTCGGATCTTCTCGGCAAACGGCACCTGGTAGCCGGTCGACAGCGGAATCTGCTGCAGCGGCGATACACCGCCCGACGAAGCATCGATCCAATCACAGCCGCGCGCACGCAGTGCCTGCGCAAATACCACCGAATCCTCCGGCGCCCATCCGCCCTCCACCCAATCGGTGGCCGACACGCGCACGCCAACCGGAATATTGTCCGGCACCACGGCGCGCACCGCATCAAAAATCTCCAGCGGATAACGCATGCGGTTCTCACGCGAACCGCCGTAGGCATCGGTGCGCTGATTGGCGATCGGCGACAGGAATTCGTGCAGCAGATAGCCGTGTGCGGCATGCAGTTCGATGGCCGATAGGCCCAAGCGCACAGCCCGACGCGCGGTATCGACAAATTGATCGCGCACGCGGGCGAGGTCCGCATCGGTCATTTCGCGCGGGGCACGCTCTTCAGGGCGCTGTGGCAGCGGGGAGGGACCCATCGTTTCCCAGCCGCCGGCATCGAGCGCCAGCAATGCGCCGCCTTCCCAAGGCCGAGCGCTCGAAGCCTTGCGGCCCGCGTGCGCGATCTGCATGCCGATCGGCACCAGCGCATTCTGGCGAATGGCAGCCAGCGTGCGCTCAAGCGCGGCTTCGGTCGCGTCGTCCCACAAACCCAGGCAGCCGTTGGTGATGCGGCCTTCTGGCGACACCGCGGTCGCTTCGATCATCAGCAATCCGGCGCCCGAAAGGGACAGGCTGCCCAGATGCGTGTGGTGCCACGCCGTGGCTTGGCCGTTGTCGGCCGAGTACTGGCACATCGGCGAAATGACGATGCGGTTCTCAAGCGTGAGACCGCGCAGGGAGAAAGGCTGGAAGAGAGCACTCATGATCGGGAGATTCGGCAATCAGCGGCTGGCTAAAGAAACCGCCAGTGTGTCCGAATCCGCCCGATCGTGCAGACGGTGCGAAAGCCTCGCACCGAAGAAGGGAAATGCTTGCCTGTGGCTCAGGCCTGCCAGGCGATGAGGTGCGTATAAGCGGTCGCCAGAACAATGATGCCGAAGATGATCCGGTACCACGCAAATCCTCGGAAATCGTGCGTGGCAATGAACTTCAGCAGCCAGCGCACGCAGAAGAACGCCGAGATGAATGCGGCCACAAAACCCACTGCGAAGATCGACAGATCATCGGCCGACAGCAACGCGCGTGACTTGTATAACTCGTACACCGTCGCGCCGAAAATCACGGGAATCGCCAGGAAAAACGAGAACTCCGTCGCCACCTTGCGCGACAGGCCGAACAGCAGGCCGCCGATGATGGTCGAGCCCGAGCGCGACGTACCCGGAATCAGCGCGAAGCACTGCGCGAAGCCCACCTTGATAGCATCGGAGATGCGCAGGTCGTCCAGCGTTTCAATGCGTGGCGCGCCAGCCTTGGCGGCTTCGAGCAGTGCGTTGGCGCGCGGGTCATGTGTCTCGCCGCGATGGCGTTCGCGCCATTCGGCCCACAGGATCACGAAGCCGCCGAGGATGAACGCCGACGCCACCACGATCGGATTGAACAGATGCGCCTTGATCGCCTTGCCAAAGATCAGCGCTAGCGTGATCGCAGGAATCGTCGCCACGATCACGTTGATCGCAAAACGCTGCTGACGCGGGTCATTCGGCAAGCCCTTGATCACGTCGATGATTTTGTGGCGGAACTCCCAGCACACCGCCAGGATGGCGCCGAACTGGATCACGATCTCGAAGATCTTGCCCTTCTCGTCATTGAAGTCGAGCAGCTGGCCAGCGAGGATCAGATGGCCGGTGCTGGAAATGGGGAGGAACTCGGTCAGGCCTTCGACGATGCCGAGAATCAGCGCTTTGATGGCGAGTGCGATATCCATGCAGTAAGCAAAGAAGGAAGAGGAAAACGAAGCGCTGGACGTGCAGCAGAACTCAGGGCCGCTTGGCCTGGACGTGCACGCCTTCGGGCAAAACCGTGATTGTACCGGGCTCCACGGCAATGCCAGCCACTTTCAGCTGTTCGGGCTTGAACGTATAGACCGCATAGTCGTTGAGCAACTGCCCGGCAATCAAAGAACCGATCGAACTGATCTGCGGGCCGATGCCCCCGGGCACGTTCTGCAGATCGAAGCGATCAACACTGGGCTGATTCAGTCGGATCGAATGCGTGGGCGGGTCGTAATGCAAGCCGCTGGAGACGGCCAGCGGCCCTGTCAGCGGCTGGCGGAACAGGCCGCTTTCCACCACGGCATCTGCCTGGATGGCGATGCGGTTGCGCGCGGGGTCGAGCGACACCTGCGGGTTCGACAGCGTCACGTCAAAGAAGCCGAGAAAGCGCCGCTGGAACGGAAACTTGCGCGCAAGCGCGTCCTGCATCTGGCCGCGGGAAAAGGTGTAACCGTCACCGGTCCAGCCGGTCGGCATGCAAGCCACGAGTGTGACGACGATGGCAACTGCAACAGCGGCCGCACCCGACCACCAGCGGACGCGGTTGGAACGGACAGCGGGTTTCGTGGAATCGGTCATGACAATTCAGTGCGCTGCGGTAGCGATTTCAAGTCGAGTCAAAAACTGCATGGCATGCGTGGCCGAGCCTCCGCACATGTCGGGCTCAGGCTGCAGGCTGCTGCAGACCGCCGGACGTTCCGGCTGGCCGAAGATACGACAGCCGTTGGCCTCATCCAGTTGCGCACAGCGCACGCCGGCCGGCTTGCCGTTCGGCATGCCAGGAATGGGGCTGGAGATGGAAGGCGCGATGCAGCACGCGCCGCAATGAGGTCGACAGTCCATGCTGTCCGAGTGCATGAAATCAGGGCGGAAACCGCTATTGTGCACCAGCACAATAGCGGCCCAGTCTGATTGACAATGCCGAAGCCGCTTGACCCGCCCTTGCCGCATGCGTACATTAATGACCGAAAAGTAAGTTATCTGTGAGTCAGTGACCTCGTGTGCTGGCTGACACCCTACCGCCGTGACTGATCAAGATTCCGAGTCTTCCTCCAAACGTTGGACGCGCCGCAAAGAGGCCCGCCCGCAAGAACTGGTCGCCGCCGCGCTGAACCTGTTCGTGGCGCGCGGCTACGCGGCCACGCGGCTGGAAGACGTGGCCTCGGCCGCCGGCGTATCCAAGGGCACGGTCTACCTGTATTTCGCCAACAAGGAAGAACTGTTCAAGGCTGTGGTGCAGGAAAACCTGGTGCCCGCGCTGGCCGAGGGCGAGGCCCTGATCGACAGTTTTGACGGCACCAGCGAAGCGCTGCTGCACGAGATCCTGATGGGCTGGTGGGAGCTCATCGGCGAATCGCCGGCTTCGGGCCTCACCAAGCTGCTGATGGCCGAGTCGGGCAACTTTCCTGACCTGGCGCAGTACTACCACGAAGAAGTCATCGAGCGCTGCGACCGCCTGTTCGCGCGCATCCTCGAACGCGGCATGGCCCGCGGCGAATTCCGCGACGTCAACATCGATCTCACCACGCTGACCATGGTCGCGCCGATGATCTTCCTGATGATGTGGAAGCACTCGTTCGGCCCGTGCTCGCACCGGGAGCTGGAACCGAAGGCGTTCATCACCCACGTCGTGTCGCTGCTGCTGCACGGCGTGCTGCGCAATCCAGCGACGGGCGCAGTGATACCGCCTCCACCTGCCCTCACAGTGCAGCCGTGGCGCACGCTCCCGGAGCGGGCCAACAACCCCGACGAAGGCGCCTCGTCATGACAACGTCTGCCGGAATGTCTTCCGGACTTGCTAAAATGCCGGGTTTGTCGTCAAACCCTCATTCGCATCACTCGCTCCGCGTGGAAGGCATGCCCATGGACATCGAAAAATCCCGGTTCAACATGATCGAGCAGCAAATCCGTCCTTGGGACGTGCTCGATACCGACGTTCTCGACCTGCTCAGCGTCGTCAAGCGCGAACACTACGTGCCCGAGGCCTACCGCGCGCTGGCCTTCGTCGACATGGAAATCCCGCTGGCCGGCGGCCAGAACATGCTGGCACCGCGCGTTGAAGCTCGCGTGCTGCAGGAGCTGGCCGTGCGCAAGCACGAAGACGTGCTGGAAGTCGGCGCGGGCTCCGGCTACATGGCCGCCCTGCTGGCCCATCGCGGCCGCCAGGTCACCACGCTCGACATCGTGCCGGAACTCGTTGCCTTCGCCCGTGACAATCTCTCGCGCAATAGCGTCACTAACGTCGACGTGGTCGAGGCCAGCGGCGCGCAAGGCTGGGGCGACGGCCTGTATGACGTCATCTGCGTGTCGGGCTCGGTGCCCGCCGTGCCGGAAGCGCTGCTCAAGCAGCTCAAGGTGGGTGGTCGCCTGTCGATCTTCGTGGGCGGCGCGCCGGTCATGGAAGCGCAGCTCATCACGCGCATCTCCAACACCGAATATCAGACGCGCAACCTGTTCGAGACGTATGTGACGCCGCTGGTGGGTGTTCCCGCGCCGTCGTCCTTCCGCTTCTGATCCCTCTCGCCCCCCAATCATCATGCAGCAGCTCGCTCCCACCGCCCTCGCCCAATGGCTCGCCGACGCATCGCGCGCGAAGCCCGTCCTGCTCGACGTGCGCTGGACGGAGGAGGTGGAAATCTGTGCCATTCCTGGCATCACGCACATTCCGATGGACCAGATCCCGGGGCGTGCCAGCGAGCTGAATGCTGACCAAGACATCGTCTGCATCTGCCACCACGGCGGACGCAGTGCGCAGGTTGCGCAGTATCTGATCACGCAAGGCGGCTTTGATGCCGCGCGTGTCTACAACCTGCAAGGCGGCGTCCACGCCTGGGCTCACCAGGTGGACCCGCAGATGGCGACGTACTGATTGGGGAAGCCGCCGCCGGGCAAAGCCCTGTTCACGCTCCACAGGCACTGAACAGGGCCTGACGCGCCCGCGCTGCCTTCCGAACGCGAACGTTTCCTCCTCGCTCGGGGGCTTTATGACTGTTGCTCGCAGTAGCCGCACGCGGATAGCCGCGCGCGGTTCGCTTGTTGTGCTGTGCTGTTCGATGATGCCGATGTTCGCGTGGGCGCAGACCCAACCGAACACGGCCGCTGCAACCGACCTCCTCTCCGCCTACCGCGCCGCGCTGGCCAACGATCCGCAATTCGCATCGGCGCGCGCGCAGTCGCTGGCGCAACGCGAGAAGCTCACGCAAGGCCGCGCTGGTTTGCTACCGCAGATCGGCGGCGCCTGGAGCTCCACGCGCATCATCTTCGATCAAACCGCTCCGGCCGAATTCAACAAGACGTTCTCTTCGACGGGCTGGACGCTGTCACTGTCGCAGCCGCTCTTCCGCTGGGACCGCTGGGAAACCTACAAGCAAGGCGAGATTGCCGCGCAGGCCGCCGAGGCTTCGCTCGCGCAGGCGCAGCTCGACCTCATCACACGCACGGCGCGGGCCTACTTTGACGTGCTCAACGCGCAGGACACGCTGCAGCTCGCCACCGCGCAGCGCGATGCGATCCAGCAGCAGTACGAACAGGCTCGCCGCAACTTCGACGTCGGCAACGCCAACATCACCGACGCGAACGACGCACAGGCCCGCCGCGACGCGATCGACGCCAGCGTCATCGCAGCACGCAGCGACTTTGAGATCAAGCAATCGGCGCTCAAGCAGATCATCGGGGAGCCCGTTGGCACGCTGGCCGGCGTGCGCACGGGCGTCACGATCCCCCAGCCGGAACCGGCTTCAGCAGAACCCTGGGTGGAACAGGCGCGCAGCAGCAACCTGCAGGTGGCACTGGCGCAATACAACCTGCAAAGTGCAGAGCGCGATCTGAAGAAGGCCACCGCGGGCCATCTGCCTTCGGTCGACCTCGTGGCGCAGACCGGCCACACCAATGCCAGCGGCAACCAATACCTGCCGTCGCTGCCCGGCGGCGCGCGCTTCGACAGTTCACAGATTGGCGTGCAGGTGTCGATCCCGATCTTTGCAGGCGGTGCGATCCAGTCGCGCGTGCGTGAAAACATCGCGCTGGAAACCAAGGCCGCAAACGATCTTGAATTTGCCCGGCGCTCTGCCGAACAAGGCGCACGGCAAGCCTATATCGGCGTGATTGCCGGATTGGCGCAGGTCAAGGCACTGGAAGCGGCCGAGCTGTCGGCACGTACAGCGTACGACTCCAACCAGCTCGCCTACGGTGTGGGCGTGCGCATCGGCACCGACGTGCTGAATTCGCAGGCGCAGCTGTTTCAGGCGCGGCGCGATCTGGCACGCGCGCGTTATGACACCATCGTCAACGGGCTGCGGCTGAAGTCTGCAGCCGGCTCGTTGACTGAGGGAGACGTGATCCAGGTGAACACGCTGCTCACGGCCAACGGTTCGAGCGATATCACTGCGTTGCCGCCGGCAAGCACCAAACTTGAATCGGCGAAACCAACGGGCAAATCGGCCAAACGCTGATCAATGTGTCTGGCCGCGCGGCGGCAGCGGGCGCTCGGCAAACTGCAGCAGCGCGCCGCTGGTCGTTTTCCAGATAACCTGGCGGCCCTGCGTGCCGCTGGCCGAAGGCTGCATACCGACGGTCGCCAAGGGCGATTTGAGCGCCTCCAGGAACGCTGTCTCCAGCTCCGTACGCGCCGGGTCGCACGCCATGCGCGTCGACACCAGGTTGCCGAAGCGCATGCCCGAGGCGAGCTTCTCATACGGCCCCGAGAAGCGATTGCAGCCCGAGTAGCCGGACACCACGCCGTTGGCCGCCTCCAGGCCGCCACTGAATTCGATGGAAAT
>NZ_MCGB01000019.1 GCF_001699815.1 Ralstonia pickettii | reverse complement strand
TTTCCATGGCGCTAATGGTAACGACAAAAACATGGGCCCAATCGACAACAGGAGGCAGTAAAAGCCCAATTGAAACAGACGGTTACATTATTTACCGAGTCGCGCGAACAGTCTGTAGGACGCGCAGCTACACTGCCTTGGCAGTTCCTCGCAACGGTTTGGGGTCTGTTTCCCCCTGCGGAGGGGACTGGCGTGCAATGCGGTTGCCTGTTATCGATTGTCGCGCAATGATGCATGGCGCATCGGTTTCCAGCAACAAAGACGTGGCTTCTCAACTTCCTTTTTCGAATCGCTCGGTGATGTTTCGGCGGCGCGCGGCGCTGTTGACCTGTGTTCTTGCCCTCTGTGCGGCCGGCTCGCAGGCGCACGCGCGCAGTGAACGCGGTGGCTTTGGCGGATTCGGCGGTTTTTTCGGCGGCGGACATGCAATGCAGACCGGCGCGCAGGAGAAAAAGGGCGGGCAGGGTTCGGCGCACGGCCGAGGTGGCGAGGAACGCAGCCGCCGCGCCGCAGCGATGGAGAACCGCCGTGGAGAGAATGCCGATCGTGGGTCTGCGCAACGCAAGCTGTCTCCCGAGGAACGCAAGCAATTGCGTCAGAACATCTATGACGTCACGCGGGATATCTACCACCGTGGCGGCTAGGTAGGGGGCCGAGGAACGGCGCACGAGTCGCTGCCCCGGCAAAGCAGTAGGGTCGTTTCGGGGGGCCGACATGCGAATCCGTAGCACCACGATCTTCTTGGCGCTGGCAGCCGCCGGCGCGCTTTCACTGCAGACCGCGCATGCGGCAACGCAGGACAAGCCGCATCGCCACACCGCGCAAGCCAAGGCGCCAGCCGCCGACGAGCAGCGCCTGGACCGCGACGATGCACGCTATTTCCTCGCCCGCATCGGCTTTGCGCCTTCCGAGAGCGAACTCGACGCCTACGCCGGACTCACACACCGCGAAGCCGTCGACCGCGTCCTTGCCCAGACGGGCACCGTTGCCACGCAAGCGCCCCCAGCGTGGGTGAACGAGCCGATCGTCCCCTACAACAAGCTACCCGACGAAGACGCCCGCAAGACGGCGCGCCAGAAGAATGCCGCGCACGAGCTGGAATTGCGTGCCTGGTGGATGGGCGAGATGATCAAGACGCCGTCGCCGCTGACAGAGCGCATGACGCTGTTCTGGCACAACCATTTCGTTTCCAGTTCGCAGAAGGTGCCGTTCGCGCAATTGATGTATCGGCAGAACGTGCTGCTGCGCCAGAACGCGGTGGGCAACTTCGGCACGATGCTGCACGCCATCGGCAAAGACCCGGCGATGCTGATCTATCTGGATGGCGCCGAGAGCCGCAAGGGCAAGCCGAATGAGAATTTCGCGCGCGAGGTGATGGAGCTTTTCACGCTGGGTGAAGGCCATTACACCGAACAGGACATCAAGGAAGCCGCGCGCACCTACACAGGCTGGAGCATCGACCGCGAGCACGATTTCACCTACATCTGGCGGCCGCAGATACACGACACGGGCGTGAAGACTGTGTTTGGCCAGAGCGGCGATTACGACGGCGACCAGATGCTCGACATCCTGCTGTCTCGCCCAGAGACGGCAAACTTCATCGTCACCAAGCTCTGGCGCGAGTTTGTTTCGCCTGACGTGGACGCGGCCCAGGCGCTGCGCGTGGCCGATGCGTTCCGGGCAAGTGGCTATGACATCAAGGTGGCGTTGCGCGGGGTGTTCCTGACGCCGGCGTTCTGGGCGCCGCAATCGCACGCGACGCTCGTGAAGTCCCCGGTGGAAATGATTGTCGGCACGCTCAAGCAGTTCAACGTGCAGTACACCGACCCGACGCCGTTTGCCATCAAGTCTGCGCAGCTGGGGCAGAACCTACTGGCCCCGCCGAACGTGAAGGGCTGGCCCGGCGGCGATGCGTGGATCAACTCAACCACGCTGCTGGGGCGCAAGCAGTTTCTCGACCAATTGTTCCGCTCGACCGAGATGAAGCCGCCGCCCGGCACGCAACAGGCGCAACAGCAGAAGCCGGGCATGATGATGGCCGCAATGCGCGAAGACCTGAAGCAGGGTGGCACCGTGCAGGGCCTGGGCCAGGCGCTCAAGGGCATGGGGCAGGAGGGGCGCTTCAAGCTTGCGCAGTCGCAGACGATGGTGTCGTTCAACTCGGCCAAGTGGCTGGCGCAGTTCGGAGCGGATGGCGATGATCCGCCGCAACTGGCGCCGCGCATTTCGATCCAGCGTGCCGTGTTGCCCATCGAGCCGACTGCGCCGATTCCCGTCAAGCTGGCCGGTACGGCGTACCTGCGCACGCTGATGATGGACCCGGCTTACCAGTTGAAGTAACGCCACCGCCGCAGGAGCACACATCATGGAACGTCGCAATTTTCTGAAGGCCGGCGCCATGCTCGGCATGGGTGGCGCGGTGCCGGGGATTGTCTTTGCGCAAGGGCAAGACAAGCGCAAGGGCTACGGCAACCTGCTCATCCTCATCGAACTCAAGGGCGGCAATGACGGGCTGAACACCGTGGTGCCCTACACGAGCGCACAGTACTATGCGCTGCGCCCGCGCATCGCCATCAAGCGGGAGCAGGTGCTGCAACTGGATGACCGCTACGGCCTGCATCCGTCTTTGCAGGCGATGATGCCGCTGTGGCAGGCGGGGGAATTGTCGGTGGTGCAGGGGCTGTCATATCCGCAGCCGAATCTTTCGCACTTCCGCTCGATCGAGATCTGGGACACGGCGTCGCGCTCCGACCAATACCTGCGCGAAGGCTGGTTGACGCGTGCGTTTGCCGCACAGCCGGTGCCGCCATCGTTCGGTGCAGATGGCGTAATCATTGGCAGCGCCGATCTTGGCCCGCTCGACGGCGGCGCACGTGCCGTAGCGCTCGCCAATCCCGATGCGTTCCTCAACGAAGCCAAGCTGGCGATGCCTTCGCACGCGATGGGCAACGCCACACTCGCGCACGTGCTGAAGGTCGAGGCTGATATCGTCAAGGCGGCCGACGGACTGCGTCCGAAGTCCGGCAAGTTCGCGTTCCAGACGCATTTTCCGGACGGCGGGTTCGGTAACTCGATCAAGGCGGCGATGCAGGTGGTGGCAGCACCGGGCCGTGGCGGTGCGGACGTCGCCGTGGTGTGCCTGTCGCTCGGTAGCTTTGATACGCATACCAATCAGCAAGGCACGCAGGCGAACCTGCTGCGGCAGTTGGGCGAGGGCATCGCTTCGCTCAAGAGCGCGTTGACCGAGTTGGGCCGCTGGAACGACACGCTGATCGTCACGTATTCGGAGTTTGGCCGCCGCCCGCGCGAAAACATGAACAACGGTACGGATCACGGCACGGCTGCCGCGCATTTCGTGGCCGGTGGCCGCGTCAAGGGCGGGCTGGCCGGGCAGGGGCCGGTGCTGGAACGCCTGGACGGCGGCGGCAATCTCGACCCGTCGGTCGATTTCCGCTCGCTTTATGCCACGGTGCTGGAGCGCTGGTGGGGGATGGATTCGCAGCCGGTGCTGGCAGGGCGGTTTGCGCCGCTGGATCTGATCAAAGCCTGATCAACCGCGGATCTGCGTCTTCCAGGCCAGCCAGAGCTTGCGCAGCGGCGTCAGGTCCGTACGCTGCGTGAGCACCTGGAAGCCGTCGGCTTCCACCTCGTCGATCAGGCGCATGGCCAGCACGCCGCGAATCAGCGCTGAACGCTGCGCGCGGCGATCTTCTGCCGGCAGCGCGGCAAGTGCTTCCTTGTAGGTCGCGCGGGCACGCTCGGCCTGAAATGCCATCAACGGCTTAAAGCCCTCTGCATACCGGCGATTGAACAGATCGGCGGCGGGTACGTTGAACCGCTGCAGCTCGTCCACGGGGATGTAGACGCGGTTATGGCGCACGTCTTCGCCCAGGTTCCTGACGAAATGAACGAGCTGCTCGGCGAGTGCCATCAGCCGCGCGAATTCCAGCGTGCGCGCATGCGTCTGTCCGGCAATGCGAGCCGTCAGCCGGCCTGCCACGCCCGCCACCTGATCGCCGTGGCGGCGCAGGTTGGGCCAATCCAGATAGCGGTTTTGCATGGCGTCAGCCTCTACGCCGGCCAATAATTCGCCCAGATGCACGGCGCCTATATCGTAGCGGGCCAGATGCGGCTGCAATGCCTTCGCCGCGGGGTGCTCAGGGCGGCCCTCGAACAGCCGCGCAAGCTCCTGCCGCCACCACTGCAGCTTCGATTGCACGACCGCCGGATCGCTCGCGTCGCGTACGGCGTCTTCCAGCTCACGGCGCACGGCTTCCAGCGCGATGGTCGCGCGGCGGCGTTCGGGCGCCAGAAACAATACGCTGTAGTACACGTCGCTGCCGGGCGGTGCCGCTTTGTCGGCGCAGTAATTGTCGGGGGTCACGGGGAGGCCGTTCTGGTGAGGTTTGAAGCAGGGCGGCCATTCTACAGCGCGTTGCGGTGCAGCATGCCGTGAAGCCTTGCCTGGGCATCTGCCAAGAAAAGTCAATCAGACGCGGCCGTGTCGTTGACCCTGCGCATTGCCGTGGGTATATTACTGACCGGTCAGTTATTTACTGAGAGCGTGTCATGCCAGCGTTGCGTTTGCCGTACCCGCATTCCGACTTCACCGGTTTCTCCGACACGCGATCTCGGCCGCGCCGGCGTTCATTGCCGACAGCGGCATCGGCGGCTTTGCTGGCCGGCGCGGCGCTACTGGCCGGCTGCAGCAAGGAGGCACCCAAGGCGCCCGTGGTGCGCCCGGTGCGGACCATGACAGTGACCAGCGAGCAGGGCGCCGGCACAGCGGAATTCTCCGGCGACGTACGCCCGCGCATTGAATCTCGCCTGGGCTTCCGCGTGCCCGGCAAGATCGTTGCCCGGCTGGTGGACGTCGGTGCCACGGTCAAGAAAGGCCAGGTGCTGGCGAGGTTGGACCCCACGGATCTGGCCCTCGCCCAGCAATCGGCCCAGGCGCAGTTATCGGCGGCCAAGACTGATCGCGATCTGGCCGCGGCTGACCTCAAGCGCTATTCCGAACTGTTCGCCAAGGGTTTCATCAGCGCGGCTGAGCAGCAACGCCATCAAGCCAACTATGACGCCGCGCAAGCCCGCTACGAGCAGGCCGGAGCTGGCTATCGCAACCAGGTGAATCAAGCCGGCTATGCCACGCTCGAAGCCGACGCCGATGGCGTGGTGACGGGCGTCGACGCCGAAGTCGGACAGGTGGTGTCCGCAGGCCAACCGGTGGTGCGCGTGGCGCAAACGGCAGAGAAGGAAGTCGTGGTCGGCATTCCCGAGGATCAGGTGGACACGCTGCGCAAATCGCCCGAGGTGAGCGTGAAGCTGTGGGCCGATCAGTCGCGCAGCATTCCGGCCAAGGTGCGCGAGATTGCGCCGGCAGCCGACCCGGTCACACGCACGTACACCGTCAAGATTTCGGTACCGAATCCACCGCCGGAACTCAAGCTTGGCATGACCGCAGCGGCCACCTTTGTGCGGCCCGGCGGCGGTGGCGATAGCGGCGGCATGGGCGTGCGGGTGCCGATGAGCGCGCTGCTCCAGGATCAAGGCAAAAACGTGGTCTGGCTGTACGACGCCGCATCGCAAACGGTGAAGCCCGTGCCGGTGACGGTGGGCGCGCCGCGCGACAACGTGCTACTGGTGACGAGCGGCCTGCAGCCCGGCCAGACGATCGTGACCGCTGGCGTGCACTTGCTCAAGGCAGGCCAGAAGGTGATGCCGATGGCGCCAGCCGATCAGCCGTCGGCGCAGTCCGCCATCACGCCGCGCCGGTAAGCCGCATCCGGCTCCCGCCCCAACACGCCAACCTTCGCGCGTATGGAACATTCCCGTTTCAACCTGTCACGCTGGGCGCTTGAACATCAACCGCTCACGCGCTTCTTGCTGGTGGCGCTGTTGCTCGGCGGCATCTTTGCGTATTCCAAGCTGGGGCAGGATGAAGATCCGCCCTTCACCTTCCGGGCGATGGTTGTGCAGGCCTTCTGGCCCGGCGCCACGGCCGAGCAGATGTCGCGCCAGGTGACCGACAAGATCGAGAAGGCGCTGCAGGAAGTGCCGTACGCCTGGAAGATCCGCAGCTACTCCAAGCCCGGCGAAACGCTCGTCACCTTCCAACTGGCCGACACGTCGCCCGCCAAGGAAACGCAGCAGCTTTGGTACACGGTGCGCAAGAAAGTGGGCGATATCGCGCCGACCTTGCCGCAAGGCGTGCGCGGGCCGTACTTCAATGATGATTTCGGCGACGTGTATGGCTCGATCTATGCGCTGTCCGCCGATGGCTTCACCTACCGCCAGCTCAACGACTACGCCGATGCGATCCGCCAGCAATTGCTGCGCGTGCGCAACGTCGCCAAGGTCGAATTGCTCGGCGACCAGGACGAAAAGATCTACATCGAGTTCCAGCAGGCGAAGCTGTCGCAGATGGGGCTCGACATCAACAGCATCGCCACGCAGATCGGCCAGCAGAACAACATCGGCCCCAGCGGCGTGCTGGTGACGCCGACCGACAACGTGCAGATTCGCCTGTCAGGCCAGTTCTCGGACATCCGCGATCTGGAGAACCTGACGCTGCGCGGCCCCGGCGGCACGACCAATATCCGCCTCGGCGACATCGCCACGGTCAAGCACGGCTACGTGGACCCGCCGCACGCCAAGATGCGCTTCAACGGCAAGGAGGTGATCGGCCTGGGCATCTCGATGACCAAGGGCGGCGACATCATCCAGCTCGGCAAGGACTTGCGTGCCACGGTTGACAAGATCCGCGCCAAGCTGCCGATGGGCATCGAGATGCAGCAGGTGCAGAACCAGCCGAAATCGGTGCAGAGTTCGGTGGGCGAGTTCGTGCACGTGCTGATCGAGGCGGTGGTGATTGTGCTGGGCGTGAGCTTTCTCTCGCTCGGCTTGCACACCAAGCCCAAGCTGCGCATTGATGTGTGGCCGGGGCTGGTGGTGGGCCTGACGATCCCGCTGGTGCTGGCGGTGACGTTCCTGTTCATGAACATCTTCGACATCGGCCTGCACAAGATTTCGCTCGGTGCGCTGATCATCGCGCTGGGTCTGCTGGTGGACGACGCGATCATCGCGGTCGAAATGATGGTGCGCAAGCTGGAAGAGGGCTTCTCCAAGATGGAGGCCGCCACCTTCGCATACACCTCGACCGCCATGCCGATGCTGACCGGCACGCTCATCACTGCCACGGGGTTCCTGCCCGTGGGGCTGGCGCGTTCGACGGTGGGCGAATACACGTTCGGCATCTTTGCGGTGACGGCATTGGCGCTGGTGCTGTCGTGGTTTGCAGCGGTGGTGTTTGTGCCGTATCTGGGCTTCCTGCTGCTGCGGACCCAATCACATGTGGATGGCGGTGTGCACCACGAGCTGTTCGACACGCCGTTCTACAACCGATTCCGCGGCTGGGTGAACTGGTGCGTGGAGTACCGCAAGACGGTGATCGTCATCACGCTGGTGGCGTTTGGGCTTGGCGTGTTCGGCTTCAAGTATGTCGAGAAGCAGTTCTTCCCCGATTCCAGCCGCCCAGAGCTGATGGTCGAGCTGTGGTTGCCCGAAGGCTCCAGCTTCAACCAGACCGAAACCGAAGCCAAACGCTTTGAAGCCCTGATGCGCAAGGAGCAGAACGTCGACAGCGTGACGCTGTTCATCGGCTCCGGCGCGCCGCGCTTCTACCTGCCGCTGGACCAGATCCTTCCGCAGACCAACGTGGCGCAGGCCATCGTGATGCCCACTTCGCTGGAGGCGCGCGAGGGAGTTCGGCAACACGTCATCGGGTTGCTCAAGTCGCAATTCCCGCAGTTGCGCGGCCGCGTGAAACTGCTGCCGAACGGGCCGCCAGTGCCGTATCCGGTGCAGTTCCGCGTGATGGGCCCGGACATTGGCGGGGTGCGCAAGATTGCCGATCAGGTCAAGGCCATCATGAGCGCCAATCCGAACACCGTCGGCGTGAACGACAACTGGAACGAGAACGTCAAGGTGCTGCGCCTGGACATCGACCAGGACAAGGCGCGTGCGCTGGGTGTGTCGACCGGTTCCATCTCGCAGGTCACGCAGACGGTGATGTCCGGCGCGCCCATCGCACAATACCGCGACGGCGATAAGCTGCTCGACATCGTGATGCGTCCGCAGGAAGACGAGCGCAACACGCTCGACGCGCTGCAGCGCGTGCAAGTCCCGACCAGCAGTGGCCGCACGGTGCCGCTGACGCAGGTGGCGCGAGTTGGTTTTGCGTGGGAACCCGGCGTGATCTGGCGTGAGAACCGCGACTACGGCATCACCGTGCAATCCGACGTGGTGGACGGCGTGCAGGGCCCGACCGTGACCGCGCAGATCAACCCGTTGCTCGACAAGATTCGCGCGGACTTGCCGCCGGACTATCAGATCAAGATTGCCGGTGCGGAAGAGGAGAGTGCCAACGCGGGTGCGTCCATCGCTGCGCAGATGCCGCTGTGCATTTTCATCATCTTCACGCTGCTGATGCTGCAGCTGCACAGCTTCTCGCGCTCGGTGATGGTGTTCCTGACCGGGCCGCTGGGGTTGATTGGCGCGGCAGCCACGTTGCTGCTGCTGCGCGCCCCGATGGGCTTTGTCGCGCAACTTGGCATTACTGCGCTGATCGGGATGATCATCCGCAACTCGGTCATTCTGGTGGACCAGATCGAGCAGGATGTGGCGGCCGGCGTGCCGACGTGGAATGCCATCGTCGAGGCGGCCGTGCGTCGTTTCCGGCCGATCATCCTGACTGCGGCGGCGGCGGTGCTGGCAATGATTCCGCTGTCGCGCAGCGTGTTCTGGGGCCCGATGGCCGCCGCCATCATGGGTGGCCTGATCATCGCCACGGTCTTGACGTTGCTGTTCCTGCCGGCGCTGTATGCGGCGTGGTTCCGCGTTAAGCGGCCCGATGCGCAAGCGGCCGCCCCGACGGTCTGACGTTTGCGCCCCGGCAGCCGGTGCGAGGGAGGGGGAGTCGCCCCCCTACACCACGTCAAATCGGGTAGGGATGGAAACCCCCGAACGACTGCGATATAATCGCGGGCTTCCTTTCCGGCGCCCCTGCTCAGGGGCGCCGCGATCCATCCGGCGAGGGTGGCGAAATTGGTAGACGCACCAGGTTTAGGTCCTGACGCCAGCAATGGTGTAGGGGTTCGAGTCCCCTCCCTCGCACCAAAAATCCCTTTAAAATCAACGGTTTAATTTTTCGGGTTGGCGAAAATCCAGCCGCTTTTTGCCAGTTTGGCGTCCGATTTGCCAGCATTTCCGGCGAACTTTTCCACCGCCCTGGAACCGGCCTCGGCATCCACCGGCCGTAGACGCGCGCGATCATCGTCCAGTCCGCGTGGCCCATCTGCTTTGCGACCCACATGGGGTGTTCGCCGGCAGAGAGCATCGTCAACGCATAGGTGTGCCTGCCTGACAGTGGCAAGGCCAAAGCCGGGCAGAGCAAAGCCAAGAAGGCGGCCAAGGCGACCAACCTGGTCATTCCGGCGCAGCCCAAGTAACGAGACCCCGCGCGTTCGCAATTGCGGCCGCATCCAAACAGCCCGCCACCCGGCGGGCTTTTTCATTTCCACGCCATGAACCAACAATCCTTCAGCAAGGCTGCAGCCTCGCCGCCTGCGCTCGCCTGTCCATGGAGGGCGCAGAGCCACCCCGCGCGCTGGGCAGTGGGCGCATGAATGGCAGAGCAAACGGGTTGGGGCGCGCTGCTGCGCGTGGTTGCAGCAGGCGGCCTAACGCTGGATGGGAGGCCGCAAAGAATGACGATCAGCCAAAACGACGTGCTCACCGCCATTGACATCGTGGCGCTTGTGGCCAGTGGGATGCGGAGAAACTGAGGTATCTGCAGGGGAGGGAGGGGCGCTTGCTGCGGCCGGAGTTTGCGTTCCACAGGTGCCAGTGAGGCCCAAATTGTGGGTGCAAGGCGGGCGGCGCCCACGAAACGAACGTGCGTCGGCGCGCGCGGGAGACCTCTCGAAAAAATGCAGGTGATTTCCTTTGGACATTCGCATAGAATGCGAACGCGAATTGTTCCTATTACCATTAATTGAGCCGCCTTAGTAGGCTAAAGAGCTTGCCGCGTCAGGGAAATGAAAGCAGAGAAATGTGGAGGAAGCAGCGCACAAGCCCGACTGTGGCGTGCGGCTCGCTTGGTGCTGTCGGCTGCGGCGTCCGCCGCGCTGGTGTCGGGATGCGGCGGTGGCGGAGATAGCGCTAGCACGTCTTCCCCCGCGGCAACAGATGGCCTGTCGCCCATGGCGCAGGTCGGCAAGCAAATCTTTTTCGATCAGACGCTCTCGGCCTCGGGCAAACAGTCTTGCGCGTCGTGCCATGACCCGGCGCGCGGTTTCACTGATCCGAACAATCTGGCCGTATCGATCGGCGGGCCGAATTCCGATTTGCCCGGCCTGCGAAACACGCCGTCGCTAAATTACGCTTCGTTCACGCCCAACTTCAAGATCGACAGTACCGGCAAGGCTTCCGGCGGTTTCTTCCGCGATGGCCGGTCTGCGTCGCTAGCGGACCAGGCACAGCAGCCGTTCACCAACGCGTTTGAGATGGCCAACCTCTCGGCCGACGATGTTTTCAAAACGCTGTTGACGCGCCCTTACCTAGAACAGTTCAAGGCCGTGTTCACCCCCGCCGGCATCCAGGACAGCGCGAACGCCATGCAGAGCATCGGCCGCGCGCTGGCGGCCTTCCAATCTGAAGACCCGAGCTTCCACACCTTCGACAGCAAGTTCGACGCCTACCTCGCCGGCAAGACAAACCTGACGGATGCCGAGACGCGCGGCCTGCTGCTGTTCAACAACCCGACCAAGGGCAACTGCAACGCTTGCCATATCTCCACAGGCAAGGGCAGCACGCCGGCGTTGTTTACCGATTTCACGTACGACAACGTCGGTATTCCGCGCAACTGGAGCATCGCCGCCAACCAGGAAGGCACCACGCTGCCGTACGTGCCGAAGAACGGCCTGGCGCTGGGCAATCCGAACTACAGCTATTACGACCTCGGCATCTGTGGGCCGCTGCGTACCGACTTCCGCGTAGGTGGCTCGACATGCGGCAAGTTCAAAGTGCCGACGCTACGCAACATCGCGCTGACGCCACCGTATTTCCACAACGGCGTGTTCCAGACGCTGGATCAGGTGGTGGCGTGGTACATCACGCGCGATACCGACCCCGGCCGCTGGTACGTCAAGGCCGACGGCACACCCGATGTGCCATACAACGATCTGCCGGCCGCCTTCGATGCCAACGTGAACGTGGCCGAAGTGCCATACAACCCCGGCACCGCGCCGTCGCTGACGAACCAGGAGATGAGCGATCTCGTGCATTTCCTGTGCACGCTCACCGACGGATTTGATCCGGCCAACCCGTCGGCCTATCGCGTGCCAGCGCAATGCAGTTCCACCGCAGCCAGCGTGGGTGCCGCCCGTATCCAGACCGTCTCTGCCAGCGGAGCCACGCAGAGCAAGACGGCAACAAGCAAGTAAGCCAATTCAAAATTTCAAGACCAGGGAGCGTCACAGCATGAAACGAACCGCCTTGTCGGTAGCCGCCGCCATTGCGCTGATGGGGGCCGGCGCAGCCAATGCCGCCACCACCGCGCAACTCGAACAGAAACTCGACGCCATGGCCGCGCAGATTGAAGCGCTCAAGGCCGAACTGAAAGAGGTGAAGGCGCAGAACGCGACGCTCGCCACGCAGCAGCAGACGCAGGCGAAGGCACAGGCACAGCAAACCGCGGCCCTGCAAGACGTGCAGCAGACCGTGCAGACGGCACAGCTCGCCTCGACCAGGCCGTCGCCGCTGGACAACCTCACGCTGTGGGGCTACGGCGAAGCCAACTACAGCCGCCCGACGCGCCGTTCCGAAGACACCAAGTTCGACCTCGCGCGCGCAGTGTTCGGTATCGGCTACAAGTTCGACGACAAGACGCGCTTCAACTCCGAATTCGAGATCGAGCACGCCATCACGTCGGCCACCGACTCGGGTGAATTCGAAGTCGAGCAGTTCTACATCGACCACAAGCTGACCGACAAGATCGGCCTGAATGCAGGCCTGTTCCTGATCCCAGCGGGGTTCATCAACCGCAACCATGAGCCGACCAACTACTACGGCGTGCATCGCAACTTTGTCGAGACGCTGATCATCCCGAGCACGTGGCGTGAGGGCGGTCTCTCGCTGTACGGCGATACCGATTTCGGCCTGAACTGGAATGTGGGTCTGACTACCGGGCTGGACCTGGCCAAGTGGAACTTCAACCCGGAGAACCCGCTGTTTAAGTCCGCGCTGGAGATGCAGAACAACGCCATCGCCCCGATGCAGACCTCGCACCAGGAACTGGGGCTGGCCAACGCCAAGAACCTGTCGCAGTATGTGGCGCTGAACTACACCGGTATTTCGGGCGTAACGCTGGGCGGCTCGGTCTTCACGGGCAAGAGCAGCCGGTCGAGCACGGAAGCCGTGCTGCCTGAACAGCGCGCCACGCTGTACGAAGCGCACGCGCGCTGGACACCGGGCAAGTGGGATCTGTCTGCCCTGTATGCACGCGGTACGTTCAGCAACACCGCTGCCGCCAATCAGCTGAACCCGGGTGCCGCCAACCCGATGCCGGCGGCGTTCTACGGCTGGTATGCACAGGCGGCCTACAACCTGTGGCAGAAGGGCGACTACCGCTTCGCGCCGTTCGTCCGCTATGAACGCTACAACATGGCCGAGAAGTACGAAGGTCTGGCTCCGGGCTTCACGATGCCTGCCGGTTGGCCCTCGCTGTCGGACACCGTGTACACCATCGGCGCGAACTTCTATCTGAACCCGAACGTGGTCTTCAAGGTGGACTACCAGCGCTTCAAGCAGAACCGCGATTTCTCGCGTGTGGATCTGGGCCTGGGCGTGTCGTTCTAAGCCGCGGGAGCGGCAAATCCAAGGAGGTGCAAGCCATGCGTTACCAGCCAGTGCCCATTGTTCTTGTCTGTGCCGCCGCCGTGGGGGCGCCGGGCATGATTGTCACCAAGGCGTTTGCGGCGGACTACCTGTCCGCTGCCGAGGCCCAGAAGGCAATGTTTCCCGGCGCCACAGGCTTTGAGCCGGTGTCGCTCACGCTCTCAGCCGACCAGCTCAAGCAGTTGGCCGAGCGTGCGGGCGGCCCGGCCAAGCCGGGTGCGTGGCGCGCATGGCAAGCCAAGCAAGGTGATAAGACGCTCGGCTACTTCGTGACCGACGCCGTCATCGGCAAATTCGAGCTCATCAACTACGCCGTGGCCCTGAACACCGCCGGCGAGATCAGTGGCGTGGAAATCCTTACCTACCGAGAAAGCCACGGCTACGAAGTCCGCAACAAGCCGTGGCGCGCACAGTTTCTGGGCAAGTCGGCCAAGTCGGCGCTGCGTGTGGGCGATGACATCAACAACATCAGCGGAGCAACGTTGTCGTGCACGCATCTCACCGATGGCATCCGGCGCATTGCGGTGATGGCGCAGTTGGCGCTCGTCCAGCGCTGATGCGCGCGACTTGCCGGCGCGCGCGCCCGTTGCTCGGCACCCTGGTCGACGTGCAGGCTGAAGGGCCGGAGGCGGAAGCCGCCGTGGCGGCCGCGTTCGACGAGATGGCCGCTGTGCACGCATTGCTCACTTTTCATGCGAAGGACAGTGAACTGCAGGCCATCAATCGCGCGGCGCCGGGTGAGAGGCTCATTGCAGATACTCGGACCCTTGCCGTTCTGCGCCTTGCGGCTGAACTGCATATCGTGTCGGAGCGCGCATTCGATTGCCGTGTCGGCCCCCTCGACTTGCTCGCAGACAGGCGGTTTCCCATTTCCTTCGACGGTGACATCGTCGTCAAAGAAACCTGCGCATACATGGATCTTGGAGGCATCGCCAAGGGTTTTGCGGTGGATTGTGCGATCGAGGTGTTGCGCACCTTCGCGGTCGAGCGCGCGATCGTCAATGCCGGCGGCGACTTGCGCCACCACGGCGCCTGGCCGATGTCGGTGCAGGTGCGTGACCCGCAAAACGCTGCCCGTGTTGCAACGTCTGTGCTGCTCGACAACGCGGCACTGGCGAGTTCGACGGCTGCCGGTTTTGGCGCAGTCGCCGAAAGTGCATCCCGCATCCGCGATGCTCGCGGCAGGTTGCTGCCACCGCTTGCCGGTGCAACGGTGCAGGCACCCACCTGCATGCTGGCCGACGCGCTGACCAAAGTCGTGCTTGCCACTGGCGATGCAGCGCATCCGCTGTTGAGACGGTACGGCGGGGCTGTGGTCGTATACTCGCGAGCTTAGCCGGCCGACAGTACTCCATGTCCGTTCCACCACGCTTCTCCCTCCATCTGCGCGAAAGCGCTTTTCGCCTTAGTCCGCGACGGCGCTGGCTGGTCTATGGGGTATTTGCTGCCCTGCTGGTTACGGGGCTCGCCTGGCTGGTCCTGCATTTTCTAGACGACGGCAGCGAAGGCGGAACGCTGGCGCTCGCTTGGAGCATGAAGCTGCACGGCGCGGCCGCCATGGCAGTGCTTTACCTGTTTGGAATGCTGTGGGCGCCGCATATCCGTAACGCATGGATGCGAAAACGTAATCGCTTAGCAGGAGCGTTGCTCGGCTCCCTCGCATTGATGCTGGTCGTCACGGGCTATGCGTTGTACTACGTGAATGGCCAGTTGTTGCGCCAAAGTGCAGAGTATCTTCACTGGTCTGCGGGTCTTTTGTCGTGTGTCGCCCTGTGGGTACACATCGCGGTCGGACGCCGCAAACGCAAGGTGGCCGTGTAAAGCTTGGCTGGCTGTCTTTAGCACACGCGCTCGCCTGCTTTAAGTCCCACTCTGACCGCCGCATCGCATGGCCGAAGCCTCCAGCGATGCGTCCCGCAGTTTGGCGTCTACACCCCCGCCTCAATCAACTCCGAAATCTGCACCGACGCCCGCGCAAAATCAGTCAGCGCGCGGGCGCGCTCGTGCCGATAGGTGCCGGAGGAGATGACGGCGGGCTCTTTGGCGTCGTCGTGCTGCAGGACGATGAGCATGCCGGTGTAGCGGTCGGCCTGGTAGAGGTGTTTGTTGAGCAGTTGCAGCGCGCTCGACGCCAGCGGGGTGGAGGCTGGCGAGGTCTGCGGGTGTGCGGGCGGCGGCACGGTGCGGTCTAGGCCGAATGCGAACAGTCTGGAGAAGGGTGTGTGGGTTGGTTGACTGGTCTTCGGGTCTTTGAAAGGCGCGCACGCCATTGACCGGACAGCTTGCACGGCGGCTTCATCTAGGAGGACGTCGCCGCGGTGCCATTCACTGCCGGTATTTCAGCAGATTGCTCGCGCTGAAGGTGATCGAACAGGAGCCGTGCCGCCGGTGTCAGTGTTTCCACGTTGCGCACGCACATCGATAGTTCTCGCTGGGCCCACGGTTCGTCCAGACGCAGGATCTTCATTTCCGGCATGCTATACGCGCTGGTACTGCCCTTTGGCAATATGCCGATGCCCATGCCGGTCTGCACCATTAAACAGAGCGCATCGTAACTGGATACCTCCATCCGCGGCGAGAATGTGCGGCCGGATTCGTTTGCGGCCTGCAGCATCTGGTAGTGCAGGTGTGTCCCGCCGTGCAGGGACACAACGTCGAAATCAAGTACTTCATCGAAGCAAACGCTGGCGCGGTCCGCAAGCGGGTGATCCGCTTGAAGCAAGACCACGAGTTCGTCGGTGCGAAAGGGGTGGATCTCGACGCTGGCCTCATGCGGCATGCGCGTAAAGAGCCCAATATCGGCACGGCTTTCGGCGACGCTCCGCGTGATCGCGAGGCTCTCCATCTGTTCAAGGGTCACCCGGATATTCGGGTGCTTTTCCATGAACGATTTCAGGAGTGCGGGCAAAAACTGGGTAATCGCGGAAATATTGGCGAGCAGGCGAACCGATCCCCGCTTGCCATGCGAGTACTCCCGCATCTCCGAGACGATGCCGCTGAGGTCGTTCAGGACACCGCGCGCCATGTACATCAGCGCCGTTCCGGCTTCGGTAGGTTCGATGCCCTTATTGCTGCGAATCAGGAGTTGCGATCCCAGAAGCGACTCCAGCTCGCTGAGCCGGCGACTCACGGCGGCCGCGGCAATGTGTTCGCGCTGCGAGGCAGCCGCAATGGTGCCTTCCTCAAGCACGCTGATAAACAGGCGAAGTGATTGCGGATCCAGTTTCATTGGCGTGCGTGATCCAGTGGCCCTGGCTGCTGAAGCACCATCGCAATCTGCGATGGTGAGCTCGCGAATGATTGATGTACCAACATTGGTTGGGCTTCTAACATTCATCCGCCCAGAGTTAGTCGCGTGACGCAAGTGTAGCCGCAAGCTCGAAGATCTGTCGGCCTCTTCCCACAAGCGGACAAGACCTGGCAATAACGAACGGAGACCAAATTGACTATCAACTCATCGCCAGACGCGGCAAGCACCGGGGCGTTCCGGCAGCCTGCTCTTTCGTCTACCGTACAGCGCTATGTGACGCTCGGTGGTTCCTGGGCTGCATGGCTGTTCGATGCGCTGGACGCGACCATCTTCGGTTTCGTGATGCTTGCGATTGCGAATACCTTTTCCGTTGGCCTGAGGGATGTCGTCTCCACTGTCGCATGGTTTCTGCTCGCAACAGGGATCGGTGGGCTGTTTCTCGGCAATATCGCGGACCGGATCGGACGCAAGAAGACCATTCTCGCGTCCGTGTTCATCTATGGCACCGGAACGCTGCTGTGTGGCTTCGCATCGAGCGTGCTCGAGCTGAATGTCTACCGATTCTGCGTCGGTGTGGCCGTGGGTGGCCTGTGGTCCGCTGCATCGGCACTGGTGTCTGAGATCTGGGCCCCGGAGGGCCGCGCCAAGGCCATCGCGTTCATGCAAACCGGTTGGTCAGGCGGCGGACTCCTGGCGGCATGCTTCGCATGGACGCTACTCGACCCCTCGAACCCCGATTCCTGGCGCAAGCTCTTCATCTACGCATCGATTCCTGCATACGTCACGTTTGTATTCATCCTGCTGTTCGTGAAGGAGTCGCCGGTCTGGCTTGCTAACCGAACCTACAAGGCGAAACACGCGAAGAAGTCGAGCCTGTTCGAGATCTTCCGCCCCGCCTACCTGAAGATGACCCTGCTGGGCCTGTCGATTTCGATCTTCGGCATGTACGGGTACTGGATCATCACGACCTTTACCCCGACCTATCTGCAGAGCATCCTGCATGTGCGTGTGGACCAGGCTCCGGTGTTCCTGATTTGGACCGGCATCGGTGCCACGATAGGCTATCTCGTCTACGGCCAGCTTGCCGAATTGATTGGTCGCCGCAAGTCGTTTGCGCTGTTCTTCCTGGGCATGGCGATCATGGTGCCGGTGTTCGCATACGGCGCGACATTGATGCCACTGACGGACGGAAAACTAGCATTCACAACCCGCAACATCGTCGCCATTGGCGTCCTTGCGGCACTGCTCGGTTTCTTTACCGGCTACTTCAGCGGCTTCGGCGCCTGGTATTCCGAACTGTTCCCCACCAGCATTCGTTCCACGGCGGCAGGCTTCTGTTTCAACTTTGGCCGCGTGGGCGCCATCCTCGGTATCAAGCTGGTGCCGATCCTGATACCGCTGATCGGATTCACTGCGACGATTTCGCTGGCATCGGTGTCCTACCTCATTGCTTCGGCCATGGTGTTCCTGCTTCAGGAAACCAAGGGCGTGCGTCTCACCAGCGACAACTAATCTCTTCTCGAAGGAAGCCTCTGATCATGAAGAATTTCCGCATTGGGCAAATTGTCCCCAGCTCCAATACCACGATGGAGACCGAAATCCCGGCGATGCTGACCTCCCGCTACGCCGAGTTTCCCGATGAACGTTTCACGTTCCACTCAGCCCGCATGCGCATGATGCATGTCACGCCAGAGGAACTGAAAAACATGGACGTGGCAAGCGACCGCTGCGCGCTTGAATTGAGTGATGCCCGCTGCGATGTCATGGCATATGCTTGCCTGGTCGCCATCATGAGCCAGGGCCGTGGCTATCACCGTGTTTCGCAGGAACGTCTGGCCAGGATTACCGAGCAGAACAATGCCCCTACGCCTGTGCTCAGTTCCGCCGGTGCCCTGATAGACGCCATCCATGTACAGGGCTACACGAAGGTAGCAATCATCACGCCATACATGAAGCCGCTCACGCAAACGGTGATCGACTACATCGAGGATTCCGGTATCGAAGTCACCGATTCAATCAGCCTGGAAGTGTCGGACAATCTTGCCGTGGGTCGGCTCGATCCGGCAAACCTTGTCGGCCATGCGGATCGCCTCAACATCAGCGGCGCCGATGCGGTCGTGCTGTCGGCATGCGTGCAGATGCCGTCGCTGCCATCAATTCAGGTGGTCGAAGACCGGCTCGATCGGCCTGTGTTCTCGGCGGCGACTTCTACGGTCTACCAGATGCTGAAGACGCTTGGGCTGAAGGCCAAGGTTCCGAATGCAGGTTATCTGCTGTCCGGAGCATTCTGAAGCGAGCAAACCAGACTGATTGAAGATGCCATGACGACGACCTCCGCAAGAATGGTTGCCATCCTGGATGCCCGCCAGGGCACCGCCCGCACGGTGGCCGACTAGTCGCCCGTGAAGGGGGGGGCGGAGATCGTCGTCTTTGGCGACCACGTCGACGATTAAGACTTCACCGTCGAGCGACTGCGCGATTGGTGTGATTCGCGCGATGTGCGAGCGCACGTCCTGCCTGCGCAACTTGACGTAACGAGGCCATCGGTGTCATCGAGCAGAGTTGTCGACGCGAATGGAAAACCACCGGCGGCTATCACCCCCGCTCGCCGGCGACGTATCAACCCTGATTCCGGCGCAGGATCTCGCACGCGCGCGGCAGTCGAAGCTGGGTCTTGAGCTGGTTGAGGAGCGGCCCGGCGGTCTGCGTTACAAATGCGGGAATGGCTATTTCACGCTGTTCCAGTCCGCCGGAGGTGCCTCCGGGCCCATACGCAAATGGGCAGGGAAGTCTCTGACATCGAGGCGACAGTTCGCGAGCTGCGGCAGCGCGGGGTGACGTTTGAGGAATACGGCCTTCCTGGGCTGAAGACCGTCAACAGCGTTGCACGCATTGAAGGAAATTACCCGTCCAAGGCTGGGGCGGCGGAAAAGGGGGCGTGGTTCCGAGACAATGAAGGCAATCTTCTGGCCATCGGGCAAACCGTTTCTTGAGCGCGACTCTGGGCCGCTGCACGTTGCGATGGCAGCATGCCTGCTCCGCTATGGGCGAAAAAAAGGGCGACCGCCCGGTCGCCCCCCTTCTAGGCCATGCGCGTCAGCACCGCGGTGCCGAAGCCATGCGCGCGCCAATCAGCGGGACTTCTTTGCAATGTCCTTCGCTGCTTCCTTGACGTCTCCCGCGTCCTTGCGCGCTTGGCCGCCGGCCTGCTGGAGGTCGCCCTTCAGCTCGCGTGCAGGATTATTGGTCGCTTTGCCCAGGGCCTCGTTGACCTTGCCCTTCATCTTCTCGACAGTACCTTTCACTTGATCCTTGTTCATGGTCTGCTCCTTTGAAAAAGCGCTCTTGCGCACTGCGGGTTCCTAGCAGTTCGCGTGCCTACGGAGCTTCCCGGGCAACGGCATTAGGAATCCGGTGTCCCAAGCGCCTTATTGATCCGCAGCGCCACCAGCGTCCCAACCACCCCTGAGAGCAGGTACAGGCTGACCGCGCCAAGTCCGAACAGCGACGACAAGCCTAGCGCCACGAGCGGTGCGAATGCCGCACCGAACAGCCAGCCGAAATCGGTCGTCAGGGCGGCACCGGTATAGCGGAATCGGCTCTCAAAGTTGGACGTCACCACGCCGGCCGCCTGGCCATAGGACAGCCCCAGCAGACCGAAGCCGACCAGGATGAAAATGTCCTGGCCCGCAACACCGCCATCGAGCAGCCAAGGTGCGGCCAGGCTGAAGATGCCAATCAGCACGGCCATGGCCGCCAAGGTGGTGCGTCGACCAAACCGGTCTGCAATCAGGCCGGAAACCAGCGTACCCACGAACGCAATCGCAGCGCCGATGATCTGGACGGTCAGCACGGCAGGCACGCTCTGTGTCTTGCGCAGCGACACCCATGACAGCGGAAACACGGTGACCAGGTGGAACAGCGCATAGCTGGCCAGCGCGGCAAAGGCCCCCAGGAAGATGTTGAACCCCTGCGCGTTGACCATCTGCAGGGTGCTGATCGGTTCCAGCTCTTCTTCCTCAAGCAGTTGCGTGTATTCGTGCGTGACCACCAGCCGCAGCCGCGCAAACAGCGCCACCACGTTGATGGCAAAGGCGACGTAGAACGGATAGCGCCAGCCCCATTCGATGAATTCCTGAAACGTCAGGCTGGTATAGAGGAAGAGGAACAGCGCTCCGGCAATGATGAAGCCGGTGGGCGCGCCCAGTTGCCCCACCATGGCGTACCAGCCGCGCTTGTTTTCGGGCGCGTTCAAGGCCAGCAGCGACGGCAGGCCATCCCACGAGCCGCCAAACGCGATGCCCTGCATGAAGCGGAAGAGCGCCAGCAGATAGATTGCCGAATGGCCGATCGATGCGTACGACGGCAAGAACGCAATGCCCACCGTAGCTGTGCCGAGCAGGAACAACGATGCCGTCAGCTTGGTACTGCGCCCCCATCGGCGCTGGATGCGCATGAACAGCGCCGTGCCGAACGGGCGCCCGATAAAGGCGAACGAGAAGACCGTGAAGCTGAACAGCAGACCGGCCAATTCACTGGCAAACGGAAAGTAGACCGAAGGGAACACCAGCACCGACGCGATGCCGTAGACGAAAAAATCGAAGTACTCCGACGCGCGCCCGATCACGACGCCTATGGCAATCTCTGCCGGGGCAACTTCATGGTGTCCCGGGGCGGGCGGTGCGGTGGGCGACGCGCGATGCTGGTGGGTCAGACTTGCCATCGTTGAGTCTCCATCGGGATTCGGGGGAGGGGATGTCGTACGGCGATCAAAAGTCCGTCATCACAAGACCAGAATAGCGCCTAAACTGCAACGACAAGTCGAAAGATCGTTGGGCCATCCCAGCGCGACGTTAACCAAACGCCACTTCCGAGACCCATGCCACGCTTCAATGCAGTAGTGACACCCCTTGGAATTACGGGAAGGTCGCTTTGGCGAGGTGCAGCAATTGCCTTGTTGGTGACCCTTGCAGGCTGTAGCAACGCCGTGCTGTTGTCGCCGGCTGGCGACATGGCGGTGCGACAGCGGGACTTGATCATCATCGCGGAGCTAAAGTCGAAAGTGGTGTACGGGGGAGTTGAGGCGGGAAGTTGAAGGCGGTGGAGGTTTCAGCTGAGAATCTGATTGTCGAAGTCGGAAACCAGCAAAAAATCAAACCATCCACCATGAGCAAGGATACGGAAAAAGCAGTCGTCGGTCTATCGGGAGTCGGGCTTGGACTTGACGAATTGGTTCGTCACGGGGCGCGGCAAGTGATTCAACAAGCGATCGAAGCGGAGTTGGCGGAGCTGATGGAGCGGTTCGCGAACGTCAAGACGTTACACGGGCAACGCGCCGTGGTGCGCAAC
>NZ_MCGB01000018.1 GCF_001699815.1 Ralstonia pickettii | reverse complement strand
CCGTGTAACGTCTTGACGTTCGCGAACCGCTCCATCAGCTCCGCCAACTCCGCTTCGATCGCTTGTTGAATCACTTGCCGCGCCCCGTGACGAACCAATTCGTCAAGTCCAAGCCCGACTCCCGATAGACCGACGACTGCTTTTTCCGTATCCTTGCTCATGGTGGATGGTTTGATTTTTTGCTGGTTTCCGACTTCGACAATCAGATTCTCAGCTGAAACCTCCACCGCCTTCAACTTCCCGCCTCAACTCCCCCGTACACCACTTTCGACTTTAGCTCAGCTAACCCTCTTTCACGCCAACTCAGGCATTTGGCTGTGCGGGTACGACGCGCTCAAGGTCCCGCCCACTAGGAGACTATTGCATGAAAAAAAACGCTTTGATATCGGTGTTGGCCGTGGCTGCCAGCTTTCCGACGGTGGCCAAAGGCTTCGTCCTGCATCTTGAGCACGGATTCGACGCCCACAACCCCGTCGTAATCTTGGGGGGTACACAACCCTTTCCCACAAATGCGGAGGAGTTTGACGTATCTGCGCCGCGTGGCGTCATTCTGACCAAAGTACTTTCCTATCAGCAACGCTACATCATGCGGCTGGTCAACCGGGGAAGTGCTTCTGTAGCCCTACGTCTGGACGTCAAGGATGCTAGCAGCGTTAAGACCCTGCCGGGAACGCAACCGATCAATTTGGTCTTGGATGCAGGCGAAACAAGGGAGCTGGCGATGGAAGCGTGGACGCCGATGACTGTGGTGGTAAGCGCGGCAGCGCAGTAAGTATCTCGCCCGCTGGTACGCCAGCCAAGCTGGCGTCATTTGCTGCCCAAAAGCCAGAAAAGGGGCATGCAATCTGCCATTGTTCAGCAGAATGCGTGTCGGCTTCCTCAAGCAATCTAGCGAGCCTGACCGCAACGACCGGATTTACCGTGAACGGTAAGCACCCGGTGAACCCGTCTTGAAGGGGACCCGCGTAGCAAGGAGCATCGTGTCCATCTAGTTCTAGGTGGACACGTGGACACTATCGAAGAGAGCGCGCCAATACGGCGCCGACGTCGGCATAGCGCCGAGTTCAAGGCCAAGGCAGTGCAGGAGTGCATGCAGCCGGGTGTTTCGATCGCGGCGATAGCCCTGCACCATCGCCTCAATGCGAATCTGCTGCGGCGCTGGGTCGCCGAGCAGGAAGCAAAGAATGGCGCGCCTGAGGACCGCGAGTTGATGAGGGTGCCGCAAGGCGAGTTCATCCCGTTGCGGATCGGCGAGCCGACCACTGCCGTGCCGGACATCCAGATCGAAGTCCGCCGTGGCGCGACGACGATCAGTCTTCGCTGGCCGGGATCGGCCGCAGCGCAGTGCGCCCAGTGGCTGCAAGGGTGGTTGCGTTGATTCGGGTGGACGCGATCTGGTTGGCCGTGGAGCCGCTGGACATGCGCGCCGGTACCGAAACGATCCTCGCGCGGGTCGTCAAGGTGTTCGGCGCGGCACGCCCCCACCACGCCTACCTGTTTGCCAATAAGAGTTCGACGCGCATGAAGGTGCTGGTCTACGACGGCTTCGGCATCTGGCTGGCCGCGCGGCGCCTCAACAAGGGGCGCTTCATCTGGACGAACGGCGACCAGGCGATCGCCACGGCGCTCAATCCCGAGCAATTGCGTGCGCTGGTGACGGGGCTGCCTTGGCAGACGCTCACCCACGACCACGCGATCACGGTCGTGTAATACCCCCAAAGCCGTAAACTGGCTTCCTTCCAGAGGACTTGGGGTTCTGGCAGACTCGCCGCATGAACCTACCCACCAACCTCGATGCCCTGAGCCCGGACGAACTGCGCACACTGGCTGCGCAGTTGATGGCCCAGGTCGGCGAGAAGGACCGGGAGTTGCGGTACCGGCAAGCCAAGATCGACCAGCTCACACACGAGCTGGCCATCCACAAGCGCTGGAAGTTCGGCAAGCGCAGCGAGCAACTGACATCTGAACAGGCGAGTCTGCTGGACGAAGCCATTGACGCAGACCTCGAGGCGATTGAGACCGAACTGGAAGCGCTCCTGCCGTCGTCCAAATCTGAAGCCAAGAGCAAGCCCAAGCGCCAGGCATTGCCGCCGCAGTTGCCGCGCACCGACATCCACCACGAGCCGGACGCAGAGACCTGCACCTGTGGGTGTGCGCTCAAGCGCATTGGCGAAGACATCAGCGAGAAGCTGGACTACACGCCGGGCACGTTCACCGTGGAGCGTCACATCCGCGGCAAATGGGTGTGCGATCAGTGTGAGACGCTGGTGCAGACGCCGGTGCCACCCCACGTCATCGACAAAGGCATCCCGACGGCCGGACTGCTGGCACATACGCTGGTGTCCAAGTTCGGCGACCACCTTCCCCTGTATCGGCAGGAGCGCATCTATGCGCGCGCCGGTCTGGCCATCCCGCAATCGACACTGGGCGCGTGGGTGGGCATCTGTGGCGTGCGTCTGCAACCGCTGGTGGACGCCCTGCAAGAAGAGGTTCTGAGCCACGGTGTTCTGCACGCCGACGAAACGCCAGTGCAGATGCTCGCGCCCGGCAATGGCAAGACGCACCGCGCCTACCTGTGGGCCTATGCGCCGAGCGAGTTCGAGAAGATGCGCGCGGTGATTTACCAGTTTGCGCCCAGCCGCAGCGGCGAGCACGCTCGCGCGTTCCTGGGGCAGTGGCAAGGCAAGCTGGTATGTGATGACTTCGCCGGCTACAAGGCCAGCTTCGACGGTGGCGTCACTGAGATCGGTTGCATGGCCCATTCGCGGCGCAAGTTCTTTGAACTGCACGACAAGCACAAGAGCGAATTGGCGGGCCAGGCACTGCGCTACATGGTGAGCTTGTACGAGATCGAGGCGCAAGTGCGGGATGCTGAGCCAGACCAGCGCCTGGCAGCGCGGCAACAAAGGGCTGGCCCGATTCTAGAGCGGCTGCACGCCTGGCTCGAGGAACAGCGACGCCGCGTCCCAGACGGCTCGGCGATCGCGCGGGCCATTGACTACAGCCTCAAGCGGTGGCCGGCTCTCGTGCGTTACCTCGACGACCCGACGGTGCCCATCGACAACAACCACGTCGAGCGACAGATCCGGCCGGTTGCCCTGGGTCGCTCCAATTGGTTGTTTGCAGGCTCACTGCGCGCCGGTCAACGCGCGGCTGCCGTCATGAGCCTGATCCAATCGGCCAAGCTCAACGGGCACGATCCCTACGCCTATCTGAAAGACGTCCTCACGCGACTGCCGACCCACAAGGCGGCCGACATCGCCGAACTGCTCCCGCATCGCTGGACGCCCAGCGCCACCTAGCTGGCAAGACGGGTTCACCGGGTGCTTACCGTGAACGCACTGCAACTCTTCGTCATCCTGGCCGGCTTGACCGGTCAGCTCCTTATTGCGAGGAAGGATCCGCGCGGCTATCTCGCTTGGATCGCCGGTAACATCGGACTGGTGTTCGTCTACTTGGAGACCAAGCAATTTGCCTTGATTGCACTGCAATTCATCAATACAGCAATCCAGGTTGCCGCCCTGATCGCTTGGGGACGGGGGAGGCGGCGCAGCGACACCAGCCCCGCACGACCGAGTGAGTCGTAACGGGACCGAAGTGAACGAACGAAAGTCCTAACTGCCTGTGAGCCACTTGCTGCGCGCAATGATGACGCGCACACCCTTAGCGTCGGGCACATCCGGCAGCAGAACGCCCAAATCGACCGAAGTACTCTGCATTGCTTCGATGAACGTCCATGCTTGCGTCCCAGTCCCCGCCGAAAAAGCGACGGTTTCACCGGATTCGACGTTGATGTATTTCATTCCTGGCTTAACTGTCAAAGTGCGTGCAGCCAGCGACACTGGCGCGGGCGAGCCGAAGAGCAACGCCGTCCTGTTCACATCCGGTTGAGTTGCTGACGGGCTTTGCCGCACATGTTCGATCCAATTGTCCCCGCCGTCGCCACGGAATTTGTCTGAGGCCCATGCCGCCGAACTGCCTGCGAAGAGGACTGCGAGCATGAGCGGAACAAGTCGATTGCGATTCATCGTTTTCTCCTGGAACGTGACTGATGTCAAGCATTCTAGAGAGGCAATCCTCTCGCTTCGATGACCCGCAAATTACGTCTTGGTAAGACGTTCATGCCGACGGCGCGATCGGGAAACCGCGATGCTGAGCTATATAGCAAAGCGCCCAGAGCGCAGCCTGACAGGCTCCTGGTTCAAAACCACCATCGTATTCCAGCCACGATCTGCTTGTTTACGGCGTCTTGCCCCGCCGCTCGCGCAAACTCTGCGCTCCTTCCCAGTTTCCTGCTCCAAACCACGCCAATGTACGGAGCGAAGTCGCGCCGAAGTTCGTATCGCAGTCGCAAGCCGAGGCGAACATCGGCCAGCCCGCGGCCAATCTCGCGCGCCTGGTCGGTCTTCGAGTAGACGTTGGCTTCGATTTCGGGAGTGAGGGCACTTCGCTGCGAGAGGCGGACATCGTAGGTAGCACGCACACGGGCCGCAAGACGCCCGCCATTACTGACGTACAGGGTCGCTTCGACATCGAACCAGTATGGCGCGAGCCCTTGCACTCCAAAGGCAGCCCACGTACGTGTTGGTCCACCACCGAAGTCGCGGCGAACGCCTGCCTGCCAATCCCAAAATGTGGCAAATGCATGACCCCACAACGCTTCAACTTTGGCGTCTGCGGTTTGACCGAACAGTCGCTCGCCCTCGGTCTTCAACCATAGTCGGTCAAGATCCTTACCGAACCAGCCTTGCATGTCCCATGCCCATCCCGTCGCGTCGCGAGTGCGTACCGTCTCGAGCCGATCGAGCAGAAACTGATGATAGACATCGTTGTCGACCATGGTGTCGCCCGGCACGGCGATGCCTCGGCTGGGATTCTGCATTGGCACGCGGGGTTCGTCACTGGGGGTGATCACATTGACGCCTTCCTCTTGGGAAGGTAAGTCGGGCTTTTGTGTTGCAAGTACCTGCGCTTCTTGCCCATGGGCCTGAGACGGTGTGCCGTGTGGCGTCTGCGGCATGCCTGGCGTGGGCGCCTCAGACGTGTGGGCGCCTGCAAGCCGCACGGTGAGCAATAAGGCTGCGGCAACCAAACGCAGCCGTCCCTTCAC
>NZ_MCGB01000017.1 GCF_001699815.1 Ralstonia pickettii | reverse complement strand
CGTTGTCGACCATGGTGTCGCCCGGCACGGCGATGCCTCGGCTGGGATTCTGCATTGGCACGCGGGGTTCGTCACTGGGGGTGATCACATTGACGCCTTCCTCTTGGGAAGGTAAGTCGGGCTTTTGTGTTGCAAGTACCTGCGCTTCTTGCCCATGGGCCTGAGACGGTGTGCCGTGTGGCGTCTGCGGCATGCCTGGCGTGGGCGCCTCAGACGTGTGGGCGCCTGCAAGCCGCACGGTGAGCAATAAGGCTGCGGCAACCAAACGCAGCCGTCCCTTCACTCCTGGCAACATGACGCGCTCCTTTGTCCAAGGGTCAGGCCACAACCACCTTGCGGAACATACCGGCTTCCATGTGGTACAGCAGATGACAATGAAATGCCCACTGGCCCGGGGCATCCGCAGTTACGAGGAAACTGATCTGCTTGGATGGTTGAACGTTGATGGTGTGCTTACGGACGAGCGCTTGACGCTCCGTGTTTTCAAGCTCGCTGAACATCCCGTGCAGGTGCATAGGGTGATTCATCATGGTGTCATTAACGAGAGTGATCCGCAGCCGTTCGCCGTAGTACAGACGGATCGGCTCGGCCTCCGAGAACCTTTTGCCATCGAATCCCCAGATGAACCGTCGCATGTTGCCGGTCAGATGCAACACGATCTCGCGGCCCGGAGGCCGATCGTCATAGGGCTGGCCCAGCGTTCGCAAGTCTGCGTAGGTCAAAACCCTCCGGCCATTTTGGCGCAATCTCGGCCCAGGGTCTGCGAGCGACTTGGAAGGGTTCATCGACCGCATGTCGACTTCGGGGCCGCCGTGCATACCCAGCATCGTCATTGGGTGGGAATGCTCGGGCTTACCATCGTGGGACATCGACATGGAGGGTTTCATGCCGGCCATGCCTTCATCGCCGGACTGCAGTCGCATGCCTGGCATGGCGTCGGCCGCGGTTTCGCCCCCCGCCTGCATAGAGTGGCCGAGGGGGGAATGGATGCCGTTGTCCTGAGTTTCCATCGTTTCATTGGGTGGCCCGCTGGTCATAGACATTCCGTTCATGTTCATGTCCATGCCCATGTCAGCCATGGTCAGCCAGGTTTTGGGGTCCATAATAGGAATCGCGGCCCGCATGCCGTGCTTCGGCGCGAGGGTGGCACGTGCATATCCGCTGCGGTCCATCGCCTGTGCAAATATGGTGTATGCCTCATTCCGGGGCATCTGCACCAACACATCGTAGGTCTCCGCTACACCAATCCGAAACTCGTCGACGTTCACGGGTTCGACATCTTGTCCGTCCGCCGCACAAACTCGCATGGTCAGGCCCGGGATGCGAACATCAAACGTTGTGGTGGCCGATCCATTGATGAAGCGCAAACGTACGTATTCGCCTGCCTCCGCGATAGCTGTCCAGTTAGTGAAGGGTGTGGCGCCATTGACCAAGTAGCAGTAGGTTGCAGCAGAGACATCGGCGAGGTCCGTGGGATTCATGCGCATCTGGTTCCACATACGCCGTCGAGCCAGTGCTTTTGAGAGGCCCGCCGCCCTGACGTCGGCCACAAAATCAGTGACCGTCGGTAATTGGAAATTGTAAAAATCACTCGACTGCTTCAAGTGAAGGAAGACGTTTTCAGGATCTTCGTCAGTCCAATCACTCAGCATAACGACGTAGTCCCTGTCGCTAGGTATGGGGGCCGGCCTTTGTGGCTCGATCACCAATGGGCCATAGAGGCCGAGTTGCTCCTGAAAGCGGGTGTGGCTGTGGTACCAGTATGTACCGGCCTGTCGGACCTTGAATTTGTAGACGAAGGTCTGGTGAGCAGGAATGCCGGGAAAGGACACGCCAGGCACGCCATCCATGGCAAACGGAACGAGGATGCCATGCCAGTGGATCGAAGTTTGCGTGGCCAGTGTGTTGGTGACCCGCAGCGTTACCTCGGAACCTTGTTTCCAACGCAGGATGGGCGCAGGAATTGATCCGTTTACCGTAAGCGCGTACCGTAAATGCCCCGTGAAATTGACGGGTGTGCGCCCAATTGTCAGAGCGAATTCGGTTCCGGACAGGTCAGTTGAACGATCCTGGCTTTGCAGCCCCGAAGCAGGCGTGCCGATACCGGCCCCCGTTGCCGCCAAGCCCGCCCCAGCCATTTGGCGTAGAAATTTGCGCCGCAGCGCCAAGTCGATTGAAGTGTTGTCGCCCACGATCCTTGCTCCCGTTGGAAGGTTGTGCCCCTGCGTCACGAACGCGAGGAGGACCTCCATAGCAATCCCCGGGGAGTCGTTCAGCATGAGACAGTCGTTCAGCATGAGACGTGCCCGGAATTCGCATGGACCTGCACCGCAGACCAAGCTCGTGGCCACAGAAGCACGTCCCTTGTGAATCCATTGATACCGTCATTGCGGACCGTTGTCCTCGGGGTGGTTGATCGCTATGCTGACCACGACACTGCCACGTGCCAGTTTTTTCCAACAGGATGCCGAGCATGAGCCGCCAGCACAGCCACAGAGAAGCCGCCTCCCCGCGACAAAGCGCCGATACGGCGCACGACCACAATGAGCCCACGCAACCCCACGCACACCACTGCAATGTGCATGGTCACCATGCTCACTCGGCAGGCGCGCCGCGGGCTGTCCCGGGCGACGAGGCAAGTGTTTCACCACCGGCATCCGCGTCCACGATTTACACCTGTCCAATGCATCCTGAGATCCGCCAGGATCATCCCGGCACGTGTCCTAAATGCGGCATGACGCTGGAGCCGATCATGCCGGCGGGGGAGGAGGAAGAGAATGCGGAGCTCATGGATTTCCGGCGACGCTTCTGGATAAGCTTGCCATTGACCGCGATGGTCTTTGTGCTGGCCATGGCTGGATATCGTCTCATTCCCCTAAATCCAGCATGGAAGAACTGGCTCGAGTTGGTGCTTGCCACGCCGGCCGTGCTTTGGGCTGGCTTGCCATTCTTCGAGCGCTGTGTGCAATCCTTCTTGCACCGCAGCCCGAACATGTGGACGCTTATCGGGCTGGGGACGAGCGCGGCCTATCTCTATAGCGTAGTCGCGACAGTCGCACCGGACGTATTCCCCTCGACCTTCGCGGCGAGCGGCCGGGTGGAAGTGTATTTTGAAGCGGCAGCCGTAATCATTTCGCTGACCCTGCTGGGGCAAATGCTCGAGCTGAAGGCCCGCTCACAGACATCGGCCGCCATCAAGTCCCTACTGGGCCTTGCCCCCAAAACAGCCAGGCGCATCGACGCGGACGGCAGTGAAGAAGATGTTCCGATTGCCCATGTCCATGTGGGCGATTTGCTGCGTGTGCGGCCCGGTGAAAAGGTGCCCGTGGATGGTGTCGTGGTCGAGGGCGCGAGCGCGCTCGACGAGTCGATGATCACCGGTGAGCCGATTCCAGTCTCCAAACGCGCGGGTGACCACGTCATCGGTGCAACCCTGAACACCTCGGGTGCGCTTGTGGTCCGGTCCGAGAAAGTGGGCGCGCAGACCGTTTTGTCGCAGATCGTGCAAATGGTCGCGCAAGCGCAGCGCTCCAAGGCGCCGATGCAGCGAATGGCGGACAAGGTGGCAGGCGTCTTCGTCATCGGCGTGGTCGCCATCGCTGTCATGACGCTCGTCGCCTGGGGGATCTGGGGCCCCCAGCCAAGCTGGGCCCACGGCTTGATCAACGCGGTTGCTGTGCTGATCATCGCGTGCCCGTGCGCGCTCGGGCTGGCCACACCCATGTCCATCATGGTGGCCAGCGGCAAAGGGGCCGAACACGGCATTCTTTTTCGGGATGCCGCAGCAATCGAGAACCTGCGCAAGGTCGACACGCTTATTGTGGACAAGACAGGCACGTTGACCGAAGGGCGCCCCTCATTCGATCGGGCCATTGGCCTCAATGGATTTTCCGACATGGACGTCTTGCGCTTGGCGGCCAGTCTGGACCAAGGTAGTGAGCACCCCTTGGCCGCTGCGATCGTGGCGCAAGCGCGCGAACAGGGGCTCGCGCTCGAGCGGCCGGAAGATTTTGAATCCGCGTCAGGGATCGGCGTGAGAGGACACGTCGCTGGGCGAAGCCTGGCGCTCGGCAACACCTCGCTGATGCAGGCGCACGCGGTTGCTGTCGATGCCGCCTCCACCGAGGCAGACGCCATGCGAGCCCGAGGCGCCAGTGTGATGTACCTGGCGGTCGATGGGGTCCTTGCTGGCCTGCTGTCGGTTTCCGATCGCGTGAAGACGACAACACCGCAGGCCCTGACCCAACTCAGAGCCGATGGGCTTCGGATCGTGATGGCTACCGGCGACGGAAACGTGACCGCCCAATCCGTCGCAAAACAACTTGGCATTGTTGAGTTTCGCGGCGAGGTCAAGCCTGCGGATAAGCTGGCGTTGGTCGCCACACTTCAAGAACGAGGCTTGGTTGTAGCGATGGCAGGCGACGGCATCAATGATGCACCGGCGCTCGCCAAAGCCGACGTGGGTATTGCGATGGGTACCGGTACCGATGTCGCGATGAACAGCGCCCAGGTTACCCTCGTGAAAGGCGACCTGCGGGGCATTGCCCGTGCCCGCGCCTTATCCGAGGCAACGATTGCCAACATGAAGCAAAACCTCGGCTTCGCCTTCCTTTACAACGCACTGGGTGTGCCATTGGCTGCCGGCGTGCTCTATCCTTTTACCGGACTTCTGTTATCACCCATGATTGCCGCATTGGCGATGAGCTTGAGTTCGGCATCGGTGGTCGCCAATGCGCTGCGACTCCGTGCGACCCGACTCTGATCCCAGCATTCGCCGCTTCACGAGGCTATTGCGAACAATTCTCATTCTCCCTTACAATCTCCTTATTTCGGAAGGGGAGTCAAATGCAAGGTGCTACAAAAAGCACGCATTGGGGGAAGGTTTGGCTTGCTGGGGCGCTTGCCTGGCTGTGTTCCACAACTGCGCTTGCCGGCGAATCGCCGTTCGGGTGGATTTACACGGCCGACGTTATGCCCAAAGGCCGCTTCGAATTCGAGCACCAGTCTTTCCTGCAGCGGGGCCAGTCCCAAGGATCCTATAGCGGATTGCTCAACCGCGAAGAAGTCGAGTACGGCGTGACGGACAAATTCCAATTGGCCGGCTATTTCAACTGGAGCTACGTGAACGCCAATCGGAATGGTCTTGATGGCACCACGCGTGGGCCGCTGACAGATCTCGGTCCCAATGACGATCCGACTGGGCGTTACCGCAAGACTCGCTTCGAGACTGTTTCACTCGAAGCGATCTACCAACTCATGAACCCAGTGACTGATCCGATCGGCTTGGCACTGTACATCGAGCCAGAACTGGGGCCCCGTGAGCGCGATCTCGAATGGCGCATCATCTTGCAGAAGAACTGGTTGGATGATCGGCTCATTTTTGCCGCCAATATTCTCGGTGCCCATGAGCGCGACAAAACCGCCATGGGTGATATTGAGCGTGCTTCCATGCTTGATCTGACCGCCGGCGTGTCCTATCGCTTGACCGACAACCTGAGCCTGGGCATGGAGGCGCGCAACCATCGTGAATTCCAGGGGTATCGCTATAACCGTCGTGATCACTCCGCGTGGTTTCTTGGCCCCAATTTGCACTACGCCACCAAACACTGGTGGGTAACGGCCGCGTGGCGCCACCAATTGCCCGTAGTCAAAACCTACAACGAGGACCAGGCGGACGTAGTGGCAGGCAACCGTATCTTCGGTGACGAGCATGCGCGCAACGAGTTCATGGTCAAGGTGGGGTTCCCATTTTGAAGCGCGTCCATTGATACGGAGACAGACATGAAGTGGACTCCCATGGCGGCAGTGCCGCTTGCGGTGCTGGTCGTGCCCGTCCAAGCGACGGAATACCTGACAGTTCAACAGGCTCAGGCGCAGATGTTTCCTGGCGCGAGTTTTCAGGCCGTGCCTCTCCAGATTACGGACCAGATTCGCGAAACATTGAACGAGCGCTCCGGGGTACACGAGCCATTCAATGACAAGGGGGTCTGGAAAGTGTCGACTGGCGGCTGGTTCATCGTGGATCGCGTGGTGGGCAAGCATGAAAAAATCACGTATGCCGTGGCGCTCGACGCCAAGGGAGCCGTGCGCGCCGTCGATATCCTGACGTACCAGGAAACGTATGGCTATGAGGTGCGCAATGCCGACTGGCGTGCCCAGTTTGTTGGTAAGACCGCGCAGGATGCTGTGCAGCTTGGTAAAGACATCCGTAACATCAGTGGCGCGACGCTCTCATGCAAACACATCACCCAGGGAGTCAAGCGGGTGCTGGCTGTGTATGACCTCTTACTAGCCAAGATGTGATTCGTCGCTCCAAACCGCTATTGGGGACTTTCGTTGAAGTTCGCATTGACGATGTGTATCCCCAGGACTGCGCTCACTTGGCAGAAACCGCCATCGCAGCGGCGTTCTCCGTAATCGAGCAAGCCGAGGCGTTGATGAGCTTCCAGCGCTCGGATAGCGACTTGTCACGTCTGCATGCGGCGTCGGTAGGCGAAGCGGTCCGCGTTCACCCTTGGACCATGCGTGTGCTGCGCGAGGCCCAGCGCATGCACGAGCGTACCGGCGGCGTGTTCGACCCCACCGTGGCCCGCATGTTGGTGGCACACAAAATTTTGCCCCGCCCAGCGGGGCCGACGGCGGAAGTCGACGTGCGGTTTGCGGATGTAGTGATGCTCGATGAAAATCGCATTAGTAAGCGGCGCGCACTATGGTTGGATCTCGGTGGCATCGCCAAAGGCTTTGCCGTCGACATGGCCGTCCTGAGTTTACGGCACCACGGCATCCGCAGTGGTGCCGTTTCGGCTGGAGGGGATCTGCGCGTCTTTGGCAAGCATGCACAGCCCATCCACGTACGCAGTGCCAACGCGCCCGGTCGGCTAGAACTACTCGGTCGGCTCACCAACGGGGCCGTGGCCACCAGCGGTCACTATTTCGCAGAAAGCTTCGGACTGCCCCCTGGTACAGCATCCATCCGGTCGCAACAAGCGCCGATGGAAGCGCCTTGCGCAGAGCGAACGGTCACCGTCATTGCCCCCCGCTGTATCTGGGCGGACGCACTGACCAAGGTCGCCATGCTTGCCGGTACGACGGCGCCCGCCACGGTCCGCGCGCTATCAAGCTATCACGCACACGTTGTTGCATCATGACGCAATCCTCGCATCGACATCCCCTGAAAGGGACAGGCATTCGTCTGCATCCGTATCACTATTGGGTTGCTCTCGCCGTATTGCTAGCGGTAGCGGTGTCTGGGCTGATATGGACGGTTTTGCACGATTTGCTTCAATGGGAGGACGCACCGATCGTCCGCCAGATTCTGCAGTTGCATGGCGCCTTTGCGTTCTGCAGCCTGATTCTCTTGGGTTCCATGCTGCCGCAACACATTCGCTTCGCGTGGGTTGCGCGCCGAAACCTCGTGACCGGTACGTTGACGGGAATCGTGTTCTTGTTGCTGACCATCACCGCTTATGGGCTGTATTACGGGCCCGAAGATTGGAGTGGTCTTACGAAGACTGTGCACCTTGTTCTGGGCATTGCTGCTGTTGCGGCCGTGCCCCTCCACATGTTCATTGGACGGAAGCGACACAACGGCTACCGTGCCCCCGCGAGCAAGAATGTACGGCACGAAAAAACCTGAAGCGAATCGACGAGGCAATCGTACAAGCCTGCGCAGCAAACCGCTCGGCGCGCGGGAAAGA
>NZ_MCGB01000016.1 GCF_001699815.1 Ralstonia pickettii | reverse complement strand
GGGCAGCACCGGCACGCAGCGGGGGGGCCGCTAACGCACCGGGCCACGCAAATGAGTCTATGCGGATCCACTCATGCACAAAAGCGATGTTTTTTTGCGCTGAGCAACATTTAATTTGATGATTCAGGCAAAAAAGAAGCCGCCCATCGGCGGCGAAAGAGACACACGGTAAGCGAACCTGCATCGCGTGCAGGCGCGCAAAGACGAATATCAGGCGAAGGCGAACGGTGTGAGGGCCATTTCGGCCTGCGCCAGCGGCAGGCGCACGGTGCAGACGGTGGCGTCGCCCGGCACGTTGGCCACGCGGAAACCCGCGTCGCGCGCCAGGCTGATCATGCGGCGGTTGATGGACAACACCTCGCCGAAAACTTCCCGCGCGCCGGACACCCGCGCCGCGCGAACCAGCGTGGCAAACAGGCGTCGCCCCACGCCCTTGCCCTGCCACGCGTCGGCCACCAGCATGGCGAACTCGGCCACGCCGTCTTCCACGACGAAGCGGCCGTCGGCGATCAGGTCTTCGCCGGTGCCATCAGGGCACGCAACGCTCACGACCAGCGCCATGTGGTTCACGTAATCGATCTGTGTATAGGCGGCGAGCATCTCGTCGGTCAGCCGGCCGCCGCCCACCAGGAAGCGCGCATAGCGCGACTCGGACGACAGCCCCTCGACCAGAGCGGCCTCAAGCGGGGCGTCTTGCGGCAGAATCGGGCGCACGGTGGCGATGGAGCCGTCGTGCATGGTCCAGCGGTCGATCCATTCGGCGGGGTAACGGTGGATGGTGTAAAGCATGGGGATCTCCTCACGCGACGGATCGTTGTTATTGCATGCCAGCACGGGATCACCGCCTGACTTTCTAATTTGAAGCTAGATTAGCAGAAACCCTGACTTTTGCAAGTAAAGTCAGAATTGACTATGCTTTTGCCATGAGAATTCCGGAACCTTTCCCCGTCCCAGCGGCATCCGAGCTTGTAACGTCGATGGAAGAGCCGTGCTCGATCGCGGCCGCCGTGTCGATCGTCGGCGAGAAATGGACGCTGCTCGTGCTGCGCGAGGCGTTCTCGGGCGTGACGCGGTTTGATGAGTTTTTGCGCCGCACGGGGTGCTCGTCGGCGATCCTGTCGTCGCGGCTCAAGGCGCTGGTGACGTACGGCATCCTGCGCCGCGTGCCGTACCAGGAGCCGGGCGACCGCGTGCGCGACGCCTACCGGCTCACACGGGCGGGCGTGGACCTGCTGCCTGCCATCGTCGCGCTCATGCAATGGGGCGACCGTTACCTCACGCCGGACGGCGAAGGTCCCATGTTGTTGCGCGACCGCGAAAGCGGCACCCCGATCCACGTCGCGCTGGTCAATGCGCTGGGCGAGCCCGTTGCGCCCAAGAACTCGATGCGCGAGCGCAATCCGCGTTATGGACGGGGGGGAAATCGTGCCGCCACGGCCGCTGATACGCCGCCGGCCAACGGGTAACACACAACTTTACAGGCCCGGCATAACCCCCTATCGTCGGGGATGAATGGGCAAACGGCCGCGTTCGACCCGGCTTTCCAACACATCCCGCGCCTTGCCGCCATCGGCTGATGGTTGCCCCTCCTGATTTCGCCCTGTACCTCTCTGCTCACGCCCGGAACCCCGACTGCCATGCCCGATGCCGTGGTACCGCTCTACCACCAGATCTACGTCGTCCTGCGCCAACAGATTCTTGAGGGCCGGTTCAGCGATGGCCCGATGCCGGGCGAGATCGAACTGGCCCGCCAGTTCGGCGCGTCGCGGGTCACGATGCGGCGCGTGTTCGACTACCTCGTCAAGGAAGGTCTGGTGCGCCGCCATCGCGGCATGGGCACATTTGTCGTCAAGCCTGATGACCCGGTGACGATGGGCGGCGGTGCCCAGACGCTGCTGCAGAACATCATTGACGTGGGCGAGCGCACCTCCGCCGTCGTCGTCGAATTTGAAGACGTGCTGGCCCCGCCCGACGAGGCCAAATGCCTAGAAATCGCGCCTGGCACGCCGATCAAGAAACTCGTGCGCGTGCGCCACCTGGAAGACACGCCCATGGCGCTCATCACGACGTGGCTGCCGCTGGACGTGACGAGCAAGCTCACGCTCGAACGCCTGGCCAGCCAGTCGCTGCTGCGGCTGATCGAGGGCTCGGGCGTGCGGATCGATCGTGCGTCGCAGGTGGTGTCGGCACGTTTGGCCGATGTGGCGACGGCGCAATATCTGGATGTGTCGGTGGGCGCGCCGCTGCTCTCCGTCCAGCGCATCGTGCGCGAGATGAGCGGGCGCCCCGTGCAACTGCTGCAGGGCCTCTACCGGCCCGACCGCTACGAATACCGCATGGAGCTGTCGCGCGTGGGCGAGGACCGCGCCCGCCTGTGGATCGACAACGCCGGTCACGACGTGCACGGTGGCCACAGCGAGGACGTGGAGGAGGCACCCGCCTCGGCCTCCACCCCCGCCGGCCAGCGCGCCTGACACCACCACCAGCAAGGTTATTGGCCGTCAGCAGGCCCCCAGGAAAGTTGTTAGCATCGCCGCTTCGCTGCGATGCAGCAATTTCCTCATGAGGTTCCCATGTCGACCTCGCCTGCGTCCCCAACGCCTGCCAATACCACCATGGCACCTGCCGCACCTGACACCCGAGGGCTGATCCGCCTGCTCACGGCCGGCGCGGGCATCAGCGTGGCGTGCATTTACCTGAACCACCCGCTACTGGGCCTCATCGGCCGCGACCTCGCCATCGCGCCGCACGCGTTGGGCGTGTTGCCGACGCTCACGGCGGCGGGCTACGCCAGCGGCATCTTTTTCTTCGGCCCGCTGGGCGACCGCTACGATCGCCGCATCGTCATCCTCTGGAAGGCGCTGCTGCTCACATTGGCGCTCATCGCCAGCTGCCTCGCGCCCAACCTCCCACTGCTTGCGGCAGCGGGCTTTGCGGTGGGGCTGTCGGCCACCATCGCGCAGGACTTCGTGCCCAGCGCCGCGGCCATCAGCACCGACCACAACCGCAATCGCAACATCGGCACGGTGATGACGGGGCTGTTGATCGGCATCGTCAGCTCGCGCGTGTTCAGCGGCATCGTGGCGGACCATTTCGGCTGGCGCGCGGCGTTTGGCGTATCGGCGGTAGCGATTGTCGGGCTGGCGATTGCCGTGCGCGCCGCCCACTTTGGTGTGGCACCGCCCGCAACCATGAGGCAGCCGTACCTCACGCTGCTGCGTTCGTTGGGCACGCTGTTCGCACAGCACCCGCGGCTGCGCGCGGCGGCCATCACGCAGGCATTCATCGGCATTGCGTTCTCGGGCTTCTGGTCGACCGTGGCATTGCACCTGACGAGTTCGCTCGGCCTGTCGACGGGTCAAGCGGGCCTGCTTGGCCTGGCCGGTGCAGCGGGCGCACTGGGCGCGAGCATTGCCGGGCGATTGTCGGGCCGCGTTGCGCCCGGCCACATCGCTGCGGGTGGTGCGTTGCTCATGGCGGTGACGTTTGCCGCGATGGCACTGTTCCCGCAATCGCTCATCGCCATCGTGATCGGCACGCTCGTCTTTGACGTGGGCGTGCAGGCTGCGCTGGTATCGCACCAGACCATCATTTATGCATTGGCACCCGAAGCGCGCAGCCGTATCAACGCGGTGTTCATGACGGCGCTGTTCATCGGCATGTCGGTGGGCGCATATGGCGCGAGCCTGGCGTGGACGAGCGCGCGCTGGACTGGATTGATGGCGTTCTGCGCGGCGGCGGCGCTGGTGGCGCTCGGGTTGCGCGTGGTGTTCAACGCGCGGCAGGGCGCACGATGAGCGAAATCGACCGGGTACGCGTGTTGGGCGTACCCGTTTCTGCGTGACCTCAGCACGCCTCCTGCACACCTGCCGCAACACACCATCTCACCCATCGGGGCAATTCCGGGCGCGACAACCTGCGACATGTCGCTACAATTCTGAGGGTCAGCTTAGGCTGCCCACAGAATAACCACACCGACCACACCGACCACACCGAGACGCCCTCATGGATAGCACTGCCACCCCGCACGCGGTTGACCCGCACGACACACGTCGCCGTATCTTTGCCATCGTCGGCGCGTCGTCGGGCAACCTCGTCGAATGGTTCGACTTTTACGTCTACGCGTTCAGCGCGCTGTACTTTGCGCCCGCCTTCTTCCCCAGCGGTGACCGCACGACACAATTGCTGAACACGGCAGGCGTGTTTGCGGCGGGCTTCCTGATGCGGCCGATCGGCGGCTGGCTGTTCGGCCGCATTGCCGACAAGCACGGCCGGCGCAGGGCGATGATGATCTCGGTGCTGATGATGTGCGGCGGCTCGCTGCTGATCGCGGTGCTGCCAACGTATGCGCAGATCGGTGCGCTGGCCCCGTTCCTGTTACTCGTCGCGCGGCTGTTCCAGGGCCTGTCGGTGGGCGGGGAATACGGCACCAGCGCGACGTACATGAGCGAGGTGGCACTGCAGGGCCGGCGCGGCTTCTTCGCCTCGTTCCAGTATGTGACGCTGATCGGCGGCCAGCTGTGCGCCGTGCTCGTCCTGGTGATCCTGCAGCAACTGCTGACGACGGCCGAACTGAAAGCCTGGGGCTGGCGCATTCCGTTTGTGGTGGGCGCACTGACGGCGCTGATTGCGCTGTACCTGCGTAAATCGCTGCACGAAACGCAGACCGCCTCGGCGCGCACGGCGGAGCACGCGGGCACGATCCGCGGCGCGTGGCAGCACAAGGGCGCGTTCCTGCGCGTGATCGGCTTTACCGCTGGCGGCTCGCTGATCTTCTACACGTTCACGACGTACATGCAGAAGTACCTCGTCAACACGGCACACATGGAGACCAAGACCGCCTCCAACGTGATGACGGGTGCTCTGTTCGTCTACATGGTGCTGCAGCCCGTGTTTGGCGCGCTGTCCGACCGCATCGGCCGCCGCAATTCGATGCTGCTGTTCGGGGCACTCTCGGTGCTGGGCACAGTACCGCTCATGAAGGCGCTGGCCACGGTGACGACCCCGCTCGCTGCCTTCGGCCTCATCACGGTGGCGCTGGCCATCGTCAGCTTCTATACGTCGATCAGCGGGCTGATCAAGGCCGAGATGTTCCCGCCAGAGGTGCGCGCCATGGGCGTGGGCCTGTCGTATGCGATTGCCAACGCGGTGTTCGGCGGCTCGGCGGAATACGTGGCGCTGTGGTTCAAGCAGGCCGGTACCGAATCGACGTTCTATTGGTATGTGACGGCGCTGTGCGCGGTGTCTTTCGTCGTGACGTACTTCATGCCCGATCCGAGCAAGGAAGGGTATCTGCGCCACACGCCGTAATCGCGGCCCGGCGCTTCAACAACAAGGGCATACCGCGACCACCGATGTCTCAAACGGCGGTCGCGGTCGAGCTTCCTGCATCAGCTTCCGGCTATCACAACGCGCCGAACGCGGCAGCCACCAGGCGACGCTGCTCCGCCTGGTGCGCGCGCACCGACGCATGCGCGCCCGACGGCGTCGCGCTGCGGCACACACTGGCCAGTCGGCTCCCCTCCGGTAGACACGCCACCAGCGGGTCGCGCACGAAGCGCCATGCGCCCTGGTTGGTGTCCTCCTCCTGCGCCCAGACGATCTCCTTCAGGTTAGGGAATGCCGCCAGCGCGGCCACAAGTGCCTCCTGCGGAAACGGATAGAGCTGCTCCACACGGACGAGCGCCACATCCGCGCGGGCCTCGCGCTCGCGCTGCGCGTGCAGTTCGTAGAAGAACTTACCGCTGCACAAGACCACACGCGTGACGGTTTGCGGGTCGACCGCCGAGGCGTCGGCCAGCACCGGCATGAAACGCCCGTCGATCAGGTCCTGCAGGGGCGAATGCGAACGCCCGTTGCCATGGAGTTCCGTCTTCGGAGACATGACGATCAGCGGCTAGGGCGTTGCCAGCGCGGCTTGCTCGCGCAACAGGTGGAACCATTGGCCCGACGTCGACGGCATGACCACGCGCATGTTGTCATCCGCGCAAAGCTGCAGAAAACGCCCCAGGAATCCGTTGGAATGCTCTGGCCCGACACCTTCGTGGCCGTGCGGCAGCAGCATCGCCAGTGCAGACTGGCAACCCCACTTGTATTCCCCCGAAGCGATGTACTGGTCAATGAAAACCTGCGCGCCGTTGACGAAGTCGCCGAACTGCGCCTCCCACAATGTCAACCGCGTGCGGGTCTGTACGCTGTAGCCGTATTCGAAGCCCAGCGCGGCTTCTTCCGACAACGGCGAGTTGATGACGTCGAAGGTGCCTTGGCACGGCGCCACGTGCTGCAGCGGAACGTACCGGTCGCCGTCGTCGGACAGTGACGCCTGCGACTGCCACACCGCGTGCCGATGCATGAACGTGCCGCGCCCCACATCCATGCCGGACAGCCGGATGCTGTGCCCGTCTTCCAGCAGCGTGGCATGGGCAAGGTTTTCAGCCAGGCACCAGTCGACCGTATGCGCGTCGCTCGAGACCGTAGCGCGCCAGCGCTCGCACAGTCCGCGCACAACGTCGTGCAGGAGCACGTCGTCGGGCGGTGTGGTCAGCGTCTGCGTCAATGCCTGCACGCGCTGCGATGACAACGGCTGAAGCTGGCGGCGCGCGGCGCTGTGCAGCGTCGAAACGTCGGCTGCACGCGGCGCTTTGCCCGGGGCAGCCCGCAAGTCACGCACGGCAGCTTCGCGCAGATCCGCCAAGCGCGTCGATTCCGCACTGGCAACGTAATATTGCTCCGTGACGGTCGGGTGCGCCGCAATGGCGGCGTGCAGCGCGGGCTGCGTCACGGCGGGCGTGTCGTGCTCCGAATGCCCAAGGCGCCGATAGCCGATCAGATCGATGACGATATCGGCGCCATGCTCCATCCGGTACGCAATGGCAATCCGTGCGGCACGCACGACGGCTTCGGGGTCGTCGGCGTTGACGTGCAGCACCGGCGCATCAACCATGCGCGTCACGTCGGTGCAGTAGTCGTGCGCACGCACGTCCATCACGTTGGGTGTTGTAAAGCCGATCTGGTTATTGACGATCACGTGCACGACACCGCCTGCCGTGTAGCCGCTGCGGCGGGTCAGGTTCAGGGTCTCCATGACAACGCCTTGCCCCGCGAACGCCGCATCGCCGTGCACCATCACCGGCAGGCACGGTGTGCCCGGGTGCTCGTCCACATGCGCGCGGGCCATGCCACACACCACGGGGTACACGCTCTGCAGATGCGATGGATTGGGCGCCAGCACCAGCGCCACCTCGTCGTCGCCCACCAACCGATGCGCACGACCACCGAGGTGATATGGCAGATCCCGCTGGCTGAATGCGACTTCCGAATCAGGATCGAGCCGATCGAGCATGCCTCGCGCGTCAAACCCCATCACGTTGACGAGCGCGTTCAAGCGCCCGCGATGCGGCATGCCGAGAAACACCTGCCGCACGCCGTGGCCGGCGCCCTCCTCCACCAGCGTATCGAGCAGCGGCACCAGGCTCTCGCAGCCCTCCAGAGAGAACCGCTTGGCGTGCGCGAACGTGCCACCGGCAAGACGCTCCCACATCTCCGCCGCCACCAGCCGGCGCAGCAGCCAACGCTTGCGGTCGGGGGCGAGCGGCGGCGCCAGCAACTCTGCCTCCATGCGGGCGTAGAGCCACGCACGGCGCTGGCGCTTGCGCACGCTGCTGCAATCGAGACCGGTCGTGCCGCAGTACACCCGCTTGAGCTGCCATTCGAGCGCCTGCATCGTCGTCGCAGTGGGCAGGACGGTGCTTGCCGGCTCGCGCTTTTGCGCAGGGTCCAGGCCATGAAACCGCAGGCGAAGCTCGGGCACGTCGGGCAGGGGCGCGCGTGCGAGCGGGTCCAGGCGCGCGCGCCGATGCCCATGCTTGCGATAGGCATCGATCAACTGCGTGACAGCGGTGGATGGGGGCGCCGCCGCGGCAGTGCCGGCCGGCGCGTTGGACGGGTCAAACGCTGCGGCCGAACCCGGGTCGGCCATTTGAGGAGCGTGCGAAGACATGGTTGTTCAGGAGATAAGAGACACCGTGGGTTGACCCCACCATCGGCACTCCGGCGCACCCGCGCGCGCAATCCTCCAACCAGCACAGCGGTTGCGCAGCAGACACCTGTTCGGCAAATGGCGGGACCGTTCGAAACGCCAAGGCAGGCGCTACGTCGATTCCTTCTGTGACGAGCCGCCTGGCGATGGCCCGTGCCTCCTCCGTTGGACTGCTGACTGCAACATCACTGCGACAACGACGACTACGAATTACGAAAGTGTTTGTGCTCGCGCCCAGCCAGCCTGCGCCACGGTGGCCGTCTCGCCCTGCACGCCATGCGCATGGCCCGGCATGTCGCCATGCAGCCTGAAGGCGCTGACCATCTCGGCCAGTTGATCGGCCTGGTCCTGCAGGGCCTGCGCCGATGTCGCGCTTTCTTCCACCAGCGAGGCGTTTTCCTGCGTGACCTTGTCCATCTGCGTGATGGCCTCGTTGATCTGCTCGATGCCTTCGCTCTGCTCACGGCTCGATGCGCTGATCTCGGAAACGATGTTCGTCACGTTCTGAATACCGGCCACCACGTCGCGGATGATCTGGCCGGCCTCTTCCACCTTGGCGGTGCCGGTGCCGACGTGGCTGACCGAATCTTCGATCAGCGCCTTGATCTCCTTGGCCGCTGCGGCACTGCGCTGCGCGAGGTTGCGCACCTCGCCAGCCACCACGGCAAAGCCGCGGCCCTGCTCGCCCGCGCGCGCGGCTTCCACTGCGGCGTTCAGCGCCAGGATGTTGGTCTGGAACGCAATGCTGTCGATCACGCCGATGATGTCGACGATCTTGCGTGACGACGCATTGATGGTGCTCATGGTCTCGATCGCCTCGCCAACGGCATCGCCGCCCTTGGCGGCCACCAGCGATGCGTTGGACGCCAGGCGGCTGGCTTCCTGCGCGTTGTCGGCGTTCTGCTTGACGGTGGAGGTGAGCTGCTCCATGGCCGCCGCCGTTTCTTCCAGCGAGCTGGCCTGCTGTTCGGTCCGGCTGGACAGATCGATGTTGCCGCTGGCCACCTCGCGCGATGCGCGCGTGATGGTGTCCGTTCCGCCGCGCACACGGCCGACGATGCCATGCAGGTTCTCGGTCATGTGCTTGAGCGCAGCCAGCAAGCGGCCGATCTCATCTTGCGCGCCGACCTCCAGACGGTGCGTCAGATCGCCCTGCGCCACGGCTTCGGCCAGATGCACGGCACGGTGGATCGGGCCGTGATCGTGCGGGTGATGAAGCCACCTGTTGCAATGGCAAGCAGCGTTGCCAGCACGGCCAGTACGATCATCTGGATCTTCGCGTTGGCACCTTGTGCGGCGGCTTCGCCCACGTCGTGCTCCATCTCGCTGGCCTGGTGATCCACCATCTTGTCGACCAGCACGTAGTACTGGTCTTGCAGGCGGCTCATGTCGCCCTGGTACAGAACGCGTGCGTCTTCGGGCTTGTTGGCATCGATCAGCTCAAAGAACTTGCGCACGCTCGCACCGTAAGCGGAGCGCGCCTCGAACTGTTCCTTGAAGAGCGCCTTGCCCGCATCGGTCGTCAGCATCTTCTCCAGCCGCCCATACGCCTGCCCGTTGGCTTGGCGGATGGCTGCGTAGTCGTTCATGTACTTCGCTTTCTGGTCGGCCGACGTGGCCAGCAGCAGATTGCTGAGAATGCCGTTGGCCTTGTAACCGTTGTTCTTGATCTGGTTGCTCAGCGCGATCAGCGAATAGCGCTCGCTGACGATCCGGCCCATCTTCGTGTTGTTGTCGTCCAGCCGTTGGATGCCCACCGCGGCAGTCCCGATCAGCAGCGCCACCACAAGCGCGAACGCTGCACCAAGGCGCACCCCGATCTTCATATCCGAGATTCTCATTTGCTTCATTCCTGTTTCAGCGGCGTCAGAGAGAGACGTCATGCCCTGGGCAACGCCATCGCCGTGGCCATCTGGCGATGCAATCAGGTGCATGCGTTGAAGCAGGAGCATCTTGAAGACATGTGCGGCTGTCGTTGACCGATCTTCAAAGCCGTCGCGCCGCAAGATTGCCCAGGCTGCTTTGATGGGAAATGACGGCACGGCAGGAGGAATCTTGAATGCGATGCCAGGGCAGCGGCGCGCTTCAAACCTGTGCTCTCGGCGGAAGGGGTCCGTGCTGATCGTGAGCTGCGTGGCGCCAGTATTGGCTTGGCGGCACATCCGAGCAAAATCAAGAGAATGAACGCGCACCAAATCTGCGCTTTTGTGAATCGTGGCGGCGCGAAAACTTTCGATATGAAATTATTTTAATTCTCGTATGCGGATGGAAATCGAGCTACCCAGTGTGCGGTCACGCGCGCCGCCCGGCTGATGATGCACCACGCTGGAAGCGCGCCAACATCATCGGACCGGCCTCCGGTGTCTTGCTGGCTGTGATGTCGGCTGCGTTGATGTTCTACCGGATCCGCATGCGCAAGGTTCAACCTGCCCTGGCCGCGATCTATTCCCAGGTCAACGAACACGGAAATCCGCTGACCGAGTGTCGTTCTTGAACAGTTAAGGAGACGGGAACGCCGATAGAGCGGCTGTGACGGCGGCCGTGCGAATTGCTGCGGGCGTTCTGGAAAAACCTGGCATTCCCGCCCGTCACGGGAATGCGTCAATCCGTTGTTATTGGCTGTAGCCACGCCGCTCGATGGCGGCTAACACATCCCACGTCTGCGGATCGACGTCGCGGCCCCCGAGCGACATCGAAACGTACGCATCAATCGCATCCACAAAGCCTTTGATAAAGGCCGGCGGGAACGAATGTGCGGAGAGGTGCTGAAGCTCCTCACGCAGCATGCCCGGGCGGCACTGGCCGTGGGTGCGCATGGCTGTGCGTATCCGCTTGAGGTACGCCTGCGCCGCCATAGCGCCGTTCAGATAAGTGCGATTTTTGGTGAGCGGGCCTGCGTCGGATGACGTAGGCGCGTGCGTGGGTGGTTCGGGTGGAGATGGATAAGACGCGGGGCGGTGCCCGCTTTTGACAGATGGCATGTCGGCCTCTCTAAGTTGCAGTGGAGGCACGCCATTCGTCGCCAGACGAGGGGTGGCGGGCCTGACGGCGGGGCTGGCGAACCGGCCCTTAGAGAACGACCGGCAGACCCGAAGGTCTCCCCGCCCGGCCCGCCATAAACAACACAAGCGAGCAGGAGCGGACCATCGCTTGCGCGATAGCCTCTCTAAGAACTGCTATGCAGGTCGCCAAACCCGGCTGCCGTTGGTGCGGCAGCGGGGTGGATTATAGCGATGGGAGCCGCTTCCAACTTCCGATTCTGTGCACCCAACCTCCGGGCTCCGATGGCCGAGCACGCACTACGCAAGTTGGTCCAATGCGAGCGGCGGTTGGCCCTCCGCCAAGCACGTCCGACCTTTTGCTTCTCGCCGTTGTCCTGCAGACAGCCGAGCGCCGCCGTTTTAGGTGCGTGCGTGGATCTCAAACATTCGATCTCGACAGTCCGAGAGCGACACGTCGCAAGGACACCCCTGAGGCGTCTCGAACGTCAATCGCCCAGCCCACGCTCGCCATGACGTCCCTCGCGATGTGCGGAACCTGCGAGAATTCGGGTCTCCTCGCGATCCCGGACTCCCCATGGAACTCAGACAGCTTCGATACTTCCTGGCCGTTGTCGAGCACGGAAGCATGGGCAAGGCCGCGCTGGAATTGGGCGTGGTTACGTCCGCGCTCAGCCAGCAGATCAGCCGACTCGAAAGCGAACTGGCGACGCGCCTGCTGCAACGCACCTCCAGCGGCGTGATACCGACCGACGCAGGTCTCGCTTTCTGGCGACAGGCGCAGCTCGCATTGCGTCATGTCGACGACGCCGCGCAGGCCGCGCGTGCGGCCAGACTTTCAGGCCACGTCAGTATCGGCATGGCGCCCAGCACCGCCAGCGTACTTGGCATTGCATTCATGCAGGCGATGCGCGAGCGCTATCCCGATGTTCGCTTGCGTATGGTCGAAAGCCTGTCAGGCTATCTGGAGTCGATGTTGAGCGCCCGGCAGATCGATCTTGCCGTCCTCTTCCGGGAGCAGCCGTCACAGAGATGGAGCGTGCTGCCCCTTCTCGATGAGCGGCTCTTCGTCATCGGGGCAGAGAATCTGCACGGTATGCCCACGGGAACTAGCGCTCGGCTCGGGCAACTGGGCGACCTGGGCCTGATCCTGCCCAGCGGCCCGCACGGATTGCGCTCGCTTCTCTCAGAGGCATTCAAGCGTGCCAAATATGAGCCGCGCATCGTCGCCGAAGTCGACGGCCTGGCGCTGCTGATGGACTTCGTGCGCAGCGGCATGGGCGCGACGATCCAGCCGGGCGCAGCCCTGGCGCGCGCAGAAAATGCCTCTTTGGCCAGCGTGCCTCTTGCTGAAGCTTTTGCGGCGCGGCCGAACATGATCACCAGCGTGTCGGACGAAGAACTTTCGCCTGCAGGGCTGGCGGCGCGCGTGGTGCTTGCAGATGTCGCGCGGCAACTTGTTCACGAAGGACGCTGGCCCGGCGCGCGCCTGCGCGGCGAAGGGTCTTCACGAAACTTGAAGACCCGTTGACGCCCTGCTGATGGCGGCTGACGAAAACGCGCCATACAGTGCTCCCGCAAGGAGGCATGTATGGTTGACGTACTGGTCATCGGGGGCGGGAACGCCGCGCTCTGCGCAGCACTGATGGCGCGGGAGGCAGGAGCATCGGTGCTGATGCTCGAATCCGCGCCGCGCGCTTGGCGTGGCGGCAATTCACAGCACACGCGCAACCTGCGCTGCATGCACGACGCGCCGCAAGACGTGCTCGTCGATGCGTATCCCGAAGAGGAATACTGGCACGACTTGTTGAAAGTCACGGGTGGGCAGACCAATGAGCATCTTGCCCGCCTGACGATCCGTGCCTCGTCGACTTGCCGCCCCTGGATGCAGAAGCACGGCGTGCGCTTCCAGCCGCCGCTGTCAGGCGCGCTGCATGTTGCCCGCACCAACGCCTTCTTCATGGGCGGCGGCAAAGCGCTGATCAACGCCTACTACCGCAGCGCAGAACAACTTGGCGTGCGCATCCGCTATGAAACGCCGGTCGACTCCATCGAACTGGATGGCGGTCGGTTCGTTGCGGCGCGCAGCGGCACGCAGCGCTTCGAGGCACGTGCGTGTGTGCTCGCTGCCGGTGGCTTCGAATCGAACCGCGAATGGCTGCGAGAGGCCTGGGGACAGAACGAACGTGGCGAATGGCCTGCCGACAACTTCTTGATCCGCGGTACGCGCTTCAATCGCGGCGTGCTGCTGAAGTTCATGATCGATGCGGGCGCAGACACCATCGGCGATCCGTCGCAATCGCATTGCGTCGCCATCGATGCGCGAGCCCCGCTGTATGACGGCGGTATCTGCACGCGCATCGACTGCGTCTCGCTAGGCGTCGTCGTCAACCGGAATGCCCAGCGCTTCTACGACGAAGGCGAGGACTTCTGGCCCAAGCGCTATGCCATCTGGGGCAGGCTCGTGGCACAACAACCAGGGCAGATCGGCTATTCGATCATCGACGCGAAGGCGATCGGCCGCTTCATGCCACCGGTCTTTCCCGGCGAGAAGGCGGCAACCCTGGCCGAACTGGCCCGCAAGCTCAATCTTCCTGAGGCGCAGTTCATGCAGACGCTGCATCGCTACAACCAAGCGTGCCGCGTTGGCACTTTCGACCACACCGCGCTCGATGACTGCCATACCGAAGGCGTGGCCCCGCCCAAGACGCACTGGGCCCAGCCGATTGACGTGCCTCCGTTCTACGGCTACGCGCTGAGACCGGGCATCACGTTCACCTACCTGGGTCTGAAGACCAACGATCAGGCGCAGGTCCACTTCGGGGGCGCACCGAGCGACAACCTGTTCGTCGCTGGCGAAATGATGGCGGGCAACGTGCTTGGAAAGGGTTATACGGCGGGGGTCGGCATGTCGATCGGCACTGCCTTCGGCCGCATCGCCGGCACCCAGGCCGCGCGCCACGCGTTGCAAACATCCGGAGTCGAACGTGCACAAGCCTGACATGCCCGCCGCCGCGCGGACGGACCGCCCTTCACACGACGCCGCCCCCTCAGCACGCGAGACGCGTCGCCGGGCATCACGCGTGATTCCCATCCTGGCGATGACGCCAAACGAAATCGAAGTGGCGCGGCAGATGCAGATTTGCAACGCATGTCGCTACTGCGAAGGGTTCTGTGCCGTCTTTCCTGCCATGACACGGCGCCTTGCGTTCGGCAAGGCCGACGTCAACTACCTTGCCAACCTGTGCCACAACTGCGGCGCGTGTTACCACGCATGCCAGTACGCGCCACCGCACGAATTTGGCGTCAACGTCCCCAAGGCAATGGCGAAGGTCCGCCTGGAAACCTACACGCAGTACGCGTGGCCCGCGTCGTTGGGCGCCCTGTATCAGCGTAACGGAGTGACGGTATCCGTGGCGCTCGCGGCCGGCCTGGCCATGTTCCTGTTGCTTGGCGCCGCAATGTACGGTCTTTTGCACAGGGTGGGAGGTGCCGCCGCCGGCAACTTCTATGCGGTCTTTCCACATAACTTGCTGGTCGCGATCTTTGGCGTGGTGTTTCTCTTCGCCGCGATAGCGCTCGGGATGGGTGTGACGCGGTTCTGGCATGACGTATCGGAAGGCAGCGGGGCAACCAGCGCACCTGCTCTGGCCGAAGCAGCAAAGAACGCCTTGACGTTGAAGTACCTGGACGGCGGACACGGCGACGGCTGCAACGAGTCTGACGATGCCTTCACCCTGGCACGGCGGCGCTTTCACCACCTGACGTTCTATGGCTTCCTGCTGTGCTTTGCCGCAACGGCGGTTGCCACGCTGTATCACTACCTGCGCGGGCTCCACGCGCCCTACCCGTTACTCAGCTTGCCGGTGCTGCTCGGCACCGTTGGCGGTATCGGCCTGGTCGTCGGGCCAGCCGGCCTGCTTTGGCTCAACCTGCGCCGTCACCCCGAGCAAGGCGATGCGGCGCAACGCCCGATGGACAGGGGGTTCATTGCGTTGCTTCTGATGACCAGCGCTTCAGGGCTCGCGCTTCTGGCCGGGCGCAGCACAGCGGCGATGCCGACGCTGCTGGCGATCCATCTGGGCATCGTTGTCGCACTGTTCGCGACGCTGCCATATGGAAAGTTCGCGCATGGCGTGTACCGATCCGCCGCGCTATTGAAATCCTCGATTGAAAGACGGCAACGAAACAACGTCACGCTCGGCGCGGATTAGCACATAAGCAGCGAGGCGGCGCATCTCGCCGCTGCGCTATACAACAGGAGACACTGCAGTGAACCCCACCCATCAACTCGCCGTGGAGCACGCCAGCTCGCACGGATCAAAGGCCGCCGCCGTGCTACGCGTGACGAGCGGCAACTTTCTCGAGCAGTTTGATTTTTTCCTTTTCGGCTTTTACGCCACCGCAATCTCCAAGGTCTTCTTTCCCTTGGCGGACGAGTTTGCCTCGCTGATGCTGACCTTCGCCGTGTTCGGCGCCGGGTTCCTGATGCGCCCGCTGGGCGCGATCTTTCTGGGTGCGTACATCGACAAGGTCGGCCGGCGTAAAGGTCTGATCGTCACGCTGGCGATCATGGCAAGCGGGACGATCCTGATCGCCTGCGTGCCCAGTTATGCGTCCATCGGCATCGCTGCATCGGTGCTGGTGCTGATCGGCCGACTGTTGCAGGGCTTCTCGGCGGGCGCCGAACTCGGCGGTGTTTCCGTGTATCTGGCGGAGATCGCAACGCCTGGGAACAAGGGCTTCTATACGAGCTGGCAATCCGGCAGCCAGCAAGTGGCCATCATCGTGGCGGCTGCCCTGGGCTATGCACTCAATCAGTGGATGGCCGCAGAGCAGTTGGCCGTGTGGGGATGGCGCATCCCGTTCTTTCTGGGTTGTGCCATCGTTCCATTCCTGTTCGTGCTGCGCCGCTCACTGAAAGAAACGGCGGCCTTTGAAGCAAGGCGTCATCATCCTCGGTCGGCCGAAGTGTTCGCGATGCTGGTGCGTCACTGGAAGATCGTCATCGGCGGCATGCTGCTCACGGCGATGACCACCACGACGTTCTACCTCATCACTGTGTACACGCCGACCTTTGGCAAGGCCGTGCTGAAGCTGTCGACAAGCGACAGCCTGATGGTGACGCTGCTCGTTGCGCTATCGAACTTCATCTGGTTGCCAATCGGCGGCGCCATTTCAGACCGCACCGGCCGCAAACCCATCTTGATGGCGATTACCCTTCTGGCCATCTGCACGTCATATCCGGCGCTGTCCTGGCTTGCACATGCACCCAGCTTTGGCCGAATGCTGACCGTGCTCCTTTGGTTCTCGTTCTTCTTTGGCATGTACAACGGCGCCATGGTCGCCGCGCTGACCGAGGTCATGCCGGTCGAGGTGCGTGTAGCCGGCTTTTCGCTGGCGTTCAGCCTGGCAACAGCCGTCTTCGGCGGGTTCACGCCAGCGCTGTCGACCTACTTGATCGAAGTGACACACGACAAGGCGGCGCCCGGCTATTGGCTCAGTTTCGCCGCACTGTGCGGGCTGTGCGCGACCCTGGGGCTGTATCGGCAAAAGCGGCGAAGTGCAGATCCCGTAGCTTCGCCGACCCCGTAGCGCACGTCACTGCGAAGGCTGCCGTGAGGTGCATGGCGCTTCCATCACAAGCGTTGCGCTGGGTGCGTTGTTGCTCCGCTGAAACGTCACCCCAGTTCCCCATACCCACGCATGCGCGCCTCACGTGCCATCACGGCGATGGGCCGGTAATGCGCCAACGTGGTCGGCACGATGTCTTCCAGGCGGAGCCTGGCGCGCAGACCGGCGTCATCGTGCAAGGCTTGGCGCATTGCGTTTCTCACGCGCTGCACCAGCGTGTCGCCTGCGCGGCGTGAGGCGATGAAGGGCAGGCCGGCCACATGCCGTGTCGAGCCGATCTGCCGTAGCCCCGCAACCAGGTCTGGCCTGTGCTCTGCGGCAAAGGCCAGCGTTACGCAGTCGATGGCGGCAACGTCGGCCTCGTCGTCGGCCACCGCCGCCAGCGACCGCAGGTGCGAGCCCGTGTGCACGACGGCCCCGAAGAACCGCGCGCCGCGCACCAGCGGCGCAACGGCGTGGCGCAGCGCGTTCATGCCGCTGTGCGAATCGGGGCTGTTGCAGGCCACGCGCGCCCCCCGGCATGCGGCCAGGGTGGCGGGGCCATCTTTGGCGCGCACCACGATTGCACTGCTATAGGCTTCCTGCTGGCAACCGGGCACCACAAAGCGCGGGGTGCCGATCAGCTGTACCCGCGATGCCAACCCGCGAATCAACGGGTAGCCGCAGGTTTGCGACAGCAACACGTCGTCGCGTCGCCAGAAAGCGTGCAGCGCGTCGGGGCTCTCGCCCGGGTCCACGGTGTCCAGCATCACGGGCGACATGCCACGGCCGAGCGCCTGGGCTGTTCGCTCGATCAGCGTGGCCCAGTCGTCCCGCAACGACGCAGAGACGTTGTACATCGGGAGGGCTGCCACCCAGCGCTCACGCTTCGCCATATTCGCGATACCCGCCATAGGAACGCGGCGCATACATGTGCCGATCGGAAGGACCATGGAACAGCGGATGCGCTACCGGCGCCGCCACACGCAGCGCGTAGCGTATCAGCCATTCCCGATACCCGCGGACATGGAAGCCGCCGTTGCGCACGAGGTAGTCGTCAGCGCGCCGACGGTAGACCCATGCCAATGCAAACCACGGTACGGAAGGCAGGTCGTGGTGCACCAGATGGTAGTTGTTGTTGAGAAACAGCAACCGCCACATCAAGCCGGCGTCGTTGATGACGCTTCGGGTGGCGTGGGAATCCGCCGGGCGATGCTCCTGGAAAGAGCGGATCGCCGCCAACGACAGCGCCGGATAAGCCACGCCCAGCAGCATGAGCCAGGCAGGCAGGCCACAGGCCGTCTGCAGCCAGACGAGCAGCACCGCGACCGCAAGCAGGTGGGCCGCCCACATGGGCGCGTCGCGCCAGTCGCCCGAGCGCAGCTTTGCGCAAGCATCCGCTGCAATGGTGAGAATCGAGAACGCGGGTTGCAGCAACATCCGCCCGGCCAGCGTATTGCGCGCGGCATACAGCTTGCGCATTGCCGGACTGGCCGCATGCCAATCGACGGCGTAGAGGAAGTAGCTCTCCGGATCGGTGTCCGGGTGCGTCAGTTCAGCCTCGTGGTGCCGCAGATGCAGGCGCCGGTACAGGCCATATGGCAGCCAGATGCCCAGCGGCGCGGCGCCGAGCAAGGCATTGAGCCACGGCAAGCGTGTCGGGTGACCATGCAGCAGCTCGTGCTGCAACGACAGGTACCACGTGGTGCATAACGTCAGCAGCACACACGCCAGCAGCAAACCGAGTTGCCGCACATGCGTGGCAACGCCAAACCAGGTTGCATAGACCGTGGCGATCAGCAGCCACGTCGGCAGCTCCGTGCGCCACAGCCAGTGACGGGCGGCCCGCGCCAGCTCCGTGCGCTGTCGGTCGTCAAGATAAATGGCCATGCGTGCATGCTTGCGTGGTGGAACGAAAGCACAGCATACGGGCCGGCCCCGCGCGACCGGAACGAAGGATTGCCGATAACGATATGTGGCAGCAATCCCCAGCGCACATGACGTTTGCGGATCGCCCTAATCCGGCACCACCGCCGTCACCTCGATCTCCACCTTCGCGCGGTCTTCGACCAGCGCTCCCACCTCCACTGCCGTCATCGCAATGCTGAAGCTGCCGATCAGTTCGCGGAACGCCTTGCCGATCTCGGGATAGGCCGCCACGTAAGCCTTCTTGTCGGTCACGTACCACGTCATGCGCACGATGTGCTCGGGCTTGGCGTCGCCGGCGGCCAACACGTCGACGATGTTCTGCAGCGCCTGCCGGACCTGACCGGCCAGGTCATCCGTGTGGAACACGCCCTGCGCATCCCAGCCGATCATGCCGGCCACGAACACCATGCGCCCGCGCGCGGATACACCGTTGGCATAGCCCTTGGGGCGCGGCCAGTTAGGGGGGAGGAGTACTTCCATGATGCGATTCCTTCTACTTTTATCGGGACTGTTGAACGCTCGCCTCGATCGCCAGCCGCACATCGGGCGGCATCGGCATCGCGCGATGCGTATTGAGATCGGTAAATACCAGCACCTGCTGTGAGCGCACGCGCTGTTCGTCGCCGGCCCAGCAATCCAGGCCCAACGTGAGCGATGCATTGCCGAGCCGCTCCAGCTTCAGCTTGAACTGCACATCGTCGCCCATACGGCTGATGGCGCTGAACTCGCAATGCAGCTTGACGATGGGCAGGCCGATGCGGCGCGGGCCCAGCATCTGCGCATACGAGACACCCAGGCCGTCGGTAAACCAGTCTTCGACCAGGCCGTTGAACAGCACAAGGTATTGCGGAAAGTAGACGATGCCGGCCGGGTCGCAGTGTGCAAAGCGGATGCGCGCGGCGCGCTCGAAGTGGTAGTCACTCATGATTTGCCGTGCTCACGCAGGCGGTAACGCAGCAGCTTGCCGACTTCACTGCGCGGCAGGCTCGCGCGAAATTCGATGGCACGCGGATACTTGTACGGGGCCACGGTCTGCTTCACGAAGTCCTGCAGCGTCTTGACCATCTCCGGCCCCGCCGGATGGCCGGGGTGCAATACAACGAACGCCTTGACGATCTGCCCGCGCTCTTCATCGGGCTCGCCGATCACCCCGCACTCGGCTACGGCCGGATGCTGCATCAGCGCGTCTTCCACCTCGGGCGCGGCAATGTTGTAGCCCGACGAGATGATCATGTCGTCGGTACGCGAGTGGTAGTGGAAGTAGCCTTCCTCGTCCATCACGTAGGCATCGCCCGTGAGGTTCCAGCCGTTGCGCACATACGCGCGCTGGCGGTCGTCGGCCAGGTATCGGCAGCCGGTCGGACCTTGCACAGCCAGGCGGCCCACCGTGCCCGGCGGCACGGGGTTGCCGGCATCGTCCACAACCTGTGCGACATATCCGGGGACGGCCTTGCCGGTGGCGCCGGGGCGCACGTCGGCATCGGCGGCGGAGATGAAGATATGCAGCATTTCGGTCGCGCCAATGCCGTCAATCAATTCGATGCCGGTGGCGTTCTTCCACAGCGTGCGGGTGGCCACCGGCAGCGCCTCGCCCGCCGACACACAGCGGCGCAGCGGCGTCGCACGCAACTCGTCTCCGCGCGCCGCGATGTTGCGGTACGTGGTAGGCGCCGTGAACAGCACCGTCGCGCCAAACGTGCGGATGCCATCGACCAGATCGTTCGGCGATGCCTTCTCCAGCAGCACCGTCGATGCACCCACGCTCATCGGAAACAGCAGCAGGCCGCCAAGCCCGAACGTAAATGCCATCGGCGGGCTGCCGATGAAGATGTCGTCCGCGCGCGGCTGCAGCACGTGCGGCGGCCAACACGCGCAAATGGCGAGGATGTCGCGATGAAAATGCATCGTGGCTTTCGGTACGCCTGTCGTGCCCGACGTAAAGGCAAGCAGGCACGTGTCATCCGCCGCCGTATCGACGTTGGCGAAGGCGGCCGGCTGGCGTGCCATGGCGGCCTCCAGCCCTTCCGGCGTGTCATCGTGAAAACACAGCATCTGCACCGGCTTGGCCGCTTGCGCCACGGCATCGCGCAACTCGTCGACGAGCCGCGCGTCGCACAGCGCGAAACCGATCTCGCCCTTGCCCAGGATCTGACCCAGCTCTTTGGCGCGCAGCAGCGGCATGGTCGTCACCGCAATGGCGCCCACTTTCATCACGGCAAACCAGCAGGCGGCCAGCATCGGGCTGTTGGGCGAGCGCAGCAGCACGCGGTTGCCCGGCACGACGCCCATCTCGTTGACCAGTACATTGGCGATGCGGTTGGCGTGCTCCTGGAGATCGGCGTATGTCCAGCGGGTGCCGGGCGCCTGGATGCAGAGGCGGCCGCCCTCGCCTGCGGCAACGCGGCGGTCGAGCAGTTCGGTCGCACAGTTCAACTGCGGCGGAAACTGCAGCGCCGGCAGATCAAAGCGATACACCGGTTGCAGCTCCGCCGGGGGCAGCCGGTCGCGGGCGAAGGTGTCGATATGGGCGCTGGGCATGGCGAGCTCTCCGTCTCTGGGCTGGGCAGTGTCAGTGCGCTGCCGGCGTGGCCGCGCGCAGGAGTTCGCGCGCGATGATGAGTTGCTGCACTTCCGTCGCGCCTTCGTAGATCCGCAGCGAGCGGATCTCGCGGTACAGGCGCTCCACCGGCTGCTCGCTCACCACGCCCAGGCCGCCCCACATCTGCACCGCGGCGTCGATCACCTGCTGCGCGTTCTCGGTGGCGGTCAACTTGGCCATGGCAGCCTCGCGCGTCACGTTGCGGCCCTGGTCGCGCTGCCACGCGGCGCGGTACGTCAGCAGCGCGGCGCTGTCGATGGCGGTGGCCATTTGTGCGAGCTTGGCCTGCGTGAGCTGGAAATCAGCCAGCACACCGCTGAACATCTTGCGGGTGGTGGCGCGCGCCAGCGCTTCGTCCAGCGCGCGGCGCGCAAAACCCAGCGCGGCTGCAGCCACCGACGTGCGGAACACATCCAGCGTGCGCATCGCCACTTTGAAGCCCTCGCCTGCCGCGCCCACGCGCTGGCTGGCCGGGATGCGGCAGTTGGTGAAACGCAGGCGCGCGAGCGGGTGCGGCGCAATCACGTTGATGCGCTCTGCAATGTCAAAGCCCGACGTACCGGCCTCGACAATGAACGCGCTGATGCCGCGCGAGCCCGGCGCCTCGCCGGTGCGGGCAAACACGACGTAGAAGTCGGCGATGCCGCCGTTGGAAATCCATGTCTTCTCGCCGTCGAGCACGTAATCCGTGCCGTCTTCACGCGCGGCGCACGCCATGGCGGCTACATCGGAGCCGGCCTCCGGTTCGGACAACGCAAATGCAGCGATGGCCTCGCCGCGCGCCACCTTCGTCAGATAGCGTTCGCGCTGCTCAGGCGTGCCGTGCAACGAGATGGCGCCCGAGCCCAGCCCCTGCATCGCAAAGGCAAAGTCGGCCAGGCCGGAATGGCGTGCCAGCGTCTCGCGGATCAGGCAGATGGCGCGCGTGTCGATGGTCTCGGCCGCGCCGCCGTGCGCCGTGCCGCCCACCGCGTGGCGCAGCCAGCCGGCTTGCCCGAGCGACTTGACCAGCGCGCGGCATTCGGCATCCACATCGGGGCCGTGGTCGTGCGCGATGTGCTTCGTGGCCCAGGCATCGAGTTCGGTTTCGAGCTGGCGGTGCTTGTCGCCAAAGAACGGCCACTGCAAATAATCTTTGTCGCTCATCTCAGTTGCCCTCGAATACCGGTTTTTGCTTGGCGACGAACGCGTGATAGGCCCGCGAAAAATCTTCGGTCAGCATGCAGATGGCCTGCGCCTGCGCCTCGGCCTCGATCGCCTGCTCGATCGTCATCGTCCATTCCTGGTGCAGCATCGTCTTGGTGATGCCGTTGGCGAACGTCGGGCCGGCGGCCAGATCGGCGGCCAGGGCTTGCGCTTGGCTCAGCACCTCGGCCGGTTCGCACAGGCGGTTGAAAAAGCCCCAGCGCTCGCCCTCTTCACCGCTCATCGAGCGGCCGGTGTAGAGCAACTCGCTCGCGCGGCCCTGGCCGATGATGCGCGGCAGGATCGCGCAGGCGCCCATGTCGCAGCCGGCCAAGCCAACGCGATTGAAAAGGAACGCCGTCTTGCTGCGCGCCGTGCCCAGACGCAGGTCGGAAGACATCGCCAGGATGGCGCCTGCGCCGGCGCATACGCCGTCAATTGCAGCGACGATCGGCTGCGGGCACGCGCGCATCGCCTTGACCAGCTCGCCCGTCATGCGCGTGAACATCAGCAACTCGGGCGCCCTCAGTTGCACGAGCGGGCCGATGATCTCGTGCACATCACCGCCGGAGCAGAAGTTGTCGCCCGCGCCGGCCAGCACGACGGCCTTGACGTCATCCGCCCACTTGAGCTGATGGAACAGGTCGCGCAGCTCGGCATACGAATCAAACGTGAGCGGGTTCTTGCGCTCGGGCCGGTTGAGCGTGATGGTGGCCACGCCGCCCTCCACGCTCCACAGGAAATGCTTGGCTTGATAGCCCGCCAGCGGGCGGCGGTTGCCGGCCAGCAGGGCCGGGTCCACAGGGTGATTCGGGTCGGTCATGATTGGGTCGGGTTCGTTCAGGGTTGATCTTCGCGGGCGTCCAGCTCTTGCTCACGCTGCGCGAGGTGGACGCGCAGGTGGCCGAGCTGCGCATACAGCGCGTCTTTGTTGGCGACGCCAAGGCCGTCGAACATCTCGATCAGCCAGCGTTCGTGCTCGGCGGCCATCTCGGCAAAGTGGCGGCGGCCGGCGTCGGTCAGCAGCACGCGAAAGGACCGGCGATCGTCCGGATCCGCCTCGCGTTTGACAAGCCCTTCCTTCTCCAACTGGTCGGTCAGGCCGGTGACGTTGCCGCCCGTCACCATCAAGTAGCGCGACAGCACGTTCATGCGCAGCCCGTCCGGGTGACGATCGAGTTGTGCCAGATAGTCGAAGCGCGGCAGCGTGGTGTTGAAGCGCGTGCGCAGGCGCTGGCGGATCTGCTGCTCGATCTGCGTGCTGCAGGCCAGCAGGCGCAGCCAGATTTTGACGTCCATGTGGTCGTCCACATGCGCGCGCGCTTCCAGCCCGATATGTTCGTCGCCCAGCGCCTGCACGACGGCGTGATGGCCGGAGGCACGCGTGGCGAGTGCGGTTTTGCGCCGGGTGCGTTCGGTGCTCACATCACCTCCCCGCCAGATACCGAGATGGCCTGACCCGTGACCGACGACGCGCCATCGGAGCACAGCCACACGACCGCGTTCGCCACTTCGTCGGGCGTGATGAGCCGGCCTTGCGGGTTACCCTTCACCAGCTCGGCCCGCGCTTCTTCTGCGCTGCGGCCGGTGCGGGCGACGATGCGGTCGATGCTCTCGCGCACGATGTTGGTTTCCGTATAGCCGGGGCAGACTGCATTGACCGTGACGCCGCTCGCGGCAAGCTCCAACGCAAGCGAGCGCGTGAGCCCGATCACGCCGTGCTTGGCGGCCACATACGCCGACACATACGCATAACCGCGCTGCCCGGCCGTGCTGGCGATGTTGACGATGCGGCCGCGGCCCGACGCCTGCACATCGGCCAACGCCGCCTGCGTGCACAGGAACGTGCCCGTCAGGTTGACGGCCAGCATGCGCTGCCATTGAGAAAGCGTGGTCTTGGCAAACGATGCACTCTCCGCCTGCCCCGCGTTGTTGACGAGGATGGAGATGGGGCCGAGCCCCGCGCGCGCGGATTCGAACGCCGCCGACACACTCGCCTCGTCGGTCACATCGCACGTCACGACATGCGCGCGTGCGCTATCGGGCAACGTCTTGGCGGTGGCTTCCAGCACGTTGGCGTTACGGCCCATCAGCGTGAGCGTGGCGCCATGCGCCGCGAGTTGCGCGGCAATCGCAGCGCCAATCCCGCGCCCTGCACCGGTAACAACGGCGTGGTGCCCGGCGAGCATTGCAGAGGTCGCCATCTCAAACCCCCTGCATGCGGTTGGCCTGCTCCAGCGGTGACAGCCCCGCCGCCTGCGCCGCCATCGCGCGCTCGCGCTCCAGGTTGCGCTCCAGTTGCAGCTTGCCCGCGCGGTATTGCTTGGGCCACGGCATGTCGAGATAACCGATGCGGGCGGCTTCGTTCAGCGTCCAGGCCGCGTTGGCGAGGTGCGGGCGCGCCACGGCACACAGGTCGGCACGGCCGGCCGCAATGATGCTGTTGACGTGGTCGGCCTCGGAGATGGCGCCCACGGCGATGGTGGCAATGCCCGCCTCGTTGCGCACGCGATCGGCAAACGGCGTTTGGAACATGCGGCCGTACACGGGCTGCTCCTTCTTGCTGACCTGGCCCGACGAGCAATCGATCATGTCGGCGCCTGCGGCCTTGAAGATGCGCGCGATCTCGACCGCATCGTCCGGCGTGATACCACCCTCCACCCAGTCGTGCGCGGAAATGCGCACCGACATCGGCTTGTTGCTCGGCCACACCTCACGCACCGCGTGGAAGACTTCGAGCGGAAAACGCAGCCGGTTGTCCAGCGATCCGCCGTATTCGTCGTTGCGCTGGTTCGTCAGCGGCGAGATGAACGACGACAACAGATAGCCGTGCGCGCAGTGCAGCTCCAGCCAGTCGAAGCCGGCTTCGGCCGCCAGCCGCGCCGAATGGACGAAGTCGTCACGCACGCGGTCCATGTCGTCGCGCGTCATGGCGTACGACCACTGGCTTACGCCATCCAAATACTGCTGGGGCGATGCGGAGATCAGCGGCCAGTTCTGCCCGTCTTCCAGCGGCAGATCGATGCCCTCCCACGCCACGCGCGTCGAGCCCTTGGCACCGGCATGGCCGAGCTGAATCCCGAGCTTTGCATCGCTGTTGGCATGCACGAACTGCACGATGCGCGCCCAGCCGTCACGGTGTTCGGTGTTCCACAAACCCGGGCAGCCGGGGGTGATGCGCGCATCCGGCGACACACAGGTCATCTCGGCCATCACCAGGCCGGCACCGCCCATGGCGCGCGCGCCCAGGTGCACGAGGTGGTAGTCCGCCGGTTGGCCGTCTTCGCACGAGTACTGCGCCATGGGTGACACCACCACGCGGTTCTTGAGCGTGACGCCACGCACCGTGAACGGCGTGAACATCGGTGGCACCGGGCCGTGCTGCGGCCCGCGCTGGGCGCCGGCCTGCTCGGCAATCCAGTTTTCAAACTGTTCGAGATAGCGCTTGTCGCGCTGGCGCAGGTTTTCGTGGCTGATGCGCTGGCTGCGCGTGAGCAGCGAATAGGCAAACTGCTCGGTCGGCAGGCTGGCGTAGCGGGCCACGTTTTCAAACCACTCGGTCGAATTGCGCGCCGCGTTCTGAATGCGCAGCACTTCCACGCTGCGCACCGCCTCGTAGTGTTCAAGCGCGGCACGCAAATCGCCCGGGTGCTGGCCGATGCTGCGTGCCAGTTCAATCGAATCTTCCAGCGCCAGCTTAGTGCCGGAGCCGATCGAGAAATGCGCCGTGTGCGCGGCGTCGCCCATCAGCACCACCGGCGTGCCGTGCGCGTTGGTGTGCACCCAATGCCTGCAAACCACGCGCGGAAACCGGATCCACTGCGCAGAGCCCCGCAGGTGCGTGGCATTGGAAATCAGCTTGTTGCCGTCGAGGTACTTGGCGAAGAGGCGCTCGCAATAGGCGATAGCGTCTTCCTTCTCCATGGTTTCCAACCCGGCGTCGCGCCACACCTCTTCAGGCGCCTCGACAATGAAGGTGGAGGTTTCGTCATCAAAGCGGTACGCATGCGCCTGAAACCAGCCGTGCTCGGTTTCTTCAAACGCAAACGTGAAGGCCTCGAACAGCTTGTGCGTGCCCAGCCAGACAAAGCGGCAGCGGCGCATGTCGATATCGGGTTGATACGTGGCGGCGTACTTGGTGCGGATGCGGCTGTTCAGGCCGTCGCTGGCGATGATGAGGTCGGCATCGGCGTAGGCCGTGTCATCTTGCACGTCGGTTTCAAAGACGAGCTTGACGCCCTCTTCCTCGCAGCGCGCCTGCAGGATGTTCAGCAGGCGCTTGCGCCCGATGCCGCAAAAGCCATGGCCGCCCGAGCGCACCACCTGCCCGCGGATGTGCACTTCAATGTCGTCCCAGTGATTGAACGCGTCGAGAATCTGCGCGGCGCTCTTGGCGTCGGCACGCTGCAGGTTGCCCAGCGTCTGGTCAGAGAACACCACGCCCCAGCCGAACGTGTCATACGGGCGGTTGCGCTCCACCACGGTGATGTCGTGCGACGGGTCCTGCAGCTTCATCAGCAGGGCAAAGTACAGGCCGGCCGGCCCACCACCAATACAGACAATCTTCATGACAACGGCTCCGCGTTTGATGCGGTATTACCTTAGTCATGAATAGTTTAGTTGTAAAGTAATTTGCTCAGCCGGCACCCCGGGGTTTACACCGAACCGGGCGGCGCCAGGCTCACACCCGCATGTGAGTCCCCACTCAGCACAGGCGCTGCCGGAAGAACGCCAGGATCTCGTCGCGGGCCCCCAACGTTGGCTCGCCAGCCGCGTCGATCAGGTGGGCCGTCACCACGCTGTGCGGACAAGGCACATGCCGGGCAAAGAACGAGGGCGGGTTCGGGTGCGCAGCGCTGTCGGGCAGCACGCGCGGCACAAAGCGAGGGCCCAGCGCCTGTGCATATGCAGCGAAGCGCTCGGCGCGGCAGAAGCGGTCGCCCTCAAACCGATAGGCCAGCACGGTCAGGTCTTCCTGCTCCAGCCGCTGGCGTACGGCGGCCGCTTCCTCTGGCGCGATCTCGATCCCGCCCGGCGCGTTCAATGGCAAGGACGGCTGGCACAGCACGGGCGCCAGCATGGCCGGCTCCAGCATCATCGTCAGCGCGAAATTGCCGGTGAAACACATGCCGATGGCACCCACCCCGGGGCCACCGCACTCCGCATGGGCCAGCCGCGCCAAGCTGCGCAGCCACTGCGTGACCGGGCTCGACTGGTTGGCCGCAAAGGCACGGAACTCCGCACTCACGCACGCATGGCGGAACACCGCGGCACCCGCCTCCGCCTCGGGCACCGCGCCATCCCGCCCGAACAACGACGGTATGTAGACCGTCAACCCCGCATCGCGCACCCAGCGTGCAAACCGCGCCACGTGCGGGCTGATGCCCGGCATTTCGGCCATGACGATCACGCCCGGCCCGGTGCCGGTCACATACACGGTCTTGGTGATGCCATCCATGGTGATCTGGCGGCGCGTGAAGTCTTCCAGGCGGTCGTCTTGCGGGATGGGGGGCGTCATGCGGTCGGCCTTGCGCGGAATGGAGATGCCCCCATTGAACGCCTCGGGCCGCTAGACTGGCAGTGTCGATTTCGACATCTTTCGGGCAACTTTGGTCATGGCGGATTTCACCCTCCTCGTACTCTCCGGCGCTTACGCCACCAGCGTGGCGGCAACACTGGACATCCTGCAGGCCGCGTCGACACTCGCCCCGCGTGTGAAGGCCCCGCGTCCAACCTGGCGCGTACTCTCAGCCGACGCGCCCAGCGCGCAACTGAGCAACGGTATGCAAGTGGAGGCCACCGCCCTGCCAAAGCGCCCCCGCCCCGATGGGGGCACCTGGATCGTGCCGGGCCTGGGCCTGGATCATGCGGGCGTGATTGCCACGCGCCTGGCGCAGGATGATGCCCAGCGAGCAGCGCGCGCCCTGGCCGCGCAGGTCGCAGCGGGCGGGCAGGTGGCCGCATCGTGCTCGGCGGTGTTTCTGTTGCAGGCGGGCGGCTTGCTGCACGGGCGTTGCGTCACCACGTCTTGGTGGCTGGCCCCGACGCTGCAGCAGTGGGAACCCGCATGCACGGTCGACGCAGACCGCATGGTGTGCGCCGACGGCCCGATCGCCACTGCCGGCGCCGCCTTTGCGCAAACCGACCTGATGCTGCATCTGCTGCGCACACGCTTTGGCGTGGCGCTGGCCGACGCCGTGGGGCGTGTGCTGCTGATCGACGGCCGCCACGCGCAAGCGCCGTTTGTGGTGCCCGCCATGCTGGCCAACGGCAACGCGCTGATTGCCCGGCTGGTGGCACGCATTGAAGCCGCCCTGCCCAACCCGCCCAGCGTTCAGGCGCTGGCCGACGAGCTGGCCATGTCGCAACGCACGCTGTCTCGGCACGTGCGGGAAGCGACCGGCAGAAGCACGCTCGCCCTGGTGCAGAGCGTGCGCCTGAACCGCGCCCGCATGCTGATCGAATCGAGCCGCATGACCATCGACAGCGTGGCCGAAGCCGTAGGCTACGAAGACGCCACCGCGCTGCGGCGCCTGATGCGCAAAGTGTCGGGCACCAACCCCAGCCAATACCGCCCGGCAGCCTAGGGTTACAGGCGGTTACACAAGAAGCTGCCGGGCCTTAATGTTGGTTTAAGACTTGGCCCCTAACTTGGTCACGTCGCATCCACCCAGACAGGACTACACACCATGTCCCCGCAAGAACAGCAAGCGCTGGAAAACTTCCTGGCCCAACTGACGCAGGCGCGCGCCGCGGCCAAGGACCCGCAGGCCGAAGCCCGCATCCTGGACGCCGTGGCTCGCCAGCCGGACGCGGCCTATCTGCTCGTGCAGCGGGCCATGCTGCTCGACCAGGCGCTGGCATCGGCGCAAGCGCAGATCGCCACGCTGCAGAGTCAGTTGCAGACCGCGCAAGCCGGCCGCAGCACGTCGTTCATGGACTCGGCCAACAACTGGGGCAGCCACGCCAACAGCCCGGCGCCCAACCCCGCCTACGCCCCGCAGCAAGCCGCCCCAGTACAGATGCCGCCACAGCCCCAGACGGCCCCGGCGCAACCCTCGCGCTCAGGCTTCTTTAGCGGCGGCCTGGGCAGCACGCTCGGCAGCGTTGCCACCACGGCAGCCGGCGTGGCTGGCGGCGCGCTCCTGTTCCAGGGCATCGAGAACATGTTCCATCACAACAGCGGCGGTGGCGGTTTCTTCGGCCAGCAGCCGGTGATGGGCGGCACCACGGAAACGGTCATCAACAACTACTACGACAGCGACAGCAACGGCAACAGCGGCACGACCAACACGGCGTCGCGCGATGACAGCCTCGGGCTGATCGACGACAGCGACCTCGGCGGTAGTGACTATTCGGATGACGATTCGATGTTGAGCTAGTCGCGCAAGGCGCGCCGCGCATCGGCAGACCGGAAGGTCTCCCCACGCGGCCCGCCCTTGATGTTGCGCAAGAGAAGGATGATGGCGCCGCCCCAGCGGCACTCAGTCAAGATAGGGCTTCAACAGCCCTTCGATCCAGGCCATGAAGACCCGGACGCGCGGCGACAGGTTGCGCCGATGGGCCACGACAAACGACGCAGGCAGCGGCTCAGGGCGCAGATCGGGCAGCACTTCCACCAGAGCACCGCTCTCGATATGTGGCGCGAGCGCGGTGTATCCCGCCTGGATCAACCCAATGCCCGCGAGCCCGGCGGCGTGATACGTCTGCACGCTGTTGACCTGCATGGCGGCGGGCAACGGAAGCCACGCATAACCATCGCCATCGGGGTATTGCCACCCCGCGTGCCTGGCGCCAAGCGTGAGCGTGTAATGCACCATCTGATGTCCCTGGCTGAGCAAGTCTTGGAGCGTATGCGGGACGCCATACCGTGCCAGATACGCGGGGCTTGCCGCATTGGTCATGCGCAGCTTGCCGAGCGGCCGCGCAATCATGGTTTCATCGGTGATCGGCCCGAACCGGATCACGCAGTCGAAGCCTTCCTGGACGAGATCGACGCGCCGGTCCGTGCTGGAAAGCTCCAGTTGCAGCTCCGGGTGCGCCGCCATCAGCTGCGGCAACGCTGGAACCACGACACTGCGCGCCAACTCGGTCGGCAGATCGACGCGCAGCCGGCCGCGTAACGGCCCGCCGTTCGCCAGGAACATCGATTGCAATTCCTGCGCTTCGGCCAGCAGGTCGCGGGCGCGCGCATAGAATTCGCGGCCGTCTTCAGTCAGCTGCACACTGCGCGTGGTCCGATGCAGGAGCGCGACACCCACATCCCGTTCGAGCGTGCGGATCACCGTTGAGACGCGTCCCTTCTGGATGCCGAGGCTTTCCGCCGCGCGCGTAAAGCTCGTCATTTCGGCCACACGGGCAAAGATCAACAGTGCGTCGAGGTTTTGCATTGTTCACCCGGGGAAGAACAGAACGTTCAAATTGGCGTCATTTATCACGCCGTCGCTGCTCGCTAAAGTGGCCTCCCATGTCGTCCACAGCGGACCACGTTCACGACAGGAAGCCACCATGACTGAAATCACCACCCAAGCAAAAACGGCCGTCGTCTATCACTCCGGCTACGGGCACACCGCCCGCATGGCAAGCGCTGTTGCCGAAGGCGCCGGCGCGGACCTCGTCGCCATCGACGCCGAGGGCAATATCGCCGAAGACGCCTGGGCCACGCTTGCCCGAGCCGACGCCATCCTGTTCGGCTCGCCCACCTACATGGGCGGACCCAGCTGGCAATTCAAGAAATTTGCAGACGCATCGTCAAAGCCCTGGTTTGAAGGCGCGTGGCAGAACAAGGTCTTCGGCGGCTTTACCAACAGCGCCAGCATCAATGGCGACAAGCTCAACACGCTCGAATACTTCGTTCTGCTCACGGGGCAGCACGGCGGCATCTGGGTCAGCATGGATATCAAGCCTGCGAACGTAAAGGCCTCCAAGCGCGACGACCTGAACCGCATGGGATCGTACATCGCGCCGATGGCGCAAACGCCCGCCGATGCGTCGCCGGAAGAAATGTCGCCAGGAGACTTGGAAACCGCACGCCGCTATGGCGCACGTGTGGCGAAGGTTGCAGCGCAGCTTCGCGCGGGGCGGGCTCAGGCACGTTGAAATGATCGAAGCGGACCTGCCGCCACTTCGAGCTTCAAATTTTCGACCTCGGAGAGCCTCACTCCAGCCTCAGTCAGTCGATCGCCACGGTTGGAGGCTCGCGCTCGGCAGTCTGACCCTGGCGCACGACTCTCGGAGGTCGAGATTTTCGAGCGAAGACAGCGGCATTGCACAGTTTGGGTGCCGTGCGTGAGCCTCCCACGGCGGAACACGGGCCCTTGAGGCCCGAATGCCGCCCTCAAACCTCCACGCTCGGCTAGGTGTCGGTGGCCGCCCGCTGTCGCGCCATCATCGATTGCAGGGCGTGCTGCAACTGATCGAGCGTGTAAGGCTTGCGAAGCGCCGTCCACCTGAACGCAAAGCGATCGTGGTTGGGAATGGGGTTGCCGGAGGCAAAGACGACCCGCAGTTCCGGATGCAGCGCAAACGCGTGCTGCGCGAGTTTAATCCCCGACATGTCCGGCATGATCAGGTCCGTAAACAGAACGTCGAACGCCTCCGCCTGCAGGGCTTCGAGCGCCTGCGCGCCGCTGGCCGCCTGCTGGGGCGTGATCCCGATCAGCATCAACAGCTCGCACACCGCGCCACGCAATGAAGCGTCGTCCTCCACCACGAGGATGCGCAAGCGCGCCGGCTCCCACACCGCGCCCGTGTCGAGATCGGGCGGCGTGTCGCCTTCCTCGGGTCCGCTCGCTTGCACCGCGTCGCTTCCGAGCACCTGGCGAATCTTGAAGGCGAGCTGCTGGCGGCTGTACGGCTTGCTCAGCAGCTCGACGCCCGGATCGAGCCGCCCACCGTGCACGATGGCGTTCTGCGTGTAGCCGGAGGTGTAAAGCACCTTCAGCGCGGGCAGTGTCTGAACTGCTCTCTGCACCATCTCCGTACTGCGCAGGGCACCCGGCATGACTACGTCGGTGAAGAGCAGGTCGATATGCACACCGCTCTCGACCACGGCCAGCGCCTGCTCTGCATTGTTGGCCTTGAGCACGGCATAGCCGAGGCCGCTCAGCAGATCGACGACGGTCTCGCGAACCTTTGCGTCGTCTTCCACAACGAGGATCGTCTCGTTGCCGTGCTTGAGCGCTCCAGCCTTGACGCGTGCGGGCTCGACCGCCGTACCGGTGGAGCGGGGCAGATAGACGCGCACCGTCGTGCCCTCTCCGACCTCGCTGTAGAGGCGAATATGGCCGCCGCTCTGTTTGACGAAACCGTAGGCCATGCTGAGCCCCAGGCCCGTGCCCTCGCCTTCGCGCTTGGTGCTGAAGAACGGATCGAAGGCGCGCTCCATGACTTCCGGGCTCATGCCCGTGCCGGTGTCCGTCACGGCCAGCATGACGTACTGCCCGGCCGGCACATCGGGCAGCGCTGATACATAGCCGTCGTCGAGCGTGGCGTTGGAGAGTTCGAGCGTGAGCTTGCCGCCTTCCGGCATCGCATCCCGCGCGTTGATCGCCAGATTCAGGATGACGTTTTCCAGCTGATGCGGATCGACCGCGGTATTCCACAGTCCGCCCGCGACCACCGATTCGATCTCGATCGCCTCGCCCAGCGCGCGCCGCAGCAGATCGTCCATGGCGCGCAGTTGACGTGCAGGGTTGATCACAACGGGTGCAAGCGGCTGCTGGCGACCGAAGGCCAGCAACTGGGCGGCAAGCTTTGCACCCCGGTCGACGGCATCGATGGCGTTATTCAGCCGCTCGGCGCTCCAGGCATCGCGCCCATGCCGGTTTTCGAGCAGTTCGAGGTTGCCCCGCAGCACCTGCAACACGTTGTTGAAATCATGCGCAACGCCGCCCGTGAGCTTGCCCAGTGCTTCCATCTTCTGAGCCTGGAACAGCGCTCTTTGCGTCTGCTCAAGCTGCTCGCCTGCGCGTCGTCGTTCCGTGATGTCGCGCGTGACCTTTGCAAAGCCGACCAGTTCGCCGTCTTCGTAGATGGCATCGATGATGACGTGCGCGAAGAAGCGGCTTCCGTCGCACCGTACGCGCCAGCCTTCGGCTTCGAATCGCCCGTCGCGCCGGGCCGTCTCCAGGCCCCGGAACGGCACGCCGGCCGCAACATCCTCGGGCGTATAGAAACGCGAAAAATGCGAACCGATAATCTCGGCCTCGGTATAGCCCTTGATGCGCCGTGCCCCGGCATTCCAGCTCGTGATGTGCCCGTCGGTCGACAGCATGAAGATGGCGTAGTCCGTCACGCCCTGAACCAGCAGCCGAAAATTCCGCTCGCTTTTGAGCACAGCGTCGTGAGCGGCCTTCTTGTCGCTCATGTCGCTGATCACGGTACCGAACCCGATCAACGCGTTGTTGCCGTCGCGCAGCGCCGTCATGGCGACGTTCGCCCAAAAGGGCGTGCCGTCCTTGCGGATGCGCCATCCCTCCTCGACGTGCCGCCCTGTCTGGGCGGCAGCATGCAGCGCGGCTTCGGGCGCACCCAAGGCCCGGCTCTCCAGCGGATACAAAAGGGCGAGTGGCTGACCAATAATCTCGTCCGGCCGATAGCCCTGCATCCGTTCGCCGCCAGGGTTCCACGTGGCGACAACGCCGGGGCGCGATAGCGCGAAGATGGAAAAATCCGAGGTGGATTCGGCCCACAACCGCAGCCACGCAAAACCGGACTCAGAAGACAAGAGATCGTGATTCATTGAATTGGCAGATCAGCGCGCAACCGCAGGCGTGTCGGGAGCGCATAGCAATGAGTGGACCGCGCCCGCATCTTTACCGAAACCGGCGCGATGGGCGACTGAAACGCCACTCCATCGAACCGGTCTGTCTGGCCAGAGGAACGCAGTTTGCATACCTTGTAGCCACAAGCGCAGCATTGGCCGTTCCCGCAACAATCGGGATGACAGCGGCGCGGCGCACGAGACGGCTTCCCGACCATGGCTTTCGCCACCATCAAGGAAACCCATGAACCTATCCGACTTCATCGAGGCAAACCTCCCGGGCCTCATCGACGACTGGACGGAATACGCGCGCAAGCTCGATGGCGGCCGCTCCCGTCTCTCCGATCAACAGCTGCGCAACTCGGCGCGCGACCTTCTCCGGCGAATTGCTGCCGATATGCGCGAGGGGCAGACGTCTGCACAACAGCACGCCAAATCGTGGGGCGACCGCGCACCTTCGGAATCGGGCTTCAATGAAGCCGCCCACGAGCACGCCGACGACCGCCTCTCGCACGGGTTCGACATCAACGATCTGGTGGCGGAATACCGCGCGTTGCGCGCCAGCGTGCTGCGCCGGTGGCAGCAAGATCCGCAGGCTCACGCCCTGGCGTTGCAGGAGATGATCCGGTTCAACGAGGCCATCGACCAGATGCTTGCAGAATCGGTGCGCCAGCATGCCCAGCAAACCGAACGCATGCGCGACCTGTTTGCCGGCGTGCTTGCCCATGACCTGCGTTCGCCGCTCGGCGCGATCCTGGCGTCCGCAGAAACGCTGCTGCACGACGATGGCCTGTCTTCGCGCAGCGTTCGGGCGGTCGCATTCATCCAGCGCGGTGCGATGCGCGTGCAGCAGATGATCGACGACCTTCTTGTTTTCACACGCACACGCCTGGGCGATTTCCTGCCCACGAGTTTCAGCACGCAGGATATGGGGCGACTGTGCAGCGACGCCATCGACGAAGTGTGCGCGTCGTACCCCGACGCGAAGATCGACCTGCGCCTGGCGGGCGAACTGCGTGGCAAGTGGGACGGCAGCCAGATCGGCCAGTTGCTGGTCAATCTATTGGCCAACGCGGTGCGCTACGGGTCGGGGCGGGTCGCCATCGAAGCCGCCGGGCGCGATGGGCAGATGACGATTGCCGTTTCGAACGAGGGCAACCCCATACCGCCCTCCGCTTTTCCAACCCTGTTCGATCCGCTGACCCGCGCAACACGGCCGGACCACAGCGGGAGCGCCGCCGGCATCGGGCTTGGCCTGTATATCTGCCGCTGCATTGTGGAGGCGCATCGCGGGACGATCGATGTGCAATCGTCGGAACACGGCACGACCTTCACTGTGCGGATTCCCTTTTCGGTGGCTGCTTGACCTTGTCGGTCGCCGTGCAAAAAAAAGCCGGCACCCTGAGGTACCGGCCCTTTCTCTTCTTTGGGCGAATCGCAGCGTCGATCAGCCCGCCTGACGCAGCGCAGCGGCTTCCTCCCCACGCTTGCCCATCAGCAACTGCACCACCACCGCCACAATGATGTTGAAGGCCAGTGCTGCCAGGCCGGTGTAGATGGTGTACTTGTCGCCGCCAATCACAAAGGTGTGCACGGGCTTGATGCCGTCGGAGAAGGCCAGCCAGCTGCCACCGATCATGCCCGCCGCCCAGCCGGCCAGCAGCGCCGGTGCGCGGAAGCGGTTCGAGATGTTGAACAGACCGAACACCACCGACGGGAACGTCTGCACGATCCACACGCCGCCCAGCAGTTGCAGGTCCAGCGCGAACTTGGTCGGCAGGAACAGAATGAACACCAGCGCGCCCGCCTTGACGATGAGCGAGATCACCTTGGCAACCTTTTCCTCACCGGCGTGCGAGAGGTCCGGCGCCACGTAGGGCTTCCAGAAGTTGCGGGTGAACAAGTTGGCCGCACCAATCGACATGACCGCCGCCGGCACCAGCGCACCAATGGCGATGGCCGAGAACGCAAAGCCCGTGAACCAGCTCGGGAACAGCGCGTTGAACAGCGCGGGCACCACGTCGTTGTTGTTGGTGACCTTGATGCCCGCGGCGTAGGCCATGAAGCCCAGCAGCGCAATCAGGCCCAGCAGCACCGTGTAGGCCGGCAGGAAGACGGCGTTCTTGCGGATCGTGTCTGCACTGCGCGCGGCAAAGATGCCCGTGAGCGTATGCGGATACATGAACGCCGCCAGCGCCGAGCCAATCGCCAGCGTGGCGAACGGCAGGAACTGCGCAGGCTTGAGCGTCAGACCCGTAGCACCGCCCTTGATGGCAAACGCATCGTGCGCGCTCGCAAACACCGCACCGTAGCCACCGAGCTTGGCCGGCACCAGCACCACCGCCACCAGCACCACGATGTAGATCATGATGTCTTTGACGAAGGCGATGAGCGCAGGCGCCCGCAGGCCAGCGGAGTACGTGTACAGCGCCAGGATGACGAAGGCGGCCGCCAGCGGCAGCTCGCCCGTCAAGCCCAGCGCCTTGATCACGACTTCCATGCCGATGAGCTGCAGGGCGATGTAGGGCATCGTCGCCACCACGCCCGTGAGCGCCACCGCAAACTCCAGCGAGCGCGAGCCGTAGCGGCCGTACACGGCATCGGCCGCCGTGACGTGGCCGTTGGCGTGCGCCACCTTCCACAGCTTGGGCATGATCAGGAAGACGATCGGGTACACCAGGATCGTGTACGGCAGCGCGAAGAAGCCGTACGCGCCCACGGCATACACGAGTGCCGGCACGGCGATGACGGTGTAGGCGGTATAGAAATCGCCGCCCACCAGGAACCACGTGATCCAGGTGCCGAAGTTGCGGCCGCCCAGGCCCCACTCTTCAATGTGGGCGCCCTTGTCGGAGTTGCCGCGCTGCCAGCGCGAGGCGATGAAACCCAGCACCGTGACCAGCGCGAAGAAAAAGATGAAGACCGCCAGTGCAGTCCAGTTGATATGTCCGTCCATCATTCTTCTCCTTTGCTCTGGCCGTTCTTGAAGACGATCCAGATCAGCAGCGAGGTGATCGGCACCCAGAGGAACTGGTACCAGTAGAAGAACGGAAAGCCGAAGAGCGCGGGCGTTTCCTGGTTGTAGAACGGCACCCACAGCAGGCCGATGAAAGGCAGTGCGAGCAAGAACTTCATGGGTTGTCTCCTGGTTCGGGGACTTCGGATGTTGTTTTGAACAGGTGAGGTGCCACGCCCGATGCGTGACCAGACGGATGTCTGACGGATTGCTTTCCGCCTTTGTTGTTATCCGGCGCACTGTGATCGCGCGCCTTCTGGAAGACCATCCGCACCTGTACGCAGCAGCCACACGTAGTACTACGTAGTAAGCGTAGACTTTTCGCGTGAAATAACCAATCGCTAAGGTGGGCGCGGGTTTCCTAGGGTTTTCACGAATTCCTGTCATGACAGACAGCCGCCGAATGCGTGAGCAAAACTCGCTGGCCACCACGGTGCCGCATGGCACCAAGCACAACGGGGAGCCGCAGTGGCTCCCCGTTGATTGTTGTGACGCAGCATAAGCCCTGGCGTGCCCAGGGTTTCTGCCGGGTGCAGCGCTGCCGCGTTGCGAATTCCGGGGGGGGCAAACGCGCCCCGAAATTCGGCAAATGCAATTGCCTGCTCGTGCAAAGGTCTGCGTGCCGAGGGACTCCTCACGCCAACCGATCCGATCGAATCAATAATTAAAGACAGAATTGATTTGATTAAATTATCAAAATTGAATTAAACCAATCAATGATTTTTTATTCGCTTTTTTCCCGCCTTTTCTTTAGTCTCTAGGCCGCGATTTTTGTTATGTATTCCATCTAAAGGAAATCGTTTGCCCGCAACCCGCAAATGGCGTGGTCATAAGGAAAAACCCGGACACGGATCTATTCAAGCACCCGTTTCTTTAGAGCAAACACTCAAAAAAGTGTGGTGTTTTGAATTTTTTTTCAATCTGATTGAAAAAATACTTGTAAGGTAGTTCCATCGTGCGCATTCACATCCCACTTAGCCCGGCAATCCCCTCGCCGGGTTTTTTTTGGGCGGTGCATCCGATGGCCTCGTCTGCGGCAATCCGTCGTGAACGCTGGGGACATTGCAAAGCGCTCAGGGGCGCTGGAACACCTCACGGCCATCACCCCCGCAGCGGCCGTGCGGCGCGCCACACCCAGCCCAAAGGCGCGCGAACTCGGCTTCTGCCGCTGCTGCTACGACCACCTTGCGGGGCAAGTGGGCGTGGCCGTCACGCAGGCGCTGCAATCACGCGGCCATCTGCTGTCGATGCCCGACAAGCACTACGAGATCACGCCCGCCGGCGTCACGTGGTTTGGCGATGTGGGGCTCGACGTGCGCGCCATTCGCCCGACACGGCGGGGGCTGGCGCGGCAATGCCTGGACTGGATCGAGCGCACGCATCACGTGGCGGGACCGCTCGGGGTGCAGTTCCTGCGTCGGCTGTGCGATGTCGGCTGGATGCTGCGCGCACGCGATTCACGCGCGGTGCTGGTCACGCCCAAGGGCTGGCAGTAGTTGCATCAGCGCCTGGGCGTGGATGAGGCGACGGTGCGCAGCGAGGCCGAACACCGTCACGCATGACGCCGTCGATCAGTGCCCGGCAAAGGCCAGCACTTCCGGCAGGCGGGCAAGCAGCGCATCGCGCGAGCGGATGCCGCCCGACGTCGGCTCAACCTTATCGTCCTGGATCAGGTTGGCAAACACGTACGTCTTGTCGCCCTTCCTGGCCCAGCCGACAAACCAGCCGTAAGCGTGCGCCTGGTCCCACGTGCCATCGGGCGACGTGTTGCCCGGCGCAGGGCCGGCAGTGCCCGTCTTGCCCTGCACCGCCCAGCCGCCTGGCACCTGCCAGGTCTGCACGGTACGGTCGACCATCTCGTAGGTGCGCGCAGACACCGACAACTGCCGGTTGACGATCCTGCGCATAAAGCCGACCTGCTCCTCCGGCGAAATCTTCAGTGACGAGGTGATCCACGAGCGGTCCATACCGTTGTTCTTGCCTGGATCGCCGCTCACATCCATGTTGCCGTAGCCGAGCTTGCGCACGTACGCCTGGAAGGTCTGCGCGCCCATCGCATGCGTAATGCGCTGCGAATACCAGACCACCGAATACTTGAGCCACAGCGCCGGGTCGATGGGCTGGTGCCAGGCGTCGCCGCCCCAGTCGGGGTCTCCGCGCTTGAAGTACTCAACCGGGGTGTGCTCGTCTTTGAGGAAGCCGTGGTCGAAGCCCATGACGGCCAGCGCGAGCTTGAACGTGGAAGCGGGCGTCACGCGCTCGTCGCACTTGCCTTCGTGCAAGACGGCCTTGCCCGTGGCGGCATCGGCCACGATCGTGCAGATCGGGTGCTCGGCGCGGGCAAAGGTTGCAAGCGCGGCAAGCAGGGCGCCGATGGCGGCGTGGCAGCGTTTCATTATCGATCAACCTCATGTTGGGGGAATGCAGAGAACTGCGCGGCAGCGTAGCAGCGAGGTTGCCGTCCTGCAGACCGCCACACGCGTAACGGCTGTAACGCGGGCGCAACTGCCAACCAGAAAAGAGGGGCTTGCAAATTTTTCGGCGGTCGGTAAAATGCGCCGCTCACCTAGCCCAGGTGGCGGAATTGGTAGACGCACTAGTTTCAGGTACTAGCGGGTAACTCCGTGGAGGTTCGAGTCCTCTCCTGGGCACCAGACACAGTCCCAAGCAGTTCAGGGGCGACAAAAAACCCGCGTGGCGATGAGCCTTGCGGGTTTTTTGTTGTCCGGATGGATACAGCGCGACGAAGCGGTTGCGCCCCGCACCAGCGAATCGCCAGCAAAGCCACGGCACCGCTCCCGCCAATGTATCGACAGGTTTGCGCGATCAGCCCCCGCTCCGATTCGGCAGCGCCGCTCAGAACGCCGCCATCGACAGCGCGACAACACCCCCGGCAGCGACGATTGCGTGGGGTGTCGTCACCAAACGCCGAATACATCAAGCCTTCCTGGCCGTGCCAACCTGACGCCGTAATGGGCGCTGCTTGCGTTATTGACACACCGTGCGGACGGGTCACCAGCCGTGGAACCGCGCCCACGTCTGCACCACACCCCGCGACGACACCGCCTGGTACTCCGGGAACTGCGCCCCCGTGGCGCACGCATGGTTCGGCAGCACACGCAACTTCGCGCCGACAGGAAAGCGTGCCAAGAGGTCTTCACGCGCCGAGCCATCGCTGGCCGCCAGAATGCCGTGCTCCTGGTTCGCGCCGATCAGCGTGAGCCCTTCGAGCAGCGTACCGTCGAGCGTGCACGGCTGCCCGTAGCCAAAGTCATGAGACTGCTTGGCGGTGCCGCGGTCTCGGCTCATCGCCATCCATCCGGCGTCGACAATCACCCAGCCTTTGTCGGGCTGATGGCCGATCACGGTGGTCAGCACGCTCAGTGCGATCTCGTCCATCGCGCACACGCCCACGTTGTGCATGACGAGATCGAAGAATACGTAGACGCCGGCACGCACCTCCGTCACACCTTCGAGGTGTTCGGTGGCCAACGCGGTGGGCGTCGAGCCCACGCTCACCGCCGCACACGGCACGCCAACATCCCGCAAGCGCTGCGCCGCGCGCACGCAACCGGCGCGCTCCTGCTCGGCCAGTGCAGCCAGCGCGGCGCGGTCGTTCAGATCGTAGCTGGAGCCGGCGTGCGTCATCACGCCGCCCACGTCGATGCCGCCGTCTTTCAGGATGCGGCCGACTTCCAGCAGCGCGTCCTGCTCGGGCGTGATGCCGGAGCGGTGCCCATCGGTATCGACTTCGATCCACACTTCGCAGCGCTCGCCGTGTGTGCGGGCGTAGTCGACGACCGCATGGGCGGCCTCGGCGTTGTCAACCACGAGCTTGAGATCGCAGCCACGCTTGCGCAGCGCCATCGCACGCGGCAGCTTGGTGGCGACAATGCCCACGGCGTACAGGATGTCCTTGATACCGGCGGCAAAGAAGGCCTCGGCCTCCTTCAACGTCGATACGGTGATGCCCTGCGCGCCCGCCGCCACCTGTGCGCGCACGACGTCGAGGCACTTGGTGGTCTTCACATGCGGGCGGAATTTCACGCCCAGCGCGTTCATGCGGTGCTGCATGCGGGCGATGTTGTGCTGCATGCGCGGCAGGTCGATCAACGCTGCGGGCGTGTCGATGGTGTCAATCACGTGTGTGTCGGTGGTCATGGCTGCATCCTCATGCGGCAAAACGGCGGGCCCAAGGCAGCAGGTCGTCCAGTGTGGGCGAGGTGATCTCCGGCAACTGGGCGCCCTCCACGGGCGTCAGGCCGATCCGGTTGTGCCAATACGTGCGCAGGCCGACGGTCGCCGTGCCGAACATGTCGTAGCTGGAGCCCGCCACAAATGCCGCGTCGGCCGCGTCTACGCCAAGTTGCTCGAGGGCCATGCGATACGGCTTCGGGTCGGGCTTGTACACGCCCGCCTGCTCGGCCGTGATGACGACATCCCACGTGATCGGCAACAGCGCGGCGGCTTGCCGGCCCAGCCGTTCCGAGCAGTTGGTGACCACGGCCAGCTTGCAGCGCGGCTGGAGCTGGGCCAGCGCTTGCGCAGCGCCACTCCACGGTGCGAGCTGCAACCAGTTCGCTTCCAGCGCTTCGGGCGCGGAAGCCGGCAAGCCGACGTTCTGCGCGGCCTGCCGCACCATCGCTTCATAAGGAACGTACGTGCCGCAGCCGTACGTCAGCCGCAGATACTCGGCGCGCCACGTGCGGCCTGCCTGTGCGGAGCCGGCAGCGCGGTTCCAGAGCGACCACGAATCGAGCAACGCGGTCAGGAGATCGAACAGGATGGCCTTGGGATAGCCGGTGTCGGGAGAAACGGTGGAGGCGGTGGAAACGTTCACGCTGGTCACCTGCAAATCGGTAGGGATCGGTGCAGCCGATTGTAGGTACCCCGCATCGGCTTTCGGTGAAGCTGGCTTGAATCTAAGATTCAGTATCACTACATCACGCGCGCCACGGCGGCTGCGGCTTGAAACGGCTTTGCAGCGCCTGCATGAAGTGACGCGTGCGTTGCGGCAACCCCGCGCGGTTGTGCGTGAGCGCGATCACGTTGGCGTCCGGCGCCTTCCAGCCGGGCAGCAATCGCACGAGTCGGCTTGCGCGCAGGTCGTCGGCGACATCCCATTCCGAGCGCAGAATCACGCCGCGCCCCTCGCATGCCCACTGGCGGATGACATCGCCGTCGTTGCAGATGAGCGCCCTGGGCACGCGCACGCTGCGGCTCGTGCGGCCCTTGCTGAAGTGCCAGAGCGACACATCTTCCTTGTTCTCGCGCAGCACGATGCAAGGCAGCGCGGCAAGGTCATCGGGCGTTTCCGGCAGGCCGAAGCGCTTCACAAACGCGGGCGACGCGCAGACAAAGCGTGCGTTCGGCGCAATCGCATGGCCGACCAGATTCGACACCTGCAATGCGCCGATATGCACCACCACATCAAAGCGGTCCGCCGCCTCGACAAGGGGTGCATCGGACAGCGCCAGTTCGATGTCGACATCAGGATGCTGCTGCTGGAAATCCGCAATGATGGGCGCCACGTAGCGCCGCCCAAACCCCAGCGGCGCATTCACCTTGAGCGTGCCCACGAGGCCGCCCCGGCGCGTGTGCAAATCCTCCGACAGTGCATCGAGCTGGCGGATCAGCTCTGCTCCACGCTCGCACAGCAGCGCGCCCTCTTGCGTAAAGCGCAGGCTGCGCGCGGTGCGGTCGATCAGCCGTGTGCCCAGCTTCTTCTCCAGCTGCTGCAGGCGCTGCGACACGGCCGATGGCGTCAGGTCCAGCGCCCGCGCCGTCGCCACCAGGCTGCCGTTGTCCCGGATGGCGAGCAGGAAGCGCAGGTCGGCGGAATCCGTCATGGGTTACTTGCCGGCAAAGCGGTCCGTTGCGGCCAGCAGCTGATCGAGGATGCCCGGTTCGGACCACGCATGGCCGGCACCTTCGATCAGGTGGAAGTCCGAATCCGGCCACGCCTGATGCAGCGCATACGCATAGCGCGCAGGGCACGGCATGTCGTAGCGTCCATGCACGATCACGCCGGGAATACCTGCCAGCCTGTGCGCCTCGCGCAGCAACTGGCCCTCTTCCAGCCAGCACTGGTGCGTAAAGTAGTGGTTCTCCAGCCGCGCGAAAGCCAGCGCGAAATGGTCGTCGGCGTGCTTGGCGCTGTTGGCGGGGTCGGGCAACAGTGTGATGGTCTCGCCTTCCCACACACTCCACGCGCGGGCAGCTTCGATCTGCTTGGCGGTGTCGTTGCCGGTCAGCACTTTGCGATAGGCCGCAATCATGTCGCCGCGCTCGGCCTCCGGAATCGGTGCCTGAAAGCGTGCCCATTTCTCGGGGAACATCTCCGACACGCCGTACTGGTAGTACCAGCGCAGCTCGGCCTGCGTGACGGTGTAGATGCCTCGCAGCACCAGTTCGCTCACATGCTGCGGAGACTTCTGCGCGTAAGCGAGCGCCAACGTCGAGCCCCACGAGCCGCCGAAGACAAGCCAACGGTCCGCACCGGCGATGGCGCGCAGTCGTTCGATATCGGCCACAAGGTGCCAAGTGGTGTTCGCCTCCAGGCCCGCGTGCGGCGTTGACCGCCCGCAGCCGCGCTGGTCGAACAGCATCACGTCGTAGCGTGCCGGATCGAACACGCGGCGGTGGTCTGCCGAAACCCCGCCGCCCGGCCCGCCGTGCAGGAACACCGCCGGCTTGGCGCCGGGCGTGCCGACGCGCTCGTAGTAGATCGTGTGGCCATCGCCCACGTCGAGCATGCCGGTTTCATACGGTTCGATGGGCGGATACAGCGTGCGCAGTGCAGACATGGTCGGTCCTGTCGAGAGGTTGCCGTGGGAATGGGCTGATTCTACAGACGGGTTCCCGCTTGCACATATTTTTGAACGACGTATAAAATTGCACCTCGTTTAATAATAGCGAGCCCACCATGTCGTCCAGTCCGTCCCCCATCGAAGCCGGCCGCCGCGAACGCAAGCGCATCCAGACGCTGGACCACCTGGCGGCCACGGCCTTTTCCCTGTTCGAGCAGCACGGTTACGACGCCGTGACGATGGAGCAGATTGCCGCGCAGGCCGATGTGTCCAAGGGCACGCTGTACAACCACTTTCCAGTCAAGGAAGCCCTGCTGGCGCACCAGTTCCACGCCGAGCTGGCGGCAGGCGGCGCGCAATTGCGTGGGCAGATCGAGGCACAGCCGGATTTCGCCTCGCGCCTGGCGGTGCTGCTGTCCGCCTCGGCCGACTGGTGCAACGTGCGCCGGCCCTATCTGGCCGCGTATTTCCGCTACCGCTTTGCCAGCGCCGACCTGGCTGCCCGCGACCGTGACGCAGACAAGCGCAGCGGGCTCGAAGCGGTGTTCATGGCACTCATTGACACAGCGCAGCACTCGGGCGAACTCGACACGCGGCTCGATGCGGAGCACCTCGCGGGGCTGTTCGAGTACTTGTACCTCGGTGCGCTGATGCGCTGGCTTGCGCGTCCGGACATCGACCTGCACGCGGGCTTCTCCGCGGTCATCGATCTGTTCCTGCACGGCGTGGCGCGCAAGGAGGCGTGATGAACACGCTCGTGCTCGATTGGCCGGCTGCGGCGGCGGCCGGCGCCGCAGTGGCCGGCGGCAAAGGCTGGCAGCTTGGACGGATGGCGATGCTCGGCGTGCCGGTGCCCGATGGTTTTGTGCTGGTGGCAGATGCCAGCCGCGGGCGCAGTCGCGGAGATGGCGTGCCCGACGCCGTGCTGGCTGCCATCACCGAAGCGCTGACGGCGCGCGGCTGGCAGAACGCGCCACTGGCCGTGCGCTCGTCCGCGCCGCAGGAGGATTCCGCGCAACGCTCGTTCGCGGGCATCCACGAAACACGCCTGAACGTCATCGGCGCGCAGGCGCTGGCAGAAGCGGTACGCGCCGTGTGGGACTCGGCGCACGCACCGCAAGCGTTGGCATACCGCGAGCGCTTTGGCATCGACACCGCCGACCTGGCGATGGCCGTGGTCATCATGCCGATGTTGCCGGCGGTGGCCGCAGGCATCGCGTTCACAGGCGACCCGCTGACCGGCCGCGATGACCACATCGTCATCAACGCGCACTGGGGCCTGGGCGAAGCGCTGGTGGGCGGCCACGCCGATGGCGACGTCGACCGGCTCGAAGTGGCGCCGCAAGACGACACGCTGCTTGTGGTCGAACGCCAGATCGGCACGAAGCGCCACATGACGCGCGCGCTGACCGAAGGCGGCACGACACTCGCCGACACCGCGACAGAAGACGCCCGCCGTGCCGTGCTGGACGACGCTCAGCTCATCGCCTTGACCACGGTTGCACGCGACACGGCCCGCGCGCTCGACTTTGCCCAGCCGCGCTACGACATCGAATGGGTGTGGGACGGACAGCGCTTCTGGATCGTGCAGGCGCGCCCGATCACCGCGGCCGCCCGCTCCACCTACCCCGCCCTGCAAACCCAACCGACGTTCTGGACGCGCGGCAACACGCGCGAGATGTTTCCCACACCGCTGTCGCCCATCGACTGGTCGCTGTACGGCCATGCGGCCAACCGGATGCTGACGCTGGCGTACTCGCTTGCGGGCTACTCGCTACTGCCGGGCCTGGAGCGCGCCAGGCTCTTCGGCGGCCACGTGTACCTGGATGTTTCGTTGATGCAGTGGGAGGCGTTTGACGCGTTCGGCATTGCGCCCGATGCCATCAACCGCATGCTGGGCGGCACGCAGCCCGAGATTGCGCTGCCCCGCACCACGTGGGCGCAGCGGCTGGCGCGAGGCGCACGGCTCGTGCGATATCTATTGAGAGCAGGCGCTGCGCGCCGCCATGCGCAGAGCGATCTGAACCGGGCCCGCAAGCAAGCCGCGCAATGGCGTGAAGACGCGTGGCCGGAAGCGACCGCCGAGCTGGCCACCTGCCTGCGCGAGCGCTTCAACATTGTGCGCCGCGCAGACAGCCTGTTCTTCCTGCAGGGCTCGGCGGGCGGCGCCGTTTCGGGGCTGGTCGACGTGATCGAAAAACAGTGCCCCGGCGAGGGCCACGCGCTGGCCGCCGCGCTCATGGCCGGCACAGAACCCAGCGTCACCGCACAGCAGAGCCATGACCTGATGGCGCTGGCACAAACGGCCGCCACCGATACCGAAGCGCTCGCCTGGCTTCGCGGCGACAGACGCATCGGCACGCAGTGGACGCAGCAACTGCCGGCGCACAGCCCGTTCCGCCTGCACTTCAGTACGTTCGTGGAGCGCTACGGCCACCGCGCCATTGAAGAGAGCTACTTCCGCCACCCGCGCTGGCGCGAGCAACCGGACTACTTGCTCGACCTCGTGGTCGGCCTGATCGGCACCGATGCCGGGGCGGGGCGGCAAAGGCAGCAGACGGCGTCTGAGCGAGCGTGGGAACGTCTGCCGTGCTGGGTGCGGCCGATCGTGCGGGGCATGCTCAAGGGTGCCGTGCGTGACAGCAATCAGCGGGAGGCCGCGCGCAGCGCGCTCGTGGCATATCTGGAAGCGCTGCGCATCGGCCTGCTGAAGCTGGCGGACAGGTTGGTCGGCAAGGATGGACTCGATGCGCCGGAAGACATCTTCAACCTGACACTGGACGAATGCGTGGCTGCAGGCACCGGCGCATTGCCGCTGCGCTTTGCGGCCCAGCGTGCGCGTGAACGCCGCCGGCAATTGAACGATTGGGCTGCTGCGCAGGAGCCGGACATCATCGCCGAACATGGGGAGGTGCCGGTCGCGGCCACTGTGCCGATCGCCCTGGCCGCAGACGCCTGGAGCGGCACAGCCGTCGGCGCAGGCTCGGCACAGGGGCTGGCACGGCTGGTCGACCACGCTGCCGCCGGCACGGCGCTGCAAGCCGGCGACATCCTGGTCGCGCCCAGTACCGACCCCGCGTGGACGCCGCTCTTCTTGAAGGCCGGCGCACTGGTCATGGAGACCGGCGGCTACCTGTCGCATGGTGCCATCGTGGCGCGCGAGTTCGGGATTCCGGCGGTGGTGAACGTGCCCGGCATCCGGGCCCAGTTGAAAGACGGCGAGACCATCCGCGTGGATGGCAACACCGGCACGGTCAGCAGAGTGGCGGGTTAGCCACCCCAATGTGGTGATGAGGCGACACTGGCGAATCCAAATTGCTGCGGCGCAATATTCGGACTAACATTCGGGTATTCCCTAGTAGGGTTATCCCTAAATCAGTCTTCAGAAGGAATCGCCATGAACACCGTCGCTCTCAAAGCCGCTCCCGCCTCGCGTTTCGCCCGTTTCTGGCAAATCGTGCGCCGTGAAGCCAGCCGCGCCGTCGCGCTGCACGTGGAAAGCTGCGGCATGATGGCCGAGTTGTATCGCCGTTCGGGTCGCTAAGCCGAACCGACGGTTCCGGCATTTGTTGCGTCGCACCGTCTCCGGTGTGGCGCTGACACGGCAAGCGTGCCATCCCGAAAGATTTCGAGGGCGCAGCCCCAACCGGCAAAGCGTACCTATTTCTGCGTGCCGTCTGATGGCGCTGGAAGGTGCTGGGCGTCGTCTCCTGCGTCCTGACGATTGCGCGCCAGCGCGCGCGCATACACCGACGGCGCACCCGCTGCATGTGCCGTCACATAGCCGGTAATGCAGGCCAACATGAGCGGCAGCACCACCTGGTAGGACAGCGTCATCTCGAAGATCATCAGGATCGACATGAGCGGTGCATGCGTGGTGGCGGCCAGCAGTGCCCCCATGCCGACCACCGCGTAGCTGACGGGCACCGGCGCCGCATCCGGCAGCAGCGCGTGCATGCCCGTGCCGTAAAGCAACCCCAGCGCCGCGCCACAGAAGAGGGTGGGCGTGAATACACCACCCACTGCACCCGAGCCCGCGCTCGACGCCGTCGCCACCACCTTGCAGATCAGCACCAGCGCCACCGTCTGCCACAGCCAAGGTTCGTGCAGAAAGGCATTAACCACACTGTAGCCGTTGCCCCAGACCTCGGGCACGCCCGTGGACAACGCACCGACAATCAATCCGCCAGCGGCCAATTGCAGCGTGAGCGGCAGCTTGGTCTGTGCAAACGCGTCGCGCGCGCGGTCAATCAAACCCAGCAGCAGTGGTCCCACCATCCCCGCCGCCAGACCCAGGCCCAGATACGTCAGCACTTCCCAGCCGGAAACGAAATCGAAGTGCGGCATCTCGTAGACGGCCCCATAGCCGAAGAATTGGCGCACCACGATGTCGGCGGTGACCGCCGCCACCAGCAGCGGCCCCAGCGTCGCCGTGGTGATGACCCCGAACACGATTTCGCAGACGAACACGGCGCCCGAGATGGGCGCGTTGTAAGCAGAGGTGATGCCAGCAGCCGCGCCGCATGCCACCAGCAGACGCAATTGCTCGACTGGTACGGGCGTCCAGTGCCGCAGCACGCGGCCGACCAGCGAGCCGCACATTGCTGCCAGTTGCACCATCGGCCCTTCGCGCCCGATCGACGCGCCGCTGGCCACCGAGCACAACGACGACGCACTGCGTACCAAACTCTGCCGCGCGCTGAGCACGCCATCGCCCACCGCAATGGCCTCCATATAGTCTTCAGCGCCTTTGCGCGGGATCCACTTGAGGCCCACCTGCAAGGTGATGCCTGCCAGCAGTCCACCCACGGTCGGCACCAGCAGGCGCGCCCACCAAGGCAGCGCCCGCGCCGTAGCCACCAATCCTTGGTCCGTACCCGAGAACCACCATTGCAGATGACGCAGGCACTCGCGAAACAGGATCGTCGACAAGGCGCCCGCGCAGCCGATCACGCCGGCAATCACGAACACCAGATGCTCGCGACCGAAGGGCAGTCGGGCAATCGCGCGCCGCCACCATGGCTGGCGCGGCATATCCGGTTGAGGCGGCGGCGTGTCGGTCATGTCGATTCACATCAGGACGGATCGACATGATAGCGGCGGCGCCGCACCGGTTTTAGGTCGATGTCGCAACCACGGCGTCTGGCAACCACGCCTGCGGTACGTCTGCGCTGCGACGATTCGGGTCCCAGGCAATGACGCGCGCCTGCACGAGGTTTTCGATCACGAAAGGGTCGCGCGCGAGGATGGCGTCGATCTCTTCGCGAGAACCGGCACGCGCCAGGATGCCGCCGCCCTCACGCGGGAAGAACGGCCCCGACATCAGGAAGTGGCCGCTCGCATAGTGGGCATCGAGATGCGCGCGGTGCGCAGGCAGCACGCGGTCGAGTGCTTTGAGCGGTGCGGTGTAGTTGAAAAGAATCAGGTACAGCATGCGATGGCTCCTTATCGGATGAGGTGACACCTTCGAAACACGAGACCCGGCAACGTGAAACAACAACGCCGAGCGTCCCGCAGAAATGGGTACGCTTTGCATGGAAACCCTGCGCCGCGCAGGGTTCTCAAGGGCGTAGGAGCAACGCACCCGAGGTCTGCCCGGCCTCCAGCGCGGTGTGCGCGGCGGCCGCATCTTCGAGTGCATAGGTACCGCCCACCGGCACGCGCACGCCATCGAGCATGCGCTGCAATGCTGCCTGTGCCCCCGTCCGGTAGTTCGACAGATCGGCCATGTAACGGAACACGCCTGGCCGCGCCAGCGCAATGGAGCGCGCGGGCCCAAGCGCCGCGAGATCGACGACGTTCGTTTGCGCGTTGCCGACATCGCCCGCCTGACCGATGCTAGCCACCATCCCGAACGGCCGCGTCACCGCCAACGAGGCCGGCAGCATCGCGCCGCCAACGCCGTCGATCACGTAGTCGACGCCTTCTCCACCAGTGAGTTGCAGCACGGCGTCGCGCACATCTTGCTGGCGATACAGCACGACGTGGTCCGCACCGTGCCCAATGGCGACGGCGGCCTTGGCTTCGCTGCCAACCGTGCCGATCACGTGCGCACCCTGGCGCTTGGCCCACTGCACCAGCAATACGCCCAGACCGCCGGCTGCCGCGTGCACAAGCACCGTATCGCCGGCGCTCACCTGCCGTACCCGCGTCAGCAGCATGTGTGCGGTGATGCCGCGCACCAACGTGGCGGCCACGGTTTCGTCATCCAGCGCATCGGGTAAGGTAATCGCGCGTTCGGCCGGGATGTTGCGGTGGCTGGTGTAGCCGCCGGGCGCGCCATCCATCAGGCCGGCCCAGGCCACGCGCTGGCCAACCACAAAGCCGCGTACATCCGTACCCACGGCTTCCACCACGCCAACGCCCTCAACACCGAGCACCGCCGGAAATGCCGGCACCGGATACAACCCGGCACGGTGATACACATCGACAAAGTTCACGCCGATGGCGGTGTGCCGCACCGTCAACGCGTTTGGTGCGGGCGGCGGCAACATCAGGCTGGCGGGCCGCAAACCCAATGCTGGTCCTGGTTCGCGGAGTTGGATCACCTTGGCATGCATAGCAAATGTCCTCGCAGAAATGGGTACGCTTTTTGGATTCGTCGATGACGGGTCCTACGTTCGTCACGTTGTGAAACAAGCGTAATCCGTTCAGAATCACCCGGGAATTCACAAAAGCTGACCATCTTCTGTGCAAAAAAGCTCAGACCGGCCGAAGAAAGTGCGTGCGCTTGCGCGTGCGGCAGCGGCCGAACCTTCTTCTTCCTTGCAGTGGGATGACGTGCGCTACTTTCTCGTGCTGGCGCGCGAAGGCAGCTTGTCAGCCGCAGCGCGGCGGCTGGCGGTGGAACACACCACGGTGGCGCGGCGTGCCGATGCCTTGGAGCAATCGTTGGGCGTGCGCCTGTTCGACCGCCTGCCGCGCGGCTGGCGTTTGACCGCCGAAGGCAACGCGCTGGCCGAGCGCGCTGAACGCATGGAGCAGGAAGCCGCCGGCTTTGCGCGTGCAGCCGCCGGGGCCGGTAGCTTGCGCGGGACGGTGCGTATCTCCGCGCCGCCCACGGTGGCCAGCCATATCATCGCGCCAAACCTGGCGACCCTGCGCCGGCAATGGCCTGGCATCGACCTCGTGCTGCTGGGTGAAAAGCGCAACGCCAACCTGATGGCGCACGAAGCTGACTTGGCGGTGCGCTTGTCGCGCCCGACGTCGTCTGCCCTGGCGACACGGCCGTTGGGTGACCTCGGCTATGGTCTGTACGCCACCGCAGAAGTGCTCGCACGCCCCGAATCCGAATGGGAATTCATCGGCTACGACGAAAACCTGCGCCACGTGCCGCAGCAGCGCTGGCTGGACAACTACGCAGGCGAACGTCGCGTGGTCTTGCGCTGCAGTGATCTGGCAGCAATGCACCAGGCAGCGTTGGCCGGACTGGGTGTCGCCGCGCTCCCGCACCTGCTCGGCGCGCCCGCAGAAACGGGTACGCTTTTGCGTCGATTGCCCGTCGACGACCCCGCGCTGCATCGAGAAATCTGGTTGGTGATCCACCCCGACGTTCGACGATCACCGCGCGTGCGGGCTGTGGCCGACGCGTTGATCGCGTTGTTCGACGCACAGCGACACGTGTTGACGGGGTTTTGAGCGTACGCAGAAACGGGTACGCTTTTGGGTGAAAAAGAACCGCAAACCCAATGGATATGCGGTTCTTACGCCTCGGCAACATTGCATGCCGAGGCGCGTTCGGAACACTCAGCCGCCCAGGTAGGCTTCGAGCACGCGCGGATTGCCCAGCAGGTTTTTGCCGCTGTCGGCCAGCACGATCTCGCCGGTTTCCAATACGTAGCCGTGTTGCGCGATCTTCAGCGCCTGGCGCACGTTCTGCTCGACCAGGAAAATCGTCAGGCCCTCGGCATTGATGGTGCGCAGGATGCGGAAGATCTCCTGCACGATGATCGGCGCGAGGCCCATCGACGGTTCATCCAGCAGCAGCACGCGCGGGCGAGCCATCAGCGCGCGGCCGATGGCCAGCATCTGCTGCTCGCCGCCCGACAGGTTGCCCGCCAAGCCGTCGATGCGTTCCTTCAGGCGCGGGAACAGGTGGAACACGCGCTCCAGGTCGGAGGCGATCTGCCCCTTGTCCTTGCGGGTGTAGGCGCCCAGCTCCAGGTTTTCGCGCACGGTCATGGTGGTGAGCGTGGCCCGCCCTTCTGCCACCTGCACGATGCCGCGTTCCACACGCTTGTGGGCCGACCACTGCGTGACGTCTTCGCCTTCGAACAGGATCTGGCCGCGCACGTTGCCCTGCGACTTCGGAATCAGGCCCGAGAGCGCCAGCAGCGTGGTCGATTTGCCCGCACCGTTTGCACCGACCAGCGAGGTGATCTCGCCCGCCTTGAGCGCAAAGTCGATGCCCTTGACGGCTGCGATGTGCCCGTACGACACATCCAGCCCTTTCACTTCCAGCAAGGTGGTCATGCCGTCTCCTTCTGCGCGGCATCGCCGGTCGCTTCATCGTCATCATCCCGGCCCAGATACGCTTCGATGACTTGCGGGTCGTTGCGGATCGCCTCTGGCGGCCCCTCTGCGATGATGCGGCCGAAGTTCAGCACCGCAATGCGCTCGCACAGGCCCATCACGAAACGCATGTCGTGCTCGATCATGAAGATCGTGTAGCCACGCGCCTTGATGTTTTCGATCTCGGCCATCAGGTCGACCTTCTCGCCGGTATTCATGCCGGCGACGGGCTCGTCGAGCAGCAGCAGCTTGGGCTCGGTGGCCAAGGCCCGCGCGAGTTCAAGCTTGCGCTGGTCGCCGTACGAGAGGTTGTCGGCAATGTCATGCGCCTTGTGGTCGAGCTTGACCCACGAGAGCAGCTCGAGCGCACGGTCGCGCGCGCGCCGCTCGGCCGCGCGGTACTTTGGCAGCGAGAGCAGCAGGCCCGGCGCACCGTAGTCGAGATGCCGGTGCATGCCCACCACGACGTTTTCCAGCAACGTCATCTCCTTGAAGATGCGGATGTTCTGGAACGTGCGTGCGATGCCCATCTGCGTGATCTGGTGCGGCTTTCTGCCGACCAGGTTCTCGCCATTGAACGTGAGCGCCCCGCCCGTGGGTGCGAGCAGGCCGGTGATCAGATTGAACACCGTCGTCTTGCCGGCGCCGTTCGGGCCGATCAAACCGAAGATGCTGCCTTGCGGCACGTCAATGTTGACGTCCTGCAAGACCGACAGGCCGCCAAAGCGCTTGGAAATGGATGTGAGTTTGAGCATGGCGGCCTCAGTGCGATTCATTGGAAGCAGCCGGGGCGGTGCCCGTGCCCGGCATCGTGCCGCCGCGCTTCACGCCAAACCAGCGCGCGAAACGCGCCGGGTCCCAGATGCCCTTGGGCAGGAACAGCACGATCACCATCAGGATCAAGCCGTTGACGACCAGTCGGAAATCCTTGAACGCACGCAACAACTCCGGCAGCAGCGACAGGATCAGGCTGCCGAGCACCGGGCCCGTCAGGCCGTTGGTGCCGCCCAAAATCGTCATCGTGAGAATTTCCACGCCGCGGTCGAAGCCGAATTCGTTCGGGCCGATGAAGAACGTCAGGTGCGCGTTGAGTGCGCCCGCCAGCCCGGCAATGGCCGCGCCCAGCGTAAACGCCAGCAGCTTGGCGCCCGACACGTTGATGCCCATGAGGCCCGCAGCGGTTTCGTCTTCCTTGATGGCCTCGAATGCGCGGCCGACCTTCGAGCGGCGCATGCGCGCCAGCACGAACAGCGTGGCCAACACGGCCACCGCCACATGCCACCACTGGGTCAATTGAGGAATGCCGTTCAGGCCCAGCGCGCCGCCGGTCCAGTTCTCGGTATTCAGGATCAGCACGCGCACGACTTCGCCGAAACCAAGCGTGGCCATGGCCAGATAGACGCCCGAAAGACGCAGCGTCGGCCGGCCGATGACGACGGCCACCACGGCCGGTGCCGCCATGCCGCCCAGCAGCGCGACCGAGAACGGCATCTCGGCATTCATCGTCAGCAGTGCGGAGGTGTACGCGCCGATGCCCATGAAGGCCGCGTTCGCCATCGCCAGCAGGCCGCACGACAACGTGAGGTAAATGGACAGCGCGAGCAAGGCATTGATGCCCAGCGTGAGCACCAGGTTGCTGTAGACCGACCAGAAGTTGTCGAACCATTCCATGTCGGTCTCCTTATGCCTTGCGTTCCAGCACCTTGCCGAACAGCCCTTGCGGGCGCACCAGCAGGATCAGGAACAGCAGACCGAACGCCACGGCGTCGCGCATGGTCGAGCCGATGTAGGCCACCGACAGCACCTCGGCAAACCCGAGGAACAGCCCGCCGAGCATCGCACCGCGAATGTCGCCCAGGCCGCCCAGGATGATGACCGCGATGCCCTTGTGCAGCATCGGCTGGCCCATCAGCGGGAACACGGCGTTGGAGTACAGGCCGATCAGCACGCCCGACAACCCGCCCAGCGCGGCGGCCGCAAACGAGGTCAGCAGGAACAGCCCTTCGACATTGATGCCGAGCAGCGCCGCGGCCTTGGGCGACTCCGCAATCGCCCGCAGCGCGCGGCCGAGTTGCGTGCGCTTGAGCAGCAGCATGAGCGCCGCCATCAGCGCGAACGACAGCACGATGATGCCCAGCTCCAGCGGCGTGAGGTGGATGCCGCCCAGGTCCAGCGAGGCATCCGACACGAGCCCGGCCGGGAAGCGCAGGTTCTCCGCCCCGAACACACCTTGCATGGCGTTGTTGATGGCGATGCCCGCGCCAATGGTGGCGATCATCGGAATTAGGTGCGGCGCGTTGCGGCGGCGCAGCGGGCGCAGCAGCAGGACGTCGATGATGAGACCGGCCACACCGCTCACGACAAAGCCGACGGCCAGCGCCGCCCACAGCGGCAGTTCGAAGTGGAGAACGACCTGCAGCGCCGCATAGGCACCGAGCATGAAGACCGCGCCGTGCGACAGGTTGATCACGCCCAGGATGCCGAAAACCAGCGTGAATCCCAGGGCGAACAACGCATACACGCAGCCGAGCGACAGCGCATTGACGAGTTGCTGTTCCAGCATGATGAATCAGAGTGAGGTGCGGCCGGACGAGACCAAAGCAGTCACCAGGCAGCCACAAAAAAAACGATGGGGCGTAGGTTTAGCTACGCCCCGCCTGTCTCGTTCAAAGGGTTTCAACGAGAACCGAAGATTACTTCTCGATCGTGTACTTGCCGTTCTTGGTCACGCTCACGATCGGCGTCTGCACGGCGTCGTAGCCGGCCGGCTTGCCGCGTGCGGTGACTTGGCGGAACGCAAACGCGCCGGTCGCGCCGGTGTGCTTGACTGCCGGCAGTGCATCGCGGATCGCCTTGCGGTCGGCTTCGAGGTTGCCGCTGAACTTGACCGTCTTCAGCGCCTTGCTCGCGATGTACATGGCGTCATACGCCTGCGCCGCAAACTGATCCGGCGCTGCCTTGTACTTGGTGGTGTAGGCGGTGATGAACTTGCTGTTCTCGGGCGTGTGGTTCTCGATCGACCACGGGCTGCCCACCCACAGGTTGTCGGACTTGTCGCGGGCGAGGTCGAACACCTTGACCGAGTTCATGCCATTGCCGCCGATGACCGGCACGTTCAGGCCAAGCTGGCGCGCCTGCACCATGATCGGACCACCCTCCGCAATCAGCGCGGACAGTACGATCGCGTCCGGGTTCGTCGCCTTGATCTTGGTGAGCTGCGCCTTGAAGTCCACGTCGCCCTTGGCGAACGTTTCGGTGGTCGTCACCGGGATCTTCAGGTCTTCAAGCGCCTTCTTGAAGTTGTCGTAGCCGCTCTTGGTGAAGACGTCGTCGTTGCCGTACAGCACGGCCACCTTCTTCACGCCGGCCTTCTTCACAACGGTCTGGATCGTGGCCGGCAGCACGTCGGCTTCGGTCACGGAATTGCGGAAGACGTAGTCGCCGATGCTGGTGATGCCATCTGCGGTGTTGGAAGTGCCAAAGGCAACCGTCTTGGACCCCTGCGCAATCGGGTCCGCCGCCTGTGCCGAGTTGGACAGCGTGGGGCCGAACACCATCGCCACCTTGTCCTGGAAGATCAGCTTCTTGAAGACGTTGATGGCTTCTTCCTTCTTGCCCTGCTCGTCTTCGATCACCAGCGCGATCTTGCTGCCGTTGATGCCGCCTGCGGCGTTGATCTCATCAGCAGCCAGCTGGAAGCCGTTGCGGATGGCCACACCGTATTGGGCTGCGCCGCCCGACAGCGCTTCGGCCACACCGATCTTGATGTCCTGGGCCGCGAAAGTCGTGCCCGTTGCGATTGCCGCCCCCGCAGCCACTGCCGTCAACAGCAGCCGTTTGATCATTTTTTTCATGCGAACCTGCTCCTTGTTTGTCCGTCGCGATTGCTTGAATGCGATGCGTCTCGAAGATGCGCTGGCCCAACACCGTCGCTCCCCCGCATGCGCCCTGCATCGCGTCCGGACGCTCGCCTGCCGGCGTTCGCGCCACGAAGACAAACGACGTTGGCGAAACAGCGGAAGACCTGCCGGGCGAGCGATGCCGGATCGGGCATGCGTGCACCGGGAGTGCGTCGGAGTGTGAAGCGAAGGCGCCATGGGTACAGCGCTCTTGTGCGCCGCGCCAGGGTCGCCGGCGCGTGCAGTCAGTCGCGGGACTTTACCGGAAAGCGCACGACCGTGCGATAGGGGATTGTCCGCCGCCCGGCCTGGAGGGCCGATGTTGCGCCGCAATATTGCCTGCGCAATACCGTCAAATCGACGTGGAGCGTACCCGTTTCTGCGTGCCTTGCGGCACTGCGAAAATCAGCCCGCCGATAGCTCGTCGGCGCTGACAAACAGGCCCTTGCCGCGCGATTTCGCTTCGTACAACGCTTCGTCGGCAGCTTCGAAGACGACGCTCTGCGCCAATGTGCGCGCGTCAAAGGTCGCGATACCGATGCTCGCGCCCACCTGCACCATCGCTTCGCGCAGGCGAAACGGCTTGTTGCATGCGGCCAGGATATTAGCGGCAACCGTCTTCGCGTCGTCCGGGTGCGACAGGTGCTCCAGGATGACGGCAAACTCGTCACCGCCAAACCGCGCCACGCCGTCGTACGGGCGCACGGCCCGCGCCAGACGCTGCGCGAAGGTACGCAGCAGGGCATCGCCCAGAGCGTGCCCGTACGTGTCGTTGACGACCTTGAAGCCGTCAAGGTCAACCAGCAGCAGTGCGCCGGTGGAACCATTCACACGCGCCTGGTCGAGCGCCGCCAGCAAGCGCTCTTCAAAGCCGGCGCGGTTGGCCAGGCCCGTGAGGTGGTCGGTAGTGGTGAGCGCGCGCAGGCGCAGCTCCTGTTTCTTGCGCTCCGTGATATCAAGGGTGACAGAATGCACACCCGCCACGCGGCCTTGCGCGTCGAACTGCGGAAGGTAGCTGACCTCTTCGCAGCGGTACGGATCGCGGCCGCGGAGTTCGCGCTCGAAGACCATCGTCTCGCCGCCCAGCGCGCGCCGCAGCGCATCGCGAAGGATGCTGTAAGCATCGTCACCCACGACTTCACGCACCGTCTGTCCGAGCATGCTCGCGGCCGCTCGTCCATACGCCTTCTCGTAGGCGGCATTCAGGAAGCGGAAGCGCTCGTCGGTGTCGATGAAGGCCACCAGCGCGGGCAGTGCGTCGGTCACGGTTTGGAGCGTTTCGCGGCTGCGCTGCAGCGCCTCCTTGGCAGCCCTGTCCTGCGTGACGTCGCGCATGACCGATGAGAAGTACTCCATACGCCCAGCGGGATCGCGGTGCGCAATGATCATGTGGTTGATCGGTACGACCTGGTCCTCGGCACCTCGCGCGGTCGTTTCGCCAATCCAGACGCCATCGCGCGCCGCCGCAGGCACGGCCACCTCGCGCAGCCAGCCCATCGTCTCGGGTGGGTAGAAATCCGCAACGGTCAGGCCTTGGAGATTGGCATCCAGCGCAATGCCGGCAAAGCGGCGGCCGGCCGGATTCATATAGGTGACGTTGCCCTGTATGTCGCTCTGCGCAACAAAGTCGGTGGTGGAGTCGAGGATCTTGGTCAACACGCGCGACGCCTGTTCCGCCCGTGCCCGCACGGTGATGTCTTCCATGGCCCCAACGTGGCCCACGGCCTCGCCGTCCACTCGCACCGGCGCGGTCGTAACGACGAGCAACCGCTCGCCAAGGCCCGGCACGATCACGCGCTGCTCGGCGTGGTAGCCGGCCCCCCGCGCGAGCGCATCGCGCCAGCCGGCCATGATGGCATCGCGGTCGTCCGGATGCAGGCGCGCAAGCCACACGTCGGCCAGTGCCTCTTCGTGCGTGGCACCGAGCAGGCGGCGATACGCCTCGTTGGTATAGACAGTCCGGCCGTCCACATCCGAGCGAAACAACCCGAGTGGCGAGGCATCGTTCACGGCTTCCAGTTCGGCGCGCTGGCGAACGACCTCGCCCATCAGCTTGTGAAACGCCGTCGACACCGCGTCGATTTCCGCTGAAGCACCGAGCCGCTCAAGCGGCGGCGCATTGCGCAAGTCCGTGGCAGAGAGCTGCGTCATGGCGGCATGCAGCCGGCCAAGCGGGCGCAGCAGCCACAGCATCGCCGCCCACACCGACACGCCGATCAGCGCCGCCAGCACCAGCAGCGACCAGCGAAAACGCTGCCGCATGAGGAAGAGCTGCCGGTTGGCTTCGGCGCCGGGCAACACGGCAGCGAGGGTCCAGCCGGCCGCGATGATGTCTTGCCTGGTGGCCACGTCGCCGCCACGCTCAGGCAGCGCATCCGGGTCTGCGCGGAAGGCCGCGGCCGCCGTCGGATCGGCATCGAGCGGCGCGAGCGTCTTGTCGGCCTCGGGGTGCACGATATAGACGGCGTTGTCACCTCGCGTCGCCAGGTAGACGTGGCCGGTCTGCCCCACGCGCATGTCGCGCAGGTCGCCAAGAAAGTTCGGCTTGAGCAGGTACAGCGACGCGCCGATCAGCCCGACGAGATTGCCGTCCTGATCATGCACGGGCGCGGCCAGGATGACGATGGGCTCGCTGCCCACGCGGTTGCGCAGCGGCGCGGAGATTGTCGGCTGGTCAACCACCATGACCTGCCTGAAATAATCCCGATCGGAAATGTCGATGCCGACCACGCCTTCGCGGCGCACCGTCGCGGCTGTCACCTTGCCCTCAGCCGAGGCCAGGAACACGCCGTCGAACAGGCCGCTGGCCGGCTGGATGGATTGGTAGAACGCCGCTTCCTGCGCGGGCGTGTCGAACCGCACGGAGCGCATCTGCTGGGCGGTGCGTTCGAGCACGCCCAGGTACGTGTCCAGGCGCTTCTGGAGGTCTTCCGCCGACTCCTTGACCAAGGCTGTCTGCTGCACCTTGATCTGCGCCATCACTTCGCGGCGGATCGGCTCGCGTTGCGACCAGCCGAACAGGCTCACCACCGTCACGCTGATGACGGTCGCCATGATGGCCGCCTGCGACTTCAGGGTCAGTTTCATCGGACCGTCGGCTGACACCGGCGCCCCTCGCGTCCGGTGTCGTGTTTAGTGGGAGGGCAGACACCATAGTGCTATGCCCGCCCGGCATTGTCGAGCCGCCGCGGCGTCTAGCGACGGCCGCAGACGTAGGCGGCGGAGCGTGCAGCGAGCGTACCGGGGCGGATGCGCATCCAGTGCGCGCCGGCTGCGGTATCGGTATCGAGCGTGGCGCCGTCGGGACCGCGCACCACGTAGTCGACCAGGCGAATGCGCTGGCGGTGGCAGTCGATCTCCTGGCGCGAGAGGATCACCGTGCCGGGCCGGTAGTGCGCCCCATGGGCGCGGCGTTCGCTGCGCCTGAGCACGGTGCGGGCCAGAAAGGTCTTGTGACCGGTACGGTTCGAGCGCAGCGACGTGCGATCGATGGAAGCCACGACGGACGTCGTCGTCAGATATTGGTGCCAGCGCGCAGCCTGGGCAGGCACCGCCAGGCCGAGGGCGCCCACGCCGACACTGCATATCCAGATCCACCGCCACATCATGCGTTTCACGACCGTCTGTCCTGCCATATCAAGAAACCAAGAAGCGGCACTGCTGCCGCAGGCACCTATTGTAACAATTGGCCCGCAAGACTCGCGCCTGCGCCCTCAGGTAGCATGCCGCCAACCCAATCGCCCCGACTACCCCATCCGCCATGCCCACCGTTGCCCTGCCTGCCCTCGTTGCCCACGCCGTCGCGGCCTTGCTCATCGCAAGCGTGCCCGTCGCGGCGTGGTTCTGGCTACGGCGGCGCTTTGGCCTGGCGTGGCGCGACATCGGCGTGGGCGCGGCGGTGTTTGTCGTGTTTGCGCTGGTGCTGGAACGCACGCTGCACCTGTATCTGCTGCAGCTCAATCCGATCACGGCGCATTGGCTGCGCATGCCCGTGCTGTTCGTCATCTACGGCGCGCTGATGGCCGGTTTGTTCGAGGAAAGCGGGCGCTGGATCGGCCTGCGCTTTCTCGTGCGCAAGCCTGCAGACGCCGCCACACCCGTCGCGTACGCGCTCGGGCACGCCGGCATCGAAGCCTGGCTGGTCGGTGCGGCATCGCAGGCGCAGATGGTGATGTTCGGCATTGCCGCCAACCGCGGCGAGCTGGAATCGCGTCTCGCGGCCAGCGGCGCCGCGGCCATGGTGGGGACGATTCACGCCATGCTCGCGCAGCTCTCGCCGTGGCTGGCCCTCGGTGCGGTGAGCGAGCGTGTTGCGGCGATGTTGATCCAGTTCACGCTCACGCTGGTGGTGTGGCACGCGGTGCGCCAGCGGCGTTTTGTGATCGTCGTGCTGGCGGTGGTGCTGCATGCGCTGGCGGACTTGCCCGCTGCGCTGTACCAGGTGCATGTGCTGCCGCTGGCCGTGACTGAAGCGATCTACGCCGTGGCGGCCGTGCTGCTGGCAGCAACGTGCTGGCCGCCGCAGGGTGGCCGCAGGATCGGCGAATCCTCGCTGCGCTAACTACTGCGGAACCGGTCCGGCTCGATGCCGTGCCGGTTGAGCTTGTCGTACAGCGTCTTGCGCGGCACGGCGAGCAGGTCCGCCGCGCGCGCGACGTTGCCCTCCGTGGCGCGCAGTGCTTCTTCGATGGTGGTGCGTTCGACCGCCATCATCCGCCCGGCCAGGGAATGCTGGCTCGCTTCGGAAGCCACCAGGCCATCGTCCAATCCGAGGCAGAAGCGCTCCGCCACGTTCTTCAGTTCGCGCACGTTGCCGGGCCAGTCGTGGTGCTGCCAGCGCATCATGTCCTGCGCAGACCAATCCGGCGCGGCGCGCTCGTAGCGCACCGCGGCCTGCTGCAGAAAGTGGGCCATCAGCAACGGAATGTCTTCGGCACGCTGACGCAGCGCAGGGAGCGCAATCGACACGACATTCAAGCGGTAGTACAGGTCTGCGCGGAACTGGCCGTGATCGGATGCTTCCTTCAAATCGACCTTGGCGGCGGCCACAACACGGCAATTGACCGGCACGCTCGCGTTGCTGCCCAGCCGTTCGATGCTGCGTTCCTGCAGCGCGCGCAGCAGCTTGGCCTGCAGCGACAGCGGCATCGATTCGATTTCATCGAGGAACAGCGTGCCGCCATCTGCGTATTCCATCTTGCCGATGCGGCGGCGGTTGGCGCCCGTGAAGGCGCCCGCCTCGTGGCCGAACATTTCGCTCTCGAACACGGATTCCGGCAACGCCGCGCAGTTCAGCGCAACGAACGGCCCGCGACGTCGGCTGCCTTCGTGAATGGCGCGCGCGAGCACTTCCTTGCCCGAGCCGGTCTCGCCCGTGACGAGGATGTCGGCATCGGTCGGCGCCAGCGCGGTGACGAGCCGGCGCACGTTCTGCATGACGGCGCTCTGGCCGATCAACGGGTACGCCTGCCGTCCCTGCAGCGCTTCACGCAACCGCAGGTTTTCGGAAGTGAGCCTGCGCTTTTCCAATGCGCGCCGCACCACGTCAACCAGGCGTTCGGAGTGGAACGGCTTCTCCATGAAATCGTAGGCGCCGGCGCGCATGGCAGCCACGGCCATCGTCACATCGCCATGACCGGTGATGAGGATGACCGGTAACTGGCGGTCGTGCTGCAGCATCTCTCGCAGCACGGCCAGGCCGTCGCGGCCGGGCAGGCGCACGTCGGTGACGACTACGGCCGGCGTTTGCGTAGCAAGCGCAGCCAGCGCGCTTTCCGCATCGGCAAACGATTGCACGGGCACATCCGCCAGCGTGAGCGCCTGCTCGCAGCCCAGGCGCACCACGTCATCGTCTTCGATCAGGAAGACGGGCGCGTGGTCAATGGGGGAAGAATCCGGCGTACCGTGTTCAGTCATGTGGGTTTCACAACGCGTTCAAGCTCGATGATGAATTCTGCGCCCGGCGTGCCGTCACCGGCATTGCGACCTTCTAGCCGGCCGCCAAAATCTTCGATAATCGCCAGCGAAATCGCCAGCCCCAACCCCAGGCCCTGACCATCGTCCTTGGTGGTGAAGAACGGCTCAAACAGGCGCGGCAGCACGTCGGCGGGAATGCCCAGGCCGAAGTCGCGCACGGTGATGCGTACCCATTTCTCGATGGGCTGGACGCTCACACGCACGATCGCCGATTCGGCTGCGGGCGCCTCGGCGGTGGCATCGATGGCGTTGCGGATGAGGTTGACGAGCACCTGCTCAAGCCGCACGGCATTGGCCCAGACCGCAAGATCGGTCGGCACCGGCTCGGTCACCACGGTCACGCCGGCCTGCCGGCGACGCGTCTCAACCAGCATCAGCGCCTGGCGGATGGCTTCGTCTACCGACACGGCAGCGCGTGCCCCATCGCCCTTGCGCGAGAACGCCTTGATGTGTGAAACGATGCGCCCCATGCGTTCGGCAAGCTGGCTGATGTGCGTGAGATTGCCGCGCACTTCGTCGATGCGGCCGCGCTCGGCAAGCTGGTTGGCGTTGTCGGACAGCGTGGTGAGCGCGGTGAGCGGCTGGTTGAGTTCGTGCGTGATGCCGGCGGCCATCTGGCCGAGTACGGCGAGCTTGCCGGCCTGCACGGCGGCATCGCGCGTTTCGCGCAGGATGCGTTGCGCGGCGTCAAGCGCCTCGACCTTGCCGGCGAGTGCGGTGTTGGCGGACGTCAACTCGGCAGTGCGCTGGGCGATGCGCGCTTCCAGATCGCGCTGGACTTCGCGCAGCGCGGCGCGCGCGCGGTGCTGCTCTTCGCGCCGGCGCTGACGCAAACGCAAAGCGACGAGCACGGCAAAGATCAGCGCCATCGCAAACGCGGCGCTCGCACCGGCCACCAGCGCGGTGCGCTGCTCATCGCGCGGATCGATCAACACGGCGACTTGCCAGCCGAGCAGCCCCACCGGGCGGTACTGCACACGCAGCGTCGATACCGATTTTCCGGGCAATGCCACGCGCACGGTCTGCGGGGGATGGTCCGCAGAAAAGGGTACGCTCGCGGCTCGCCCATCGTTCATGCCGAGCGGGGTGAGGATGTGCGGCGCGTACTGGCGCGTCGCGTCGAGTGCGGCGCGCTGGTTCGCGCTCAAGGTGCCGAGCGTGCGGTATTTCCATTCGGGTACGGACGACAGGAAGATCACGCCGTGCCGATCCACCAGCAGCACCGTATCGCCGCTGCGCGACAAGGTGGCCTCGAACGCGTCGAGGTTGACCTTCACGACCACCACGCCGATCGGCTTGTTGTCTTCGCGCACGGGGGCGGCGACGAAATAGCCGTTCTCGCCGGTGGTGTTGCCGACGCCGTAGAAGCGGCCGAGCCCTTCGCGCATGGCTTCGACAAAGTACGGGCGGAACGCGTAGTTCTGGCCGACGAACGAGGTCGGCAGATCCCAGTTGCTGGCCGCAATCGTGAGACCGGTCGTATTGATCAGGTGAGCGGCGGCCAAGTCGGTGGCCGCCTGGACTTCTTTCAGATAGGCGTTGGCTGCACGGCGCGGAACGGCGTCGCCGGCCTCGGGGTTCTCTAGAAGCGCGACGTGCAGCACGTGTTCCAACGCCGCCAGTCTCGGCAATGATTCATAGCGCGCCAGTGTGCTGCGCAGGTTCTGCGCGTAGAAGGTGGTGCGCTGGCCGGCCTCTTCGGCCCGCGTGGCAACGTAGCGCTGCAGGGCGACGGCGTAAGCGCCCCATCCCGCTGCTGCGCAGCATGCCGCCATGGCCAGCGCGACAGCCACGCGCCAGCCGCGCCCGCGTGCGGGTGGGGCAAGGTCGGGGTGGCCGTCTGTTGGCGACATGGGTCAATGTTCGATGCGGGAATGCTTGCGAGTATCGCGCATGAACACGTACACCAACAGCGACAGGAAGATGGTGCCCGTCACGTACCAATAGAACAGCGACTCGTGACCTGCCTGCTTAAGCCACAGCGCGATGTACTCGGCCGTGCCGCCAAAGATCGACACCGTAAGCGCATACGGCAGACCCACGCCCAGTGCACGAACCTCGGCGGGGAACAACTCCGCCTTCACCACCGCGTTGATCGATGTGTAACCCGAGACAATCACCAGCGCCGCCATGATCAGGAAGAACGCCGTCCACACGTTGGTGGTCTGGCTGATGCCGGTCATGATGGGCACGGTGAAGAGCGTGCCCAGCACGCCGAAGGCAATCAGGATCGGACGACGGCCGATGCGGTCGGACAACCCGCCCACGATCGGCTGCAGCATGGCGAACAGCAGCAGCGTGGCGCCGGACACCAGCGTCGCCTTGTCCTTCGACAGACCGACCGTGTTGGCCAGGAACTTCTGCATGTAGATCGAGTACGTGTAGAACGCCACCGTACCGCCCATCGTCAGGCCCACGACCGTCGCAACGGCGCGCGGATGCTTGGCCAACTCTGACAGCGTGCCGCGCTTCTTGTTGGCCTTCGCGGCGGTAAAGGACTGCGTTTCCTCCATGTGCGAGCGCATGGCCATTGCCACCAGCGCACACAGCGCGCCGACAAAGAATGGAATGCGCCAGCCCCACGCCTCAAGCTGCGCCGGCGACAGCACGAACTGCTGCAGCGCGATCAGCAGCGCCAGCGCCGTCAGTTGGCCGGCGATGAGCGTGACGTACTGGAAGCTCGAGTAGAAACCGCGGTTTTCCTTGTTGGCGACTTCGCTCAGGTACGTGGCCGAGGTGCCGTATTCCCCACCGACCGACAGCCCCTGCAGCAGACGAGCCAGCACCAGCATCACGGGTGCCGCAACGCCGATGGTCGCGTAGCTCGGCGTGAGCGCGATGATGAGCGAGCCCGCGCACATGAGCACCACCGAGAAGAACAGTGCGCGCTTGCGGCCATAGCGATCGGCGTAGATGCCCATCAGCCAGCCGCCCACCGGACGGGCCAGAAAGCCCACCGCAAACACGGCCGCCGTATTGAGCAACTGCGCGGTCTGGTCTCCCTTGGGGAAGAACGACTTGGCAAAGTACAGCGCAAACGCCGAGTAGACATACCAGTCGTACCACTCGACCAGATTGCCAATTGAACCGGAGAAGATGGAACGCAGACGACGGCGAACGTCTGCGGGAGTGTCTTTGGTGGGGGCCTGCGCGGGCGAAAACTCGCCCGTGACCGCGCCAGCCTGAGGCTGCGTCATGGTGTCTCCTTGGAGCGTTGGCGGCGGCCTTTGCTTGTGACATGTCGGCACACCCAGCTGCGTGTGCGACGTCCGAGCGGTCCGCCGGTTTATGGGTGGTCGCTCTTACTCAAGAAGCATTCCATGCGAAAAGCAGACTCGCCGATCCGCCGCAAAAGCCCGTGGCGCGAGGCTTTGCGGGAAATCGACGGAACGGTGGACGACAGGAGAAGTGTGCGGTTTCTCAGAATCAGCCGAGGCAACCTGTGCGGAAACCCGCACGGCCGATTCGATTCTGAAGGCGGCGATGCTCAGGCGGCCACGCTCAACGGAATGGCGTCGCGGACCAACGATTCCACCTCGGCAGACAAATCTTCCCGCGTGTGCGACAGGCCAAGGCGGTCATGCAGATACGCCTCGAAGTCAGCACGCACTTCCGGATGGCGCAGCGCGAACTCGACGGTCGCCTGCAGGTAACCGAACTTGCTGCCGCAATCGAAGCGCTGACCACGGTAGCGATAAGCCAGGATCTGCTCTTCAGCCAGCAGGCTCTGGATGGCGTCCGTCAACTGCAGCTCGCCGCCGGCGCCCGGCTTCAGATTGCGCAGATGATCAAAGATGCGCGGCGTCAGGATGTAGCGCCCGACCACGCCCAGGTTGGACGGCGCATCCTTCGGCGCGGGCTTTTCGACGATGCCATCGAGCTTGACCAGGCGGTCATCCCATTCACGGCCAGCCACCACGCCGTACGAGCGCGAGGCTTCCGGCGCAATCGTTTCGACGCCGACGATGGAGCAGCGGTAGTGATCGTAAAGTTCCGTCATCTGCTGCATGACTGGCGGCTGGTTGTCCAGCAAGTCATCGGCCAGGATCACGGCGAAGGGTTCGTCGCGTACCAGTTTCTGCGCACAGAGCACGGCGTGCCCCAGCCCCAGAGTCTCGGGCTGGCGCACATAGAAGCACTCGACGCCCGCCGGCTTGATCGACTGCACCATCTCCAGCAACGCCTGCTTGTTCTTGGCAGCCAGTTCAGTTTCAAGCTCGTACGCCTTGTCGAAATGGTCTTCGATAGCGCGCTTGGCGCGGCCCGTGATGAAGATCATCTCCGTGATACCCGCAGCGGCAGCCTCTTCCACCGCATATTGGATCAGCGGCTTATCGACGATCGGCAGCATCTCTTTCGGGCTGGCCTTGGTGGCGGGTAGAAAACGTGTACCGAGCCCCGCCACGGGAAACACGGCCTTGGTGATCTTCTCGTTCATGACAACTCCATTGGTGAGACGTAGCGTCATGAGCAAGTCATATGCCAGCGTAAGCCCCCGGGTCCAACCTTTGGTGGCGCACGATCTGGCGTGCCCCGCGCAACGTGGCGGGCACTGCGTTGCCGCCTTTCCTACAACCGGTTGCAACGCCGTCGCATCAACTTTCAGCGCCGAAAGTTGAAAAAGCGTACCCAATTCTGCGTACCGCTTTACGCCAACTTGCGGCTGGCCAGACCAGTAAGCGCCCGCTAACAGTGCGCCAAGAAATCAGGAAGATGGCTTGACCCAGCCGCGCGAGACCGGTGCGGTGCGCTCGGGCGTGCGCCGATAGGCGTCGATCTGGGCGTTCAAATGCGCGACCTCGGCTTCGAGGGTGCGGATGCGCTGGCGCAGTTGATCGGCTTCACTTTGCGTTTGCTGGCGTACCGCGTCGTTCTGCAAGCGCAGAAAGCGCTCCGTCCCCGCCAGCGCGCTGGCCGCCCCCTCCAGGCGGGTCACGGTTTCCATGGTCTGCTCTAGGCGCTCTAGCGTTGCATCGGTCAATTTGGGGGGCACGGCAGGCGCCGTGGCAAGCGCCTCGCCGAGACGACGCTCCAAGTCGGCCATGGCGGCCTGCAATTGCCGGTTACGCGCGGCTTCGTGTTCCAGCGCGCGCTCCGCCACCTCTGCACGAATGCGCGCTTCCATCCATTCGGCGCCCGCACCCGGCGCGCCAATGGCGCGCGAGGCGATCCGGTTGCGCTCGTCACGCGCCGGAAGCGTACCCGTTTCTGCGTGCGCCAATGGGATCGGCCACGGCTCTACCGCGTCCGCTGCGGCACCGGCTGCAGCCGGCCCGCGCCCCTGCGCTCGATCGACCGCTTTCTGTAGCGTCGTATTGCTCGGACGTCGGTGTACTCCCGCCTCCGCCAACCACTGCACGTAGCGTCGAACGCCATAAACACGACGCGTCACAGCCTGGACAGCTTCGATCACTTCATCCAGGAACACGGCGTTGTCGTGAGGGAAGGCGATATCCAGCCGCCGGATCGCTTCAACGATCCGCTGCTGCTGCTCTGCCGAGAAATAGAGACCGGGACGTGCCATAAGGGCTAACAAGTGCCCATCTAGTGTACACGAAGGGTTAAAAACCTCAATGTTGTCTTAATAGACTTCATTATTTTAATATCGGCATAATCTATTTGCAGTCGAATTCACAAGGGCCGAGGTACCCCCCGGGTGCCGAGCCTGCCCGTTTCGAGGCATCTTTAGCAGTGAGTTGAGCCGTTCTGTAGACGCACCCGACGTAAGTGGGCGCGCGCAGAAACGGGTACGCTTCAGCACGCTGACAGGCTTCTGGCGCGCGAAATTGAGGCAAAAAAAAAAGCGCCCTATGGGCGCTTATGGTGAAGAGAGCTGCGGCGAAATTACAGTAGGGCGACGTCCAGGCCAAACCGGCTTTTTAGCGCCTCGACGAGCGATTCCCGCGCACCACGGTCTCCCAGCTTCACATCAAGCATGACGCGTCCGGAATCCCATTCCTTAATTGTGCCTAGAAGATCACCTTCAGCGCTTCGGATCTTATACTGGCGGCTGACTTCCTTGACCTTGCGGGTACGCCCCTCCTGGGCCACCTTGCGGATCTGCTCCACGTCGCGACTGGAGAGGCCCTCTTCCAGTACGCGATGCACCAGCTCGCGCGTGCGGTCTTCGCCAGCGCTCTTAAAGTACAGTGTCAGCTCATATCCTGTTGCGATACCAATTCCGGCCGGCCGCTCCTTCATCACTTCGAGCACTGACTCGGGCAGCTTCAACAGCGCCAGTGTCTTGTTGACTGTTCCTGCGGATACGCCGGTAATCTCGCAAATATCTTCTTCTTTTTTAACTTTTCCTTCGTCCAGCAGCTGTCGCCAAGCGATTGCGTTGTCCAGCACGGACTGGCCGGACCGCTGCTCGTTCAAGACGAACGACAGACGGTAAAAATCAATGTCCGACAGGCCGTCCTCGACGAAGCAGTCCATCTCGGCCTTCCCCGCAGCCGCCAAGGCCCGCTTACGGTAGTGGCCGTCGATCAGGACAAACCAGCCCGGCCGCGCGGGGTCTGGTGCTGCCAACCCTGGTGTCTGCTGGCCGTGTGTGGCGATGGATGCCGCCCGCTCCTGAACGATCTGCGGATCGTAGATGCGGCGGGCGTTGAGCGGATTTTCCTGCAACCGTTCAAGCGGAACCTTGATGACCCGGCGTTCGGAGGTATTCGCAGGTGCGGGACTTTCAGCGCTGAAAGCGGAGACGGGAGCCGCTTGGCCAAGCAGGCCGCGGGGATGCGATGTAATCGCTTTTTCTGCCAAAGCAAAGCGATCGACCGGTGTCGCCTTGGTTTTCTCCGCGGCTATACCGGCCAGCATGCCATCTTTGAGCGATTTCAACTTCGCGCTCATACACGTTCCTCCTGCAACAACTGCAACACCTCGTCGATCAAGATGTCGACTTCACTCACGGCTTCCCGGGCGCCCGACACACCGTGTACCGTCGCGCCGATGGCCTGGCACTCACGAAATGCAGACCGCGATCCGATCATGGAATCCATCAAAGGAATATCTCCATCATCACCAAGAATTTCAATTGCTTGCTTGGCTAGCGAGACACGCCGCTGCACCATGTTCGCCAGCACGCGAATACGCAGCGTCTCGTTGGTGACTTGGGCCTGCTGAGCCAGGGCTTTGGCAGCCACTGCAGCCCACAGATCAGGCGGTGACGGCACCACGGGGATCAGCGCAATGTCGGAAATCAGCAGCGCGCTTGACGACGACGGTGAGTGGACCGCCGGAGGGCAATCGACCACGATGTAGTCGTAGTCCGCGACAAACTTGCGGACCTCCCGGTGCATGGCGCCACCGGAAGGCGCCAAACCAATCACCGAAGCCGGGAAGGGCTTGTCTTCGGGCGCTTGAGCGGCCCACCGCGTGGCCGTTCCTTGCTCGTCCATATCGACCAGCAGCGTCTTACTCCCCCGCAAACCAAGGGTTCCGGCGATGTGCATGCTGACCGTGGTCTTGCCACAGCCACCTTTCTGATTGAATACCGTTACGATCTTGGCGCTCACTGCTCCTCCACTTTCAGCGCTGAAAGTCAGCAGCGCTCATCTTAGGGAAGGCGACATGAAAACACAAGTTCGATAAAATTCAATTCATACAAATTTCACCGAAATAGAGAGACCGCAGACGTGACGGAAAGGCGGTTTTCAATTCACCTAAATTGAGATGTAAATGCGGTCTTTGGCGCATAACTTTATGCGTTCAACCCGGCATTTACGGGCTTCCTAGGTGTTTACCAGTGAGATGCATAAAAGCGACATTTCGGAAAAATGCCGCCCATCGACACTCCGCTCCAAACTGGTTATGATGCTCAGACAGTCGTCTGAAGACTTTGTCTACGCAAGATTCGGAATCAGCCGGTTCTTCGTGCGATGTCCGGATCGGCTGGACGACGTGTTTTTTGTTATTTAAAGGAATTTTTGCATGGCCACGGGTACTGTCAAATGGTTTAACGAAACCAAAGGCTTCGGCTTCATCACTCCGGACGGCGGCGGCGCGGATCTGTTCGCGCACTTCTCCGAAATTCAGGGTTCGGGCTTCAAGACCCTGAAGGACGGCCAGAAGGTCACTTTCGAGGTGAAGCAAGGCCCGAAGGGTCTGCAAGCCTCGGCGATCAAGCCGGAATAAGTTTCGGGCTGATCGCCTGAGATGAAAAAGGGGAGCTTCTGCTCCCCTTTCTTTTTGCCTGGCGCTTCTTGCTGACTTCAGGCCAACTTCCGTACGCTCGTACGCGAAGGCTGCAGAATCAGCGCCTTGGAAGAGTCTGCATCCACCTTGGCGTCCGGATAGACAACCAGCACGTCCTTCAGCGCCTTGCGGAACAACGCACGGAATTTCCGCTCGCTTTCCGTTTCGGTACCGAATTGCATCTGCAGCGCTTCCCAGGGGATCTCGGTACGCTTCTGGATCGTAAAGAAGCGGTATGTGAGCCAGGAATACACATCCAGCGCAAACGGCGATTGCTTGAGCGCCTTCAACGCACGCATATCCACCGGCACCGGCCGATTCACGAGCTCGTTGAAGAACGGTTCAGACAGCACCACGAAGCTCTCGAACATTGAGCCCTGGCCCGGCTGCATCGGATCCCACCAGGTGGACAGCTGATCGGCCAACAGATAACCGATGCGATCGATCGAGAGCGGTTCCTGGTTCTGATTCTGGCTGCTGGGCGCCGACTTGTTCTGCACGATGGCAATCGTGGCAGAGAAGAGGCGAATCATCTGCTGGCGCACCAGCGTCATGGTGCCCCGCTTGCCGCCCGTGGCCATCGGGATGCCCAGGTTGTACATGAACTCGGACAACGAGTTGCCCAGCGAAATGCGCCGGTCTTCCACCGTGCCCTGGAATTCGCCGCGCTTCTTTTTGGCCATGATCTCCTTGCCGATCCAGGCCAGCATCAGGCGAGGATACGAGCCATATGGATAGCCGAAAGAGACGGTCTCGGAGACGATGCGCTGCCGCCCATTGCTGGCCCGCTCGGAGCGCTGCTGCGTGAAGTAGCCCGGCTGGATCATCAGCGAGATGTTGCCGCTGGAACGCGTCCAGACCGGCGGTGCACCTTTGGGAGCGCGATAGGGAAGGGTGACCTGCACGCTGGCGCGACTGAGGAAGCCGACCTCGCCGCTTTGCCAGGCGTCTTCTCGTTCCATTGCCTGTGCTTCGTCGAACAGGCGCTGAAACTTCTCCGGCGCGGCAATGACTTGCCCTCCCGAGGGGACGATGATGCGGCCGGGCGAATTGTCGTCCGGTTTCCCATTGGGTGTGAGGCGCTTGGTGACCATGGTGGGCAAGAATTGTTCAGACCCTTTGTACTAAAACGCCTTCGCCTTGTCACGCAGAATTGGGTACGTTTTCTGAATTTTGCTCGTTGTCGCGGGAAGGGCATCGGTGGGCAACCGTTAAGGTTGTCCACGGAAGACCTTTCCTTACTACAAGCTATATATACCTTCTACGTTTACTACAGGTAAACCGTATACGCGGCCCGCAAAGCCTTGTCAGCGCTTGGTTCAGAGGGGTAAACCGAACCAGATTCTGCGAACGGCCGAACCAGATTCTGCGCGATGGCGTACCCGCTTCTGCGCGAAACCGTACCCGCTTCTGCGCGTTGGGCGTACCGGAATCTGCGGGGACAACATCATGTTGTCCACAGTGTTATCCACAGAAAAAAGGGGGAGAGCCGCACGATTCGGTCCGCTTTTGCGAGTGCGTACCCGTTTCTGCGAGGGATTCGTCGATTTTTTGGGCTCCCTCAGCCTGATAACTGACGAAGCGTACCTGTTTCTGCGTGAGTAAGGGCGTTTTCGCACGGACTACCCGTACCCAAATCTGCGTGCGTGCCGATCCACGTGACTTCCTGGCTCTTATTCTTGCGCCATCTATAAGAAAGCGAGCACACGCTTCGAATTGCTTGGTTGCACACCGTGCGTACCTGTTTCTGCGTGGCGGCGGGTAAGCTGGATGTGGCTGCACGTCATCGAGCCTTCCGCCTGACCTGTGCATTCTGAACTTTCATCGCTGAAACCTGGTTGAGGGAAGGCTGCTTGCCGATATCTCAAGGCTTGGGCGTTCTACACCGCGTACCTGTTTCTGCGGGTAAAAAGCCTTATTGGCCAAAGGCTTGGCGTGAAGGCTTGCAGATACGGCGAACCTGTTTCTGCGAGAAGTCCCGCAGAAACAGGTTCGCCCGATTCGAGGCCCTGCCCGCAGAAACAGGTTCACTTTGAGCTGAGCCTTGGGCGCGATCGTGCGCAGAAACGGGTACGGTTTCGTTTTTCAGTGGCTCGCAGAATCGGGTACGCCC
>NZ_MCGB01000015.1 GCF_001699815.1 Ralstonia pickettii | reverse complement strand
TTCGTACCCATCACCTTCTTCGATTCGTTCGTGATGCCCCAGCCGACCAGCGCATCGGGCACGAACATCGGAATGCGATGGATCTCGCGCCCCGAGGGCATGCCCATGACACGCATGTCACCGGTATGTCCGCCGCTCCACAGGCCGTAGTAGGTGTCGAGTTCACCCGGCTTCGGATGCAAGCCCGCGATGACGTGTTCCCCTGCGGCCGTGGCCGTGGGCGCGCTGGCAGATGCGGCGGGTGCGGCAGCGGGTGTGCCCTTGTCAGTGCATGCCACGACCGTTGCCAACCCGGCAAGCGCTGCGCTATTCATGAAGCGACGCCGCCCCGGTACGCTCAGCGCTTCTTCCTGCTGTGTGGATGGCGATTGTTGGTGCTTGGTCATCATCGATCCCTGTATCGATTTCTCTATCGGTTTTCACAAAGCCGGGCGGAAAGATGCCGGCTCACATCTGCGCTCTGACCTTCTCGGCAAGTCGCATCTTCGGCTCGCAGGCAGCCGAAGCAATTGACTTTCGTCACACATTCTTGAAAAACATATTTTTTATGCATCTTTATGGCAAGGGAGCGTACAGAATGCGATTCGTGTTCATTTGCGGACCCCGCGCCGACTCAAGGAGATTTCCATGCGCACGAAAACCACCCTAGGGCTGATGTTGATTTGCGGTGCCGTTCTTGCGGCCTGTGGCCAGAAGGAACCCGCCGCGCCCGCGGCCTCCACCGCTGCGGCACCCGCGCCGGTACAAACCAGCACACCCCCCGCCGCAACGACGGTGGCCGCAGCAGCGGAACCGGAGAATGCGCTGGGTAAGCGCACGTTCGCCAACGTCTGCTCGATGTGCCACGCCGCAGGGGTTGCCGGGGCACCAAAGCCGGGCGACAAGGCCGACTGGGGGCCACGCATCGCACAAGGTAAGGACACCCTTTACAAGCACGCACTGGAGGGCTTCAACGGCAACAAGGGGGCCATGCCCGCACGCGGTGGATCGACCTTGCCGGACGACGCCATCAAGGCTGCGGTTGACTACATGGTGGCGAAGTCGCAGTAGCGCCATGCATCCGCTGCCCCCTTCCAACCTGGGCCGCCGGCGCTGCCTGGCGGGGGTGCCCCTGCTGGCAGTCGGCATGTTCGTACGGCCGGCCCTGGCAGACCCCACTGTGGAGCGCGCATCCACTCAATTGCTGGGCACTCAAATCGACATCATTGCGCAAGACGCGAGACCGGGCGCCGCCGGTGCGGCCATGCGCGCTGCCTTTGTGGAGATGGCGCGGCTCGAATGCTTGATGAGCCGCTACCGGCCCGACAGCCAGGTCAGCGCACTGGCACGCGCGGCGGGGCGGAACCCCGTGCCGGTGGCACCTGAAGTCATGTCGGTGTTCAAGCTTGCCCGACAGGTCTCGGAGCAAAGCCGCGGCGCCTTCGATATCACCGTCGGCGCGTACTCCGGCTGGAATTTTGATCCGGAGCACAGCCGCATTCCGAGCAGCAGCGAACTGGCGCGTGAGCGCCGCTTCGTCAACTATCGAGACGTCGTTCTGGACGAGCGCCACGGCAGCGTCTACTTGCGACGCCCGGGGATGAGGCTGGATCTTGGCGGCATTGCCAAGCTGCCGATCCTGGAGGCAGGCATGCGCGTGCTACGGCAACACGGCATACGCGATGCCATGATCAACGGTGGAGGCGATGTGGTGGCCAGCGGGAAGCTGCAAGGTCACGAATGGCGCGTCGGACTGCGCGATCCGCTTGCGCCGGAGCGACTGCTGGGCGTGGTCACGCTCAGTGACGGGGTTGTGGCGTCATCCGGAGACTACGAGCGTTACTTCATGCACAACGGTCAGCGCTTTCATCACGTTCTCGATCCGGAAACGGGTCTGCCTGCGCATGGGCCCCATGGCGTAACCCTGGTCAGTCGCGACGTTGACGACGTCAACGGCCTTGGCGCGGCAATCATGGCAGCGGGCACCGCCACCGGGCAGCGGATGCTTGCACCGATGCTCGCACGCGTGGATGCCCTGATCGTAGGTTCTGGAGTTCGGCCATGGATGTCGGCCGGAATGGCAACGCGCTTGCGGCAGTTCTCTGCAAGCAGTTGACGTTGATGCCGCCCGCTCAGGGTTCGGCAGAAGAAGTACCGGCCCTCGCGACTGCGAGGGCCAGGCAACGCAGGTTCAGAAGCCGAGGCTTTCCAGCAGGTCGTCCACCTGTTCCTGGTTGGCAACCACATCCGGATGGTCCGGATTGATCTGCGGGCCGTTGAGCAGCGACGTCGCCACTTGTGCAGCTTCCACGCGAAGGTGTTCCGGCGCGTTGTCGAGGAGGATGCCGACGAGCTGGCTTTCGATGAGCTGGACAACGTCCAGCACCTTCTTGATCACCTGGCCAGTCAAGTCCTGGAAGTCCTGCGCCATCAGGATTTCCATGAGTTGCTGGTTCGTGTCGCGCGTTTTTTCAGGAACGCTGCGCAGGAAGCCATTGGTCTGGCCGACCAGCTCGCGGATCTCGTCGTCGCCCAGTTGGCGGTCCATCCACGACTGCCAGCGGTTGACCAGCGCCTGGGAGTCGGACTCCAGTGCGTCTTGCACGGGCCGCGCCGCGTCGATGGCGTTGAGCACGCGGGTGGCCGCCTGCTCGGTCATGTTGGCGATGTAGTTCAGGCGGTCGCGCGCGTCGGGGATGGCTGATGCGGCCTTCTCGACACCCTTGTCCAGGCCCAGTTCGCGCATGCTTTCGCGCAGCATGCGGGTGAGGTGGCCGATGCGCTGGAGCATTTCGGGCATGTCGCCGTGGTCCACGCCCTCTGCGGCCAGCGCCTGGGCGCCATCATGCATCTCGCTCATCACGCCCCCTTTTCGAGCTTCTCGAAAATCTTGCCCAGCTTTTCGTCCAGCGTGGCAGCCGTAAAGGGCTTGACCACGTAGCCGTTGGCTCCTGCCTGGGCAGCGGCGATGATGTTTTCCTTCTTGGCCTCGGCCGTCACCATCAGCACCGGCAGCTTGCTGATGGCGGTGTTGGCGTCAGCCCGGATGCTCTGCAGCATCTGCAGGCCATCCATGTTGGGCATGTTCCAGTCCGAGATCACGAAATCGAACCGGCCTTCCTTGACCTTGGCCAGGCCGGCGGCGCCGTCTTCGGCCTCGTCGACGTTGGCAAAACCGAGTTCCTTGAGCAGGTTACGCACGATCCGGCGCATCGTCGGGAAATCGTCGACGACGAGGAATCGGTACTGGCTCTTGTCCATGGACACAATCTCCGCAAACTAACTGAATTGGGGGGTTTCGGGCTTCCTTGGCAATCTTATCGGCGCCTGGGGCCGATTCTTGAGCGCCGGAATGGTTTGGGGCGCCTGACTGCTGCGCCCCGCAACCAATGTACCCATAAAGTGCAGCGTTAAACCCGCGTCACGCGGCCATGTGCAGACAGCTTGGCCAGCACGTGCGGGCCGATCTGCGACAGCGGCAGGACTTCGTGCACGCCGCCGTGGGCCACGGCTTCCTTGGGCATGCCGTAGACCACACAGGACGCCTCGTCCTGCGCGACGTTGTAGGCGCCGGCGTTGCGCATTTCCAGCATGCCCACCGCGCCGTCCTTGCCCATGCCGGTGAGGATGACGCCCAGGGCGTTGGCACCGGCGTTGCGCGCGGCGGACCGGAAGAGCACATCCACGGCCGGACGATGGCGGTTGACCGGCGGGCCCTGGTCCAGCTCCGTGACGTAGTTGGCGCCGCTGCGGCCCAGCGACAGGTGCATGTCACCCGGGGCAATGTAGGCATGGCCGGGCAGCACACGCTCGCCGTGCGCGGCTTCCTTCACGCGGATGCGGCACAGGCCGTCCAGCCGCTTGGCAAACGACGTGGTGAAACCCGCCGGCATGTGCTGCACGATCAGGATGCCGGGGCAGTCGGGCGGCATTTCCAGCAGGAAATCCTTGATGGCCTCGGTGCCGCCTGTGGAAGCGCCCACGATGATGAGCTTTTCCGTCGACGAGAAATGGGTACGCGCAAGTGCCGGCGTGGCCGGTGCGTGCTCCGCGCGAACGTGTGCGCCGGGCGTCGATGCCGTTGCCGAGCCGGCCGCAGCAACCGGTGCGGCTGTGCGCGGACGCAGCTTTGCCCGTGCTGCCGCGCGGATCTTGTCGGCAATCTGGTCGGCGTATTCGTTCATGCCGTCGCGCATGCCCAGCTTGGGCTTGGCGACAAAATCCACCGCGCCCAGCTCCAGCGCGCGCAGTGTGGCTTCAGAGCCGCGCTCCGTCAGCGAAGAGATCATGACCACCGGCGTCGGGCGCAGGCGCATGAGCTTTTCCAGGAAGTCGAGGCCGTCCATCTTCGGCATTTCGACGTCCAGCGTGAGCACGTCCGGATTGGTCTGCTTGATGAGGTCGCGCGCGATGATCGGATCGGGCGCCACACCCACCACTTCCATGTCCGGCTGGCTGTTGATGATCTCCTTCAGGATGCTGCGGATCAGTGCGGAATCGTCGATGCACAGCACCTGAATCTTGCGTTTGTCGTTCATGTTCGGGGGGCAAGTTTCAGGGATTAAGTAAAGAGTTGCAGGCGCGAGGCTGGCTTCGTCGTGATGGACTTCGACAGCTTGCTGGCGTATTGCGCCTCGCTGTCCAGCTCGGCCGCCGAGTTTTGCGAGCGCAGCTTGCGCACCATGATCTGGCCGGTCGACGGTACGAAATACACCTTGCGCGGATGCACGTCGAACAGGTCTTTGGCGGCCACGGTCAGGCCTTCGTTGCGCAGGAATTCGAGCACGAACTTGCCGTTGCGCTCGCCCACGTCGAGTGTGCTCATGCCGGCCAGCACGGCGGCGCCGCCAAACACCTTGATCTCCAGGCGCTCGCGCTTGGCGCCCGCCTTGTAGAGCTGGTTGAGCAGCACTTCCATGGCGTGTGTGCCATAGCGCATGGAGGGCGACAGGATCGATTCCCCTTCGTTGCGCGAGGGCAGCATGAAGTGGTTCATGCCGCCAATGCCGAGGGTCTTGTCGCGCACGCAGGCGGACACGCACGAGCCGAGCACCGTGACCAGCATCAGGTCTTCGGTGGTGACGGAATACTCGCCGGGCAGCACTTTCATGGCGCGCCGGCTGAAGGTGGTGTCGTAGTAGGCGTGGGTGCTGGCCGCCGATTGCGCGAGCGTGGCCATGGCGCCAGCGCTCATGCCGCTGGCCATGCCGCTGTCGCCGCGCACGGCATCGGCGGCCGATTGCGGCGTCGCGCGTTTGCCGAATTCGATCATCGTGCCCCCATCCTGGCGCGCAGCTCGGGGGCGATCTCGTACACGGTCTTGCCGCGCAGCGACCACGCCTTGGTGACCTGCAGGAAGCTCTCCGAATGGCCGGCAAACAGCAGGCCATCGGGTTTCATCACGTCGATGAAATGCTCAAGAATCTTGGCCTGCGTGGGCTTGTCGAAATAGATCATCACGTTGCGGCAGAAGATCACGTCGAACTTCTGCTGCAACGGCCAATCGCGGTCGAGCAGGTTGATCTGGCGAAAGTCGATCATGGCCTGCAACTCGGGCCGCACGCGGGCATAGCCTTCGTGCTTGCCGGTGCCGCGCAGGAAATACTTTTTCAGGCGCTCGGGCGACAGGGCCGCGACACGCTCCATCGGATAGATGCCGGCGCGGGCGCGGGCCAGCGCGTTGGTATCCACATCCGAGGCAATCACGCTCACCTGGCTGGGCGACATCGAGCCAAAGGCTTCGGCCAGCGTGATGGCGATCGAGTACGGCTCTTCGCCGGTCGACGATGCCGAACACCACACGGTGAACGGCGTGCGCTTGGCCTTGGCGTGCTCGTGCAGGATCGGGAAGTGATGCTGCTCGCGGAAGAACGCGGTGAGGTTGGTGGTCAGCGCGTTGGTAAAGGCCTCCCACTCGTCGGGCAGGTGGCCTTTTTCCAGTGCATCGAGGTAGTCGCGGAACGAACCGAGGTTGACCACACGCAGGCGGCGGGCCAGCCGGCTATAGACCATTTCACTCTTGCGGTCGGACAGCGAGATGCCGACGCGCCGGTAGATCAGGTCGCGGATGCGGCCGAAATCTTCGGCGGTGAATGAAAACTCGCGCGACGCGAGCGTCGGCGAAACTGGCGCCAAGTTTTGTGCTGCCATGGATAACTAACCCCGTGTTTGGCGAGTCTTGATGCCCGCTCTCAGTCGTTGGCGGGCACCGTTACCGCAGGCCGCGCCAAGTTTGCTGTGGGCGAGGCTGGCGTCAGAAGGTGCTCCAGTCATCTTCATCGGCAGAACCGGTGGTCAGCTTGAGGGCCGGGGCGACGACGGCCTCCGAAGCGGCTGCCGAAACGACGGCGGCAGCCACCGGCACAATCGGTGCATGTGCATCGTGAGGCGCTTTTTCTCCTTGCTCGGCAGCCGGGCCGGCAACCTGCTCGGGGGCAGCCTCCGGTAACACGGCCGGCTTGGCGGCTTTGCGCGACGCCAAGGCGCGCGCAACAGAGGGCACCACTTCGGTCTTGTGGGGGCGGGCTTCGCCGGGCACGGCTGGCGCCGCAACGGCAATCGGCGCCGCCACGGCCAACTCGGCCGAGGCATCGGTGCGGAACGTTGCCACTGCATTGCGCAGCAGTTGCGCCTGTTCTTCCAGCGACAGGGCGGCGGCGGCGGCTTGCTCCACCAGCGCGGCGTTCTGCTGCGTGACCTCGTCCATCTGGTTCACGGCCTGGTTGACCTGTTCGATGCCGGAGCTTTGTTCGTCCGACGCGGCGGAAATCTCGCCCATGATGTCGGTCACCCGGCGCACGGCCACTACCACCTCCTCGATCACCGTGCCGGCTTCGGCCACCAGGGCCGACCCGTTGCGCACACGGCCAACGGAATCGCCGATCAGCTCCTTGATTTCCTTGGCCGCCGTGGCCGAGCGCTGCGCGAGGCTGCGCACCTCGCCGGCCACCACTGCAAAACCGCGTCCCTGTTCGCCCGCGCGCGCGGCTTCCACCGCTGCATTCAGGGCGAGGATGTTGGTCTGGAAGGCAATGCCTTCGATCACGCCGATGATGTCGGCGATCTTCTTGCTGCTGGCGTTGATGCCGGCCATGGTTTCGACCACGCGGCCCACCACTTCGCCGCCCTTGACGGCGATGTCCGACGCGCTGCCGGCCAACTGGCTGGCCTGGCGGGCGTTGTCGGCGTTCTGCTTCACGATGCTGGTCAGCTCTTCCATGCTGGAAGCGGTTTCCTCCAGCGACGAGGCCTGCTCTTCCGTGCGCTGCGACAAGTCTGCGTTGCCGGCCGCGATCTGCTTGGTGGCGCTGGCAATGGAATCGGCGGAACTCTTGATGTTGGTGATCGTGCCGGTCAGTTGCTGCTGCATCTGCGCCATGGCGAAGAGCATGCTGCCATGGTCGCCGGGGCGGGTCTGCACGTGCACGGCCAGATCGCCGGCGGCAATGCGGCGCGCGATCTCGGCCGCGTACGAAGGCTCACCGCCCAACTGGCGCGACAGCCGGCGCGCAATGACCAGGCCCAGCACGATGCCGAGCAGCGCACCTGCACAGGCCATCACCATCATCACCAGGCGCGAGCGGTGTGCATCGTCACGGGCCTTGACGGTGGACGCGGCAGAGACCTCTTCCACACGCTTGACCATCTTGTCGAGCGTCTTTTCAAACGCGGCGGTGTCGTCCAGCAGGCCGACGTTCTCGGCCGTGACGCGGCTGTCGAACTGGGTCGGGTCCAGGCCCTGCTTGTCCATCAGCGCAACGAAATCGGTCATGCGCTTGCCCCAGACGGGGTAGATCGCATCGACCTCGCGGATCATCTTCTTGCCTTCGTCCGACGTGAACAGCGGGCGCACGTTCTCCACCCCGTCTTTGAGGTGCTGCATGCTGTCGGCAATCTGCGTGCTGAGCGTCTTGCGCTCGGTGAGCGTGGTGGCAATCAGCAATGCGGTCTGCGCACGGCTGGCGTGTGCCAGGCTGTTGGCCGCGCTGCCCATCTGCGTGATGGCGCGCATCTGCTTTTGCGCCAGCTCTTCGCTGGCCTTTGTCAACTGCGTGATCGTATAGATGCCCAACCCGCCAATGGCTGCGCCCATGGCCGCCACGATCAGAAAACCACCGGTGAGTACCGTGGACACCGGCAAACGCTTGATCCAACCCATGTTGTCTACCCTCTTCCTGTTTTTATATGCCCCCTACCGCTATCGGCCTGCGGGGGACGGCTCTTTAGAACCGCCGTGAGGTCATGCCACTTCAGTGGGGGGTCACCCCGGCTTCAGCGGGCACTAGCCCAGGCAAAAAAAAACCTGCCCCGGAGGGCAGGCTGCACACCACAAACACACACGAGAGAGCTTTCGCGAGCAGCGAAGATCCCGTGCATACATGGTCAAAAGGTCTCCCAGTCGCTATCGTCGCCGCCTGCGGCAACGAGCTTGGGTACGGGCAACTTGGGCGCTGACGCAGCCGCTTTGGTCTCGGCAGCGGCGGCGGTGCGCTCGCGTTGTTGTTCCTTGGCGGAGGCCGGCGCTGCAGTTGCAGCCCCGGTCTGCGCGATGGGTTCAGCGGTGTTGCTGCCTGCTGCGGCCTTCGGCTTGGCGGCACGGCTGGGCACGGCCTTGGCTTTCAATGCCGGCTTGGCTGCCACGCGCGCGGCCACCGACACTGCGGGTACCACGTTGGCCTGCGCGCCGGCTTGCGTGCGGAACGCCTCCACAGCCTGGCGCAGCGCGCTGGCCTGCTCCTGCAGCGACATCGCGGCGGCAGCAGCCTGCTCCACCAGCGCGGCGTTCTGCTGCGTGCCTTCGTCCATCTGCGTGACGGCCTGGTTGACTTGCTCGATACCCGCGCTCTGTTCGTCCGATGCGGAGCTGATCTCGCCCATGATGTCCGTCACGCGCTTGACGGCGACCACCACTTCGTCGATCACGCTGCCCGCTTCCGCCACCAGCGTCGTGCCGTTTTCAACGCGGCCAACCGAATCGCTGATGAGTTCCTTGATTTCCTTCGCAGCCGTGGCCGAGCGCTGGGCCAGGCTGCGCACTTCGCCTGCCACCACCGCAAAGCCGCGGCCCTGCTCGCCTGCGCGGGCGGCTTCGACCGCCGCATTCAGCGCCAGGATGTTCGTCTGAAAGGCAATGCCTTCAATCACGCCGATGATGTCGGCGATTTTCTTGCTGCTGGCGTTGATGCCGGCCATGGTGTCCACCACCCGGCCAACCACTTCACCGCCCTTGACGGCGATGTCCGATGCGTTGCCGGCCAGCGTGCTGGCCTGACGTGCGTTGTCGGCGTTCTGACGCACGATGCTCGTCAGTTCTTCCATGCTCGATGCGGTTTCTTCCAGCGCCGAAGCCTGCTGCTCGGTGCGCTGCGAGAGGTCCGCATTGCCGGCAGCAATCTGCTGCGTGGTACTGGCAATCGAGTCGGAACCCGAGCGCACCTGCCCCACCATCTTCTGCAGGCTGTCCTGCATGCGCTGCAGTGCGCGCAGCAGGCGGCCGGTTTCATCGGCGCGATCCACCTGGATGGTGTGCGTAAGGTCGCCCTGCGTGATGTGCTCGGCCGTTTCGATGGCGCGCATCAACGGCAGCGTGATCGAACGGCGTAGCGCCCACGTCAGCAGCCCGCCCACCAGAATGCCGCCTAGCAGCAGGCCGGTGGTGAGGGCGCTGAGATTGCGCTGTTCTGCCTGGCTGGCTTCGTAGCTGGTTTTGGCCACGTCCATCTGCAATCGGTTGAGCGCCGCGACCTTGTCGCCAAGGGGGCGGTACAGCGCCGGCATGACGTCCATGACCGTCTTGTTGATGCGCGCTTCGTCGTGCGCTTGCACGGCTTGCATCAACACCTGTGCGCCATCACGCAGGAAGACGTCGCGCAGGCCCTGAGCCTCGTCGGCCAGCTTGCGTTCGTCTGCCGGGGTGGGCAGCGCGCGGTAGCGCTTCCAGGCGGCGTCGGACTTGTCGAGGAACATCTGGGCGCGCTCAATCGTCTTTTCCATGCCGGGCGCATTGGGCGCCATGGCTGCACGATCCAGCACGATGCGGAAGCTCAGGAGATTGGAATCGGATTCGGCCAATGCCACGGTGCCCGCCAGCTGCACGGCATAGCCGTCCTGCACGCGGGTGTTGGCGTGCCGCATGCCAATCAGGCCCGTCAAGCCCACGATGACGGCGAGCACACCAATGCCCGCCATCATCAGCCCCAAACGGAGCCGGATGGTCATTTTGCTGAACATGCTTCCCTCCCCTAACGGCGCCGCACCTGTTGTTACGGTGTCTTGTCGCCGCTGGGCCCCGTGGGCCCAACCTTCATTTGCCGTGGGCACATACGCCGTGCCCCGGCCGAATTCATGTCGCGATCAGGCGGCTTCAGCTTCGTCACACAGAGCCATGTCGGCCGACAGCAGCAGGCGCTCGATGTCCACCAGAATCAGCATGCGCTCGTCGATCGAGCCCAGGCCACGGATGTACTCCGTGTCCAGCGCGCCCGAGAACTCCGGCGCTGGCTTGATCTGCTGGCTTTGCAGCGTCAGCACGTCCGACACGCCATCCACCACGATGCCGACCACGCGGTCCATCAGGTTCAGGATGATCACGACGGTGTACTGGTTGTATTCGACACGATCGAGCTGGAACTTGATGCGCAGATCAACGATCGGCACGATGATGCCGCGCAGGTTGATCACACCCTTGATGAAGTCGGGTGCATTGGCAATGCGCGTGACGGTCTCGTAGCCGCGGATCTCCTGCACCTTCAGGATATCGATGCCGTATTCCTCGCGACCCAGCGTGAAGGCCAGGTACTCCTCCCCGCCGGTGTCGTCGCCGATCGCGTGTTTCTTGACTTCCATTGCGGCTCCCCTCGGCCCCGTCGGGCCACTAGATTGAATTCATTTTGGGTGGCGGATCCCACCCCGGCTGGCGTGAACGCTTATGCCGCGGCCATCGCCTCGGTCGAGAATCGACCGCCTTGTGGTTCGCCCAACTCGTGCTTCTCGGCAGTAACGGCACGCATCGCGTTTTCTGAATGGCCCGAACGGGTCTCGCGCATCAGTGCCGACACATCGACGATCAGGGCCACGCTGCCGTCGCCCAGGATGGTCGCGCCCGAAATGCCCGGCACGCGGCGGTAGTTGGTCTCGAGGTTCTTGACCACCACCTGCTGCTGGCCGACCAGTTCGTCGACCTGCAGCGCAATCTTCTTGCCTTCCGAATCCAGGATCACAACGATGCCTTCCGACGGATCGGGCAGCGACGGCGTGATGCGGAAGCGTTCGTACATCGGCACCAGCGTCAGGTATTCGTTGCGCACCTTCAGCAGGCGACCGCCGCCCGGCACGGCCTTGATGTCTTCCGGGCGCGGCTGCAGCGATTCGGCCACGCACGACAGCGGGAGGATGAACACTTCGTCGCCGGTCTTGACCGACATGCCGTCGAGAATCGCCAGCGTGAGCGGCAGCACGATGCGGATCGTCGTGCCCTTGCCCTTCTGCGACTGGATCTCGACGTAGCCGCCCATCGACTGGATGTTCTGCTTGACCACGTCCATGCCGACGCCCCGGCCGGAGACGTCCGTCACCTGGTCGGCCGTGGAGAAGCCCGGCGCGAAGATGAGCTGGTTGATCTCGTCGTCGGTCATGTTGTCCGACACGGGCAGGCCGCGCTCGCGGGCCTTCTTGAGGATCTTGTCGCGGTTCAGGCCCTGGCCGTCGTCGCTCACTTCGATGACGATGTTGCCGCCCTGGTGGGCCGCAGACAGCAGCAACTGGCCGGTGGCGTCTTTGCCGGCGGCCACGCGGGCTTCGGGCAGTTCGATACCGTGGTCCAGGCTGTTACGCACCAGATGGGTGAGCGGATCGATGATCCGTTCGATCAGGCCCTTGTCCAGTTCGGTCGATTTGCCGAACGTCGACAGCTCGACCTGCTTGCCCAGCTTGTGCGCCAGGTCGCGCACCAGGCGCGGGAAGCGGTTGAACACGTAGTCCATCGGCATCATGCGAATGGACATGGCGGCCTCTTGCAGGTCGCGTGCATTGCGCGTGAGTTGCGACAGGCCGGCAAACAGGCGCTCGTTGAGCACCGGGTCGAAGGCCTGCGCGGTTTGCGCCAGCATGGCCTGCGTGATGACGAGTTCGCCCACCAGGTTGATGAGTTGATCGACCTTTTCCACGCCCACGCGGATCGACGTTTCGGCAGCCACGGTCGG
>NZ_MCGB01000014.1 GCF_001699815.1 Ralstonia pickettii | reverse complement strand
GGAGGGCATTCAATGGCCCACCCATGAAGACGGCCGCCGAGCTTCAAACTGGAGCATCTGTCCAAGGCCAACGGCCTGGTGCATGAGGCGGCGCACGATGCGGTGTCGGATGTGCGCGCGACGATTGCGCTGGCGCGCCTCATCCGCAATGCGCAGCCGCGCCTGTTCGATTTCTGCCTGGCGCTGCGCAAGAAAGACCGCGTGGTGGCCGAGATCGGCGATGCGCCGCGGCCGTTGCTGCACATCTCCGGGATGTACGGCGTGGAGCGCGGCTGCATGGCCGTGGTGTGGCCGCTGGGTGGTCATCCGGCCAACAAGAACGAACTGATCGTGTGGGACTTGGCGTTCGACCCGTCCGAGCTGTTCCACATGGACGTCGCCACGATTCGCGAACGCATGTTCACGCGCACGGCCGATCTGGCCGAAGGCACCACGCGGCTGCCGATCAAGTCGATCCACATCAACAAGTCACCCATCGTCATCAGCAACATGAAGACGCTGCAACCCGCGCAGGCAGAACGCTGGGGCATCGACTTCGCCATGATCGAACGCCACGCCGCCATCGCCCAAGGCGCACCCGACATGCGGGAAACGTGGCGCCAGGTGTACGCCCGAGAACTGGAGCCGATTGAAGACGTCGACCAGAACCTCTACGGCGGATTCGTCGGCAACGACGATCGCCGCCTGCTCAACGAGCTGCGCACGCTCAGCGGCGAACAGCTCGCGCGCCTGCATGCGGAGTTTGCCGATGCGCGTCTGCCGGAGCTGCTGTTCCGCTACCGCGCACGCAACTTTCCCGATACGTTGAACGAAGAGGAATACGAGCGGTGGGAGCAATTGCGCGCCGAGCGCCTGTTCGAAGGCCGCGATGGCTACATGACCTTCGAGACCTTCGGCGAGCGGCTTCAGCAATTGGGCGCGGAAGCCGCAGAGAACGGCGACACGCGTGCGCAGACCATCCTGCAGGACCTGTACGACTACGCACAGCAGATCGTGCCGGGCTGACGAGTCAGACGCGCACAAAGAAAAACGGAGGCCGAAGCCTCCGTTTTTTCATGGCGATGCTGAATGCTTGGCGCCGATCAGGCTGCCTGCTGTGCCGCAGCCGGATCGCGCCACTGCGCGAGCAGCTTGTTCCAGCGGATGCGCGCCGCGGCCAGGTTGGCCTCCTTCACATGGCCGAAGCCGCGGATGTCTTCCGGCAGGCGGGCCAGTTCCACGGCCTGCGCCAGCTTCTGCGCCGTCAGGCTCTTCACCAGTTCATCGATCAGAGCACGGTATTCGCCGATCAGCGCGCGCTCGGTGCGGCGCTCTTCAGTCTTGCCGAAGATGTCGAACGCCGTGCCGCGCAGGCCCTTGAGCTTGGCGAGCACCTTGAAGATGCGCATCGTGTTGGGGCCAAAGCGCTGCTTGACCAGGTGCCCCTTCTCGTCGCGCTTGGCCATCATGGGCGGCGCGAGCCAGAAGTTGAGCTGGTAGTCGCGCCCCGGTTCGCCTTCGAACTGCGCGCGCAGTTTGTCGAGGAATGCCGGATCGGTGTACAGGCGGGCGACTTCGTATTCGTCCTTGTACGCCATCAGCTTCGACAGATTGCGCACCACGGCTTCCGTCAGCGCCAGCGCCTGGCCTGCACCGACCACGGCTGCTTCCGCCGCGCGCACCCGTTCGACCACAGCGCGGAATTCGGCGGCATACGCGGCGTTCTGGTAGGCGGTCAGCAGATCGACGCGGCGGGCGATCAGCGTGTCCAGCGAGGGCAGCGCAATCACATCCGCTTTGGCACGCGGGGCGTCGTCGGCGAGCTTGAGCACCGCATCGCGGTCTTGCGCGAGGTGGCGGCCCCATTCGAACGCGGTCTTGTTCTTCTCGACGGCCACGCCGTTGAGTTCGATCGCGCGGACGAGCGCGTCGTGTGTCAGCGGAAGCCAGCCTTTCTGCCACGCAAAACCCAGCACCAGGGGGTTGGTGTAGATGGCGTCGCCCAGCAGGCGCACGGCCAGCGTGCTGGCGTCTTCAAACGCGCAGGCATCGCCGATGGCCGCACGGATGTCCGCTTCGGTCGAGCTGCCCGGGAAGCGCCAGTTCGGGTTCTTGATGAAGTCGGCGGTGGGCGATGCGGTGCTGTTGACGATCGCGCGCGTCTGGCCGTGCTGCACCTTCGACAGCACTTCGTCAGACGCCGAGACAATCGCGTCACAGCCGATCACCAGATCCGCCTCGCCCATGGCGATGCGCGTGGCGTGGATCGAATCCGGACGCTCGCCGATCTGCACGTGCGAGAGCACGGCGCCACCTTTCTGCGCCAGGCCCGCCATGTCGAGCACGGTCACGCCCTTGCCTTCGATGTGCGCGGCCATGCCGAGCAGGCCGCCGATCGTCACCACGCCCGTGCCGCCCACGCCAGTCACCAGCACGCCGTACGCGCGCTGGATGGCGGGCAGCTCAGGATGCGGCAGCAGCGGCAGGCCTTCCATCGACACGCCGTGCGATTCCGGCTTGCGCACCTGCGCGCCCTCGGCCGTCACGAAGCTCGGGCAGAAGCCGTTCACGCAAGAAAAGTCCTTATTGCAGGACGACTGGTTGATCTTGCGCTTGGTGCCCAGCTCCGTTTCCAGCGGCTCGACCGACAGGCAGTTCGACTTGACCGAGCAATCGCCGCAGCCTTCGCACACCGCGTCGTTGATGAACGCGCGGCGTGCCGGATCGACCAGCGTGCCGCGCTTGCGGCGGCGGCGCTTCTCAGTCGCGCAGGTCTGGTCGTAGATCAGCACGCTGGTGCCTTGCACCTCGCGCAGCTCGCGCTGGATGGCGTCGAGACGGTCGCGGTGATGCACCGTCACACCTTCGGGCAGCTTGATGGCGGCGTTGTACTTCTCGGGCTCGTCCGTGACGATGACGATGCGCGACGTCCCTTCGGCATGCACCTGCGCGGCAATCTGCGGCACGGAGAGCGGGCCGTCGACCGGCTGGCCGCCCGTCATGGCCACGGCGTCGTTGTAGAGGATCTTGTAGGTGATGTTCACCTTGGCTGCAATCGACGCGCGAATCGCCAGCAGGCCCGAGTGGTAATACGTGCCGTCGCCGAGGTTGGCGAACACGTGCTGGTCGCCCGAAAACGGCATCTGGCCGATCCACGCCACACCTTCGCCGCCCATCTGGCTGAAGGTGTCGGTGCGGCGATCCATCCACACGGTCATGTAGTGGCAGCCGATGCCGGCCAGCGCGCGCGAGCCTTCCGGCACGTTGGTCGACGTGTTGTGCGGACAACCCGAGCAGAACCACGGCTTGCGCTCGGCGGTGACGCGCGGGCGGGCGAGCGCCTTCTCCTTGGCGTCGATGATGGCGATGCGCGAGGCAATGCGCGCGCGCACGTCTGACGGCAACTCGAACTTTTCCAGACGCGTGGCGATGGCGCGGGCGATCAGGGCAGGCGACAGCTCGTAATGCGCCGGCAGCAGCCAATTGGCCATCGGCACCGACCATTCGCCGCCGGCGTTGTCCTTTTCGTCAAACTTGCCGTACACGCGCGGACGCACGTCGTCGCGGTAGTTGTACAGCTCTTCCTTGAGTTGGTATTCGAGGATCTGGCGCTTCTCTTCCACCACCAGGATCTCTTGCAGGCCCTCGGCAAAGGCGCGCGCGCCGTGTGCTTCCAGCGGCCATACACAGCCGACCTTGTACAGGCGAATGCCGATGCGGCGGCAGGTGTCCTCATCAAGGCCGAGGTCGACCAGCGCTTGACGTACGTCGAGGTACGCCTTGCCGGCGGTCATGATGCCGAAGCGCGCCTGCGGCGAATCGAGCACCACGCGGTCGAGCTTGTTGGCCCGCACGTACGACAGGCCGGCGTACCACTTGTAGTCGAGCAGGCGGGCTTCCTGCACCAGCGGCGGATCGGGCCAGCGGATGTTCAGGCCGCCCTGCGGCATGGCGAAATCTTCGGGCAGGATGATCTGCGCGCGATGCGGATCGACGTCCACCGAGGCGGACGATTCCACCACGTCCGTCACGCACTTCATCGACACCCACAGGCCGGAGTAGCGGCTCATCGCCCAGCCGTGCAGGCCGTAGTCGAGATATTCCTGCACGTTGGACGGATACAGCACCGGAATGCCGGCCGCCTTGAAGACGTGCTCAGACTGGTGCGCCAGCGTGGAGGACTTGGCTGCGTGATCGTCACCGGCCAGCACCAGCACCCCGCCATGCGCCGACGAACCGGCCGAGTTGGCGTGCTTGAACACGTCGATCGTGCGGTCCACGCCCGGCCCCTTGCCGTACCACATGCCGAACACGCCGCTGAACTTGGCGCTCGGATACAGATTGACCTGCTGCGAGCCCCAGACCGCCGTGGCGGCCAGGTCTTCGTTGAGCCCCGCCTGGAAGACGATGTTGTGCCCGGCCAGATGCTTCTTGGCCTTCCACAGCGCCTGGTCCAGCGCCCCCAGCGGCGAGCCGCGGTAGCCGGAAATGAAGCCCGCAGTATTCAGCCCAGCGGCGCGGTCACGCTCCTGCTGCAGCATTGGCAGACGCACCAGTGCCTGCGTGCCGCTGATGTAGATGCGGCCACGCTCGAGCGTGTACTTGTCGTCCAGGGAAACGGTTTCGAGCGCGCGTCGTAGCGCGTCGTTCAGAGGGGCATTCATGCGTGCTCCGTGTGGGTGTGCCGGGATCACCGACAGCAGGTCTCTTTTGGTGCCGCCTGCGCCGCTTCTTGTGGAAACTGGCAGACAGCCGTAAGTCGAGGCATCGTAGCATCGCGTGACATTCCGGACACCGTGCAACGCAGCAAGAATGGGGGTGGGTTTTCCCTTGGTTGTGGTGTCCGATGCACGCATGCACCGCGTCGCACGGGGCGGTTGCACCGGTTGTGCGGTGCATGCAACATTTGCGAAAAAGCCATGCAGGCGAGAGCCGCGCTGGTGAATCAGCCGGCTACGCTCTCGATCACGTCGCGTATGCGCAGGGCCAATCCGTCCATCGCTTCGGCCGGCACGTTGCCGTAGCCGAGCACGAGGCCGTTGTATTGCGCGGTCAGCGTGCCCGGCAGGCAGAAGCGCGACAGCGGCCGCAACACCATTCCGTGCGCACGGGCGGCGCGGCTGACTTCGGTGTCGGGCACCGGGGCGTCGAGCCGCGCGGAAAGATGCATGCCGCCCGCGCCGCCCGATACGGTGACGATGCCATCAAGGTGACGCTCGATCGCGGCCTGCAGCGCATCGCGGCGCTCGCCATAGAGGCGACGCATGCGCCTAAGGTGCCGCGTGAAATGTCCCGCCTCGATGAACTCGGCCAGCGCGAGCTGCTCAGCCACGCGCCCGCGCAGCATCAGCGCACCGGCCGTCTTCTTCAGCGCGGGCACCAGCGCAGGTGGCACCACCATATAGCCGAGGCGCAGCGCCGGGAACAGCATCTTGCTGAACGTGCCGAGATAGATGACCGGCGCATTCTCAGTCAGGCCCTGCACGGCGGATAGCGGCGCACCCGTGTGGCGGAACTCGCTGTCGTAGTCGTCTTCGATGATCCACGCGCCGGCAGCGCGCGCGTGCTGGATCAGCGCAAGGCGGCGCTCCAGGCTCATCACCGCGCCCAGCGGGTATTGGTGCGACGGCGTGATGTAGATGAGCTTGGGCGGCGTGTCGCGCCAGTCCTCCTCGCGCGGGGCGAGGCCATCGGCGTCGACGCTGATCGGTACCAGGCGCATGTCGGCGGCCTGCAAGGCGGCGCGCGCTCCGTAGTACCCGGGGTTCTCGATCCATGCGGTGTCGCCCGCATCGGCGAGCGTGCGGGCGCACATGTCGAGGCTGTTCTGCGTGCCATCGGTAATGAAAACCTGCGTCGCGTCGCAGCGCACGCCGCGCGAAACGCGCAGGTATTCGGCCACGGCCTGACGCAGGGCGACATTGCCTTCGACCGGGCCGTAGCCCATCTGCCCGGGACCGATGCGGCGCCATCCGCGCTCCATGCAACGGCGCCATTGCGCCAGCGGGAATTCATCCAGCGCAGGCGTGCCGGGCAGGAAGGGCAGCAGGTCGTCCATGTCGCCGCGCGGGCGTTCCAGATCTTTTACGCGGTGCGACAGCGCAGGCGCGGCTTCGGGCGCCTGCGCAGGCGTCTGCTGCAGGCCAACGCGCGCCACCACCGTGCCTTGCCGCCGGCTCAGTACGAAGCCCTCCGTGGCGAGCTGCTCGTAGGCGTAGAGCACCGAGTTGCGCGCGATACCGAGTTCTTCGGCCAGCGTGCGCGATGGCGCGAGGCGCGTGCCTTCCTCGATCTGTCCGCTCAGGATGGCCGCCCGCAGGCAGGCATACAGCCGATGCTGCTGCGAGGCGCGTGCCACGCCTTCGCGGTGCATTGCGGTGCGTTCGTAGTTCGACAGCAGGACGCCGTAGTCCATCGTGGCTCCAATACATTCCATTTTGATGGGTCTACTCATGGTGCCACGGTTTTTCTATCGTCGGCACATCGATACAAGATTCGGAGCCTCGCGTGTCCACCACGGAATCCACATCGCCCACCGCACGCACCCGCGTGCGCCGCGTCGCGCACCGCGGCCACTACGACCGCACCACGCTGCACGCCATCCTCGACGAGGCTTACGTCTGCCACATCGCCTTCGCCGACGAGCATGGTGTGCACTGCATCCCGACCGCGTGCTGGCGCGAGGGCGGTCATCTCTACATCCACGGTTCCAACGGCAGCCGCATGCTCAAGCTGGCAGGCAGCGGTGCGCAGGTCTGCGTGACCATCACGCACATCGACGGCCTGGTGCTGGCGCGCTCGGCGTTCAACCATTCCATGAATTACCGCTCGGCCGTCATCTACGGTGCGTTCGAAGTTGTGCCCGATGCGCAGAAAGCTGGGGTGCTCGATACCTTCATGGAAGTGCTCGCGCCTGGCCGTTCGCGACAGGCGCGGCCCGGCAATGCCAAGGAACTCGCTGCCACGACCGTGCTGCGCATTCCGCTGGATGAAGCGGCGTGCAAAGTGCGCACGGGCGGGCCGAAGGATGATGCTGAAGACCTTGACTTGCCTGTGTGGGCTGGGGTGCTGCCGATGGCGCTGTTGCCGTTGCCGCCGGTGGTGGAGGCCGCGCCGGCGGGTACGCCTGACTATGTGCAGGAGTGGAGGGATAGTACGCGGGTGCCGGTGGGGGATGTGGTGATGTCGTGATGTCGTGAGGGGGCGGGGTAGTCGTTGGTTTTGGTTTTGGTTTTGGTTTTGGTTTGGTCTTGGTGGTGCATCC
>NZ_MCGB01000013.1 GCF_001699815.1 Ralstonia pickettii | reverse complement strand
CTGGCAGCATCTGCGCACGACCAACGCGATTGAATCGACGTTCGCGACGGTGCGCCACCGTACGACGCGCACGCGTAACTGCGTATCGCGACCAACCTTCCTCGGACTGGCATTCAAGCTGATCGAGGAAGCCGAGAAAACCTGGCGCCGTATCAACGGCCCCGAAAAGATCAAGCTGTTGCTCGAAGGAGTTGCCTTCAAGGACGGCGAACCGGTGCAAGACGATCGACCGGCTCAGCAGAAAATCGCCGCTTGAAATCGACCGCCATCAAATTGTTCATACACCACTCTTGACGTTAGCTCATCATCGCGACATGTCTGATGTTGCTGATCATCGTCCCGGTGATCGTTCTGACCCTGTTGTTTGCATGGCGGTATCGGGAGAGCGCTGAGAACGCGCACTACAACCCCGATTGGGATCATTCCACCGTGCTGGAGCTGGCCATCTGGGCCGCGCCGCTCCTGATCATCATCACGCTGGGCGCCGTCACCTGGGTTAGCACCCATCAACTCGATCCGTATCGGCCGCTGACGCGGCTGGATCAGGACCGTCCGGTGCCCGCCGAGACCAAGCCGCTTACCGTTGAGGTGGTGGCAATGGACTGGAAGTGGCTGTTCGTCTATCCCGAGCAGGGCATTGCCACCGTCAACGAGCTGGCCGCCCCGGTCGACCGGCCCATCGCGTTCCGGATCACAGCGACCACGGTCATGAACGCGTTCTTCGTGCCTTCTCTGGCGGGCATGGTCTATGCCATGCCGGGCATGGAAACCAAGCTTCATGCGGTGATCAACCGGCCTGGCGTCTATGACGGGCTCTCTTCCAACTACAGCGGCGCGGGCTTCTCGCACATGCGGTTCAAATTCCACGGACTGTCGAACGACGAGTTCGACCGGTGGGTCCAGCAGGTCAAGTCGTCGGGCACGTCGCTGTCGAAGGACACCTATCTGAAGCTGGCCAAGCCCAGCGAGAGCGAACCGGTGCAGCGTTACGCCAGCGTGGCGCCGGACCTCTATGACCGCATCCTGAACCGCTGTGTGGATGGCCAGGCATGCCTGGCCGACACCATGGCGAGCAACCGCAACGTGAGGCGCTTCGACCCGTCGGCGGAAATCTGTACCGCCAGCAATACGGCCGATGCCATGCCCATGTTTGCGCCGGATGCGGCCATCAACGACGGTCGAAGGTTGTTGCGGTAGGCCGGGCCTTGCCCGTTCGGCTTTTCAGCTCTTTCCGCCCCGTTGATGTTGTTCGCCAACATTGATCGGCCAGAATTGGTCAATACAGGCACAGGTGACATCCATGCCCGAGCGTTCTGAACTCGCCAACATGATTTTTGGCCGCCTGACGTGGGAGGCCATTCCGTATCACGAGCCGATCCTGCTCGCCACCTTCGCGGTCGTCGCGCTGGTCGGCCTCGTGCTGGTCGGTGCGCTGACGTACTTCCGCCTCTGGGGCTACCTCTGGCGTGAATGGTTCACCAGCATCGACCACAAGAAGATCGGCATCATGTACGTCGTGCTGGGCATCGTGATGCTGCTGCGCGGCTTTGCCGATGCCGTCATGATGCGGATACAGCAGGCGGTGGCCTTCGGCGACAACCTGGGCTACCTGCCGCCGCACCACTACGACCAGATATTCACCGCGCACGGTGTGATCATGATCTTCTTCGTCGCCATGCCGCTGGTGACCGGGCTCATGAACTTTGTCATGCCGCTGCAGATCGGCGCGCGCGACGTGGCCTTCCCGTTCCTCAACAACTTCAGTTTCTGGATGACCACCGGCGGCGCCATCCTGGTGATGATGTCGCTGTTCGTGGGCGAGTTCGCACGTACCGGATGGCTGGCGTATCCGCCGCTGTCGGGCATCCTTGCAAGCCCAGATGTGGGCGTCGACTACTACATATGGGCATTGCAGATAGCGGGGGTTGGTACCGTGCTATCGGGCATCAACTTGCTGGTCACCATCGTCAAGATGCGCGCGCCCGGCATGACGTTGATGCGCATGCCGATCTTCACCTGGACGGCGCTGTGCACGAACACGCTGATCGTTGCCGCCTTTCCGGTGTTGACGGCCGCAGTGACGCTGCTTGCCCTGGACCGTTACCTTGGCACCCATTTCTTTACGGTCGAGCAGGGCGGTAGCGCGATGATGTATGTGAACCTGATCTGGATCTGGGGCCACCCCGAGGTCTACATCCTGGTGCTGCCCGCGTTCGGCATCTTCTCGGAAGTGGTGGCCACGTATTCACGCAAGCGCCTGTTCGGCTACGCATCGATGGTGTACGCCACGGTCGTGATTACCGTGCTGTCGTACCTCGTCTGGCTCCACCACTTCTTCACCATGGGCTCCGGCGCCAGCGTCAACTCGTTCTTCGGGATCACGACGATGATCATCTCGATCCCGACAGGCGCCAAGATCTTCAATTGGCTGTTCACGATGTACCACGGCAAGATCCGCTTCGAGCCGCCCATGCTGTGGACGATCGGGTTCATGGTGACGTTTGTCATTGGCGGCATGACAGGCGTGTTGTTGGCGGTGCCGCCGGCGGATTTCTCGCTGCACAACAGCCTGTTCCTGATCGCGCATTTTCATAACGTGATCATCGGCGGCGTGTTGTTTGGCCTCATGGCCGGCATTACGTACTGGTTCCCCAAGGCGTTTGGCTACCGCCTCGTGTCGTCGTGGGGCAAGGCGTCGTTCTGGTTCTGGTTTGTCGGCTTCTACATCGCGTTCATGCCGTTGTACTGGCTGGGCATGCTTGGGGTCACACGCCGCATGAACCATTTCGACGATCCGTCCTTGCAGATCTGGTTCCAGATTGCCGCATTGGGCGCCTTGCTGATCGCCATCGGCATTGCCTGCTTCCTGATCCAGCTGGTGGTCAGCTTCCTCCGTCGGGAAGAACTGCGCGACACGACCGGCGACCCGTGGAACGGCCGCACGTTGGAATGGTCCACTTCGTCGCCGCCGCCGCAGTACAACTTCGCAATGACGCCGCTCGTACATGACGCCGACGCCTGGTGGCAGATGAAGCAGTACGGCTACCGGCGGCCGCAGGAAGGCTTCAAGCCGATTCACATGCCCAAGGGCACCGCTGCCGGCATCGTGCTGGCGGGGCTCTCGACGCTGTGCGGCTTTGCGCTGATCTGGCATATCTGGTGGCTGGCCATCGTGTCGTTCGCGGCCACGATCCTCTCGGCGATCATTCATACCTTCAACTACAAGCGCGACTACTACATTCCGGCGGAAGAGGTGATCCGCACCGAAGCATCGCGCACGCAACTGATGGCAGGCCATGGCTGAAACGACCGCATCCCTGCATGTGACCGGCCCCACGGGTACTACCACGGCGGATGACGTACCGCCGGGCGGCTACCAGTTCCACGTCACCGAAGAACCGCACGTGCCAAACGGCACGCTGCTCGGGTTCTGGCTGTACCTGATGAGCGATTGCCTGATCTTCGCGTGCCTGTTTGCCGCCTATGGCGTGCTGGGCCGCGAATACGCAGGCGGCCCCACGGGGGCGGAACTCTTCGAGCTGCCGCTGGTGGCGTTGAACACGTCCTTCCTGCTGCTGTCGTCTATTACGTACGGCTTTGCGATGCTGCAGTTGCAGCAGAACAAGGTCTCGGCCATGCAGATCTGGCTGGCCATCACGTGGGTCTTCGGTGCCGCATTCCTGGCGGTGGAACTCTATGAATTCGCGCATCTGATCCACGAGGGTGCCGGGCCCACACGGAGTGCATTCCTGACTTCGTTCTTCTCACTGGTCGGCACGCACGGGCTGCACGTGACGTTTGGCCTGATCTGGCTTATCGTGCTGATGGTGCAGGTGTCGAAGCACGGTTTGATTACGGCCAACAAGCGTCGCCTGATGTGCCTGTCGATGTTCTGGCACTTTCTGGACGTTGTCTGGATCGGCGTCTTTACCTTCGTCTACCTGATGGGAACGCTGCCATGAGCGCGCAAGATCAAACGATGGCCGGCCACGGCGATGCCCACGATGGGCATCACCACGAAGAAGAGATCGGACCGCACGCCACGCTGGGCGGTTACCTGACGGGTTTCGTGCTGTCCGTCTTCCTGACGGCGATTCCGTTCTGGCTGGTGATGGCGAACGTCTTCGACAGATCATCGACCACGGCGGTGACGATCCTGCTCATCGGCGCGGTGCAGATCGTAGTGCACATGATTTACTTCCTGCACATGAACGCCAAATCCGAAGGCGGCTGGAACATGCTGTCGTTGATGTTCACACTGGTGCTGGTGGTCATCACGCTCAGCGGTTCGCTCTGGGTGATGTACCACCTGAATACGAACATGATGCCGCACATGCGGCCGCCCCCGCAGTCCGCTCCCGCCATCCTGCCGGCCCGAACACAGTAGGGCCTGCATGGAAGCCCCAGAAATCATCGTCACCGACGAAGCGGATGACGAATCGGTCCAGATCATTGGCAACGGACTGAATCACTTTAACGATCAGCACGTCGGCTACCGCGACCGGCAACCGCTTGCGGTGCTGGCCCGCGATCCGCAGAGCGGCGACGTGGTTGGCGGCGCAAGCGGACGAACATCGCTGGGGCTGCTGTTTCTTGATCTGTTCCATCTGCCCAAGACGTTACGCGGCATGGGTATTGGCACCGAGGTGTTGCGCAGGTTTGAAGAAGAAGGGCGCCGACGCGGTTGTCGCTCGGCGGTGGTCTATACGATCAGCTTTCAGGCGCCATGGTTTTACGAACGCAACGGCTGGGTGCGGTTCGGAGAGGTACCCTGCGATCCGCCCGGTACGAGCCGGGTCTTCCTCAGTAAAGCGCTGTGAGTTAAGCCGTCAAGGTTTCACGTTCTCCTGCGCAGCGGCTTCGAGGTATTCCAGAAAGCGGCTGGCGACCGCCTCTGTATCGCCCGTGCGTCGTAATGACAGCACGAGCCTTCTTCAGCGTATGGAACCCCGCGTCCTACGCGCAACGCGCGGTGGCACATCTGGCGCACGTTCCCTACGATGGCAAGACAAGTCATGCATAACGGGGAGGCATGCCATGTCCATCTTCGACGAAAACGAGCACCGCGAGGCCTTCTGGGAAACCGTGCGCCAGGCCATCGAAGCGCGCCAGCAAGCTGATGAGGCCCGTCGCGCGGGGCGGCTGACTGGGCTGGCAATCGGCCTGTCAGTGGCGGCGCTGGCGGTTGCACTCATGGCTTGGCGGCGCCGGTCTGCAGATGATGTGGCTTGAGGCCGTCTGGCTGCGCCACGCCCATTCTTGGCGCTCCATTCTGAATTCCCATTCATAAGATGCGGCAGTGGTGTTGACCGACGCCCTCACGCGTGTACCGCGACGCAGTAAAGACGGGATGGATTGGACGAGCCGCGCGGTTATCCGGCCACAATGACCGAGCATTCGATGACCGTGCGCATGGACAGTCGGGTCGGTCCGGCATCCAGCCTGAAGACGGCAAGCGGACTGCTTCAGATCAAAGCGCAGGGGAAGGGCGGCGTTACAATTCGCTGCTTCTTCCCAGGGTGTTCCATGCCACGCGGCCTCGTTCTCGCCACGCCTCAGCTCACGTCGGACGGCACGCCGTTCTCCGCGCAATACGACGACGTCTATCACAGCTCCGAAGGCGGTCTGGCCCAGGCGATTCACGTTTTCCTGGGCGGTAACCGCTTGCCGGGCGCGTGGCAAGGCAAACGCACCTTCACCATTGTCGAAACCGGCTTCGGCCAGGGCTTGAATTTCCTGGCCACCTGGGCTGCATGGCGCGACGATCCACAGCGTTGTGCACGGCTCGATTTCGTCTCGATCGAGAAGCATCCGTTCGATCGCGCAGGCTTGTCGATCGTGCATCCGACAATCGGTGCGCTGGCTCCGCTGGCCGAGACGCTCCGTCAATCATGGCCGGTGCCGGTGCCCGGCGTGCATCGACTGGCGTTCGACGGCGGCCGCGTTACGCTGATGCTGTTTTTCGGTGATGCGATGGAGATGCTGCCGCAACTGTCGTGCGCTGCCGACGCGTTCTATCTCGACGGTTTTTCTCCCGCCAAGAACCCCGATCTGTGGCAGCCGCGCGTGTTCAGGCAGCTCGCGCGGGTCGCTCGCGCCGGCGCGACATTGGCCACGTACACCGCCGCAGGATTCGTGCGGCGCGGCTTGCAGGAGGCCGGCTTCGAGGCGCACAAGGCGCACGGTTTCGGAACCAAGCGCGACATGACCGTCGCGCAATTTCCGACCCATTGGCGCACACGGCGTGGGCCGGCTGAAGCGCCTGTCTGGAGCCAGCGTCACGCCATCGTGCTTGGCGCCGGGCTCGCGGGCTGCTCGGTTGCGGAACGGCTCGCGTCGCGCGGCTGGCGCATCACGCTCATCGACGCAAACGATGGCCCCGCACACGGCACGTCGGCGCACCGTGCTGCGGCCATGCATCCGCATGTATCCATCGACGACAGCGTGCTCTCGCGCCTATCGCGCGCCGGCAACCTGCTTGCACGCCGCCATTGGGATGCACTCGATCGCGCCGGCTTCGCCACAGGTTTCCAGCCCACCGGCGTGCTCCAACTCGCCGAACACGTGGGCGACGCCACTGAACAGCAACGCATCGTGCGGGCGCTCGGCTACCCGGTCGACTACATCGATTGGCTCAATGTGGACGCCGCCGCCAAGCGCGTCGGTGCCAGCGTGCCGCAGGGCGGCTGGTGGTTTGCGCAAGCGGGCTGGGTTGCGCCGCCTGATGTTTGCCGTGCCAATCTGGCCGCTGCAGGCGCTGCAATCGACACACGTTGGGGTACGCACGTCGAATCGCTGCGCCAAGACGGCGATCAATGGCAGGTCCTCGATGCGCAGGGCGATGTGATCGCGAGCGCGCCGGTCGTCATCCTCGCCAACGGTCTTGGCGCTACGCGCCTGGCTGCGCTGACATCCGCGTCGCTCAAGCCCGTTCGCGGTCAACTCACCGACGTGCCCATCACCAGTTTGGAAGCGGGCGCCGCGTGGCCGAAGGCCGTCGTCTGCGGCGATGGCTACTTGCTGCCCACCGAGCCGGGCGCGAAAACGGTGCGCACGGGCTCGTCGTTCCAGCCCGGTGAAGCCGATCTGACCGAGCGCGTGGCCGATCACGCGGGCAATCTCCGGCGACTGTCTGGGTTGCAGCCTCAGCAATTGGGTGCACTGGCGAAGCTGGACCCTGCGCAACTGCAGGGCTACGTCGGTGTGCGGTGCGTGTCAGCCAATCGGCTGCCGTTGATCGGCCCGCTGGTGGATGAGGCGGCGGCCTTGGCGCCGGGCTTTCGTTTGCGCGGTCCGCATGCGCAGCTGCCTCGCCTCGCCGGGCTGTATGCCGCACTTGCGTATGGCTCGCGGGGCCTCACCTGGTCGGTACTGGGTGCGGAGTTGCTGGCGGCCCAGATCGACGGTGGTCCGCTGCCGCTTGAATCGGACCTGGCTGCAGCGCTTGATCCCGGCCGCTTCATCCTGCGCGCATTGCAGCTTCGACGCACGCAGGAGCAGGGCGCCGCACCCGCGGAAAGCGAAGCTGCGGAACCTCTGGATTAACGCGCCGTTTGAAGGGTTTTCCAAGCGTTCCGACCCAAAAAAACAGGGCCGGCGAACGTTCCATGCCATAATATGCGTTTTGCGTTTGCCAGCCTGAACGCGTCCGTTGTGCCGTGCATTGTGCAATCAGTGCAGCCTTCGCGCCGCATTCCTGCAAGCCCGGCAAGACCAAGAACTTTGAACCACGGCTGCTGCTGGCGCTGCGCCGTTCGACGCAACCATCTTCTGAATCTGGAATTACGACCATGTCGACTATCGAAAACCTCGGCAAGCTTGATCGCAAAGTGACCCTGGCTGTCCCGAAGGCCGAAGTGGAGCAAGAGAAGCAAAGCCGTCTGGCGCGTCTGTCCAAGACCGTCAAGATGTCCGGCTTCCGCCCGGGCAAGGTCCCGATGAAGATGGTCGAGAAGCAATACGGCCAACAGGTCGAATTCGAGGTGCGCTACGACAAGGCCGCCCGTCAGTTCTTTGACATCACCAACGAACAAGGCGTGAAGGTTGCCGGCCAACCGCGCTTCGAGCTGAAGACCGAAGGCGTGGCCGATGACCAGGTCGCGTTCGACGCCACCTTCGAGGTGTATCCGGAAGTCAAGCTCGGCGATCTGGCCAGCGCGGAACTGACCCGCACCAAGACCGAAATCACCGATGCCGAGATCGACAAGACCCTCGACATCCTGCGCAAGCAACGCGTGCACTACCACCCGCGCGGCGAAGCCGGCGAGCATGGTGACGGCGGTGCAGCCGTTGCCCAGGACGGCGACCGCGTGACGGTCGATTTCGTCGGCACGATTGACGGTGTGGAATTTGCCGGTGGCAAGGCTGAAGGTTTTAGCTTCGTGCTGGGCGAAGGCCGCATGTTGCCCGAGTTCGAGCAAGCCACGCTGGGCCTGAAGCAAGGCGAGTCGAAGAAATTCCCGCTGGCATTCCCCGAGGACTACCACGGCAAGGATGTCGCGGGTAAGACGGCTGAATTCACCGTCACGCTCAAGCAAGTCGAGTGGGCGCACCTGCCGGAAGTCAACGAAGCGTTTGCCCAATCGCTGGGCATCGCCGACGGCAACCTGGACAAGATGCGCGCCGATATCCGCGAGAACCTCGAGCGTGAAGTCAAGCGCCGCACGCACGCGCTGCTCAAGGACCAAGTCATGGAAGCGCTGCTGAAGGTGGCAGAGCTGGATGTGCCGAAGTCGCTGGTCGAGCAAGACCAAGAGCGCCTGGTTGAAATGGCTCGCCGTGACCTCGAATCGCGCGGCATGCCGAACGCCAAGAACATGCCGATCCCGGCCGAGATGTTCACGCAGCAAGCTGAGCGCCGCGTGAAGCTGGGCCTGGTGCTGGCCGAAGTCGTGAAGGCCAACGGCCTGGAAGCAAAGCCGGAGCAGATCAAGGCCGAGATCGAAGAGTTCGCCAAGAGCTACGAAGATCCGAAGGAAGTCATCCGCTGGTACTACGGCGACCAACAGCGCCTGGCCGAGATGGAAGCCTACGTGCTCGAAAACAACGTGGTAAATTTTGTGTGCGACAAGGCCAAAGTCACTGACAAGGCCGTGTCGTTCGAAGAGCTGACTGCCACGCCGGCGCAAGGCTGATTCGATCGATATAGCTCCCGAAATAAGCACCGGAGAACCGCATGATCCGCAATGAACTGATCGACCAACTTGCCCGCACCCAGGCTTCCGCGCTCGAAACGCAGGGGCTCGGTCTGGTGCCGATGGTGGTCGAGCAGTCGGGCCGCGGCGAGCGCGCCTACGATATCTACTCGCGCCTGCTCAAGGAACGAGTGATCTTCATGGTGGGCGAGGTCAACGACCAGACTGCCAACCTCGTGGTGGCACAGTTGCTGTTTTTGGAAAGCGAGAATCCGGACAAGGACATCTCGCTGTACATCAATTCCCCGGGTGGTTCGGTTTCGTCCGGCCTGGCGATGTACGACACGATGCAGTTCATCAAGCCCGACGTGTCGACGCTGTGCATGGGCATGGCGGCCAGCATGGGCGCGTTCCTGCTCGCGGCCGGTGCCAAGGGCAAGCGTCTGGCGCTGCCGAACTCGCGCATCATGATTCACCAGCCGCTGGGCGGTGCTCGGGGCCAGGCCTCGGATATCGAGATCCAGGCGCGCGAGATTCTGTATCTGCGCGAGCGCCTGAACACGGTGCTTTCGGAGGTAACGGGTCAGCCCGTCGACAAGATCGCCCGCGATACGGATCGCGACAACTTCATGAGTAGCGAGCAGGCCAAGGAGTACGGCCTGATCGACCAGGTCATCGCCAAGCGTTGAAGTGTCGAAGTCGTGCGCCGATGTGCGCGGTAGGCGAGGTTGCCGGTGCATTCTACGGCACCCCGGTTAACCGCACGAAACATGTCAAGCGGTGTCAAAAACGAGGCCTCGCGCCTCGTTTTTGCTTCGAACAACACCTGCGGATCGTCGCCAGATAATTTGGCGTATGATGCTGCCAAGAACTACTGGTAATCGTTATGGCGGACAAGAAAGGCTCGACTGGCGAAAAGCTGCTGTACTGCTCGTTTTGCGGCAAGAGCCAGCATGAGGTCAAAAAACTGATTGCCGGCCCCTCGGTCTTCATCTGCGATGAATGTATCGACCTGTGCAACGAGATCATCCGGGACGAAGCCGCCATCTCCGAAAAGGAAGGTGGTCTGGCGGTCAAGTCCGATCTGCCCACACCGCATGAAATCCGCCAAAGCCTGGACCAATATGTGATCGGTCAGGAGCAGGCCAAGAAGATCCTGGCGGTCGCGGTCTACAACCATTACAAGCGTTTGAAGCACCTCGGCAAGAAGGACGATGTCGAGCTGTCGAAGAGCAATATCCTGCTCATCGGGCCGACTGGCTCGGGCAAGACCCTGCTTGCTCAAACGCTGGCGCGTCTGTTGAACGTCCCGTTCGTCATCGCCGACGCCACCACGTTGACCGAAGCCGGCTACGTCGGCGAGGATGTCGAAAACATCATTCAGAAGTTGCTGCAGAACTGCAATTACGAGGTGGACAAAGCCCAACGCGGCATCGTCTACATCGACGAGATCGACAAGATTTCGCGCAAGTCTGACAACCCTTCCATCACCCGGGACGTTTCTGGCGAAGGCGTGCAACAGGCGCTGCTGAAGCTGGTGGAAGGGACGATGGCGTCGGTGCCTCCGCAAGGTGGCCGCAAGCATCCAAACCAGGACTTCCTACAAGTTGATACGACCAACATCTTGTTCATCTGCGGCGGCGCGTTCGATGGTCTGGAAAAGATCATCATGCAGCGCTCCGACAAGACCGGTATCGGCTTCGGCGCGGAGGTGCAGAGCAAGGAAGAGCGCGACGTCAGCGAAGTTCTGCCGCAAGTGGAGCCGGAAGATCTCATCAAGTTCGGTCTGATTCCCGAGTTGATCGGCCGTCTGCCCGTGGTGGCGACGCTGGCCAAGCTCGACGAGGCTGCCTTGATGGAAATCCTGGTCGAACCCAAGAACGCAATCGTCAAGCAGTACCAGAAGCTGCTGGCAATGGAAGGGGTGGAGCTGGAGATTCGTCCGAGCGGGCTGACGGCAATTGCCCGCAAGGCGATCAAGCGCAAGACGGGGGCGCGCGGTCTGCGTTCCATCGTTGAGCACGCTTTGATGGATGTGATGTATGACCTCCCCAACCACAAGGGTGTGCAAAAGGTGGTGATCGATGAAAGTACGATCTCTGACGAAGGCAAGCCCTTGCTGATTTACGAAGAGCAACCCAAGGTTGCAGGTTCCAACTGACGCGAATGCCCGGCCGGGATGCGCCGTATGCATCCCCTGCAGGAAGCCGTTCGCTCGCGAGCGGCTTTTTTGCTTCGGGAAACCGGGTCGGCATGCGACTTGCAGCAGCGGTCTTGTAAAACCGCCGCTGTGCCCAATTTAGCCCTTACATGACTTTCTGGGGAAAATAATGTCCGGAACCCAACTTTTACCCGCTGAGCAGATTCGCCTGCCGCTGTTGCCGCTGCGTGACGTCGTGGTGTTTCCGCACATGGTGATTCCGCTGTTCGTGGGGCGCCCCAAATCCATCAAGGCGCTGGAAGCTGCGATGGAGGCGGGCAAGAGCATCATGCTCGTGGCGCAAAAGACTGCCGCCAAGGACGAGCCGACCGATAAGGATCTGTATGAGGTCGGCTGTATCGCCAACATTCTGCAGATGCTGAAGCTGCCGGACGGCACCGTGAAGGTGCTGGTCGAGGGCACGCAGCGCGCCAATATCCTGTCCGTCACCGACGACGAATCGCACTTCTTCTGCGAAGCTGTGCCCGTCGGCCCGGAACCCACTGAATCGGCTGAGACCGAGGCGCTGCGTCGCGCCATCGTGTCGCAGTTCGATCAGTACGTGAAGCTGAACAAGAAGATCCCGCCTGAAATCCTGACTTCGTTGTCGGGCATCGACGAGCCGGGTCGTCTGGCCGACACCATTGCTGCGCATCTGCCGATTAAGCTCGAGCAGAAGCAGAAGATTCTCGAGATGTTCAATGTGACCGAACGTCTGGAGAGCCTGCTTTCGCAGCTGGAAGGCGAGATCGACATCCTGCAGGTGGAAAAGCGCATCCGTGGCCGCGTCAAGCGCCAGATGGAGAAGAGCCAGCGCGAGTACTACCTGAACGAGCAGGTCAAGGCCATCCAGAAGGAACTGGGCGAAGGCGAGGAAGGCGCCGATCTCGAAGAGCTGGACAAGAAGATCAAGGCCGCCCGCATGCCGAAGGAGGCCAAGAAGAAGGCCGAGTCCGAGTTCAAGAAGCTCAAGCTGATGTCGCCGATGTCGGCCGAGGCGACGGTCGTGCGCAACTACATCGACACGTTGGTTGGTCTGCCGTGGCGCAAGAAGAGCAAGGTGAACAACGATCTGTCGAACGCCGAGCAGGTGCTGGATCAGGACCACTATGGTTTGGAGAAGGTCAAGGAACGCATCCTTGAATACCTCGCGGTGCAACAGCGCGTCGACAAACTGAAGGCGCCGATCCTGTGCCTCGTGGGGCCGCCGGGGGTTGGCAAGACGTCGCTCGGGCAGTCGGTGGCGCGTGCAACGAACCGCAAGTTCGTGCGCATGGCGCTGGGTGGCGTGCGTGACGAGGCCGAGATTCGCGGTCACCGCCGTACGTACATCGGGTCGATGCCGGGCAAGATCCTGCAGAGCCTGACGAAGGTCGGCGTGCGCAATCCGTTGTTCCTGCTGGACGAGATCGACAAGATGGGTGCGGATTTCCGCGGCGATCCGTCGTCGGCCCTGCTCGAAGTGCTGGACCCGGAACAGAACCACACGTTCCAGGACCACTACATCGAAGTGGACTTCGACCTGTCGGATGTGATGTTCGTGGCGACGTCGAACTCGCTGAACATTCCGGCGCCGCTGCTGGACCGGATGGAAGTGATTCGTCTGTCGGGCTACACGGAAGACGAAAAGGTCAACATCGCCCGTCGCTACTTGCTGCCCAAGCAGATCAAGAACAATGGTCTGAAAGAGGGCGAGATCGAGGTGACCGAAGCCGCGCTGCGCGACATCATCCGCTACTACACGCGGGAAGCTGGTGTGCGTTCCCTGGAACGCGAGGTCTCGAAGATCTGCCGCAAGGTCGTCAAGCAACTGCTGCTGAAGAAGGAAGCCAATACGTCCGTGAAGGTGGATTCGGACAACCTGGACAAATTCCTTGGCGTGCGTCGTTTCGACTTCGGTCTGGCCGGCAAGGAAGACCAGGTGGGCCAGGTGACTGGTTTGGCATGGACCGAAGTGGGCGGCGATCTGCTGACCATCGAGGCAGCGCTGATGCCGGGCAAGGGCAACATCACCCGCACCGGTTCGTTGGGCGACGTGATGAAGGAGTCGGTTGAGGCTGCGCGGTCGGTGGTGCGTTCGCGTTCGGCACGGCTGGGTATCAAGGATGAGATGTTCGAGAAGCGCGACATTCACATCCACGTGCCCGAAGGTGCGACGCCCAAGGATGGCCCTTCGGCGGGTATTGCGATGACGACGGCGCTGGTGTCGGTGCTGACCGGGATCCCGGTGCGCGCTGATGTGGCGATGACCGGCGAAATCACCCTGCGCGGCGAAGTGCTGCCGATCGGCGGCTTGAAGGAAAAGCTGCTGGCTGCACACCGCGGCGGCATCAAGCTGGCGCTGATTCCGGAGGAGAACGTCAAGGACTTGGCGGACATTCCGGACAACGTGAAGAACAGCATCGAGATTCAGCCGGTGCGCTGGATCGACAAGGTGCTGGAACTCGCGCTGGTGCGCAAGCCGGAGCCTCTTCCGGAGGAAGAAGCCAAGCCGGCGCCCGCCCAGGGCGATGACGGCAAGTCGCAGGAAATGGTGCATCACTGACACCGTAGCCTGCCGAGGTTGAAGAAGGGCCCGACATGTTCGGGCCCTTTTTCTTTGCGCTGGCTGCGACATGTGGCACACAGTTCTTCGCCTTGACACGTCGATTGACGGCCACTTTAATGAATCCACACTAGCGGGTGTTCGGGGAGGTGGCACGATGAACAAAACAGATCTCATCGACCATGTGGCGACGCAAACTGACATGTCAAAAGCCGCGGCGGGTCGCGCCATCGACGCACTGATCGACGGCATCAAGGATGCGTTGTGCGAGGGCGGGTCGGTCACGCTGGTCGGCTTCGGGACATTCTTGGTCGGCAAGCGATCTTCGCGTAATGGACGCAACCCGCGCACGGGTGCCGCCATCACAATCGAAGGCGGTAAGGTTGCGAAATTCAAACCTGGCAAAGCGCTGAAAGATGCGCTAAACTAACGGGCTTTGGTGCTCGTGGGTGACAACGCGGGCGCCGGACAGTCCGGCTCACGCCGGCAGTACGAACGGGTGCTTAGCTCAGTTGGTAGAGCAGCGCCCTTACAAGGCGCGGGTCGGGAGTTCGAGCCTCTCAGCACCCACCATCGTTCGTATTGCCGCTCACGTGTCGGGTGGTCCGACCCAATCTGGAGCGGTAGTTCAGTCGGTTAGAATACCGGCCTGTCACGCCGGGGGTCGCGGGTTCGAGTCCCGTCCGCTCCGCCAGATTTCTGTACAAAGGCCCGATTCGTTCGGGCCTTTGTCTTTTCAGCGGCGAATGCTTTGCAGGTCATGCCGGGACGCTGTGCCGCGATTGTCCGGAATGTCGGCGGCACCTGATAGAATCGCCGGATTTTCCATCTTCCATTCACCTCCGGTCCAGCATGCTTGATTTCGTACGTACGCATCGGCGCTTGATGTTTCTGGTGCTGCTGATTCTGGTGTTCCCGTCGTTCGTGTTCTTCGGCGTGCAGAGCTATTCGAGCTTCATGGACAGCTCGCATGACGCCGCCAAGGTCGACGGCAAAGTCATCTCGACCAACGAAGTCGACGCGCGCGTGCGCGAGCAGACCGAGCGCCTGCGCCAGATGCTTGGCGCGCAATATGATCCGCGCCAGTTCGAAGGTCCACAGATGCGCCGCGACGTGCTCGACGGCATCATTCAGCAACGCGTGCTGGCCAATGAAGTCGTGCGTGCGAACCTGACCATCTCGAACGAGAAGATTCGCGACACGATCCTGCAGATTCCGGCCGTGGCGGCGCTGCGCAAGCCGGATGGCTCCTTCGATCAGGAAGCCTACGTACGGCTGCTGTCTGCGCAGAACATGACGCCCGAGCAGTTGGAAGGCAATCTGCGCTTCGAGCTCTCGCAGCAGCAGATTCCGCAATCGATCGTGTCGTCGGCGTTTGTGCCGAAGTCGCTGGTGGAGCGCCTCATCCAGGTACGCGATCAGCAACGCGAAGTTCAGACACTGCTGTTCAAGCCGGCCGACTACGCTGCAAAGGTCAATGCGGACGACAAGGCCATCCAGGCTTACTACGACGCGCACCAGCAGGAATTCTCTGTTCCGGAGCAAGTCAAGGCCGAGTATGTCGTGTTCTCGGGCGAAGAGATGATGAAGCAGATTCCGGTCACGCCCGAGCAGATCAAGGAGTACTACGATCAGAACGCTGCGCGCTTCAAGACACAGGAAGAACGCCGCGCCGCTCACATCCTGATCAAGCTGCCGGATAACGCCAAGCCTGCCGACAAGGAAGCCGCCAAGAAGAAGGCCGAAGAAGTCTTGGCCGAGGTGCGCAAGAATCCCGCGAGCTTTGCCGAGCTTGCCAAGAAGTACTCGGGTGATCCAGGCTCGGCCGCGCAGGGTGGCGAGCTGGGCTTCCTCGGCAAGGGCGCGACTGTGCCGCCGTTCGAGAACGCGCTGTTTGCGCTCAAGCAGCCGGGCGACATCAGTGACGTGGTCCAAAGCGATTTTGGTTTCCACATCATCAAGCTGGAAGAAGTGAAGGGCGGCGGCGTGCAGCCCTTGGAAGCCGTGAAGCCTGAGCTTGAACGCGAACTGCGTACGCAACTCGCGAACAAGAAGTACTCGGAGCTGGCCGATGCGTTCTCCAACACGGTGGAAGATCAGTCCGACAGCCTGAAGCCGGTGGCTGACAAGCTCAAGCTGCAGATCCAGACGACCGACAACGTAACCCGCACCCCGAGCCCGGCGCAGTCCGGCAGCCCCATCGGCAACGACAAGGTGCTCAAGGCGCTGTTCGCTGACGACGTGATCAAGAATCACCGCAATACGGCCGCCATCCAAGTGGGCCCGACCACGCTGGTTGCAGCGCGCGCGGCGGAGTACCGCCCGGCCACGGTGAAGAAGCTGGCCGACGTGCGTGAACAGGTCAAGGCCAAGGTGATCGCCGAGCAAGCGGCTGCGCTGGCCAAGAAGGCTGGCGAAGAGAAGCTTGCCGCCGTGAAGCAGAGCAACAGCGCCGATGGCTTCGGTGCTGCACAGACGGTCTCGCGCCAGCAGGCGCAGGGCACGCCGCCGGCTGCACTGACAGCCATCCTGCGCGCGGATGCGACCAAGCTGCCGACCACCATTGGTGTCGACCTGGGTCCCCAGGGCTACGCGCTGTATCGCATCAACAAGGTGCTGCCGCCGGCCAATGTGGACGAGACGCGCCGTGCTGCCGATGCACAACAACTGGCTCAGGCCGCTGGTCAGACCGAGTTCAACGCCTACTATGAAGCACTGAAGGCGCGCTCGAAGGTGAAGATCAACAGCAGCGCGGTCGACAGCAGTAAGCCAGCCAATACGGCAGAGGACTGATACGGCGTGCAGAGCACGTAGCCTGACGAAAAAGCCCCCTCAATAACGAGGGGGCTTTTTCTTTGCGTACTTTTTGGCGTTGCGCTAGTCCAGCGGCTTGCCCATGCGTGCGAGGCGCGGCATGTACAAGTGGTCTGGATCGAACGATAGGGCCACATGGGAAGCGCGGGCGATCAGATTCTTGCGCGGTACGAGGCCGAAGTAGCGGGAGTCGCGGCTGTTGTCGCGGTTGTCACCCAGCATGAGGTAGTGGTCTTGCGGGACGGTGATGGGACCGAAACTGCGCAGGGCACGCACCTCCGGCAAGACCATCACGGTGTGCTCCCGGCCCGGTAGCGCTTCCGACCGGAGTTCGTGCGGCAGCATCGCCGTTGCTTGCGGCAGCGCGCCGGGTGCGACGTCTGGCAGCGGCGCATAGGCCATGCGTCGGTGATTGATGTAGAGCGCTTCGTCACGCATTTCAACCACGTCGCCGGGCAGCCCGATGAGCCGCTTGACCAGCTTCGTGCCGTTTTCGGGCGAGGAGAAGACGACGACATCACCACGTCGGGGGTCGCTGCCGCGCTTGAGCCAGACGGTGGTGGCCGGTACGCGCACCCCGTAAGCCAACCGGTTCATCAAGATGTAGTCGCCTTCGATGAGCGTGGGATTCATTGAGCCGCTCGGCACGACTGCCCAGTCCGCAATGCAGGCGCGGAAGGCAAAAAGCAGCGACATGCCGACCAGGAACCGCTTGTTGTCACGCGCTGCGCGCAGCCCGCTTGCCAGAAGCTTCATGGTGTTCGCCCGAGTGAGAGGTGGCCGCCGTGCCGGAGCTGGAAATCCGATGCGCCGGATGACGCCATCGGTGCGGCAGAAGGGTCATCTTCCGACCCGGGCTTTAAGGAGAGGTTCCAGTTTGGGCCACACGTTATCGAGCATCGTCGGCTGCGCTGCGGCAATGGGGTGGATGCGATCTTCCTGGAACCAGTCGGGCCGCTGCGCAACCCCTTCGAGCAGGAATGGCACCAGTGGCAGCTTGTACTGCTGCGCCAGCTTGCCGAACATGGCGAAGAAGCGCTCGCTGTAATCCGGGCCGTAGTTCGGCGGGATGCGCATGCCCACCAGCAGCACCTTCGCGCCAGCCGCTTGCGATGCTTCGATCATCGCCTTCATGTTGCCCTCGCTGGAGGCGAGCGACAGGCCGCGCAGCGCGTCGTTACCGCCCAGTTCGAGAATCACGACAGAGGGCTTTTCGCGGGCCAGCACGGCGGGCAAGCGCGAGCGGCCGCCGGCCGTGGTGTCGCCGCTGATGCTTGCATTGGCGACGCTATAATCGGGCTTCCGTTCTTTGAGGCGCCTGTCGAGCAACGCGACCCAGCCTGTGCCTTGCGCCAGGCCGTATCCCGCCGACAGGCTGTCACCCAGCACCACCACACGATGCGATGCCGGCGCGCCTTCTGCTGCAGCGGCCTGTGCGAGCGGCAGCATGCTGAACATGGCGAAGCCTAGTGCCGCTGCTAGTGACTTCACACTGCGCCTTCTACTACCTACCAGTCCAATCATGTCGTCTTCCGCTACCTGGGTGATTGAAGTCGATTCGCTGCACAAGACCGTGCGCGATGCCACCGGTGAGTTGCCTATTCTGAGCGATGTTGCCTTCCGTGTGGAAAGGGGCGAGACACTGGCCATTGTTGGCGCTTCCGGCTCGGGCAAATCGACGTTGCTAGGGTTGCTCGCCGGCCTGGACTTGCCGACATCGGGTTCGGTCAAGCTGCTGGGCAACGACTTGTTCGTCTTGGATGAGGATGGCCGTGCGGCCGTGCGCGGCAGCCACGTGGGCTTTGTCTTCCAATCGTTCCAGCTGCTGCCCCATCTGACGGCGCTTGAGAACGTGATGTTGCCGCTGGAGTTGCAGGGCGACGTGAGCACCGCCGAAATGCGGCGTCGCGCAACGGTTCTGCTGGAGCGCGTTGGCCTGGGTGCGCGGCTGTCGCACTATCCAAAGACGCTTTCGGGCGGCGAACAGCAACGCGTGGCCTTGGCACGTGCGTTTGTGACCGAGCCCGACATTCTCTTTGCCGATGAACCGACCGGCAGTCTCGACACCGCCACGGGCGAGGCCGTGATCGCGCTGATGTTTGAACTCAACCGTAGTGCCGGCTCCACGCTGGTGCTGGTGACGCACGACCGCTCCGTGGCGGCGCGTTGCAGCCGCATTCTCACCATCGAAGCAGGGCATCTCGTGGGCGACGAGGCTGTCACCGAACTCTGAACGTTTGCGTCAGAGCGCGGCTTTGGCGCGGCGAATCAACGCCACCGTCGACGCATCATGCGCCACAGAGGCCGGCGCACCTTCCAGTTCCGCCTGGATCGGCTTGGCGAGTTTCTTGCCAAGCTCCACGCCCCACTGATCGAACGAGTTGATGTTCCAGACCGCGCCCTGCACGAAGGTGCGGTGCTCGGCGCAGGCGATGAGCGCGCCGAGTGAGGCAGCGTCCAGCCGCTCCATCAGGATGGTCGTGCTCGGGCGATTGCCTTCGAACACCATATGCGGCACCAGCGCTTCGTCGGTGACGCCGCCCGCGCGGACCTCCTCGGCGGTGCGCCCCAGCAGCAGTGCCTCGCCCTGCGCGAAGCAGTTGGCGAGCAGCTTGGCATGGTGGCCAGGCAGGTTGCGCACCGGCTCGAGCGTGGTGATGAAATCCACCGGCACGATCTGCGAGCCCTGGTGGATCAACTGGAAATACGCATGCTGCCCGTTGGTGCCGGCCGTGCCCCAGACGATGGGGCCGGTGTCGGTATCGATGGCCGCGCCGTTGCGCTGGACCGATTTGCCGTTGCTCTCCATCTCCAACTGTTGCATGAAGTCGGTCAGCAGTTCCAGCGGCGCGCAGTAGGGCACGGTGCATGCGCTCGCCGCATCGAAGAAGCCGCGATACCAGACCGACAGCATCCCGAGAATGAGCGGGAGGTTCTCGCGCGGCGCGGCCGTCGCAAAGTGGCGGTCCATCGCACGCGCGCCGTCGAGCATCGCTTCAAACTGCTGCGGCCCGATCGCCAGCACGATCGACAGGCCCACGGCCGACCACAGCGAGAACCGCCCGCCAACCCAATCCCAGAACGTGAACATGTTGTCCGGGTCGATGCCGAACTGCACGACGGCCTCGCGGTTGGTGGAGACAGCGACGAAGTGGTGCTTAAGCTGGCTTTCCGCGACGCCGTGGTCGACAAACCACCTGCGCATGCTGTGCGCGTTGGCCATCGTTTCCAGCGTGGTGAACGTCTTGGAACAGACGATGGCGAGCGTGGTGTCGGGGTTCAGATGGTCGAGCGTTTCGGCCAGGTCCGTGCCGTCGACGTTGGAGACGAAATGCACGCGCACCTGCGGCACGGCAAGGTGGTCGAGCGCACGGCATACCATCCGCGGGCCGAGGTCCGATCCGCCGATGCCGATGTTCACCACGTCCGTGATGCGCCGTCCGGAATGGCCTGTCCATGCGCCGCTGTGCACACGGTTGGCAAAGTCGCGCATCTGCGCGCGCACGCGCAGCACTTCGGGCATGACGGGCTCGCCGTCGGCACGATAGTCGTGTTCAGCGCGGCCACGCAGGGCCACGTGCAAGACGGCGCGGTGCTCGGTGTTGTTGATGCGTTCGCCACGCAGCATGGCGTCGCGCAGGGTGAGCACGCCGGCTTCCTCAGCAAGTTGCAGCAGTTGGGAAAGCGTGTCGGGGGTGATGCGGTTTTTTGAGTAATCGACCGTCAGGCCAGCGGCCTCCAGCGTGAAGGCACGTACCCGTTCTTCGGCGTCCGGCGCGGCAAACCAGTCGCGCATATGTGTCGCGCGGATCGATTCTGCATGTTGCGTGAGGGACTGCCAGGCGGGTAGGGCTGTAGGCATACGGCGTGATGTGACGTGAGGTAGGGGCCGGAAAACGAGTGGGCAGTATAACGGTGCTGTATGACGTGTTTCTATCGGCGAACGTCCGACGCCAGCAAGGCGTTGAGCGCACGCCGTGCCGGTACGCAAAGCTCGCTTGCGTGCAGCCCGATGGGGCCCACACCCGCGTGGACAAGGTCATCGGCCGCACGACCATGCAGCCAGACGGCCGCAAGTGCAGCTTCACGCGCGCCCATGCCTTGCGCAAGCAGTGCGCCGATCATGCCGGTCAGTACATCGCCCGTGCCGCCGGTGGCGAGCCCGCCGTTGCCGGTTGGGTTGATGGCCGGCGGGATGCCAGGCGCCGCGATGACTGTGCCCGAGCCTTTGAGCACGACCACCGCGCCCGTCCGATTGACAAGCGCCTTGGCGGCGGACACCCGATCGTGCTGCACGGCGAGCGCATCGGTATGCAGCAGTCGCGCGGCTTCCAGCGGATGCGGCGTCAGCACCAACGGCACACCGCTTCCGGCCAGTTGCGTGAGACGCGCGAGCAGGGCGGGCGTTTTCGCAAAGAGGTTCAGTGCATCGGCGTCGAACACGGCGGGCGTGCGCACCGACAGCATGCGGTCCAGCAGATGCTCGAGCGCGGCTTCCGACTCCTTGCCGGTACCCATGCCGGGGCCCACGGCCAGCGCCTGCATGCCGCCCAGATCGAGTGCGCCCCAGGTGTGCAGCATCAATTCCGGTTGCGCGGGGTCGATGCGCGGTGCATCGGCGGCAAGCGAGACCACGTGCACCTTGCCCGCGCCCAGATAGAGCGCTCCGCGCGCCGACAGCAGCGGCGCTCCGACCATGCCTGCCGCACCGCCCACGATTGCCGCACTGCCATATGTGCCCTTGTGGCCGTTATGCCGCCGGCGCGGCACGTGCGCAAGCCAGCGTGACGGCGTGTTGACAAAGGCGTCCGCTTCAATCACGCCGTCATAAGCCGCTTGCGCAGCCTGCAAGTCGGCCAGCGCGATGTCGCCGGTGGCGTCGCGGCCATCACCGGTCAGCAACCCCGGTTTGACGGCGAGGAACGTGATGGTGGCGCGTGCCTGAATGACGGGCGAATCTGGGGCGGGCGGCTGGCCCGTATCGCCGTTCAGCCCCGAGGGAATGTCCAGCGCAAACACCGGCAAGCCGCTGGCGTTGATGGTGTCGACCAGTGCGGCATGCAACCCCGTCAGCGGCCGGGCGAGTCCGATACCAAAGAGGCCGTCGACGATGACGGAGGCAGCCGCCGGCACCGAAACGGCCGTGTGCAGAGGTTCAATGGGGACATTCGCGGCACAAGCCTCCGTCCAGGCGCGGCGCGCGTCATCAGGCAGCTTGGCCGGGTCTGCGGCAAGCCACACCGTGACGGCGCGCCCCGCCAGATGCAGCACCGTCGCCGCAACGAGCGCATCGCCACCGTTGTTGCCTGGGCCGGCAACGAGCAGGACATGCCCGTGTGGCGCGCGCGTCTGCAGCCAGTCGGCGGCGGCTTCGCCCGCCCTGGCCATCAAGGTGAAGGGTTCGAGGGTTCGGTACGCAGCTGCTTCCAGCGCGCGGATGCCCGCTGTGCCGAAGAGCAGGTCGGCGCCGTGGTGTGCGGCCAGTGCGCCGTCGATCAGGATTTCGCGCCAGCTAGGGTGTGAGGACATGGCAACTACGCTTTCAACAGTGCAGACATGACGATCTATTCTCTTACAATAGCCCGCGTTTACGGTCCTTTCCCAGCCTGTTGCAATGTCCAAATCGCCGACCACCCCGAAAGCTGATCTGCCGCAATCCGCAGCCAATGAGGACGCAGGCAAGGGCGGGCCGATCGTGTCTTCGTCACACCTGGTGTCGGCGCGCAGCCCCGAGTTGTCGGAGTTCGAGTTCGCGCTCAACACCGCCTACAACGCCTACAACCGCTGGTGCGTGCGCTGCATGGCCGCCGCCGGCGTGCGCGACCTGACCTTCCTCGATGTGCTGGTGGTGCATCACGTCAACCACCGCGGCCGCGCCAAGCGCCTGGCCGACATCTGTTTCGTGCTGAACGTGGAAGACACCCACCTTGTCACGTATTCCCTCAAGAAACTGCAGGGGATGGACCTGGTGGAGGGCACGCGCAACGGCAAGGAAGTCACCTACACCACCACCGAAGCCGGCGAAAAGGCCTGCGCCCGCTACCGCGAGATCCGCGAGCAGTGCCTGACCAGCAATATTTCGCCCAGCGGCGAGGAAAATGCCGAAATTGGCGAACTGGCGCGCCTGCTGCGCGTGCTGACGGGTCTTTACGAGCAGGCGGCACGGTCCGCTACGTCGCTGTAAAACGGGCGTTTTTGACCCGTTCCGGCCGAGGCAGGCGCATTTCGGGCCGATTTGAGGGTCGGTAACAAGGACGGGGCAAGGTACAATGGCGGTTTCCCCGCGCACGCCGGGAACCTCCTCTTCCAGCTACTGCCTGCCTTGCCCACCATGGCGCATTTCTCGTGCTTTCCCGGCGCTCTCGCGCTGTCCGCCTTCCGCCAGCAACGCCTGCTTTCCACCCTCAAGCGCATCGATCCGGACATCGATGGCGTCAGTGCCCAATATCTGCATTTCGTGGCCGCCGACACGCCACTGTCGGCCGATGAATCCGCCCGTGTGCAAGCGCTGCTGACCTACGGTTCGCCCGCGCCGGCCGATGTCGAGGGCGACCGTTTTGTGGTCATCCCGCGCTTCGGCACGATCTCGCCATGGGCCAGCAAGGCGACGGAAATCGCCCGCCACTGCGCACTGCCGCAAATCCATCGCATCGAGCGTGGCGTGGAATTCACCGTCACATGCAAGAAGGGCCTCATTCGCAGCCTGACCGGTGCTGCCAAGCACCTGGACGACGCCACCCGCGCCGCCGTCGCCGAGCATCTGCACGACCGCATGACCGAAACCGTCATCGACTCGCGCGAAGCCGGCTATGGCCTGTTCGACGTGCTGCCCGCCAAGGCACTGCGCTTTGTCGATATCGCCGGTGGCCAGGATGCTGGTCGTCGTGCCTTGGAAGCCGCCAACGTCGAGATGGGCCTCGCCCTGTCTGACGATGAAATCGACTACCTGGTCGACGCCTACCGCAAGCTCGAACGCAACCCGACCGACGTCGAGCTGATGATGTTTGCGCAGGCCAACAGCGAGCACTGCCGGCACAAGATCTTCAACGCAGACTGGACCATCGACGGCGAGACGCAGGATAAGTCGCTCTTCGCGATGATCCGCAACACGCACCAGTTGGCGCCGCAGGGCACGATCGTCGCGTATTCGGACAATGCTGCCGTGATGGAAGGCGGCATGGCGGAGCGCTGGTTTGCGCACGCTGGCACGGAAGGCGAGACAGGCGTGCCGCAATATGGCCGCCGCGAAGCCCTCACGCACACGCTGATGAAGGTGGAGACGCACAACCACCCGACGGCCATCTCGCCGTTCCCGGGTGCGTCGACCGGCGCCGGCGGTGAAATCCGAGACGAAGGCGCAACCGGCCGCGGCGCCAAGCCCAAGGCGGGCCTGACGGGCTTTACCGTGTCGAACCTGCTGCTGCCGGAAGCCGTGCAATCGTGGGAAAACGCTCGCGATACCGCCCAGCCCGTGGCACACCGCAACCCGGATGAAGCTGCACCGGGCCCGGTCGGCAAGCCGGACCGCATCGCCTCGCCGCTGCAGATCATGATCGAAGGCCCGATCGGCGGCGCTGCGTTCAACAACGAATTTGGCCGGCCCAACCTCGGCGGCTACTTCCGCGTCTACGAGCAGAACGTCGGCGGCACTGTGCGCGGTTATCACAAACCGATCATGATCGCGGGCGGTATCGGCAATATCGACGCCGGTCATACGCACAAGCACGGCCTGCCGGCCGGTACGCTGCTGATCCAGCTGGGCGGACCCGGCATGCGCATCGGCATGGGCGGCGGTGCAGCCAGCTCGATGGCCACCGGCACCAACACTGCGGACCTGGATTTCGATTCTGTCCAGCGCGGTAACCCCGAAATGCAGCGCCGCGCGCAGGAAGTCATCAACGCGTGCTGGGCGTTGGGCGAAGACAACCCGATCCTGTCGATCCACGACGTCGGCGCCGGCGGCATCTCCAACGCCTTCCCCGAACTCGTCGATGGTGCAGGAAAGGGCGCGCGGTTCGATCTGCGTCAGGTGCATCTGGAAGAGTCGGGCTTGAGCCCTGCAGAAATCTGGTGCAACGAATCGCAAGAGCGTTACACGCTCGCGATTGCCCCCGGCGATTTCCCGCGCTTCCAGGCCATGTGCGAGCGCGAGCGCGCCCCGTTCTCGGTGGTCGGCTTCGCCACGGATGAACAGCAACTGCAAGTGGTCGACAGCGACACCGCAGCCGACGTTGCAGAGCATTTCCCGGTCAACATGCCGATGGACGTGCTGCTCGGCAAGCCGCCGCGCATGCACCGTGACGTGCGCCGCGTCGCGCAGGAACTGCCGGAAGTCGATGTCACCGGTCTGGACCTGGAAGTCGTCGCACGCGACGTGCTGCGTCATCCGACGGTGGCCAGCAAGTCGTTCCTCATCACCATTGGGGACCGCACCGTTGGCGGCTTGAACACGCGCGACCAGATGGTCGGCCCTTGGCAGGTGCCGGTGGCCGACGTGGCCGTCACCACGCTGGACTACAAGGGCTACGCCGGTGAAGCGATGACGATGGGCGAGCGCACGCCGCTGGCCGTCATCAACGCACCGGCTTCGGGCCGCATGGCTATCGGCGAGTCCATCACCAACATCGCCGCCGCCCCGATCGACTCCCTCACGCAACTGAAGCTGTCGGCCAACTGGATGGCCGCCTGCGGCGTGAATGGTGAAGACGCGCGCCTGTACGACACCGTCAAAGCGGTCGGCATGGAGCTGTGCCCGGCACTGGGCATCAGCATTCCGGTGGGCAAGGATTCGCTGTCGATGCGCACCAAGTGGGAAGACGAAGTCGCGGCGAAGGAAGTGGTCGCGCCGGTCTCGCTTATCGTCTCGGCGTTTGCGCCGGTGACGGACGTGCGCAAGACGCTCACGCCGCAGCTCAAGCAAGTCGAATCGGCCAACGCGCCGGCGGACAGCACGCTGATCCTGATTGACCTGGGCCGCGGCAAGAACCGCATGGGCGGCAGCATCCTGGCGCAAGTCACGGAGCAGATCGGCAACAGCGTGCCGGACGTAGATGACGCCGAAGACCTCAAGCGCTTCTTCGCCGCCATCCAGCAACTGAATGCCAGCGGCTCGCTGCTGGCCTATCACGACCGCTCCGACGGTGGCTTGTGGGCGACCGTCTGCGAAATGGCCTTCGCCGGCCACTGCGGCGTGTCGATCAACGTCGACATGCTCACGCTCGACGGCGCGCATGAATCCGACTACGGCGACGCCAAGAACTGGGCGCAGCAAGTCTCCGGTCGCCGCGCCGATCTGACGCTGCGTGCGCTGTTTGCCGAAGAACTCGGTGCCGTCATCCAGGTGCCGCTGGCCCAGCGCGACGCCGTCTTTGCGGTGCTGCGCGAGCACGGCCTGGCCGGTTGCAGCCACGTGATCGGCGCGCCCAACGCCAACGACCACATTGAAGTCTGGCGCGACGCCAAGAAGGTGTTCAGCGCGTCGCGCATCGAACTGCAACGCACCTGGACGGATGTCTCCTGGCGCATCGCCAGCCTGCGCGACAACCCCGAGTGCACGCAGAGCGAATACGACCGCATCCTCGACGCTGAAGACCCGGGCATCTCACCCAAGCTCACGTTCGACATTGCGGAAGACGTGGCCGCGCCGTTCATTGCCACGGGCGCCCGCCCGCGCATGGCGATCCTGCGCGAGCAGGGCGTGAACTCGCAGATCGAAATGGCTTACGCGATGGACAAGGCCGGCTTCGATACCTACGACGTGCACATGAGCGACCTGCTGGCGGGCCGCACGAACCTCGCCAGCTTCAAGGGCTTCGTCGCCTGCGGCGGTTTCAGCTACGGCGACGTGCTCGGCGCGGGCGAAGGCTGGGCGAAGACGATCCTCTTCAACAGCATGCTCGCCGAGCAGTTCGCGGCTTTCTTCAACCGCACCGATTCGATCGCGCTGGGCGTGTGCAACGGCTGCCAGATGATGGCGAACCTCGCCCCGATCATCCCGGGCGCCGGTGCATGGCCGAAGTTCACGCGCAACCAGTCGGAGCAGTACGAAGGGCGTCTGGTGACCGTGCAGGTCGAAGCATCGCCGGCGATCTTCTACGCGGGCATGGAAGGCAGCCGCATTCCCATCGTCGTAGCGCACGGCGAAGGCTATGCCGACTTCTCGCAGCAAGGCGACATCGACAAGGTGGCTGTTGGCCTGCGCTACGTCGACAACCGCGGCGAAGTCACGCAGACGTACCCGCTGAACCCGAACGGCTCGCCGCAGGGCATTGCCTCGGTGACGACGCACGACGGCCGCTTCACCGCACTGATGCCGCACCCGGAACGCGTGTTCCGCGCCGTGCAGATGAGCTGGCATCCGAAGGAGTGGGAAGCCGCCGGCGACGGCAGCAGCCCGTGGATGCGGATGTTCCGCAATGCGCGCAAGTGGATGGCGTAAGCAGTCCGCTCAGCAGCAAAATGAAGAACGCGCCGGGGCGACTCGGCGCGTTTTTTTTCGCCCTCCGTTGGGACGACGAGGCTGGACATCAACCCTTACCGACAGCCCGGGCAATGTTTCCTAGGCAAATGTTATATTTTGCGCGCATGCGCCCCGGCCGATGAGCCGAAACGCAGTTCCCGCAGCCGGTGCGCCAGAGAACGACAAGACAAAAAAAGCGGGTCACTCGCGCCACGGTCCAGCCTCTCAATGATCAGCGCCCGACCCATGGGACTACGCGACGAGGGGATCAACATGAACCGGGTCTATCGGCTGGTCTGGAGCCGCACCTTGCGTGCTCCGCAAGTGGTATCGGAACTGACAAAGGCATCGCGCGGGGGCGTTGACGCCAGCGGCGACACGACACATGCGCGTCGGCGCGCATCCATCATTTCGATTGGCGTATCACTCGGTCTGGCCGGCGCGGCACTCCCGAGCTGGGCCGCGACCTGCTCGTCGAGCACGATCGCAGCCTGCAGCGCTGCTGGCGGCAATGGCATCCCGAACCGCAGCGGTAATGGCGGCAGCGGCAATGGCGGGGGCGGTGGTTCGTCGACGCTGGGCGGAGGCTCGGCCACCGTTCAGGTCCCGGGCGGGCCGACTTCCGGCGGGACGGGCGGCACCGGTGCCACGAACGACAGCGGGCAGGGCGGCCCGGGCGGCGCTCCCGCAGTCGTGCTCGCTGGCGATGCCGTGGTCAATGCAAACGCGCAGGGCGGATCTGGCCAAGCGTTCGACGGATTCACTTT
>NZ_MCGB01000012.1 GCF_001699815.1 Ralstonia pickettii | reverse complement strand
CGCACGACCAACGCGATTGAATCGACGTTCGCGACGGTGCGCCACCGTACGACGCGCACGCGTAACTGCGTATCGCGACCAACCTTCCTCGGACTGGCATTCAAGCTGATCGAGGAAGCCGAGAAAACCTGGCGCCGTATCAACGGCCCCGAAAAGATCAAGCTGTTGCTCGAAGGAGTTGCCTTCAAGGACGGCGAACCGGTGCAAGACGATCGACCGGCTCAGCAGAAAATCGCCGCTTGAAATCGACCGCCATCAAATTGTTCATACACCACTCTTGACGTTAGCTCAAATTGGGGCGCCGGGTGTCGTTCTATCGGTGTGCGGCTCTCGATCAATGGCTGAGGCTGGAGGCCGATCCCGACGTTCAGCGTTTTTGCGAAAGGCCTGGGTTCATCCTAGTGGGCGGACAGCGACACTTGGCCGAGTTCTGGGTCCGTTATGAAACTCGGGACGAGTTGGTGTTGCTCTCAGAGTCAGACGACGAGGGCATGGTCGTCGACAAAGGGCGCCAACTGGACGACTCAGAGATCGATATTCGTGTGGTGCCGCCGGCAGAACTCGCTGCATCCCGAGTCTGGATCGACAACTGGCAACGGATGTTACCCACGATCGTGGCCAATCGCGGCTTGCCAGCGGCGAGTCTGCTGACAGCGATCCGGCGCTTTGCGACAGCTGAGCCGAGGCAACTCCTGACCATTGAGCGCGAGTACGCCACAGGCGATCCCGTTCTGGTTCGCACCGCGGTGTATGAGTTATTGCGCACGGGCAAGCTCTCGGCACCGACCTTGCATACGGAAGCGTTGTCGCTGCTCACACTGTTCTCGGCACCGGGAGGACAGTCCTGATGCGCCGCAAACCGGAGCTCCAGCATCTCGACCTCGCGTCCTGGCCGTCAGTTGCATGGACGGAGCTCACGGAGGGGCGTCAGCAGCGGGTACGCATGGCGACTGCCGCCATCGAGCGCTATGCACGAGGCGACGCTATCGACGAAATTGAACTGTCCACCGGTATCGATCGTCGCCAACTATATCGGTGGTTGTATCGTGCGTTGCAGACACACCCCGATGGACGGATCTGGGGCTTTCGCGCCGTCATTCCCAATGTGCGGATTGCCGAATACGCGCGCGTTGCCCCTATCGTCGTCCAGGGGCAGACCGGCAGTCGCGGTACGGCCGGGGCGATATCGCAAATCTTCGAGAGCCATCCCGCCTTGGTGACGTGGCTTCGGGCTCAGATTCGGCAACGCAAGGTCGTGCTGCATCAGGTCAGCACGGATGGCAAGCTCAAGACGCGCCTGCGCGGCCTGAAAGCCCTGCATGAGGAGTTCCTGAAGCAATGTCGGTCGCTCGGTCTGAAGGCGACGGACTACCCGCTCTGTATGGACTATTTGGCAATCCGCTCGTTGTCCAACCGGCTCAAGGCGGAAATGCTGCGCTCCTTCGGCCAAGCTGCGCGCGCGGCGGGCGCCTCTCACCTCAAAGGCTTGCCCCTGCAGGACGGACATGCCGTATCGCCCGCGGCCGTGCGCCCCTATCAGGTCGTGGAATTCGACGGGCACCGTCTGGATGTTCGGCTCAAGGTGGTGGTACGTGACCCTTTGGGTTTTGAGCACGAGTTCGAAATGGAGCGCATCTGGCTGCTGGTCATCATCGACGTTTGCACTCGCGCGATCCTGGGTTATCACGTCGTGCTCGCGCGCGAGTACAGCCGTCATGACGTGATCAAGACGATGGAGAAGGCACTGGAGCCTCATCGCCCCATGACCTTCACCCTTCCCAATCTCGCGTACTCCAAGCACGATGGCCTGCCGTCGCAAAAACTGCCCGAGCTCGCCTACGCTTGCTGGGAGTGGATCAAGCTCGACAACGCCAAAGCAAATCTTGCCAACGACACGCTCAGTGCCTTGTGCGAGTTCGTGGGTTGCATTGTCGATGCGGGCCCTTATCACCACCCGGACGAGCGCCCCTACATTGAGCGTTTCTTTGCGACCATTGCGCAAGAGATGTCGTCGCGTCTGCCTGGCTACACCGGATCGCATCCGCGTGACCTTCGGCGTGCGCTGTCCGATCCGAAGGGCAATCTCCGCTTGTACCTGTCCTCCGATGAGCTGACGGAACTCGTCGAATATGCCATCGCCAGTTACAACGGTACACCGCACAGCGGGCTGAACAACATCACGCCTCTGGAGGCCATGGAGCGGTTGATCCGTGTCAAGCAGAGCATGCTCTCCTGGTTGGCCGAGCATCGGCGTCGCACGCTGTGCCTGATGCAAACCGCGTCGAGGCACACGGTGCGTGCCTACTTGCACCAAGGTGTGCGTCCTCACATCAACCTGCACGGTGTGCGCTACACCAGCACAACCCTGGCAGCGGCGACGCATCTGATCGGTACGAAGCTGCTTGTCTATTCCAACGTCGAAGACCTGCGCGGCGTACGGGCGTTTCTCGCGGATGGAGCCGAGTTGGGGCCATTGCAGGCGCAGGGCGCGTGGGGCCTGGTGCCCCACGATTTGCGGCTGCGCAAAGAGATCCTGAAATGGCGTAAGAAGCGCGGCATGCGCAAAGGGATGGAAGGCAACGTGATCGAGGCGTTCGTCCAAGAGAAGCTGGCGCACGCCAAACACACACGCAAAGCCGCCACGGATCTCGCGCACGTCATCCGTGTTTTGTCGACTGCGCCGACGATCTACACGCCTTTGCGACCCACCGTACCCATTTCTGCGCCGCTTTCCAATGCCGTCGCTGACGATTCACCATCGCCGCCGCCAGCGCCCGGTGTACCACGCCGCCTCACGATTGGTACGGGACTGATTTCCTAGGCGGGCCGCCCGCAAGGAGGACCACCATGTCTGTCGAACGCCCCCGCCCGGTTGATCCGGCTACGCACCCTCTGGTCACTGGCAATTACCGGATCGCCACGGCAGCGATCCAGGATTTTTATGAACTGGTGACACGGTGCCTGCGGTACCGTGTTCCTGGGGCGCTGATCTACGGACCCTCACGCATTGGCAAGACCCGGGCGATCGAATACATACGGCTCCTGCTCGCCCGCAACTACCCCAAAATCTCCACCTTCCACGCGCAGTGCGAGCACAAGCCCAAGCATGCGGAGGGCCCCTTTCTGTCGAACCTGCTGGAGGCCGTCGGCTATCCCGAGCCGCAGACGGGAACCAACACGGCCAAGCGGTTCCGGCTGACCCATAAGCTGCGGGAGGCGGCGGCCCGAGCGGGCAGCGGAACGATTCTCCTGTTTTGCGATGAGGCACAGCGCTACAACGTCAATGAGTACGAGTGGCTGCGCGACATTCACGATACGCTCGATCGGCAGCAGATCAAGCTGTACACCTTCCTGGTCGGCCAGGAGGAGTTGCTGGCCAAGAAGGAATCGCTGCAGGCGGCAGGGGCCACGCAGATCATCGCGCGCCTCATGGTCGAAGAGTTGCCGTTCTATGGGATACGCGATGCTGATGATGTCGCGACTTGCTTGCTCGGCTATGACGAAACCTGTTACCCGGAGGCGAGCGCTTGGACCTTCACGCGGTTTTACGTCCCCGAGGCATTCGACACCAACTACCGGCTTGTCAACGACGCGACCGTGCTCTGGGAGGCCTTCAGCGCGGCGCATCACAAGGCGAGCCTCCCCTACAAGATGGAAATCCCGATGGAATATTTCGTGCGCGCTGTTGAGATTGTCCTGAAAGATAGCGAGACCCGGGACGCACCGGGTTACAGCCCAGCGCCAGCATTGTGGGCATACGCCGTGCAACAGTGTGGTTACGTCCAATCGCGCCATGCGACCGGGCATATCATCGCCGCTGCGTAGCTCCCGGAAGAATCGATTCCCGATTCTATCGTTTGACGAGAGCGTGCTTTCGCCCGCGCTAGGCTACACCTTCGACCCGAAATGGGTCGACCCGTGCGAGTCGCTGATTTCCATTCTTTGGAAATTCGCGCAGGCCAATCAGCTTTCGGGGCATGTTGTGGTGCGTCATGCCGCCTTGTCCTTGCACGCCGATCCCTATTCCGGCGTTTTACCGGTGCACGATGCGATCAATATCGCCGCCTTGCGCAAGACCTTGCACCTGCCGGCCAAGATACTTCTCGGATCGGTCCTCGATGCTTTTCCTTACCGCCAGTACGACGAGCGTTTTCGATTTTGCCGCAAGTGTTTGGGGCGTGGATACCACAGTCCCCTCCATCAGTTGCAGAGCGAGTCCACATGCCCGGCGCATCAGACGCCACTCGAGATCGGTTGCCGACGCTGCGGCTACGAGCCGCTCTGCTTGCTCAAAGCTCGTTTTCTGGAAACCCCGTTTCGATGCGACTACTGTGGTGCCCCCTACAGTTACAAGACGTATTCGACACTACGATCGGAGAAGATGTGCAAAGATGACAGAGTTGCAATGCGTCGGCGATACTTTGAAAGGACATACGGCTAGACTGGGCGCATTTGGATCACGGCGGCGTCACTCGCGTGATTGCCGTGGAGTCGAAAAATTGCTCCATCACGCTGGAAATACTGAGTCCCGGCCCCCGGTTGGGCGTCGGGCGAGGCGCGCTCATGCGTGAAGTTCAGCGACGATGCGCTCGGCGAGAAAATCGCAGGGTGGTCGGTTTGACGTGACGCTTCGGGCGAGGACGATTTCAAGCGTGCCAATCTCAGGCAGGCCGTGTGCGGGCCCGAGCAGCGTAAAGTCAGATGGCACAGCACACCGCGCGAGCGGGGTGATGGCGAGGCCAGTTCGGGCCATCGTCAGCAGGCCAAGCAGACTCGGGCTCTCATAGGAAGTTCGATACACGATTTTTGCGCGCTCGAGACTGTGGATCGCCTTCTCGCGTGCGACGCTTCCCGGTAGGAACACGGCAATTGGTAGCGGCCGCTCACGCCAGATGTCAGTGGCGCCGGGCGCTGCGGCCCACACCATCGGCTCGTGCCGCAAGAACTCGCCGGTCAGCCCTTTCACCCGCGTCGCGCAGACGAGATCCACCGTGCCGTCGCGCAACATCGGGGCGAGCGCGACGCTGGGCAGGCCGGTCACCTGGATCTCGACCTTCGGATAGGTGGCCGAGAACTTCTTGAGAATCGGCGGAAACAGCGACGACGCGTAATCGTCCGGTACGCCGATCACCACGCGGCCAGTCACGTCCGGCCGGACGACCGCCGCCCATGCCTCATCGCGCAGCGCAATGATCCGGCGCGCGTGTGCCAGCAGCACCTCGCCGTCCTGCGTCGGCACCACGCTGCGCGGCTTGCGCACGAACAGCGCTTTGCCAAGGGCCGATTCCAGCGTCTTGATCTGCATGCTCACCGCCGATTGCGAGCGGTGCACGAGATCTGCCGCCCGGCTGATCGTGCCCGTAAAGGACAAGGACATTTGTTGAGAGGGCTGCACCCCAACCCTCAGCGTGCTGCCGGCAAAAACATCGCCGCAAGAACTGGCAGGAGACACTGCGCATATTTTTCTGATGCAGTGGGATTCCACCGAGTGCCGCGCATGCTCTGCATGCGTTGAGAGGCCAAGTTTTGGCGCGCCAGACCATGAGTTGATCGCATGCTTGCGCCTTCAGTATGCGCAAGGTGATTCGAGGTGGTAAGCATGCGGAGAGCAAGCACCATTCTCCGGCTGCATTCTTGTAATCCACCCGTAACTCTACGGTCAGGTTGACTTTCCTAGACTGCGGCTCCGTGATCGTCCATTGATGGTGCCCGTGAAGTTGCTGCGCGTTTTTTCGCTCTGGCTGGTACTAGTTGCGCTGCCCTCACAGGGCATGGGCGCCGGTATTCCTGCCGACTGCGAACGCGCGCATGCTGTAATCAAGAAATCGCGGAGCATTCAGCATAAGCGCCTCTCCGTGGCTACACGTACCAGCCATAAGCATTGCCACGACCACCATGGCAAAGCAGGACCTGCTCGTTATGACGACCGGTGCAAGCTATGTCCGTCTTGCGAGGAGGCTCCGCAGTATGCAGTGCCCGCGCGACTGACCATGTCCAGTTGTCGGCCGACAGCGCGAACACATTCGTCGTCTAGCGCCCAATTTCTTAGTTTCATCCCAGAGCTCCTCCTACGGCCTCCGCGCCTGGTTTCCTGACACGCATCACTGCTGACGTCTGACAGCCTTCGCTTTTGTAAGGGAGGCACGCGGCCACAGCGGTAAGACCCGTGAGCGTGTCCCGGCACGCAACCAGGGAAATTGAGTGTTCCGTCAGCGAGCAATCAAGGCGCGGTGAATAGCGCTGTTGTTCGCTGCGTAGGAGTTTGCCGTGCATATCTGTGTAAATTGCCATGCGCCTCTGAGGCCTTTTGCTTGGTCGTGCAATGCCTGCGGCTGGAGAGCCGCCGTCCATGACGGAGTCGCTTGCTTGGCGCCCGAAATGCTTCAGGACAACGACGGCTTCCACGAGCCGCTGTTCGACGAATACCAAAAGCTTCAAGCCGAGCACTTTTGGTTCGTGTATCGCCGAAAGTTAATCGTGTGGGCGCTGCAACGTTATTTCCCGCGGCTTCAGTCCTTCTTGGAGATTGGCTGCGGCACAGCAGAGAATCTCGCTGCGATTGCAGACCGGTTCCCACATGCTGAGGTATGCGGTGGGGAGCCTTCGCTGCATGCGCTGCAAATGGCGCGCCGCCATTGCACAGCGAAGTTCTTGCAAATGGACGCGCGCGCGATCCCTTTTGTCGAAGCATTCGACGTGGTCAGCGCCTTTGATGTGATCGAGCATATCGATGATGACCGACTCGCCCTGAGCGAGATGTACAAGGCGTGCCGGCGCGGAGGTGGGCTGATCTTGACGGTGCCTCAGCATCCTTCTCTCTGGAGTCGCGTGGACGACGCGGCCAAACACAAGCGTCGTTATACGCGTAAGGATCTCGTGGAGAAGCTGCGGGCCACCGGGTTCCGTCCGCTCTACGTCAATTCCTTCATGTCGCTGCTGTTACCCGTCATGGTTATTTCGCGCGTGCACCAGAAGATTGCGCGGACCGATCTGGAGGTTGACGAGGGTTTCCGCATCGGAAAGACACTCAATCGGCTGTTTTCGACCGTCTGCGACGTTGAATATCGCTTGTTGACCCGCAGCTTGCCATTTCCCGCCGGTGGTTCGCTGCTCGCTGTCGCGGTCAAGGAGTGATATGGCCATTCAAGGCACTGAAACCAGTCATTCGCACCTGCGCTGATGCGCCTTGGAGAAAAGGCCGGCATGACCGATCGACGAATCTTCTACAGATATCTGCTGAGTGGCGGTGCTTCCACCGCCACTCACTATCTGGCGCTGTACATTTTGGTCCACTCCGGTACCACCCCCGTGGTGGGATCGACCCTAGGTGCGATCTTCGGGCTCGTGCTCAATTTCACGGTTAGTCGGCGATGGGTGTTCGGCGCCCCCGCCAAGGTCGGTGCGACACTCTCGCGCTTCCTCCTTGTGTGGGTGCTGGCATTGCTGTTCAACGCCTGGATGCTGGCGGTCCTGTTCGCTGCGGGCCTGCACTATTTGGTTGCACAGGTGATCTCAACCGGGATCTTGGTTCTGATCAATTTCAATCTGCATCGCAGGTGGACATTTTCCGTTGCACAAGCAGCACCTGCAGTTGTGGACGCCTCAAACTGCAAGGCTGGTGCTTGGCGTACACAGCAAAAACCTGATAGCTAACCGAGCTAACGTCAAGAGTGGTGTATGAACAATTTGATGGCGGTCGATTTCAAGCGGCGATTTTCTGCTGAGCCGGTCGATCGTCTTGCACCGGTTCGCCGTCCTTGAAGGCAACTCCTTCGAGCAACAGCTTGATCTTTTCGGGGCCGTTGATACGGCGCCAGGTTTTCTCGGCTTCCTCGATCAGCTTGAATGCCAGTCCGAGGAAGGTTGGTCGCGATACGCAGTTACGCGTGCGCGTCGTACGGTGGCGCACCGTCGCGAACGTCGATTCAAT
>NZ_MCGB01000011.1 GCF_001699815.1 Ralstonia pickettii | reverse complement strand
GACATGACCATGAGCAAGACCGCTACCGACACTGCCACCAACGAACTGATCCGCCACGCTATCGCCGCATGGGGCTACTTGGTGCGCTGGGGTTCCCGCCTGACCCTGGCCGAGTTCGCGGCCGCGATCCGCCGCCACTCGTCCCATGCGCGCGCCGAGGCCCTGGCCGCCGCGCTCGAATCGGCCACCGGCTTTGTGGCCCGCGACTGGCGCGGCTTCCGTGCCAAC
>NZ_MCGB01000010.1 GCF_001699815.1 Ralstonia pickettii | reverse complement strand
CCACAAGAAGTCTCTTGTGGAAAACCGGGCGCGACCCTCTCCCTTTGGGATATTTGGGTATCCCCGGTCGAGGGCACCGGGGCCTGTGGATTTGTGGAAAACGCTCACTGGCTGGCCTCGGCCGTCGCTGCTACTTCAGGCGCAGTCTGAACAGGCGTCACCGGCTCTGCCGGTTTCGCTGCATCGACTACCAGAAGGGCCTTGATCTTTGGCATCGCTTCGCGCCAAAGATCAGATGGAACCGCATCAAGCCGTTCCGTCTTGATGAGTTCCATCACTGCCTTCTGGTTGCGCTCGCGTTCCTTGCGCTGCTGCTCTCGCTGTCGTTCCTCCAGCTTCCGCAGCTTCTCGCGTTGTGCTGCGATTTCTTCATCCAGCGTCTTGGCCTTGCGGCCTGACTTCGGATTCGTCGTTTCACTACTCATGGCTCTTACCTCGCGTTGTGGGTTCTAGTGGAAAACCTGCCTGATCTGGCGGGACGTGCTGCGTCCCTGATCGGCTGCATTTTACCAAATGCGCGGTTTTCTTCCACTAGGGCCTGGGGGAGAGAACGGCACCGTTCTTCCAGCTCGCAGGGCAAGCCCCGCGCCCCGGAAGAACGGTCACACACCACGCAACATGGTTGCCGGTGCTAAAAGCCGCGCTGTGGCGCGCCTTTTAGCGTGGCGACACCGAAAAGACAACGCGGCGACACCGAAAATGCTATAATGGCCTAAACCCTTATGGAGTAAAGGAAAATGCCGAGAGCGAAAGGAACAGGGAAAGGCCCAACCGAGCGGTTCAACATCCGACTCGATGAGGACACGGCGGGGTTCTATCGAACCAAGGCAAACGAGCACGGAATCAGCATTTCCGAGTTTTTGCGCCAAACGCTGGTGCAGGGCGTGATCGCAGAAAACGTGCAAGACATCGAGCAGCGGCTGCGCCGCCTTCTCGATGAAATCCGCGCTGGCGGGCAGGGTGGCGGAAAGGTCGAGATTCCCGATGAACTGTGGCTTTCGGTCTTCACTGCGGAGTACATGCTGGCGGCGATTGTTGAGGCGCGTGACGTGCAGCAGTTGTACGAAGCGCAGAACAAGGCGAAGGCAAAGCTCAAGCGAGTGAAAGGAGGCTGAAATGGCAAAGAGAGAGGAAAAGGGAAGCGCCGGTAGCTTCTCCCGTGGGGCCGAGTTGTGGATGCACCAAGCCAGGCTGTTCGTGGTGGCCATCTGGACGGTTGTGCTGATTTCCATCTTGGCCGGTCTGGCAGTCACGACGGCGTACTTCTGGAATGCGACTACCGCAGACGAAAAGTACGCGCTGGAGCGGAACGTCTTGGCGCACACGCGGGATGCGCTCTACATGACGGCCGGAAAGATGGAGCTGAACGTCAACGGCGAGCTGCGCAAGATGGAAGTTTCCGAGGTTGCCTTGCTGACCGACGACATGGCCGAAGATGCTTGGCGAAAGCTGCGCAACGGCGGCATGTTCGGCTTGCTGACTTCCATCGGTGTGGTGTTTCTGATCTCTTTGTACTGGTGGGGCTATGGCCGTGAACGGATGCAGGACAACCAACTGCGCGGGGCCAAGCTGGTGGAAGGAAAGGAGCTTGCGCGACTGATCCGACACCGCGACGAGGCAAGCCCTTATGAGATTGCGGGCGTGCCCATGCGCGTGAAGTCAGAGACGCTGCATACGCTGTTTGCCGGCGCGCAGGGTACGGGTAAGTCACAGCAGTTTTTCGCACTCATGAAACAGGTGCGGGCGCGTGGCAAGCGGATGATCGTGTATGACCCGACCGGCGAGTTCACCCAGGCGTTCTACCGTGAAGGCAAAGACATCCTGATGAACCCGCTGGACTCCAGAAGCCCGAACTGGAACATCTGGAACGAAATCGCCAAGGACTACCACTTCGACAACATGGCGAACGGCCTGATCCCCGATCCGGCCGAGTCCGATCCATTTTGGGCGCTTGCGGGCCGGATGGTGCTAAAGGACGTGATTGCAGTATTGGGGCGCGAGGGCCGCCGCACGAACCGCGACCTCTACAACGCTATCGCCAAGAGCAACCTGGACGCCATGCACGCATTGTTGCAGGGGACAGCGGGCGCAACCTATGTTGATCCCACGACCGAGCGCACGGGGATGTCACTCAAGATGACTGTTCAGAACCAGCTTGAAGCCTTCCGGTTTTTGCCAGATGAGGGCGAATCGTTCTCCATCCGAAAATGGGTACATGAAGAAGGCGATTCATGGATGTTCATCACAGCACGGGAAGCGATGCGCGAGGCATTGAAGCCCGTTCTGTCGTTGTGGATCGACACGGCAATCAAGGCCGTGCTTGACTTGGAGCCGATCCACCGCGAGCGGCTTTGGTTTTGCATTGACGAGCTGCCGACACTCCAAAAACTCGACATCCTGAAGCTGGCTCTGACGAACACACGGAAGTACGGTTTGTGCATGGTGCTGGGCGTGCAGGACTTCAGCCAGCTCTACGAAATCTACGGGCACGATCTGGCCAAGACGATCATTTCCGGGTGCCAAACGAAGCTGCTGCTGCGTGTGACGGATGGAGCTGCGGCGAAGCTGTTGGCCGAATTGATGGGACAGGCCGAGGTGGATGAAAAGGATGAAACATTGAGCTACGGCCTCAGCTCGCAGCGTGACGGCGTGAGCGTGATGGCGCGCCGACAGATGCGCGACCTTGTGCTGACATCGGAGATTTTGACGTTGCCCGATATGACCGGCTATCTGCTGGTTCCGGGCGACTATCCCATTGCCCGCGTCAAGTATGGTTACGTGCCGACAGAGAAACAGGCCAACGGCTTCATCGAGCGCGACGGCTTTGCGATCAGCTTCAAGCCGACCACGGCGGCCGCAGCGCCGGCACCCGCTCCGTCCGCCGCTGAAGTTCAGCAGCCGGCCGCGCCGGAGCAAGGCGACATGTTGGATGACGACGATATGGACGCGCCGGCTACGGTGGAGGTTATGCGCAACGAAAATGGCGATGTGATCGACAAGGCAACCGGCGAAATCATCAAGCCAGCCGAGAAGGTTTCGCGCGCGAAAGATGATGCAGATGCGAAATCAGCCGGCCAGGGCAAGAAGCCCAACCCGCTGGCGGATGCGCTATAGGAGGATACCGAATGAAAACTCAGAGACGGGCATTTCTACATTCCGTCGCGGCCGCCTGCTTGGCGGCTTTTTGCGTTTCCGTGCAGGCCGAGCCGGACTTGCTGCAACCTGATGAAGCCTTCCGGGTGTCGGCTCGCCGGGTGGATGCGCGAGTGGTGGAGCTGGAGTACATCATCGCACCGGGCTATCACCTGTACCGCGACCGTTTCAGCTTCAAAACGGACAACCCAGCCGTGACGGTGGCCGGCGTTGAGCTGCCGCCACCGCTTGAAAAGTTCGACAAGGCGATGGGCCAGAACATGCGCTACTACACCGAGCGGGTGGCGGTGCGCGTGCGCTTGGCTGGGGGCAATCAGGCCGTCAAACTGGTGGCTACGGCACAGGGCTGCGCGGCGATTGTGGGGGTGTGCTATGCACCGATCACCAAGGCTTTCAGCGTGCCGGCAATGGGAGGAAGACAGGGATGATTAGCATGAACAACGTGGGCAGCGCCGGGCAGGCACTGCACTACTTTTCCGCTGACAACTACTACACCCAGGACGAGGGCTTGGAGCATTCCGAGTGGTTCGGCAAGGGGGCCGAACACCTTGGGCTTTCCGGCAAGATTGATCGTCAAGCCTTCTTCGAGGTGTTGAACGGAAAGGTGGATGGCCAAGAGCTGGGCAAGTGGGTCAAGAACGAGGAAACCGGCGAGAAGGAACGCGAGCACCGGCCGGGCACCGACATGACGTTTTCCGCGCCCAAGAGTGTTTCTCTCATGGCCGAGGTGTACGGCAAGCGGGACGTGCGGGAGGCGCATGAGGCGGCCGTCAAGAAGGCACTCAGCCACATCGAAACCGAGCTGGCCAGGACGCGGCAAACCGTGGACGGGAAGACCGAAGCGGTACAGACCGGCAACGTGACTGTGGCCATGTTCCGGCATAACACAAGCCGCGACCTCGACCCGCAGACGCATACGCACGCCGTCATCATGAACGCCACCAAGCGGGAGGATGGGCAGTGGCGCTCCCTGACGAATGAAGAAATCTACAACGCCCAGCGCGTTATCGGGGCCATCTACACGTCCGAGCTGGCCGACCGGCTCCAGGCGCTGGGCTACGACATTCGCCGCACCGACGAGAAAGGCAACTTCGAGATTGCCGGTATCACCCGCGAGCAGATCGAGCACTTCAGCCAGCGCCGGGCAGAAATAGAGGCGGCGCTGAAAGCCAAGGGCGTGGACATCGACGATGCCAGCGCGCAGCAGAAGGAAGACGCCACGCTGAAGACCAGAGCGCGCAAGGTGGACGTGGATCATGAAGCCTTGATCGGGAGCTGGAAGGAACGAGCCAAAGACATCGGGATCGACTTCGACGCCATCCAGGCCAAGGCCGACGCGCAACGGGCGCAAGGTGGTGTGGTGCGCGCTGACAAGCTCACCGGGCGCGAGGCGATGTCCTTTGCGGCCGCACACCTGATCGAGCGCGAGGCCGTGGTATCCAAGAACGACCTCATGGCGGCGGCCATCGAGCACGGGGCAGGGCGCGTATCGGCATCGGAGGTGAAGCGGGCCTTCGACAAGCTGGAGAAGGATGGTGATCTGGTGGCCTTGCCTGACGGCAACTACACGACCAAGAAGATGCTGGGCAGCGAAATGTGGGCACTCGACCAAGTGCGCGCACAGAAGGGCCAGACGCCGAAGATGATGGAGCCGGAAGCGGTGGCAGCGCGGATCGCGCAGGCCGAGGGCCGGCAGGGCTTCAAATACAGCGAAGGCCAGAAGGAGGCCATCAGCAAGGTACTGACCACTGAAGATCGTTACGTGGCGGTGCAGGGCCTTGCCGGGACGGGTAAGACCACTATGCTCAAAGGCGTGCGCGAAATGGCGCAGGAGCAGGGCTACACGGTGCGCGGCATGGCTCCGACCGGGGCGGCCAGCAAGGTGCTGGCTAGGGAGACAGGTATTGCTACTGATACCGTCTCGATGTTCCAGATCAAGGAGCGGCAGCTACAGAAGGACATCGAGTTTGCCAAGCAGTACGCACCCGACTTCCAGCGCAAGGCGGAAGTCTGGATCGTGGATGAATCGTCCTTCCTGTCGCAGCGCCAGAAGGCCCAGCTCGACCACATGGCCGAAAAGGCCGGGGCCAAGGTGGTGTACCTGGGCGACACGCTCCAGTTGCAGGGTGTAGAGGCCGGCAAGCCCTTCGAGCTGGCCCAGCGGGACGGCATGGAAACCGCCTACATGACCGAAATCAACCGCCAGAAGACCGCCGACCTGAAGCAAGCCGTGGACATCATCACCGGCCGCGACAACCTGGGGGACGGGCAGCGTCTCACCCAAGTGGAGCTGGCCAACAACGCACGGGCCTTCGAGTACATGGACAAGGCTGGGATGATCCGGGAAATCCCCGAGAAGTCCGAGGACGACAAGGGCCGCCTGGTGGCGGCCGTTGTGCAGGACATCTTGAAGCTCGACAAGGCCGAGCGGGAGCGCACCATCGTCATTACCGCCTATAACGAAGACAGGCGGGCCATCAATGCCGGCGTGCGCGAGGGGCTGAAGGAACAGGGCGAACTGTCGCGCTCCGAGGACACACGCGAAATCTACACCTCGAAGGGGTGGACGCGGGCCATGCAGAAGGAGGCGCAATACTACAAGGCCGGCGACGTGGTGCGCTTCGGGCGGGACTACCAGCAGATCGACGCCAAGAAGGGCGAATACATGCGCGTGTCGGCCGTGGATGCCCCCAATGGCACTGTGGTGCTCCAGAAGGAAGACGGCTCTGTGATCGCATGGCAGCCGAAGAAGCACAACAAAATCGAGGTGTACGACCGCGACACCCGCGAGCTGGCCAAGGGCGACCTGATCCGTATCACCCGAAACGAAGGCGAGTTCAAAAACGGCGAGGTGGCGCGCGTCACGGCTGTGGCTGGGGACAAGGTGACGCTGGAGCTGAAGCAAGGCAAGGATGTGTCACTGCACCAAGTGGATCTCTCTCGCAACAAGCATTGGGATCATGCCTACGCGCAGACGGTTCACGCCTCCCAGGGCGCGACTCAGCACCGGGCCATCTTCCACATCCGAGCGCCTCAGACCGAGAGCGAGAAGAAGCAGGAGCGGGCGCTGGAGAACATGGCCAAGGTCTTCGGGGATCGGAGCTTCTATGTCGGGGCCACGCGCGCCTCGCATGAGCTGCGCATCTACACCAACGACAAGGCGGTGGCGGCCAAGGCGGTGGCGGCGAAGCAAGACAAGACCAGTGCGGTGGAAACGCTCCGGCAACACGAACGGGCCACGGCAATCACGGCCGACAAGGCGGGAGAACGCCCGGTGTCGCCGCAGCGAAACGGTGACGTTCAACGGTAATCCCTATAAAATGTCAACTTACGCGCGCTGGCCTTAACCAACTTTCGCGCGCGAAAGTTGGCGGCTGGTTCTGCCTTTCGCCAGTAGGCAAGTCGGCTTAGACTTGTGTGATGAACCTTTGACTATGCTAAAGAACAAGCCATGACCGACCCAAAGGACGCCGAGATGTCGGCCGATGGGCAGGGAACTAAACGCCGTAGAACTCGCAATTATGGCGACCGCCGAACGGTATCCCTGCGGATGGACCCCGAGCTGCACGAGCGCATGATGGACTTGTGCGACGATCTGAAAATACCTGCCAACACCTATATTTCGGGACTCATCGAGACCGACCTGAAGAAACGGAAAAAGTGACCGCGCCATAGACGCCTCGCCCTGTTTGCCGGGGTGCCGAGAACCCGAATATCATGTGAGGTTCATCGGTGGATTCAGGGAGAGGCGCGCGTGTCTATTATTTCAACGATCAACTGGAAACGTCTGGCTTCGGTTTTTGTGCCGGGCGTACTGATCGCAGCCATCAGCATTTATGTGCTGGGCTTTCGTGCCCCGCCTTCCCCTGATCTTAGGGTTCTGCCCGGTAAAGCACTGGCCGCCTACGACGACTTCTACCCGATCCGCGCCGATGACACCGGGGCGCTATACCTGGATCGGGAATTGTTCGTGAAGGCGGTCAACTACCTCTCTCAGCATCCCTCGCCGCGCGCCGTGGCGGATTTGATCTACCTGGGCAACTCCAACAACGTCACCCTGTTGCTGGACGGGCCGACCAAGGCCAAGTACCTCATGCTGACCCAGCAGCCCGACTATGTGGCGCTGTCGGAGGTGGATCGGGAGAAGGATCGCATCTTCCAGTCCTATGCGGACATCGTGAACGGCATTGGCCAGACGTTCGCGGGCACGCCGGTAGAGATCGTCTTGCACGACACGCGCAACCCGCTGCGCTCGATTGTGGCTGTGCAGAACCCCATTTCCGGCCGCAGGCTGGGCGACACGAATACCAACTTCGGTATCCAGCTCATCAAGAACTACAGCTATGGCGAAGGGCAGGGCCAGGGGCGTGGTGCTTCGTTTGTGAGCTACGACCTCACCCTGAAAGACGGACGCGCGGTGAAGTCCACCACGATCCCGATTTTTCACGATGTGTACGGCTTGATCGGATTCATCTGCATCAATATCGACATATCGAAAATGGACAAGAAACACCCGGAATATATCGAGCATTTTGTTGATACCTTCAAGGCTACCATCGCCAATGACGCCATTAACGAAATGATCCAGAACAGCAAGCGTAAGAACTGATTTTCTCAACCCTCTCTGTAAAGGAAATGACTATGGACGCTGGAGCCATTCAAGAGCACCTGGAGCTGCTGCAATTCGATCTGGCGCGGCCGCTACTGGTAATGAAGGCCCCCAAGGGGATTCTCGGTTGCGGTTATATCAATGTGGAAACCTGCAACAAGACCGGCGAGGTTTGCGCCATCGTCACCGGGGTGAATACCTTTGACGACATGCGCAAGGCCAAGGTGGTAGCCACCTCGAACAAAGCGGTTGAGCTGGGCATCCAAGTGGGTGAGTCTGGCCAAGACGCACTGAACAAGATGCGGTGATTTAGACCGTGCCGCCTGGAGATTGGAGCAAGGCCATTCAAGTGGAAGTCATCTTCTATACGAGCTGCGCTTTTCTGCTGACCGTCTTTTTGGTCAGTATGGTGCTGGCTCTGCGCGGCAACCAGGCGGCCAAGTATTTCCTGTGGGTATGGGCGGCGCTGATGATCCTGGCGCTGCCGCTCATGAACCGGGCCAACATGATTTCGCACATCGCCGCTGGCCTGATGCTTGTGTTTTTTCTCTACGTGCTCTACATCACCGTCCGCTATGGGATGGAGCGCGTGGACGTTTCTCACGAAGAAACCCGCCGTGTCCTGGCTGAATCGAACCGGCGCATTGACGAGGAACGGCGCACCCTTGCACGCCGTCTGCACGACGAGGTGAATCCCCAGCTCCTGCTCACGCGCAACGTACTGAAGCAGCTTGAGCCGCTGGTGGCTGGGAATGGGCGGGCCGCCGAGCTGCTGGGTAATGCCTCGGGAATGCTGAATGATGCCTATGCCGAAATGCGCGACATCATCAAGAACACGCGAATCGAGGTGATCGACTCCATCGGCTTCACTGCGGCCTTGGAGTCGCTGGTGGCCCACTACACGAACATTTCCGAAAAGCCGGCCATCACGCTGGAGCACGATCTACCAAAGCGGCCTGCGATGCCAGAGGCATCGGCTATCAGCGCCTACAAGATCATCCGGGAAGCGATTTTCAATGCCATCAAGCACTCCAAAGCTGCCCAGGTGCGCGTCAGCATCCACCACAACAAGGCGCTAGACACCTACAAGGTGGAAATCACCGATGACGGGGTGGGGATGAAAGCCACGGCTCGCAATGGAGAGCACGCCGGCATTGGACTGATCGACATGCGCGAGCGGGTGCGGGTGCTTGGTGGTGCGCTGAAAATACAGGCGGCCGATCCTGCCAACCAGAAGCGGCCGGGAACGAAACTCAGCTTTTCGTTTTCAGGGCAGTTGTCGTAATGCCGTGACGGATCGCCAGCTTGGTGATGTCAGCTTGGCTTTCAACGCCTAGCTTGGCTTTTACGCCCTTCATCAAGTGGCCAATGGTCTTGGTGGACAAGTCCATCGCGGTGGCAATTTCGGTCATGGATGCGCCATCGGCTGCAAGGCTGAAGGCCCGCATTTCGTTCTCATCCAGGAGCCGGTTCGGGTTCCGATCCTTGACGGCCGACCATGCGAGTAGGCGGGCAATCTCGGGGGAAAAGTATTCCTTGCCCTGGGCTACCGTGTTGATCGCCTCGTTGAGCACTTCCGTACTTTCATCCTTGCGCACAAAGGCCAGCACGCCGAGCTTGTAGGAACGCTCGATGATGTATTGGTCGTCAAACTGGCTAAAGACAATGATTTTGGCCGAGGGGTCGCGGGCCAGTAGTTCCTCGCACACGTCCAGCCCGTTCTCACCACAGCCTTTGCTGTCAAAGCGCACGTCGATCACCAGGACATCCGGCTTGACCTCTAAGAAGCGGTCGATCAGCCCATCCAGGCTGTAGGCCACCTCTACTACGTCGATCCCGTAGTCCTTCAATACATCGCGGAAACCGGCTACCAGCAGCCGGTGATCGTCCGCAAGAAATACTTTTATTCCCAAAACGTCACCTATTGGTTTGGGATCGTATTGATCCCGAAGTTCGTTGGCCATGCAGGCAGGCGCTGCCGTGCTTGGCGGATAGCGGCCATGCAGATCGGCGGTGGGTGCAACACCCTCGCCGGCGAGGCAATAACCGAATTTTGACAGAAAAGCCGCATTCGATATACCGCGCCCGGCTGATCTAGCCATGATCCGCACCGTTCGGGGGACGGCATTATACGTGCGAACTAACCTATTGCTTCCGCTGACAGGAAGTTATTTTTCTCCTGCATGGTATCATTTGGCCCCTTGTCGTGGGCATTTCATGCCTTTGGCAAGCTGGATTCGGCGGGTAAAGCGGGGCTGTCGGATGGGTGCCTCAACGCCACCTCCCACGATGACAAACCTAGGCTAGATGCCTTGTCGCTCTAGGTTTTTTCTGTTATCGTGCTTTCATCGTGAAAGCAAGTTGACTGCTACAATATCGCAATGGGAAACGCCTCTATGTACTTCTCTGCACGCGCACTGATCGCGGCGGCATCGCTGATGCTGCCGCTCGCTGCTTCTGCAACGTGCTGGGATGAGGCTGGGCGCGGCTACGGGATCGACCCCTTGCTGTTGAAGGCGATTGCCTGGAAGGAATCGCGCGGCTGGACGGGTGCAGTCGGCCCGAAGCTGAAAGACGGCAACCGCGCGCTGGGCCTCATGCAGATCAACACGATCCACCTGCCGAACCTCGCGCGCTTCGGCATCCGCCGTGAACACCTGTTCGACGCTTGCACCTCGCAGAAGGTGGGGGCCTGGGTTCTGGCCGACTGCATCCAGCGTTTCGGCGCTACCTGGAAGTCCGTGGGCTGCTACTACGCCGGCCCGGCATCGACCAATGTGAGCGCCCAGGTTGAGTACGTCCGCGACGTGCAGCGGTTCTACGAGGGCTACCGCAGACAGCAAGCCCACCAAATTTCAACTTCACCGGCCCAAGTGGCCAGTTTCCAAGGGGATTGATATGGCGTTGCCAGCCAAACCGTTTCGCATTTCTATCGTCTTTGCGCTGGCTGCTGCTGGCGTCACTGCTGCCAATGCGCAGTCACTGAACCAGCCCAACCCCCTGGATCGTCTCTCCGACGTGGTGCAGTTCGGCGTGCCCCGCGACACCAAGTTTGTGTTCTGCGACGGGGAAGACTGCCCGGAACGCTCCATCAAGCATCTGTACGTGCCGCCTCCACCGCCGCCTGCTGTCCAAGAGCCGGTCATGCCTGCGCCTCAATCCATCCAGCCGCCCGAAGAACTTTCGCACGCGAAAGTCCCGGCCAAGAAAAAGCCACTGAAGAAGAAGCGGAAGAAGCCCGCGATTCAGTACGAATGCAAGCCTGTCAGCAAACCGAAGTGATGGGCTTTCCGTCTTTGCGCATCCCCCTGGCGCAAGGCCCCACACGGGGAAATGCAGGGGTTCCAACCAACTTTCTACGTAGGAGTTATTGAAGATGAACGCAGCAATTCAAGCAGTCGATGTTCGCAAGGAAGCGGGCCAGTGGTTCAAGGCCCTGATGCTCGCCGGCCTGATCCTGGGTCTGATGATGCTGGCTTCCGGCGCATACGCCAGTGACGGCACGGAGTTCGACGCCGCCGTAACCAAGTGGGACGGCTGGGTGAAGGGCAACCTGGGCAAGCTGGCCGCCCTGATCGCCATCGGCGTGGGTTCCGTCGTCGCCGCCGTCAAGAAGGACTGGAGCTGGTTCTTCGGCGCGGTGGTGCTGTCGATGGGTATCGGCGTGATCGTCGGCATCGTCAACGCCAGTTTCACGGCCGTCATCTAAGCGCAGGAGGTGGCCATGTCCGAAAAAACGGATCTCTCTCACTACATCCCGCGCCGATTGGACGACGGAGCCAAATTCCTCTTTTGGGAAATGGACGTTGCCATGATCGGCCTCATGGGCGTGTTGGTTGGCATTGGCTCAGGCTTCCCGGTGATTGGGCTGTTCCTCGGTATTGGAGCGGCCTTTTTCTACGGGAAGCTGAAGGCTGGGAAGCATCCGGGCATGGCCACCCACCTCCTGTACTGGTTCACCGGGTTTCCCGAGCCGAAAGAGCTGCCGGGTAGCCACATTCGAGAACTCAATGGATAGGGGCTACACGCGCTATGGCACCAGATAAAGCAATCAATGAGCGGGACAAGTTGCAATCGCAAGTCCGCTTCCACCGCGCGATGAACGCGGGCCTGCTGGGCACTCTGTTTTTCGGGGTGCTGCTGCTGGGCTTCGTCGTCGTGCGCGACACAACCAAGATCGTGCCGCCTGAAGTTAAGCGGCCCTACGAGATTGGATCGAACTACGCCAATAAGGACTACCTGCTGGATATGGCCGGTTATGTCCTGGGCACGGTGTTGACCGTCACGCCGGAGACGGTTGATTACAACAACAAGGTGATTCTCAAGATGGCCGACCCGGACGGCTACGCCGGGTTGAAGACCGCGCTTGATGCGGCCGCAATGCGGCTCAAACAGGAGCGAGTCACCACTATTTGGGTTCCTCGCAAAGAGGAAGTCAGCGAGCAGGACAAGCGCGTGAAGGTCAGCGGAAAACTCAAGACCTTTATTGCCGACAAGCTCACTTCCGAACGCGAGAAGGACTATCTCGTTGAATTCACCATCACTACCTCGGGGCGTCTCTATGTTTCCAAGATCGAAGAAATCGTTAAGCGCGATCCTTCTGCTAACAAGCCTGCTGGCAACTGAAGCAGGCGCAACGCAAGTCGTTGAGAACGCTGACCGGGGCCACGTTCAAGTCAATATCTCGGTCAACGAAACCAATCGTCTCGCAATCGACGGGCGCCGCATTGCCAATGTGGTGCCCAGCGTGAAGGGCGTGCTGGCAGGCCAGAAGGACGAGGCCCTGGGGGCTTACTACTTCACGCTGGCCAGCGAGTCGCCCAACCAGGGCACGGTCACGGTTTTCGTGTCCGACGAGAAGGGCGTTACCTACAAGCTGATCCTCGTTCCGCGTCCGGTGGCCGGCGAGGAAATCATCATCCGGCCGCCGAGCGAGAAGGCTACGCCTTCGAGCCGCGCAGCCGCTGATGGCCGCACCGTCTCCTACCAGCGCCGCATCAAGGACTTGATGCTGGTGATGGCCGACGACGAGCTGAAGGACAGCGTTGAAACCATCCAGGTGAACAAGGAAGTGCCTTTGTGGAAAGAGGGGCGCTTGATCTTGGTGGCCAAGTACATGGATGGCGAAGTGGTGGGCGAGAAATACCGCCTGACCAACGTTTCCCCCTCCGAAATGCTGCTGGTCGAGCAGGAGCTTTACCGCCGTGGCGTGCGCGCCATTGCCGTAGAGCACCACACGCTGATGCAGGGCGACGGGACGGACATCTACATCGTTCGGGAGCGCAAAGACAATGAGTGAGCCGAACGCACAAACAAAGAAACGCCAGATGATGCTCATCGGCGGGGCAGTGACCGGCATTCTCGGTCTGGCCGGGGCTGGCATGTTCCTGTTCGACAGTGGCCCAGCACAGCACCGCGAAAAGCCCAAGACCGTCAGCATCACCGCACCGGGCACCGTAGATGACAAGGATGCGTGGCGTGCGCAGCAAGCGGCCAAGGAGAAGTCCAACGAAGCCTTGATCGGGGAAGTTAAGACCCAGCTCAAGGCCCAGGAGGAACAGAACAAGAAGCTCGCGCAGGCGCTGGAGGAACTGAAGGCCAACAAGGCCGCAGCCGGTTCGGCTGGCAGCGCAACGGCTGCGAAGCCAGATGCTTCGGTTCTGGACAAGCCTTTGCCCATTGGCAACGGCACCGGGCCGGGCCAGCGTGTTCTCCAGTCACCGAACGGCAAGGGCGGGGCCACCACCCTAAACCAGCCGCTCAATCAGGTGGATGTGCCGGCGCGGCGGGAAGTGGAAATCATCACCTTCAACAATGCCGAGGGCAAGGGCGCAGCGGGCGCAGCCGTTGGCGGCGCTGGTGGCATCACCGAGGTGCTGGGCTTCCCAACCGACGAGAAGGCCAAGAAGTACGGCACCACCTCGGGCGGGGCAGACGGCAAGAAGCAGACCATCGAGTTTCTGCCGGCTGGCTCCTTTGTGCGCGTGGCCATGCTCAACGGCGTGGATGCGCCGACAGGCGGGCAAGCCCAATCGAACCCGCTGCCGGTGGCTTTCCATGTGCTCGATGTCGCCAATCTGGCCAACAAGCACAAGCTGGACATCAAGGATTGCCGCATCGTGGCCGCCACCTGGGGCGATCTGTCCTCAGAGCGGATGATGGGCCGCACCGAAACCCTGGCCTGCGTTATCAACGGCGAGGCCGTTGAAATGGCGATCAAGGGCCAAGTGATTGGGGAAGACGGCAAGGCTGGGGTTCGGGGCCGTCTCGTCACCAAGCAGGGCCAGTTGCTCGCCAATGCCCTGTTTGCCGGCGCGCTCAGTGGTATCGGCAAAGCCTTCCAGTCCTCCGCAACCATCACCAGCACAGGCGGCGGCGGCATCACGCAAACCATCGACCCGGACAAGATCGGGCAAGCCGCTATCGGTGGTGGGGTAGGCAGCGCGGGCCAGCAGCTCGCTCAGTACTACCTCAAGGCTGCGGACAAGCTGTACCCCGTCATCGAAACCGATGGCGGCCGTACCGTCGAAATCCTCATCACCAAGGGCGCTGTTTATTCCGGCAAGGCGCTCGCCAAGGACGATTACCGGGGCCTCCTGAAGCGCACCGGCACCAACTCCAGGAGATACGAAGATGATTAAACGAGTGTTGACCCTCGCGCTGGCTGCTGCGCTGGCTGTTCCCGCATTTGCCCAAGATGAAGCGCCCGCGTCCGTGGTCGAGAAGTTCAAGACCATGTACCCGAAGACGACCTTCAAGGAAATTCGCAAGTCGCAAGTTTCCGGGCTGTATGAGGTAGTGATGGGCGAGAACATCGCCTACACCGACGAGTCGGGCCGCTACTTCATTTTCGGGCACCTGTTCGACATGCAGCAGCAAGTCGATCTGACTGCCCAGCGCAAGCTCGATAGCAAGAAAACCGAGTTCCCGGCACAGCAACTTGGCCAAGCGATCAAGACGGTCAAGGGCGACGGCAGCCGAATCCTGGCCGTGTTCAGCGACCCGGATTGCCCCTACTGCAAGCAGTTGGAGGGCGAGCTGGCCCGCCTGGACAACGTGACCATTTACACGTTCCTGTACCCGCTCGAATCGCTGCACCCGGAAGCCAAGACCAAGGCCGTCAGCGTGTGGTGCGCGCCGAACAAGGCGAAAGCCTGGAGCGAGCTGATGCTGGCCGGCAAGAAGCCCAAGCTGGTGGCCTGCAACAACCCCGTCAACGACAACTTGGTGCTGGGTTCCAAGCTGGGCGTGGTGGGCACTCCTACCCTGATTGCCGCCGATGGCCGCGTCCTGCCTGGCTCCGCACCGGCCGAGAAGATCGACCAGTGGCTGAACGCCGGTAAGCCTGGCGCGCCGGCCGCTGCGCAGGAGGCAACCCAATGAAGCGCACCGCCTTGATGTTTGGTGCCGGCGCGCTCGCCTTGGCCCTGACGGGCTGCGGTTCGCTCGCTGGCCGCGACTGCGGCGCTTGCTGCAAGGGTGTCGGTTTCAGCGGCAGTGCCGCGCACGCATGGGAGGGAAGCAAATGAAGGCACTGGCCTTGACCTTTGGCATCGGGGCCGTGGTGGCCCTATCCGGTTGCAGCAGCATGTCTGGCTTTGATGCGAAATCCGAATTCGCGTGCAAGGCCCCGGACGGCATCTTGTGCGAGTCGATGAGCGGCATCTACGCCAATGCCCAGGCGAAGAACCTGCCGGGCCAGCGCGTGAATGCGCGCGGCGAGGCTCCGGTGGAACTTTCGCAGGCGAAAGCCGGCAGCAACGTGATGACCAAGCCCATCTACTCGGGCACGCCGATCCGCAGCGCACCGCGCCTGCTTCGCGTCTGGTTCGCCCCGTGGGAAGACACCGATGGCGATCTGCACGACCAGTCCTACGTGTACCTGCCGGTCGATTCCGGCCGCTGGCTGATCGAGCACAACCGCCGCCGCATCCAGGACAACTACCGGCCGGTACGCGCCCCGTCGAATGTGACGGCCCAGGCTGCGCAGCCGCAAACGGCCGGCGCTGGCCAGCAACGGCAAAGCCCTGGCGTGCTGGGGCAGCAGCCAACGCCTCCCGCTGACAACGGGATGGAGTCTATCGGCGTCCGTCAAGACCGCATGAGCAACGAGCAAGCCACCGAGCTGCTGAACGGAATCATGCGCCCCGGCAACGTCATCCCGGACAGCGAATAAGCATCGCTGGCCGGGCGGCCAACATGGAGAACATTCAATGCAAGACAGCATGATGGACAAGCTAAAGGGTGCTGCCGCCCGGTTTTGGGACGAAACCGTGCTGGGCAACACCTCGGATGTCGGGAGCCAGCCGGCCCCCGTGGCGGCCGCCAACGAGGTGACGAGCCTCTATGGGCTGCACAGCATCCTCAAGTACGACCAATACGACCCCGACACGGGCCTTTTCTACAACGACAACTCGGTGGCCTTCTGCTTTGAAGTCATCGCGCAAACCGGCGCGGACGACGACATGGCGAGCCGCCTCAATACGCTCTTTACCCCGGTGCCGCCGCACTACGGAATTCAGTGGTGCCTGTTCGGTAGCCCGGTGCTGGATGACCAGTTCCAAGCGTACATGGATCAACGCCATATCGCGGTGGACAACGGCAAGACCACGCCGTTCTTTCAGGAGCTGGCCAAGCGCCGCGTGGAGTACATCTACAAGGCAAAGGGCAAGCCGCTTTGGCCCAATGACAACTACGTGGTGAAGAACATCCGCCTGCTGTTCTCCATCACCAAAGCCGGTTCCTTCCGTGACGCCAAGCTGGTGGAGGAAATGTACGAGCTGCGCGAGACAGTGCGCGCTTCGCTGCGCACGGCAAGCCTGCCGTCCTTCCCCCTCGATGCTGACGGGCTGATTAGCTTCCTGTGGCCGATCCTCAACCCCGAAAGCATGTTCAGCAAGGAGCCGTTCCCCGATCTGCGCTACGACGACGGGAAATCCATCAAAAACCAAGTCACGGCCTTTGGCCAGCATGTGCGCGTGAAAGCCAACGAGCTGCTGTTTGGCCTGCCGCCCGAGAAGCAGGGCGACGAAGACAAGCGCATCGCCGTGCGTGGCTTCGGCGTGCTTCAGTACCCGCAGAAGAAAGAGCTGTGGGAGATGGCCAACATCATCGGTTCGTTTTTCGATGACGGCCTTCAATACCCGTGCCCATTCCTGGTGTGCGGTGGCGTCTTCACGCTTGACCCCAACGTGGTGGACGGCAAGGCTCAGATCAAGGCCGCACGCACCAAGCAAAACGCCAAGTCCAAGATGGCCGAGTTCCAGCCCGAGCTTCAGGCCCAGGCGAACGATTGGGACATCGTGCTGCACCAGCTCAACAACGGCGGCAGCATGTGCGAGCTGTACCACACGCTGCTGCTGTTCGCACCCAAGCGCGTCATCAACCGGGCAAGCCAAGTGGCCCTGAACGTGTGGCGCAGCGAACGCTTCACGATCTGCCCGCTGCAACTGCTGCAACTGACGGCCCTGTATTCCAGCCTGCCCATGACGCTCACCGAGACGGTGCGCGACGACTTGCAGAAGCTACGCCTCATCACGTCCAAGACCACGGTGAACGCGGTGGACATGGCCCCGGTGATTGGCGAATGGAAGGGCGCAGGCGACCCGGTGATGATGTTCTTTGGCCGTCGTGGCACCCCTACCTTCCTCGACTTCTACAGCAACCAGCAGGGCAACTACAACGTGTTCGTGGCGGGCGTGTCCGGTTCGGGCAAGTCCGTGACCATGAACGAAGTCGTTTCGGCCTATCGAGGTATTGGCGCGCGGGTGTGGGTGATCGACGTGGGCCGCAGCTATCAGAACCTGATCCGGCTCCAGAAAGGCACCTTCCTGGAGTTCACGCCGAGCACGAAGCTGTGCATCAATCCATTCACTTGGGTGGGCACTGACGACGAGCTGGATTTCAAGGCGGAAATGCGGATGCTCAAGCCGATGATCGGCCGCATGGCGTCCCCCAATGCGCCGCTGACGGAATTCCAGTACGCGCTGATCGGGGAGGCGATTACCGCCGTCTGGCAAGACTACGGGCAGGACACCAACCCGACCCGCATCCGCGACTACCTGTTGAGCAACATCAAGAACGAGTCGGGCAGCACCGAGCGCGTGGCCTACGAGCTGGCCAAGCAGCTCGCGCCGTTCACCAAGGATGGCGTCTATGGGGACTTCTTCAACGGCCGCGCCAACATCAGCTTGGACGCCGACATGGTGGGGCTGGAGCTGGAGGAACTGAAGAACGCTCCCGAGCTGCGCCGCGTGGTGCTGTTCGTGCTGACCTCGCGCATTGCCCACGACATGTATCTGACCCGCGACCGCAAGAAGCTGTGTCTGGTCGATGAGGCATGGCAGCTCCTGGGGGCTGACAAGGAAACCGCAGAGTTCATCGAGGAAGGCTACCGCCGCGCCCGGAAGTACAACGGCATTTTTTGTGTGGGCACGCAAGGTATCGAAGACGCCTATAAAAATGATGCGGCCCAGGCGGCCTACAACAACGCCGACTGGAAGATTCTGCTGCGCCAAGACCGCAAGAACCTGGAAAAGCTGATCGAGGACGGCATGGTGAATTTCTCGCCGGCCGTGAAGCGGATGCTGCTGTCGCTGCGCACCGAGCGCGGCCGCTTCAGCGAAATGCTCATTTCCTCGCCCAACGGCGATTCCGTGGTGCGCCACATCCCCGATCCCTTCTCCCTGCTGATGGCTTCGACCAACGCGCAGGACTTCAACGAATGCAACGCGCTGCTGGAGCAGGGCCATTCCACGATGGAAGCCCTGGAAATCATGCTGGCCCGCCGCGCCCCTCAAGAACAACTGTCCCCGCGCCGGAGGAAAGATGACTACTGAACCGAACACCAACCCAACCCCCGAGACGCCAGCGCCGGCCGAGGCCGCCGTGCCGGCCGCCGACCGGATGCGTTATGTGATCCCGGCCGTGCTGTCCACCTTGCTCACGCTGGTGGCGCTCGCGCCAGTGGCCTACGTCATCAACCGCAACATGCCTGCGCGTGTGGCCACCGTTGATTTGCAGGTGCTGGTGGAGGAAGACCAGAAGCGCACCCTCGACGTGATCGGGAAGGGTGGCGACGTGACCGACGAGCAGCGCGCCGTGGCGCAGAAGCTGACCATCGACTTTGCCAAGAAGCTGTCCGCGACCGTGGATGCGCTGGGGCAAGAGTGCAACTGCGTGATCGTCAACAAGGCGGCGCTGCTGGGTGGCGTGACCATCGACTACACGGATCAAGTCCGGGCGAGGATGAAGTGATGAAGGCGAAGCGCATCTACTGGACAGTTTGCGCGGGTGTGTTCGCCGTGGGTGCGCTGGCCGCCGCCACTACCCCTTGGCTGGATTACACCTTCAACCTCACCAACAGCCTGCCCGGCACCCTCTACGTGATCCACAAGGGCGGGGAAGTGAAGAAGGGCGAGCTGATCGCCTACCGCTGGCATGGCGGTGCGACCTATCCCGCTGGCACCACCTTCATCAAGCGCGTGGCCGGTGTGGCTGGCGACACGGTTAAACGGGCCGGCAGCGCGTTTTGGGTGAATGACCAATACATCGGCACCGCCAAGCCCTTCTCGAAGGCTGGCGTGCCTCTCCAGCCCGCGCAAGAGGGCGTTATCGGGGCAGGGGAGTATTTCGTTTCGACGCCCAACCCGAACAGCCTGGACTCGCGGTATGCGCTGACCGGCAACGTGAAGCAGGCCGAAGTCATCGGGAGGGCTTATGAGATTTTCTAAGCTGATCGCAGCCCTGCTGATCGCCTCGATCCTGCCTGCCGCGAACGCGGCGAGCTTGGGCAGCATCGGGCCGACCTACCCGATTGGGGAGGAAAGCGCCCTCGACATGATTATGAAGAAGCTGCGCGAAAAGGAGCGTAGCGGCGAGCTGAAGCGGTTGCAGGAAGAAGCCATCCGCCGCTCGATGGGCAGCATCAAGAACATGAAGCCGGTGGACGGTATCACCACCGTGCGCGCCCGCGCGCAGCGTTTCATCGACCCCACCGTGACCTACACCAAGCCGGTGACGACCGACGACGGCCGCATCGTGGTGCCGGCTGGAACGAAGATCAACCCGCTGGACATGACCAGCCTGACGAAGACGCTGGTTTTCTTCGACGGCCGCGACCCCGAACAGCGCGAAGCAGTGGGGCGCTTGGTGGCCAAGGGCGGCCAGCTCAAGGTGAAGCCGATTCTCGTTGCTGGGTCTTGGCTCGACCTCACCAAAGCCTGGAAGACCCAAGTTTTCTACGACCAGAAGGGCACCCTTTCCAAACGGTTCGGCATCACGGCCGTGCCGGCTGTGATTCGTCAGCAGGGAAAGATGCTTGTGCTCGATGAGATTCCCGCGAAGGAGCTGCAATGAAACGCTGGCTTGTAATGGCTTTCATGGTGCTCGCGGCGACTTTCGCGCGCGAAAGTATGGCCGGCGTGTGCCAGGGCAAGTTTGCCAACCCCATCACCGATATTTGCTGGAGCTGCCTGTTCCCGCTGACGTTGGGCGGCACGCCGATCATGACGATGGGCCAGGAGGACACCGGCAACCCGGACGGCTTCCTCTGCACCTGCACCAACCCGCTGCGCATCGGCATCAAGACCGGCTTTTGGGAGCCGGCGCGGCGCGTGGATGTGACCCGCACCCCGTACTGCTTTGTCTCGCTGGGAGGCATCAAGCTCGATCCCGGTATCCGTGCCCCGGAAGGCGAGATCCGTTTGCAGCAGGACAACACCAAGCAGTCCAACTATCAGGTTCATTGGTACGCCGATCCGATCCTTTATTGGCTGGAGGTGATCCTGGATAACCCGTGCCTGGAGACGGGTTCCTTTGACGTGGCCTACATCACCGAAGTCGATCCGACTTGGAACGACGACGAGCTGACCATGCTGCTGAACCCGGAAACTTTCCTGTTCGGCAACCCCATTGCCCAAGCCGCGTGTGCCGGCGACTGCGTGTTGTCATCGGCTGGCTTTGGCAGTAACGCGCTTTTCTGGTGCGCCGGCTGCCAGGGTTCGATCTACCCCTTCAACGGCCATGTGCAGGCCCACGTCTCACACGTACAAGCCAGTTCGCTGCTGGTGCAGCGCATGACGGCCAAGCTGCACCGCGAATTCCTGATGTGGGGCACCTCTGGCGCTGACGGCTTGTGCGGCATCTATCCCGAGCCGGTGATGGACAAGACCCAATACAAGTACCAGATGCTCTACCCGATCCCGCAGACGGAAAAGATCAACGGGCGCTGCTGCCAACCCTATGGCCGCACGACCGCGATTTGGGGCGCTGGCAAGAGCTACCCGTATGCCGGCGAAGACTTCGCCTACATGATTTTCCGCAAGAAAAACTGCTGCCTGGGAGTGGGATTCTGATGAACAAGAAAACTGTCATCGGGCTGATGCTGCTGGCCGCTTTCGCCCGCGAAAGCGTGGCGCAGAGCACGCCGACCGCATCCCAGCTCGACCAAGAACGCCAACGCATCGAGCTTGAGCGCAAGCAGATGTTTGACCCGAACAACCCCGCCTCGAAGGCCAAGAAGGGCGCTATGCCCAACTCGGCCGACATCGACCGGGAAATGCGCCGCGTAGATCGTGAGCGCAAGCAGATGTTCGATCCAAACAACCCCGCGACCAAGAACGCCGCCAACGTGTTCCCCAACGTGCCGACGCCGGAGCGCGCCGGGATCGACATCGAGGCGCTGGCCAAGCAATACGAGCAAAAGGCCCAGGCCCGCAAGATGGATGACCTGATGATTTTCGCCAGCTTCACGATGCCGGCCGAATCACTCAAGCGGATCGTCAGCCAAGCCAACCGGGTGGGGGCTTCTGTGGTGCTGCGCGGTTTCAAGAACAACTCGCTGAAGGATACGGCGCTGGCCATCAAGGAGCTGGGAGAGCAGGGCGGCAACGTCCTGGTGAACCCCAACGCCTTCACCAAGTACAAGGTCAAGGCTGTTCCCACGATGGTGCTGGCCAAGGCCGCAACCATCGACCAAGTGGACAACGAGGGCTGCGCCCTCCCTGACAACTTTGTGGCAGTGGCCGGTGACGTTTCGCTGGACTACGCCCTGGACGAGATTGTGCGCCGCGCGCCGCAGTTTGAAGCCGTGGCGTCTCGCTACCTTCGCCAGATCAGGGGGAACCAATGAAGCGCGTCCTTTCCATCGCCGCGATGCTGGCCGCTGTGGGCGTAGCCAGCGCACAAACCATCACGACGCCGGCCGACGCCTTCAATGCCGGCAAGGACTTCGCCAACACGGGCAAAGGTGTGGTGGGGGGCAAGATCAATGGGGCAACTGGCTCCAACGTGCTGCCGTACTACAGCACCACGGCACCGGAGACGGCAAACTTCCAGGAGGGGCGCAACCTCATCGGCGGGGCGGGCACGAACAAGCAGATTCAGTGCGAGACGTACAAGGCCCCCAATGCCTTCCAGCAGCAGGAATGCGACGCGGTGAACTTCATGAGCAAGAACCCGACGCAGCGGCCGAAGTTCACCATCGACAAGCAGACCGACCCGATCCTGACCGGCTCCAAAGGCGTCATCAACAACCCCGGCAGCATCCCCGGCGCTTCGACGCAGCAATGCCGCGTGGAGCGCGTGAAAAACCCGGCGACCTACATCACCGAGACTTGCACGGAAACGCAGACGCTGGAAAACCTGTCCTGCAAGCGCGTGCTCAAGGTGGCGTGCGATCCAGAACGCGACGGCTGCGACCAGGGCGGCATTGTCCCGAATAGCTGGGCCGGCGACATGGCCACCAGCTTCACCCCGGACGGGGCCGGCAACTACATCCTCCAGTTCGGCACCATCGCGGACAACTATTGGGGCGGCTGGGGTGCGGTGTACGACCGCAACCTCACTTTCGACATCCGTGACGTGGGGCTGATTACCCGTTTCGCCCTGACCCGTGCCGCGTTTGACGACTGGCTGATGGTCAAGGTGAACGGCAACCTCGTCTATGTCGGCCCGCGTGGTGGCGACCGCCTCGAAATCTATTCGCCGCCTCCGGTCTTCGAGTCCTCCAGCACGCGCTCATGCACGCAGACTTGGGACGATTGGGGCAGTGGCTGGCAGTGCTCCGATACGGGCGGCGGCGGTTGGTGGGGCGGCGGCGGTGGCGGTAATGCCGTCTCCTACCAATCCTGCACGGCCGTGGGCGGCGGCTGGAATTGCACAACCAGCGACTACCGCACCGGCATGGTTCAGTACTGCGCCACCTGCTTCAGCGGCCCGGAGCTTTCGACGAGCTGGAACTTCGGCTTGAACATCGACGTGAAGCCCTACCTCAAGAACGGCTCCAACACGATCTTCATGCGGACGATTGTTGCGGGCGGCGGGGAAGGGGCGATCCAGCTCACGACGCGCCAACTGTGCCCGCGCAACTGCTATGACCAATGGGACAACAGCCAGTGCGCTCCCCTGGAACAGAGGGCTCAATGATGATGAAGAAGATTCTTGCCGCATTGGCCTTTGTCGCCAGCTTCAGCGCCTTCGCAGCGCCTGACTGCCAGAAGACGGGAACGGTTTGCACCGCGCCCAACCAGACCCGCAACGTGTCGGGCCTGTCCGTCTTTCGTGAATGCTGGGAATACCAGGACACCTATCAATGCCGCAGCCAGAACATGGTCAACGACTGCCAGCCGCTGCGAGACAAGGGGTGCTCTCAGATCGGATCGTCATGCGTGGAGCGCGACGATTCCGGCACCTGCGTGATGTACGAGCAGAAATACAACTGCCCGGACAAGCCTGAAACCTACACCGAGAAAACGGTGTGCGATCAAAGCGCCTTCTGCCAGAACGGCGGGGCTGGGTGCTTTGATACCAGCGCGCCACCCGACAAGGACTTTGGCCAAGCGGCCGTGATGATGGAGGCCGCCCGCGAGGCCGGCGTGTACGGCATCGACCCGAACAAGGTCGAAATCTTCAAGGGCTACATGGAGGAATGCAGCATCAAGGTCTTGGGTGGCACCACGCTCAAGAGCTGCTGCAAGTCAGCCGGTGGTGGCGCTGCCTTCAGCAATTACGCGCTCCTGGGCGCCGGCATGAAGGCGGCAGGCGAAGCGGGCCGCGAATCCATCGTGCTGGGTTCCAAGTACATGTACGACTCGCTGTATGGCCAGCTCGACAGCTCCCTTGTAGATAAGGGACTTGGCGCAATGAATAGCTGGGCCTCCGGCTTGGGTGATGGTGTCTTCAATCCGCAATTCGGGTTCTATGGCTTCACTTTTGAGTTCACCTTTGCCAACGGCTTCCAGTTCGTCGGTTTTGACCCGTACAGCTTCGCCCTGTCCGTGGCAATCATGCTGGTGCAGGAATGGTTGAGCTGCGATTCGGCCGAGCAGGTCATGGCCATGAAGCGCGGCCAAAACCTGTGCGTCCATATTGAGACGTATTGCAGCAAGAAGGTGCTCAAGGTCTGCGTGGAGAAGAAGGAACGCCACTGCTGCTTTAACTCCAAGCTGGCCAAGATCATCAACCGCCAAGGCCGCGCCCAACTCGGGATGCCGATGAATAGCTGCGGCGGCTTCAACCAGGCGCAGCTCCAGGCCCTCGATTTCTCCCGGATTGATCTGTCCGAGTTCATCGCGGACATCGTGCCCAAGGATGTGCCGGCATCGACCATGAGCAACCGGGTGCAGCAGACCGTCAACAAAAAAGTTCAGAGCTACTACGACCAATGAAAACTCTCTCTATCGCCCTCATTCTGCTGGCCTGCTCGACTTTCGCGCGCGAAAGCCTCGCTGGGCCAACCGTCTATACCCGGCAACACGACGTGCTGGCCGCTGCGATCCGCAACGGCAGCTCCAGCGGCGTCATGGAAGGGGAGGTGGCCGAGCACTTCACGCGCCAATTCCGCTCGACCGGGCCGCTGCTGGTGACTGCGAAGGTCATCAAGTCTTTCAGCCGCGCCGACTGCAAGCGCCTTGAAATGGTGTTCACCAAGAAGGACGTGGATACCCCACAAGGCCGCACCGACGCGATCCTGAAGACCCAGCTCAACTACTGCCTCGACGGCACCCCGCCAATTTCCGTGGAGTAAGCCAATGATGAAGCGAAGCCTTCTCCTGCTGGCCCTGCTGTCCGGGTACGCCAATGCGCAGTCACTGGATTACCCGTCTGTTTGGCAGTGCGATGCGAACAAGCCCAACTGGTACTGCGACATGGAAGACGCCAAGCCGCAACCTGTGCAGCCGACGCCGGCACCGGCACGGCAGCAGACTAGCCGCAAGGCTGACCAGCCAAAGCGCATCGAGCTGAAGGACATCAAGACCGCCGAGCAACTGCGACAAGAACTGAAGCGCCGGGAAGACGTGGCGGTGATGAACCCCACCGACCAGAACATGAAGGACTACCTGGAGCTTTGGCAGATGACGCAGGACAAGGGGGCTGTCTTCGCTGACAACTGGCGGCGCGTGGTCTGGCAAAACCCGAGCCTCGACTACGCGCAAAAGCGGCCGGTCAATAACTCCGCGATCAAGATTTACGACGAAGGCCGCATTCAGAACGAGGAACAGCAACTGAAGATGTTGGCCAAGGAGCACGGGCTGATCTTCTTCTTCCGTAGCGACTGCCCGTACTGCCATGCAATGGCCCCGACGCTGAAGATGCTTTCCGACAAGTACGGCATCGAGGTGCTGCCGGTATCAGTCGATGGCATGGGCCTGCCCGAGTTCCCGAACCCCCGCGACGGCCGCGCGCAAGCTGCGGCTTGGGGGATTGAGCGCGTGCCGGCACTGTTCATTGGCTCAAAGCAGACCGGCGACCGTGCGCCCGTGGGCTTCGGAATGATGGCCCTAACCGAAATCGTCAATCGAATCTTTGTCCTCACCGGCACCAAGCCCGGCGATAACTTCTAAGGAGCTGCCCATGCTACTGAAAAAAGTAACGGCGCTGGTGACGGCATTTGCTTTCACCACCTCTACCTACGCCATGAACATGCAGGAGCTTTTCGACTCCGTGAATGCTCAAGGCAACGTCAGCAACCCGGCCGTGCTGCAAGGCCAGACGATGAACCTCTACACCGGGGGCAGTCTGTTCATGCGGATGCCCAAGCGCACCTACCAACTGGCGACGGTGACGCCGCCGAGCTGGAACGCTGGGTGCGGCGGCATTGACCTGTTCGCGGGCGGCTTCTCGTTCATCAACAAAGAGCAGTTCGTGGCCATGCTGCGCAACATTGGCTCGAATGCCCTGGGCTACGGCTTCAAGCTGGCCATTCAGAACCTGTGCCCGACCTGCGACAACGTGATGCAGGCCCTGCAAGCCACGGCGCAAGCTGCCAATCGTCTCAACATGGATTCCTGCGAGGCGGCCAAGGGGATCGTCAATGCGGCCGTGCCCGACACCTGGACGCGCGGCAAGCAAAACGCGGCTAAGAACTTCGGTGTGGACACCAACATTTTCGAGAACATCACCGACGCTTGGACGAACGTGATGAACAGCGAAAGCCGGGCCAACCAGACGGTGAACTCGGCGGCCAGCGCGCGACCCGAGGCGAAAGACCAGCTCCCGACCGGCAACGTGGTTTGGAAGGCGCTCAAGAAGCTCGATGGCGTCACCGACGAGCAACGCATGATCCTGATGTCGATGATCGGCAGCATGATTTTCCCGACCGGCGACACCCCGCAACTGCCTATCCCGCTGCTGCGCAAGGAAATCACGGTGGAGGCCCTGGTGGGTGCGCGTACCACCTCCGACACCATCACGGTGCCGATCTGGCGTTGCGACACCACCAGCGCGGACGGCTGCTTGAGTCCGACCGAGGATGAAGTGACCACCAAGAGCTTCAAGACGATGGTGCGGGAGAAGATGGAAAAAATCTCCGACAAGATCGCCAACCGTTCAGCTCACGACGACATGGCGGCCACCATCGGCTTCCTGAACGCAACCGATCTGCCCATCTACAAGATGCTGGCCGTGACGACAACCCTCAACAACACCTCGATGGCCGACGCGCTGATTGGCCGCTACCAGGAGCTGATCGCCGCCAAATACGCCGAGGTTTACATCCAGCGTGCCGTCACCGACCTGCGCGGCGCGATGGCGAAGTTCTCTGCCGCAGCCGATGCCACCCAGGCCGCCGAGCTGGGCAAGATGAAGCCCGAGCTGGAGGAAATTTCGCGCGCGGCAAAGCAGGTGCTGGCCACTGCCTACTCGCAGACCATCAGCACCTACAACATCGCCCAGGAGGTGCAGTACATGGAGCGTGCGCTGAATGCCAACCTGTCGCAGACGCTGCGTAACTCGCTCGCCTTCGGCAAGAGCCTGCGCTAAGGGGGGATGCCGTGGACATCGAAATTCAAACCTACTGGAACGTAGAAACGCTCTACTACGTCTTCAACGCCGTGGCCTCGATGATGGCCGGCGCTGGCTTCGCTGGCTTGCTGAAGCTGGTTTTCCTGTTCGCCATCGCAATCGGCATGTTCGGCTACATGAACAAGCAGCTCGAAATGGCGAAGTGGTTTATCCACGCCCTGGCCTTTGTGACCGTGCTCAATCTGCCGATCGCGCGCGTTGCCTTGACAGACAAGACAGGGCTGGAGCCGCCGCGCGTGGTTGATAACGTGCCCTTTGCCCTGGCCGTCACTGCGCAGACGACCAATCTGGTGTTCGGCGCGCTGACCAACACCTATGAAACGGTCTTCGGTGTCCCTGAAGACCTGGGCCTGCAAAAAGGGGATGTGGGCTTCGGGCACCGCATCCTGAAACAAGTCAATAACGCGACGATCCGCGACCCCAGCTTGCGCTCCGACCTGATGCAGTTCATCAAGGAATGCACGCTGTACGACGTGAAAGACGGTGAAATCACCCCGCAGCAGATTGTGGGCGGCACCGATACCTGGAACGTGATTTTCAACAACACGAGTCCAGCCCGCTTCGTCACCTACAACACCCTGACGAATGCGCCTACCACCGATACCTGCACCAATGTTGCGGCCATCCTGAAGGAGAAGGTCAACGACGCGGTAACGGCTGGCCAAGCCTTCTACGGCAAGCAGGCTTTCACGCGGGCAAGCAGTGATGCTATCGCTACCAGCATGTTCGTTTCGACGGTGGGCACGTCCTACGACTGGATTCTGAACAACTCCAGCAACGCCTCAGACGCGATGAAGCAGGCGATGTTCAACAACATCTGGAAGGAGGCCGGCACCGAGCTGCCGGCGCTGCTGAACGATCCTGCGCGGGTGGCCGAGGTTAATGCCCTGGCCGGCGCTGCCCAAGCGGCGCGGCAAGCGGACGGCTCCAACAGCACCTTGAGCCTGCTGGCGCAAGAGACGCTGCCCCACATGCGCAACTGGATCGAGGCAATCATCTACGGTCTGTTCCCGGTTGTTGTGGTGCTGATGGTTGTCAGCTCGACCGAGGGGGCAAAGAAGATCATTGCGGGCTACATGATGTCGCTGGCCTGGATCGGCCTGTGGCCAATCTTGTTTGCCGTCATCAACCACCTGTCGCTCATGCACTTGCGCTACAAGGCGCGCGCGCTGGAGCTGGCGGCCGGTGTGCCGTTCCAGCTCACCGATGCTTTCGACGCCACGCTGACCAACGAGCAGGCGGCCATCGGCTACATGGTTGTCCTGGTGCCATTCATCGCCGGGGCCATCATCAAGCTGGGGCAGGGCGGTTTCATGGGTGTTGCCGACCGGATGATGACCGGCTTTGCCTCTGCCGGGGCGGCGGTGGGCGCAAGCAATGCCAGCGGCAATGTCAGCATGGGCCAAGCTGGACTTGATACCGCATCGGTCAACACGACCTCGATGAACAAGTACGACAGCAACATCGGCCTGCAAGGCGGCGGGGCAACCATCGGTCGGGGCAATGGCTCGACGGCCACGATGGCCGCGAACGGCGCGGTTGCCTTGCAACAGCTCCAAAACCGGATGCTGACGCAGATGAACATGGATCACCGACTGGAAGCCGGCCGCAACCAGGAAGCGCATCGTACCGACATCACATCGACCGGGGATCAACTGGCGCGCCGGCACGGCGACAGCTCCAGCCTCACGGACGTGAAGGGGCACGATACAACCCGTGGTCAATATCAGAATACGGGTGTGGTGGCGGCTCGCGGGAGCGAGGGTGGGTATGGTGGCCAGCACTCAACCGGCCAGAACTTGGATCGCAACTTCCGTGAGGGTTCGCACTTCCGCACGGCGGCCGGTGCCAATGACCAGCTCCACATGAATTTGGGTGTTGGCCGTGGGAACCCCAACGGCGGCGGTGCGCCTGGTGCTGGCGGTGCAGGCGGTGCGCCTGATCCGCGCGAGGAAAAGCGCATTGCCGACGCCATGAAGCAGGGCGGCGCGAACCAGCAACAGATCGACCAAGCTCTGAAGAACTACCGGGGCGGCAAGGGTGGTGCCCAGCCTTCGGGCGGCCTCATCAACGCGGGCCTGGGGTACAACGGCGCGAAGACCTACACGGCCGAGCACGGCCGGGATCGGGGCGTGGATACGGTTCATGGCAACCAGGAAGCCGCGCGCACCGAGCGCACGTTTGCTGAACGCGGCTCACGAACCGAGCAGGCCGGGACGGGCAACCAATCGGCCCAAAACGACCGCCACGGCCGCGATGCAGCCCTCACAAACGTGGATGAAGTTTCCCGCGTGCGTGATGTCTCTGACCGCCGTGAGTTCGGTACTGGCGACCGCGCCAACCGTAGCGACAGCAACAGCTTCACGACTCACAAGGATCTGATGGCCGATCCGTATCTGTTCGAGAAGGTGGCCGCGCGCAATGGCATGACCGCCATGCGTTTCGCCAACCAATCCGAAGACCGGATCATGGACATGGTGCAGGACTACGTGAGCGAGAAGGGCATGGTTCAACAAGCTACCACCATGCCGCAGCAGACTTTCGCAGGCGAAAAACTGCCGACCACGAAGGGCGAGCTGGAGAAGCAATCCGCCAAGGATCGCGCCGGCATCCCGCAGGACATCCAGGGCGTCCACAAGAAGAAGGTGGCACAGACCGGCTACGGCGGAACCGCTCCGCTCAAGGTCGATACCTCTGCGCCTCCGATCATTGCGGAATCCAGAGGGGACGTACAGGGCCAGCTCGACCCGAAGAACAAGGGCAGCATCCCGGCGCGTGCTGGGGCCTTGGACGAGAACGTGAATGCCTGGGCCAGCCCGGACAAGGCTGTAGGCGCTGGGCGGGCCAATCCCGCAGCCGTCAACGAGGACAACATGATCCGCGACGGCAAGGACACCGTTCAGAAGGCTTGGGACAAGCTGACTGGCGGCGACGGTACGGCAGACGGCGAAAAGCTGAACGACAACATGAAGCGGGAAACGGCCGCCTCGGTTCAGATCAACAACGGCAGCAAGTAAAGGGAAAGGGGGCTTTGCCCCCTTTCAAGAATTGCCGCCCGTGTAGTTATCGCCCCAGGGTAAATGATGAACAACACAAGACTTGCCGGTAAATGGATTAACGCCTGCTGCGCTATTTGGCGCGCCAGTGCCGGGCCATTTCGACATTCCCTTGAATCCATCGCTTAACCACCATGCAAGCCAGAATGGAATCCAGAAAATCAATCCGCCGCCGAGCATTGGAATGTAGTCGGCAAGGAAATTACCACCGGATGCCGAAAGTGCGGCAGCGGCCGGCAATGGAAGCCAGAGCATCCAGCGCCTTCGAGAGAACAGCATTTTTTTCAGTCGCATCATTATTGTTCCTCAATAACCAGCATCACGTAGGTGGCCGTGTTTTTGTCATCTTGCATATGCACGACACGGAAGCCCTTTTCGTAAATCTGCTTGATCGTCACCTTGCCGATGTGTTCGCACTGCAACACCGAGTCGCCACCACGGAAGGGGCCGATGCAGACACCGCCACGCTTCGCGGCGGCCGCTTGGGCGCTGGCGTTCGTCATGCCGGCAAGTGCTGCCACGATGAAAGCAACGTAAAGCATCTTTTTCATTACAACTCTCCTTCCAATTTGGATAGAATTTGCGCATCTTGTCTATTGACAAAATACGCTCAAAACCCTTACGGTGCAAGGGGATGAGCCAGATATTCAAGACTGTTTCCGCAGCGTGTGGCCATGTGTCGCGTGCTGTCTTCGTGAAAGCAGCGCGGCGGCTGGGTCTTTCGTCCGAATCTTACCGCATCGCTGAAGAAGTGTTCCTCAAAGGCTACCGGCAGGCAACCGTCGCGCGCCACGTCGGCGTCTCGCGTCAGCGGGTGCATTCAGTGTGCCGGGAGCTGCTGGAAGAAATCAACAACCAACTTTCCCCTGAAAGGGCAACCGATGAAAAAACTACTCCTGATTCTCATTACCACGGCCACCTTGGGCGGATGTGCTTCGCAACAGCCTCTCAGCATGAGAAATGACTGGCGCGCTGGCACCGATCAAACGCCGTATCGCTCGATCCCCACAGCCTTAATCTGTGACGACTGCAATTTGCAATGATCCCGTCTCACTGGTTCAGACGGATCATTCTGATCGTCTTCATCATGGAGGTTGCTGGCGGCATTTTGTGGGTAACTGGCAGGTTATCCACGAATCCGGCCGCCAAGCCAATGACTCAGGCTCTCGGTAGCCTGATATTCCTGTTCGGCTTTTATGCCAGCGCGCCATTATCGGCGCGCTTCCTTGCTCCGCGACCGTCGCGGGATGCTGTGCTTCAAGAGCGTTTGGCAAGGATAGTGGCAACCGTCCCTGATAGTCGCCCCGTCTTCCTGTATGACCATGCCGACAAGGAAGCCAACACCGTGGGGCTGCTGCCGAGTCATTCGCGCATCTACGTGACAACCGGCCTGCTGGCCAGCATGAGCGACGAGGGTATGCGGGGCGTGATCGCCCATGAAAACGCACATGTTCATGAGCGCCATATCTTCGCCACGTTCACCTATGCCTGCTGCTTTGCTGTGAGCAGCCACCTCCTGGACAACAACAACTTTTTCTTTGCCGCCTTCCTCCTGTTCCTGGGGATTCGCCGGTATTGCGAGTACCGGGCGGATGCCGGCGCTGCGCAGTCCGTAGGGCGCGAAGCGATGTTGACGGCGCTGCGCGAGCTGGCCGTGTTGTACCCCTCGAAATCCTGGGTTCGCTGGTTCTCGTTCGCCAATGCTTACCCAACCTTGGCCATGCGGATGCGGGCCGTGGAAACCGGGCGAAAGGCCCTTCTGTGAGGTGAGTGCGCATGGATGCCTTCTACCTGCAATGGATCGGCTGCGCGTTTGGGGTGCTGGGGGCCTTGCTGCTGGCCCTCAACAACCGTTTGTCGGGCTGGGGGTTCGTGTCTTTCCTAGCCTCGAATGTCTGCTGGATCGGCTTCGGCGTCATGACCGACGCGCCGGGCCTTATCTTCATGCAGGTGGCTTTCACTGCCACAAGCCTGCTGGGCATTTATCGCTGGATGCTGGCCAAGCCCGGCTTTCGCGCGCGAAAGCAGGAGGGGTGATGAGGCGGGCGAAAAAGTACCACACCATCACCGACATCGTAGGCACGGTTTACTGCGAGCAAAAGGTGGTTTTCGACCGTGAGCGCGGGGATGCCCGGCCGCTGGAGGTTCGGGCGAAGGCCGCTGCCGGCACCTTCGAGCACCTACGGTTTCAGGTCGAAGGGCAGACGCGCGCGGCGATTGACCGGCGCTGTTTCATTGCCACCGCGATCTACGGGCCTGACGCCGCCGAGACAAATTTCCTCCGCGCTTGGCGTGACCGGGTGCTGATGCCGGCAATGGTAGGGCGCTTGTTCGTCCGAGCCTACTACGTCGTCTCACCTGGCTTGGTGCCTCTGCTGTGCAGGAGCCGGTGCGCGGCCACGGCTGTGCGCGCTGGGCTGAACGCCCTGCTTCGCTTGCTGGGGATGCCGCGATGAGCAACTTGGCCAGCTACATCCTATTCGCCCTGGCCCTGGTGCTGGCCGGCTGGACATTCATGGTCTGGCGAGGGTTCACTCAGAACTGGCTCCCTCCCGAGCTTGCGGCCGGCAAGGTGGCTCAAGTGGAGCGCAACCTGTTCATCAATGCACCGTTCCCCGTCGTGGGCCGGCCCGATCAGGTGTATCGGCTTCCTGATGGGCTGCATGTTCCCCTCGAAAACAAGAACCGCGATGCCCACCGCGTCTATGAGACGGACATTGCACAGCTCTCTTTGCAAGCGTGGCTGCTTCGCCTGAACGGACTCGAAACAGCGCCCTTTGGCTTCGTGGCCATCAACAACCGAAAAACCCGTGAGCGCCGAGCCATGCGCGTGGAGCTGCGCGACGACGCCTATTGCGAGCAGTTGGTGGCCCGGTACATCGACCTCACCGAGCGCAGGGCCAAGGCGCGCAAAAGCCGGGGCCGCAAATGCGACACATGCGGCCATCGTTCCGAATGCTTTTCTCTCAACCCTTAACCAACAACATGGAGATTCCACCAATGACTACCCCTGACCGCGAACTGCGCCTGATGGAAACCTTTGTCGGCCTTCTCAGCGACCATCAAAAGGACTTCGAGGGCTTCGTGCGCGACGTGGAGAACGTCCGCTACTGCCATACCCCCATCGACGGCCAGCAAATCAATCGTTGCGAGTATGCGCTGCGCAACATGGAGATTCGCCTGCTGACCATCCACAACTGCATCCAGGCGGGGCGGTTCGACGCTGAAACGCTCGATGCGTTGGTTCAGACCAAACATACCTGGGCCAGCATGAAGAACCGGGTGGATAGCTACCTGGGCGAAATCCACCAGATCATCAGCCAGACATCCGCCGCGCTGCGGCCGGTGCGCGAGAGCTTGGTGGCGTGATCGCCCTCCCCTTCCTATTGACGTTATCGCGCTAAACGCCTAGTGCCAGTAGGATTTTTTTGATAAACTTGCTTTCACCGTGAAAGCAAACAAACGGCATCTGAATACTGGCACTGGACACCCGCATGGACAACTTACCGATGGATGCGCTGCTGACGCAGATATGGCAAATGGTTTCTCCCTACGTGGGCGGGGCCTGGGCCGCACTGCAACGCATCTTCGCTGAAACCCCTACCCCGCTGTTAATCGGCATTGTCGTTGGCTTGTTGCTCGCGCGCGTGCTGCGCGGCGTGCTGATCGTGGCGGGGCTGGCGGCAGTGGTGTTTGTTGCCGTGCGGGTGTTTGGCATTGCTGTGCCCGGCTTGGGCTGACTGGAGGCGAACATGGAAGACAAGAACCCTTATGAACTCGATACCGGCCCCGTGGCTGCGCCCCATCCGGCCGACGTGCGCCGTGCGCAGTTTGTTCAAGCCAATGCTTCCCTGTCCCTGGAGGGGATGCCGGTGGACGCCGCCGACCTCGCCATTCAGGAGGCCGTCATCGCCGGCACCCTGACCCCTGACGAGGCGGTAGCCAAGTACCTGGAGCGCGCACGCGGGGCCAGCCAATGAGCGAGCAAGAGGACTACACCTACCCCGGCACGCACGTTCTCAAGAACAAGGCCGACATCCGCGACCTCGCGGCGCTTCAACGCTTCGAGCGCGGCGCAACGGCCGTTCGCATCCAGGAGCTGCGCGAAAACCCGGTACGGGGCGAATACGACTTGGCCCACCTTCAGGCGATCCACAAGCAGGTTTTTCGGGATGTCTACGAGTGGGCCGGCGAAGTGCGCAAGGTGGATATTGCAAAGGGGCCTGCGGGCGACCGAACCCTGTTCACCTTCAAGGAAGACATCCCGCAGAAGGCGCAGGAAATCCAATCCGCGATCAAGGAAGCCAACTATCTGCGCGGGATGGACAAGGAGCAGTTCAGCGGGAAGATGGCCGAGGTCTATGCCGGCGTGAACGAAATGCACCCCTTCCGCGAAGGGAACGGCCGCACGACGCGCGAATTCATCGGGCAACTCGCCAAGGATGCGGGCTACCAGCTCGATTACTCCAAGGTCGATAAGCAGACGTGGAACGAGGCCGCCAAGGAATCCGCGCGCGGCAACTTGGAGCCGGCGCGCGAGGTTTTCTACGAAATCACGACCGTGGAGCGGGCGGTGGCCTTCGACAAGCTGGCCACGCGCGAAGCTCTGGCCAAGCATCCCGAGCTGGATGGTGCCTACAAGATGCTGCACGACGCCCACCGGGCCGGGCAGGACGCCGCTTACCTGCGGGCAGAAATTTCCAAAGAGCTGCACAGCGGCCGGCTGGTGGGCGATGGCGTGACGCTGGACGAGTCCAAGCGAGTCATCGACCACGCCGCAGCCTATCGCGGCCTGATGGTGCGGGATGCCGAACGGCTTGGCGGGCAATTCAAGGGCGAAGTGGTGGCGGTTTCGTCGCACCACGCGATGCTCCAAGTGGGCGACATGATCGCCGTGCGCTACGAACGCGCCAATCTGGATCGTGACCTTGCCGTGGGCGACCGCGTGACGATCCAGTACGACAAGGCGCGCAGCCAAGTCTATGAGCAGGGCAAGGAGCCGGCGCGGGATCGTGGCGGCAAGGACATGCAGATGGAGCGCGAGCGCGTGCCGACGCCGCGCTGACTTTCGCGCGCGAAAGACCAAAGGAGAAGAACATGAATCGAGAAACGCTTGAGCTGCTGGTTTTTGTGGGGATGTGCTTTGCCGCGTCCTACCTGTTGATGCGCGAGTTTCGTGCCTACCTGGATGCCGTCTTCAGCCGTTCCCCCGGAGAGCTGTGGGCCGATGTCTGGAAGCGCGCTCATGCCGAGCACGACCTGAACCGTAAGGCCCAGCTCGAAATGTTCGGCTCCAAGTGGGCGACCGTAGGGGGCCGCTTGCTTGTGGTGGGGCTTGTCATAGCTGGGGTGTGGTTTCTGGCTTTTGTCCCGGCTGCTGCCGTGCTGCTGGCCGTCTATCTGGCTTGGGGGTTGTACGCCACCCGCAGCCTTGGGCTGACGGCCAACGACGTGTATGCGCGCCTGCTGAAGCGCGACCGCATCACCTACCGCCTGCTGCACGCGGCCCTGTGGCCGCTCCATGCAAACCAAGCCAAGAACCAATCCGGTAATCAGTGAGGAATCCAGACCATGACCAATCAACTTTTCAGCCGTGCCGGCGTCCGCTACGAGGTGGCGCTGGATGTCCTGGGGGCCATCATCGCCCACCACTCCGAAGCCATTGCCGCCGAGCGCGAAAAAGCTACCCCTGACGAGGCCGTGATTGCGGCCGCTCAGAAAGCGAAGGACGAGCTGCGCACGATCCGCGAAGACCTCGATCCGAATGCTGACGAGGCCATCGAGCGCGTCATCACTCAGTACGGCCAGCAGGCCCGCGACCTTTACCAATAAGGCAGGAGGGCAGACAAATGGCTGGGGAGGTTTCCAAGTACGCAATGGAGAGCGCCTACAAAGACGTAGAGCGCGATGCACTGGCAAGAACGACGGCGCAGGAGAATCCGAAGGCGATCCTGTTGGGTGGCCAACCGGGATCGGGTAAATCGGCGCTGGCGGCCGAGGCGATCCGCGAGCTGCGCGCCAACGGTGGCGCTGTGGTGATCGACGCCGACCGGATGCGCGAGGAAAACCCGCGCTACAAGCAGCTTTCGCGCGAAGACCCCCAGCACGCCGCCGACCGAACGCAGAAAGAGGCCGGCGAATGGGCTACCCGCCTCACGCTGGCCGCCGTGGAGAACCGCCGCAATCTGGTGGTGGACGGCACGATGCGCAGCCCGGAGAACATCCGGGACTTGACCACTCGCCTGAAGGAACAGGGTTACGAGGTGGAGGCCAGAGTGTTGGCCGTCAACCCGGAAACCTCAGTGACCCGCGCACGGCTGCGCTTCGAGGAACAGGTGGCCGAGCGCGGCACCGGGCGGTTCGTCAACAAGGAACAGCACGACAACGCCTACAACGGCATGGTGGAGTCCGTGCGCGCCTTGGAGCGCGACAAGCTCACCGACTCGGTGCGCGTCTATGACGCCAACCAACGGCAAATCTACGAGAACAGCCAAGAGCGCGGAGAGTGGAAACGGCGAGCAGCAGCGGTTGATGTGTTGGAGCAGGAGCGCGGGCGCGCCTGGACGCACGCCGAGCGGCGCGATTACGTGTCCGCCCTGGACGACATCAATACGCTGGCCAAGCAGCGGGAAGGTGTGCGCGACAACGTGACCTACACCGTGGGCACCGTGGCCAAGAACGATGCGAAGGACTACAGCAACGTCAATGAAGCCGCCAGGGCCTTCCGGGATGCCAAGGCTGAAGACCAGCCCTATGTGATCCGCACCGAGCGCCTTCCCAATGGCCGGGAGTCGGCCTCGACGCCGGGGCAGACCACGTACACCGAGAAGGAGGGTGTGCGGGAGTATGGCAAGTACATCGGGGGCAACGACGAGGCCCTGAAGCGGGCCTACGCTGATGCCTTGCGGCCGGAACAGGAGCGCACCGCGCGGCCGGTGCTGGCCGACCGTGACGAGCTGGCGGCCAAGCTCGAAGCGGCTCGAAACGACTTGGCCCATTTCGAGCAGACCCCGGCCTATCAGCGCGCCCAGGCATTCGACCAGCTCACCAAGCGGGAGGCGCTGGAGCGCCACCCGGAGCTGGACGGGGCCTACAAGCAGCTTCACGACATCAAGCAGAGCTGGACACCTCAGACCAGTCAAGACCAGCGGGAAACCAGCTACTTCAATGCGCGTGCCGAGCTGTCCGAGCAGCTTCATCGGGGCCGCGTCCCGGAGGGAAGTGTCACCGTGGATGAATCGCGGCGCGTGATCGACATGGCCGCCAGTCATCGGGGCTTGGTGGTGCGGGATGCGCAAGAACTCAAGCAGGACGTGAAGGGCGAAGTGGTGGCCACCTCATCGCATCACGCCCTGGTGAAGATGTCCGACATGGTGGCTGTGCGCTACGAGAAGGAAGGGCTGGATCGGGATGTCCGGGTAGGCGAGAAAGTGACGATCCAGCACGGCAACGAAAAGAGTCAGGTGTACGAGCAGGGCAAAGAGCCTGCGCGGGAGAACGCGCGGGACGTGGGCCGGGACATGGGCCGGTAAGCAAGGGAGAAAAACATGGCGATCTACCAGATTGGCGGGCAATCCATTCATTCAGACGACCCAGCCTTGTCCGAGCTGCTGGCCAATATCTACAGCTCGCGGGAGCGGCCGCTGTGCCTGTGCCGTACCCCTGGCATTGAAATGTACGTGGCCAAGGTCGATGACAAGTACCTCATCAAACGGATGCCCAATTCTGGTAGCGGCCACGCCCCGGCCTGCGATTCCTACGAGCCGCCGCCCGAGCTGTCCGGGCTTGGCCAAGTCATTGGCTCCGCGATCCAGGAGAACCCCGACGAAGGCACCACGGCGCTGAAGTTCGACTTCGCGCTGTCCAAGGGGGCCAGCCGATCCGCGCCGGCACCGAGCGGAAAGGAGACGGATAGCGTCAAGACCGATGGCAACAAACTGACCCTGCGCGGCACCCTGCATTACCTGTGGGAAGAAGCGGGCTTCAACCGATGGGCACCGACGATGGCCGGCAAGCGCAGTTGGTACGTGATCCGCAAGTATCTGCTGCAAGCAGCCGAGGACAAGACTGCAAAAGGCGCGAGCTTGGCCGGAATGCTCTACATGCCCGAATCGTTCAACGCCGAGAAGAAGAACGAAATCACCCAGCGGCGACTCGCGCAGATGATGCGAATCGCCACGCCCGAGAAGGGCACCCGGCGCTTGATGCTGGTGGTGGGGGAGGTGAAGGAACTGGCTCAGTCGCGCTACGGGCACAAGATCGTCCTCAAGCACCTGCCCGATTGCCACTTCATGATGAACGACGACATCTACAAGAGGCTGCTCAAGAGATTCGAGGTGGAGCTGGGCCTGTGGGATGCCTTGGAGGGCACCCACCTGATGATGATCGGCACTTTCAGCATCGGCGCTACCGGCGTGGCCTCGCTGGAGGAAGTCGCGCTGATGTGCGTGACCGAGAACTGGATTCCGTTTGAAAGCACCTTCGAGAAGATGGCGCTCGATGCTCTGACGCAGCAGAACCGGCGCTTCATGAAAGGGATGCGGTACAACCTGCCTTCCACGCGGCCACTGGCCTGCGCGGTGGCTTCGGATACCGAGCCGGAGCCGACCGCCATGTACGTGGTTCCGCCTGGGGCCAGTGAAGACTATGCGGCCGCCGTCGATGAATTGATTGCGGAAAGCAAGCTCCCTTCATGGAAGTGGGTGGCTGGCGAGGCTCCTATGCCGGCGCTGCCGGCGCTGCCGGAGCACGGCCGATGATGAGCGCCCTACTCCGCTTCGTCGGCATTCGCCCGACCGTCGCCCCGACTTTCGCGCGCGAAAGTCTGCCGGCGACTCAACGCGCAACACGATGGGCGCTTCAGCGTGCTCCCCGTGGCCCCGTCCTGATGCTGGACATCGACGGGGTTCTACACCCTGGCCAGTCTGGCACGCTGATTTACCTGCCCCTGCTGGAAACATGGCTGCGAACGCATCCCGATGTTGATGTGGTGATTTCGTCCAACTGGCGCGAGACGCACACGCTGGATGAGCTGCGCAACTTCTTCTCCATCGAGCTGCGCGAGCGCGTTATCGGCTGCACGCCCGTTTTGCCTGATTGCACCAGGCTGGACGAGATCCTTTGCGTTGTCCGCGAGTACGGCGTCACCCAGTGGGCTGCCCTCGATGACCGCGTGCAGGAATTTCCAGATACACGCCGGCTGGTGGCCACCGAGTATCTGGACGGACTTACCGGGGAGTCGCTGCTTCAGCTCACCCGCGTGATGTGGGCCGCACCGTGAAGGTGTGGAACGCCCTGCTTTGCCTGTTTGGCATCCATTCGCCGCTGTCCACGCCCATCTATTCGAGCTGGGACGGAACCCAAGTACATGAACGGCGCTGCGCCCGTTGCGGCAAGGTGCTGGGTCATATTCTCAACTGACACACGGAGATTTCCATGAACCGACAAGACCTGATCGACGCCATTGCTGAAGACACCGAAGCATCCAAGGCGGCCACCACGCGCTTTCTCGATAGCCTCATCACCATCGTACAAAACGAGGTGGCCAAGGGCGGCGCGGTGAAGCTCACCGGCTTTGGCACTTTCGAGAAAGCAGCCGTCGCGGCGCGCACCGGGCGCAACCCGAAGACCGGCGCGCCGATCAAGATTCCCTCGACCCACAAGCCGAAGTTCACGCCTGGGGCCACGTTCAAGGACTTGGTGAAGGACTGAACCATGAGCAAACATCCCGACTTGAACGGAACCGCGCTTGCGCTGCTGCGTGCGCTCGACCGTGGCGAAGTGCGGGGCATTCGGGTGCTTTCGGAACGCGCGGCGGGCCGCCCATTGTGCGGTGCTGTCGATCTGGCCGTGATGCGCGAGTACCTGGGTGAAACCCGCCACCTTATCGACCGCGGCTATCTGTCGCGCAAGCCTGCCGGCACATCCATCCGACTGTCTCTGACGCGCAAGGGCCGGCGCGCACTCCATCCTGGCACGCCGTTCTGGCCAGCGCCTGTGACTTGGGCGCTAGGGGCGTCCATGCTTGCCGCTGGCGTAACCGGATGCGCGCCGATGCCTCCCGAGCAACCCCGTGTGCTCCTGATGGGCGCGCCCGTGCTCACCGGGCTGGCCCAAGTGCGCGATCCACAAACCGGCACCGACTACTTTGTGCCATGCAATCCGTGTGCGGCACCAACGCCCAAGACTCCGATGCTGGGCAGCACCGATGCTGCACCAGAGGCGACTGGCAAGGCGGCTGCACGGCCGCAGCCTTCGGTCTTGGCCAAGCTAGACGCCCATACTGTCGCCACACTCGCCATCCCGGCCGAAGCGGATGCCATCCCGGCCGGCTCCGCCCAGCTCACCGACGACGTGCGCCCCGTGACGGTAGTTGCAGTCGGCCCGGCCACGGCCGCGCCAGTCGCGGCTACTGCCTCCAGTTCGTTGCGCTCGCTCCCGTTTTCTAGCTCCGTGGCAAATCTGAACGATGAGGCCAAGCGTAGCTTGTCCGAGCTGCTGCCACTGGCCATGACGGCCGAGCGCGTCTTGATCCGTGGCCGCACTGATTCGACCGGCACCGTGGCCGGCAATCGCGCCTTGGCCATCGCAAGAGCTGCGACTGTGCGCGCCGCGTTTGCCCGTGGTGGCGTTGACCCCCGAAAGCTGAAAGTCTCCTACTGCGTGACCTGCTTTGTCGCCTCGAATGACACCGAGGCTGGGCGCAGCGCAAACCGGCGCGTAGAGGTTGAGCTGGTGATGCCAGTGCCGGCCGTGGTCTTCAGTAAGTGAAAGCTGGCCATGAGCGCAGATGACCGGGATTGGTATCGAGAGCGGGCCGCGAAAACCATGCAGGATCATTACTATGACCCGAAGGTGTTTCGCGGTTCGCGCGAGGTTCGCGCAGACCAACCCCGTATCACCTTTTTGCAGTTCGTCATCGCCAATGCGCTGCCCTACGCCTTTCTGATTGTCGCGGGCGCGATCTGGCAAATAGCGCATGGGGCGACTCCACACGACGCCCTCTTGATGACGACCCAATGGCTCAAAGGTTTCGTGTTGAGCCATCCGGTCTTGTGCCTCCTGATGGTGGCCGGTGCGGCCTTCTACATGGCAAGGCCGCGCCTCGCCGGCATCGCCTATGTCTGGATCGGGATCGGGTTCCTGTGCTTTGTTGCCTTCGATTACTTCGGCAAAAAGCCTGCCGCCACGGCCGCACAACGAGCGGGCGAGCCGCCGCGCGTGGCCACCATGAGCGTGCCAAAGAATCAGCGCGGGCACTATGAGACGCCGGGCAGCATCAACGGCCAGCCTGTCACCTTCATTGTGGATACCGGCGCGGGCGTGACATCCGTTCCTGGCTCGCTGGCCAAACCCTTGGGCATCACATCATGCGAACCTCGCCAGTTCAGCACGGCGGCCGGCGAGGTCTTCGGATGCGTCGCCACGGTAGCAGAAGTGGTTTTCGGTTCCTTCCGTGCCCATAACGTCCAGGTTGCCGTCATGCCCACCATGAACGGCCCTGCATTGCTGGGCATGAACATCCTGGGGATGGTGCAGATCGAGCAACGCGGATCGGCGCTGCTGTTCTCCACCACCCATTTCCGAGAAGACGATTGAACATCAAGAACAACAAGGAGGAAAACATGCGTCACCTTCCGCTTTACCTGCTTCTGACCGCTGCGGCCGGCTGCACCCTACCTGCGCTGGCCAGTTCTGAAGCGGTGCCCGACGATGCTCCGGCTGCTGTAGCGGCCGCCACGGCCGCCGAGGTCAAGGTGGCCATCACCGGGCGCATCGACCTGACTGCTGATCGAGGGCGCAAAGTCTTCATCGAATTCCTGGCCAGCCCAAAGCTGACGGCCGCCGCGCGGGCTTCGCTGGCCTCCAGCGGCTTCGAGCTGGTGGACACCCGCGAACAGGCTGACGTGGTGTACGAGCTGGATGGTGCCTTCCAGGCGCTGCGCCCCGCGACCCGGCGTACCGCCGAGGTTCGCGTGGGCGACTATGCCGAGAACCCCGCACCCTTGGCCACCAAAAGCGGCCGGGGCGGCTCCGTGATGCTGTCGCTGAACCCGCTGGCCATGCTGATCGGCACGATTGCATCCAATGTCGGGAATGCAACCGGCGCGCAGGACTCGGTGAACGCGGCCACGGCCGGCGACCCGGACGGCAAATGCCTGTCGCGCTGCGAGACGTGGCGCTACCGTCAGCGCAATGTCGTCAACCTGACGCGCAAGGAAGGCAGCACGGAACAGAAGTGCTCCGTGCTAGCCACGGCCGAGGATGCCGAGCTGGTGCCGGCGCGACTCATCCAGTCGTCCCTTGCGGGCTTGCAGGAGGCTGCCGGCTTGATTGTGGCCCTGGGCCTCTCCGCTGATCCTGCTTTGGCGAAATGAACGCGCCGGGCCTGTCACTGGCGGATCGCTTTTGGATCGCCCATCGCTGGGCCGCTTTTGCGCTGGGCACGGTGTTCCTTGGGGGCGTAATTGTCGCCAGCATCGCCGGGCGTATCCGGCCTCACTACGCTTGGGCCTATGCGCTCATGAGCAACTTGGCCTTTCTGGCCTACGGCCTCGACAAATCAGCGGCCGTCGCTGACCGTTGGCGCTGGTCTGAAAAGTCTTTGCACTGGATCGCGCTGCTATGCGGCTGGCCCGGTGCCTTGATTGGTCAACATGCCTTCCGCCACAAGTCGCGGAAGGCTTCCTTTCTGTTTTTCACCTGGCTGGCCAGTGCCGCGAACGCCGCTATTTTCGCGCACTTGACTGGCTTCTATCGCTGGAGTTGGCAATGAACGCTACTCGCGCCCTTGTGGCACTGATGGCCTGCCTTGCCATTGGAACATCGCACGCGCAGCAGCGCGAATACATCGTCTATGACGGCCAGAGCTACCCCGGCGACCAGCTAGACGTTGCGGCGGCCTCTCCCGTGATGGTCAAGCCGGCGCAGCGCCTGGGCAATGGGGACTACTCCATCCCGCGCGCTGCGGACGGCCACTACTACATCGCCGGGGCCGTCAACGGCTTTCCCGTGGTCTTCATGGTGGACACCGGAGCGCGCTTCACGACGCTGCCGGTCAAGCTCGCCCGCAATGCTGGCATCCGCGCTGGCCGCGCAACATCCTTTGACACGGCCGCAGGCCGTGAACGTGGTGGCATCACTGCGGCCAACACGGTGATCGTCGGCCCCTTCGCCGTTGAGGGTGCGGCTATCGCCGTCCTGGAGCGCCTTTCCGCTCCGCTGCTGGGGATGGACGTGCTCAACCGCTTCCAGATCGCCTATTCGGGCGGCTTCATGATCTTGCGAGGCGGCCGATGACGCAGGCAAAGGCGCGCGCGTGGGTTCGGCTTCCTTCTGGCCGTCGCCTCGACCTCATCAATCCCGATCCCGGCGCGTGGCTCGACAGTGACCTTGCCTTGCGTTTGGCGAGGACGTACCGCTGGGGTGGGGAATCATCATGGCCCCTGCCCCTCTCTGTGGCCCAGCATTCGCTCCTGGTGCTCGCTTTGCGCCGGCTGTGGAGCGACACCCCTTTGCCGGCCTCTGACGCGCTCCTGGAGCTTCTACACGACGCCGAGGAAGGTTTCCTTGGGTTCGATTGCATTTCTCCGTTGAAGGACGTGCTGGGCCTTTCCTTCCGTGCTGTTTCGTCTCGCCTGATGGCTGCGGTTTCGGAACGGTACGAGCTGCGCGCTTGGTCGCCGGCAGCGCACGCCGTCCACAAGCGGGCCGACTCGGTGGCGGCCGCTTCCGAGGCTGTGCATTGCATTGGCTGGGCAGCTCATGAAGTGCGTGATGTCCTGGGCATCGTGCATCCGGTGCTTGATGTCGATCCGCTGGCTGAAATCTACGGTTGTCGGCCGTGGGAGCCGTGGGCGGCTGACGTTGCGGCCGAGCGGTTCCTGGATGCGCTGGAGTCGTTGCGTGCTGCTGTGCATGGGCAGATCGAGGCGCAAGCGTGACCCCTGGGCGTCTCCCCTGCGGGGCCGGGCTTTCGTGCTGCGCATCGAGCCGCCTGCGGCGTCTCGCCCCTTCGGGCGTCAATCCCTGACGCCTCCGCGCCGTGCCGGCGCTGCGCGCTCCGCTTGCCCGGCCTGAAGGCCGCACCGAGGAACTTTCGCGCGCGAAAGTTCAGGCTGTGGATCTGATCCGTGGTGTGCCGGCGCTGGTGCGCTGAATCCGCTACGCGCGGGGCCGCACCCCACCACTACCTCGCGCCTTTATTCGTCGTCATGGTGCCCTCCGGCCGGGCTTCTCCGGTCAAGGGCCGGGCTGCGCCCTGAAATCCTCACCCGTTCGGTGCTCGCCCTTCGGGCTGCGCTCCGCGTGCGGCCTCCGG
>NZ_MCGB01000009.1 GCF_001699815.1 Ralstonia pickettii | reverse complement strand
GGGAAGGAGGCAAACTCGCTTCGCTCAGACAGGCCTCCTTCCTTGATCCGCTCGCTCACAAAAATTCAAGGCGCCATCAAGGGCTCAACGTCAAAAGAGAAAGGCCAACCTATCGCGGGGTTGGCCTTGTCGTTTGGGCGGGCATGAGATGGTTTGGTCTTTGACTTTCCTGCCCTATGCGGCGCCTTGAATTTCTGTTGCAAGGAGGAAAAAGGAAGGGAAACTGTTTGAGCGCAGCGAGTTTTCCCTTCCCCTCCTTGCGACATAAATTCAAGGAATCTGTCGCCGCATCGGGCGCGCCTTTCTTTGCTTACTTTCTTTGGCAAGACAAAGAAAGTGAGTCA
>NZ_MCGB01000008.1 GCF_001699815.1 Ralstonia pickettii | reverse complement strand
GGTGGCAACGGCGGCAACGGAGGTTCTGCCGGGAACCCGGGCGGCGGCGGTGGCGGCGGCGACGGGTTGCTGACCTTGGGCTCCGGTACCCAGGTGACCAACATTGGGTCGATCGTGGGCGGTGTAGGCGGTGCCAGTGGTGGCGGCGGCAGCACGGCCGGTGCCAGCGGCGCGGGCGTCAATCTGGCTGCCGGGTTCAACGTGCTTTCCAACGTTGGCACGATCACCGGCGGTGCGGGCAATGGCGGTGCCGCGGGCGTGGGTGTCATTACCAACGGTGACGTCATCGTCAATGGCGGCACCATTAGCGGCGGCCTGTACAGCGACGGTGTCACGCGGGCGGCTGCCATCCAGTTCAATGGGACGAACAACACGCTGCAACTGCTGACGGGGTCCAACATCATCGGCAACCTCGACGTGGCGGCGGGCGCAGCCGCCAAGATCACGGCCGGCAGTGCAGGCCTCTCGCTGTCCAACAACGTCACGCTGGGCGACGCCACGTCGCGTGTCACGCTCGATTCGACCACGACGAATCTCGTTGTTTCAGGCGTCATATCGGGCGCGGGCAGCGTGGGCGTCACCGGCAGTCGAACGATCACGCTGACGGGCGACAACACCTACACGGGCGCTACTACCATCACCACCGGCACGCTGCAGATCGGCAACGGTGCGACCACCGGCTCGGTGGCGGGCAATATCGTCAACAACGGCACGCTGGCTTTCAACCGCAGCGACGCGGTGACGTACGCCGGCACCATCAGCGGCGCCGGCAACCTGGTGCAGGCCGGGGCCGGCATGTTGACCATCTCGGGCACGGCGGGCTATGCCGGCAGCACGACCATCAATGCGGGCACGCTCGCGTTGTCCGGCGCGGGCAGCATCGCCGCTTCGAGCGGTGTGGTGAACAACGGCACGTTCGATATTTCGGGGACGACCTCCGGCGCCACCATCAACGCATTGACCGGCACGGGCGCAGTTGCCCTGGGCAGCCGGACACTCACGCTGGCCAACGCAGCCGGCACGTTCAGCGGCGCGATTGGCGGGACGGGCGGCCTCACGGTCGCCAATGGCGCGCAAACGCTGTCGGGTGCGAACGGCTTTACCGGCGCGACGACGATCAACGCCGGCACACTGGCGTTGACCGGGGGCGGCAGCATTGCGGCCTCGAGCGGCGTGGTCAACAACGGCTCGTTCGATATTTCCGGGACGACCGCCGGCGCCACCATCAACGCGTTGAGCGGCTCGGGCGCGGTCGCCCTGGGCAGCCGGACACTCACGCTGGCCAATGCAGGCGGCGCGTTTAGCGGCGCGATCGGCGGTACGGGTGGCCTCACGCTGAATGGCGGCACGCAAACACTGTCCGGCGTGAACACCTATAGCGGGGCAACGACCATCAACGCCGGCACGCTGGCGCTGTCGGGTGCCGGCCGCCTGGCTTCGGCTACGCGCGTCACGCTCACGGGGGCCAGTTCGACACTCGATCTGTCTGCTAGCGGCAACCAGACGGTGGCGTATCTCTCCGGCGTAGCTGGTAGCCGCGTGGTGCTGAACGGCAGCGCGCTTACGCTGGCCGACGATTCCTCCCAAACCTTCAGCGGCAGCCTGAGCGGCAACGGCGCGTTGATCAAGCAGGGCACGGGCACGCTCACGCTCAACGGTGTCAGCAGCGGCTTCTCGGGGTCGACCACGGTAGCGGGCGGCACCCTGGCCGTTGGCGATGCAGCGAACGCCGGTGCTGTGCTTGGCGGCAATGTCCTGGTGAACGCGCTGGGCACCCTGCGCGGCCATGGCACGGTTTCCGGCGATGTGAGCAGCAGCGGGGTGGTCGCGCCGGGCGGCTCCATCGGAACGCTTTCCGTGGGCGGCAACTACACGCAAGGCTCGACGGGGATGCTCGCCATCGAAGTCAGCCCCACGGACGCAGCGCAACTGCGCGTGGGCGGTGCGGCAGCGCTCGGCGGCTCGCTGGCCATCGTGTTCGATCCAGGTACCTATACCGCCCGCCGCTACACCGTGCTGAGCGCAGTCAGTGGCGTGACGGGGCGCTTCGCAAACGTCAACACAGCAACGGCCGGAGCCAACCTCGGCACGTTACAGACATCGGTGGACTACGGAAGGAATGCGGTCGACGTGCTGCTTGCTGAAGCAACAGCGCCCGGCAACCCAGGCAGTCCGACCGTCGTGGCGCCGACAAAGACCACCATCTACACGGCGCAGGGCACGACAGCGCTGCTGCAGGCACAGGGCGCCAACGCGGCGCTGCTCGGTCGGGTGTCTGGGCCGCAGGATGCCCTGGCTGGTTCCAAAGATGTGTGGGTCACGGCCAGCGGCTCCAGCACGAAGGTGGGTGGGTCGGGCAATGCGCCGGGCTTCCTCACGCATGCCTATGGGTTCCTCGCGGGCGCGGAGGGCCGCGTGGGTGCCGCCACCGTTGGCGTAGCGGGCGGCTACACGCACACCACGCTCGGCGAAGACACCACCGGCGCATCGGGCACCATCGACACGTTGCGCGTGGCGCTTTACGGCGCGCAGCCGATGGGCGCCGTCGATCTATCGGCAACCGTGGGCTATGGGCTCGATTTCCTCTCGCAGAAGCGGCCGTTTGGCAGTGTGGGTACCGCTGAGGGCGACCATCTGGCGCACGAATTCACCGCCGCCACGCAGGCCAGCTTGCCCCTGGAGATGGGCGGCATCCGGCTCGCGCCACACGTCGGCATGCGTTATGCCTATGTGCGCGGCAGCGGCTTCGGCGAGAACGGCGCAAACGGCCAGAACCTGCAAGTCGGTCCGGACAGCGCGCGCAGTCTCCAGCCGTATGTGGGCGTCACGCTCGACAAGGCCTTCGGTGATGTGCGCCCGCTCAACGTGCAGCTTCGCGTGGGCTATGCGCACGAGCTGATGAACGCGGGGCGCGTCGTCCAGGTCCAGAGCCAGGACGGCACCGCGTTCACCGCCCCGGGCACCGATCTGCCGCGTTCGTTCCTGACGACCGGTGCCAGCGTCACGCTTCAGGCAACCAAGGCAACCACGGTGTCGTTGGGCGTGGATGCGACCCTCAACACGAGCCACGTGTCTACGCAGTCCGCGTATGTGCGGGTCAATCACAGGTTCTGACGGAATAGGGCGTGCCAATGCGCACGCTGGACAGAACGATGAACAACGCGCCGGGGCAACTCGGCGCTTTTTTTTTCATGCTGAGCCACACGGGTCCGGCATGTTGACCTGCATCAATGGCAAGAACGGGGTTGCGCCTAGATTCCGTAGGGAGGGCGCTGTAGCTGCCAAAAGCCTACAGAGTGCGGGACGCATCCATGGAGACGCAAATGAACACGAGACACACACTCGCTTCCACGCTTGTCGTGGCGGGTCTAACGGTGGCGGCGCAGGGCATCCACGCCCAGACGCTGGAAAAGGTCGCTGCAGCAGGCAAGATCACGGTTGGTTACCGTGAAGCGGCGGTTCCGTTCAGCTACTTGCTGGCCCCGAACAAGGCGGTCGGATTTTCCGTCGACCTGACGCAAGCCATCGTCGACGATGTGCGCGCCCGGCTGAAGAAGCCGTCTCTGCAGGTCGACGCGATTCCGGTGACCGGCACGAATCGGATCCCGCTGCTGGTGAACGGCACCTACGACCTCGAATGCGGATCGACCACCAACACCAGCGCGCGCGGCAAGGACGTGGCCTTCTCGATCAATTTCTTCTACGCGGGAACGCGCCTCTTGACCAAGCGCGATTCGGGCATCAAAAACTACCCGGACCTGGCCGGCAAGACCGTCGCGAGCACGGCAGGCAGCACGAACGAAAAGGTGCTCAAGAAGTTTGCCGTAGAACACAACATCGACGTCCAGATCATTTCCGGCAAGGACTACGCAGACGCGTTGAAGCTCGTCGAAACCGGCCGAGCGACGGCATTGGCGCTCGATGACGTGCTGCTGTACGGCCTGCGTGCCAATTCTGCAAATCCCGCTGCGCTGGAAGTCGTGGCGGAAACCCTGCAGGTCGAGCCGTACGCCTGCATGGTTCGCAAGGACGACCCCGCCTTCAAGCGGCTCGTGGATGCGACCATCACACGGCTCATGAAATCCGGCGAATTCACCGCGCTGTACAAGAAATGGTTCGAGTCGCCCATCCCGCCGGCCGGTGCAAACCTCGACATGCCGATGAGCGATGCACTGCGCGCCAACCTGAAAAAGCGTAGCGATAAGCCGGCGCAGTGACCGCGCTCACTATCGCCCGCTCGATGCCGTCTCCAGGTGCGTCGCCAACAGGTTTGCCATCCAGTTCATGAATACTTGCACCCGAACCGGCAGATTCCGCCGGTTCGGGTACACCAGCGACACCGGCATCGGCGGGGGCCGGAAGTCGGGCATGACGTCGATGAGCGTGCCGTCCGCAATCGCCGACGACAGCCCCGCGTACACCGGCGCCTGGATCATCCCCAGCCCCGCGCGGCACGCAGCGTCGTAGCTCTCGGCTGAGCTGACGGTCACCGCGCCTTTCATCGGCCGGAAGGCGGAGCGGCCGTCCACCGTGTATTCCCATCCAGGCGATTTCGTCCCCAGCGTCTGCACGTAGTGGACGATGCGATGGCGGTCGAGCTCGTCGAGCGTTCTCGGCATGCCATAGCGCGCGATGTAGGCGGGGCTCGCGCAGTTGACCTGATGCAGTTGACCGAGCGGGCGGGCGATCAGGCTGCTGTCGGTCAGCGCGCCGATGCGCAATACGCAGTCGAAGCCTTCGCGTACAGGGTCAACGCGGCGGTCGGTGCTGGAGAGTTCGATTTCCAGCTCGGGATGCGCATCGAGCAGCGCGGGTAGGGCAGGGATGACGATGCGGCGCGCAACGCCCACCGGCATGTCGACACGCAGGCGGCCGCGCAGGGCTTGCGGGCTCTGGCGGAACATCGTTTGCAGCTCGTCCATGTCGGCCAGCAGATCCTGGCAGCGCTCATAGAACGTCTGGCCGTCCTGCGTAAGCTGCACCTTGCGGGTGGTCCGGTGCAGCAGGCGCGTGCCGAGCATCGTTTCCAGCTGCTGCACCGCCACCGAGGCGGCCGGTTTGGGAATGCTCAGCGCTTCTGCCGCACGCGTGAAGCTGGCAAGTTCGGCCACGCGCACAAAAATCTGCATGGCTTCGAGTCGGTTGGTAGACATGGCGGGTGGGTTGATTGTTATCTGTGAGCAAACACAGCGATAGGATAAGCGAGATTTATTCTTTATTTATCGCTCAATACCATGCTCTCACGGTGTTCAACACCCATCCCAAACCCAACCGGAGAGCAACCATGACGCAGACCCATACCCCCATCGCGATCATCACCGGCGGCAGCCGCGGCCTTGGCAAGAACATGGTGCAGAAGCTGGCCCAGCGCGGCACCGACGTGATCTTCACCTACCGCACTAACCGCGCTGAAGCCGATGCCCTCGTCGCCGAACTGACAGCCCAGGGCCGCCGTGCCGCTGCCTTGCAGCTTGACACCGGCAAGATCGCCACGTTCCCCGCCTTTGCCGAGGCCGTGCACGGCGTGCTGACGCAGTGGAAGGCCGAGCGCTTCGATTACCTCGTCAACAACGCCGGCGTGGGCGTGCACGCCACGGTGGCCGAAACCACTGAAGCCCAGTTCGACGAACTGATGAATGTGCATTTCAAAGGCGTGTTCTTCCTCACGCAGATCCTGCTGCCGCTCATGGCTGACGGCGGGCGCATCGTCAATATCTCGTCGGGGCTGGCGCGTTTTGCGCTGCCGGGCTACGGCGCGTATGCGGCAATGAAGGGCGCGGTGGAGGTGCTGACGCGGTATCTGGCGAAGGAACTCGGCCCGCGCGGCATTGCCGTGAACGTGGTGGCGCCGGGCGCCATCGAGACGGACTTTGGTGGCGGTGCGGTGCGCGACAACGCGGGCCTCAATGCCATGGTGGCGGCCAATACGGCGCTGGGACGCGCTGGTGTGCCGGACGATATTGGCGGCGTGGTGGCCTCGCTGCTGTCGCCGGACAACCGGTGGATCAATGCGCAGCGTATTGAAGCTTCGGGCGGGATGTTCCTCTAAGCACGCCCGTCCAAGGGCATGGCGTTCAGAACGCCAACTGCCGAGCTCTGAGCGCCGTGCGAAGAGCTTCGCGTGTCGAGTTCTGAACTGGAAGTGCCCAGCAAAAAGCCCCGCGTGTTGAGTTCCGAGGTGTGGGAACTTGGGGCTTGATGCTTGGGACAGCAGCGCATTCCCTGTTTCACCCCCTGCCGGGGCTGAAACAGGGAATGAACCACAGAAAACAACCAAAACCCAAACCGCTTACGCCACCGCCTTAGCCGCAGCCCGCCCCCGCAGCCACTCAAACGTCAGCAGCAGGCAAGTCGAAAACACAATCAAGATCGTCGCCAGCGCCGCAATCGTCGGCGAAATGTTCTCGCGAATGCCTGTGAACATCTGGCGTGGCAGCGTCACCTGATCGGCACCCGCCAGGAAGAGCGTCACCACCACCTCATCAAATGAGGTGGCAAACGCAAACAGCGCGCCGGAAATCACGCCCGGTGCGATCACGGGCAGGGTGATGCGGAAGAACGTCACGACCGGGTTGGCACCCAGCGAAAGGCTTGCCCGCACGAGGTTGTGATTGAAGCCCTGCAGCGTCGCCAGCACGGTCGTCACCACAAACGGCACGCCCAGCGCCGCATGCGCGAGGATCAGCCCGATATACGTATTCGCCAGGCCCAGCGGGGCAAAGAACAGATACATGCCAACGCCCACGACCACCACCGGCACGATCATCGGCGACACCAGCACCGCCATCAGCAGGCCCTTGCCACGGAAGTCGGCCTTGTTCAGCCCGATGGCGGCCAGCGTGCCCAGTACCGTTGCCACGATCGTGGCGGCAGGCGCGACGATGAAGCTGTTCTTGGCGGCCATGCGCCATTCGTCCGACGTGACGAGGTTCTGATACCAGCGCAGCGAATAGCTCGGAATCGGGTACGAGAGGAACGTGCTCGACGAGAACGACAGCGGCACGATCACCAGCACCGGCAGCACAAGGTAGAGCAGCGTCAGCACGGCCAGGCCGCGCAGCGCGAAGTACCAAATGCGCTCGATGAGCGAGGTGTGCGGGGCGAACATCGGTTTGGTGAGTTTCATTTTCGATGGGCTCCGTTCAACCAACGCGAACCTTGGGCCGCGTGAAGCGTCCATACACGGCATACAGCACCAGCGTCGCCAGCAACAGCAGCGCACCCAGCGCGCAGGCCATGCCCCAGTTGATCGTGACGTTGGTGAAGTAGGCCACGTAGTAGCTGACCATCTGGTCGTTCGGCCCGCCCAGCAGTGCGGGGGTGATGTAGTAGCCCAGCGCGAGAATGAACACCAGCAGCGCGCCGGCGCCGATGCCCGGATACGTCTGCGGCACATACACGCGCCAGAAGGCGGCAAACGGATGGCTGCCCAGCGACACTGCCGCGCGCTGGTACGTGGGCGGGATCGACTTCATCACGCTGTACAGCGGCAGGATCATGAACGGCAGCAGGATGTGCGTCATCGAGATGTACACGCCCACGCGGTTGAACAGCAGCGCCAGCGGCTCCTTGATGATGCCGAGGTCCATCAGGCCGTGGTTGATCAGGCCCTCGGTCTGCAGCAGCACGATCCACGCCGCCACGCGCACGAGGATGGACGTCCAGAACGGGATCAGCACCATCACCATGACGAGATTGGCGCGGCGCTCCGGCAGCGAGGCAATCCAGTACGAGAGCGGATAACCCAGCAGCAGCGCGAACAACGTCACCATCGCGCTGATGACGAAGGTGCGGATGAACACCGTCACGTAGATCTGCTCGTCGGGGTCGGTCGCTTCGATCTGGCCGAAGGCATCCTGCCGGTGGTCCAGCGCGGCCAGCAGATAGAACGGCGACGTGCGGCTGCTGTTCTTGGCGATGGCCTGCCAATACGTGACATCGCCCCAGCGCTCGTCGACTTCGAGGAGTTTGGCGCGGATATGGCCGGGTGTCAGCGTCAATGCCTTGCCCTGATCATCGGCCAGCGGCATGGCGCGCGCGGTCTTTGCAACCAGCGAGCGGAAGCCCGGGATTTCGGTGTTGAGGCGGCGGGCCAGTGCGCCCATCGCTTCGCCTTCGCTCACGATGGTGAGGTCTGCGGCGAGCGCGGCGTAGGCGGCGTCGGCCGGCGGGCTCTTGCGGTCCCAGTCTTTCAGGGCGATGACTGTCTTGGGCAGCGCGTCGGCCACCTCGGGGTTTTGCACGGCGCGCGTGAGCAGGGCGCCGATCGGCACGACAAAGATCAGCAGCAGGAAGATGGCGAGCGGCGCCACCAGCGCCAGCGCCATCGCACGCCTGCGCGCCTCAGCGCTCTTCAATTCGCGTTTGAGTTTGGCCGTCGATTCCGGAACCGATTCAGCCGCGATCGTCATGGTGTTCAATGCTGCCTCGCCATCGCTACGGGAATTCGTCCGGCGGATGCCTTGCCAAACCTGCAAGGCATCCGCGCGGTCACTGCGTTACACCGCTATGCGGTTACTTCGACGCCCACGAGGCGAAGCGCTGTTCCAGCTCGTCGCCGTGGTCGGTCCAGAACTGCAGGTTCTGCAGCACGGCGTTCTTGGCGTTCTCCGGGGAGTTCGGCATGTTGGCCTGCGTCTTGGCGTCGAGCGCCTTGATCGCCGCCACGTTGGCCGGGCCGTACGCGATGTGCTTGGCGTATTCCTGCTGCGGCTTCTGCGACAGCGTGTAGGCGATGTACTGCTCGGCCAGCGCCTTGTTGGGCGTGCCCTTGGGGATGGCCCAGTAGTCCAGGTCGTAGATGCTGCCGTTCCAGACCACCTTCAGGTTCTTGCCTTCGCGCTGCGCGGCGTCGATGCGGCCGTTGAACGCGGTGGACATCACCACGTCACCCGCCACCAGGAACTGCGGCGGCTGTGCGCCGGCTTCCCACCACTGGATGTTCGGCTTGAGCTGATCGAGCTTCTTGAACGCGCGGTTCTGGCCGTCCTTGGTGGCGAGCACCTTGTAGACGTCCTTGACCGGCACGCCGTCGGCCATCAACGCGAATTCCAGGTTGCCGCGCGCACCCTTGCGCATGCCGCGCTTGCCCGGGAATTTCTTCACGTCCCAGAAATCGGCCCAGCCGGTCGGGGCAGTCTTGAGCTTGTCGGCGTTGTACGCCATCGCGGTCGACCACACGAAGAAGCCCACGCCGCAAGTGCTCGGCGACTCTGGGATCAGATCGCTCTTCTTGGCGATCTTGCTCCAGTCGAGCTTCTCGAACAGGCCTTCGTCACACCCGCGGCCGATGTCGCCCGATTCGACTTCCACTACGTCCCAGTTGACGTGCTTGGCTTCCACCATGGCCTTGATCTTGGCCTGCTCGCCGTTGTACTCGACCACGGTGACCTTGTTACCGGTCTGCGCCTCGAACGGCTTGTTGAAGGCGGCCTTCTGCGCGTCACCATTGGCGCCGCCGAAGTTCACAACGGTGATTTCCGCAGCGTGCGCGCCGAATGCAATGGCGAATGCGCCGGCAAGCACGGACAGACGCGTCTTTGTGATGTGTTTCATTCCTGGCTCCTCTTATTGGCGTGTGGGTACAACGTGTGGTCGAGGCATGCGGGCAGGGCTGCCCGCGTGCGTCATGCAAAAACGCGCAGATGTTCAGGCGCGAACTCAAGCTGGATGGGCGCGCCCGGCGCGAAGCCTTCGAGCGCGCGCGTGCCCAGCGGCACCTTCACAAAACATTCGGGCTGATCGGGCAGGGCGCAGCGCATGCGCACGTGGTCGCCAAAGTAGACGAGGCCGCGCGTCTGGCCCATCAGCGCATTGCAGGCGGCGGAGGCGCCTTCGGCCAGGCGCATGCGCTCCGGGCGGATGCAGCCGGTGGCGGCGGCCCCCACATTGGCGCCGGCGATATTGCGGCCCATGATGCGGGCGCCGTCGTTCAGTTGCAGTTCGCAGTAGTCGCCGTCGACACGGGTGACGGTGCCGCGCAGCGTGTTGCTGTCGCCGATGAAGTTGGCGACGAACTCGTTGCAGGGGCGTTCGTAGAGGCTGTCCACCGTGTCGAGCTGCTGCACGATGCCCTTGTCGAACACGGCCACGCGGTCGGACATGGTGAGCGCCTCGCCCTGGTCGTGCGTCACGTAGACGAAGGTCACGCCGAGCTTTTCGTGCAGCGACTTCAGCTCGTACTGCATGTGTTCGCGCAGTTGCTTGTCGAGCGCGCCGAGCGGCTCGTCCATCAGCACGAGCTTGGGCTCGAACACCAGCGCGCGGGCCAGGGCAATGCGCTGCTGCTGGCCGCCGGAGAGCTGGGCGGGGTAGCGCTTGGCAAAGCCTTCCATGCGGACCATCTGCAGGGCCTTGTGCACGCGGTCTGCACGCTCGCTGGCGGGGATCTTGCGCACCGTCAGCGGGTATTCCACGTTCTGCGCCACCGTCAGGTGCGGGAACAGCGCGTAGTTCTGGAACACCATGCCGATGTTGCGCTTGTGCGGCGGCACGTTGTTGAGCAGCGCACCTTCGAGGCGGATTTCGCCGCCGGTCGGGAATTCGAACCCGGCCAGCATCATCAGGCACGTGGTCTTGCCCGAGCCGGAGGGGCCGAGCAGGGTGAGGAACTCGCCCTGGTAGATGTCCAGGTCCAGGTGCTTGACCACGAGGGTCTCGCCGTCATACGTCTTGCGTACACCGCGAAAGCTGACGATCACGTCGTCGGTCTTCATTGCTGCTTCCTCCATACCATGTCGGTCATCCAGCCTGAGCCCTGTCGGCTGCAGACTGCATTCGCTGGCTTGCGCTCATGCAGCCCGTTGTGCTGTTTCCCGATCCATCTGCCTCGGTCCACATGCTGTTTTGTGACGAATTGTTGATGGACTATAGCGGCTCATTGTTCTGCCAAGTGGACCCAATCCCGGTTATTTGATGGAGCCATTTTTGGCAGCCGCTCAGGCACGTCCCACGGGCGCGCGGGCCCGTGGCACCACAATAGGGAAAACCCCGGATGCCTTGCCCGAGCAAGCTCGGCGGTCGATCGTGTGGTGGTGCCGATGTGTCTGAGTTTAGGTCGTATGCCAGCACACGTGCGGCGGGCATAACAGAGCGCGGATGGAACCAATTTGGCCGGAACAGAGGGCCGCTCAATCGGCGTGAAAATGGTGCGCCGCGTCGGTACACAAACAGTGCACGGTGTTCGGTGGAACGCGCGAGCGCTACGAAAACAATGTTGTCGTGCAGCAACCGGCGTTCAGGCAGGATGCTCTTCGGCCAATGCAAGCGCCAGGCAGACGCTTACGGTCAAGCCTCCGCCGGGTGTTTCCGACAGCGCGACCGTGCCGCCATGCAGGCGGGCGATCTCACGCACGATCGCCAGACCCAGCCCGCTGCCGTCGTGGCCTTCCGATGCCGCGCCGCGATAGAAACGGCCGAATACCGCGTCGCGCTCGGGCACGGCAATGCCGGGGCCATCGTCTTCCACTTGCAGCACCGCCCCCTCGCCCAGCATCGCCATCGCCTGCCGCTTGACCCGCAGCGTGACGCGCGCCCCGTTTCCGGCATAGAGGATGGCGTTGTCGAGCAGGTTGCCGATCAGCTCCCGCAGCCACTGCGACTCGCCGGCCACTGTCACCGGTTCGCCTTCAAAACCGAGGTCGACGCCGGATCTGCGTGCAACGGATGCCAGTTCCAGCGCGACATCGCCGGCCAGTGTGTCGAGGCGCAGCGGCTGGAGTTGCGGTGCGTAGCCGCTGTCGGTTTCCAGGCGCGAGAGCGAGAGCAGTTGCTGCACGCCCCTCGCGGCCTGGCGCACGGTGCCGTGCAGCGGCTCAAGGTGGCGGCGGATGCGGTCACCGTCGGGCTCGCGCAGGGCGAGTTCGGATTGCGCCTGGATCACGGCCAGCGGCGTCTTCAATTGATGTGCGGCATCGGCAAAGAAGCGCTTGCGGGCCTGCACCATGCGCAGCAGGCGCGCCACATACTGATTGATGGCCTCGACCAGCAGGGTGACTTCTGCCGGCAGGCCCTGCTGCGGCAGCGGGCAAGCTCATCGGTGCCGCGACCGGCCACGGTTTCGCTCAACTGCCGCAGCGGTCGAAGGCCGCGCCGCACGCCCCACCAGACGATGCAGACGGCCAGCACCACGAGCAGCACCTCCTGCTGCAATGGGCCCGCCAAGATTTCGTGGGCTAGCGCCTCGCGCGGCTCCAACGTTTCTCCCACCAGCAGCCAGATGACATGCGTTTCGGCCGACAGGGCATCGCGCACCGGCAACAGCTGCGCGGCAATCCGTACCTGCCTGCCGCGAAAGAGCGTGTCGTAGAAGACGGTGCGATATGCCGTGGGGTGCCGACCGCTCGGCATGGGTAGATCGTCGTAGCCAGTGAGTGTGCCGCCCCCGGTATCGACAATCCGGTAGAAGATGCTGCTGCCCGTTTCCGACTCCAGAATTTCCAGCGCGAGGTAGGGCAGGTCGATGGCGAATTGCTTGTTGCGCAGTCGCACGCCTTCGCGCATGGCTTTGAGCGACGCTTCGAGCGTGCGGTCAAACGCGGCGTTGGCCGCAGTCATGGCGCGCGAATACGTCAGCCACGCATCGAGCGCGAGCAGCCACCGTGGGCTTTGGCGAGGCAGCCGGCAACTTCAAGAGCAGCTCCAAGTACGACCTGGGCGTCGGCTACAGCGTGGGCGGCTTCTCGGCAGCCCTCACGTGGGATCGCCAGAACGGCGCAGGCACGAGCACCACGCCGGCAGACACGACCGATTACATCCAGAGCATTCACGCCGGTGCCAGCTACGACTTTGGTGCACTGAAGCTCTTCGCAGGCTATCGCAACTACAAGCGCGCGTTCACGACGGCTGCCGCAAGCCAGCGCAGCGATATGTATTGGGCGGGCGCCAGCTACGACGTGACGCCGGCCTTCACGCTGTATGGCGCGGTGTACAAGCAGAACATCAAGGACGGTACGGATGCCGATCCGATCCTGTTCTCCGTGCGCGGCCAGTACGCGCTGTCCAAGCGCACCACGGCGTACCTGTCTGCCGGTTACGCCAAGGCCAAGAACGGCCAGAACGTGAGCCTGTCGCGCGACGTGGCGGGTTATGGCAACAACCAGGTTGGCGTGACGGTAGGCCTGCAGCACCGCTTCTGATCGACCGATCGCTGTATCGGACACGGGCACCTTCGGGTGCCCGTTTTTGCTGGATCGGCGTGCGGCCCAGCAGGCCGTCAGTCGAGCGTCGAGCGGGATTTCAGCATGCGCCGCACGTCGCGGAAATCGTCGAAGGCGGCAAGGTCCTGCTCGATATTGCACACCTGTTGGCGCAGCGCTGCGATGTCGAGGTCGAGTTTTTGCAAGACGGCGTCCGGCGGCAGCGCTTCGAACCGCTGATACCCGTACGTGTATCGAAACGTCGTCTCGACGCGATGGATTTGCCGGTCAAGCTCCCGCACCTGGTCTTTCAGGATCTGGTTGTAGTGCGTCAGCCGCGCTTCGCTGATCCGGTTGATCGAGTGCTGGTCGATGTGCTCAAGCTCCAGCTGCAATTCCAGCAGTTGCAGGAGGTTGTTCTTGTCATACGCCTCGTTGACGCGCTGCATGAGGCCGGTCTTGCGGTCCCGCTCCTGCGGATCGGTTTCACGGTCGGGGTGCAGGGCGCTGGCGAGCTTGCGATAGACCTCGCGGATGGACAGGCTGATCTGCGCCTGTTCGTCTGCCTCCTGTGCTTCTGCCGCAAGTTGCTTCGAAGATTTCTTCCGCGCGGCCCGGCGGGCTTCACGCTTGGTTGCGGCGGCGGCCTTTTTCTCAGCCCGTTGTGCGAGGTGCTCGCGGGCGCGTTGCAGTAGCGCCTCTTCCGAATGCACATCCGCGTCGTCGCCCAGGCCGACGCCGAGTGCGGCCTCCAGCCTTGCCTTCATCTCCGCGGCTTGCATCGCGGCTTCCCGGTCAAAGTCTGTGCCGCTGTACTTGTTGTAGAGCGCCTTCAGGCTCGCGTCTTCATCGATCAGGTCTCGTGCAAGATCGATGATGAGCGCGCAGATCTTGCGGCGCTCTGCCTTGGTGAAGGCATCGTGCTCGTAGACCTGGTCCAGGCTGCGCACAAAGCGGATCTGCAATGCGATGCGGCTGCGCTCCAGCGGCAAGAACTCGCCGGCATATCGGCGCTGGAACTGAACGGTGACCGCCTCCCAATCCGCCAGCCGCTTGCGCCGATTCTCGATCTGCTTGATCAGCGCGTTGAATGCTCGCTGGCCTTTTGACAGCGTTGGCGAGTCGTCCGCGTGCTGATTGGGCGCGATGCTGATGGCAGGGCGGCGGGCCTTGGTCATGGAGCGGAAATGTCGCGGGCTCCGCTAAGGGAGCCCGATCTGTGTGTGATGTGGCGGCGGTGCCGGCCCTGAGCGTCGTCTTGACGCCCAGGAGCGGGATCAGCCCAGCAACAGCGCGTCGTCGTCCACCTTGGCACCGCGCGTTTCCTCGAACTTCTGCAGCAGGTGCGGCACGTCCAGGCCACGGCGTTCCTCGCCTTGCACGTCGAGGATCACGTTGCCCTGGTGCAGCATCACCGTGCGGTCGCCGTAGTCGAGCGCCTGGCGCATGGAGTGCGTCACCATCATCGTCGTCAGCTTGCTCTCCGAGACGATCTTGGCGGTCAGCTCCAGCACGAAGGCGGCCGTTTTCGGGTCGAGCGCGGCGGTGTGCTCATCCAGCAGCAGGATGCGCGACGACTGCAGCGAGGCCATCAGCAGGCTCACGGCCTGGCGCTGCCCGCCGGAGAGCAGGCCGATGCGATCGGTCAGGCGGTTTTCCAGGCCTAGGTCGAGCCGGCGCAGTTGCTCGCGGAAGATCTCGCGCCACTTGCGGTTGGTCGCGAACTTGAAACCGCGACGCTGCCCGCGGCACATGGCCAGCGACATGTTCTCTTCGATGGTCAGGTTTTCGCAGGTGCCGGCCATCGGGTCCTGGAACACGCGGGCGACCTTGTCGGCGCGTTGCCACGCGGTCTTGCGCGTGACGTCTTCACCGTCGATGGTGATGCGGCCCGAGTCGACCAGCTGGTCGCCGCTGATGGAGTTCAGGAACGTCGATTTGCCGGCCCCGTTCGAGCCGATCACGGACACGAACTGGCCCGACGGGATCTCCAGCGACAGGCCGCGCAGCGCGCGCGTCTCAATCGGCGTGCCCGGGTTGAAGGTGAGGGTGAGTCCTTGTGCGCTCAGCATGTCAGTTCCCCTTGGTACCGTTCTTGGCGAGCTTGCCGAACACCTTGCGGCGCACACCGGGAAGCACGAGCGCGATCACCACTAGCGCGGCGGTCACCATGTTCAGATCCTGCGCCTGCAGGCCGATGAAATCGCTGTTGAGCGCCAGGGCGATGAAGAAGCGATACAGGATCGCGCCCACCACCACGGCCAGCGTGGTCAGCACCAGGCGGCGTGCCGGCAGCACGGTCTCGCCGATGATGACGGCAGCCAGGCCGATGACGATGGTGCCGATACCCATCGACACGTCGGCGCCGCCCTGCGTTTGCGCGTAGAGCGCACCAGCAAGCGCCACCAGTGCGTTGGACAGCGCCATGCCGGCCAACGTGGCCGCGCCGGTGGCGACGCCCTGCGCGCGTGCCATGCGCGGGTTGGCACCGGTCGCGCGCAGCGACAGGCCGATCTGCGTCGAGAAGAACCAGTCCACCAGCAGCTTGACGACGACCACGACAACACCCAGCAGTACGGGTCGGAACACGTAGTCGGGCATCCACTCCGGCTGCAGCAGCGAGAAGATCGTCGGCTCCGAGATGAGCGGCACGTTCGGCTTGCCCATGATGCGCAGGTTGACCGAGTACAGCGCGATCATCATCAGGATACTGGCGAGCAGGTCCATGATTTTCAGGCGTACGTTGAGCCAGCCCGTAATGAAGCCGGCAACTGCGCCGGCCAGCGTGCCACCCAGCGTCGACATGAACGGATCGTGTCCGCCAGCGATGAGCGTGGCCGCCACAGCGCCGCCCATCGGGAAGCTGCCGTCGACAGTGAGGTCAGGGAAGTTGAGGATGCGGAAGGAGATCAGCACCCCGAGCGCCACGAGGCTGAAGATCAGACCGATCTCCAGGGCGCCGAGCAATGAAAACAGTGACATGACAGAGTAGGGCACGGTGATTGGGCACCGGCCTGTGTGCAATGAACGGGGACGCTTATGGGTAGGAGCGTAAGCGCCCGGCCATTATGCGGCGGATAGCCGCGTTGGGGCTCGGGCAGGCAGACCCGCGCCGGGCCGGCTCCGTCGGGCGGAGGCCGGCCCGGCGCCTTGCGAGTTACTTGATGACTTCCTTGGCGTCCTTCAGCAGGTCCGCCGACAGGGTGGCGCCTTGCTTCTTGGCTGCGCCTTCGTTCACGAACAGCTCCAGGTCGGAGCTGCCGGCCGACGCAATCGCGCCCGGCTTCTCACCCTTCAGGATGCGGGCGACGACCTTGCCGGTCTGCTGGCCCAGCTTGTAGTAGTTGATGCCCAGTGCAGCGATGGCGCCACGCTTGACGCTGTCGGTATCGCCGGCCACCAGCGGGATCTTCGCTTCGTTGGCCACCTTCACCAGCGATTCGTACGCCGACACCACGTTGTTGTCGGTGTTCGTGTAGATCACGTCGACCTTGCCGATCAGGTTCTTGGCGGCCGGCGCGATATCCACCGTACGCGGAGCTGCCGACTCGACGAGCGTCATGCCTTGCGCCGACAGCAGCTTCTTCAGCTCGGTGACGACCACGACCGAGTTGGCTTCGCCCGGGTTGTAGACCATGCCCACGCGCTTGGCATTGGGCACCACACGCTTGATCAGGGCGATCTGCTTGTCCAGCGGCAGCTTGTCAGACACGCCGGTCACGTTGGTGCCGGTCGGCGCCCAGCTCTTGACCAGTTGTGCGGCAACCGGATCGGTCACGCCCGAATACACGACGGGGATCGACTTGGTGGCAGCCACAACGGCCTGCGCCGACGGGGTAGCGATGGCGACGATGGCGTCCGGCTTGTCGCCGATGAACTTGCGGGCAATCTGCGCGGCGGTGGCCGTGCTGCCTTGTGCGCTCTGGTATTCCCACTTCAGGTTCTTGCCTGCGTCAAAGCCTTCGGCCTTGAGTTGTTCCTTGGCGCCATCGCGGATGGCGTCGAGCGCCGGGTGCTCAACGATGGCCAGCACTTCGACCGACTTGGTGGCCTGGGCCAGTGCCGGTGCGGCTTGCAGCAGTGCCATCGGAATGGCGGCAAGCGCGGCAATGCGGAAGGCGTGCTTGAACGTGGACATAAGGATCTCCTGTTTCCTTTTGGGTGGTTTCGCTCTGGCGGCGGGCGGGATATGCCCGTGCCGGCGTGGTTGGTTTTGTAAGACTGTCTTGATTCTTGAGCGCACCGAAGCAGTGCAATGCCGGCGCGCGTGGGCGCACATTATCGGCCAAATCGCAATGCTTTTCAGCAAACACTTCAAAAGAAAACCTGGGGCAGGGAGGGGATTCCGATTGCGTGCGATGCAACGTCGCCATCAAATCAAAAAGGGGCACGCGGCCCCTTTTTTCACTGCCCCAACGGGCTGCTCTGCTTACTGGATCTTCGCTTTTTCGCGCAGGTCTTTCAGCATCGCCTGGAACTTGCTGCGTTGCCAGTTCTGGTCGCCCATCATCATCTCGAGCAGTTGCGGCTTGACCTCTTCGTACGACGGGATCTTGGCGTCGCGCGTGTCGTCCAGGCGGATCACGTGCCAGCCGAATTGCGTCTTGACCGGCGTCTGGGTGATCTGCCCCTTCTTCAGGCCGGTGAGAGCGGCCGAGAATTCCGGCACGTAGGTGCCCGGGTTCGCCCAGTCCAGATCGCCGCCGTTGGCGCCCGATCCCTTGTCCTTCGATTGCGCCTTGGCGATGTCTTCAAACTTGGCGCCGGCCTTGAGCTTGGCGATGATGGCCTTCGCGTCGGCTTCCTTGTCCACCAGGATGTGGTGGGCGTGGTATTCCTTGCCGTTGCCGAACTGCGCCTTGATCTTGTCGTACTGCTTGTGCAGTTCGTCTTCGGTGGCAGGGCTGTTCTTGACGTAGTCTTCGAACTCGGCGGCCACGAGCACATTCAGGCGCGCAGCAGCGAGTTGTTCCTGAATGTCGTCACGCTCCAGCAGACCGCGTTTGGCCGCGTCCTGCTCGATCAGTTCACGGTCGACCAGCATGTCGCGGGCCCTGGCGCGCAGCTCGGGCGATTCGGGCTGGCCCGACTTCTTGATCAGCGCGTCCACCTTGGCGCTCGGGATGGCTTTGCCGTTGACCACCGCGGCGTTTTGCGCCATCGCGGGAGCAACGGTCGCAGCAAGGGCAGCAGCCAGCAGGCTGGCAGTGAGGCTGGAAATCTTCATGGGATTGCGTTCGAGGGAAGGACGAGTGAGCGTGGAATGCGCTTACGTGTTTTCTTCGGGAGTGACCGCGCGGATCGCCAGCGCATGGATTGCCGCCGGCCACAGCGTGTGCAGCGCATCATACACCATGCGATGACGGGCCAAACGGTTCTTGCCGGCAAAGGTCGCGCTGACGATTTCGACGTTGTAATGCCCGCCGCCGGAGGCTGCGCCGGCGTGCCCGGCGTGCTTGGCGCTGTCGTCTTCAACGACCAGTTGGACAGGCTGGAAGGCCTCGCGCAGGAGGCGTTCAATTTCTTGCGGATCTGCGGCCATCAGCGGTCGTCTCCGATGTTGGCATCGTTGGCCGCGTTGGCCGGGCGCTCCTGCATGTGGCGCGCCAGCCAGACACTCTGCGCAAGGATGAATACCACCATCAGGCCCATCGATCCGAACAGCTTGAAGTTGACCCACACGTCGGTGTCGAAGTTGTAGGCCACATAAAGGTTCAGGCAGCCCATGACCAGGAAGAACAGCGCCCACACCAGGTTCAGGCGGCCCCACATCGTTTCGGGCAGCGATACCTGCTGCTCCATCATGGCGCGGATGAGGTTCTTGCGAACGACCACCACGCTGCCCAACAGCACAACGCCAAACAGCCAATAGAGCACCGTCGGCTTCCACTTGATGAAGGTTTCGTTGTGGAAGATAAGCGTTGCGCCGCCAAACACCCCGATGATGAGCAGCGACAGCCACTGCATGGCGTCGACCTTGCGGTGCTTGAACCACACCCAGGCGATCTGCAGCACGGTGGCGACCATCGCGACGGTGGTCGCCACATAAATACCGGCGACCTTGAAGGCAGCAAAGAACAGGATGACCGGGAACAGATCGAACAGGAATTTCATGCGGGAACGCGCTTGTGCGGGCCTATACGGACGATGATTAGGGAAAGATCAATCGCCGAATTTTAGCGCAGCCGAGTTGATGCAATACCGCAGGCCAGTGGGCGCGGGGCCATCCTCGAACACGTGGCCGAGGTGCGCGCCACAATTCTTGCACTGCACTTCGATGCGCAGCATGCCGTGCGAGCGGTCCGTCTTCTCGTCGATCACCTCGCCGTTGATGGGCTGGAAATAGCTCGGCCAGCCGCAGCCCGCATCGAACTTGGTCGACGATTCAAACAGCGGCGTGCCGCAGCAGACGCAGTTGTAGACGCCGCGATCCCAGTGGTCCCAGTACTTGCCGGTGAAGGGGCGCTCAGTGGCCGCTTCCCGGGTGACACGGTATTCGATGTCGGAGAGTTGGTCGCGCCATTCGGCGTCGGATTTCTTGACGGTCATGGTGATGAGACTCCTTGTTGGATTCGGCAACCGCGGGATGGAGCGATCGAGCGGCTGACGTTGTTTTGTCGTGCGGCAGCGGCAATCCTGACAGGCGCGGATTAGAGCACGGCGTCAGTTCCGGTGCATCACGCGCCCCGCATGTCGGCATGCCGGCTCACGACGAGCAGCTCACTTCCAATGACGATGCCCAGTCCGGCGCGGGCTGCGCGTAGTGCTCGAAGCCGGGGTGGTCGTCAAACGGGCGGGCCAGCACGGCGCGCAGGTTTTCGACTTCGGAGAAATCCTTTTCCTTGGCGCGGCGGATGGCGATTTCAGCCAGGTGGTTACGCAGCACGTATTTCGGGTTGACGCGCTGCATGGCGGCTGCGCGTTCGTCGTCGGATTGCGGTTCGGCCTGCAAGCGCTGCCGATAAGCGGCAAGCCATACGTCTGCGGCTGCACGGTCGAAGAAGAAATCGCGCACGGTGCGCGCTTCTGCCGCAGCCGGCGTGTCGTCGCGGCGTACGTCGGCGAGGTGGCGGAAGAACAACGTGTAATCGGCACGCTGGTTGTGCAGGAGCTTGAACAGATCGCCGAAGAGCGCCTCGTCTGCGTCCTGTGCGGTGGAGAGGCCGAGCTTGGCGCGATAACGTGCGTAGAACGCCGCGCCGTAGACGTCGCGGTAGGTCAGTAATACGTTTTGCGCGGCATCGATGGCGGGTTGAGCCTGCGCTTCGTCGCTCAAATTGACGAAAACGTCGGGATCTTCGCCGAACAACGGCAGCAACGCCTGCGCGAGGCAGAACAGGTTCCAGTAGCCGATCTGCGGCTGCTGCGCATAGGCGTAACGGCCGCCGGTGTCCGAGTGGTTGCAGATGTGGTTGGCGTCAAAGCCGTCCAGGAAGCCGAACGGGCCGTAGTCGAGCGTGAGGCCAAGAATCGACATGTTGTCTGTGTTCATCACGCCGTGGCAGAAGCCAACGGCTTGCCAGTCGGCCATCAGTTCAGCGGTGCGGCGGGCGAGTTCGCGCAGCAGCGCGAGATACGGTTGCGGCTCGCTGCGGCTGGCGGGGTGGAAGCGGTCGATGACGTAATCGGCGAGTGCACGAAGCTGGGGCAGCTGTTCGCTGGCCGCAAAGTGTTCGAAATGACCGAAGCGCACGAACGACGGCGCGAGGCGCGTAACGACGGCAGCGGTTTCGATCTCTTCGCGGCGCACGGGGGCGTCAGCGCCGGTCACGCACAGGGCGCGCGTGGTCGGAATGCCGAGGCCTGCCATGGCTTCCGAGCAGAGGAATTCCCGAATGGACGATCGCAGCACGGCGCGCCCGTCGCCCATGCGCGAATACGGCGTACGGCCGGCACCTTTGAGCTGGACTTCGTAGGGGCCGTCGGCGGTCTGGAATTCCGCCAGCAGCAGCGCACGGCCATCGCCCAACTGGCCTGCCCACACGCCGAACTGGTGGCCTGAGTAGACAGTGGCGAGCGGGTCGCTCCAGGTGGCGACGGCGTTACCGGTGAATACGGCCAGCCCCGCAGCGGTGTCGAGTTCGGCGCGCGTGATGCCGAGCGACGCTGCGGCATCTGGCGAGAACCCGACCAGATACGGTTCGCCAATCGCTCCCGAAGGCATGGGCATCGGGGGCAGGCGTGTAAGAAAGCGTTCGCCCAGTGCCGAGAAAC
>NZ_MCGB01000007.1 GCF_001699815.1 Ralstonia pickettii | reverse complement strand
CCCCGTCAACATGCCGATTGATTTGAAATAGACGAGCCCCGTGCCGGCCAGGAACAGCAGGTAGCTCAAGGTCAGCGGCAACAACGACAGCGGCAAGACCATCAGCAGAAAGGTCGGCGGATAGAGCCAGGGAAGGATCAGCTCAGCCCCCCTTCCCAACGTTCCATGCTCGGCGATCACCGCAGTCAGCTGGCGCACGTCGTATGCCTGCAGAGGGCCCTGCGTCAGCGCGAGATAGGAGGCGCCCCAGAACGCCGAGAAATCCGTTCCAGGACGCGCCATCGTCACATCGGTAAAGCCATTGCTCGTCCAGGCCCAGCCAAGCAGCAGCACGCAGAACAGAACCAGCAGCGCACCGCTGTAGGCGCGCACTCGGGCCAGATCGATCCAGTGGCCAGCAGCATGCTCAACGGTTGCACGAATTGCTGCTGCGGCGCTGCGCGTGGCTGGCAGACGCACAGATCTCTGGCTCATGCTGCTCCTCGCGTCGGTTCCGGGTGGTGCGCGGCACACGATGTCTGCGCTGCGCTGAGTGGGGCTTCGTCACGCGCGCGACAGCTTCACGCCGCGGGCGGGTCTTAGAGCCCAGTCTTGTTCGTGCACTCGGATAAGGCAAGGTAGGGCACGCGCCTGCGGTCTGTGTTTAGCGCCGCCCGAGCGTCGAAATTGCATCGACGTTTCAGCACTGAAGCGCGGGGACATTTCCCGCGATGCGTTGTGGCTACAGCCTTGCTACGCGCAACCATCAGAGCGATACGCCAGGAGGATCCATCAACGTTTCCATCCGGAAACGTCGCCCCGCTATGGACACACCCTCGGCTGGGGCACGGTGAGGAGGCTGACGCAGACCCCCAGCCTACCCGACGGCGATTTCCACCATCCACTACGCTACCCCCCCACCTGTCCATTTGAATGAGGACACCCCTGTGCTGCGTCATCCCTACGTAGCCTCATCCAAATCGACGTGCCGCGCCACGCGTTTCCCCCTGGCAACTCCGCCCCCGAGAACGCGGGCACCAACCGTCATGCACGCGCCCTCGAATTCAGCCAATCGCCCGCAAAGCCTTGTCGCACATGGAAGTGCACGGGGGTGGCCCAGCTCTTGCCTATGCCAGATCGCAGGACATCGTCACCGCCGCCTTGAACGGGGAGCAGCAAGTTCACAGCAGAAGGCGAAGCGAAACGGAATCTCCAATTCAAAGCATCGAATTGAAAAAAAGGGATCGAGACAAATGCCGACCAACAACGCGCTCACATCGCCCACACGGGACAGCACGCTGCGCGACACCGCACGGTGCGTGTCACGTGAGTTCCTGCGGGCAGGTGACGGCAGCCAAGGCTGCTGGCCGTTTCATGCTTGTGCCATCTGTGCGCCGCCGACATGACCTCTTTCATTCTGGCTTTTCGAACGCGCATTTTTTCCACTGAAGGAGATTGTCATGAACTACCTCAACGCACTCAAGCAATTCGCCCGTGATGAAGATGGTGTGACCGCCATCGAATACGGCCTGATCGCCGCCCTGATCGCAGTCGTGATCATCGCCTCGGTCAAGCTCGTGGGTCAGAACCTGAGCACGGTGTTCTCCAACATCGCCGCGGCACTGTAAGTGCACCGATGTTGCAAACGCGAGGCTCACTGCATTGATGCCCAGCAATGCATGCCAAGCGAGTGCAAGCGTGGGTTGCCATGAACATGGCAACCCACGCTCCAGCAACAACGGGCAAAACTTCTAACAGGGTCAAAGGGAGATTGTCATGAACCGCTACAGCACGCTTCTACAGCAGTTCCTGTACGACGAACAAGCTGTCACTGCGATCGAATACGGCCTGATCGCGGCATTGATCGCCGTGGTGATCATCGCTTCCGTTCAGCTCGTCGGCACGAATCTGAGTACGGTGTTCTCCAACATTGCAGCCGCGCTCTAGCGGATTGTCAACTCGGTCAGCTACCGGCGCTACGCAGGAGACCAGCATGCATAAGCCAATCAACCCCAGGAAGTGGCTGCGCGACGATCAAGGCGTTACCTCGATCGAGTACGCACTGCTGGGTTCACTTATCGCGATCGTCATTCTCGGCTCCGTCGTGGCGCTGGGTAGCGGTGTGAAGTCTCTCTACGAAATGATCGCTGCGGCCATCCCGTGATGTTGCGCTGCACCGAATAACTACAACTTTTGCAAGACCCGACCTCATTGAACTGAACACGCAACCGCACCAAAGAACCCGAGGACACCATGAACGACGCCACCCTGCTCTCGTCAATGATTGGCCCCGTTGCAATGGGCGTGGCACTGATAGCGGCGGCCATCGACGCGCAGCATCGCCGCATCCCGAACTGGCTGACCTTCGGTGCATGGCTTGCGGCGCTGCCGTTGCAGGTAGCAGTCCATGGCTTCGGCAATGGCGCGCTGGAGTGGACGTGTGGCTGGCTTACGGGCCTGGCGATCTTCCTGCCCTTCTATCTGCTGCGCGGTATGGCTGCGGGCGACGTGAAGCTCATGGCTGCCGTAGGCGCGTGGCTTGGTGCGTTCATGGCCTTTGAGATTGCAATGGCCACGTTCGTGATCGGCGGCATCTGGGCGCTGCTATTTACCCTCCGGCATAAGCGCATGGCGCAGCTGCGCCGGAACCTGCGCGACGTCCTGTTGACGTCGGGGCAGGTCAGCCGGGAAGCCGGCGCGCCCACCCCGCAAGCCGATGCCTCTTGGTCGGTGGGCACGTTGCCGTACGGCGTTGCGATTGCCGCCGGCACGATTGCAGTCCTGTTTGCGTCGGCCTGATGCGCGATTTGCACATCTGGGCGCGCACTTCGTATTCACTCAGCCAAATGGTGATGAAGATGATCGGGGACCAAAAAATCGAGCACACAGAATTCGGGCACGCCCAACATGCGCCGCGCTCGCTGGAGGCGGTGCCATCGCCCACCGGGCTGGACGCCGCCCGTCGCGAGCCTGCTGCCCCATGGCACATCCTGCCGCGCACCGTGGCCGAAACGGGCCTGGACATCTCGTTGCTGCTCGGCCTGCTCATGAAAGTGGCCTACCTGCATCGCAGCGCCACGCTGGTCATGCTGATGGACACCATCAAGCTCCCCGCCATGGTCATCAATGAAGTGGCCGCCTACGCCGTGCGCGAGCGCATGCTGGAAGTCGCCCACCGTGGCGCCAACGACCTGGACGTGCGCTTTCACCTAACCGACGCCGGCTATGTCCGCGCTGCCGAATTCACCGCGCGCTGCAGCTATGTCGGTGCCGCGCCTGTCACGCTGGAAGCCTATGTTGAATCCGTTCAACGGCACTCCATCCAGTTCGCCTCGTTGTCCAAGACTGATGTCACCGCCGCCTTCAGCACGTTCGTCATGCCGCCGGACCTGCTCGACGATGTGGGCGTCGCGCTGAACACGAGCCGTGCGTTGATGCTCTACGGCCCTGCCGGCGGTGGCAAAACTTATCTTGCCCAACACCTCGGGATGCTGCTGCCAGGCACGGTGCCGGTGCCATACGCCATCACCATCGCCGGCGAGATCATCCAGATTTTCGACCCGCTCGTGCACGTAGCGCAGGAAGACGAAGACGGCCCCGTGGCGCGTCGCCCGCTGGACCGCCGCTGGCAGATGTGCCATCGGCCCGCGGTGCTCTCGGGCGGCGAACTGACGCTAGAGATGCTGGAGCTGCGCTATGACGGCACGACCGGCTTCTACCAGGCGCCCCCGCACATGAAGGCCAATTGCGGCATCTACATCGTCGATGACCTTGGCCGCCAGCAAGTGGGCGTGAGCGAACTGCTCAACCGCTGGATCGTGCCGCTGGACCGCCGCGTCGACATGTTCTCGCTGCGCAATGGTGTGCGGTTCTCCGTGCCATTCGATGTGTGGCCCGTCTTCTCGACCAACCTTGAACCGGCTCAGTTGGGCGACGACGCCTTCCTGCGCCGGCTCGGCAGCAAGCTTTACGTGGGCCCGCTCTCGGTGGCCGATTATCGCGAGGTCTACCTGCGCGCTGCGCAGGATCTCGGCCTGCAGAACGCTGATGCCGCCTTCGATTATCTGCGCGAAGCGCTGCACGAAGTCAGCGGCAAACCATTGCTGGCCTGCATTCCACGCGATCTGCTGCGCTTGGTGGCCTCGGCCGTCCAGTACCACGGTGGCCCATCCGAGGTAACCGCAGAGGCACTGCGCCGCGCGTGGGACATCTACTTCTGTTCGCACACAGATTTCAAGGCAACCGACTCCATGAGTGCGGGTATGGGCTGGCGGCAGGACAAGCAGGCTCACACCTGAGCCTTGCCTATTCGATCCGCTCTATTGATCTCAGAAGGGGGAACTCATCATGAAAAACGCGCGTGCAATCGTGATGCTGATCGTCGCATTGGTAGCGGGGATCGCGGCCGTTGTCTCTGCATCACGTTGGCTGTCTCAGCAGTCAACCAGCTCAGTCAAGCAAGTCGTGGTGGCCGCCAGCGACATGGACCTCGGCCAACCGCTGGGCAATGAGCAGCTGCGCACGGTCAGCTGGCCGGCGGGCAGCTTGCCACCGGGCACGTTTGACGACCCCAAGGCGTTGCAAGGGCGCGTGGTGCGCGCCAGCCTGCAGAAAGGCGAACCGATTCTGGAAAACAAGCTCGCGCCCATCGGTACCAAGGGCGGGCTTTCCGCCGTCATCGCGGAAGGCAAGCGCGCCATTACCGTACGTGTGAATGACGTGGTGGGCGTAGCGGGCTTTGCGCTGCCGGGCAACCTGGTCGACGTGATCGTCAACACCAACGAAGACGCGAAGAGCGCGAGCAACAATAACAACAGCATTTCCAAGATCGTGCTCGAAAAGATCCTGGTGCTGGCAGTCGCGCAGCAAGTCAGCCGGGACGATACCCAGCCCAAGGTCGTCAACGCGGTGACGCTGGAAGTCACACCCGATCAGGCAGAGAAGCTCGATGTGGCGCGCAGCGTGGGAACGCTCTCGCTGGTGCTGCGCAACCAAGTCGACGTGGCCGCCACAGCAACCGGCGGCGCCACCAAGGGCACCTTGCTGGGCACGCCCGCAGCCGAGCCCGCACCCAAGGTGGTGATGGTCAGCACGACACGTGCAACCGCCAAGGTGCGCCACGTTGCCTCGGGCCCGATCCGGCAGCGCGACTGCATCGGTGTGCTGGCCGGCGTGCAAGGCAGCATGGAATGCTTCTGACCCTCCACACACCTGACAGTCCTTCAACACAACACGTAGCGCAAGTCGAGGTTAACCAGCCACAGCGTATCAACCGCATTTTTACCTTGTGCAGCAGACCCTCGGGGGGGGAGATATGAAGACGAACCAAAAAACCAATGGCGCCAACGTCACGCTACGTGGCGTACAGGTCCTCGGCAGCACACGCATGCTCATTCTGGCGAGTGCCGCCGGTGCCATGCTCTGCATGCCTACGCATGCGACAGCACAAGCGGCCATGGAGGCAGGCGCCGTAGCCAAGTCCACCACAGCACCGGTCGTGATGCAGTCTCGCGCCGGTGCATCCGCACCGGTGCAGATGACGATCAGCATGAACCCGGCGCTGGCGACCGCACCGGTGGCCGATGTACGCGGGCCGAACTGCACGGGCGCCGTGCGCGGCGAAAGCAGCGTGGTGGTGCCGGTTGGCAAGTCTTCGCTCATCTCGCTGCCGGAGCCCGTGCGCAATCGCACGCTGGGCAATCCGGCTGTGGTGCAGGCCACCATGGTGTCGCCGCAATCCATGTATCTGCTGGGCCGCAGTGTGGGCACCACCAACATGATCGTGCAGGGGCGCAGCGGCGCCTGCAGCATCGTCAATGTGGTAGTTAACGCCGATGCCGGTGGCCTGCAGACTTCGCTCGCGCAGCTGATGCCGGGTGAAAACAAGATTCGCGTGATGACCGCGGCAGACAGCCTTGTACTGGCCGGCAACGTGTCGAGCGCACAGGCGGCGCAGCAAGCCATGGAAATCGCCCACGCCTATGCAGCTTCTGCACAAAGCGGTGCGGACAAGGGCGGCGGTGCGGCAGGTGCACTCGGCGGTGGTGGTGCCGCCGGCGGTGCCAACGTCATCAACATGATGATCGTGGATACACCGCAGCAGGTCATGCTGGAAGTCAAGGTGGCGGAAGTGTCGAAGACCCTATTGAACCAGCTGGGCTCGGCACTCAATGTCCAAGGCGGATTCGGCTCGTGGAGCGGCGGCCTCCTGACCTCCCTGTTGACCGGCTCGTCTACCGGGTTCTTTGCCAACAAGGCGAACAACCGGCCCTTCCAGGTTGAGTTGGATGCGCAAAAGAACGACAGCCTGGTGAAGATCCTTGCCGAGCCGAATCTCGTCACGCTCAGTGGCCAGGAAGCCAGCTTCCTGGCAGGCGGCAAGATCTACATCCCGGTTGCGCAGAGCAGCAGCTCAGGTGGCGCTCCCACCATCACGCTGCAAGAGGAGGAGTATGGCGTTGGCCTGAAGTTCACGCCAACCGTAATGGCCAATGGCCGCATCAACCTCAAGGTGGCACCGGAGGTATCGGAACTTTCGCCCACGGGCGCAACTGTCACCGGTGCCAACACGAACGGCCAGACCATCCTGCCGCTCATCACCACGCGGCGCGCCTCCACCACCGTGCAGATGCGTGACGGAGAGAGCTTTGCCATCGGTGGGCTGCTGCAAGACAACGCGCGCGGCTCACTGAAGGCATTGCCCGGCGCGGGTGAAATCCCCGTCCTGGGCACCCTCTTCCGCAGCACGCAGTTCCAGCATGACCTGACGGAGCTGGTCATCGTCATCACGCCGCGCCTGGTGCAGCCAATGCAGACGGCCTCGTATCCGCTGCCGACTGACAGCTTCTCGACGCCCAACGAGCTTGCCGTCTACCTGACGGGCAACATGGAAGGCTCCGGCGCCAAGAACCGCGCGGCCAAACCAGCAACGGCCGCCGCACCTGCAACGGCACCGCAGGTACCTGCGCAGGTACCGAGCGCACCCGCTGCCCCCAGCTCGCAGGCGCCGATGCCGGCTCCGGTTGCGCCCGCACCGGTCGCTCCGGTCATCCCTGCACCACGCACTGAGGTGAGCATCGCCCCGCCCACGCAGCCGGCAAACGGTGCGCCCGAAAAACCGGCGGCCGCGCAACCGGTTTGGGAAACCGCGCCCGTTACAACATCGGCCACGGCGCCCACGGACGACAATGCCGCGCGTGTTGCCCGAATCGAAGCCACTGCGGCACGGCTGGCCCAGGCCAGAACCAAGACGCAGGGCCGGCAGACGGCAGTGGCCGACACGACCACAACCCCGCAGACACGCTAACCCGGGAACCATGTGGAGATATGCCATGAACACCAATCTTAAATACCTGCAACGCGCCGCACTCGTGATCCTGGCTTGCCAGGCCCTGACTGCCTGCATGACCACGACACCCAACTGGGACAAGCACTTCGGTGAGGCCGTCACCAGCGTCAAGCAAGCACAGGTGATCAATCCCGACGCACCGGCCGGCTTGCCCGCTCTGGATGGCTATGACGGCAAAGCCGCCGTGGCCGCCATGAGCAACTATGACCGCTCGATGACCCGCTTCCCCGCTGGGGGTACTGGCACCGGCAGCGGTGGGTACGGCGGATTCGGCGGCAGTGGATACGGTGGTAGCGGAATGTCCGGCAGCTTCTCGCGCTGACAGTACAGGGCGGGTGCCCATGCTGCACCCGCCATCGCCAGCCTGATACGAGGCCAGCCCATGCGCGGCGCGATGCAACGACATACAAAACACACGATCGAACGGGGAGCTTTGCCATGCTCAAGATCTTGATTGCCTCCGAAGACGGTGAACGCCTGGCTGACCTTGCGCGCCTCGTAGCCGCCGCCGGCAGCTACCAGGTCATGCACCTGCATGCTGCACCGGGCAGCCTGTCCACGCATGCCTGCCAACTGCGCGGCGCGGATGCGCTCATCATCGACCAGCCGAGCGGTGGCCCGAGCCAGATGCTGAGCATCGAACTGCTGCGGCAGCAGTTCGCCGACCTGCCGTGCATCCTCGTCACGCAAACCCAGGAGCGCGACGACCTGATTCGCGCACTGCGCGCAGGCGTCAGCGACATACTGACTTGGCCGCTGGAACGCGCCCAACTGACGACAGCGCTCACGCGGCTGGAAACCAACCACACCCCGAGAACGCGCGAGGAAGCGCGCGTAATCGCCTTCATCTCCAGCAAGGGCGGCGCGGGTTCCAGCTTCATCGCCAGCAACGTCGGCTATACGCTGGCCGCACACGAACACAAGCGCGTGCTGTTGATCGACCTGAACACGCAGTTCAGCGACACGCACTTTCTGGTGAGCAACAAGACGCCACCTGCCACGCTGTCCGAAGTGTGCGCACAGGTCGACCGGCTGGACGATGCCTTCCTGGAAGCGTGCTTGACACGCGTAGCCAAGGACTTTGACGTCCTGGCCGGCGCCAGCGATCCGATAAAGGCGGGCGAGATCAAGAAGGACAAGATCGAGTACGTGCTCTCGCTGGTGTCACCGATCTACGACTTTATCCTGGTGGACGTCGGGCAGGCGATCAACCCGCTGTCGATTGCGGTGCTCGACCACTGCGACCAGATCTGCGTCGTGGTCCAGCCGACCATTGCCTTTGCCCGCACGGGGCGGCGCCTGCTGGATATCCTGCACGGCCTGCATTACCCCCCCGAAAAGCTGCGCATCCTGGTCAACCGGCATGGCAAGCGCGACGAGCTACCACGCAGCACGCTGGAGCAAGTCTTCGGACAGAAGCTCTTCCATGTGCTTCCTGAAGATGCGGCCGCGGTGGATGACTCCATCTGCCAGGGCATGCCCATTGCCCAGCATCACCGCAGCAGTGCCATGACCAAGGCGCTCATGGCCTTAGGCAACGTCTTCGCCACAGCGCGCGAGAACGATCGTCATGCTTCACAAGAGAAAGGTTTCTCCTTGAGCAAGTTCTTCTCGCGGGCCAAGACGTCGTCTCCGAACATTGCCTGAGTTTCTCCTGTCCATTTCGCCAGTCAGACGGAGCCCATCATGTCGATCCGCGAACAACTCTCCCGCCCGGAACACGGGCCGCTGTCCATGAACGGACACGCACCGCACCACCACAATGTGGCGGGCCATCCCGCCTACCGGGACTTCAAGAAAACCGTGCACGAAGTGGTGCTCGACCGCGTGGATCTGGAACGGCTGGCCCGCTTCCCGATCGAGCAGGTGCGCCACGAGATCGGCACCCTGGTCAACAACATCATCGACGAAGAAAAGCTGCTGCTCAATGACACCGAGCGTCGGCAGATGACCACTGATGTGTATGACGAGATGTTTGGCTTCGGCCCGCTCGAGCCTCTGCTGCAGGACCCGACGGTGTCTGACATCCTGGTCAACACGGCCAAGCAGGTCTACGTTGAACGCCGCGGCAAGCTGGAGCTTACCGACGTCACCTTCTACGACGATGCACACCTGATGAAGGTGATTGAGAAGATCGTCTCGCGCGTGGGGCGTCGCATTGATGAAACCAGCCCGATGGTGGACGCGCGCCTGCCCGATGGCTCGCGGGTGAACGCCATTATTCCGCCCTCGGCCATCGATGGCCCGCTGCTCTCGATCCGCCGGTTTGCGACCAACCCGCTGCAGGTGTCGGACCTAATCGATCTCAAAACACTCACACCGCCCATGGCCAAGCTGATGCAAGCCTTGTCGCAAGCCAAGGTGAACGTGTTGGTATCGGGCGGCACGGGCAGCGGCAAAACCACACTCCTGAACATCCTCTCGGGCTTCATCCCGGCAGACGAGCGGATGGTCACCATCGAAGATGCCGCAGAACTGCAACTGCGCCAACCGCACGTGCTGCGCTTGGAAACGCGCCCGCCCAACATCGAGGGTAAAGGCGAGATCACGCAGCGTGCACTGGTGCGCAACGCCCTGCGCATGCGGCCAGACCGCATCCTCCTGGGCGAAGTGCGCGGCGGCGAGGCCCTGGACATGCTCAACGCCATGAATACCGGTCACGAAGGGTCACTCACCACCGTGCACGCCAACACCCCGCGCGATGCACTGACGCGCATGGAAAACATGGTGAACATGGCAGGCCTGAACCTGCCACCCAAGACGATCCGGCAGCAGATCGCCTCGGCCATCACCGTGATCATTCAAGTGGCGCGTTTGACGGATGGGCGCCGCAAAGTCATCAGCATCCAGGAGATCACCGGCATGGAAGGCGATGTCATCAACATGCAGGAAATTTTCACCTTCCAGCGCACGGGCATCGCGCAAGACGGCTCCGTCAAGGGGCACTTCCGCGCCACAGGTGTCTATCCGAAATTTGCCGAAAGACTGCGCGTGTTCGGGGTGGGCTTGCCAGACGAGACCTTTGACCCGCAAAGGCACTTTGAGGTTTAAAGGCTTGAAGCCAGAGCCACCACCAGTGTGGTCCAAGCGCGATCTAGAAACGGGGGCACCCTAAATGAACGAAATCTTCTACGCGTTCGCAATCCTGCTGTTCGCGGCCGTCGTACTCTGCATCGAGGGGGTCTACCAGTGGTGGAACAACTACCACGGCCCCGAGGCCAAGCGCGTTGATGCCCGCATCCGCGCGCTGTCCGCGGGCGGACACATCGGCACTGAACAGCTCTCGATTCTGAAGAAACGCCTGCTGAGCGAATCGCCCCAGTTCCAGCGCTGGTTGATGAGCCTCCCCCGCGTGAGCACGATTGACCGTTGGCTGGAGCAATCCGGCAGCGCTTGGTCGGTCGCGCAGCTCCTGGGATACACCATCCTGACTGGCGCCGGAGTGCTGGCAGTAGGTGCGTTGCTGCCGGTCCCGTTTGGCATCGTGACGGCCTGCGCGTTGCTCATGTCTGCGCTGCCGGTCTTGCACATCGCATCGCAGCGGCGCAAACGCCTGAAGAAGCTGGAGGCGCAGCTTCCCGACGCGGTGGACATGATTGCCCGTGCACTACGTGCCGGCCACTCCTTCGCCAGCGCGCTAGGCATGGTCGGGCAAGAGATTAAGGAGCCCATGGGTCCCGAGTTCCACACTACATTCGAAGAAATCAACTACGGCGTATCGCTCGATGAAGCCTTGACCAACCTGGCCAAGCGGGTGCCCGTCAATGACCTGCGCTACTTCGTGATTGCCGTGCTAATCCAACGCGAAAGCGGCGGCAACCTGGCGGAGATTCTCGACACAATCGGCAACCTTGTGCGCGAGCGCCTGAAGCTGTACGACAAGATCCGCGTGCTGTCAGCCGAAGGGCGTTTGTCGGCGTGGATTCTCGGGCTGCTGCCCTTCTGCACCGCCGGCATGATTCTCCTTGTCAATCCCGACTTCATGAAGGTGCTATGGACGGACCCGATGGGCCTGAAGATGATCGGCCTGGCGCTGTTCAACATGGTGATGGGCCTGATCTGGATGCGCAAGATCATCCGCATCCGGGTCTGACGGACGTGCGATATGCAGCACGGGAACCTCACAACGTGACTTCGTATTCTTGGGGGGAGGCGATCATGCAAGCGCTCTATTCCAATCAATATTTCATCCTGGTCCTGATCTTCGTGGCTGCCTTTGGCGGTGCGCTCGGGCTATTGCACCTGTTCTCTCCGAACCGCGCACGCGGGCGGATACAACAGATCGGCGGTCAGACCGTGGGTGCAGACCTGGCCGGGGGCCCTGACCATGCCTGGGTAGAGAAATTGGCCACGTGGGCCAAGCCGGTCTCGCAACTGTCGTTGCCCAAAGATGGCTGGGAGAACTCGCAACTGCGCATCCGCTTCATGAATGCCGGCTGGCGGCAACCGTGGGCGCCGTCGCTGTACTTTGCTGTGAAGACGGTGCTCGCGATCCTCTTACCGCTGGCGGCACTGCTGGTGCTGAGCAGCCGGCCGGAACATCACGACCAGGAGGTGGTCCTCGCTGTTCTGGGGCTGCTGAGCGCCATTGGCTATTACCTGCCCAATGCGGCACTGGCACGCAAGGTCGAGCATCGTCAGCGAGATGTATTTGAAGAATTTCCCGATATGCTTGACTTGCTCACGGTGTGTGTAGAAGCCGGGCTCGGCCTGGACGCTGCCATGATGCGCGTGTCGGACGAACTCGCGCTGCGCTGCCCCGTAATGGCTGAAGAAATGGAACTCACGCTGCTGGAACTGCGTTCCGGGTTTCCGAAGGAAAAGGCACTCACCAACCTGGCGCTGCGCACCGGTGTGGAAGACGTCGACCGGTTTGCATCGATGCTGATCCAGGCTGACCGTTTCGGTACCAGCCTTGCCGACTCGCTGCGCGTGTTGTCAGACATGCTGCGTACCAAGCGCCGCATGCGTGCCGAAGAACAGGCCGCCAAGATCGCGCTGAAGCTGCTCTTCCCGCTGATCTTCTTCATCTTCCCTACGCTGCTTCTGGTGTTGCTCGGCCCAGCATTCATCCAGATCTACCGTGTGCTGCTGCCGACCATGACAGCCTCGGGAGGCTGACATGCGAGCGCGCAAATAACTGGTAGTAACGGCCCCCGGACTATCACCTGGCGTATGTGCTAGCGCGGTGGTCCTGTTCCCGGACGCGCGCCGGGTTTTTTCCTTTGTATCTTTAGCGTTTGGGGTTGGGCTTCGTGGTGCGTCGGCTTCGGGGTTGAGCTTGGTGGTTTGCCCTCCTTTCGCGCCCTGCCAGGGTGGCCCTTTGTGGTCCATTCCCTCTTTCATTTCCTGCCGGGCTTGACCGACTCTCTTGGTCTTGCCAAAGAAACTGAGCAAAAAAGGCGTGCCCGAGACGGCGACTGCCTCTTGGATTTGCGTAAGTCGGGAGAGGTTGGGAGGAGTCGCTTCGCTCGGACAGTTCCCCACCTTTTTCCCGGCCGTTTGTAGAAATTCAAAGCGACATCTCGTGCGGGGAAATCAAAGACCAAACCCTCTGGACGCCAGCCCAAACGACAAGGCCAACCTCACGATGGGCTGGCCTTTTTCTTTAATGTGCTGAACGTGGCGCCGAAACTAAGAATCAACTCAACCTACACGGCGAGTAAAGCTGCGCCGACCTCTATACGATTTGATCGTCCCCGCTCTTGATGGCGCCTTGGATTTTGTTGCGAAGAAAAGGAAGCGGAAACTGCCTGAGCGCAGCAAGTTTTTCCCTTCCACTGCGACATAAATTCAAGGAGTCTTTCGCCATCTCGGGCACGCTTTTTTTGCTCAGTTTCTTTGGCAAGACCAAGAGAGTCGGTCAAGCCCGGCAGGAAATGCAAAAGGGGATGGACCACTAAGCCCATCCCCCGAAAAAACAGTGGGCCAGACCCACACCATTAAGAAGCTGACTCAGGAGCAGACACTACTGCTATTAGGGTCCTGCCCCATGATCTCCCGCGGCAAGTAAGTAGAAAACCCCGGCACGGCAAGCCGTGAAAATCCAATCCAGGTAGCCGGCGAATAAGGCGCCACCGTCATACCGGTCACGCTGACTGCAACACCACCGCAGCTCGTAGCGTCACAGCTGGTACTCACCGCCCCACTGGTGTCGTACCACTGCACCGACACATTCGCAGACGTGAGCGTCGGAAGAATGGTCTGCATCTTACCCAACACAGATGTCGACCCCTGCCCGCAAACCACCGCCTGTCGCGCCCCCCAGCGCGTCGCTTCTCCCACGGCGTTCCAGGTAAAGAGAATGCGCCCAAAGTCGAGGATGCCAAGCAGTACCGTCAGAAAGAGCGCCACCACAATGGCAAACTCAACCGCCGTCGTTCCTTTCTGATGTTTATTCATAGGACTGCCTCATGGTCACTGAGATGTTCCCAAATGGGAACGAAGTGATCGACCCTTTGCCGCCCGCATAGAATCGCAGGAACGCCATCATGTCGATCACCGGGTTGAACGTGTAGCCCGAGATCGTGACGGTGACGGTGTTGATGGCCGGGTTGGTCCCTTGCGCAATGTTGGACGTGCAGCTCGTGTTGGACGCATCGCAGATGGACACCATGCTCGATGTCAGCCCGGGGACCAGCGGCGCTTGCTTGCTGCCAACCGTCGGCGTGCCGTAGACCGCCAGATTTGTTGCAGTCGCATAGGAGGTCGCGTTGCCGGCGGCCTGCGTGCTCAGGTAGCGGGTGGCGTCTCGTGTGGCCTTTGCCAGGGTGTTGTAGGTGTAGATGGCCCGGCCGAACTCCGTTATCCCAAAGGTGATGGCCAGCAGCAGGCTGAGCATGATGGCCAGTTCGACCAGCGCCACGCCATGTTGTCGTTGTCGTGTCTTCATGGTTCGCTCCTACTGCACCAATGCTGGAACCAAAGGGCCCTTGCTGCCGCCTGCCAGACCACTGGGTGAACACGGGCTGCTGGCGCTCCCTGCGTTGCCCAGGAACTCGAACTGCGGCGTGTTGTGGACACCGTCAATGGGCTGCAACATCAGCATGCAGGCGTAGTCGATGATCTTTGACGCGGACGAGATGACGGGCACCAGGACAACGCGCCGGTTCACCCCATAGGTGGCAAGGTCGCCGCTGCTCCCGCTGGTAGCGAGGTTTTTGTAGCCGCCCTTGACGTTGAGCCCGGTGATCTTGTCGCCGCCGGAAACACTCGTACCGGTATCGTCATAGTTGGCGTAGGCAAGCCGTTTGTTCTTGAAGTTGGCAGCGCTCTTGTCGGAACCCGATGCCGGCGTGCCGCTGTAAGCGTTCTGCGGCACCGTGTTTGTCCAGTTGGTGGACGTGTAGGAGTAGCCCGTGAAATCCGGCTGCAGTTGCGACGCATTGGACTTGTTCTTGTAGATGCCAAAGCGTGCGTTCCAATTGTCGTCAACGGACACTTTCGCACCAGGCGTGCCCAGTTGGTCGCCGATCTTGGAATTGCAGTAGCCCTGATCCATTTCGGTCTTTGTCTCGTTGGCATTGGTGGAGCCGTCGAGGTTGTACCAGCCCATCTCACCTGGCGTAGTAGAGCCGCCTGAGTACAGCATGCTGACCCACTCACCAACCTGGAAACCATAGTTGGGTGCCGTCCCGCCGGTTTTCGGGATCAAGGCGACCGGAATCGGGCACGTGCTCTGCGCATGCACACGCGTGGCGACCGCCAGCGCGGCAACGGCATAGCTGTTGGCACCGCCAACGAACTTGATCAGGCGCGCCGTGATCCCACTTTTTGAGTGCTTGCACTTGACATAGCTGGACGAACTGGACGCCACTCCGGCCGCACTGTAGGTGCCGTTCAGTGCCGTGCTGAACGTGACGTCAGCATTGGCCAACGACGCAGAAGATGCTTGATAGACAACACGGTTGGCATTGCCCGCTGTCACCCCCTGGTACGTCCCCGGTCTTGTAGACACCTGATAGGGTGTTTTTGAGACTGGAGGAAGCATGAAAAGCAAGCGATATACGGATGAGTTCCGGGCCGAGGCGATCAAGCAGGTGACCGAACGCGGTTACCCGGTGGCGGAAGTGGCGCAGCGGCTGGGGGTGTCGAGCCACAGCCTGTACGAGTGGCTTCGCCGCAGCGGGGTCAGCCGGCAGGCACGCAAGACGCAGCAGGATGCCGATCTGCAGCGCGAGAACCAACAACTGCGCGCCGAACTTCGCCGTGTCGAGGAGGAGCGCGACATCCTAAAAAAGGCCGCCGCGTACTTTGCCAGGGGGTAAGGGCAAGGTACGGGTTCATGCATGCGCACCAGCACGAGTTCCGGATCACGACGATGTGCCGGGTCCTGAAGGTCGAACGCAGCGGCTACTACGCCTGGCTGGCCAAGCCCCGCTCGGCCAGGTCGATTGAGGATGCACGCTTGCTCAAGCTGATCGAAGAAGCCTATCTGGCCAGCGGCGGCGTGTACGGCAGCCGCAACATTCATCGTGATCTCATCGAAGCCGGCGAACGTGTCGGCAAGCACCGGGTTGCACGCCTAATGCGCGAGAACGGCTTACGCTCGGTGCGGTCGCCGCAACGCCGCCGCTACAAGACGGGTAAACCGTCAGTGGTAGCGCCCAACCGGCTGCAGCGGCAGTTCACCGTGCCCGAGCCGGATCACGCCTGGGTCACGGACATCACTTACCTGCGCACGGCCGAAGGCTGGCTGTACCTGGCGGTGGTGCTGGATCTGTACTCCCGTGCGGTCATCGGCTGGTCGATGAAACCGACGTTGGCGCGGGAGTTGGCGCTGGATGCACTGCTGATGGCGATCTGGCGCCGCAGGCCGACGCGAACGGTCACGATCCACTCCGATCAGGGCGTGCAGTACGGAAGCGACGACTGGCAGCGGTTCTGCCGCGAACACGGGTTGGAGGTGAGCATGAGCCGGCGTGGCAACTGCTGGGACAACTCGGTGGCCGAGTCGTTCTTCAGCAGCTTGAAGAAGGAACGAATCCGGGGCAAGGTCTATCCGTCACGGAACGATGCCAGGTCAGACGTGTTCGACTACATCGAGGTGTTCTACAACCGACAGCGCCGCCACGGGCACAATGGCGGCCTGTCTCCCATGGCTTTCGAGGAAGCTCACCCAACTCGATCGCTGTAACTGTCTACAGAACCGGGGACGTACCACCCGCATTCGTTGCCCGTGTCAGCGCATCGGAGGCGCCATCCAGCTCCTGGGCCGCCGACAAGGCACAGCTATCCACCGCTGACTGAAGCTCCGTCTTGGCCACAAACAACCCGCTCAGGTCGATCACCAAACCTGCCATTCCGAGCAACACGGCAAGCATCAGGCCCACCATCGGGAGCACCGCCCCGCGTTCTCTCTGTTTGGTATGCGTGCGCATATGCCTTCGCCTCCGCCGGTGTGAATGGCTATCGGGCGTTGTATCGACTACCTGCCGCGGCTCGCCGGTCGCTTGCAGATTTCCCCGTCCCTTATCGTCAGTTGTAGCCGCCACAGACGCAGTCCGAAACTGGCCGTAGGTATGATTCAGTAGTGAAACGCGAAGCCGCTTGGTCGCTTGCATTGCGGGCGGTTTGTGCAGGCAGCCCATGTTGCCCTCCGCTAGCGGAACGTCCAGAACCGATGCATTAAGAAGGTGAGCGGCGGCACCACCGACAGGATGACCGCAAGCCCGACCCAGTAGCTCAGGCCCAACGTCTGGGCCAGCCACGAGATCGCAAGCGTCAGCGCCAGACAGAGCAGTGAGACGGCGTAGAAGCGCAGGAAATTGGCGCGCCCCGGCTTGGCCGAGAAACTCCACAGCGCGTTGAGCAGGTACGAGCAGACGTTGGCGCAGACGAACGCTACGCCGTTGGCCGTCACCTGAGAGGCAGAAAAGCCGTTGATGAGCGTGGTGGCGATGGCAACGTGCATGCCGGTGGCCGCAACACCGGAGACCCCGAAGCGGAACACGCGGATCACCATCATGGGATCTGGCAGCCGCTGCGCAAGCGTTGGCGGCAGCAGACCTGCCAATGCGTTCATGACGCCCGTTTCAGCATGTCGCATGATGTCCCCCGTCCCTCTGCCACCATTCTTGGTGGCGTGAGGCAAAGGGGAAATCAATCAAAGGGATGACGAAGGCGCCGGGAATTGGACGAGCGTGGCGAGCGGCGTGCGTGCCGCGTCAGTCCGCGTCGTTGTTGTCACTGCCGCCGTGCGTGCGGTCAAAACGGCGCAGCGTGTCGATGCGTTCGCGCGTCAGCGGATGAGACGAGAAGAACGCCGCTGCATCGTCATCGCTGGCGGCATCGGTCTTCTTGGCGGCATCTGCCTTGCGCGTGCCGCCATGCGTGTCTTCCAGCGCCTGCAGCACGTCGGCAAATGCGGCAACGGATAAGCCGTTCTCCTGCAGCAGCAACGCGGCATAGCGGTCGGCATCGCGCTCGTAGTCGCGTGAATAGCGCAGTGTCAGCAGCGCCGCCGGCACGCCCGACAGAATCGTCGAGACATCGCCAAACAGCAGCGCCGCCGTTGCCCCAATGGCCGATGACTGAATCACCTGCCGCAGCCCATGGCGATATTCAACGTGACCCGCCTCGTGCGCCAGCACACCCGTCAGACCATCGCCCTCACCCACCAGCTTGACCAGCGCGTCGGTCACGACGATATCGCCGCCGGGCAGCGCAAAGGCATTGGCGCCGATGTCGGCGTCCCGAAACACGATGTGATACGTGTGCGTGGCCTGCGGCGGCTTGTGCAGTGCTGCAAAGCGTGCGCGGATGCGGTCCTGCAGCGCGGCTGGCAGCTTGCTGGGCCGCAACCAGCGCTCGTCCATTGCTTTGAGCGTGCTGCGCCCGAGTTGCGCTTCCGCACGCTGCGGCACCATGCCGGCCATCACCTTGGCGCCCCAGGGCAAGCCGTAGCGATACCCCAGCGCCAGCACCACCACCATGGCCAGCAGCGAGCCCAGCGCCAGCTTCCAGCTGTTCTGCGCCCGCACGACCCAGCCTTCGCGATAGCCGGTGCGATGCAGCAGCGCATTCAGCGACGTCTGCTCCGCCGGGTCGGTGATCTCGCAAAACGCGCCGTCTTCGAAGGTGATCAAGCGCGGTGCATGCTTGACGCGCTCCGACACCCGCAGCGTAGCGAGCGGCGCGCGGCGCAGCACCGTGCCCTCGGGCTCGAACAGCACCGCCTCGCCCGCCTCGACAGCAAGACGCACGGGTTGCGCGCGCGAGGTACGGCCGTCGAAGTAGGTCGCGAGAATCACAGCGGGTGCCCCTGCCTTGCAGCGCGTTTACAGCGCGATATCGATGTCGTACCAGTCCACTGTGGCGTCGCCCAGCGCGCCTACGTTGGTGGTTTCGCCGGCAACGAAGGTATCTAGCGAACCGGCCGCGATCATCGTCACCGAGTCGAGCTTGTAGCGTGCCGTGCGCACGCGTGCGAACGGCGTGAACAAGCCGATGGTGATCAGGATCAGCACCGCATTGGATACGAAAATCCAGAACAGCTTGCCCGCACCCACCTGGCTCTGGAAGCGATGCGCGCCCAGCGTGGTGTGGTTCCACACCACGTTCTGCAGGCGCGACAGGAAATAAGGCGTCAGGAACAGCATCGCGGCATACATGAACAGGCCGATGAGGATGAAGCCGAAGATCTGCCCCACTCCCGGCGCGCGGTGCAACGACACACCCAGTAGCAACGCGAGGCAAGAGGCCACCACGAGCGCCAGTATCGCCAGCCCGAAGGTGCGCAGATACACGCCATAGAAGTTGCCCGGCGTGCCGGAAAAATCGAACTGCGCGGTACCGAAGCGCGTGTTCTTGTGCTGGAAACGCTTGAAGCGCTGGTGCGCCAGCGGTGCGAGCAGGTACAGCGAGAGCACGCTGAGGATCGGCCACACCAGAAACACCATGTAGCCCTCGGCATCCTTGCCCGTAAAGGCGAAGCGCAAGCCGCGGTAGCTGGAATTGGCCATGCGGAAACGTAGCGAGCGCACGAGCAGCCACGGAAACGCGGCGGCCATCACGATAAGCAGTGCCAGCCCCAACAGCGGCGACGAATGACCAAGGAGGTTGAATGCAAACGCCAGCACGAAAATGATCGCGCGGCCCTTGAGAATGGCGATCGGGCTGCCGTGATAATCGAAGCTGGACCCCGCCAGTTGGGTGTTGCGATAGAAATACTGAAGCGTGCGGACCTTCGCCCAGGCCGAGTAGATGCCCAGCGTGACGATGGTCAGCAGCAGGTTGACGATCCAGATGCGGAAGTATTCCGAGCCGCTGCCAATAAAGCGCAGCCGCAAGGGTTGCGGCGCAGCTGGAGCGGGGGCGCTGCCCAGGACGGACTCGCGTGCGATGTCGTTCATCTGTTTTCCCTTCCCTGAGTTGTTATCGTGCCCCGCTTCAGGACGCTCATCGATACGTGACGACGCTGAGGCTCGCGGGTGGGCCGATTGTAGCGAAGCCCACTGCCTTGCAGCGTTAACACCGTCTTAACAAAGCGACCAACAAAAAACCCCGCAGGCTCGCACCCACGGGGTTTTTTGTTTGGAACAGCCATCCCGAAGGATGGCCGGGCCAGGACCGGTACGGCAAATTACATCATGCCGTCCATGCCGCCCATGCCACCCATGCCGCCCGGCATTGCCGGAGCAGCATCGTCCTTCGGCAGTTCTGCCACGGCGCAGTCCGTCGTCAGCATCAGCGAAGCGACCGAAGCAGCGTTCTGCAGCGCGGTGCGGGTCACCTTGGTCGGGTCCAACACGCCCATTTCCACCAGGTCACCGTACTCGCCGGTCGAGGCGTTGTAGCCGTAGTTGCCCTGGCCGGCGATGACGTTGGCCACCACCACCGAAGCCTCGTCGCCAGCGTTGGTGACGATCTGGCGCAGCGGCTCTTCCATGGCGCGCAGCACGATCTTGATACCGGCGTCCTGGTCAGCGTTCGCACCCTTCAGGCCGGAGATCAGCGCACGGGCGCGCAGCAGCGCAACACCGCCGCCAGCCACGATGCCTTCTTCCACGGCAGCGCGCGTTGCATGCAGCGCATCTTCCACGCGGGCCTTCTTTTCCTTCATTTCGACTTCGGTGGCAGCGCCGACCTTGATCACGGCAACACCGCCGGCCAGCTTGGCCACGCGCTCTTGCAGCTTCTCACGGTCGTAGTCCGAGGTCGCTTCTTCGATCTGGGCACGCACTTGCTTCACGCGGGCTTCGATGTTGCGGGCATCGCCTGCGCCATCGATGATCGTGGTGTTTTCCTTGCCGATTTCAACGCGCTTGGCTTGACCCAGGTCGTTCAGGGTTGCCTTTTCCAGCGTCAGGCCGACTTCTTCAGCGATGACCTGGCCGCCCGTCAGGATGGCGATGTCTTCCAGCATGGCCTTGCGGCGGTCGCCGAAGCCCGGAGCCTTGACGGCGGCGGTCTTCAGGATGCCGCGGATGTTGTTGACCACCAGCGTTGCCAGGGCTTCGCCTTCGACGTCTTCAGCGATGATCAGCAGCGGACGGCCAGCCTTGGCCACTTGCTCCAGGATCGGCAGCAGGTCGCGGATGTTGCTGACCTTCTTGTCGAACAGCAGCACGAACGGGTTGTCCAGCTGGACAACTTGCTTTTCCGGGTTGTTGATGAAGTACGGCGACAGGTAGCCGCGGTCGAACTGCATGCCTTCCACGACGTCCAGCTCGTCGGCCAGGGACTTGCCGTCTTCCACCGTGATCACGCCTTCCTTGCCGACCTTGTCCATGGCTTCAGCGATGCGCTGGCCGATGGATTCGTCGCTGTTGGCCGAGATGGCGCCAACCTGAGCGATTTCCTTGCTGGTGGTCGTCGGCTTGCTGATCTTCTTCAGCTCTTCGACGGCAGCGCCGACAGCCTTGTCGATGCCGCGCTTCAGGTCCATCGGGTTCATGCCGGCGGCAACGTACTTCATGCCTTCGCGCACGATCGACTGGGCCAGCACCGTTGCGGTGGTGGTGCCGTCACCGGCGTTGTCGCTGGTCTTGGAAGCCACTTCCTTGACCATTTGCGCGCCCATGTTCTGCAGCTTGTCCTTCAGCTCGATTTCCTTGGCGACCGACACACCGTCCTTGGTCACGGTCGGGCCACCGAAGCTGCGCTCCAGCACCACGTTACGGCCCTTCGGGCCCAGGGTCACCTTCACTGCGTTGGCGAGAATGTTCACGCCTTCGACCATCTTGGCACGTGCGGCGTCGCCGAACACTACGTCTTTAGCTGCCATCTTGAGAATCTCCGAAATCTTTGGATGTTGCCTGCGCCGGGGGAATCCGCGGGGCAGGCAATGAGGAATGGTTTACTGGTAAGCCAATGCGACTGAGCGCCCGCTTACTTCGCCACCACGGCCATGATGTCTTCTTCGCGCATGACCAGGACTTCCTGACCATCCACCTTGACGCCCTGGCCGGCGTACTTGCCGAACAGCACGCGGTCGCCGACCTTTACGTCCAGCGCGATCGCATTGCCCTTGTCGTCTTTCTTGCCCGGGCCGACGGCCAGCACTTCGCCTTGATCCGGCTTTTCAGCGGCGGCGTCAGGGATGACGATGCCCGAAGCGGTCTTCGTTTCGTTGTCCAGGCGCTTCACGATCACGCGGTCGTGCAAAGGACGCAGGTTCATACACAACTCCTCAATGCAAAGTGAGTGTTTATTCACAAAACGCGCCGCAGAGCGCGGCGCATCGGGAAAGCATCGGGGACCGGAGGTTTTGTTAGCACTCCTGCCCGGCGAGTGCTAATTATAGGGACGGGGTATTACGATTTCAAGAACGGGCGTAGCGGAAGTTGTTGTCGATGTCGAGATTCACTGAATCTGGAACTTTGGTCACTCAATGTGGAACTCTCTGACGCAGCACGGCATGCCGAAAATAGGAAAATCCTTATATTTCAGTTAGTTAGCACACAAGACGCGCGCCAGAGAGAGCACCATTGATTGCGTCTCACGCGGCAGACTGCGGGGCCTTGCCGCACTAAACTCCGCTCTTCTCCCTGCAAGACATTCCGATAGGCTTCGTCACCTACAAGAAGCAATTGCCGAGGCACAGCATGCGAGCGAGCTTCTGGTGGCCAAGGGGAATCAGCGCCCCGCAAGGATCTCCAGCCTCAAGAACGCCTTGGCATGGACCTTTAGATGGCCGTCGATCAGGGGGATATGATGTAGTACTCGTGGTCGTACCCCTCTTGATATCGCACCTTCAACGGCTGCTTGCCACATTGAACGCGGCCCAACTCGAGTTCTCGACCTAGAACAATCCACTCAGCTTGCCAGTGTCCCGAGTATGCAGAGGCGTGCAGGCACAAGAAGGCATCCGGATACTCGCTCCACTTTAGGAAGACGTGGCGCAAGGCTGCGACTAGAGGGGCACATCGACCGGATCCACGTGCGTCATCAAATTGAGCACATCGCGTCGCTCCATCACGCGGCGGCGAGCCTCCAGTGCGATGTCGTGGCCCTCGCGCACACTGACGCGCGCATCAACTTCGAGGTGTGCATCCACCAGAATCATGTCGCCCATACGGCGTGTCTTGACGTCGTGTACGCCGAGTACGCCCGTCGTCGCGAGCATGACCTGGTGGATCGCCTCCACGGTCTCCTCATCAACGGCACGATCCATCAGATCGTGCAGGGCTTCCCAGCCGAACTGCCAGCCCATGCGTGTCACCATCAGGCCCACGACAAGCGCCGCCACTGGATCGAGCAGACGGTACCCGAGCACGTTGCCTACGATGCCAAGCGCCACCACCAGCGACGATGCGGCATCGGAACGGGCATGCCAGGCGTTGGCGACCAGCATGCTCGAACGCACCCTTTCTGCCACCGCCAGCATGTAGCGGAACAACAATTCTTTGGCGGCCAGAGCGCCCAGCGCGACCCATAGGCCAATGAGCCGCACCGGCTGGATAGCCTCGGCGTGCTCCAGCTTGAGTACCGCGTTCCAGAGCATGCCCACGCCCACCGCCAGCAGGAGCAGACCGAGCACGAGCGAAGCGGCATTTTCGAAGCGCTGGTGGCCATAGTGGTGTGTCTGATCCGGCCCTTTCTGGCTATGGTGGCTAGCAAATAGCACCACGAAGTCCGAGATCAGGTCGGACAAGGAGTGGATGGCGTCGGCGATCAGCGCCTGCGAGCCGGCCAGCATGCCAGCCGCTACCTGCGCTATCGTCAATCCAAGATTGACGGCGACGCTCACAAGGGTGCTGCGCCGCGCAGCGGCCTGCTTGGCCACGCTGTCTTCGGAATCGGCGGCGATCTCAAGATCGATTTCTTTTATCTGTTGCATGGATTGTCCGAGCAGTGAACGTGGGGATGGGGTTCCAGGTTGAGCAGCGGCGCGCGGTCAATGGCGCAGCCCCGCTGCCAAGCGATTGCGCATGAGAGAGACCGGAGCCGTTTTCCACATCGGGACGCTCCCCGAGTCGCACCGCTGGCTCGTATTCTTCATGACTTCAATGAAGGGATGAAGTCGCGCATGACCTATTGGTGGGTTCCGGACCCACTGGATGTGAGGTTCGACCAGATAACGTCGACGCGCAATCCCCCGAGACCCGGCGAGCGGTCAACCGTTACGCTTGCACCGTGAACCGCCGCGATCCGGTGCACGATCGACCATCCAAGGCCGCTACCACTCTGGTCCGTTCCCTCGACACGGAAAAAGCGCTCGCCAAGTCGGTGCTGTTCGGCGGCGGGGAGTCCGGGGCCGCTGTCTTCCACACAAAGCGCGGCACTTCCGTTACGGTGCGCGACCGTCACGACGATTTGTGCCTCGGCGGGGCTGTAGCGTATGGCGTTGTCGATCAGGTTGCGAACAAGTGAGGCCAGTAACGCCCTGTTGCCCGCGACCATGCAGCGCTCCGGATTCTCTAGTGCGATGCGCTGTTTCTTGCCGAAGGCTATTGGCGCAATGTCTGCCATCACTTGTCTAGCCAGCGCACCAAGGTCGATCGGTTCAATCGAAATGCCGGCGTTCGCTTCCAGACGCGAAAGCAACAGCAATTGGTCGACCAGATGGGCAGCGCGATCGCATCCTTCCAACGTTCCCACCAAGGCGTGGCGACGCATGGCGTCCTCTTCGGCGGCCATTGCCACCTGGGCCTGGGCCTTGATTGCGGCAATCGGCGTGCGCAATTCGTGGGCGGCGTCGGCAGTGAAGCGGCGCTCGGCGTCGAGCATGGTCTGAATGCGGGCAAAGAGCGCGTTGAGCGCGTCGAGCATGGGCGTCATCTCAACCGGCGCATGGGGCATCCGGACCGGATCGAGTGCTCGCGGGTCACGCTCGGCAAGCGCGTTACCCAATCTGCGCAGCGGCAGCATCCCGCGCTTGACCGCCCACCAGACGGCCAAGGCGAGTAACGGCAACGCCAACGCCATCGGCCACAGCATGTTGCGCAAGAGGGCGGACAGGATTGCGGTGCGCGAGTCGATGCGCTCGCCAACGTAGACCTGGATGTCCTTGTAGACTCCCTGCGCTACAAAGACACGCCAAGCATTGCCTCCGATTTGCACCGTAGAGAATCCGGACGCGGTGCGCTCGCCTGGCGCAACCATCGGCTGGTTCGGCGCGTTGGCCGAGTGGATGCCCAGCTTCCCTTCGTGAAAGACCTGAAAGGCGACTTTGGGCGCGTAACGATGCTGGACAGGCAGGTCGTGACTCGGCTCATCGTCCTCGTCGACGGCCTGTGCGTGCTGCATGACCAGTAGCGCACCAGCTTGCGCTAGATGACTGTCCAGCAGTTGATCGATCTCGTCCTGGGCGTCGTACCACGTGATCAATGCGGTGATGAGCCATAGGCCGGCGACGGCGCCAAGCACCAACAACACCAGCCGACCTTGGAGCGAGCGCGGTCGCGTCATGGCGCTTCGGCATTGTCACGCGGCAGCATATAGCCGACGCCGCGCACGGTCACGATGAGGTCGCTGCCAAGTTTGACGCGCAGATGATGGATATGCACCTCCACGGAGTTGCTTCCGACTTCCTGCCCCCAGGGGTATAGGCACTGCTCGAGCTGCTCACGTGACAGCACGCGCCCCGCGTTCAGCATCAAGGCATGCAGCAGGTCAAATTCCCGCGTCGACAGTGCGACGGCTCGACCGTTGCAGAAGACCGTGCGTGACGCCGGCTCCAGAACAATGCCGCGCGCCCTCAACTGCTCCGTGGGATGACCATGCGCGCGGCGCACCAGCGCGCGCAGTCTCGCGCTGAGTTCGTGCAGATCAATGGGCTTGACGATGTAATCATCGGCGCCGAGATCGAGACCACGCACGCGATCTGGTATCGCGTCGCGCGCGGTCAACACCAGGATGGGGACCGCAATGCCTGCGCCACGCACCTTTCGCAGCACGTCCACGCCGTCCATGCGGGGCAGCCCAAGGTCGAGTATTGCGGCGACGTAGGCGTCCGTGCGCAACTCCCGCCACGCTGCCTCGCCGTCGCGCACCCAATCGACCTGGAAGCCCTGCTGCTGCAGGCCCGCACGAATGCCGTCTCCGAGCAGGGGGTCGTCTTCGACAAGCAGGATGCGCACGGATGAGATCTCCGCTCGGTACCGGTTTGGATCAATAGTCGTCGCGGTCGGCGTCGTGATGCTTCGCGGAGGCCGCGGGACGGTCAGTGACCCCGGCCGGCGGCGCGGACTGCCACTGCGTCCACCAGAAGCCCAGCACAGCCACCAACATCAGGCCCGCGACACTCGACCACGCACGGCGGATGCCCTCGTTCGGCAGGCCGGTCTTGCGTCCGCTGATCATCGCGCCAACCAGATTCTCACGGTGCAGCCAACTGCTGGCAAAGACGGCGAGAACATGAATGCCCACCAGTGCAAGCATTGCGTTGGCGAAGCCCTCGTGCAGTTCGCCGAGCCAGTCACCGCCGACATCGTTGTAGGTGGCCCAGCCCGTTCCTGCCAGGCCGCACGCCATCAGCAGCAAGGCGATGATAGCAAGCGCACCAGCGGGGTTGTGGTCAATATGGTGCTCCGGCCGCCCGCGCAGGATGCTGGTCAAATAGCGGAGTGCGGCAGCGGGGGACCGTACGAAGCTGGAAAACCTAGCGTATCGCGTGCCCACCATGCCCCACACCAGTCGAAAGCCGACCAGCGCCGCCATCGTGTATCCGAGTGTGATGTGGACAAGGCGCCACTGCTCACTTTCCGCGGTCAAGTAGGCACCCAGGAAGCTCAGCGCCAGCAGCCAGTGAAAGAGGCGGGTCGGCGCATCCCAAACCAGGATGCGGCGGGTGATGGAATCGGTTTTCATGGCTTCAGCGCGGGATGCGGACATTGTGTTCATTGAAGTCGCCTTGATCCGCCTTGGTATGGCAGGCAGCGCAGTTCGAGGCGCTCTTGATGGCAGGCCGGCGCCACACTGCAGTCGGCACTTCGTCGTGGGTGCGGGCGAACCACGCCGATCGGGTGATCCGGTCCTCGGGCGGCGGGGGTATTGACCTTGAGCGATCCGCCGCGTTGGCCGTGAGCCACTGATCGAGTTGCTTGACGGTGGCGGGGTCCAATGAAGCATCCGTCCCGTAGTGGTGCTGCAGGTTGCCCAGAATGCGCTGCCAGGAACTGGCGGGTAGCGCTCCGGGCGGATAGGCGATATGGCAAGACGCGCATTCCTGCCGATACTTGGGCAGCAGCGGTGCAGCGCGCATGCCAGGCCCCTCTTCGGCGGCGGCAAGAAACGACAGCCCGAGGCCCGCGATTGCCAGGCAAGCGCGTGCAGCTCGGCCTGTAACAACGAAACGGCCAGACATTTGGATACTCCGCATCAGGTCAGGAATTGAACGGGTTGCTGGATGGCCCTACTTCCCGAGGGTCATCAGCCAACTCAGCACGTCTGCTTTTTCGGCCACCGTGCACTCGCGCCCGACCACGTCGTTGCAGTTGCGCCGAAACCATTTCTCCGTCTTGGCGGCATCGGTAAAGCGCTCAGGATTGAATGCCGGAGCCAGCGGCGCGATCGACTTGCCAGTTGCGGCATGCCGGCCGGTCTGCGTGGGCGGGTTCCCATGGCAAGACGCACAGCTCCATTCACGGCCATGCTTGGATGTAAAAAATTCCTGGCCGCGGGACGGGTCGGAGGGGGCTCCGGCCTGCGCTCGATATTGATCAAGCAGTTGCGCGGGCGCTTGCGCATGTGCCAGGGGAGCGGCAGCGGCTAGCGCTAACGCCAAGACCGAATGCAGGCAGGCAACAGGAGGAAACTTTGAGATTGGCATCGCGGCCTCTCGCACTGAGGAATGCCTTAATGCTCTCGAATTCTTCTTAACGGATTCTTAAGCGATACCGCGGGGATCTATTTCAGTGGCCCGGTCAAGGATTGCACGCCTGCGTGGGCGACATGGGCATGACCACAGGTCGACCCTTTCAATCGGTGTGAGTGCCACCGTAGCTGCGCACAGCAAGACAACCCGCTAGCGAGCCAGGATCGGCTTGCCGAACAGCAACGGCAGGAAATCATCAAGGAAGAACAACACCTGAATAGTTGCGCCGACACCTCGCGTCGATCCGTGGGTTGCAGGAAGGACCAGTTCCGCGGCGACCTGCCACGTATCCTTGACATAGGCGATTCCTGGGTTGACGGTGCCGCGCGTGCGTTGCCCGCGTGGCGAGTCGAACGCGAACTCAACCAAGGGAATCCACTGGTGCAGGGGTTCTTCCTTGGGCAGCACGCCTGGCACAAATCGATCCGTCAAATAGAGCGTGCTGTACTCCAATGCGAATCCCCAGTGCACCGTGGTGACGTTGGCTGTGTTCACACTGTTGAACTGCCGCGTCGTCGGGTCATAGCTCAAGTTGCCCGACGTTTTGCCGGTCGGCACAGCCACGCTGACGCCCGCTGTGATGGCGAATGGCCGCAACCAAGACCATGCGTCAGGCAAGGCGCCGAACCCCTGGCCTATATAAAGGCTGGGCGCGATGGTCGCTGAAGTGTTGGCGCCGAGCCGTTTGGCCCCGGTATGGGGCAGTCCATAGATGAGGGAGCCGGCAATAAGCGTCTCGTTCAGATCGTCCTCGTAGAGCCTGGACTTGAGCACCACGTCGGAACCGGTTGCGCCGGGCTGACGCATGCTGCCCCAGTCGCGCCGAATGAAGCCTGTGTCAAAACCGATCGAGACCTCGGGCGTCAGGAGCCTCGCGAACGAGATCGTTGCAGCGCGATCGGTGACGTTTCCGGCGTCATCAGGGTGTTTTACTGCGCCTGCAGTGATCGAGAATTCGTCTGCAACGGCCGGATCATCGAAATTGAGTGTGCCCGGAAAGAAGCGGTTGCCAGCGATCCCGTGCGCACGCGATGGGCCGGGAACGCCACATGCAGCAAGGGCGAGCGCTGCTGCGCAAATGCGCACAAATGCGGATGGGCCGTACATGGTCGAAAGAATCTGCGGTCAGACCGCGAATGTGTTTTGTTGTGGTCGGGCAGATGCGGCACGCATGGCAGGGTGCCGCGCCCCATGCTGGTGATGCGGAGCAAATGTCCGAGTCGACCAATAGGCTATTTGCCCGGCGACGCGTGAACTTCCACGGTGATATGCGACAGTGCCTGGAGTCGCCGCAACCGTTGGTGATAAAACTGCGGCCCGCGATGCGCCTGGCCTGTGCTCACCGAGACCACCGCGCCCAGGTGGCCAGGGCCGATGCGCCATACGTGCAGGTCGAGCAGCGTGTCGCCATCGGACTCCAGCGCCGTCTTGATGCGCCTGCCGATATGCTTGTCCGGCGTCACGTCGACCAGAATGCCGCCGGTGTCGCGCATCAATCCGTACGCCCAGTTGGCGATGACCACCGCACCGACGACGCCTGCAAGGGGGTCCATCCAGAGCCAGCCAAATGTTCTGGCGAGCAGCAGACCGATAATGGCCAGCACAGAGACGGCGGCATCCGCCAGAACGTGCACATAGGCCGCGCGCATGTTGTGGTCGCGATGGTGTGCCCCGTGACCGTCGGCGTGATCGTGGTCATGCTCGTCGAAGGCCACGCTGTATTCCTGGCCGCCGATGCCGAGTACGGCAGTGAAGGCATGTGGTTCCGGAATCTCGGTGGTGGATTCCAGATAGTTTGCCTTGCGGACCAGCAGGAATTCCTGGCGGCTCCCGTCCGGCCGAATGGTGGTTACCGTCGCCACATCGCCCGGCAGCGGAGCGGTTTCTCCAGCTAACCGGAACACTGGCGGTACGCCGTCTTCGAAGATCGACAGTGCGAACACGCCCCCGGGCGCCTCGATGTGCTGCACTTCCCTGCCATGCGGATGCGTGTCGCCAAGTCCGGCTGCGCCGTGATCGTGTCCGTGGGCGTGACCATGGTGATGACTGTGGCCATGGCTGTGACCACCGTGGTCGCCACCGCTCAGCAGCCAGGCGCTTGCGATATTCACCAGCAGACCGACGACCGCAATCGGGATCGCCTCACTAAAGTGGATCGGCACCGGCGAGAAGAATCGCACCACCGCTTCGTAGCCGATCAACAGTGCAACCATCGCCAGGATGATGGCGCTGGTGAAGCCGGCTAGATCACCAAGCTTGCCTGTGCCGAACACGAAACGCGGGTCGTTCGCATGACGTCGCGCATAGGTGTAAGCCAGCGCAGCGATCAGCATGGCGCCCGCGTGCGTCGACATATGCAGCCCATCGGCCACCAGTGCCAGCGAGCCAAACACGCTTCCGCCGATGATCTCGGCGGCCATCATGAGGGTGCATAGCACGATCACGGCCCAGGTTTTGCGCTCGTTCTTTTCATGTCCCTCGCCCAGGAACACGTGGTCGTGGCTGGCGTGGAACGGCGTGTCGTAGAAATTGCTCATAGCCGGCTCACCTGAAATAGCTATGCACGACCTCGATCAGCTGCTCTTTGGCGCTGCCGTCGGCGTGCTCGTGTTCGTCATCCACCTCGGTCAGGTGGGTGCGGATGTGGTCTTCCAGCACCACGGCCAGCAGGCCATTCATGGCGCCTCGGCAGCTTGTGATCTGCTGCAGTACGGGGGCGCATCCCTGCTCCTCCTCCAGGGCGCGCTCGATGGCATCGAGCTGGCCGCGAATCCGGCGAACGCGGTTAAGTAGCTTCTGCTTCTCGCGGATAGTGTGGCTCATTCATCACCTCGACCAAAATATACTATAGGGGGGTATGCTACATCAGATTTAAGTTGTCATAGCGGCCCAACTCCTTCCTCAAGGGAGAACTCACGCGCCACAGCTATCAGCCCGCAGTCCGTCATTTCGAGGTCGAATGGGGTGGGTTCCTGCTAGCAAGCGCGGACAGCGCACAGTTGGCCCACCACGCTCAGACGCTCTCCATCAACACGCTACGCCAGCGCTTGGCAGCACTCGCGCAGTGGCATCTCACACAGGGCTTTCTCGATCTCACGCGGGCACCGCATTGCCGCAAGGTCTAAGGGCATTCCCGTGCTGCATCCCGCAAGCGAGAAGCGCCCAAGCTCCTCGCCTGCAGCGCACCCAGCTTGAGCAGTTGGTCGCTGGTGGACGAACAACTAGCGTGTTTGCCAGTGCCAAGGCGAAAAGCGCGCCCACACCACCCATGCCCGTTACAAAGCCATCGTTGCGGAGCCCTGCTAGTGCGTAGTCGGGAATCCCTTTGCGTGGAGAGACCTCATGCCTCCCGCCGGAAAGGTCGTTACCCGTTCGCCGCGCCGGCGAGTGGGGCTGATCGCCTGTCCGTGGTTGCTGTCCACCCCCATCAGCCCCGACAAGGAAGTCGTGGTCGAGGCAAGTGTCACGAGCGCGCCTCGGTACTACTTCGGCATGCACGCAGCCATATTTCCAAAGGGATAGCAAACCCGTTCATAGGCTGCTTCCATTCCAGGACTGGCGGTAGTCGACCCCACGTCCATACGCACCCGCGTAACTCAACTGCCGAATGGGATGACCGGGGCGACCTACGCGTGACTGATTCGATCAAAAATCAGTCGTGTCATAAGAGCACGCCGCCTCACCCATACCCAAGAAGAGTAGCGTTAGTGCGCGATACGGCGCCTGCTCAGCTTTCGTGCAGCGGAGTGAGATCAGGGTAAACATTGATCGATTCAATCATTTTATTGATTACAATGACTGGACCGATCGATGTTTGAGGCATTCAGCCGTGCATCCCTCCGGTTCAAGCTGACCCACGGGCCGCAGCCCACCACGAAAGGATTGCCACATGACCGCGTCGTTCAAAGGGATCGTCCCTGCCCTGATCACCCCGATGACCCCGACGGAAGACGTGGACGAAAACGGCCTGCGCGTGCTGATCGATCGGCTGATCGACGCGGGCGTCCACGGGCTCTTCGTGCTCGGCACCAACGGCGAATTCATTGCGCTGAGCGAAGAAGAGAAGCTGCGCATCGCCCGTATTACCGTCGAGCAGGCGCGCGGCCGCGTGCCCGTGGTGGCGGGCACCGGCGCCTATGCCACGCGTGATGTGATCGCGCTCAACCACAAGATGCAAGACGTGGGTGTGGACGCCGTATCCGTCATCACGCCCTACTTCAACGGCGCCACGCAGCCGGAGCTGTTTGCGCATTACGAGCAGATCGCGCGCGCGACGTCGCTGCCGATCCTGCTGTACACGATTCCGGCCAAGGCCGGCGTGACGCTGACCGTCGACACCGTGCGCCGGCTGGCGGACATCCCGAACATCCGCGCCATCAAGGACAGTGGTGGCGATTTCGACCGCCTGCTGCAGCTCATCAACCTGCGCCGTGACGACTTTGCCGTGTTCACCGGCACCGATTCGATGATCCTCTGGACACTGATTGCCGGTGGCGACGGCGCGGTGGCAGCCACCACCAATGCGGTGCCGCACGTGGTCATGTCGATCTGGAATCAATTCCAGGCGGGCAACATTCCGGCCGCGCGTGCTGCACAGGAATCGCTGCGTGCACTGCGTGACGCGTTTGCGCTCGGCACCATGCCCGTAGTGCTGAAGACCGCCGCCGAGATGCTCGGCATGCCCGCAGGGCCGGCACGCTCGCCGGCCAAGCCGCTCGATGAGAAAAGCCGCGAACGCCTGGCTGAAGCGCTCGCCATCTACCGTGCCGCGCTGAACGTCGCCTAAGCACTGCCGCCCGCCCCAACATCATCGATCGCCATGTCCTCCACCTACCATTTCCAGACCGTCAAGCACATCGTCCACGGCGCAGGCAGTCTGGCATTGCTGCCCGAAAAGCTCGCGCTGCTTGATGTGCCCGTCAAACGCATCGCACTCATCACCCAACCGGTGATGGAGCAGAACGGCGTGATCGGCCGCGTGGTGCAAGCGCTGGCCGCGCGCGACATCGAGGCGCGCATCGTACGCGGCGTCGAACCGGAACCGACGATTGAGAACGTCGAGACCGTCTTCCGCGAGCAGATCGCGCCGTTTGCGCCGGATGCCATCCTGTCAATCGGTGGCGGCAGCGTGCTGGATGCGGCCAAGCTGTTTGCAGTGCGCCTGACCAACGAACAGCCGCTGCGCGAATGGCTCGGCATTGATCTGATCAAGCGCCCCGGCATTCCGCTGGTGTTGGTCCCAACCACGGCGGGCACGGGTTCTGAAGTCACGCCCAACGCCATCGTCACGCTGCCCGATGAAGAACTGAAGGTGGGCATCGTCAGCCGACATCTGCTGCCACAACTGGTGATTCTCGATGCGGAACTGACCTTCGACCTGCCCAAACCGATCACGGCAGCCACGGGCATCGACGCATTCGTGCATTCGCTGGAGTCGTATATCTCGACCAAGGCCAACCCGGTGAGCGACATGTTTGCGATGGAGTCGATGCGGCTCATCGGCGCGAACCTTGTCGAGGCATATCAGAACGGCCGCTCGGTCAAGGCGCGCGAGGCGATGATGCTGGGTTCGATGTACGGCGGCCTGGCGCTGACCGCCGCCGGCACGGCCGCCGTGCATGCGCTGGCGTATCCGCTCGGTGGCATGTTCGGCATTACGCACGGTGTGGCCAACGCGATGCTGTTGCCGCACGTAATGTCGTTCAACAAGGATGCCATCGTCGGGCGGCTGGCCAACGTGGCACGTGCACTGGACATCAGCAGCCATGACAGTGACGACGAGACCGCCGCCGATGCGCTCATCGAACGGCTGACCGAGTGGACCGACGTTGTGCAGATTCCGCAGGACTTGCGCCAGTTCGGCGTGTCGGAAACGCACCTGGACGTGCTGGCCGAGGCCGCGTCGAAGGTCAAGCGTCTGCTGGGCAACAACCCCAAGCCGCTGAGCCACGCAGACATCAAGGCTATCTACCAGCGCCTGCTGCCGTGAACACGTCCGCCCACACCGCTCCGAAGCTGCTGATCCTGGCCGACGACCTGTCGGGCGCCGCCGATTGCGCGGTGGCCGGCGTGCGGGCCGGATTGCGCAGCGCGGTCATGCTGCGCGCCGATGTTGGACACCCCATCGGGTATCCGACCAGCGCCGACGTCCTCGCACTGGACACCGACACGCGGCGCGCCAATGCCGTCGATGCGGCGGCCACGCAGGTGGCGGCATGGCATGCACTGGCCCGGCCGGCCACGCGGCTCTACAAGAAGATCGATTCGACCCTGCGCGGCAACGTCGCTGCTGAGGTGGCCGCGCTTGCACCGCTGGCGGGTCTGGCCATCGTGGCGCCGGCGTTTCCGGCAGCCGGACGCACCACCCGCGACGGCCGCCAGTGGCTGCACGGCGTGGCCGTGGAAGACACCGAGGTGTGGCGCAACGAAAGCATCGGCGGCCGCGCCGATCTGCGCGTCATGTTGGAGCGCCAAGGCCTTCAGACCGCCGTGCTGACGCTTGACGACATCCGCGCCGGTGCCGCCGCGCTGGCCGGTCGCCTGGCGGCACTACAGGCGGACGGTGTGCAAGCCGTGGTGTGCGACGCCCAGACCGATGACGACCTCGCGCACATCGCCGAGACCTCCGTGCGGCTGGCGCATGTGTTCTGGGTCGGCTCCGCCGGTCTGGCGCCCGCGCTGATTCGCGCGGCGGGGCTCGGCAGCGCCAACGCCGCTGTCGAAGGCGATGCGGCAACCGCAATCGCCGGGCCGGTGCTGACGGTGGTGGGCAGCATGTCCAGCGTGTCCCATGCGCAGGCGTCGGAATTGAAGGCCGCTGCCGGTGCGCGCCTGCTGTCGCTGGAGCTGCCCGTGGAAGAGCTCGACACACCGCAGGCGGACATCACCCAGACCGTCATCGATGCGCTGTGCGAAGGCCGCGACGTGCTGGTCACGCTCAGCCAAACCACGCGCGGCAACAGCGCCGACGGCCTGCACTTCTGCCGCCGCCTCGCCACGTTGCTGGCGCCGGCTTTGCCGCATGCCGGCGGGCTGATCGCCACCGGCGGCGAGACCGCGCGCGCCGTGCTGTCGACCGCCGGCATCGACGCGCTGCGCCTGTGCGACGAAATCGAATCCGGCATGCCGCTGCTGCATGCCCAACTTACTGGCGTCGGCGGCGTGCTGCCGGTCGTCACCAAGGCGGGGGGCTTCGGCACACCCGGCTCCCTGCATGCCGCTTGGCGACGGTTGATCGAAACCGCAGCCAGCACCCCACCCAAAGGAACTCACGCAATGACCTATCGTCCTGTCATCGGCATCACCATGGGCGATGCCGCCGGTGTCGGCCCCGAGATCATCATGAAGGCGCTCACACACCGCGCGGTGTACGAGCAATGCCGACCTCTGGTGATTGGCGACACGGCACGACTGCGCGATGCCGCCCAACGTACCGGCGCGGCACTGGAAGTTCGCTCGATCGAGCGCCCTGCCGACGCCGCCTTCCGCTACGGCGTAGTGGACTGCATCGACCTCGGCCTCATTCCTGCCGACCTGCCCTACGGCAAGCTCTCTCCCATCGCGGGCGATGCCGCGTATCAGTACATCGCCCGCACCGTCGAGCTGACGTCCGCTGGCGAACTGGATGCCATCTGTACCGCGCCGCTGAACAAGGAAGCGCTGCACGCCGGCGGCCACATCTTCCCGGGCCACACCGAAATGCTGGCGCACCTGACCGGCATCGATGAGGTTTCGATGATGCTCGTGGCGCCCAACCTGCGCGTGATCCACGTGACGACCCATATCGGGCTGCTAGACGCCATCCGCCGCATCGAGCCGGGCCTGGTCCAGCGCACCATCGAACGCGCGCACGCCACGCTGGTACGCGCCGGCATCGAGAACCCGCGCATCGGTGTCTGCGGCATCAACCCGCATGCGGGAGAAAACGGGCTGTTCGGCCATGGCGAAGAAGAGCAAAAGATCATCCCCGCCGTGCAGGTGCTGCAGGCACGCGGCTGGCGCGTAGAGGGCCCGCTGCCCGCCGACACGCTGTTCTTCCGCGCCGGCCGTGGCGACTTCGATGTGGTGGTGGCGATGTATCACGACCAGGGCCACGGACCGGTCAAGGTGATGGGCCTGGAAGCCGGTGTGAACGTCACCGTGGGCCTGCCGGTAATCCGTACTTCGGTCGACCATGGAACCGCGTTCGACATTGCCGGCAAGGGCATCGCCGATGAACGCAGCATGCTCGAAGCGTTTCGCCAGGCCTGTGAACTCGCCACCCGACACGATGACCCGCAAGCCGTACGTGCGGCCTGACATCCCATCCACGCAGCACGAATTGATGTAGCGCCCCCGCGCAAGGCCCGACCCGACGGAGACACGCCGGGCTGGCCGGAGCCATTCGCTCAAGAATCAGGAGACAAAAGATGACCTCGTTTTCGACCTGGGACACCACCATGATCATCGCCATGGTCGTGGTCTATATCGTGGTGACCAGCGTGGCCAGCATCCGGCTGCGCAGCCGCACTTCCGAGCAATTCATGGTGGCCGGTCGCTCGATGCCGGCCGTGGTGGTGGCCGTGCTGCTGATGTCGGAATACATCGGCGCCAAGTCGACCATCGGCACCTCGCAAGAAGCCTTCAGCGTGGGTATTGCAGCGTCGTGGTCGGTCATCTCTGCCGCCATCGGCTTTCTGCTGTTTGGCCTGTTCATGGCCAAGCGTCTGTATGCGTCGGGGCAGTTCACCATCTCCGGCTTCATCGCCAAGAAGTACGGCAACACGGCCAAGCTGGTCGTGTCGGCCGTCATGATCTACGCGCTGTTTCTGGTGAACGTGGGCAACTATGTCAGCGGCGCGGCAGCCATCTCCACGGTCATGCACATCGACCTTCCGATCGCGGCGCTCATCACGGCTGCCGTCAGCACGATCTACTTCGTGTGGGGCGGTCTCAAGAGCGTGGCGTATCTGACCATCGTGCACAGCGCGGTCAAGGTGGTCGGCATCGGCATCATCGTCGCGGTGGCGTGGAAGCTCTCTGGCGGCATTGCCCCGATGGCGCAGGCCATGCCGGAGCACTACTTCACGTGGAAGGGTGCGCTGTCCGGCGGCACCATCGGCGCGTGGATCATCGGTTCGGCCGGGGCGATCTTCTCCACCCAGTTCATCATTCAAGCCATTTCTTCCACCAAGAGCCCTGAAGCCGCCCGCTCGGCTTCGCTCATGGCGGCGGTGCTGTGCGTGCCGATCTCGATTGCGCTGGGCTTCATCGGCGTGGCCGCCAAGTATCTGTACCCGGGCATCAAGAGCCTGTATGCGCTGCCGGTCTTTCTGCAACACATGCATCCGCTGCTGGCCGGCGTGGTAACGACTTCGCTGGTGGCGTCGATCTTCGTGAGCGTGTGTACGGTGGCACTCGCCATTGCTTCGCTCATCGTGACCGACTTCTATGTGCCGCGCTATCGCCCGTCGGCCGAGCAGGAAATGCGCATGACACGCTGGATCTCGCTGGCGGTGGGCGTGCTGCCGCTGGTGTTCGTGCTGTTCGTGCCGCAAATCCTGGCGCTATCGTTCTTCACGCGGGCGCTGCGGCTGTCGGTGTCCATCGTTGCGCTCATCGGCATCTATCTGCCGTTCTTCAACAGCAGTCGTGGAGCCGTTTCGGGCCTGATCCTGGCCGCGATTGCAACCACCATCTGGTATCTGCTCGGCAACCCGTTCGGCGTCGACAACATGTACATCGCGCTCGTCACGCCCGCCCTCGTTCTGGTGGTCGAGAAGCTGCTCTTTCGCGCGGCTGAGCCTGCACAGGCCAGCGCACCCGTCGCCAACATCAAGCCAAACAACGCGGCGCATTGATCCCCAGACACCGAGCATTGAACTGAGACATAACATGACTGCCACCCTTCCGTCCTACGCCGCCTTCGATTCGAACGTGCGAGCTGCCTATACCGACGCCGAGCGCCGCGAAGCGTTCCTGCCCACACCTTGCGTTCAAAACCACGCGGCCAACCTGCACGCGCTGCCCAACGGCGACTTGCTGTGCGTGTGGTTTGGCGGCACGCAGGAAGGCATTCCCGATGTATCGATCTACCTGTCTCGGTTGGCGGCAGGCACCTCCGAATGGCAGCCTGCGACCAAGCTATCGGAAGACACGACACGATCGGAGCAGAACCCGGTACTGTTCACCACACCCACCGGCGAACTCTGGCTGATCTACACCGCGCAGCTTTCGGGACACCAGAACACAGCCATCGTGCGCCGGCGTATCTCGACAGACGGCGGCCGAAGCTGGGGGCCCATCGATACGCTGTTCGACCAGGCCGGCACCTTCGTGCGCCAGCCAATCGTCGTGCTGCCCGACGGCGCGTGGGCCTGCCCGGTCTTCCTGTGCCGCACGCAACCAGGGGAACGCTGGGTCGGCAATGACGACATCAGCGCCGTCATGATCTCCGAAGACCAGGGCCGCACCTGGAGCCGCCACGACGTGCCCGACAGCATCGGCTGCGTGCACATGAACGTGCAGACACTGGCCGACGGCAGCCTGCTGGCGCTGTACCGCAGCCGCTGGGCAGATCACATCTACGCCAGCCGCTCGCAAGACGGCCGTACCTGGAGCGCACCGCAGCCGACAACGCTGCCCAACAACAATTCGTCGATCCAGTTTGTGGCACTGCGAAACGGTCATCTCGCGCTGGTCTACAACGAGAGCGATGCCTCGCACAGCACCGGTCGACGCACCTCGCTGTACGACGACATTGAAGACGCCGAAGACCATGGCGAGCTGCGCGACCAGCAGGCATCCACGCGGGGCACCGCTTTCTGGGGCGCCCCGCGTGCGCCGCTGTCGCTGGCCATCTCGGAAGATGGTGGCCAAACCTGGCGCCGCCGCAACATTGAAATTGGCGACGGTTATTGCATGACCAACAATTCAGCCGACCAGCGCAACCGCGAGTATTCGTATCCCTCCATCGTGCAAGGGAACGACGGCGCGCTGCACATCGCCTTTACCTATTTCCGCCAGCGTATCAAATACGTGACGGTTGACGAATCGTGGGTGCGCGGCTGACCCCGTTTGGGGCCGATTTGCTACAGTGGCTCCCCATCTGAGGTCGGTTGGATATTTGCAGACATGAAAGTCACGAAGCGCCGCGAGGCCATGCTGAAAGCCGTGCTGGGCGGAATGAACGACGTCGCCACACTGTGCGAGCACTTCGGCATGTCGGAAGCCACCGTGCGCCGCGACCTGCGCGCGCTCGCTTCCGATCGCCGCATCCTGCGCACGTATGGCGGCGCGGCGGCGGTCGGTTCGCACGAACCCGAAGCCCCGCTGGAAGAGCGCCGCAGCAGCGCACGTGAGCAGAAGGAAGCGATTGCCCGCCTCGCGCAAGCACACATCGCCGACGGCGACACCATCTTCCTCGACGGCGGCACGACCACCGCGGCACTGGCGCGTCACCTGTCCGGCAAGCAGATCCACGTTGTCACGAACAACTTGATGGTCGTGACATCGCTGGCGGCTGGCGGCATCCCGGTCACGCTCATCGGCGGTGATGTGCGCCCGTCGAGCATGAGCACGCTTGGGCCGCTCGCGCAGTTGTCGCTCGGCCGCGTGAGTGTCGACAAGGCATTTCTGAGCGCCGACGGCGTGGTCGCCACCAACGGCCTGTGTGAAGCGTCGGCCGATCAGGCGTATCTGAAGGAATGCGTCATCCGTCAGGCCGCGCAGGTGATCGTGCTGGCCACGGCGGACAAGCTCGGGCGCGCCACCCAGCAGCACTGGACGCCTATCGAACGACCCTGGACGCTCATCACCGACAACGGTGCATCGCCCGATCAACTGGACCCATTCCACGAACGCGACGAGGTCGACGTGGAAATCGCCCCGCTGGACTAAGCATGCCAACCCGCCCCGCACCGCAAGCCGCTGCCGCCCGTCATGCCATCGTGACTGGCGCCTCCTCGGGCATCGGCCGCGCCATTGCAGAGCGCCTGCTGGCCGACGGCTGGCGCGTGACAGGCCTGTGCCGGACCGCGCCCGCCGAGCCGGTCGAAGGGTTGGAGATCGCACAGGTGGATGTGACGGACTTCGCGCGGTTGGGCAAGGTATGCGACAGCCTGGGCGCAGTTGACGCACTTGTGCATGCTGCCGGCTTCATGCGCACAGCCCCATTGGGCGAGCTTTGCGCCGCCGATGGTGAGGCGATGTGGCGCGTGCACGTCGATGCCGCCGCCTTCCTCGCAGACAGACTCGTGCAGCGCATGCCGGCCGGCGGCCGCATTCTCTTGATCGGTAGCCGCACGGCCAACGGCGCCCCAACGCGCAGCCAGTACGCCGCCACCAAGGCGGCCCTCGTGGGTATGGCGCGTTCGTGGGCCGCCGAACTGGCGCCGCGCGGCATCACCGTCAACGTGATTGCGCCCGGCGCGACGGATACACCGTTCCTGCACGACCCTGCACGCGCGCACACCCCGCCGCGCATGCCGCCTATCGGCCGGTTCATCGCGCCCGAAGAAGTGGCCGCCATGGCGGCATTCCTGGCAGGCGAATACGGCGGCGCCATCACCGGTCAGCAGATCGTGATGTGTGGTGGGGCGTCGTTGTAGCGCTGGCGTGCAGTTAGGAGATCACGCCAAAGCGGGGCAGATGCCCGGTGGCCTCGGCGAGCAATCAGCCTTGCCTTGCTTGCATCGTGCGCGCGGCGGCACCCTCCAATGCATGAGCGGCGTAGATCCCTTGACCCGTTGCAATGAACAGCATCCGGTTAGCCGAATTGCCTCACGTACGTGATCACGCATCGCGTTGCCGACGAGCTGGACGAAGCCAGACAGAAGATTCTGGCGAACAGGCGAGCATGATCAGCTAGCCTGTAGCGTCAGTTTCGCTTTCCCGCCATCGCAGGGCTTCGATCACCAGAGCCAGCGCCGGCGAGACGTGTCTGCGGCGTAGTACAGGTCGTTGCCCGGAAACGACAGCCACCAGTCCTGCTGCACCGGTACCAATCGGCCCGCATCGATATGGGGCTGCATGGTGTCCAGGGGCACGAAGGCGAAGCCCATCGCTCGGTGAGTTCGTGCGGCCTGGCGGGAAGTCGTTTGTCCGCCATTTAGCCAGGTGACGTCGCCACAGCCATGCCCTGCCCCGGCGCGAGACGCACGGCCACCATGTGCTTGTCCACGCGATCTCCTACGCGCACGCCGGCGTCGAAGCGCCGCGCAGCGATATCTGTGAATGCGTAGTCGACGCTGAAATCGACATGGACGTCGGGATAGTCTCGCAGCAAGGGCAGCAGCCGAGGCCAGAGCACGGTGGTGATGGTGTGGTCGTGGGCCGTGATGCGCAGGGTGCCCGCAGGCTTGTCTCGCAGTGCAGTGAGGGGCCCGAGCTCCAGTCCGATCTCATCAAGCCGGGGTGCCACCGCTTCCAGTAGCCGTGCACCGGCCTCCGTAGTGGAAACGCTGCGGGTAGTGCGCGTCAGTAGCCGCACACCCAGCCGCGCTTCCAGGGCATGCATCGCATGGCTCAGCGCTGAGCGAGACAGCCCCATTTGCGCCGCAGCGCGGGTGAAACTGCGCTCCCGTGCCACGGCCACGAAGGCTTGCAAGTCGTTGAGGACGGTGGAATACGACTGTTTGAGGCTCGCGCGCCGCCGTCAGGGGTTCGACATCGACTCTTGGCCTTCCATGACCGAGGCACAAATGCGCCTCATTGATCGCGAGCCTTGGCGCGCAGGAGAAGAGCGAGGCGATGCCTGGCGCAAAGGCGCCGGCAATGAAGACGCCTAGTGATCAAGCGACCATCCCGGATTAGGCACGTTTTTCCCCTCGCGATAGGTCCAGCTGGCGCCGCACGTGCGGCATGCGAACGTGCTCACCGTGACGGCAGCGGTCTTGGATGCCTTGATGCGCTGGGTGTCGGTGATCCTTAAGAAAGCATGGCCTGACGCACCAAGTCGGTGGACTTCAATGGCAAGGCAAGCGCGGCAGAGTGTCATGCCAACTCCTTTCTCAAATAACGTGGACTGAATATGGCGCGGGCGCTAGGACTAACGCCCAGGCATTGGGCTGCGACGCGTTCCGCTGCATCGCCTTTGGACTAGACGCCAAAGACAGGAGCGCCGTACTTCAGCAGCAACTGCTCGATCTGGCCCATGTCATCGGTGCGCGGCGTTCTGTCTTCCGTCACGCGCGACGGGCCACCATAGACTGCAGCCACATGCCTACGCACCGTCAACACATCATTGGCAGGCGGTTCGATCATGACGGGGTCGCCCGGTACGTGCCGATAGCTGCCATCTTTCCAGCCCTCGGGCGTCAGATGCAGTTCTTCCCATTCTTCGCTAGCAAACATGGTGACTTCCTTCCCTTTGACTTCGGGGTTGCGCCTGCCGTTGCCGCAAGCGAAAAAGCCGCCCAAGGCGGCTTGCGTGGTTCAGTTCTTGTGACGGTGCGTCAGACGTGCGATGGCTGCTCTTCCGGCAAGCCGCGCCGCATTCCTCGCGAGTGCTTCGGTGCCATGTACGTTGTGGCGCATCGAGACGTTGGCGAGGAGGCGTTCCGTGCCATCTCTGTACTCATTGATGAGATAGGTGGCAAACCAGACGCCGGGTTCTTGTTCAATTGGGTACACGGATACCGTGTACGGGGAGTCGACTTTGTTCAATACAGTGCTAGGTTCGGGCGAGAGCTGATGCAGGCGTGGAGCGCCTGGGCAAACCAGTTCCTGCTGATGAGCTACGCCACGATGGGTAAGGCCAACGCCTTGGTGCATGCATACAAATGCATGGCGCAAGCGATTGGAAACGAGGTGACCGTACTTGCGTAGGCCGGCACGCCTAGTACATGCGCGCTGCGTACGGAGCGGATAAACCGCCGGTCAGATAGGTGATGGGCCGCATGGCCCAAGGTGATTCGGGTGTACGCCCGACGGGTGGTCAGCGTTTTGTCTGTTTTCTTGCTGTGCACCCAGCCCGATCTATTCGAACATTCGAACGACAGGCAAAGATTGCGCATAGTAACAGCTTCTCGCAATCGCTGCTCGTCTTGAACGACATGCCCCGGAGCGCGGAGATTGACCTATTACCTATCGCCTCAGCTTGCCCCACCACTGAGCGCGCGCAGCATGCCACGCGGCACTTCGAAAGATCGTCACGCCACCGTGTACTTATGGGAGTACAGTGGGGCACCGACCGCGGCGCTCCAGTTCTTGCTTCCGTGAGTACGAAAGCAAAGTTACCCGCACTTAGGATCACGGCGCTCGGGAGCGCCTCCTGCCCTGGACCAAGCCCTGCACGCTGTCATCCTCGCCTGTTCCGCACACGGACACTTGCCTGTTGATGCTCGCGACTCGCGATGTAAGTCATGGAGATCCGTGATGCTCGACCTTGTCGCATTTACCAAACCGGTGCTGGATGAAATTACCGGGCAGGACGTGCGAACCTGGCACTCCGGGCCGAGTGTGCTGGCGGCAAACTGGCAGGTGCCTGAGTTCGACAGCCGTATCTGGCGTGTGAGAACGCTGACGATCGCATTCACGCACGATGTCATGAATCAGTTGATGCACGCAGATCAGCAAGACCTTTGTCAGCTGCAGTGCATGCTTGACCGCTTTCTGCGGGCGCAGTTGGGCATGCATGCCCAAGCGGACCGTGGAGATCGAATGCTCGTGATCACCGTCGATCATCTTGGGGTGGCGTCATAGCCGACCAGGCCAATCAGCGGGTTGCCGATCACAATCACTGTCGATGCCCCGCCGGGGTGTCGACCACGCCCACCATCGGTTGGAGCCATTCATGAATGCAAGCCCGTCAGCCACGTACAAGGGTTTCGACCTGTATCCATTGGTGTACAGGACTGAGGCGGTTCAGTCATGGCCGCGCAAGCGCCTCGACCGTACGTTCAACGCATCCGTGGTGATCTGCCGCGCAGGTCATCAACCTGGAGCCGAACACTCGCGCGTTTTTCAAATGACACCGACCGCTTGGGAGAATGTCGGGACCGCAAGGCGGGGCGCGCTGAAGTTCGGCGAGGACGTCATCAATGGCTTGATACCCGGCGAATCGGTGGCGTCTCTGTAATACGCGCGACGTATTTCTGTGGCCCGTGGCTCTTTTTGATACTGAGTTGGCGAGGCGTGTTCCTTGCATGACCAGCCAGGAAACAAGATGACTCATGCATCCAATAAGACCAGCTTTCTCTGCACCCTTCCCGGAGCGGCAAAGAGCATGGCGTATTCCATTACGGTTGGCTTCATCCGCGATGGGCAGCCGAACTGCGTGCAGTTCACCAGTTTCGTGGGTGAAGGAAGGCGGTCCTTCAGGGTGTTGGCAAGCGCTCCGGATCTGGCGTCCGCAGCCATGGCCAGCGTTGAAACCTTGTGTCGCCTGGCCATCGGGCAAGTGATCCGAGACAGCCTCCACGCGAAAACGGCACAGGGGGACCATACCCTGGATATGCGCGTGCAACCCTGGGAGGGCGAGCTCAGACCTGCTGGATCACGTAGCACGCTGAAGCCGCCCCGTCCACATTTGGTTGTTCGTGGATAGTTCGATGGAGCGGGCGGAATGCGCGTACAGTGGAGCCACCCCTTTCTACGGAGATTGCTGTGGACGCCTATCCGACTTGCCGCTACAAGGGGTTCGATGTTTACCCCCTGATCTATCTATTCGATCCGCCTCGTGAATGGCATGAACGGCGTCCGGATCGGTCTTACAGTGCCTCTGTGCTGATTTGCCAGGAAGGGGAGCCGCCGAGCACGGAGCGCTCCCGAATCTTCCCACTGCCGGCAACCCAATGGGACAACATCGGGACGGCAAAACGTGCGGCTGCGAAGATGGCCGAAGACATCATCGATGGCTTTGTGCCTGGTCGCTCCATGCATTCCCAGTAGTTGCATTCCCTGACCTAGTCACGCAGAGATGGGCCGGCGTGCCTGGCCACCCCGAGGTTTCTCGATCCGCTAGAACCGGTATCCAACGTTCAGGCTGAAGACAACGGGCTTCACGTCGATTTCCGTCTTGTGGACGGCCAGTACCTGGCCTTCCTGGCTGCGCAGCGTGATGGTCGATGTGGTCTTGCGCGGCAGATAGGCGACGGTGCCGACCAGCGTCCAGTTCTTGGCAAACTCGTACGACACGCCACAGCCGCTGCAGCGGCAACGCCGGCGGCCACCGCCCTTGAAGAAAAAGAGCCGCGTGGGCCGCGTCGCAAACGCGAGGCACAGTCGCGCCTGTTAGCCTGATCTCGGTTGGCGGCACTGTCCTCGCCGCCGTGGCGGCAGGCGTGCAAATCGACGCGCAATCGGAGCCGGCGGCATCGGCACTGCTGCGCATGCTCGGACTGAACCACACCGAGGCGGAAGAGATCGCGCATCGCCCATTGCCGGAAATGCGCGGAAACTCCGAGGCTCTATCGCCGGATATTCCTATGGTGAGGAATGCATATAGGCCGCCAGCTCTTGGGGCGTGCCGGTCGGGAACGCATCTTTGAGGTGCTCGAGAAAAGCGGAAACGCGGGCGCTCAGCAACCGCCTGGAAGGGTAAAGCGCCCATAGCGCGATATCGGGGCCGTCCACATCGCCCCAATGCACCAACGTGCCGGCCTCCAGATCGTGGGCCACGAGCGACACCGGCAAACAGGCGGCACCCACGCCAAGACGGACAGTGTCGCGCACCATGATCAGCGACGACAAGTGCGCGACTGGCCTGATCGCGATGCGGGACTTGCCCTCGGGACCCGTGATATCCCATGCGGCGTTTCCCGTACCAGCGCCGCGCAAGACGGCCGGCGCAAGGGCCTTGCCTGTTGGCCGCTCCAGTCCCGGTTTCGCCACCACCACGAGGCGATCACGCATAAACACGCGTCCGATCAGGCTTTCGTCGGGGTCCGGGTTGACTCGGATCACGAGGTCGTACCCTTCCTCGATCATGTCGACGCCACGGTCTTCAGTCGTGACCTCCAACAGCACCTCGGGATATTTCAGTGCGAACGTGGCAACCAGCTTGCCCATGGCAGTCTGGGAAAAAAGCATCGGGGCGCTGATGCGCAGACGTCCGCGTGGCCGCTCGCTTCCCGAAGCAATTGCAGCGGCGGTCTCGGCAATCTCGGTGAGCAGCGTGCCCGTGCGCTCGTACAGCGCATGCCCTTCCTGGGTGAGCTTGAGCCCGCGTGATCCGCGCTCGAACAATCGAAGTTCGAGACTGCCCTCCAGCTCCGACACCCTGCGAGAGAGCGTCGCCTTCGGCCGCCCCGTCGCCCGGGCAGCCTCGCCAAAGCTTCCATGTCGGGCAACCAGGTTGAAATCGGCAAGCGCGAGCAAATCCATGTGTTCCGCCAGTGAGATACCTCGTCTCTTTATAGCATCTTCCGGACCACAGATGGATCACCTACCTTAGCTGGGAACCCAACCCACTCAAGGAGTGAACATCATGACCATCCTCGTTACTGGTGCTACCGGCCGCGTCGGCCGCCAAGTCGTCCATCAACTTGCCAACCGCGGTGCGGACGTGCGCGCGCTGGTGCGCGACCCGTCAAAGGCCGACTTCCCGGCCAGCGTGAACGTCGTGCAGGGCGACATGCTGGATCTCGACTCGCTCCGGCGTGCCTTCGTTGGTGTCCGGACGCTGTTCCTGCTCAACGCGGTCGCGGGGGACGAATTCACCCAGGCGCTCATTGCACTGAACGTTGCCCGCGAATCGGGCGTTGAGCGCGTCGTCTATCTGTCCGTCATGCATGCCGAGCGCTTCGTGAACGTGCCGCACTTTGCGGTGAAGTCCGGCGCGGAACGCATGATCGAGCAGATGGGCTTCAGCGCCACCATCCTGCGTCCGGCCTACTTCATGGACAACGAGCACATGGTCAAGGACGTCATCGTCAACCATGGTGTCTACCCGATGCCGATCGGCAGCAAGGGGGTTGCGATGGTCGACACGCGCGACATCGCAGAAGTCGCGGCCATCGAGCTGATCCGCCGGGACGCGGCACCGGGCAAGCTGCCGGTCGAGACCATCAACCTCGTGGGCCCCGATACGCTGACGGGCCCCGAACTGGCCTCGATCTGGACAGAAACGCTCCGCCGCCCCGTGGCCTACGGCGGCGACGACCCGACCGCATTCGAGAGCAACCTGACCAACTTCCTGCCCAAATGGATGGCTTATGAGATGCGCCTGATGGCCGAACGCTATGTCAGCGACGGCATGGTGCCGCAGGCGGGCGATGTCGAGCGCCTGACCAGCATTCTGGGGCGGCCGCTGGGCACGTATCGCGATTTCGCTGCGGCGCTTGCGCAGTGAGCCGCGCGCGGGGCGGGGCAGGCGACAGGCGGGGGCACTGACGCCCGCCTGCCCTCTTCCGCGCCCTTGCGCTGAGCGGGAACCACGTCAACCGCTCGCCGGGCTGCAGTTTTGGTGTCTTGTGCCGATAACCAGCGGTGACGGCGTGCCCCACACGCATCCAAACCGTCCCCAAGATCGATCGCCCGATGCCTCGTCGACCAGGCTGAGGTGCGGTTTGTCGTCGCCCAAGACCACGACATGCACCTTCGCCCCCTCGCCCGACGGCTGGCCACATCGGCAGGCCACCATCCCTTTGTTGTTGGTGCGCTGGGGACGCTGCTCACATTCATTGTCCTGGCAATCAGCGTGCTGACCCTTTGGGCCAACCGCGAAACGGCCATCGAGCACGCACACGACACCTCGAAGAATGTCGCTGCCGTTCTGGCCAGCCACATTTCGCGCACCGTTGAATCGGCAGATCAATCGCTGCAGACGCTGATAGGCGCACTCGACAAACCCGGCATCCGCAACCTCGATCCGCAGGTTCGGCACGATCTGCTGTTCAGCCCGACGGCCTCTGCCCGGTATGTCACCGGCATGGGCGTGACCGACGACAAGGGCCAGCTCGTCGACGGATGCTGCTCCTTGACCCACCGCTGGGATTTCAGCGACCGCGACTACTTTATCGTCCATCGCGAGCACGCAAACCTTGGCCTTTATGTGTCCGGCGTCTATAAGGCCCGGTCACGCGCAGGCGTGGAGGCCATCGCCCTGAGCCGAAGAATGAACCGACAGGATGGGACGTTTGCCGGCACCGCGCTAGTGGCGATCGACCTCGATTACTTCCGGCAGCTTCTTGAAAGGCTTGATGTCGGGCCGCGCGGCATCACGGCCATTGTCCGCACCGACGGCACGCTAATGGCGCGAAATCCGCCCGGCGCAGCCCGCGCGTTCAATCTGAGCAAATCGTTGACGTTCCCGCGCATGGTGAATCAGGAGTCCGGCTTCTATGTAGCACCGTCGGCCAGCGATGGCGTGGTGCGCCTCTATACGTTTCAACGTGTGCCGGGCACCCCCTTCATCGCCGTGGTGGCCCCGGCAATGAGCGATGCCCTTGCAGCTTGGCAGCGGCTGTCATGGATCGTAGGGTTGTCGTCGCTGTCGGTGAGTCTTGCGTTCTGCGCAGGTGTCTGGCTCCTGGCTTTTGCGCTGCGGGGCCGCGTGATGGCGGAAAACCACCTGCGCGAGCTTACGCAAACCGATCCGCTCACCGGGTTGAAGAACAGGCGCGCCCTGGATGTCGCGCTGGAGAACGAGTGGGATCGGCTGCAACGGAATGACAGTCGGCTGTCCGTGCTCTTTATCGATGCCGATCACTTCAAACGCTATAACGACGCGCACGGCCATGCTCAGGGCGACGTCGCGCTTCAGTACCTCGCCCAGTGCATTTCCAAGCATGCGCGACGACGCGGCGACCTGGCGGCCCGATACGGCGGAGAGGAATTCGTGGTGCTGTTGCCCGATACGGACGAAGCGGGTGCCACGCGGATCGCCGAAGCGATCCGTGCCGAAGTGGAAGGCGCCGGCGCGTCCGTCGGCGACGCAGGTTTGGCCCCCTTCACCGTGAGCGTCGGTTGCGCGACCGCGCGGCGCGCGAGCTTCCCGTCGCTGAACGCATTGACCAAGGCTGCGGACGATGCGCTCTACGAAGCCAAGCGTAAAGGCCGCAACCGCATTGACTACGCCACGGTTGGCTAGCCTCACGTGAGCGCCGCCCCCGATCTACAGACCGAGCAGTCGCGCAAACTGGCCGCCGTCGGAGTTGATCGGCGTCTGGTACCTGCCGCCCGAGCCAAAGCATCCAACCGGGCGGGCCACGCCGCGGGCCGCTGGAGACGTGTCACCCCGTGATAAATCGCGCAAAATGCTGCGCATCTGGGATGTGGAGGCTGGCCGGTGGGCATCAATTTCGATTTGACGGACTTGCAGGCATTTCGCGCGGTGGTGGAGTTGGGCAACTTCCGGAAGGCCGCCGAGGCGATCAGCATTTCCCAGCCCGCGTTGAGCCGCCGGATCGACAAGCTCGAAAGCGCGCTCGGCGTTCCCCTGTTTGAGCGCACCACCCGCAGCGTCACACTCACCACCGTCGGCCGCGTGTTTGCCCGCAGCGCTGAACAACTGCTCGACGATCTCGACGTCGCCCTGCTCGGTATCCGCGACGTTTCATCGAGCCGCCTCGGGCAGGTGACCATCGCATGCGTGCCGTCGGTGGCCTATTACTTTCTGCCGAACCTGATTGCGACCTATCACCGCCGCTTTCCGCGCATCCGGGTCAAGCTGCTGGATGCAAGCGCGAACGAAGTGCTGGGTGCAGTCATCAGCGGCGAGGCAGATTTTGGCGTGAGCTTCATGGGCAGCCAAGAGCCCGAGATCGAGTTCAAGATGCTGCTTCAGGAGCGGTTTGTTGCAGCCTGCCGGCGCGATCATCCGCTCGCCCGCAAGAAGCGCGTGACGTGGAACGAGCTTTACGAACACGAATACGTCTCAGTGGACAAGACCTCCGGCAACCGCCTGCTGCTGGACCAGGCGCTGTCGGCCGTGGCGCCGCGTGCGCCGAGCGTCTGCGAAACGCGGCACGTCACGACCATGCTGGGGTTGGTTGAAGCGGGGCTGGGTGTCGCTGCGGTGCCATCGATGGCCATGCCGGGGCATGAGCACCCGATTCTCACGAGCGTGCCGCTGGTGGAGCCGGTGGTGAACCGGCGCGTGGGCATCGTGAAGCGGCGCGGCCGGGCGCTCACACCGGCCGCGGAGGAATTTCACCGGATGATCATTGAAGCGAAGCGCAGCGGCATGATGGCAAGCGATGCATAGCCAGCAGCGCTTGCCCTGCCACGCGGGCGCCGTGCCTCAACGCGCAAGTACCGAATCGAGGCCAGTCGATTTCACGTCTGCCTGAGCGCCGGGCGAAGCAAGATAGTCGAGAAGCGCCTTGGCTTCCTTCGGATGCGGTGCCCCAACGGGAATGCCCGCCGCAAAGCGTGTGACCGACTGCAGCGACTCCGGAATCTTTCCGACAAAGGTGGCGCCCTGCACCGGCAGCAACTCGCTGACTTGCTGGAAACCGATCTCGTAGTCGCCCGTGGCCACCACCGACGCCACCGGAATGCGCGGAATCATCTTCGCCTTCGCCTTGACCTGCTCTTCAATGCCGAGCTTCTTGAACAACTCGCGCTCGATATACACGCCGCTTGCGCTGTCCGAGTAGGCAATCGACTTGGCATGCAGCAGCACTTGCATGAGGGCCTCAGGCGAGCTGATGTCGGGCTTTGCTGCGCCATCGCGAACCACCATGCCGATGCGCGAATCGGCAAGTTCCACGCGCGATTCCGGGATGACCTTGCCTTGCTTGATCAGATCGTCGAGTGCGTAGCCGACCATGATGACGGCGTCCGCTGGCTCGCCGCGCGCAAGCCGATTCGGAATCGCTTCGGGCGACTTGCCCATCGACGGTCCAAGCGCGGTGTTGAGCGTGTTGCCCGTCTGCGCTGCAAACTTCGGCCCGAGCACTTTATAGGCGGCGGTAAAGCCACCGGAGCTCATGACGTGCAGCTCGGCAGCCTGGACGTGAGCTGCAGCTGCCGAGGTTGCGACGAGCGCGGCTGCGCAGAGTTTCAGGAACAGAGTCTTCATGGTGAGGGTCGTGCCAGGTCGTGCGTTGCTTGTGAATATACGGAACGTGCTGCGCGTCAGTGCGCCGGAGCCAACGTCACCGCGCGGCGGCGATAGAGCGTCAACGTCGCCAGGAGAGCGCACACGGCGGCAAGACTCATCCAGTAGCCAGGGGCCGCCTTGTCGCCGGTCATATGAATGGCCGCTGTCGAGATGGCGGGGGTGAAGCCGCCGAATACCGCCGTCGCCAAGCTGTAGGCGAGCGAGAACCCTGCAACGCGCACCTGCACGGGCATCACCTCCGTGAGCGCAACGATCATCGCGCCGTTGTAGATGCCGTACATGAACGACAGCCAGAGCAGCACGAGCAGCATATTCATGAAGCTCGGCGCGTGCGCGAGAAACGAAAGCGCCGGATACGCAGTGGCGATGGTCAGCACCGTCATGCCGATGAGCAGTGGCCGACGGCCAATCCTGTCGGAGAGCGCACCGCCAATCGGCAGCCACACGAAGTTCGACACCCCCACGCAGAGCGTGACGAGCAGGCTGTCGGCCGTGCTGAGGTGCAGGACCGTCTTCCCGAACGTGGGCGCATACACCGTGATGAGGTAGAAGCTCGTGGTCGTCATCGCCACCAGCATCATGCCGGCGATGACGACGCCCCAGTTCTGCACCAGCGTGCTGAGTACGTCCTTCATGCTCGGACGATGCTTGCGTGCCTTGAACTCCTGCGTTTCTTCAAGATTACGGCGCAGCACGAAGATGAACGGCACGATCATGCAACCGACGAAAAACGGCACACGCCATCCCCATGCGGCGATGGCCGGTGCGCTCAGCCCTTGGTTGAGCGCGAAGCCCAGGCCCGCCGCTACGACGATTGCGACCTGCTGGCTGGCGGACTGCCAGCTCGTGAAAAAACCCTTGCGGCCGGGCGTGGCCATCTCGGCCAGATACACCGATACGCCGCCCAGTTCCGCGCCCGCCGAGAAACCCTGCAATAGACGCCCCAGCAACACGAGCGCCGGTGCCAGCAGGCCGATCGTGGCGTAGCCGGGAACAAACGCAATCAGCACGGTCCCGCTTGCCATGATCGACAGCGTGACGATCAGGCCCTTTCGGCGACCGACATCGTCAATGTAGGCGCCGAGCACGACTGCGCCCAGCGGGCGCATGAGGAACCCAGCCCCAAAAACAGCGAACGTCATCATCAGCGAGGCGAATTCGCTTTCGGTCGGAAAGAAGACGTTGGCAATCTGCGTGGCGTAAAAGCCGAACAGGAAGAAATCGAACTGCTCCAGGAAATTCCCGGCGGTGACGCGGAAGACCGCAGCGGCCTTGGATTGCCCGGTCGAAAGGCTGGACGGGGGGTGCATCGAGGTGTCTCCTGGAAGCCAAAAAAAAGAATACGCCGTTGGACGGCGCTTGTCGTTTTGGCAATGTTCGCCGGGAGACCGACAAACGAGAAGTGCAATTTTCGGAACGATTGATGTGCTTTGGTTATCAATCCCATCTGCGCGCAACGTCCTGTGGGTGGACGCGAAACGGCAGGTTCAAGCAATGCATTGCGTCGGAATTGCCCACCCCCAAAAAAAACGCCAACCCGCAATGGGTTGGCGTTCTGCTTCGGGCGAGACCTGTATCCGTGAATCAGTGGAACTGGTTCATGGTGTTGTCCTTACCCGCAGCCTTCAGTGCCGCTTCGCCGCTGAAGTATTCCTTGTGGTCGTCACCGATGTCCGAGCCCGACATGTTCTGGTGCTTGACGCAGGCGATGCCTTGGCGGATTTCCTTGCGCTGCACGCCGGCCACATAACCGAGCATGCCCTGGTCGCCGAAGTATTCCTTGGCCAGGTTGTCGGTCGACAGCGCGGCAGTGTGGTACGTCGGCAGCGTGATCAGGTGGTGGAAGATGCCGGCTTCACGCGATGCATCGGCCTGGAACGTGCGGATCTTCTCGTCGGCGAGCTTTGCCAGTTCGCTGTCGTCGTACTCCGTGCTCATCAGTTGGCCGCGCTCGTAGGCCGACACATCCTTGCCGGCTTCCTTCATCGCGTCATACACCTGCTGGCGGAAGTTCAGCGTCCAGTTGAACGACGGGCTGTTGTTGTACACCAACTTGGCGTTCGGGATGACCTTGCGGATTTCCTTGACCATGCCGCCGATCTGCGCGATGTGCGGCTTTTCGGTTTCGATCCACAGCAGGTCGGCACCGTTTTGCAGCGAGGTGATGCAATCGAGCACGCAGCGCGCTTCGCCCGTGCCGGCGCGGAACTGGAACAGGTTGCTCGGCAGGCGCTTCGGGCGCAGCAGCTTGCCGTCGCGCTTGATGACGACGTCACCGTTGCCCAGTTGGTCGGCCGACAGTTCTTCGCAGTCGAGGAACGCGTTGTACTGGTCGCCCAGGTCGCCCGGCGTGTTGGTCACGGCGATCTGCTTGGTGAGGCCTGCGCCCAGCGAGTCGGTACGGGCCACGATGATGCCGTCGTCCACACCCAGCTCCAGGAACGCGTAGCGGATCGCGCGGATCTTGGCGAGGAAGTCCTCATGCGGCACGGTGACCTTGCCATCCTGGTGGCCGCACTGCTTCTCGTCCGACACCTGATTTTCGATCTGGATACAGCAGGCACCCGCTTCGATGAACTGCTTGGCCAGCAGGTACGTGGCTTCTGCGTTGCCGAAACCAGCGTCGATGTCGGCAATGATGGGCACGACGTGCGTGACGTGGTTGTCGATCTTTGCCTGGATGGCGGCCTTAGCGTTAGCGTCCTTGGCAGCATCCAGCTCGCGGAACAGACCGCCCAGTTCACGTGCATCGGCCTGGCGCAGGAAGGTGTACAGCTCGCGAATCAGCGCGCTGACCGAAGTCTTCTCGTGCATCGACTGGTCCGGCAGCGGGCCGAACTCGGAGCGCAGCGCAGCGACCATCCAGCCCGACAGATACAGGTAGCGGCGCTCGGTGCTGTTGAAGTGCTTCTTGATGGAGATCATCTTCTGCTGGCCGATGAAGCCGTGCCAGCAACCGAGCGACTGCGTGTACTTGGACGGATCGGCGTCGTAGGCAGCCATGTCCGCGCGCATGATCTTGGCGGTGTACTTGGCGATGTCCAGACCCGTCTTGAACTTGTTCTGGGCACGCATGCGGGCAGCGTACTCGGGGTTGATCGCATTCCATGCGCTGCCGTGGGTCTCTTTCAAACCGGCAACTGCCTTGATGTCGTCTTGATACTGGGCCATGTCAATTTCCTGGAAATAAAGCGCGTTTGAGAAGAATCGGTTGCGTGTGCAGCTACGGAATTCGAAGCGAGCAGCATGGATTTATTGTAGGCCGGCTTTGACGCGTCGCAGCAAGGTCTTATATAAGACATAAGAGTTAGTTTTTCTTTATTTTTCAATGAGATAGACAACTTATTTTGCAATGCGGAATGGTTTTTCAGCAAACGGGAAGGCCACGCAGGAGAAATTCCTGGCGAATTCCATAATGTGAAACAAGCTTTCAGGTGCCGGAGGCTGGCGAACGCCTGGACTGACGCCGGGCGGATGCGTATCTGCCCAGGTCGAGCGATGCCGGCGCCGTGAGTTGCTCGACGGGTCCGGCGCCTTCACTATTGCTTGCTGCCGAACGATGGAACAAAAAGGAAGACCCCATGCCCGCTCCTCACTATGACGTTGTCGTGTTTGGCGCCACGAGCTTTGTCGGCCAGATCCTGACCCGCTACCTGGCCGAACACTTTTCGGGGGATGCGGAAACGCTGCGCTGGGCCATCGCCGGACGATCCGAAGCGAAGCTCCAGGAGGTCAAATGTTCGCTGGGTGCGGCAGGCGAGTCCATCCCGATCATCGTGGCAGATGCTGCCAACGAAGCACAGTTGCAGGCCCTGTGCGCACAGACGCGGGTGGTGGTGTCCACGGTCGGCCCCTATGCCCTATATGGCGAGCCGTTGATCAAGGTCTGCGCCGAAAGCGGAACGGACTACTGCGACCTCACCGGAGAGACGCAGTGGATCAGGCGCATGATCGGCACATATGAAGCGACGGCGCAGCAGTCCGGGGCGCGCATCGTGCATTGCTGCGGCTTCGACTCGGTGCCGTCGGACATGGGTGTCTACTTCCTGCAGCAACACGCCATGCGGCAATGGGGGACGCCCGCCACGCAGGTGAAGTTGCGCGTCAAGACGCTAAAGGGCGGCGCATCGGGCGGCACGATCGCCAGCCTGATCAACGTCGTGCAGGAAGCCGCAGCCGACCCCGCCTTGCGCAAGGAGCTGGCCGATCCCTATGCGCTCTGCCCCAAGGGTCACGGCTTCACGGCGCGCCAGCGCTCTGTCCGGGGCGCGGCGTTCGATGCCGATTTCGATGCGTGGATTGCGCCCTTTGTCATGGCCGCCATCAACGAGCGCGTGGTGCACCGCTCCAACGCCTTGTCCGGCAACGCCTATGGCAATCCATTCCTCTATGACGAAGCGGTGATCACCGGGCACGGCCTGAGCGGCCGCATGAAAGCCATGACGATGGTGGCCGGCCTGGGTGCATTCATGCTGGGCATTGTCATCAAGCCCGCTCGCATCGTGATGCAGCGCTTTCTGTTGCCCAAACCCGGCGAAGGCCCCACGCCGGCGGCGCAACTGGCTGGCCGCTACGACCTGCGGCTGTTCGGCCGAACCGATCAAGGCAACACCTTGCGCGTGAAGGTGAGCGGCGATCGCGACCCGGGCTACGGCTCGACCGGCAAGATGCTCGGTCAGGCCGCTGCCAGCCTCGCGCTGGACCACGTGAAAGACGGCATCAAGATCGGGCGACCGGGCGGTTTCTGGACGCCGGCCACGATGTTCGATGAACGCTTTATCGAGCGCCTGACCCGCCACGCAGGTCTGCGGTTCGAGCGCATATGAGCGGGACGCGCCGCCCATTCGGCCGAAGCATCATTCGTTCTGCCCGCGCGCAAAGATGTCCCAGCTGGCCATGAACAATGCGGCGACCAGCGGGCCGATCACGAAGCCGGTGATGCCGAACAGCTCCATTCCGCCCAGGGTGGAGATCAACACGACCCAGTCGGGCATCTTGGTGTCCTTGCCGACCAGCAGCGGGCGCAGCAGGTTGTCGACGAGGCCGATCACGCCGCCGCAGAACGCGACGAGGATCACGCATTTCCAGATCGCCCCCACCATCAGGAAGTAGACCGCGACCGGAATCCACACGAGGCTCGCGCCAATCGCCGGCAGCAGCGACAGGAACGCCATCAGCGCGCCCCACAGCACCACGCCGTCAATGCCAAGGATCCAGAAGATCAGCCCGCCCAGCGCGCCCTGCACCAGCGCCACGGCAATGTTGCCTTTGACGGTGGCGCGCACGACGGTGGTGAACTTGCTCAGCAGCAGGCGCTTGTGCTCTTCGTCCATCGGCAGCGCGCGGCGCACGCGGCGGCCGATCTCGGTGCCATCGCGCAGCAGGAAGAACACCATGTACAGCATCACGCCAAAACCCACCACGAACTGGAACGTGTTCTGCCCGATGCTCAGCGCCTTCGTGGCGGCAAACTGGCTGATCTGCGCGGCGCCATCGGCCAGCTTCTTCTGGATGCCGGCAATGTTGGTCAGACCGGCTTTGGCAAGCAACTGCTGCACCCACGTCGGCAGCGCATGAACCGCTTCCGAAAGGTACCGGGAGTAATTCGGCTGCGCGCTCTGAATCTCCTGATAGGCAACGCCGATCTCCTGCACGATGGTCGCCGCCACAAAGATGACGGGCAGGATCACGATCAGGATGATCAGGGCGAGCGTGACGAGCGCTGCGAGATTGCGCCGCTTGCCCATGCGGGCAACCAGCGCGCGCTGCACGGGCTGGAACAGGATCGCCAGGATGACGCCCCAGAACACGGCGCCAAAGAACGGCGAGAGGATCCAGCAGAGTCCGAGCGTGACGGCGAACAGCAGGAGGTATAAGAATTTCTGGTGGTCGTTTCCGCTATCCATGGATTGCTTTCGCTTGAGGTGACGTCTGAAGGGCCCAAGCAGGATCCGGGCCAAGGCAATGGAATCCGAGTATGCCCGCGCGGCCGCGGTTGTCATAGGGGCGGCCCACAAGTGGACACGGCTTGCGAAGCCAACCAAAGGTTGGCGCCCGCACTGTCGAACGACCCCGATGCCGGCCCGCCATGGCACCGAGGATTGCCAGCTATACCGGCTATAGTCTTCTCCCCATCCAACCAAACGGAGCACAACGTGGTATTCGAAATGGCCCACATCGAAATTCTCGCCGGCAAGCAACGCGAGTTTGAAGCCGCCGTCCAGCAAGCCCTGCCGCTGTTTGCGCGCGCCAAGGGCTGCCACGGCGCTGAGCTGCACCACATCGTCGAGCGCGACACCAGCTACGTGCTGCTGGTACGCTGGAACACCGTGGAAGACCATATGGTCGATTTTCGCGAGTCCGACGATTTCCAGGAATGGCGCAAGCTGGTCGGCCCGTTCTTCGCAAAGGCGCCGGAAGTGGTGCACTCCGAGGTGGCGGTCAAGTAGTCGGCCCGCCCGAATCGTTCGATGCTCATCCAGGCACGAGATGCGCGCGGCGCCATCTCGTGCCATGCCGTGGCAACAACCCGGCCGCCCAGCCCTTTTTTCAGGGCTCCGGCCTGAATATTCCGTAAAAAATCCTTTTGCATTTGTTTGCAGTCCGCGCTCGTGGCGCGGCTCCAATGGCACGGTAAAGAAGCTTCCGATGCTGCCGTTAGCCAGAAATGTGTACTGCACGCGGCAACGTGCGCCGGCACCTGTGCAACCCGTTCGCAACCGCCTTCCGGGCCGCCCAACCGCCCGCCAAGACGTTCCACCACTCCGTTCATGTCTTCTGAAACGTCGATGGACAGGCGCTTTGGCGCCAGCGTCGCCATCGTCCTCGTTCCGGTGTTGTCGTTATCGTGCTGGCTGCTGGGCTACGCATGGTTGGCCTACGGCCGTGCCGACGATTCCGCCCGCAGCGTCCAGGTGCTGCGCATGACGTTGCTGGCCATGGAGAAGGTTTCAGCCGAACGCGGCCCGACCAACGGCGTGCTCGGCGAAGACTTGCCGGTGCCGGCCGAGCGCAGCGCGGCCCTGCAACGCATGCGCGCCGTCAGCGACGAACACGTCGCCCAATTGCTCGACGCGCTGGGCCCTGAACATTGCCCAGGCTGCGAGGCCGACATCAAGGCCGCGCGCCGCGCCCAGACGCATCTGGCCGCCGCGCGCGCCAACATCGACCGGCTGACCGCCCTGCCCCTGCGCTCACGCAGCAGCGACGACCTGGCCGATGGCGTGAACCGCATGATCGCGGTCATCCCGGAATTCCTGCCCATCGTCAACGCGCGCACGGCCAACATCACGCGCGGCGATCCCGACGTGCTCAATTGCCTGACGCTGGCGCGGCTGTCGGCCGATCTACGTGAATACGCGGGCCAGCTCGGTTCGCGCTTTACCGGTGCGCTGGCCATGCACCGCATGCTCACGTTTGACGAGCAGCTTGCAATCGAACGCACGCAAGGCCGTATTGACCAGCTGCGCAGCATGATCGAGACCCGCGTGGGTGCGCATTCGGCACTGAACCAGCACGCCTTGGCCACGCTCGGCGCCCAGTACTTCGGCGACGGGCTGCGCTATGTGGCTGCCGTGCGCGCCAAGGCCAGCCAGCCCGGCGGCGTCGATATCACCCCCGCCGCATTTGCCGAGCGCTACGTGCCCACCATGCGCGCCACTACGGATTTCCGCGACATCGTGCTGCGCCTGGCGGATGACGACATCCGCCAACATCGGCGCGCGATGCTGCTGGTGCTCATCGGCTCGGCAGGCGCCGTGGTGTCGGTGCTGGGCGCGCTGGCATGGATGATGATTTCGTTCCGCCGCAACGTGGTGAGGCCGTTTGTCAACGCCACGCGGCTGATCGACGGGATTGCGCGAGGCAACTTGAGTGTGCACATCCCGACCGACTTTGCGCGGCGCGAGATCCGAGCGATGTTCGACGCGATCCGCGTGCTGCGCATCAATAGCATCGAGCGCCGCCGGCTGGAGGTGGAACGCGCGCACCTGATGCAGGAACTCTCGCGCATGGCCGAGACCGACCCGCTCACCCAGTTGCTCAACCGTCGCGCCTTTGAAGACCGCGCCGGCGCGATGTGCAAATCGCCGCAGCCGAAGGCGCGGCTCATTGCACTGATCATGTTCGACATCGACCACTTCAAGCGCATCAACGATACGTACGGCCACGCCGTGGGCGATGAAGCGCTGCGCACCGTTGCAAGACTGTGCCGCTCTGAAGGCCCGTCCGCCGACATGGTGGCGCGCATCGGCGGCGAGGAATTCGCAGTGATGGTGTGGGCGGACAGCCTCGCGCAGGCGCGCGCGGTGGCCGATCATCTGCGCCATCGCATTGCCGAGGTGACAGTGCCCACCGGCACCGATCTGCCCTGCAGCATGACGGCCAGCTTTGGCGTGGCGGCAGCGCCCGCGGCGGATGGCCCCGAACTGGAGCCGCTGCTGCGGCGGGCAGACCATCTGCTCTATGCTGCCAAGCTGGCGGGGCGCAACTGCGTGATGGCGGACCGCCCGCCTGCGTCGCCAGACGTGGCGCTCGCGGCGGATTGATGTGCTGGGCGCGCCAGGCCTGGTTGGCGCGCCGATACTCAATACTCCGCAGGCGCCTTCCCCACAAGGCGGCGGGAGTCGCGTGTGTCTGGCTTGCCGGCAACGTCACGCAGATCGTTCATGGAATCGGCAGCGGCGGAAACAATGCCGCGATGATGCACCGCCGCAGCGCATTTTTCCAAGACGGAGCCGGATCGACCGCCTACAGTGGCAAGCTGTCATCCACCCATTGCACCGCACATCGGAGACGACGATGCCGCAAGACCGCCACCTGACTCTGTACCACTCGCCACGCAGCCGCTCGCGGGGCGCGCGCATGCTGCTCGAAGAACTCGGCGCCGACTACGAGGTGCATGCCTTCGACCTGACGACCGGCCAGCACAAGAGCCCAGAGTTTCTTGCCATCAATCCGCTGGGCAAGGTGCCGACGCTATGTCACGGCGATGCGGTCATCACCGAGCAGGTAGCGGTGTATCTGTATGCGGCGGAGCTGTATCCGGAGGCCGGGCTGTCGCCGGCGGTGGGTGATCCGCTGCGCGGTGCGTACCTGCGCCGGATGGCGTTCTACGGCACATGCTTCGAGCCGGCCATCGTCGACCGCTCGATGAAACGCGAACCGGCAGCGTATTCGATGTCACCGTATGGCAACTTCGACACCATGCTTGGCACGCTGACAGCCCAGCTGGAGAAAGGCCCTTACCTGCTGGGTGAGCGCTTTACCGCGGCGGATGTGCTGTGGGGTGCGGCGCTGGGCTGGACGACGATGTTCAAGCTCATCCCGGAAACACCGCTGGTGCGCGGTTACATTGACCGCGTCATGGCGCGGCCAGCCATGCAGCGCGCGCAAGCTGCCGACGTGGCGCTGGCCGAAGCGCAGGACAAGGCAAAGGCCGAGGCAACAAACGCCGCCCCGGCCCCGTAACGCGACAACATGGTGCAGTTAATGCACTTAGTGCGACAAGCGGAACTGCCCCACTGCCTCGTTCAGGTTGTGGGCCTGTTCCTCCAGCGATTCCGCAGCGGCAGCCGCCTGCTCGACCAGCGCGGCGTTCTGCTGCGTCACCTGGTCCATCTGGTTGACGGCCTGGTTGACCTGCTCGATGCCGCTGCTCTGCTCTTCCGACGCTGATGAAATCTCGCCCATGATGTCGGTCACGCGCTTCACTGCATCCACGATCTCGGCCATCGTCACGCCGGCCTGATCCACCAGCGCCGTGCCGTTGCTCACACGATCCACCGAGTCGCTGATCAGCGCCTTGATTTCCTTGGCCGCACCGGCCGAACGCTGCGCCAGGCTGCGCACTTCGCTGGCCACCACGGCAAAGCCGCGGCCCTGCTCGCCGGCACGCGCGGCTTCCACCGCCGCGTTCAGCGCCAGGATGTTGGTCTGGAAGGCGATGCTTTCGATCACGCCGATGATGTCGGCAATCTTCTTGCTGCTCTCGTTGATGCCGCCCATGGTCTGCACAACCTGGCCGACCACGTTGCCGCCGCGCGTGGCCACGTCCGACGCCGTGACGGCAAGCTGGCTGGCCTGACGCGCGTTGTCGGCGTTCTGCTTCACGATACTCGTCAGTTCTTCCATGCTCGACGCGGTTTCTTCCAGCGAGCTGGCCTGCTCTTCCGTGCGCTGCGACAGGTCTGCGTTGCCGGCGGCAATTTCCTGCGCGGCCGAGCGCACCGAATCGCTGCCCAGGCGGATCTGCTGCATCACCGCCGTGAGCTTGTCGGCAAACGCATTGAACGAACGGGCGATCTGCGCGACTTCGTCTTCGCCGTCCGACGGCAGACGCTTGGTGAGGTCGCCGCTGCCCGAGCCGATGTCGTCCATTGCATCACGGATCATCGACAGGCGGCGGAACGCGCGTGCCGTCATTGCACCGACGATGAGTGCTGCAACGATGGCCACGCCCACCAGCGCGCCAATCGACGTCATCACCAGCGAGCGCATACCCGCGGTGGCGTCAGACTTGTCCAGCGCCACCACCAGGCCCCAGTCGGTGCCCTTCACGCCCTGGCGGTAGAGCAGCTTGGACGCCCCATCCACCGTCACTTCCACGGGCCTCTCGGCTTGTGCCAGCGATGCCAGTGTGGCTTCGTTCAACCCTGCCGCCAGCTCAGTTGCCGGTTTGAGCGTGAGTTTGTCATTCGGGTGCGCAACGATCTTGCCCGCAGCGTTGACGAGGAAACCGAAGCTCGCCTGCGTCGGATGGATGGCCTTCACGTTGGCGATCACGCTGTCCATTGCCACGTCGCCGCCAATCACGCCCTTGAGCGCGCCGCCTTCCAGAATGGGCACTGCGAAAGTCACCACGAGCTGGCCGGTGCTGGCGCTCACGTACGGCGGCGTCACCACAGGCTTGCCCGCCTCCACCGCCTGCTTGTACCAGGGGCGCGCGGTCGGGTCATACGTCGGCGGAATGCCTTCGGGGTTCGAGAATTTGTACGACTTGTCGGGATAGCCAACATAGACGTTAATGAAGCCGCCAGCCTTGTGCACGGCCTTGAAGACCGGAATCGGATCGGCAGACACCGCCACGTCTTGCAGCGACACCATCATCTGCGTCTTGGACGCCACCCAGTCGTCGATGCCAGCGATGTGGCCCCGCGCGACGGACTGCAGGTTCTGGCGGATGGACTCGTCGTTGTACGAGCGCGTCACGAGATAGTTGAGACCGCCGGCAAAGGTCAATGCGCCGACCACGATGGCAACGCAGGTCAGCAAAATGCGAGTACGGATGGATGCAAGCACGGTATGGTTTCCTACTACGACGCCCATGGCAGGGGTTCCACCATGTAAGGCATGCGGCACGCGGCCCTGTCGGCCTGCCGTCGCACAAGAAACGGCCGTTGTAAGAGAATCTGAAGTCTGATTTGTCGAACATGACGTTGTTGTCACGTTGCCGGGGCAGGCAACGTTCTACAATCGGCCTCCCTACACTGCCCACGTCGGGCAGGCTCCACTTCAAAAAAAGGAATGCGCATGAAAACCAAAGCCGCCATCGCCTGGAAAGCCGGTGCTCCGCTCACTGTGGAAGAAGTGGACCTGCAAGGCCCGCGTGCCGGCGAGGTGCTCGTCGAGATCAAGGCGACCGGCATCTGCCATACCGACTACTACACGCTCTCGGGCGCAGACCCGGAAGGCATCTTCCCGGCGATCCTCGGGCATGAGGGCGCAGGGGTGGTCCTTGAGGTGGGAGCAGGAGTCACATCGTTGAAAGCCGGCGACCACGTGATCCCGCTTTACACGCCGGAATGCCGCCAGTGCAAGTTTTGCCTGTCGCGCAAGACGAACCTGTGCCAGGCCATTCGTGCCACGCAAGGCAAGGGCCTGATGCCGGACGGCACGTCGCGCTTCTCGCTCGATGGCAAGCCGCTGTTTCACTACATGGGCACGTCCACGTTTGCCAATCACATCGTGGTGCCGGAGATTGCGCTGGCAAAGATCCGCCCCGACGCGCCGTTCGACAAGGTCTGCTACATCGGCTGTGGCGTCACCACGGGCGTGGGCGCGGTGGTCTACACGGCCAAGGTGGAACCGGGCGCCAACGTGGTCGTGTTCGGTCTGGGCGGCATCGGCTTGAACGTGATCCAGGGCGCGAAGATGGTGGGCGCAGACAAGATCATCGGCGTGGACCTGAACCCCGCACGCGAGGCGATGGCACGCAAATTCGGCATGACGCATTTCATCAACCCGAGCGATGTGGAGAACGTGGTCGATCACATCATCCAGCTCACCGATGGCGGCGCGGATTACTCGTTCGAATGCATCGGCAACACGAAGGTCATGCGCCAGGCGCTGGAGTGCTGCCACAAGGGCTGGGGCCAATCGATCATCATCGGCGTGGCCGAAGCCGGCGCGGAGATCAGCACGCGCCCGTTCCAGCTCGTGACCGGCCGTGAGTGGAAGGGCTCCGCGTTCGGCGGCGCCCGCGGCCGCACCGACGTGCCCAAGATCGTCGACTGGTACATGGAAGGCAAGCTCAACATCGACGACCTCATCACGCACACGCTGCCGCTGGAGCGCATCAACGAAGGCTTCGAGCTGATGAAGCGCGGTGAATCGATCCGTTCGGTCGTGTTGTATTGATCCTTGGGGATGGAGCCACGCGATGACGATCCCGGTACCGGCACTTGAACTGCTTTCCGAACACGCCTGCTTTGGTGGCGTGCAGCGCTTCTATCGGCATGCCTCGACGGCGATCCGGCTGCCGATGCGCTTCTCGGTCTACCTGCCGCCCCAGGCGCTGGCAGGCACGAGCTGCCCCGCGCTGTTCTATCTGGCGGGCCTGACGTGCACGGAAGAGACGTTCGCCATCAAGGCCGGTGCGCAGCGCGTGGCAGCACGCGAGGGGCTCATCCTCATCGCGCCCGACACCAGCCCGCGCGACGCGAACGCCCCCGGCGAAACCGACAGCTGGGATTTCGGCATTGCCGCCGGCTTCTATCTGGACGCCACGCAGGCGCCATGGCGCGAGCACTACCGCATGGAAAGCTATATCGCCGACGAACTGCACCACATCGCGCGCGTGGTCTTTCCGGTGGCGGCCGGGCGCATTGGCATCTTTGGGCACTCGATGGGCGGCCACGGCGCGTTGACGCTGGCGCTACGCCATCGGGAACGCTTTGCTTCGGTGTCTGCGTTTGCGCCCATTGCGCATCCGTCTGTGTGCCCGTGGGGCATCAAGGCATTCACCGGGTATCTCGGGGACGATCGCACCGCCTGGGCAGCGCACGATGCCACGCAGTTGATGCGGCAGGCGTCGTGCCCCTTCCCGCGCGGCATCCTGATCGATCAGGGCGAGGCCGACAAATTCCTGGCAGAACAGTTGTACCCGGATGACTTCGCGGCCGCGTGCGCCGCAGCCGGGCAACCGCTGCAACTGCGCCGCCACCCCGGGTACGACCACGGCTACTACTTCATCGAGACCTTCATCGAAGACCACCTGCTGCACCACGCGGCACAACTGCGTTAGCAGCAGGTCAGTG
>NZ_MCGB01000006.1 GCF_001699815.1 Ralstonia pickettii | reverse complement strand
GCCTGATACACACAACTCACAACCCCAAATCTACATTCCCATATTGGTCCCGTTGACCTCGTCAACGTGACAACAAGTCATAGCCTGGTGACCATAGCGAGTCGGTACCACCCCTTCCCATCCCGAACAGGACCGTGAAACGACTCCGCGCCGATGATAGTGCGGATTCCCGTGTGAAAGTAGGTCATCGCCAGGCTCTCCCCTCCAACACCCCAGCTCTTACACAGAGCTGGGGTGTTTGTTTTTATGCACTGCTGCAACACGCAGCGATCTGCCGGCCAGACCCGGCAACCTCCCCTCCTCTGCTTCCCCCAATTGATCCCTAAAAAAACAAAAAAAGCCTCCGTTAGGAGGCTTTTACGCGTTCGCGAGCGGGCTGACTAGTTACGTGCCAAGAATTTCTCGACGAGGCGAACCCAATATGTCGCGCCCAGCGGCAGCAATTCGTCATTGAAGTCGTAGCTTGGGTTGTGCAGCATGCATGGGCCCAGACCGTGGCCTTGCTCACGATGGTCGCCGTCACCGTTGCCGATGAAGGCGAAGCAGCCTGGCTTCTCGATCAGCATGAACGAGAAATCTTCGGCGCCCATGGTCGGATCAATATTGGCGTCAACGTTATCTGCCCCGACGAGCTCACGCATCACCGCTGCCGCGAACTGCGTTTCAGGTTCCGTGTTCACGGTGGGGGGATAGTTGCGGTGGAAGACGAAGTCGACCGTGCAATCGTATGCGGCGGCGATGCCCTTAGAGACCTCTTCCATGCGGCGCTCGATCAAGTCGAGGACTTCGGTGGAGAAGGTGCGTACCGTGCCCCCGATCCAGGCTTCGTTCGGAATGATGTTGGTCGCATCGCCGGCATGGAACTGTGTGACGGACAGAACCGCGGTGTCGATCGGCCGCTTGTTGCGCGTGATGATGCCTTGCAACGCCGATACCACCTGCGCTCCAACGAATACCGGATCGTTGCCGTTATGCGGCAGCGCGGCGTGTGCCCCCTTTCCCTTGATCGTGATGCGGAACTCGTTGCTCGATGCCATCAGCGCGCCTGCGCGCGTACCGAAGGCGCCGACCGGCACCCCCGGCCAGTTGTGCAGCCCAAAGACGGCGTCGCTCGGGAATCGATCGAACAGGCCATCCTTGATCATCTCGCGTGCGCCGCCGCCGCCTTCTTCAGCGGGTTGGAAGATCAGGTTTACCGTGCCGCTGAAATTGCGGTGCTTGGACAGGTAATGTGCGGCGCCGAGCAGCATTGCGGTGTGACCGTCGTGGCCGCACGCGTGCATCTTGCCGTCGTGCTTGGAGCGATGCTCGAATTGGTTAGCCTCCGCAAGCGGCAGAGCATCCATATCGGCGCGTAGGCCGATACTCTTGCCTTCACCGTTGCGGATAACACCGACTAGGCCAGTCTTGCCCAGGCCGCGATGCACTTCGATACCCCACTCGGCGAGCTTGGCGGCGACCAGATCGGAGGTGCGCTGTTCTTCGAAACAGAGTTCGGGATGTGCGTGGATGTCGCGGCGCAGCGCCTGGATCTCGGGCTGCGCGGCTTGGATTTCTGGGATCAGCTTCATGAGGATGCTCGCGTTCTGGCTGAAAGTTCGGAATCGCATTCGATGATACGCCGAAGGGCGATTTTCGACCCGCCATCAGCCAATTGCTTGGCCCGCCCATGCAGTTCCGTATGGATTCGTCATGCGGTGACTTGTGCGCTCTCACATACAGACGAAGCCGAACGGCCGAAACGCCTACACTGGACGTCTGTCAATTGACCGCGCGCCGCCCTAGTCAGTTGCCCGTCGCGCTCGCGCGAGCACCACGAGACCGACCCGAGCCCATCATGTCTGCTGAAGCCATCGCTGTTGCATCGCAACCTTCCGACGAAGTTCTGCAATTGATCCGCACGCTGGTGGCATTCGATACCGTTAGCCGCAATTCGAATCTTGGATTGATCGAGTGGGTGCGCGATCGCTTGCGCGGGCAGGGCGCGGACTGTCGTCTGACCTATGACGCGACGGGCGGTAAGGCAAATCTGTTCGCGACGCTATCGCCAGGCCGCAAGCCGGGGCTGGTGTTGTCTGGGCATACCGATGTGGTGCCCGTCGATGGGCAGCCGTGGGATACGAACCCGTTTGATGCGCAGATCCGTGACGGCAGCCTGTACGGGCGCGGCACCGCCGACATGAAGAGCTTCATTGCCGTGGCGCTCGCGAATGTGCCCGGCTTCATGGCGGCGGAGGGCGGCGCCAGCTTTCATCTTTCGCTGTCGTATGACGAAGAGATCGGCTGCGTCGGCGTGCGCAGTCTGCTGCGTGATCTCGAGGCGAGCGGCATTCAGCCCGCCGGTTGCATCGTTGGCGAACCCACGTCGATGCGCGCCATCATTGCGCACAAGGGTAAGCGTGAATACCGATGCTGCGTGCGCGGCAAGGAAGCGCATTCCGCGTTGACGCCGCAGGGCGTGAATGCGATCGAGTTTGCGGCGCTGCTGATCGCGCATATCCGCTCGCTGGCTGCGCGTCTGGCGGCGGAAGAGGCGCGCGACACCGCCTTTGTCGTGCCGCATACGACGCTGAATACAGGCACGATCAAAGGTGGTATCGCCACCAACGTGGTGCCGCGCGATTGCGAATTCACCTTCGATTTCCGCTATCTGCCGGGCATCGATCCGGATTGGCTGTTCGCCGAGGTCGAGCGCTATGCGCAGCAGACGCTGCTGCCGCAGATGCGTGAAATTTCTGCCGACGCTGACATCAGCTTCGCCATGAAGGCCAACACGCCGGGCCTGTCGATTGCGCCCTCGCACGAGCTGGTGGCGCTGGCGCAAGCGCTGGCCGATAGCCGGAGTGCGGTTGGCAAGGTCGACTACGGGACCGAAGCGGGACTGTTCACGCACGCGGGCATTCCGACTGTGGTGTGTGGTCCGGGCAATATCGAGCAGGCGCACAAGCCTAACGAGTACATCGAACTTGCGCAGATCGCGCAGTGCGAAGCGTTCATGCGGCGGCTCGCACAACGGCAGCCGCAGTTGCAGCCGGCTTGAATGTAAAAAAACCGGGCACCTGGCCCGGTTTCTTTTTTTAGGGATGCGCGTTCAGCGGATCACTTGCCCGTTAGAGTTGATGATCGTCATCTCAACGAACTTGGAGCCGACGTGGTTGGAGGGCGAGAAGTTCACGTTGAAGCCACCCACGTCGTAGTTGCCCATCGTCTCCAGCGCCCCGACGAACTTCTCGCGGGTCAGGTCGCGGCCCGCACGCTTGAGGCCTTCAACAAAGACGCGCGCAGCGACGTAGCCTTCGATGCTCCCGTAGTCGAAATCGGTAATGCCATCCGATTTGAGCAGCTTCTGGTAATCGCGAACCACGGGTGACGCGCCGCTATACGGATACGGCATCACCTGAGAGATGATCACGCCGCCGCCGGCCTTGCCGAGTGCGTTGGCGAGCGCCTTGGTGCCGACAAACGACACGTTGTAGAACTGGCCCGCATACCCCTGTTCTTGTGCGCCCTTCACGAGGGCTGCCACGGTCTGGTATGCGCTGATGACGACGACGACATCCGGCTTCTGCTCGAGCACTGTGGTGATCGCGCTCTTCACGTCGGTGGTGTTGCGGACGACGCTGGCCTGCGCGACGAGCGACACCCCCTTGTTTGCCGGCAGCTTGAGCGCGCGCTGTACACCGTCAAGGCCCGCTTTGCCGTAGGCGTCGTCGTTATAGATGACGGCAATGCGCTTGAGGCCCGTGGTGTGGATCTGCTGGACGATGGCGGCGGTTTCATCGTTGTAGCTGGCGCGCACGTGGAACACATTGCGCGCGAAGGGCTCGCGCAGCGCCGAGGCGCCGGAGTACGGCGCAAAGAACGGCACGCCCGCCGGGTTGGCGATCTTCAGCGCCGCCAGGCTGGTCGGCGTACCGACATAGCCAAACAGGGCGAAGACCTTGGTGTCTTCGATGAGCGTCTTGGTGTTGCGGGCAGTCGCATCGGGCTCGTAGAAATCGTCGAGCACCTTCAATTCGATCTTGCGTCCGTTGATGCCACCTGCGGCGTTGACGGCGTTGAAGTACAACTGGGCGCCGCGGTTCATCTGCTGACCAAGCTTTGCGGCCGGGCCGCTCATTGGCGCCGATTGGCCGACGATGATCGCGTCGTTGGTCACGCCCGTCTCGGCATGCGCGCCGCCCGAAGCGATGCCGACGATGCCCGCTGCGAACATGGCCAGCAGCGCGGTGATTCTACGAGATTGCATTGCTCTCCCCCGAGAGTTGATTTGCTCGGCATCATAGCTAAACGGGCAGGGGAGGCAAACAGAATCGGGCCGGTTGCGTCGCTTTTGAGCGTTTTTGAGACAGAGAAGCCGCGCGATGTGCACGGCTTTCCTTCACACGGGGCCGTTTCAGGCGGCTTCCGCCACCCGCCGCTTCATCACTGCCAGCAGCACGGCGGTGACGACGGTGCCGGTAACCAGCGCTGCAACATAGCCGCCCAGGTGCGTCACCGCATTCGGAATCGGCAGCACGAACGCCCCGCCGTGCGGCACGCGCAGTTCCACGCCGAACAGCATCGAAAGGGCGCCCGCGCAGGCCGAACCCGCCACGAGCGCGGGAATCACGCGGAACGGGTCGCGGGCCGCATACGGGATCGCGCCCTCGCTGATGAAGGCGAGGCCGAGCACGGCGGTGGCGCGCGCCGCCTGGCGTTCGTCTCGCGTAAATCGCGACGGGAACAGCCATGCCGCCAGAGCGATGCCCAACGGCGGCGTCATGCCCGCGGCCATGGTGGCCGCCATGGGCGTGTAGACCTGTGCGCCGATCAGCCCCGTGCTGAAGGCATACGCAGCCTTGTTGATGGGACCGCCCATGTCGAAGGCCATCATGCCGCCCAGCAGCGCGCCCAGCGGTACCGCGTTGGCACCCTGCATGCCGCGCAGCCAAGTCGTGAGGGAGGCGAGCAACGCGGCAACCGGCGCGCCAACCACATACAGCATCACCAGGCCTGTCAGCAGGCAGCCGAGCACCGGCAGGATCAATACCGGTTTCAGCCCTTCAAGATTGCGCGGCAGCTTCAGCCAGCGGTTGAGCGCCTCGGTGCCATAGCCGGCGACGAAACCGGCCACGATGCCGCCAAGAAAGCCGGCGCCCAGGCTGGCGGCCAGCATGCCGCCGACCATCCCGGGGGCAATACCGGGCCGGCTGGCGATCGAGTACGCGATGTATCCGGCGAGCACGGGCACCATCAAGGCAAACGCCGACTTGGCTCCGATCTGGAACAGCACGCCGCCCAGCGTGTGGCTGGCCGAGGCGTCCGTCACGTAGATGCCGCCCAGGGCGAACGCCAGTGCAATCAGGATGCCCCCAGCCACCACGAAGGGCAGCATGAACGACACGCCGGTCATCAGGTGCTTGTACGGGCCGGTGCGCTGCTGTTCAGCCGCGGCGGCCGCGGTGCCCGCCAATTGCGCCGTCCCCGCGCCTTCTAGCGAGGCTTCGTCGAAGGCCCGGCGGATCAATGCCTGCCCATCGTGGATGGCCACCTTGGTGCCGGCGCGGAAGACGCGCTTGCCGGCAAAGCGTGACAGGTCGACTTGCGTGTCGGCGGCGATCAGCACGAGGTCTGCGGTTGCGATGGCATCGGCCGACAGCGTGTTCTGTGCGCCCACCGAACCCTGCGTTTCCACGTGGATCGTGTGACCGAGCGCGCCGGCGGCCTGCGTGAGCGCCTCGGCGGCCATGAAGGTGTGCGCAATGCCGGTCGGGCACGAAGTGATGGCGACGATGCGTTGAGCTTGCGCGCCGGCTTTGGGAACGGGCGGGGCGTTGCCGATCATGCGGGCCAGTACGGCACGAGCGTCCGCGAGTACTTCGTCGAGCGTGACTTCAAGCGTGCGCGGATTGGCGTGGCGAGCCGCTGCGTCCGGCACGAGGCCCGCCCAGACGACGGCCTCGGCGGTGGCCAGCGCTGCCGTGTCGACGACCGAGACGGTGTCGGGGCCGCGCACGTCGACGTCGAGCTTGCAGCCGGATTCGCGCGCCGCGTGGCGCAGGGCTGCGCCGGCGAGCATCGCGCGGGTGGTGCGGCCGTCTGCACCGAGAATTGCCAGCAGGTTTGCCATGATCGGCTCCTTGAATGCGTTGAGCGTGTGGCGATGCGATGGTCGGGCGTCAGGCCACGCGCTGCATCTGGACGGCGGACGCGCGTTCGCGCACCTGCCCCGGGGGCGGGAGGTGCGGGCCCAGGCGCTGGAGCTTGCACGCGGCGAAGGCCACCGATAGACGCACGGTTTCTTCCATGCCCGCTCCGGCATGCCAGCCGGCCAGCACGCCGGCCACCATGGCGTCACCCGCGCCGACGGTACTGGCGGCGCGTACAGGTGGCAGGCTCGCTTGCCACGTGCCTTCTGCCGTGACGAACAGCGCGCCGTCCTCGCCCAGCGACACGATGACCTGCGCCACGCCGCGTGCCTGGATGGCGCGCGCCACGTCCACCGTTTCAGCCAACGTGGGCAGCAATCTCCCCGCCCACAGTTCCAGCTCGTGCCGGTTTGGCTTGATGGCCGTCGGCAGGGCTTCGCGCGGTGCCGCCAGCACCCGCGCCAGCGGTGCGCCGCTGGTATCGAGCAAGGTGGGGATGCCGCGGCGGTTCAGCCGGGCCAGCAGTTCCACATAGCTATCGGACTGCAAGCCGCCGGCCAGGCTGCCACATAGCGCTGCGCCTGCAATGTCGGAGAGCGCGTCAATGCGTTCGCACAGCGTGTCGAAGTCGGCGGGCGTGGCGTCAATGCCGGGCAGATTGATGTCGGTGGTCTGTCCGTCTGCCTGGTCGCTGATTTTGATGTTGGTGCGATTGGTGCCGGGCACGCGGCAGAAGCCGTCGAGCACGCCCTTGCGCGCAAACAACGCTTCGAACAGTTCGGCATTGGCGTCGCCGAGGAGGCCCGTGGCGATCACCGGTACCTGCCAATCGGCCAGGCAGGCTGCCACGTTGACGCCCTTGCCGCCGGCCTGTTGCGTGACGCTGCGGCCGATGTTGACGCGGCCACGTTCAAGCCGCTCCAGGCCGATGGTCATGTCGATGGCCGGGTTGAGCGTGACGGTGACGATGCGCGGCTGCCTGCTCATGCGGCCATCTCCTTGCCACCGGCTTGCATCGGCAACGTGGTTTCCAGGTCGCGCACCTCCTGGGCGGAAGCGCAGGCCAATGCGCGTTCTGCGAGTTGCGACAGCGCACGGACGTGCGCCTCGCGTAGCCGCGCCTTGACCGGCGCAATATCGCGTGGGCTCATCGACAGCTCATGCACGCCAAGGCCTGTGAGCAGCAGCGCGCCGAACGGGTCTCCCGCCAAGCCGCCGCATACGCCGACCCAGCGCCCGCGGCGTGCGGCGCCCTGCACTGTGTGCTGGATCAGGCGCAGCACGGTTGGGTGCAGGCTGTCGGCCTCGGCAGCGAGGTCGGGATGCTGGCGATCGATCGCCAGCGTGTATTGCGTGAGGTCGTTCGTTCCGATGGAGAAGAAGTCGACGTGCTCGGCCAGGCGATCGGCCAACAGTGCGGCGGCCGGTACTTCCACCATGATGCCCAGCGGCACCGTCGGCGCGTCGAGTTCAGCGCGAATGCGCTCGCACGCGGCGCGCAGGGCGGTCACCTCCTCCAATGAGGTGATCATCGGAAACATGATCGACAGGGCAGTCGCCTCGCCAGCATCGCGGGCGGCCCGATAGAGCGCACGCAGTTGCGGCTCCATGAGGTCGGGGCGGCGCAGTAGCAGGCGCGCACCGCGCACGCCGAGGAACGGGTTGTCTTCCGTCGGCAGGTTCAGATGCGGGACCTGCTTGTCGCCGCCGATGTCCAGCGTGCGCACGATCAACGGGCGGCCGCCAAGGGCGTTGAGCATGTCGGCGTAGACAGCGTATTGGGTGTCTTCGTCGGGCGCGTGATCGCGTTCGAGGAACAGGAATTCGGTGCGCATCAGGCCCACGCCCTCCGCGCCGAGCGAGAGGGCTTCGACCGCCTGTGCGGGCAGGTTGACGTTGGCGGCGATCTCCACCGTGTGGCCGTCACGCGTGCGGGCGGGCAAGCCGCGCTCCGCCTCCTCGCGCTGCGTGCGTGCGGCGTCTTCCCGCAGCCAGGCGCGGGCGCTCGCGATGCTGGTGTCATCGGGATCCAGCACCAGACGGCCGCCGGTGCCGTCGATGATGGCTTGCGTGCCCGTCGCCACATCGAGCACGGCTGGGCCGGCGGCCACGACGGCCGGGATGCCCAGTGTGCGCGTCAGGATGGCCGTGTGCGACGTCGGACCGCCTTGCGCGGTGACGATGCCGATGATGCGTCGCGTATCGAGCGCCGCCGTATCCGAAGGCGACAGGTCCGCCGCCACGAGGATGCAAGGGCTCTCGGGCAGCGTTTGCGCTGCACTGCGCAGCGACGGGTCGATATGGCCGAGCACGCGCCGTCCCACGTCGCGCAAGTCGGCCGCGCGTGCCGCCAGGAGCGGATTGCCGAGCGCGCCCAGCCGCTCGGCCAGGCGTTCGACGGCCTGATGCCAGGACCACGCCACGCCGTGGCCCTCGACCATGGCCTGGCATGTCAGCGTCATGAGATCGGTGTCGCCCAGCAGTTCGGCTTGCGCCTTAAAGATGCCTGCTTCGGCTTCCCCCAGGCGGGCGGCCGTGTTGCGTGCCAGGGCTTCCAGTTCGGCGCGCGTGCTCGCCAGCGCCTGGTCCAGTAGATCGCCGCCGGTGGTCAGGGCGACAGCGTGATCAGGCACGGTCGACGCGCCGTGCTGGAGCACGTGGATGGGGCCGATCGCCAGCCCGGGACTTGCCGCAATGCCGCCGATGGTGGGCAACGCCGCGTCGGCTTGCCAGCCGTGCGCGGTCTGTCGGGTGCGGGCTGCCTGCGTGTCGCGCGCCGCCTGGGCACGTTCCTGCGCCGTCAGACCTCGAATGGTCTGCAGCAGCGCGTCGAGCGCGGCGCCGGCGTCGGGGCCTTCCGCAGAGAGCGTGAGCTTGGAGCCAACCGCAAGGCCCAATTGCAGCAACGCCACGAGGTTCTTCGCGTCGGCGGTTTCGTCGCCATGTCGAACCTGCACGCGCGCGGCAAAGCGGCGGGCGGTTTCCACCCAATGCGCAGCCGGGCGCGCGTGCAGGCCGCTCGGGTATTCCAGCGTCAAGGTGCGCTGCTCGGCGAGGTCGGTGCCAGGTGTGTCGGCGGCGGGCGCGGGTGCGTCGCTGGAGAGCGCGGCAACAAGTTCTTCAGCATTCTGCGTGGTGAAGAGATGCCGTAGGCGCGCGTCGTCATTCAGCAGCCGCGTCAGTCGGCGCAGCAGCGTGATGTGTTCGTCCGACTGCGCGGCAATGGCAAACACCAGGTGCGTCGTTTGGCCCGGGTGCCACTCCAGCCCGTCAGGAAACTGCAGCACCGCAATGCCCGTCTGGCGGATCAGGTGGCGGTCCTCGCCCATGCCGTGCGGAATGGCGACGCCGTGGCCGAGAAACGTGTTGGCCACGGTTTCGCGGCGCAGGAGGCTGTCGATATAGGCCGGATCGATGCAGCCGGCGTCGGCCAGCAACTGGCCGGCAGCGCGGATGGCGCTTTCCTTGTCGGTGGCGCGTTGCTGCAGACGGATGCGTTCGGCGCAGATCAGGGCGGAAGCCATGCGGCGGGGGTCTCCTGCGGCTGCCGCGCTCCAAGGCGCGGCATGCGTGTCGTCGATGATCGCGAATTGAAATCGATTACAGTTCGAGTGTCAATGTGCGCCGCGACACAAAGTGACGCTCATCCCAGTATTTACGGGGTTTTCCCTAGGAGAGCTGGAGATTGGAGGCAATGCGGTCATTCGCTATGATGACGCTTTCTTTGGAAACGATTTCAGCATGACGGTTCGAATCAAGGACGTAGCGGCGGCGGCGGGGGTGTCGGTGGCAACGGTGTCACGCGCGCTCGCCGGCGGCCCCGTGAGCGCAGAACTGCGCCGGCGTGTCGATGCGGCGGTGGCGGCGTCCGGGTATCGGCCGAACCTGTCGGCGCGGCGGCTTCGCTCGCAGCAGGCGCAGACCGTCGGGCTGATCGTCTCGGACATCCGCAACCCGTTCTTCACCAGCGTCAGCCGGGCGGTGGAAGACGCGGCCTATGCCGCCGGCTTGCGCGTCATCCTGTGCAATTCCGACGAAGACCCCGAGAAGGAGGCGATGTACCTGCGCCTGATGGAAGAGGAGCGCGTGACCGGCGTGATCCTCTCGCCAACGCGCGGCATTGCCGAAGCCCAGCAACCTGTGGACCTCGGCTACCCGGTCGTGCTGATCGATCGTGCCGGCCCCACATGCGGCACCGATGCCGTCGTGCTCGACAACCAGCAGGCGGCGCAAGCGCTGGCCGAGCACCTCGCCGCGCAGGGTTACCGGCGTATTGGCGGCCTGTTCGGGCGGACGAGCAGCACGGGCGCTGAGCGTCAGGCCGGATTCGCGACGGCGCTGGCACGCCGCGGCATCACCGCCGAGGCGCGATTCATTCTGCCCACCGCCGAGGCAGCGGAGGCCGAGACGCTGGCGTGGCTGTCCGGCGCGGAACGTGATCGCCCCGACGCGCTGGTCGCGAGTAACGCGCAATCGCTGCTCGGCGTGCTGCGTGCGTTGCGGCAGCTTTCGCTGGACGTGCCCCGCGACCTTGCCGTGGCGGGCTTTGACAACGAGCCCTGGACGGAGCTCGCCGGCCCGGGCATCACCGTGATCGAGCAACCGGTCTACGACATCGGCCGCATGGCAATGGCGATGCTGCAGGAGCGCCTCGCGCAGCCCACCTTGCCGACGCGCCGTGTGCTGCTCACGGGGCGGCTCGTCACGCGCGGCTCCACGCCGCTGCGAAGCACTTAGCAGGCGATTACAATTTCCGGATACTCGCGGCGGTGCGACAACGCCGACATGCACCCGCCGCCACCCACTCCGGAGCCCCCTGATGTCCACCCAAGTCATCCGTGCCGCCTGCCCGCACGACTGCCCCGACACCTGCGCCTTGCTCGTCACCGTCGAGGACGGCCGCGCCACCCGCGTGCAGGGCGACCCGGACCACCCGACGACTGCCGGCGTGCTGTGCACCAAGGTCAATCGGTATGCAGAACGCACGTACCACCCGAACCGTCTGCTGACGCCGATGAAGCGCGTGGGCGCCAAGGGCGAGGGCAAGTTCGAACCGATCTCGTGGGGCGAGGCCATCGACACCATCGCCACGCGTCTGGGGGACATTGCCGCGCGCAACCCGGAGGCCATCCTCCCGTACAGCTACGCCGGCACGATGGGCCTGGTGCAGGGGGAAAGCATGGCCGCGCGCTTCTTCCACAAGCTCGGAGCGTCGCTGCTCGATCGCACGATCTGCGCATCGGCCGGGGCAACGGCGCTGCGCTACACGTATGGCGCGAGCCTCGGCATGGACATCGAGCACGTGCAGGACGCCAAGCTGATCCTGATCTGGGGCGCCAATCCGATCGCATCGAACCTGCATTTCTGGACGCGCGCGCAGGAAGCCAAACGGCGCGGCGCCACGCTCGTCGCCATCGATCCGTATCGCTCGCTGACGGCCGAGAAGTGCCATCGCCATCTGGCGGTGCGCCCTGGTACCGATGCGGCGCTGGCGCTGGCGATGATCCACGTGTTGATCCGCGATGACCTGCTCGACCACGACTACATCGCCAATCACACGCTCGGTTTCGAGGCGCTCCGTGAACGCGCACAGCAATACACGCCGGAATATGCGGCGACGCTGTGTGGGGTGGACGCGGCGGATGTCGAGTGGCTCGCCAAGCTGTACGGCACGACCGTCGTGCGCGACAAGCAGCCGGCGGCCATTCGCCTGAACTACGGCATGCAGCGCGCGCATGGCGGCGGGCAGGGCGTGCGCGCGGTCGCATGCCTGCCGTCGCTGGTGGGCGCGTGGCGGGATGCAGCGGGCGGCCTGCAACTATCGACGTCCGGTTTCTTCCCCATCGACAATGCGAAGCTGCAGCGTCCTGACCTGCTGCCGAGCTGGCCGGCGCTGCCCCGCACGATCAACATGAGCACCATCGGCGATGCGCTGCTGCATCCGGGCGATGCGTCGTTTGGCCCAAAGGTCGAGGCGGTGGTTGTCTACAACAGCAACCCCGTGGCGGTGGCGCCGGATTCGCGCAAGGTCGCCGCCGGCTTTGCGCGCGAAGACCTCTTCACCGTGGTGCTGGAGCATTTCCAGACTGACACCGCCGACTACGCCGACATCCTCCTGCCCGCCACCACGCAGCTCGAACATGTCGATGTGCACAAGGCGTATGGTCACACCTACGTGCTGGCCAACAACGCTGCCATCGCGCCCATGGGGCAGTCGTTGCCGAACACGGAGATCTTCCGTCGCATTGCCCGGCGCATGGGTTTTGACGACGCCTGCTTTGCCGACTCGGACGACGACATCGCCAGCCAGGCCGTGCGCCGTGACGACCCGGCCGCCGCGCACATCGACTGGGCCACGCTCAAGCGCGAGGGCTGGCAGAAGCTGGCGCACCCCGCCGCGCCGCTGGCTCGTGGCGGCTATCGCACGCCGTCGGGCCGCTGCGAGTTCTATTCCGAGCAGATGGCCAAGGACGGCCTTGACCCGCTGCCCGGCTATGTGCCGCCGCATGAGTCGGCGATCAGCACGCCTGAGCTGGCGAAGCGTTATCCGCTGTCGATGATCTCGCCGCCGGCGCGCAACTTCCTGAACTCGACCTTCGTCAACGTCGACAGCCTGCGCAGTACCGAGGGCGAGCCGCATCTCGATATCCACCCCGACGACGCGAATGCACGCGGCGTTGTCGACGGCGAGCTTGTCCGCATCTTCAATGATCGCGGCACCATGCAGGCGCGCGCCCGCGTGACCGACCGTGCGCGGCGCGGCGTGGTCGTCGGCCTGTCGATCTGGTGGAAGAAGCTCGCGCCCGACGGCACCAACGCCAACGAGCTGACCAGCCAGCGCCTGACCGACATGGGGCGTGCGCCCACCTTCTACGATTGCCTGGTCGAGGTCGCGCCGTTGGCACAGGCCGCCTGACGGAACCATCATGCGTGCCGCACGCGCGCTGTACCTTGCGCTGTCGCTTGCCGGTTCGGCGTTGCTGGCCGGCTGCGACACCGTCGGTTATTACTACCAGTCGGTCAGCGGACATCTCTCGCTGATGGCGCAGCGCGAGTCGATCGACCAGGCGATCGACAACGCCCGGCAGGCTCACAACGACAAGCTCGCCAAGCGGCTCGAAGATGCGCGCAGCATCCGCATCTATGCGTCGCGCGAGCTGGGCCTGCCGGACAACGGCAGCTATCGCGTCTACGCCAATCTCAAGCGTCCGTTCGCGGTGTGGAACGTGTTTGCGGCGCCGGAGCTGTCGGTCAAGCTCAAGGAATGGTGTTTTCTCGTCGTGGGCTGCGTGACGTATCGCGGGTACTACGATCGCAACGCCGCCATGGCCTACGCCGACACCTTGCGCGCCCAAGGCCTCGATGTGGATGTGGCCGGCATTCCTGCGTATTCCACACTGGGTTATTTCGACGACCCGCTGCTCAACACCTTCGTCGGCCTGCCCGAAGGTGAGCTGGCGCGGCTGATTTTTCATGAGCTGGCGCACCAGGTCGTCTACGCCAAGGGCGATACCGCGTTCAACGAATCGTTTGCCACCGCCGTGGAAACCATTGGCGTCGAACGCTGGCTGGCGGATGCCGCCACCCCGGAAATTCGCGCGGAATACGCCACGTACGACGCCCGGCGCGTACAATTCCGCGCCCTGCTGCTGGAGTATCGCAACCGACTTGAGGCGCTGTATGCCAGCCCAGTGTCGGACGACGAGAAGCGCGCCGGAAAACGCGCCATCTTCGCGAGCCTCCAGGCCGATTACACCAAGCTCAAAGCAAGCTGGGGCGGTTATACCGGTTACGACCGCTGGTTTGCGCAGCCGCTGTCCAACGCGCATCTGGGCGCAGTCGCGAGCTACCTGGAATGGGTGCCGGCGTTCACGGCGCTGTATCACCGTGATGGCGGCGACTGGGCGCGCTTTTATGACGACGTCAAGGCCATGGTGCGGGAGTCCAAACTGCAGCGGGAGGCAGCACTCCGATTACTGGCGCCTTCGGCGATGGGCGCGTCGGAGGACATCAGACAAAAGTGATGCCAACACCGGTTTCTGCACCAGTTTCAAGCAAGGTCAACCGGCCGAGGGAACTGTCTAAGTTATTGTTTTGACACAAACATCCGCGTAGGATGCCGAAAAAAAACGAACGACCATTCGAAAAAATCGACAATCGCCAGGAGACACACCCATGGATAAACCGTGGCTGAAGCAGTACCCCGCCGGGGTGCCGGCCGAGATCGATGCATCGCAGTATCGATCGCTGGCCCACCTGCTTGAGGATTCTTTCCAAAAGAACCGCAACCGCCGTGCGTTTGAATGCATGGGCAAGGTACTGACCTATGGCGAGCTCGATACGCTGTCGCGCCAACTGGCGGCGTGGCTGCAATCGCGCGGTCTGGCGCCCGGCGCCCGCGTTGCGCTGATGATGCCGAACGTGCTGCAGTACCCGGTGGCGCTGGCCGCCGTGCTGCGTGCAGGCTATGTAGTCGTCAACGTCAATCCGCTCTACACCCCGCGCGAGCTTGAGCATCAACTCAAGGACAGCGGCGCCGAAGCCATCATCATCCTGGAGAACTTCGCGACGACGCTGCAGCAGGTGCTGCCCAATACGCCGGTCAAGCACATCGTGGTGGCCAGCATGGGCGACATGCTCGGCGGCCTTAAGGGCATGCTGGTGAATTTTGTCGTGCGCAGCGTCAAGAAGATGGTGCCGGCGTGGGAGCTTCCCAGTTGCATCCGCTTCAATACGGCGCTGCAAGAGGGCGCCAAGCAGACGCTCAAGCCCACCTCGGTCGGCCCCGACGACGTGGCCTTCCTGCAATACACGGGCGGCACGACGGGCGTGTCGAAGGGCGCGACGCTGCTGCATCGAAATATCGTCGCCAACGTGCTCCAATCGGAAGCGTGGATGAACCCGGCGCTCACCAAGCCCGGCCGCGACGGCCGCATGCTGGCTGCCGACGAAGAGATCGTCACCATCACCGCGCTGCCGCTGTATCACATCTTCGCGCTGACGGTGTGCTGCCTGCTGTCGATGCGCAAGGGCGGGCTGGCCGTGCTGATCCCGAACCCGCGTGACATTCCGGGCTTCATCAAGGTGCTCAAGCAGTACCGCTTCCACATGTTCCCGGCCGTGAACACGCTGTACAACGCGCTGCTGAACAACCCGGAATTCAAGGATGTCGACTGCTCCAACCTGCGCGTGGCCAACGGTGGCGGCATGGCGGTGCAGGAAGCCGTGGCCAAGAAGTGGCTCGAGGTGACGGGGTGCCCGATCATCGAGGGCTATGGCCTGTCTGAAACCTCGCCGTCGGCCATCTGCAACCCGACCGATACCGACAAGTTTTCGGGCACCGTCGGCCTGCCGATTCCGGGCACTGAAATCGCCATTCGCGACGACGAAGGCCGCGATCAGCCGATCGGCCAGCCGGGCGAAATCTGCATCCGCGGCCCGCAGGTCATGGCTGGTTACTGGAAGCGCCCGGACGAGACCGCCAAGGTCATGTATGCCGACGGCTTCTTCAAGACCGGCGACGTGGGCGTAATGGACGAGCGCGGTTACACCAAGATTGTCGATCGTAAGAAGGACATGATCCTGGTGTCGGGCTTCAACGTGTACCCGAACGAGATCGAAGGCGTCGTGGCGATGTGCCCGGGCGTGCTGGAAGTGGCTGCCGTGGGCGTGCCCGACGTCCACTCGGGCGAGGTGGTGAAGCTGTTCGTGGTGCGCCGCGACCCGACACTCACGGAACAGAAGCTGCAGGAGTTCTGCAAGGACCAGCTCACCGGTTACAAACGCCCCAAGTTCATCGAGTTCCGCAACGAGCTGCCGAAGACCAACGTCGGCAAGATCCTGCGCCGCGAACTGCGCGATGAGGCGATGAAGAAGCGTGCCTGAGTCTGCATAGCTGCAAGAAGAAAACCGCGAGGAATCGCGGTTTTTTTCATGGTGTGTCAGCCGACGTACAGCAGGATGCTGACGAACTGACACGCACTGCCCGCCAGCACGAACAGGTGCCAGATGCCGTGGAAGTGCCGCACCTTCTCGTCAAAGAGAAAAAAGCCGATGCCCGTCGTATAAAGCGCGCCACCGGCTACCAGCCACCACAGGCCGGGTGCAGGCAGCGCGGTGGCCAGCGGCCCCATGGCAATCAGCACCAGCCAGCCCATCACCACGTAGATCAGCAGTGAGAACAGGCGCGTGCGGCGGCCGATCCAGAGTTCCTGCGCAATGCCAATGGCGGCCAGTGCCCAGTTGATGCCGAACAGCGCCCAGCCCCAGGGGCCGCGCAGCGTGACCAGCGCAAACGGCGTGTAGCTGCCGGCGATCAGCAGGTAGATGGCGCAATAGTCCAGCCGTTGGAAGAGGCTTTTGGCGGGGCCGCGCAGGCTGTGATACAGCGTGGAAATTGTGTAGAGCAGGACCAGCGTGGTGCCGTAGACGACCGAACTGACCACCTTCCAGGCATCGTGGTGCAGCGCCGAGGATGTCACGAGCACAGCCATGCCGGTAGCGGCAAGGATGGCCCCGGCCAAGTGGCTGAAGCCGTTGAAACGTTCTCCGCGATACATACGCTGATCTCCAGAAAGACCCTGTTCTCCCTACAATGCCTCAATGCCCGGCACCGACCTCAAAATCACCCCCCAATTGTCCATTCCGGAGTCGGAACTGGTCGAGCGCTTTGTGCGCGCAAGCGGCGCGGGTGGGCAGAACATCAACAAGGTATCGACGGCGGTGGAGTTGCGCTTTGACATCGCCCAATCGCCCTCGTTGCCGGACGCATTGCGAGCGCGTCTGTTGGAAAAACGCGACCGCCGCTTGACCGATGAGGGCGTGTTTGTGATTGATGCTCAACGGTTTCGCACGCAGGACCGCAACCGCCAGGATGCCCGCGAACGTCTGGCGGCGTTCATCGCGACGGGGCTTGCGGTGCCCAGGTCGCGCATCGCCACCAAGCCCACGCGCGCTTCCAAGACGCGCCGCCTGGAAGGCAAGCGCGCGCGTGGCGACGTCAAGCGTGGTCGCTCGGGCCGCCACTCTTGGGACTAAGCGTGCTGATATGCGTGGCCCTTACATCAGCCGGGTATGGCGTGTCTCGCGCATGCAAAGCACGCCGATCAGGCTGACCACCGCGGCCGCCGATACATACATGCCGACCCAGCTCAGGCCACCTTGCTCGGCCAGCTTCTGCGCGATGTAGGGCGCAATCGACGCGCCCAGAATGCCGCCCAGATTGTACGACACGCCGGCACCGGTATAGCGCACGTTGGTCGGGAACAGCTCGGGCAGCAGCGCGCCCATCGGCGCGAAGGTCACGCCCATCAGGAACAGTTCGATGATGAGGAACAGGGCCACCAGCGGTGTCTGCCCACTCCCCAGCAGCGGCGCCATCGTGAAGCCCGACAAAATGGCGGCGATGATGCCGACGATCAGCACCGGCTTGCGCCCAAAGCGGTCGGACGCCCATGCCGACAGGGGCGTCGCCAGCCCCATGAACACCACGGCGAGGCACAGCAGACCCAGGAAGCTCGGGCGCGAGAAATGCAACGTGCCCACGCCGTACGACAGCGAAAATACCGTCGAGATATAAAACAGCGTGTAGCAGACGACCATGGCCAGCGCGCCAAGCAGCGTCGGCCACCAGTGGTGCGCCAGCAGCGTGGCGACCGGCACCTTCACGCGCTCCTGCCGGTCGATGGCTGCCTGGAAGGCGGGGGTCTCAGCGATCTTCAATCGCACATACAAGCCCAGCGCCACCAGCACTGCGCTGACCAGGAACGGCACGCGCCAGCCCCAGCTGCGGAACTGCTCATCGGACAGTGCGATCGCCAGCCCGAAGAAGAGACCGTTCGAAGCCAGGAAACCGACCGACGGGCCGAGCTGCGGAAACATGCCGAACCAGGCGCGTTTGCCGGCTGGTGCGTTCTCGGTGGCCAGCAGCGCCGCGCCGCCCCATTCACCACCCAGCCCGATGCCCTGGCCGAAGCGCAGGATGCACAGCAGGATCGGTGCGAGCGTGCCGATGCTGTCGTACCCCGGCACGAGTCCGATCAGCGTGGTCGAAATGCCCATCACCAGCAGAGACGCCACCAGCGTCGACTTGCGCCCGATGCGATCACCAAAGTGGCCGAACAGAAACGAGCCGATCGGCCGAGCGATGAACGCGATGCCAAACGTCACGAACGCCGACAGCGCTTGTGCCGTGGCGGACCCATGCGGAAAGAACACTGGGCCGATGACCAGCGCCGCGGCTGTCGCATAGACATAGAAATCGTAAAACTCGATGGCCGTGCCGATGAAGCTGGCGAAGACGATGCGCGAGCGGCTGGTGTCGGCGGCCGCATCCAAAGTGGAGGGCGCCAGGGTTGGGGAAGTCGAAGAGGACATGCTGGTCTCCGGTGAGGTTCGTGTTGTTGTCGTTATGAACCGCGCCGCGCGATGTTGTGCTGGGGTCTTGCCGTCCGGCGGCGAGCTCGATCGCAAAAGCATAGCGCGCGGCCATGCAAAAAGGCACCCGAAGGTGCCTTCCTGCGCCCGCCAAGGAGAGGGGCGGCGGGCAACAACAAAGTGCGTGTCAGAACTTATGACGCAGACCGATCGCCACGCCAACCTGGTTATCCGAGTTCGGTGTGATGAAGTACGTCTGCGATGCCGCCGGCAGATAGCCCACCGACGTTTGCGCGCCCGTTGCCGGGTTCGTTACATAGCCGATCGAATCCCAGTTCAGCGACGCATTGCGTGCATACGCTGCGCTCAGATACACGTCGGTGCGCTTGGAGAAGTTGTAGTCGGCGATGAACTGCCACTGCTGCGGATTACGCGGGTTGACCGTTGCCCCGCCGATGGTCGCTTCCTTGATCTTGTCGTAGTAGTACGCCAGCGTCAGGCCCAGCGCAGGCGTCACTTGGTAGTTCACGCCAGCCCAGTAGTAGTCGTCGCGGTGCGGCAGCAGAGCCAGCGTGGCACCAGATGAGGCCGTGTCGGTCTTGCCGTAGCGATAGCCACCCATGAGTTTGACCGGGCCCATCGTATAGCTGGCGGCAATGGCGGCGCGCTTGTCCTTGGCGTACTCGTTGCCGGGGCCGCCCAGGGCTTCGGCTGCCGTCAGCACCTTCACTTCGTCATAGGCGATACCCAGGCCGAACGGGCCGCCAAAGTAGTTTGCGCCCACGCCGTACGCCGAGTTGGCGGTCTGGCTGCCTGCGCGTTCGCCGAACGCCCAGTGGCCTTCCACTGTCACCGGGCCGAATGCGCCGGTGTACTTGATCATGTTGTCTTCGCGGAAGTTCGGACCGAGTTGGCCGACCACCGGCTCATACTGCGTGGCGTAACCGGTCGGCGAGAAGTTCGCCATCATGTCGAAGATCGTGGTGTATTGCCGACCCAGCGTGATCTTGCCCCAGTTGCCCTGCAAACCGACAAACGCCTGCCGGCCGAACAGGCGTCCGCCCTGCTGCAGCGTGCCGGTGTCCATGGCGAAGCCCGATTCCAGCACGAACAGGCTCTTGAGACCGCCACCGATGTCTTCGACGCCGCGCAAGCCCCAGCGGTTGGAAGACAGGCCGCCGGCCTGCATCGCCAGGCGCGAGCCGCTGCTGCCCGGGATGACCACCCCCGCAGCCGTTACGGCTTGCGCGTGGTTGACGTACTCAATGTTGGCGTCGACCACGCCATACAGGGTCACACTCGACTGAGCCTGCGCAACACCCGCAAACGTGCCCAGTACTGCCAATGCCAGCAGCGATTTCTTCATCGGTCGGTCTCCAGATCTTTATTTATTGCGTTCAGTGGCAGGCAGACCCTCCGTTCTTGTCTTCCCGCCCCATGACTTTCAAACGAAGTCGCTGACTAATGTAACAACGTGGTGCTGGGCTCGGTCGAAATTTGCGAACGAATGTTCGTAAACGAGCGTTTGCTGTCTGATCCCGGCAACAGGCTGTTTCCAAATTTGAAATAGATCGGCGATGTGCTCCCTCGATTCCTTGCGGTTTTGGATGCGATCCGCGCACCAACAGGGTTATCCCGTACAGTAGTGTTTGGACGGCCGGGTTCTGATCGGACGCAAGATCCCGCCCGGTGTCGGCCTTACAATGGCAATTGCGCCGCACGCCATTGCCGGCGGCGCCCGTACTCATGCTCGACCGCTTCATCCCCGAATTCGACCGCGCCTTGCGCGCTGTGGCAGGCGTCACCCGCGCCAGCCGACCGAACCCCGCTGATGCCGTTATCGCGTCCGCCGCCTCCACAAATACGGCCGACAACGCGACCAAGCTTTCTGAGGCCGACCGCCGCCATGCCGCCGGCCTGATGCGCGTGAACCATGTCGGCGAGGTCTGCGCCCAGGCCTTGTACCAGGGGCAAGCGCTGTTTGCCCGGGACCCGGCCATCCGGACCCAGCTCGACGAAGCCGCGCGCGAAGAAGAGGACCACCTCGCTTGGTGCGCCCAGCGCCTGCAGGAATTGAACGATCGCCCGAGCCTGCTGAACCCGCTGTGGTATGCCGGCGCTTTCGCGATCGGCGCGGTGGCCGGACGCCTCGGCGACAAGATCAGTCTCGGCTTCGTCGCTGAGACCGAGCGCCAGGTCGAGCATCACCTCGATGGCCATCTCGATACCTTGCCCGAACAGGACACCCGCTCGCGCGCCATCGTCGCCCAGATGCGCGACGACGAGATCCGTCACGGCGACAACGCGCGCCAGGCCGGCGGCATTGATCTGCCAGCGCCGATCCGCCAAGCCATGCGTGCCGCGTCACGCGTCATGACGACTGCCGCGTACCGCATCTGACGCGTGCAGCGTCGCTCGCAGGCCGGCGGCATACCGCACGCTCCTCCGTTTGCCCGAGCTTTACCGCGTATGGACTTCGCCCTCGCACCGGGGGCGCTGTCGCGCGCCGTTCTCTCACGTGGTTTCTGCATAAACCACGCTATCTCCTTCATTTGATTGGGAAAAGTGATTCGGCTCCTCTGGCGGGGTGCGCTAAGTCATTGTTCTGATTGCAAATTTTCCGTCTCGCAGGCCTCCGCAAGCCTTGACCGCCTAAAGTCGTTCCTCTAAAGTGGGAAACAGTGTCAGAAAGTGTAGTTTTGTGGTTTAAAGCGGCCGTTTGCGGGCCAGTTGACGGCAAGGTGAGTGGCGTTCGAGTCGCCACACGGAGAGAGAAACCAACGTGTTCCAGGGTGCGTCGGCGCTGACGCTGGATGCCAAAGGGCGGATGTCCATTCCGTCGCGGCACCGCGAAGCGCTCCAGCTGCAGGCCGAAGGCCGGGTGACTGTGACCAAGCACCCGGATGGCTGCCTCATGCTGTTTCCGCGCCCCGAGTGGGAACGCTTTCGCGAGCGCATCGCCGCGCTGCCGATGGAAGCCCACTGGTGGAAACGGATCTTCCTGGGCAGCGCCGCCGATGTCGAACTCGATACCGCTGGCCGCGTCCTCATCACCCCGGAACTGCGCGCGGCCGCCTCCCTTGAACGTGACGTGATGCTGCTCGGCATGGGCAGCCACTTCGAAGTCTGGGACGCCGCCACGTACACCGCGAAGGAGCAGGCCGCCATGGCGCAAGGCATGCCCGACGCCCTCAAGAATTTCTCCTTTTGATGACGCGCGATGACAACCCAAACCAGTACGGGACTGCGCCATCAGACGGTGCTCTTAGACGAAGCGGTCGATGCGCTCATCTGGCGCGACGACGGTATCTATATCGATGGAACCTTCGGGAGAGGCGGGCACAGCCGGCGCATCCTGGAACGGCTGGGGCCTGGCGGCAGACTTGTCGCCTTCGACAAGGACCCGGCAGCAATCACCGAAGCGGGCACCGTAGAGGATGCCCGCTTCGCTATTGAGCATGACAGCTTCGCGCAGATGGCCCGATGCCTGGACGCGCGTGGCGTGGAGCAGGTGGCCGGCGTGCTGCTTGATCTCGGCATCAGTTCGCCGCAGATCGACGAAGGCGCACGTGGCTTCTCGTTCCGGATGGATGGCCCGCTCGACATGCGGATGGACACCACGCGCGGCATCACCGCAGCCCAATGGCTGGCCGAAGCTGATGAGCGCGACATTGCGAGGGTGATACGGGACTATGGGGAAGAACGGTTTGCTGTACAGATTGCAAAGGCGATTGTTGCTCGCCGGGGCCAATCCGGGGATCGAGGTCCTCTCGATCGCACATCCGAGCTTGCCGCGCTCGTGGCGCAAGCCGTCAAAACACGCGAGAAGGGCCAAGACCCTGCGACCCGCACCTTTCAAGCTTTACGGATTCACGTCAATCAAGAGCTTGCGGACCTCGAAACCGGTCTGAAGGCCGCCTTTGACCGTCTGGAACAGGGGGGACGTCTCGTCGTGATCAGCTTCCATTCGCTGGAAGACCGCATCGTCAAGCGCTTCATGCAGGCGCTGGCGCGCCCGGAGCAATCCGCCGCGCCGGAACTGCGTCGGGCGCCGCTGCGTGCGCATGAGCTGCCGGCGCCGCAGTTGCGCCTGCTCGGCCGCGTGAAGCCGTCGGAGGCGGAAGTGTCGGCCAATCCGCGTGCGCGCTCGGCCATCATGCGCGTGGCCGAACGCTGCTGACCGACGAGGCCGCCCCATGAACCGCCTGAACATGTTCCTGCTGACTGCGCTGGTGCTGTGCGCGCTGTCGCTGGTCAACGCGCAGCATCAGGCGCGGCAACTGTTTGTCGCGCTGGATCGCGCGCAGGCGGAAGAGAAGCAACTCAACACGGACTGGTCGCGCCTGCAATATGAGCAGAGCGCGCTGGGCAAGAGCGCTCGCATTGCCGACATCGCGAGCAGGCAATTGAAGATGTCGCCCGCGCAGGCGGGTCGCACGCAGTATCTGCAGGGGTTTGCCGATTTGCCGGCTGCGGGGATGTCCTCCGGGGCTTCCTCGGCGGCGGCGAGCGCGCCCACGGCTTCCGGAGTCCAGCCATGAGCGGCGCACGCAAATCCAACGGCACCACGGCGCGCGCGCGCCTGGGTCAGTTTTCCGCCAGCCCGGTGCTGGGCCTGCGCCTGCCCATGTGGCGCTCCAAGCTGGTCGTGTTCCTGATGTTCGCGGCGTTCCTGGCACTGATCGGCCGTGCGCTGTGGATTCAAGGCCCGGGCAACCGCTTCTATGAGGCTGAAGGCAAGAAGCGCTTCCAGCGCACGCTGGAATTGCCGGCCACGCGCGGCAAGATTCTCGATCGCAATGGTCTGGTGCTGGCCACGAGCCTGCCGGTGAAGGCCATCTGGGCCGTGCCCGAAGACGTGCCCAACAACGTGCCTGGCGAAGACATGATGAAGCTCGCCAAGCTGCTGGGCATGAACAACAAGGAGCTTTCGGGCAAGCTCGGCGAAGACAAGGGCTTCGTCTACCTCAAGCGTCAAGTGCTGCCGGAGGTGGCCGACCAGATTGCAGCGCTGAAGATCGAAGGCATCTATCAGACGCGAGAGTACAAGCGTTTCTACCCGGAAGGCGAGGCGATGGCGCACATCGTCGGTTTCACCAACGTTGAGGACAAGGGCCAGGAAGGCATGGAGTTGGCGCGCGAGTCCGACCTGGCGGGTGCCGCGGGCCAGCGTCAGGTGATCAAGGACCGGCTGGGCCGCGTGGTGGAAGACGTGGGCGTGCTCAAGGCCCCGCGTAATGGGCATGACCAGACCCTGTCGATCGACGCCAAGATCCAGTACCTGACCTTCAACGAACTGAAAGCCGCCATCGAGCGCACCCACGCCAAGGCCGCCAGCGCGATCGTGCTGGATGCCCAGACCGGCGAGGTGCTGGCGCTCGCGAACTATCCGACCTACAACCCGAACGACCGCAGCCGCCTGTCGGGCGAGCAACTGCGCAACCGCGTGCTGACCGACACCTTCGAGCCCGGCTCGATGATGAAGCCGGTGACGATCAGCCTGGCGCTGCAGCTCAAGCGCGTGACGCCCAACACGCTGGTGCAGACCAACGGCAAATACAGCTTCGAAGGCGCGACCATTTCGGATACCGGCAACTACGGAACGCTGACGGTCGCCCAGGTGATCCAGCACTCCAGCAACATCGGTACGACCAAGATCGCGATGATGCTCAAGCCGCAGGAAATGTGGGATATGTTCACCAGCGTTGGCTTGGGGCAGGCGCCGAAGATCGGCTTCCCGGGCGCGGTGGCGGGGCGGCTGCGGCCGGCAAACAAATGGCGCCGCATCGAGCAGGCGACCATGTCTTACGGCTACGGTCTGTCGGTGTCGCTGTTCCAGATTGCGCACGCGTACACCATCTTCGCGCACGATGGCGAGCTGATTCCGATCACCATGTACCGCACCGATGGCCAGCCGCCGCAGGGCGAGCGCGTAATCTCGCCGGAGGTGGCGCGCCAGGTCCGTCAGATGCTGGAGACGGTGACGGCCCCCGGCGGTACCGCACCGCAGGCCCAGGTAATGGGCTATCGCGTCGGCGGCAAGACCGGCACGGCCTGGAAGCACACCGGACGCGGCTATGACCGCTCCAAGTATCGTGCCTCGTTCATTGGCCTGGCGCCGATGTCAAACCCGCGCATCATCGTGGCCGTGAGCGTGGACGAGCCTACGGTGGGTAACCGCTATGGCGGTGGCGCGGCCGGCCCGGTGTTCTCCCAAATCGTGGGCGGTACCCTGCGCGCGTTGAACGTGCCGCCGGATTCGCCGGTACGGCAGCTCGTGATGACCCCGGATGTGCCGGAAGAACCGGTGGGAGGCCTGCAATGACAGCCAAGCCCACTTCCGATCGTCCGACGATCGATGCCCGCCTCACGCCGGTGGTGGATTGGTTGCGCGCTCAGGCACCCGCGCGTGCCGACCTCACCAGCGACACGCGCAAGCTCAAGACCGGCGATGTGTTCGTGGCCTACGTGCTCGGCAATGCGCGCCAGCGTGGCGATGGCCGTCCGCATATTCCGCAGGCCATCGAGGCTGGCGCTTCCGCCGTGCTGGCCGAAGCCCATGGTTACGCAATGCCCGCCGACGCGCCCGTGCGCATCCTGCCGGTTGACGGCCTGGCTGAACTGGCCGGACCGCTGGCCGCGCAGTGGTATGGCGTGCCGGGTCCGGAAGCGCTGCGTGTGATTGGTGTGACGGGCACCAATGGCAAGACATCGTGTTCGCAATGGATTGCGCAGGCGCTGACCAAACACGGCGAGCGTTGCGCAGTGGTGGGTACGCTCGGAACCGGGTTTGTCGACGCGCTGGCTACCACCGGCTTTACCACGCCGGACGCCATCCAGCTTCAGCGCAGCCTCGCCGATCTGCACCGCGCGGGCGCTCGCGCCATCGCCATGGAAGTGTCGTCGCATGGCCTGGAGCAAGGCCGGGTGGATGGCACCCGCTTCGACATCGCGGTGTTCACCAACCTGACGCAGGATCACCTCGACTATCACGGCACGATGGCCGAGTACGAACTCGCCAAGGCGCGACTGTTCGGCTGGCAGGGCTTGCGCGCAGCGGTCATCAACCGCGACGACGCGGCCGGTGTGCGCTTGCTGCAGAACGCCCGCGCCGATGTCGAGACCATCGAATACGGCATCGACGGCGACGCCGCTGCACAGCACGGCGCCAGGCAATGGCTGCGCGCCACCAACGTGCGCGCACATCGCACCGGCACGACGTTCGACGTAGACGGCAGCTTTGGCCGGGCGACCGTCCATGTGTCCACCGTCGGCCTGTTCAACGTATCGAATCTCCTGGCTGTGCTTGGCGCACTGCTCGCTGCCGGTGTTTCGTGGCAGGACGCCATCGCACGCCTGGAAAAACTCCAACCCGTGAGTGGCCGCATGGAGCGGTTTGGAGGCGAAGACGGCCCGTTGGTTGTGGTCGACTACGCTCACACGCCCGACGCGTTGGAGCAGACGCTGCGCGCCCTCGCGCCGATCACCGAAGCGCGCGGCGGCAAGCTGTGGGCCGTGTTCGGCTGCGGCGGCGACCGCGACCCCGGCAAGCGTCCGCAGATGGGCTCCATCGCCGAGCGCCTGGCGCCGCACGTGGTGCTGACCTCTGACAACCCGCGCAGCGAAGATCCGCAGCACATCCTCGACGAGATCGCCGACGGCATGGACAATCCGCGTGCCGCCACCCAGATCGAGGACCGCGCGGCTGCCATCCTCCACGCCGTGCGGCATGCCGATGCGCATGACGTGATCGTCGTGGCCGGCAAGGGGCATGAATCGACGCAGGAGATTGCCGGTCGCAAGCGGCCGTTCTCCGATCAGGAACACGTGCGCCTGGCACTCGCCGCCCGCGGGGTGAATGCATGAGCGCCGCGACCGTGATGATGCGCGCCACCGACGCCGCTGCCTGGATGACCGGCGCCCATCTGGCCGGCCCCGATGCGGCGATCCTGCGCGTGACGACCGACAGCCGCGCCGTCCAGCCGGGCGACCTGTTCGTCGCGCTGATCGGCGAGCGTTTCGATGCGCACGATTTCCTGCCCGAGGTGGTGGCGCGTGGCGCTGCTGCCGTGCTGGTGTCGCGCGCACCGGCTGCCACCCTGGATGTCACCAATGTGGCCGTGCTGACTGTCGCCGACACGCGCTTCGGGCTCGGCCAGCTTGCCGCCGGCTGGCGCCGCCAGTTCCCGATTCCCGTCGTCGCCGTGACGGGCAGCAACGGCAAGACCACGGTCAAGGAGATGATCTCCGCGATCTTCGCGCAGGCCGTGGGTGAAGACGCCCGCCTGGCGACCGCCGGCAATTTCAACAACGACATCGGCCTGCCGCTCACGCTGTTCCGCCTGAACGCGCAACATAAGCTGGCCGTGCTTGAACTCGGCATGAACCATCCGGGCGAAACGGCTGTATTGGCCGCCATTGCCCAGCCGACCGTGGCGATGATCAACAACGCGCAGCGCGAGCACCAGGAATTCATGGTCAGCGTGGAAGCGGTGGCTGAAGAACACGCCGCTGTGCTGGCCGCGTTGCCGGCCAATGGCGTGGCGGTGTATCCGCGCGATGCGGCCAACGGTGGCGAATATGCGCCGGTGTGGAAAGCCGCGGCGGGCTCGCGGCGCGTGCTCGATTTCGGTATGGATGCCGGGGCCGTGACGGGCACCGTGGTGGACACCGCCGACGGGCAACGCATTGAAGTGCAGGCTCCGGGCCAGCGTTTCGTCATCACCTTGCCGCTGCTGGGCCTGCATAACGCACGCAATGCGCTGGCGGCGACGGCGTGCGCGCTGGCAGCCGGTGTCGCTCCCGAGGTGATTGCGCAAGCGCTGGGCAACTTTGCACCCGTCAAGGGGCGGTTGCAGCGCAAGCAGGGCACGCATGGCGGCCTGGTCATCGACGACACGTACAACGCGAACCCGGATTCGATGCGCGCCGCGATTGACGCGCTTGTCACGCTGCCCGCGCCGCGCTGGCTGGTGCTGG
>NZ_MCGB01000005.1 GCF_001699815.1 Ralstonia pickettii | reverse complement strand
CCGCCATAGCCGTAACCGCCACGCCCGCCGGCGCCGCCGTTCGCCGAGCCTCCGTTATTGGTGGCGACGTTCCCGATCCCCGAAATGCTGAGGTTGGTGACCGTGCCCTCCAGTTTGGAGATGGCAATCGCCTTGCTCGTGTTGAAGGAGTTGGTGAAGGTCGCAGTCGACACACCGCCGTTATTGCTGGCTGCAGTGCCGTAGCCTGTGGCGCTGGCTGTACCGCTGTTGTCGCGGTTGCTGCCTTGGCTTGAGTTGTTGTGTTGGTTCGAATTGTCCGTTGCTGTGGTCGTTGTCGTGGTGTCTGTGTCAGTACTGGTTCTGTTGATGGTTGATGTGGTGGTTTGGGTCTTGTCACCCGCGCCGGACGCCGTATTGCCGATATCAGCCAATGCAACGCCAGAGACCCCCAATCCCATGGCGATCGCGGTGGCCAGTAAGGTCTTCTTCATAACGCACTCCATAAAGGTGAGAGGGACGGCTGAAACGCAGCCAGTAGGGCTGGTGCGCTCTGCCTGTGGGAAAAACATGACCCACCCCGGGGCGGCTCGTTTGCATAATCGGTGCCAACTTCCGGGCACGCTTTACACGGCTGTTCTAAGTGATTGAAAACGCAAAAGATTCACCGACACCCACGTGCAGAGGTGCACGCACTGCCGCGCAATCGTGTCGGGACGTGAATTTGTGGAGGCCCGTTTCCGCCCTTTCGGTTGCAGCGCTGATACACCGCCATGTCGCGCATGACGGCCACGGCCTGCATGGCCTTCGCGCGAAGACGCTGTCGGCACACGCGCATGCGCACGGCCAGGGTGTTTAAGACGAACGATTGGCCGGGTGTTTCAGGCGCGAAACATCGGCGCATCGGCGCTCACATTGCGTGAGCGGTGGGTCACCGGCAGGAGAGCATCCCGTGGCGCACGTCGGGTCAGGTGGCGCGTCCCATTGATGTGCGCACCGCAAGCGCGCGATCCTATGTGGACGGTTGGCTGCGAGTGCCTCCTATCAGCAAGACGCACGCGGGAGACGCGTCTCGGTTTCCACCTTGGGCGTTGCCCAGGCAGGCGAACAAAACCGCGCGCGGCAAGCATCGTCATGGCAACAACAAACCGCGCGCAACCCGTTCGCATTTCAACCGCGATACCGCAAGCTCAGTTCAGGCCGTGGCGGCCACCGTCAGCTTGAGTTCTTCGACCATGCGGTCGCGCATGACGAACTTCTGCACCTTTCCCGTCACCGTCATCGGCATCTCGGTGACGAAGCGGATGTAGCGCGGAATCTTGTAGTGCGCGATCTGGCCCTGGCAGAACGTGCGGATCTCCTCTTCCGTGGCCTGCTGGCCGGGCTTGAGCACGATCCACGCGCAAACCTCTTCGCCATACTTTGGGTCGGGCACGCCAAACACGTTGACGGCCTGCACCTTCGGATGCCGGAAGAGGAACTCTTCGATCTCGCGCGGGTAGACGTTCTCGCCACCGCGGATGAGCATGTCCTTCACGCGGCCGACGATGTTGCAGTAGCCCTCGGCATCGAACGTTGCCAGATCGCCCGTGCGCATCCAGCCGTCGTGGATGGACTCGGCGGTCTTGGCTTCGTCGTCCCAGTAGCCGAGCATGACTGAATAGCCCTTGGTGCACAGCTCGCCCTTCTCACCCACGGGCACCACCTCTCCCGCGCCATCCACCAGCTTGACCTGCAGATGCGGCTGGATGCGGCCGACGGTGGTAACGCGCTTGTCGAGCGGGTCCGTCACCGCGCTTTGGAAAGACACGGGGCTCGTCTCTGTCATGCCGTACGCGATGGTGACTTCGCGCAGATTCAATTCCGACACGACGCGCTTCATCACCTCGATGGGACACGGCGAGCCGGCCATGATGCCGCCGCGCAGCGTCGATACGTCAAAGCTCTTGAAGTCCGGATGATCGAGCTGCGCGATGAACATCGTCGGCACGCCGTGCAGTTGCGTGCAGCGTTCTTCCGCCACCGTGCGTAGCGTGGCCAGCGGATCGAATGCCTCGCCCGGAAACACCATGCACGCGCCCGTGGCCGTACAGGTCAGCACCGACATGACCATGCCGAAGCAGTGATACAGCGGCACGGGAATGCACAGTCGATCACCCTCTTGCAGGTTCATCGCCATGGCAACGAAGCGCGCGTTGTTGACGACGTTCACATGCGTCAGCGTGGCGCCCTTGGGCGCGCCGGTCGTGCCGCTGGTGAACTGGATGTTGATGGCGTCGTCGGGCGACAGCGTGGCCGTGATGGCATCCAGCGCATCAACGGGTACGCTTTTTCCACGCGCAACAACGTCGGCAAAGTTGAGCATGCCAGGCGTGCCGGCCTCGCCCATCCGGATGACCCAGCGCAGGGCCGGCAGCTTGGCCGCGTTCAGCGCGCCCGGCTGCGCGGTCGCCAGTTCGGGCGCGAGTGTCTGCAGCATCTCCAGATAGCGCGATGTCTTGAAGGCCTCGGCCGCCACGATGGCCTTGCAGCCGACCTTGTTGAGCGCGTATTCCAGTTCCGACAGCCGATATGCCGGGTTGATGTTGACGAGGATGAGCCCCAGGCGCGCTGTCGCGAACTGCGTGAGCACCCATTCGACGCGGTTGGGCGACCAGATGCCGATGCGGTCGCCGCGTTCGAACCCCAGTGCGTGCAGGCCGGCGGCCAGCGCATCGACCTGTTCAGCAAAGGTACGCCACGTCCAGCGCACGTTCTGCTCGCGGAACACGACCGCCTCGTCGTCGGGGCAGCGGCGCACGGTATCCGCCAGCAACGCCGAGACCGTGACATGTGCCAGCGGCACCGACGTGTCGCCCACCACATACGACGCACCGTTGCGCGGTCGCGCGTCGAAAACCTCACCAGCCATGGATGTCTCCTCCAATCAACGTTGGCCTTTTTGGGGCCTTGTTCTGAATGATTTGTAGCCACTGCATTGATCGCAATTTGACGCAGCTTGACGCATTTGGCAATCCGTTCTCAGACGAACAATGATGCGGAACAATTGCTGCACTGCAGCAGCAAAAACCGGCGGGCATCCTCATCAACGCGCTAACATGCCGGCCTGATGTTTTGCGCTTTCTTGCACGTAGGGAATGACGATGATCGTAGTGGTAATGGGTGTTTCGGGTTGCGGCAAATCCACGGTGGGCCAGAAGATTGCCGAGCGGCTGGGCTGCGCTTTCCGTGATGGCGACGAGTTTCACTCCGAGGCCAACCGCGCCAAGATGCACGCAGGCATCCCCCTGAACGACGATGACCGCAAACCCTGGCTCGAATCCATCCGCGCCTACATGGACGAGAAGACGAGCAGTGGGCAGTCGCTGGTGGTTGCCTGCTCCGCTCTCAAGCAGCGCTACCGCGACGTGCTGCGCGGCGCCGCCGGCAACGCCGAATTCGTCTACCTGAAGGGCGACTTCGATCTGCTGCAAGGCCGACTGGCCGCCCGGAAAGACCACTTCTTCAATCCGAGCCTCCTACGCAGCCAGTTCGACGCGCTGGAAGAGCCGACCGACGCCGTCATCGTCGACATCGCGCTGCCGCCCGAAGCTATCGTCGACGAGGCTGTCGCCCAACTGCAGGCACGCGCCGCGCACCGTCCGGCCGCCTGAACTCGCACGCGTCCACGCGCTAGCTGCGCGTGAGTTGCTGCAACACGGCCTGCACCTCGCCATTGCACACGCGGCTCATACGCTCCCGCTCACGCGCCGTATCGATCTGCTCGTGCGCCTGCAAGCCCAGTTCGATCAGCGATTGCGCACGCGGCAGCCAATGGCGCGTGAGCGCTGCTTGCAAATCAGCCGCAATGCGGTCCGGATCGCCAAAATAAAGCCGGCCGCCGTATTCGCTCTCGATTTCCTTGCGGATCACCTCGGCGGCGTGCGGCAGCACCGCTCGGTTGACGGCCACATGCCGCAACTCATGCTCGCGGATGGCGTTGTAGGCGCAAGTGCCCGGCGCAAATTCACGCGCCACCGTCACCCGAAAATTATTCAGCACCAACTCCACCGAGATGGAAGGCCGCAGGCAGGTCGTTGGCGGCTGCGTGGCGATGGCCATGTAGCGGCTGTTGACGTCGAAGCGTGCGACCAGCGTCGCGTACGTTTTGCCCAGTACGCGGGCTGATCGGTCATACGGCGGCGCCTCGGCAGTGAGTTGATCGACCGAACGGTCGTTGGAGAAGGACAGCGGCGTTTCGGTGGCACGCACCTCCACGCGCATCGGCCCGAGCGCCTGATCGCAGGCCTTGAGCCAGTGCGACTTGTTGGCATTGAGTACGGGGGCGCCTGCCGAGCCAGTCGCGGCCGCGACGTTTTCGATCGGCGCGAAGCGCACATCGGCCAGCCTCAGCCGATGCAGCCGACTCCAATGCCAGGCGCCGGCCACCACGGCCAGCACCACACCCAATACCACCACCCGACGCATGCTGGGCTCCCCGTTTGCGCATCCCGACCGGGCTACGCAGGGGCGCCGCCGGCTGGGTCAGGCCGGTGTCAGTTCCACCGGTTCTCGGTTCTTGTGCTGGGCGGCAACCAGTCGCCTGATCTGCTCGCCCGATCGTTTGAGCGCTACGCGCGCCTCTGGAAGGAAAGGATAGAAGATCGGCCACACGTGAGGAAGCCGCCGCCCCATTTCTACCGATACGGATACCCCGGCCGCCCGCGCCCGCTCGGCCATTCGGAGGGTATCGTCGCGCAGCACTTCGCTGGTGCTGACATAGCAGTGCAGTGTGGGCAGGCCCGTGAAATCGGCATACAGCGGCGAGGCGAGCGGATGGTCGGCCGGTGCGCCCGAATCGCCCAGGTACAACGCCGCACCATGCGCCATCCACGCGCCGCGAAACATCACGTCGGATTCATCGTTGTCGATCAGGCTCTGGCCGGTGGCGGCAAGATCCGTCCACGGCGAATACAGCACCGCGCCCGCCGGCAGCGGGTCTGCCGCATCACGCAAGGCCACCAGCAGCGCCAACGCCAGCCCGCCGCCCGCGGAATCGCCGGCCACCACAATGCGCGAGGGCGACACGCCCTGCGTCACCAGCGTGCGATACGTGAAGAGCGCATCTTCCACCGGCGCAGGAAACGGATGCTCGGGTGCCAACCGGTAGTCCGGCACGCACACCCGCGCCCGGGCATGCGTGGCGAGGCCAATGGTGATCGGGCGATGTGTGCGCGGGCTGCAGAAGAAATAGCCGCCGCCATGCAGATAAAGCACGACCGGCGCGTCGTCATGCAGGTCCGGATCGGCGGGTTCAATCCATTCGCCGGTGAGGCCATCGCCGTTGACACCATCGGCCGGGACGATACGCCAATCCGGCGGCAGCTCCACCGGCGAAGGCATCTTGCGCTTCTCGGCATGCAGGCGTGTGGCGATCGGGTCGAAGGGCTCCCGCTCGGTCGGCTTCTTGATCTGGTTGCGCACCATCCTAGAGACGACCCAGTTCTGCCAGCTCATCGCGCAACCCTCCGCTGCAAAGTCCCAGCCTAGCGAGGAAGCGCTACCCAGACAATCGGTTCGCACCCTGTTTGAACGGCGAGTGTCCCCATCGGGCAACGCCGTCTGCGAAACCGCAGCATCAAGCCTACTCAAGGCATCGCAGCCAGGGCGCCGGTCACAGCCGCATTGTCTTGCCTCTCCACGCGTTGAGCACGTGCTATGTCGTCCGGTTTTGAGGCCTCGCCTCTATCGCGCCCGGCACCGCGCCTGGCGCTTCCTTGCCTCGGCACATGACAAACAATCTATAAATTTATATATTATTCGAACCTAGATTGCTCCCCCTGCTTCCCATGTCGATCGACTTCACACATTTCACTCCAGGCGCGGCGCTCGTCGGCGGCCTGATCATCGGGCTGGCGGCGGCCGTGCTGGTGCTGGGCACCGGCCGCATTGCCGGCATCAGCGGCATCGTCGGCGGGCTGCTGCTGCGCCCGCGCGGCGATATGGACTGGCGCATCGCGTTCCTGATCGGCCTGATGGGGGCGCCAGTGGTTGCCGCCCTGCTTGGCCACCCCGTGGTTCCGGAGATCGCCGCGGGTTGGGGTGAGGTGCTGGCGGCTGGGTTCCTGGTCGGCATCGGAACACGCTACGCAGGCGGCTGCACAAGCGGCCACGGCGTGTGCGGGTTGTCGCGCGGCTCGGTGCGCTCGCTGGTGGCCACACTCTCCTTCGTGACTGCCGGCATCGTCACCGTGTTCGTGGTACGGCACGTGTTTGGAGGCTGACATGGCCATCGTGATCGCACTCGTAGCGGGCTTGCTGTTTGGCGCGGGGCTCATCGTGTCGGGCATGGCCAATCCGGCCAAGGTGCTCGGCTTTCTCGATCTGTTCGGCCAATGGGACCCTTCATTGGCGTTCGTGATGGCCGGAGCGATTGCCGTTGGCGTGATCGCCTTCTTTGTGGCGCGTCGGCGCGGCCGCTCGTGGCTTGGCACGCCGATCCAATTGCCGTCGGCAACCGGCGTGACCGCGCGGCTCGTGCTCGGCAGCGCCGTGTTCGGCATCGGTTGGGGGCTGGCAGGTTTCTGCCCGGGGCCGGCATTGGTGGCGCTGGGCGCGGGCGTGCCAAAGGCTGTCGGTTTTGTCGCCGCCATGCTGGCGGGCATGGCTGTCTTCAGTTGGCTGCAACGCAAGCGCTAGGCGGGCGGCAGTGCCGCAAACAAACCGATAACCCACCTACAGAGGACAACATGACGCTGCGCAAGCTCATCGACGAGTCCGGCGTCGCGCGTATGACGTTGTACCGGCACTTTGCCGGCAAGGAAGATCTGATCAAGGAAGTGCTGGAGCAACGCTAGAGCTTCGTCGTGGGCAGCATTGCCGAGAAGCTCGGCCCCATGCCTGACGCCACCACCCGCCTCAAGGGCATCTTCGACCGGTACGGCACGTGGTTCCGCACGCCAGAGTTCGCGGGCTGCCTGTTCGAGCACGCGCTGGCGGAGTTTGGCGACACCTGGCCCGAGGTGACCGACGTGGCGGTGCGCTACCGCGACGATCTGCTCGCAATGATGGAAACGCTGCTCAAGGATGTGGTGCCCGCCAACACGGCGCGCCGGCTTGCCGGGGTATACGTGATGCGGCTCGCGGGCGTCACGGCCGACGCCCGCGCGATTGGCGATCCGTCTGCCGCGTCACAGGCCTGGCACGCCGCAGAAACCCTGCTGCACCAGGCCAGGGCCGCCACGGAAGCGGTGTGAACCCGCCTGCCGCGGACTACCAGCCGCGCTGCAGGCGCCGCGCGATCATCGAGGGCAAGCGCAGCAAGCCCTCAGCCGCCAGGCGCAGATGCATTGCGATCAGCAGGATGTTGTCACGCAGATACCGGAAATGCGACACGCCGCCCTCGTTCGGGCGGAAGTAGCGCACCGGCGCCGCCAGCCGGATCGGACGCACGCCGGCCCAGCACAGGCGCACTGCCGCTTCCGGGTCGAAATCGAAACCGCGCATCCAGCTCTGCTGGCGCATGATCTCGGCCAGCGGTGCAATTGGATAAACGCGAAAGCCGAACAGCGTATCGCCAATTCCAGCCCACAGGGTCTCGATGTCCGCGCAGCCATTGGACAGGCGCCGGCCCTGCACACGCATCTGCGGCGCCGTTGCGTCGAACACCGGCTGGCCGAGGATCATCGCGTCGGGGGCCGCCTGCGAGGCAGCCATGAATTCGGGGATCAGGTTGGCGGGATGCTGCCCATCGGCGTCCATGGTCAGCACGTAGGTAAAGCCTGCTGCCGCAGCGGCCTCCAGACCAGCCAATACAGCCACGCCCTTGCCGCGATTGCGCGGCAGCACGATCACCCGCAGCCCCGGGTCTTGCGCGGCCATGGCCTGCAAGCGTTCGGTGCTGCCGTCGGTACTGCCGTCCACCACCACCCAGACCGGGTTCCACTGTGCGCGCGCACTGCGCACGGTGTCGTCAACCTTGTGGCCAGGGTTGTAGCTTGGAATCAGAACGAGGTGCGAAGTGGAAGCGCCGGTCATCGGCATGGCGTCGGTCCGGCCAAACGTTGAAAGCGGAATGCGTCGGGCGCTGGCGCGAGCCTATCGCGTGCGGTGCTCTGCCACGTAGGCCGCGAGCGAGCCCAGCGAGGCGAAGATCTTCTGGTTATCGGGATCGCCCGAGCGCAGCTCGAAGCCGTATTTCTTGGAGATCAGCAACGCAACTTCGAGGATATCGATGGAATCGAGCCCGAATCCTTCGCCATACAGCGGTGTGTCGGCGGTCAGGGCATCGAGTTGAATGTCTTCGAGATTCAGTTCGCCGATCATGAGTGCGGCGAGCTCTTTTTCCAGGTCGTTCATCGGTCTTGCACCACAGGCGGCGCGCTGCGGGGACTGCGGCCAGAGCCGCCGACGATCTTCTTGCCCGAAGCCCCTGCCTTGTCCAGCCCAGCCTGTGAAGGGGGTCGTTTAAGCTAGGCGGATTCTAGACGAAGGGGTACACCCCGTATAGCGCGAAACCGTGACAAACACCGCATATCGCGGCGCTTTCACGAAGTGACGCAAACGATTCAACGGCTTGTGTGGCGCCACAAAGCGGCAAGGGGCGCCGTCGCACGGCCGGCCGAGCGCGTACAT
>NZ_MCGB01000004.1 GCF_001699815.1 Ralstonia pickettii | reverse complement strand
GAGCACACCGCCTTGCCAGGCAGCCACTCCGAGCAGCGACGCAGTGGCATCCGCCGCGATCGCGTCACGCACGCCGTAGACGCGCACCTGGTCTGCATTCGGCAACGCCAATTGCAACGGCAAGCGCTGGCCATGCAGGAAGCGACGGCTCTCTTGCGCATCCAGCTCAACGCGCGGCAGCGTCTGCAACAGCGCATCGACCGGCGCCAGCAATGCACCACGTGCATCTTCAGCAGCAGCGTCCAACGCTTCGAGTGTCACGGCGCCGTCCAGCGTGAGGTTGCCCACCTGGGTGCGACGCAGCGCAACCAGATGCCCTCCGCAGCCCAGCGCCTCCCCAATGTCTTCACCCAACGTGCGGATGTATGTTCCTTTACTGCATGACACGCGCAACGTGACCGTTGGTTCGGCCGATTGCAGGTCGGTTGCCAGCACATCAATCGCGTAGATCGTTACCCGACGCGCAGCACGTTCCACCGTTTGCCCCGCACGGGCGTACTCGTACAGCGGCTTGCCGTCCTTCTTCAGCGCCGAGTGCATCGGCGGCACCTGGTCGATCTCGCCGACGAAGCGCGCGATGGCTGCCTGCAGTTGCTCGGGCGTGACCGATACCGGGCGCTCGCTCAGCACCTCGCCTTCCGCGTCTGCGGTACTCGTCCTGATCCCAAGGCGCACGACGGTTTCGTACGTCTTGTCCGCATCGAGCAGATCCTGCGAAAACTTGGTCGCCTCGCCAAAACACAGGGGCAACAGTCCCGTAGCAAGCGGATCGAGCGTGCCGGTATGCCCCGCCTTCTTGGCCCACAGCAGGCGTTTGGCGCGGATCAGCGCATCGTTGCTCGACCAGCCGATCGGCTTGTCTAGGAGCAGCACGCCATGCACATCACGCCGCGGCGGCTTTGGGGCCTGGGCACTTGGTGCTCAGCCATCTCAATCGTCTTTGGCACGCGTGGCGTTGGCCTCATCGATCAGGCGCGACATCTCGATACCGCGCTCGACCGAACCGTCGAAGTGGAAATGCAGTGTCGGCACCGTATGGATGTGCAGGCGCTTGAACAACAGCGAATGCAGGTAGCCCGCCTTCTCGTTCAGGATGGCGCCGGCGACTTCCGGCTCGGCACCCAGCACCGTGAAGTAGATCTTGGCGTGCGCGTAGTCTGGCGTGAGCGTCACGGATTGCAGCGTCACCAGGCCCATTGCCGGGTTCTTGATTTCGCGCTGGATCAACTCGGCCAGATCGCGCTGGATCTGATCGGCGATGCGCACGTTGCGGCCAGCGGCCGATCCCGATTTCTTCGGCATAGAGTATTCCTCACATGGGCGCCGACAGCACGCGCCGGCTGGCCCAAAAAGACAAAACGGTGGCGCGGGACGCGCCCGGGCCACCGTCGCAAAGTCGAGCCGGACACCGCAGCGCCCGGCCAACGTATTACAGCGTACGCGCCACCTCAGTGATCTCGTAGACCTCGAGCTGATCGCCTTCCTGAACGTCGTTGAAGTTCTTGATCGACAGGCCGCACTCGAAGCCTTGCTTCACTTCCTTCACGTCGTCCTTGAAGCGCTTGAGCGAATCGAGTTCGCCCGAGAAGATGACCACGTTCGCACGCAGCACCCGCACCAGCGAATTGCGCTTGACGAAACCGTCCAGCACCATACAGCCGGCGACTGCGCCAACCTTCGGCACGTGGAAGACCTGGCGCACCTCGACAAGACCTGTCGTCTCTTCGCGCTTTTCAGGCGACAGCATGCCCGACATCGCCGCCTTCACCTCGTCCACAGCGTCATAGATGATGTTGTAGTAGCGGATGTCGATGCCGTGGTTCTCTGCCAGCTTGCGCGCACCGGCATCGGCCCGCGTGTTGAAGCCGATGATGACGGCCTTCGACGCGGTTGCCAGGTTGACGTCCGACTCGGTGATACCGCCCACAGCAGCGTGCACAATCTGTACACGCACTTCGTCGGTCGACAGCTTCTTGAGCGAATGCACCAGCGCTTCCTGCGAGCCCTGCACGTCGGCCTTGATAATCAGCGGCAGCGACTTCACGTCGCCTTCGCTCATCTGTTCCAGCATGTTTTCCAGCTTGGCAGCCTGCTGGCGTGCCAGCTTCACATCGCGGAACTTGCCTTGGCGGAACAGCGCGATTTCGCGTGCCTTGCGCTCGTCCGGCAGCACCAGCACTTCTTCACCGGCACCCGGCACTTCCGACAGACCCTGGATTTCCACCGGGATCGACGGACCAGCATCCTTGGCCGGCTTGCCGTTTTCGTCCAGCATGGCGCGCACGCGGCCATAGGCCGTGCCCGCGAGCACCACGTCGCCGCGCTTGAGCGTACCGCTCTGCACCAGCACCGTAGCGATCGGACCCTTGCCCTTGTCCAACTGCGCTTCCACCACCAGACCCTTGGCCGGCGCGTTGACCGGCGCCTTCAGTTCCAGCACTTCGGCTTGCAGCAGCACGTTTTCCAGCAGGCTGTCGATACCTTCGCCAGTCTTGGCGGACACCGGCACGAACGGCACATCGCCGCCGTACTCTTCCGGAATCACGCTCTCAGCCACCAGCTCCTGCTTGACACGGTCGGGGTTGGCTTCGGGCTTGTCGACCTTGGTGATCGCCACCACGATGGGCACGCCGGCGGCCTTCGCGTGCGCGATGGCTTCCTTCGTCTGCGGCATGACGCCATCGTCGGCCGCCACTACCAGGATCACGATGTCGGTCGCCTTGGCGCCGCGTGCACGCATGGCCGTAAAGGCCTCGTGACCCGGGGTGTCCAGGAACGTAATAACGCCGCGATCGGTCTCGACGTGATACGCGCCGATATGCTGCGTAATGCCGCCGGCTTCGCCCGCCGCAACCTTGGCGCGACGGATGTAGTCCAGCAGCGAGGTCTTGCCGTGGTCGACGTGGCCCATCACGGTCACGACCGGCGGACGGGTTTCGGCTTCCGCGTTGGTTTGCTCCTGCACGTCCCCAACCAGCATCGCTTCCGGATCGTCCAGCTTGGCTGCGACCGCCTGGTGACCCATTTCTTCGACCACGATCATCGCGGTCTCTTGGTCCAGCACCTGGTTGATCGTAACCATCTGGCCGAGCTTCATCATCTGCTTGATGACTTCGGCGGCCTTGACCGACATCTTGTGTGCCAGATCGGCAACGGAGATGGTTTCCGGCACGTGCACTTCACGCACGACCGGCTCGGTCGGTGCCTGGAAGGCATTGCGGTTATCGTCGCCATGACGGTTGCGGCCGCCCTTGGAGCCGGAGCGCCAGCCGTCTGCGCCACCGCCGGTATCGCCGCGAGTCTTCAGACCACCACGCTTGCCACCACGGTTGTCGTCCTGCCAGCCTGACTTGCCACGGCCGCCCTTCTTGTCACCAGCCGGCGAGCCCGGTGCCGGTGCAGCAGCCGGTGCCGGAGCTGCCGGCTTCTTGGCTGCTGCCGGACGTGCTTCGCCAGCCGGCTTGACCGGCTTGTGCAGCGTGCCCGATTGCTCGGCCTTCTTGACCTCTTCAGCCTTGCGCTCGGCGGGCGTCTTCAGCACGCGAGCCGGGGCGCTCATCATCTCGCGGATCGCGCGGGCTTCTGCTTCGGCAGCTTCGCGGCGCTTACGCGCAGCGTCTTCCTCAGCCTTGATCTTGTCGGCAGCGACGCGCGCCTCGTCAGCAGCCTTCTGCGCCGCTTCGCGCTCGGTTGCCAGACGCGCGGCGTCTTCCTCGGCCTTGCGGCGCGGGGCTTCGTCCGACGCTTCAGCAGCAGCGCGGGCAGCAACGGCCTCCTCTTCCGCCTTCTTGGCAGCGAGTTCAGCCTGACGCTTCTGCTCGGCCTCGGCGGCCTCTTGACGGGCGCGCCTCTCAGCTTCCTCGCGCTCCATCGCCTCCTGGCGCGCCTTGAGCTCGGCTTCCTGACGGGCCAGCAATTCGGCCTGGCGACGATGTTCTTCCTCGCGACGCGCGACTTCCTCGGCATCGACCACCGGCGCAGCCTCAGACGCTTCCGATTCAGCCAGTGCCGCGTTCGGCTCATCACGCTTGACCAGCACGCGCTTCTTCTTGACTTCCACTTGCACGGTACGCGTCTTACCCGTGGCATCCGCCTGGCGGATTTCGCTGGTTTCGCGCTTGGTGATCGTGATCTTCTTGCGCGCGCCATCCTCGGCGCTGCCGTGTGCTCGCTTGAGATAGTCGAGCAAACGGGTCTTGTCCGATTCGGTGATGACGTCTTCCGGCGTCGCCTTTTGCACGCCCGCGGCCTGCAATTGTTCCAGCAGTGCTGATGCACTACGGTTCAATTCGCCAGCGAGCTGGGCAACTGTTGTGCTTGCCATTCAAACCCTTTCGATGCTTGGTTTCAGTGAGGATTGCGATAAACGATCAACGTTTATGCGACTCACGAAAACCAGTGTTCACGCGCCTTCATGATCAGCGCCTTGGCTTGTTCTTCGTCGACGCCGGTCATCTCGACCAATTCGTCCACGGCCAGCTCGGCCAAGTCGTCGCGCGTCTGGATGTTCCCCTCGGCCAGCTTGCCGATCAGCTCCGGGGTCAGCCCCTCGAGGTCGCGCAGGTCTTGCGACACCTTCTCGACCCTTTCTTCCTTCGCCAGCTCCATCGTCAACAACACGTCTCGAGCGCGGTTACGCAGCTCATTGACGGTGTCTTCGTCGAACGCTTCGATTTCCAGCATTTCCTGCAGCGGCACGTAGGCCACTTCCTCGAGCGAGCTGAAGCCCTCCTCGATCAGGATGTCGGCAACCTCTTCGTCCACGTCCAGCTTCGCCATGAACAACTGGCGAACGACGGAGCTTTCTTCCGCCTGCTTTTGCGCAGACTCTGCCGGCGTCATGATGTTGATCTGCCAGCCGGTCAATTCCGACGCCAGGCGAACGTTCTGGCCGCTACGGCCGATGGCCACGGCGAGATTTTCCTCGTCGACCACCACGTCCATGCTGTGCTTTTCCTCGTCCACGACGATGGACTGCACTTGTGCCGGCGCCAGCGCACCAATCACAAACTGCGCCGGGTCTTCCGACCACAGCACGATGTCTACAGCTTCGCCACCAACTTCGTTACGCACGGCGGTCACACGGGTGCCGCGCACGCCGACGCAAGTGCCAATCGGGTCGATGCGCTTGTCATGTGCAACGACCGCGATTTTCGCACGCACGCCCGGATCGCGCGCGGCGGCCTTGATCTCCAGCAGGCCCTGTTCCATTTCCGGCACTTCGTTTTCGAAGAGCTTGATCAGGAACTCGGGGCAGGTGCGCGAAAGCTCGATCTGCGGGCCACGTGCGGTACGGTCGACATTCAGGATGTACGCGCGGACACGGTCGCCCGTGCGCAGATTTTCCTTCGGGATCATCTGGTCGCGGGCCAGCAGCGCCTCGACGCGACCGGTTTCTACGATCAGGCCCTTCTTGTCGGCGCGCTTGATCGTGCCGGTCATGACCTTCTCGCCACGATCCAGGTAGTCGTTCAGGATCTGCTCGCGCTCGGCATCGCGGATGCGCTGCAGGATCACCTGCTTGGCAGCCTGCGCGCCGATGCGGCCAAACTCGACCGATTCGATCTGCTCTTCGACGAAATCGTCGACCTCGATGTCAGCGTCCTGCTCCTTGGCTTCAAACAGCAGAATCTGCTTGTCCGGCTCCTGCAGGCCTGCATCGTCGGGAACGACGAGCCAGCGACGGAAGGTTTCGTGTTCGCCCGACTCACGGTCGATCGCCACGCGCACATCCACGTCTTCTTCAAAGCGCTTCTTGGTCGCCGAAGCCAATGCGGCCTCCAGCGCCCCGAACACCACATCCTTGTCGACGTTTTTTTCGCGCGCAAGCGCATCGACGAGCAACAGAACTTCGCGGCTCATTGCTTGTTCCCTTTGTTTCGATTTCCTTTGAAGTCCAGCACGGGCACCAGCCGGGCGCGGTCGAGTTCCGACAGCGTGAATCCCAGCAGCGCAGGGCCTTCCTTGCCCTCAAACTCAAGGCCGATCCGTTCCTGGCCTGGCTCGCCCGTCGGAGCCTGAATGATTCCCGTGAAATTCTTCTGTCCATCCACCGGCAAGCGCAGCGTCACCTTGGCCTCAAGGCCGGCGAAGCGCGTGAAGTCGGCCAGCGTGCGTAGCGGGCGGTCCAGCCCAGGCGACGACACTTCCAGCCGTTCGTAGTTGACGTTTTCAACTTCGAACACGCGCGTGAGTTGATGACTCACTTTTTCGCAATCTTCAATGACGACGCCGTTCTCTGCCTGATCGATATACACGCGCAGCAGCCCGGCAGGCGCGCGCTCCACTTCCACCAGCTCGTACCCCATGGCGGTGAGGGTTTTCTCAATCAGATCAGTCAGATGCACGTTTTTCCTGAAGAATTTCCCGGTATGGCCAACCTGCTGAAGCAAAAAAAAATGGGCGCAACGCCCATATCATTCGCCCATCTTCTGCAGGATGACTTTTGATTAGACTCACATTGTAATACGCTTCGAGGCAAAAGGCAAAAATTGCCCCGAAGCCGCCACAAAATGGGGCGTTGCGACGAATGCCGCACACAACGCCCGCATTTTTAACGCTTACCGCCGCGTTTGCCACCACCGCGTGGCGCCTTGTTGCCGTTCGGCATGCCGCCAGCGCTCTTTCCGGGGCGCTTGTTGCCGGGTGCGCGATTGCCATCACGCATGCCACCACCCGCCCCCGCACCGCCACGGCCGTTCGCACGATCGCCCATACGAGTTCGCGCTGTGAGCGTGGTCGGGCCTCCCACATTGATGTAGCCCATGGACGTCTGCATCGGATCCGGCTGACGCGGGCTGGACGGACGGCGCTGCGCGGGTTGCGCGCGATTACCGTTTTCAACGCCCATACCACGCGACTGGAAGTTGGCTTCCCCCGCAAAACCAGAGGACATCGGCCCCATCAGCACCGGCGCCGGACCACGGCGACGATTGCCCTGGCGGTCTTGCCCACCGCCAGAACTCGCCGTCGGCACCTTCATGCCCAGCGTGCCCATCAGCGTACGCACATCCTCGGCCGACACCTCCTGCCAACGGCCCCGCTTAAGGCCGCGCGGCAGTACGAAGCTGCCATAGCGCGTCCGGATCAGCCGCGACACGGTCAGGTTGACCGCCTCAAACATGCGCCGCACTTCGCGGTTCCGCCCCTCGGTCAGGGCGACGTGGTACCAGTGGTTGACACCTTCGCCGCCGCCATCGACGCAGCGCAGGAAGTTGGCTTCGCCGTCCTGGAGCGAGATGCCGTGCAACAGCTTCTGACGGTCAGTTTCGGCCAGCTCACCCAGCGTACGCACCGCGTATTCACGCTCAACACCATAGCGCGGGTGCATGAACCGGTTGGCGATATCGCCGGAGGTCGTGAAAATCAGCAGGCCCTCGGTATTGAAGTCGAGGCGGCCGACGGCGACCCACTTGCCGGTCTTCATGCGCGGCAACGCGTCGAACACCGTCGGACGACCTTCCGGATCGGACTGGCTGACGATTTCACCCGACGGCTTGTGATACAGCAGCACGCGCGGCGGCTTGTTCGGCAACTTGCGCTGGATCAGCTTGCCGTTCACGCGCACCTGGTCGGTCGCGAGAATGCGTTGACCGATATGAGCCGGCAGGCCATTCACGGAGACGCGCCCTTGCAGGATCAGGTCTTCCATGTCGCGGCGAGAGCCAAGCCCGGCATCAGCCAGGATTTTGTGCAGTTTGGGAGCGTCGTCTTCGGAGGTCAGTTCGCGCGCCTTGGGAGGCTGCGATGCACCGCCGGTGTCAGCCTCGGAGTCGTACGCCCCGGAAATCACGTATTGGAAGACGTCTTCAGAGCCCTTGCCTCCCTTCAGCCCCTTGCCCCCGCGATTCTGGTTCGCGCCGCCTGCCTTGCCTTGCGGTTTGCCGTTGCGGTTCTGCGACTTGCCACGACCCCCGGTGTTCTTACCGCCAGCACCTTCCACACGGTCGTTGCGCTCGGCGCGCTCCAGCGGCTGACCTTCGCCTTGACGGCGGCGGTTCTTACCGAAACGGCCGCGCGGGCCACGTCTCTCGCCCTGGTTTTCTGCTGGCGCCTGTTCGGCCGTCGCAGCACCTTCTGCAGCAACTACCGCCGGCTCACCAGCCGCCTCTTTCGGCTTGCGCGCCCGTGGCGCGCGGGTCTTGCGCGGTTGCGCGGGCTGGCCGGCGTCTGCACCACCCGCATCGGCGGCTTCGCCCTCAGGGCGACCATCCTGCTGCTGGCGGCGCGAAGCCACGAGGTTGCGCAAGCCTCGGCGCAATCCCTTGCGGCGAGGGGTGGCCTCAGTCCCATCACCGCCGTCTTGTCGCGGCGGCTGAGCGTCGGCGTCGGCCGGCATACGTGTATCCATGGAATCTGGCTGGGTGCTCACAACGTCTTTCAAATCTAGGGGTTCAAGCCATCCGCCGACTGCACGGCGGGCATGGCATTACGAATGTTCATTGGCGGGAGCTGCTGGCAACTCGACCGGTGTTTTGTGTTCAGGCCCTGACGCAACCTCGGTCGCACTCACCGCTTGCGCCTCGGTTTCCAGGGCCGGTTCCTCGCGCGGCGCGATCTCAGGCTGCGCCGGCGTTTCACCGGCCACCACAACGGAAGCCTCGGCAACCGGCGATCCGGCCGGTTCCTCCACCGAAGCCGCTGCGCTTTCCGCGCCCTCCGGCGCGTCGTTGACCAACGCTGTCAGCTCTTCCACCGCAATTGCGCCGCCCTCGAACTCAATGGCGCCCTGCTCCAGCAGGCTGGCCTGCGCCTGGGCGCGGGCATCTTCGAGCGGCGGCAGCTCGTCCAGCGAGCGCAAGCCAAGGTCATCGAGAAACTGCTTGGTCGTCGCATACAGCGCAGGGCGACCAGGCACGTCGCGATGACCGATGACTTCGATCCAGCCGCGGTCTTCAATCTGCTTGATGACCTGCGTGTTGACCGTAACACCGCGAATGTCTTCGATATCGCCGCGCGTGACCGGCTGGCGGTAAGCGATGATCGCAAGTGTCTCCATCACCGCGCGCGAGTACTTGGGTGGTTTTTCCGGGTGCAGGCGGTCGAGATACACACGCATCTCGGGGCGGCTCTGCAGGCGCCAGCCGGAGGCCAGTGCAACCAGTTCGACACCGCGATTCAGCCAGTCCTGGCGCAGCTCTTCGAGCAGCACACGAATGGTGTCTGCGGAAACATCTTCGTCGAACAGCTTGCGCAAGTCATTGACTCGCAACGGGTCCTGCGCGCAGATCAGCGCGGTTTCGAGGACGATCTTCGCCTCTTGGGTATTCATCGGGTTGAGCGGCTCGTCATTGCTCGCGCGCGGCCAGTCGCCGTCACGCTTGAGGTTTGTCGTCCCGCCGCGACGCTCGCGGCATTTCTGATTGCTATTGCCCGCCCGGGCCCGCGCGCGAAGGCCAATTGATTCAATTGGGCCCTGCACCGAAACGCAGTGGCTATGCCCGCAAAGTAAGGGCCGGAGGAGCGAGTTGATCCGGTGCCGGTCAGGCACCACAAGGGCAATTTCTTCCGCCGCCATGTGGACGGATACTGCACCGGACGACTACCAAGAAAAACGGCAGTCCGCCCGAATCGACTGTCCAGGGTGACACTACCGCTGGAAGGCATCGCTTGGCGCCGCGCTTGGGATTGTTGATTTACGCGGGTGGCGAATCGAATTGCTATTGATTGTAGGGCAATTTCCAGCGGCGCCGCAACCGGGAAGATGATCTAGCCTCCCATCCAAGGCCGGATGGCGATTTACGCGTGCTTTAAACGACTACAGCACCAGACAGAATCCGTGTGCGTTGAGCATCTCTGGCAGCCAGATCGCGTGCACCAGCCCCCATATCCCGAACCCCGCAATGGCGATGCCGGCCGCGCCACGCACCCACCGGCGGCGCGACAAGCCACGCAGCCACCCAGCGAAGCCAGACATCATCAACAGGTTGGGCAGTGTACCTGCACCAAAGGCGAGCATGACCACAGCCCCGGAGGCAGCGTTGCCTGCCAGCAACGCCACAGCCAATGCGCCGTAGACCATGCCGCACGGCACCAGTCCCCAGGCCATACCCGTGATATAGCGGCGTAGCAACGGCGGCTGACGTTGCAGCGTGCCGCCCAGTGTGGCAGTCCCCCGAGACAGGCGGCCAGCGACGCGGCCGAGCAAGCGCTCAAGCCACACACTGCGCCACGCATCTCCGGCGGAGCGCACGAGCAGCAAAATCCCATAGGTGACTAGCAATACACTGGCGAAAGCAAACAAGCCGCGTTGAATCGGCAGCCATTGCTGGCGCCAGAAGGTCGCGCCCATCGCACCCATGATTGCGCCAAGCAGCGCGTAGGTGGTCAGCCGGCCGGCATGCATGACGACCTGCTCGAACCATAGTCGGCGACGCGACACGACCCGTACCGCCACAGTTCCACGTTCGGCTGCAAGTGCGATCCCGCTGCACATCGCCAGACAATGCACACCGCCGAGCAATGCGATGAGGAAAACGCTCAGAAGCGCTGCAGCACTCATCTTTCTGACGCTCTTTTGATATGGACCAAGGTTTTTGTTTTACTGTTGCGAACTAAGCGTAATTGACGCGTTTTGCCGCATCGGAAATGTCCGAGGACAAGAAGGTCGCCGTTATAATAAGCTGAGCTGCATCACAAGAATTACTCATTTCACTTTCCCGAAACTCGCCCCCGCCCGTGTTCACTCGAATCGCACTTACCGACCAAGCCTCGCGTTGCTCCACCTGTGTACTCGGGCAAATCTGCCTGCCGGTGGGAATGAACTCGGACGACGTGCGCAAGATGGACGACTTGGTCGGCGAGCGCATCCGCATTAAGAAGGGGCAATCGCTCTATTCGCTGGGGGAGCCGCTGGAAGCGGTTTACGGCATTCGTTTCGGTACGCTCAAAACCCATCTGACGCTCGAAGACGGCCGGCACCAGATCACGGGGTTTCACCTGCCAGGCGAAATCGTCGGGCTCGATGGCATTGGCGACATGCGCCACGTGTCGGACGCCACCGCGCTTGAAGATACCGAAGTCTGCGTGGTGCGTTACGACGAACTGCAGCACCTTTCGCGTCGGCTGCCTTCGCTGCAGCATCAGTTCCTGCGCATCATGAGCAAGGAGATCTCGCAGGATCATCTGATGCTGCTCACGCTCGGTTCCATGCGTGCGGAGGAGCGTCTGGCAGCGTTCCTGCTCAACCTCTCGAAGCGTTCAGCCCAGCGGGGTTATTCGTCAACCGAATTTGTGCTGCGCATGAGCCGCGAAGAGCTGGGCAGCTATCTGGGCCTCAAGCTCGAAACCGTCAGCCGCCTGTTCTCGCGCTTTGCCGAAGCGGGTCTCATCCAGATCCGCCAACGCCACGTCAAACTGATCGACCTGGCCGGCCTGCGCCAGGTCATGAGCGGTCAAGCCGCTTGAGGCTCCTTCCATGGCGCCCGCTCACACGAGCGGGTGTTCATGCGCTTCCAGTTTGCCGATGCCCGGGGACACGTAGAGCGTCAGCGCGCTCGACAATCCGCACAGCAACCAGAACACAAAGAACGATACCGTGTAGACCGCCTGGGCCGACACGGTGATCTGTTCGCCGAAGAAACGCAGGTCGGCGGGGTCCACCACTGCAAAGACCACCAGTTCAGCCAACGCGGCCGACAGAAATGCCGGCCACAGAATCCACATCAGCAGTCGACGCTTCATCGGGCCTCCGCGTGAATACCATGTGCCGGCGCGACGGTCGTCTTTTCAACGACCAAACCGTGGCGCACGACGTTGTCGTGAATAACGGCGTCGGGATGCGACATCGCCAGCCAGATGGTGACGCCGCAGCCGATCATGGCGACAAACGGCCCAGCCATCAGGAGCCACGGCCAGGGCTCGCGCCACCAGGGACGGGCCTGCGCGGAAGATTGCGTTGCGTGCATCGTTGCCTCCTGTTGGGGATGCCGCATCAGCGCGGCACGATGAAGCTCGACGGTTCGCGCAGTACGAGGCTGGCGCTACCGCTGTCTGCGTGGATGACGAAACGGATTTTGTGCGAGCCGGGGGCGGCATCATCGGCCGGCCGGCGTACGCGCACTGGCAGCAGTCGGTTGGCCGCCGGTGGCAGCTCCAGTGTGGTCGACTCGCCACGACCGCCCTGCACATCCAGTTCCGGCATGCCCTCTGCTGTGATGGTCACGCGCATGGGGAGCTCGGACGCGTTCATCAACTGCAGGCGGTAAACGTTCTCGATCTTGCCCCCGTCCACTTCACGCGCCAGTGCACCACGATCACGAATCACGTCAACCTTGAGCGGCTGACGCATGGCCAATGCCACGATGAAGCCGGTGATGAGCACAAGCATGATCCCGGTATAGATCAGCACGCGCGGACGCAGCAGATGTCGCCGGGCGTCCTTCGGGCTGAGCCGATCGCGCATTGCGCGTTCGGACGTATAGCGGATCAGACCGCGCGGGTAGCGCATCTTGTCCATGACCTGATCGCAGGCATCAATGCAGGCGCCGCAACCAATGCATTCGTATTGCAGCCCTTGGCGGATGTCGATGCCGGTCGGGCACACCTGTACACAGATGCTGCAGTCGACGCAGGAACCCAGACCTTGCGCTTCGAAATCGGCGTTGCGCGAACGACTGCCGCGCGGCTCGCCGCGCAGGGTGTCATAAGTCACGACGTAGGTATCGGGATCGACCATCACGCTCTGGAAACGAGCGTAGGGACACATGTAGCGGCACACCTGCTCGCGCATGAAACCGGCGTTGCCCCATGTCGCGAATGCGTAGAAGAGCATCCAGAAAGTCTGCCAAGGGCCGAGCGACAGCGTCCAGGTCTCCATGCCCAGATCGCGGATCGGCGTGAAGAAGCCCACGAAGGTGAAGCCCGTCCACAACGCGATCAGCACCCAGGCCGAATGCTTGGTGACCTTGAGACGCAGCTTGCGCAGGCTCCAACGCTCACCGTCGAGCCGGATGCGGGCAAAGCGGTCGCCTTCGACATGGCGCTCGATCCACATGAAGATTTCGGTGTAGACCGTCTGCGGGCAGGCATAGCCGCAAAAGAGCCGGCCCGCCACCGCCGTGAACAGGAACAGCGCCAGCGCCGATAGCACCAGCAGCACTGCCAGATAGATGACATCCTGCGGCCACAACACGAGGCCAAAGAGGTAGAACTTGCGAGCGCCCAGGTCGAACAGCACTGCTTGGCGACCATTCCACTGAAACCACGGCAAGCCATAAAAGATGGCTTGCGTGGCCAACACCAGCCAGACGCGCCAACGCGCAAAGGCGCCTGTTACGGCGCGCGGATAGATCTTGCGCCGGACCTCATAGAGCATCTGCTCGGTCGGTGCGTCCTCGGCGCCCGCCGCCGCAGTGGCGGGCGTCATCGGGCGCCAGGCTGGTTCTTTGTCGCTCATTGCGCGTGACTCGTGTTGCTGTTCGACAGACCCCAGACATAGGCCGCCAGCATGCGGATTTTCTCCGGCGAGAGCAGGTTCTCGTGTGCCGGCATCGTGTTGTCACGGCCTTTGAGGATGGTCTCGACGATGGTCGCTTCCGAACTGCCGTACAGCCAGACGCGGTCGGTCAGGTTGGGGGCGCCGAGCGCCTGATTGCCCTTGCCGGTTGCCATGTGGCAGGCCGCGCAAACCGACTTGAACGTCGGTTCACCGCGCGCTGCCTTGATCGGGTCGTAAGCCAGGCCCGACAGCGAGCGCACGTAGTTGGCCACGTTGACAGCCTGATTGCCGTCCACCACCGCTGCCAGCGATGGCATGACTCCGTGACGCCCCTTGGTGATCGTGGTCAGGATCGTCTCAGGCTCGCCTCCGTACAGCCAGTCGTTGTCGGTCAGGTTCGGGAAGCCCTTTGAGCCGCCCGCGTCAGAGCCGTGGCACTGCGCGCAGTTGTTCAGGAACAGGCGCTGGCCGATCTCATGGGCCTGAGGATCTGCGGCGATTTGCTTGATATCCATGCCGGCATAGCGTTCATAGACCGGGCGAACCTGTGCATCGGCCGCAGCACGCTGAGAGGCCAATTCGCCGCGTGTCGAGAAACCGAGCACGCCACCGTATGAACCCAACCCGGGGTAGAGGATCAGGTACCCCAACGCAAAGATGCACGACAGCAGGAACATCCACATCCACCAGCGTGGCAGCGGGTTGTTCAGTTCGCGCAGGTCGCCGTCCCACACATGGCCGGTGTCCTCGCCCGCGCTATGACCGGGCGCAATCTGAATGCGCCGCTGCGAAAACAGCAACCAGACACACCACACGATGCCGACAAGGGCGATCGCAGCGATGTAATACCCCCAGAACTCCGAAATGAAGTCGCTCATGATTCTGTGTCCTTATTGATGCGGGCGCGACGCGTCTGCGCGCGCACCGGCGACCTCGGCCTCATCGGGCAGCAGGAACGGCAGCATGGCCGATTCCGTATTTGCAGCGCGGCGATGCGCGGAGAATGCCCACCAGGTAATGCAGACGAACAGCACGAGAAAGACGGCAGTCGCAATTGCACTCAGCATGGCCATGGCTTACTCCTTGGCAGCAACAGTGGCAGGCGCAGCAGCCGGAGCGACAGCCACGTCCCGGACGTTACGCAACTCAACGCCAAGGCCTTGCAGATAAGCGACCACGGCGTCTTCTTCCGTTTTGCCTGCGAGTTGCTCGCGCGCACCGGCGATCTGGGCATCCGTATACGGCACACCCAGCTGACGCAGGACGTGCATCTTCTTTTCGATGTCGCTGTTGTCCAGCGGCGTCTTCGAGAGCCACGCATACGACGGCATGTTCGACTCGGGCACCACCTCCCGCGGATCGCGCAAGTGGATGCGATGCCAATCATCGGAGTAGCGTTGTCCCACGCGCGCCAGATCCGGGCCCGTACGCTTGGAACCCCACAGGAACGGGTGATCGAACACCGACTCGCCGGCCAGCGAGTAGTGGCCATAGCGCTCGGTCTCGGCGCGCAGCGTACGCACTTGCTGCGAGTGGCAGCCGACACAGCCTTCGCGAATGTAGATGTCGCGCCCCGCCAGCCGCAGCGGCGAATACGGGGCGATGCCCTTGACCGGTTCAGTGGTCGAATGCTGGAAGAAGAGCGGCAAAATCTGCACCAGGCCCGCAATGCTGACGACGACGAGCGTCATCACAATCAGCAAGCCGATGTTCTTTTCCAGCGTCTCGTGCGAGAAAAACTTGTTGGATTGGTTGCTCATGTTCCCCTCCTCACTGAGCCGCGACCATCGGGGTCTGGGCCGATTGAGGAATCGGTGCATCGATCGCCTTGCTGCCCTGGATGGTCTTGAACACGTTGAATGCCATCAGCAGCATGCCGCCCAGGAAGCACAGGCCACCAGCCAAGCGAATCAGGTAGAACGGGTACGTTGCCTTGACCGCCTCGACAAAGCTGTAGGTCAGCGTGCCGTCAGCCTCGGTGGCGCGCCACATCAGGCCCTGCATCACGCCGGCGACCCACATGGCGGCGATATAGAGGACAACGCCGATGGTCGCCACCCAGAAGTGCACCTCGATCAGGCGCGTGCTGTACATCTTCTGCTGGCCGAACAGGCGCGGGATCATGTAGTACATCGAACCGATAGTGATCATCGCCACCCAGCCCAGGGCGCCGGAGTGCACGTGGCCGATTGTCCAGTCGGTGTAGTGCGACAGCGCATTCACGGTCTTGATGGACATCATCGAGCCCTCGAACGTCGCCATGCCATAGAACGACAGCGCCACGACCAGGAACTTCAGGATCGGATCGGTGCGCAGCTTGTGCCAGGCACCCGACAGGGTCATGATCCCGTTGATCATGCCGCCCCACGACGGCGCCAGCAGGATCAGCGAAAACACCATGCCGAGCGACTGGGCCCAGTCGGGCAGCGCCGTGTACTGCAGGTGGTGCGGACCCGCCCACATGTAGGTGAAGTTCAGCGCCCAGAAGTGCACGATCGACAGGCGATACGAATAGATCGGGCGCTCGGCCTGCTTCGGCACGAAGTAATACATCATGCCCAGGAAGCTGGTGGTCAGGAAGAAGCCCACAGCGTTGTGCCCATACCACCATTGCACCATCGCATCCTGCACGCCGGCATAAGCCGAGTACGACTTCCACATCGACACGGGCAACTCAGCGTTGTTGACGATATGCAGCAGCGCGATCGTGATGATGTAAGCGCCGAAGAACCAGTTGGCCACGTAGATGTGCCGGGTCTTGCGCTTGATGATGGTGCCGAAGAAGACGATCGCGTAGACCACCCACACCACGGTGATCAGGATGTCGATCGGCCATTCCAGCTCAGCGTATTCCTTCGAGCTTGTGTAGCCCAGCGGCAGGGTGATGGCGGCAGCCACGATCACTGCCTGCCAGCCCCAGAACGTGAAGGCGGCAAGCTTGTCGGAAAGCAGGCGCACCTGGCAGGTACGCTGCACGATGTAGTAGGACGTCGCAAACAGCGCGCTGCCGCCAAACGCAAAGATGACGGCATTCGTGTGCAGAGGACGCAGCCGGCCGTAGGACAGCCAGGGCACCCCGAAATTCAGTTGCGGCCAGATCAACTGGGCCGCGATCAGCGCACCGACCGCCATACCGACGATGCCCCAGACGATCGTCATGATCGAGAACTGGCGTACCACGCGATAGTTGAAGGTCTGGGTGTGCTGCAACGCGCTGGATGATTCCATGCTTGCTCCCCACGATAATTGGTGTGATGTGGTCATGTTAAGAACCGGGCCGCCAAAGAGTCTTGACGTGCATCAAGGCAACCCCGGCAATGTGGTCAGGCAGTTCCGTCCCGCGACACTGCGTCGCGTGCAGGGGTATCGGGGTCCAGCAGAATCGATTCAGCAGGCGCTCTCAGATCGTCGTACTGCCCTGAGCCGACGGCCCACCAAAGCGCACCGACGATCGCCACGACGAGCATCAGCGACAACGGAATCAGCAGGAACAGGGTTTCCATGGCAGTCCTCCTAGACCGCGCGCGACAGGCGCCACGCATTGAGCGCCACCAGCAGCGATGACACCGACATGCCGATGCCAGCGGCCAGCGGCGAGAGCCACCCGAGCGTGGCCATCGGAATGCTGATCGCGTTGTAGGCAAAGGCCCAGCCGAGGTTCTGGCGCACCACGCGCAACGTGCGGCGGCCAATCGACACGGCCTCGCTGATGGCAATCAGGCGCGGTTCGGTCAGGATGGCATCGGCACCGGCCTGAGCCAACGGCGCACCTGATCCAATGGCGATGGAGACCTGCGCCTGTGCGAGCAACGGCGCATCGTTGATGCCGTCGCCGACGGCCAGCACGCGGGCGCCGTCTGCCTGCAGCTTATGCACGTAGGCGCGCTTGTCTTCGGGGCTGGACCCGCCCACGGCGTGGTCGATGCCCAGGCGGTTGGCCCACCAGTGCACGGTTTCAGGCGCATCGCCGGAAACGAGATGCAAGCGCAATCCTTGTGCACGCAACGCGCCCAGGCATGCAGGCGCGTCGGCGCGTGGCGTATCGGCCAGCGTGAAGCGCGCGAGCGGTTGGCCATCGCGGCCGAGCCAGACCGACGTGCATGCGGCCGCCGGCGGCACCTCCTCCATTGGTGCTTCCCCACCGTAACGGATGGTGGCAACCGGCTGGTTTGCGTAGTGCATGGCCGCAAACGACTGCGTGCCCAGACGCATCAAGCGGTTCTCCGCCATGGCATACACGCCCTGCCCCGGCACGTTTGTCACGCGCCCCAACCTGGGCAGCGGCATTGCATTCGAGGTGCCGGCGCGTAACGACTGGGCGATCGGATGGTTCTCGGATTGCTCCATCGCGCATGCCAATGCAAGACAGTGCTCGGCATCCACATCGGCGAAGGTCTCGATGCTCAGCAAGCGCAAACGCCCCTCGGTGAGCGTTCCGGTCTTGTCGAGCAGCACATCCGTCACGGCTGCCAGGCTCTCGATGGCGTGGCCCCGCGTGACCAGCACACCCCGCCGTGCCAGCGCACCGCTGGCCGCCGCCAGCGCAGACGGCGTGGCGAGCGACAGCGCGCATGGGCAGCTCACCACAAGCACCGCCACAGTGACCGCAAACACGCGTGTCGGATCGATCCACCACCACGCGATCGCGGTGAGCAGCGCCCAGCCGAGCAGCACTGCCACAAAGCGCCCGGCGACACGATCGGCGAGTTCAGCCATGCGGGGCTTGTCGGTCAAGGCGCGTTCAAGCAGATCGACGATGGCGGCAAGGCGCGTCTGGGTGCCCACGCGGTTCACACGCACGCGAATGGCGCTGACCACGTTGTAGCTGCCTGCCAGCGCGGTCGCGCCCACGTCGCGCGGACGCGGCACGCTTTCACCCGAGAGAAGCGATTCGTCGATCTCGGTGGTGCCGTGTTCAATGGTTCCGTCTGCAGGCAGGACCTCACCGGCGCGCACTTCCACGCAGTCGCCTTGCTGCAAGGTAGCAACAGGGATCGTTTCGAGGGCGCCGCTTACGGCGTTGAAGCGCCGGCAGGTAGCCGGCAACTGACGGACCAATGCCTCGGCGCCCGAAGCTGCGCTCTGCCGCGCACGCAGTTCGAGATAACGCGCGGCCAACAGGAAAGCGACGAACATCGTCACCGAATCGAAATACGTTTCGCCATGGCCGCGCAACGTGGCGAATACGCTGGCAATGAAGGCGGCACCGATCCCCAGCGCCACGGGCGCGTCCATGCCGACGTGCGCGTGCCTCACTTGCCGCCACGCGTTGATGAAAATGGGCCGCGCAGAAATCAACACCACCGGCACCGTCAGCACCAAGCTGGCCCACTGCATCAGGCGGGTCTGGTTCACGGGGATGTCGCCGCCATGCAGGTACACCGGCCACGCGTACATCATGACTTGCATCATGCCCAGCATTGCCAATCCCAAGCGGATCAGCAGGCTGCGGCGTTCGCGCGCCTCGGCAGTGCGGCGGGCGGATGGCTGGTCCGGCCACGCTTCATATCCGACGTCGGCAATGGCGGCAAACACCGCGGACAACCGCATCACCCCTGCATCTCCGACGATGCGTGCACGTTCCGTGGCGTAATTGACGGTGACCTCGCGCACCCCTGTCACTCGCGAAAGCGCGCGCTCGATCAGCCAGACGCATGCGGCGCAACGCATGCCGCTGATGGCGAGGGAAAGTTCTTCCGCACCGTCAGCGCGTGTGCGCACGAAGCGCTCACGCATGACCGGCAGATCGTAGGTCGCCCAAACCGCTTCGGCTTCTGTGCGGCGGTCCCCTTCGATGGGCTTGGCGAAGGCGATCGGGCCGTCATAGACGTGGCCCATGCCCGCGGCGTGCAGCGTTTGCGCGACAGCCTGGCAGCCGGCACAGCAAAATTCCCGGGACTTGCCGCCGATGTCGGCATGGAGAGCGGTGGCGCCCTCCAGAGGCGAGGCGCAGTGATAGCAGGTGATGTGCGACGCGCCTGCCCTGCTCGGGCCAATAGGCGAGCCTTTGCCGTCAACCGGCGCGGTTGGATGGATGGGGGCGAATGTCGACGTCATTATGAGGACGATGCTAGCCAGCTTCCCCCGGCACGCCCTTGATGCGCATCAAGCACGGCGCAATAACAATCAGCGGAAAATGCGATTCTCAAGGCACTCCAACCACCCTACCTTCCCATAAAAAAATATCGCCGCCTATAGTGGATAGCTGAACCAAGCAAACAGGAGGGCGCGACATGGCAACCGAATTCAGCCTGTACAACATCCACTGTGAATGGGGCGAGCACGGAGCATCCGCGCTGGCGCCACATTGCGACGCCGTCATCGTCGTGGACGTGCTGTCCTTCTGCACCTGTGTGGACGTGGCCGTGGCGCGCGGGGCACGGATCTATCCGTACCCATGGCGCGACGCCAGCGCTGAAACCTTCGCGCGCCGCGCAGGTGCCATGCTGGCGGGCTACAACCGAAGCCAGGCGGGCTATACGCTCTCGCCAGCGTCGCTGCGTGAATTGCCAATGGGCAGCAGCCTCGTCCTGCCCTCGCCTAATGGGGCAACGCTGGCACTCGCCACCGGATCGACGCCGACGTTTGCTGGCTGCCTGCGCAACGCGCGTGCGGTAGCTGAAGCGGCCTCGCGGCTGGGCCGACGCGTGGCCGTGGTGGCATCAGGAGAGCGCTGGGCCGACGGCAGCCTGCGCCCAGCCCTGGAAGACTGGCTGGCCGCCGGTGCGATCGTGCACCACCTGTCGGAAACGGTGGCGGGGTTCCTGCCGCAAGCGCTGTCGCCGGAAGCGCTCGCGGCCCGCGCGATCTATCGCGAGGCGTCGCAGACCGGCATGATGAAAGCGTGGCTGCTTGATTCGGTATCGGGCCGCGAGCTGTGCGAACGCGGCTTTACCGAAGACGTGACCATGGCCTCGCAAACCGATGTGAGCAACGTCGCCCCCATGCTGGTGGAAGGCGCGTTCCGCAACGTCAATCGCAAGACCGAACGCCTGCCGCAGGACTTCTTTGGCGCAAACCTGCGGCCCGCGCAGGCACCGCCGTCGCACCGCAACCCGCCACCGACGTCACACTAGGCACTCGGCACTGAGCGCAATCACGTCAGTGACGTGTCCACTTCGCGGCGAGGTGCCTCGAGGTATTCGCGCGACTGCATCTCGACGATGCGCGACACGGTGCGTTGGAATTCGTTGGCCATCTGGCCTTCGGTGTACAGCTCGTCTGCCGGCACCTCGGCCGACATCAGCAGCTTGACCTTGTGGTCGTAGAACACGTCGATCAGCCACGTGAAGCGGCGCGCTTCGGATGCCATGCGCGGCGTCATCTTCGGTACATCGGCCAAGATGACGGTATGAAAGCGCGACGCGATTTCCAGGTAATCGTTCTGTGAGCGCGGTCCCCCGCACAGCGTGGCGAAGTCGAACCACACCACACCGCCGGCCTTACGGGCTGCCCGAATCTCACGATGCTCGATGCGCAGCACCGGCGACTCGTCCGACACTCCGGCCACCGCCGTAAACGCATCGCGCAACGCCGAGTTGGCCTTGGCGCCCAATGGCGTGTAGTACGCCTGCACCTGCTCCATCGCCCGCTTGCGGTAGTCGACGCCTGCGTCGACGTTGAGGACGTCGAGCTTCTCCTGCAGCAGCGCAATGGCCGGCAGCACGCGGTCGCGATGCAGGCCGTCCGGATACAGCAAGTCGGGCCGATAGTTGGACGTCATCACAAACTGCACGCCGTTGGCAAACAGCTGATCCAGCAAGCGATGCAGGATCATTGCGTCGGCAACGTCGCTGACGTGGAATTCGTCAAAGCAGATCAGGCGGTAGCGCTTGGCGATGCGGCGGGCCAGTTCGTCCAGCGGATCGGCGCGACCGCGCAGCTCTTCCAGTTGGCGATGCACTTCGCGCATGAACTCGTGAAAGTGCAGTCGCGTCTTGCGCACCAACGGCACGCAGCTATAGAACGCATCCATCAAGAACGACTTGCCGCGCCCCACCCCGCCCCACATGTAGACGCCACGGGGCAAATCGGGCCGCACGAGCATCTTGCGCAGCGCATTCGAACGACGGGCCTTGTAGGCAACCCATTCGTCGTAACACCGCTGCAGGCGGTCGACGGCGCGTTGCTGCGCTTCGTCGGGCCGATAGCCGCGCGCCTTCAGTTCCTGTAGGTAGGTTTCCTGGACATTCATCTGCTTGATCTTCTTGGGGCCCGTTTGCGCGCCCAAATGGACCGATGCCCGGCAATCTTGTGGATTCACCGGGCATCGTGCTTGCCTTGCGGCTTGCGATTTACATATTGAGCTGACGCTTGTCGACAGCCAGCGCAGCTTCGCGCATCACTTCCGACATCGACGGGTGCGGATGGCAGATACGGCCGATGTCTTCGGCCGCAGCCTTGAACTCCATCGCTACCACGGCTTCGGCAACCAGGTCCGAGGCGTTGGCTGCGACGATGTGCACGCCCAGGATTTCATCGGTCTTCGCATCGGCGATGACCTTCACGAAACCGTCGGATGCGCCCATGCCCAGCGCACGGCCGTTGGCCAGGAACGGGAACTGGCCGGCCTTGGTCTCACGGCCTTCGGCCTTGAGCTGCTGCTCCGTCTTGCCCACCCATGCAATTTCCGGGTACGTGTAGATGACCCACGGAATGCAGTTGTAGTCGATGTGCGGTTTTTGGCCGACGATGCGCTCGGCCACAGCCACGCCTTCGTCTTCTGCCTTGTGCGCCAGCATCGGGCCACGCACCACGTCGCCGATCGCCCACAGGTTCGGCAGCTTGGTCGCGCAGTGGTCGTCCACTTCGATAAAGCCACGCTGATCCGCCGCCAGGCCGATCGCTTCCAGGCCCAGGTTGTCGGTGTTCGGCACGCGGCCGATCGACACGATCAGCTTGTCGCACTCCAGCACTTGCGCAGCGCCGGCAGCGTCGGTGTAGTTGACCTTCACGCCCTTGGCCGACGATTCGATCTCGCCAACCTTCACGCCGACGTTGATCTTCAGGCCCTGCTTGGTCAGCAGCTTGTTGGCTTCCTTGGCGACGGATTCGTCCGCCGCACCGAGGAAGCTCGGCAGCGCTTCGAGAATCGTCACTTCGGCACCCAGACGGCGCCACACCGAGCCTAGTTCCAGGCCGATCACGCCAGCGCCGATCACGCCCAGCTTCTTCGGCACTTCGCCAAATTTCAGCGCGCCTTCGTTGTCGGCAATGGTCACGTTGTCGACCTTCACGCCCGGCAGATGGCGAGCCTTCGAGCCCGTGGCGATGATCACGTGCTTGGCGGTCACGACTTCCGTGCCGGCCTTGCCTGCGATTTCGACCTGATAGCCGGCGTCAGTCTTGCCGACGAACTTGCCATGGCCCTTGAGCAGCGTCACCTTGTTCTTGCGGAACAGGAACTCGATACCCTTCGTCATCTTGCCGACGATGTCGTCCTTGCGCTTGAGCATCTTGGCCACGTCGACCTTGACGCCATCCACCGTGATGCCGTGATCGGCCAGGTGGTGATTCACGTTCTCGAACTCTTCCGACGAGGCCAGCAGCGCCTTCGAAGGAATGCAGCCGACGTTCAGGCAGGTGCCACCCAGGCGCGGCTCGCCCTTCGGATCGTCGTAGGGGTTGTCTTCGCAGCAGGCCACGTTCAGGCCCAGCTGGCCAGCGCGGATGGCGGCGATGTAACCGCCGGGGCCGGCGCCGATCACCAGCACGTCAAATTCTTTGCTCATGGAGAAATCCTCGATTCGGACGCCGCCGCACAGCGTGGGCGGCGTCTCGTGTCATCAACGCGGTCGATTAGAGATCCAGCAGCAGGCGGGCCGGGTCTTCCAGCGCTTCCTTCATCGCCACCAGACCCAGAACGGCTTCGCGGCCGTCGATGATGCGGTGGTCGTAGGACATGGCCAGGTAGTTCATCGGGCGAACCACGACCTGGCCGTTCTCCACTACGGCGCGATCCTTGGTGGCGTGCACGCCCAGGATGGCCGATTGCGGCGGGTTGATGATCGGGGTCGACAGCATCGAGCCGAACGTGCCGCCGTTCGAGATCGAGAACGTACCGCCGGTCAGGTCGTCCAGCGTCAGCTTGCCGTCCTTGGCCTTCTGGCCGAATTCAGCAATCTTCTTCTCGATATCGGCCAGGCTCATCTGGTCGGCATTGCGCAGGATGGGCACCACCAGGCCGCGCGGCGAGCCAACAGCGATACCGATGTCGAAGTAGCCGTGGTAGACGATGTCGTTGCCGTCAACCGATGCGTTGATCACGGGGTACTTCTTCAGCGCGTGGACAGCCGCCTTCACGAAGAACGACATGAAGCCCAGCTTCACGCCGTGAGTCTTCTCGAACTGGTCCTTGAACTTGGCGCGCAAGTCCATCACCGGCTTCATGTTGACTTCGTTGAAGGTGGTGAGGATGGCGTTGGTCGATTGCGACTGCACCAGGCGCTCGGCAATACGGGCGCGCAGGCGGCTCATCGGCACGCGCTCTTCCGGACGGTCGCCCAGGGCGGCGAAGTCCACCGGTGCAGCCACTTGCTGCAGCGCCGGACGTGCAGCCTGCGGAGCGGCAGCAGCAGCCGGCTTGGCGCCACCGGCTACGGCACCCAGCACGTCGCCCTTGGTGATGCGGCCATCGCGGCCCGTGCCGGCCACCTGGCCAGCCGACAGGTTGTTCTCAGCCATCAGCTTGGCAGCCGACGGCATGGCCACGCCACCCGTAGCGGCGGCGGCCGGAGCAGCAACCGGTGCCGGTGCAGCGGCTGCGGGAGCCGGAGCAGCAGCAGCCGGAGCGGCGGCGCCTGCCTTGCCTTCGGTGTCGATCTTGGCCAGCAGCTGCTCCGACGTCACGGTTGCGCCGTCAGCCACCAGCACTTCAGCCAGCACGCCAGCCGACGGGGCCGGCACTTCCAGCACGACCTTGTCGGTCTCGACTTCGATCAGGATTTCGTCCTGGGCCACGGCTTCGCCCGGCTTCTTCTTCCAGGAGATCAGCGTGCCTTCTTCAACGGACTCGGAAAACTGCGGGACCTTGACTTCAACGATAGCCATTTCGGTGCTTCCTTGGATTCATGTGCACGTGCTCCTCTCGTTCGGGAGCCGCGCTAATTCGATAGACGGTGGAATTCGGGAGCGAAGATGCGTCAAGGCGACAGCCGAAGCTGCCGCCTTGGTGCAGATGTCGCTTACTTGTTCAGCACGAAGCCCTTGAGCTTGCCAAACGCGGCATCGATCAGCGCCTTTTGCTGCTCGTTGTGTTTGGCGTAGTAGCCCACGGCCGGCGATGCCGATGCCGGGCGGCCTGCGTAGCCCAGCTTCTGACCCTCGGTCATGTTCTCGAGGATGTAGTGCTGCACGAAGAACCAGGCGCCCTGGTTCTGCGGCTCGTCCTGGCACCACACCACTTCAGCGAGGTTCGGATACTTCTTCAGCTCGGCTGCGAACGCCTTGTGCGGGAACGGATAGAGCTGTTCCACGCGGATGATGGCCGTGTCGGTCAGACCGCGTTCCTTACGGGCGTTGACCAAGTCGTAGTAGACCTTGCCCGAGCAGGCCACGACGCGCTTGACCTTGGCGGCATTCAGATCTTCGGCCGTATCGGCGATCACCGTCTCGAAATGGCCCTTGGCCAGGTCGGACAACGGCGACACAGCGTCCTTGCTGCGCAGCAGCGACTTCGGCGTCAGGATGATCAGCGGCTTGCGGAACATCCGGATCATCTGGCGACGCAGCAGGTGGAAGATTTGCGCCGGCGTGGTCGGCTGCACCACTTGCATGTTGTGGTCTGCGCAGAGCTGCAGGTAGCGCTCCAGGCGTGCCGAGCTGTGCTCCGGACCTTGGCCTTCGTAGCCGTGCGGCAGCATCAGCGTCAGACCCGAGGCGCGGCCCCACTTCACTTCGCCCGACGAGATGAACTGGTCGATCACCACCTGTGCGCCGTTGGCGAAGTCACCGAACTGGGCTTCCCAGATCACCAGCGTGTTCGGCTCAGCCGACGAATAGCCGTACTCGAAGCCCATCACGGCCTCTTCCGACAGCACCGAGTCGATCACCGTGAAGGGAGCCTGACTTTCCGACACGTTCTGCAGCGGGATGTAGCTGCCGGCGTCCCAACGCTCGCGGTTCTGATCGTGCAGCACGGCGTGGCGGTGCGTGAACGTACCGCGACCGGCGTCCTGACCAGTGATGCGCACGGGGTAGCCCGACGCCACCAGCGATGCGAAAGCCAGGTGCTCGCCCATGCCCCAGTCCAGCGCCTGCTCGCCCTTGCCCATCTTGGCGCGGTTGTTGACGACGTTCTCAACCAGCGGGTGCAGCTTGAAGTGATCGGGGATGGCGGTGATGCGCTCGGCCAGACGCTTGAGTTCGGCCATCGGCACGGCGGTATCGGCTGCATCCGTCCACTTGCGGTTCAGGAACGGCAGCCAATCCACTGCGAACTTGTTCTTGAAGTTCGACAGCACCGGATCAACCGTGTGCTTGCCCGCGTCCATGGCGGCGCGGAATTCCTGCACCAGGGCGTCCGGCTCTTCTGCCTTCAGCGTGTTCTGCGTGACAAGCTTGTCTGCGTAGAGCTTGCGCGTGCCAGGGTGCGTGCCGATCTTCTTGTACATCAGCGGCTGCGTCATTGCCGGCGTGTCTTGCTCGTTGTGGCCGAGCTTGCGGAAGCAGATGATGTCGACCGCGATGTCCTTCTGGAACTCCGTACGGAAGTCCACGGCCAGTTGCATGGCCAGCACGACCGCTTCCGGATCGTCGCCGTTGACGTGCAGCACCGGCGCTTCAATCATCTTGACCACATCGGTACAGTACAGCGTCGAGCGCGAGTCGCGCGGGTCCGACGTCGTGAAACCGATCTGGTTGTTGATGACGATGTGGATCGTGCCGCCCGTGCCATAACCACGCGTTTGCGCAAGGTTCAGCGTTTCCATCACAACGCCCTGGCCGGCGAAGGCCGCGTCACCGTGCACTTGCACAGCCAGCACTTGCGCGCCGTGCTTGTCGTCGCGGCGCTCCTGGCGCGCCTTGACCGACCCTTCCACGACCGGGTTGACGATTTCCAGGTGCGACGGGTTGAACGCCAGCGACAGGTGGACAGGGCCACCGGGGGTGGTCACGTCGCTCGAGAAGCCCTTGTGGTACTTCACGTCACCGGCCGGCAGGTCGTCCACGTGCTTGCCTTCGAATTCGGCAAACAGGTCGGCCGGCATCTTGCCCAGCGTGTTGACCAGCACGTTCAGACGGCCGCGGTGGGCCATGCCGATCACGATTTCCTGCACGCCCTTGGCGCCGGAATGCTGGATCAGTTCGTCCATCGCCGCGATGAAGCTCTCGCCGCCTTCCAGCGAGAAGCGCTTCTGACCGACGTACTTCGTATGCAGGAAACGCTCGAGGCCTTCAGCGGCCGTCAGGCGTTCCAGGATGTGCTTCTTCTTTTCAGCCGAGAACGTCGGCTTGGAGCGGATGGTTTCCAGACGCTCCTGCCACCAGCGCTTTTGCGCCTGGTCGCTGATGTACATGAACTCAGCGCCGATCGAGCCGCAGTACGTTTCGCGCAGGTTGTTGACCAGCTCGCGCAGGCTCATCGATTCCTTGCCGAAATACGTATTGCTGGCGTTGAAAACGATGTCCTGGTCGGCTTCGGTGAAACCGTAGAAAGCCGGGTCCAGATCCGGAACCGGGGGGCGCTCCTGACGCTTGAGCGGGTCAAGATCGGCCCAACGCAGGCCCACATTGCGGTAGGCAGCCACCAGCTGCGTCGCCGCCACGCGCTTGCGACCCATATCGGAATCGGCAGACGCGACAATCGTCCGGATCGGGCCATGCTTGGCGCGCTCGGCGAACGAGGTGACGATGGGGGCGTGGGGGATATCCCGGGCGTTGGAACCGTCGACGGCGGGGACGTTCTGCAGCGCATCGAAGTACGCGCGCAGTGCCTCGCTAACGGACGTGGGATCTTGAAGGTACGCTTCGTACTGATCTTCAACGTAGGCGGCGTTACCGCCGGACAGGTACGAAGTGTCCAGGTACTGCTTATACAGCTCTGTCATGGGGCGCTCACTTTTCTCCGGGTCTGCCGGAGTTCAGCGGGTTCATCAACCTTCCGCGACACGGCTTGACCGGTTAGCGGATCGCAAACTAAATCGCCTGAAATCACCTGGTCGGACCGGATCGCGCATGGCAGAAAGGGGGTACCGAGACAGCTTTTACAGACAAGTTGTGCGGGAAGGACCTAAGTCTTCACGAGGCAGAAGCATAGCATGTTTATAAGCAATATTCTGATTCTTTGACGTGACAAACGATCCTTGTTATGCCACGTCAAAACCATGCTTCCGTCACATTCAGGCGGGCGAAATACGATCTACCCAATCGGTGATCAAACTGTCCAGTCCCGCGCTCCAAAGCAGGTGTGCGCGATCCAGGTCGTTGACGGTATAGCAGCAGACGCGAAAGCCTGCGGCGTGTGCCTGGTCAATGATCTCGGGCGTCAGTTCGCGATGGTTGGCGTCGAGCGCAACACAATCCAATGCGCGCAGGCGATCGAGCCAATCGGCCGGGAGCTTGTCGAGCAGCAACGCGCGAGGCAATTCCGGCACAGCTTCGCGCGCCGCAGCCAGCGCATCTTCGGAAAACGACGACAGCAGCGGCGGCACCTCGGCGCCGGCCCACAACGTGCGGGCGTCGAGCGCGACAGCAGCGCCCGTGCGCCACTCGACGCCCGGCACCGGCTTAATCTCGATATTGGCGAGGAATCCGTTGGCGCGCAGGTAGCGCGCGATGGCGGCCAGCGTGGGCACTGGCTCGCCAGCGTAGGCTGGGCTGTGCCAGCTGCCCGCATCCAGTTGCGCGATCTGCCCGAGCGTGAGCGCATCGAGGCGGCCGGCGCCGTTCGTGGTCCGATCCAGCGTGGCGTCGTGCAACAGGACCGATGCGCTGTCGCCAGAGAGCTTCACGTCGAATTCGAACATGCGGTAGCCGAACGAGGCGCCGTGGCGGAAGGCCGCCAGCGTGTTCTCCGGCGCCAGCTTCCCTGCCCCACGGTGAGCAATGGCACGCGGATACGGCCACGCCGGCAATGCGCGCGCGCCGGTCATGCCAGGGCCTCGATGCGGCGCGTGGTTTGGGGGTCGAACCAATGCAGATGCTCGGCCGACGCGGTGATGGGTAGCTTGTCGCCCGCCTTTACGCTGGCGTGCGGCTCAAGGCGGACCACGACCGGATGGCCGGCCAGGGCGCCGTACGCGAATGCATCCGCGCCGAGGGCCTCCACCACGCGCACGTCGATGAAGGCGATGGCCTCGTCAGCCGAGCACGACTCGATATGTTCGGGACGCAAACCCATGAGCGCGCGCTCGGGCAGATGAAGGCCCATCGGCAAGTGGCCGAGCGTGGCGGCGGCATCGCTCTCCTTCGCTCCGTCCACCCGAATCTGCGTGCCACCACCCGCATTGCGCGACACGGGCACGAGGTTCATCGGCGGAGAGCCGATGAAGCCCGCCACGAACGTGCTGGCCGGACGCGAGTACACCTCCAGCGGTGTGCCGATCTGTTCGACCCGGCCACCGTTGAGCACCATCATGCGATCGGCCAGCGTCATCGCCTCAACCTGATCGTGCGTGACGTACAGACTCGTCGTGCGCAAGCGGCGATGCAGATCTTTCAGCTCCAGGCGCATCTGCACGCGCAGCTTGGCGTCCAGGTTGGAGAGCGGCTCGTCGAACAGGAACACTGCCGGCTCACGCACGATCGCGCGGCCCATGGCCACACGCTGGCGTTGGCCGCCCGAGAGCTGGCGCGGCTTTCGATCCAAGAGCTTGCCGAGTTCAAGAATGCCCGCCGCCTGCTCCACGCGCGCCTGGATATCGCTCTTGGGCAAGCCGCGGATCTTCAGCCCGTAGGCCATGTTGTCGAACACGCTCATGTGCGGATACAGCGCGTAGTTCTGGAACACCATCGCGATATCGCGCTCGGCCGGCTCGAGTTCGTTGACGACGCGGTCGCCAATCCATACCTCGCCGCCGGTGATGGGCTCCAGGCCCGCCACCATGCGCAGCAGCGTGGATTTGCCGCAGCCCGAGGGCCCGACGATGACGATGAACTCCCCGTCGCCGATTTCCATGTCGATGCCGTGCACGACCTGGAGGTTGGCATAGTGCTTCTGGACGTTGCGTAGCGAAAGTTTTGCCATCTTGCTTCTTTTACTTTTCGGTTTCGACGAGGCCCTTCACGAACCACCGCTGCATCCCGATCACGATTGCCGCGGGCGGCAACATGGCCAGCATGACGGTGGCCATCAGCAGGTTCCAGTCGGTGGCGGAATCGCCGGAGCGGGAGATCATTTGCGTCACGCCCAGCACAATGGGCGTCATGTTCTTTTCCGTCGTGATCAGGAGCGGCCAGAGATACTGGTTCCAGCCGTAGATGAACTGGATCACGAACAATGCCGCGATGCTGGTGCGCGAGAGCGGCAGCACCACGTCCCAGAAGAACTTGAGCGGGCCGGCGCCATCGATGCGCGCAGCTTCCGCCAATTCATCGGGAATCGTCAGGAAGAACTGCCGGAACAGGAACGTGGCGGTGGCCGACGCGATGATCGGGATCGTCAGGCCCGCGTAGCTGTTCAGCATGCCGAGATCCGACACCACTTTGTACGTGGGCAGGATCCGCACTTCCACCGGAAGCATCAGCGTGACGAAGATGAGCCAAAAGAACGTCTTGCGCAGCGGGAACTTGAAATAGACGATCGCAAACGCCGAGATGATGGAGATCGCGATCTTCCCGAGCGAGATGCCCAACGCCATGATCAGGCTGTTCATGAGCATGGTGCCGACCGGCGTGGCCGAGTTGCCCATGCCCGACGTGAGCACCGTGCGGTAGTTTTCGATGAGATGCGGACCGGGGATCAGCGTCATGGGCGCCTGTAGCACGTCTTCGGCCGTCAACGACGACGCGACGAATACGACGTACACCGGAAACGCCACGACGATCACACCGAGAATCAGCACGACGTGGGTGAGGAAGTCCAGGAGCGGACGGCGTTCAATCATGGTGCGGTTGCCCTCCTTTCAGTATTGGACTTTGCGTTCAACGTAACGGAACTGGACGATCGTCAGCACGATGACCAAGCCCATGAGGATCACCGACTGAGCCGCAGATCCGCCGATATCCAGACCGCGCACGCCGTCTTGATAAACCTTGAACACCAGCGTCTCCGTCGCCTTGAACGGGCCGCCCTGCGTGACCGAATCGATGATGGCGAAGGTGTCGAAGAACGCATACACAACGTTCACCACCATCAGGAAGAACGTGGTGGGCGACAGCAGCGGAAAGACGATCGACCAGAAGCGCCTCCACGGCCCGGCACCGTCAATGGCGGCTGCTTCGATCAGCGACTTCGGAATGCTCTGCAGCCCAGCCAGGAAGAAGAGGAAGTTGTAGCTGATCTGCTTCCACGCCGCGATGATGACCACCAGCGTCAGTGCCTGCCCGCCGTTGAGCACAAAGTTCCAGTCCACGCCCATCTTGCGGATCATGAACGACACGATGCCCAGTGACGGGTTGAAGAGGAAGCTCCACAGCACACCCGCCACAGCCGGTGCAATCGCATACGGCCAGATCAGCAGGGTCTTGTAGAACGTGGCGCCACGCAACGCGCGATCAGCAAAGTACGCCAGCGCCAGCGAGGTGCCGAGACCGACCAGCGCGACGCCAATGGCGAATACGGCCGTGGTCTTGAACGAACCGAGATAGGTCGGATCGGCAAACAGGTCGTGAAAGTTCTCCAGCCCCACGAATTCGAGGTTGATGCCGAAGGCATCCTGGCGCAGCAGCGACTGATACAGCGCCTGCCCCGCGGGCCAGAAGAAGAACACCAGAGTGACGACGATCTGCGGGGCGACCAGCACATACGGCAGCCAGCGCGATCGGAAAACGACGCGTTTTTCCATGCGACATTCCAAAAACGCACCGCCGGCCGGTGCAAGCGCACGAGGCCGGCGGTTTAGACGAGCGCCGAATCGGCGCTTATTCCTTGACGGTCTTCTCGAAGCGGACGAGCAGCTCGTTGCCGCGTGACACTGCCGTGTCCAGCGCTTCCTTCGGCGTCTTCTTGCCCGCCCAGACGGATTCCAGCTCTTCGTCGATCACCTGACGGATCTGCGGGAAGTTGCCCAGACGAATGCCGCGCGACTTGTCGGTCGTCTTGACGATCATCTGCTTGACGGCCACGTCGGCGCCCGGGTTCTTCTCATAGAAGCCGGACTTCTTGGTCAGCTCATACGCTTCCAGCGTCACGGGCAGATAACCCGTCGACTGGTGCCAGTCGGCCTGCATTTCCGGACGCGACAGGAACGTGAAGAACTTCGCCACGCCCTTGTACTCTTCAGCCTTGTGGCCGCCCATCACCCACAGCGAAGCGCCGCCGATGATCGTGTTCTGCGGGGCACCCGGCACGCCGGCTTCATACGGCAGCGGTGCCGGGCTGAAGTTGAACTTGGCGTTCTTGCGGATGTTCGCCAGCGCTGCCGACGAACCCGTGTGCATGGCGCACTCACCCGCGATGAACTTCGCCTTCGGCTCGTCCTTGCGGCCGGCGTAGGTGAAGTAGCCCTTCTTCTGCATGTCGAGCAGGTTCTCGATATGCTTGATCTGCACCGGACCGTTGAAGTTCAAGCGGGCCTTGGCGCCACCAAAGCCGTTGTTCTCGGTCGCGAACGACACGTTGTGCCACGCCGAGAAGCTCTCCAGATGCACCCATGACTGCCAGTCGGTCGTGTAACCGCAGGGCACACCAGCTGCCTTCAGCTTGGCCGCATCGACAGCCACTTCCTGCCACGTTGCGGGCGGCTTGTTCGGGTCAAGGCCAGCCTTCTTGAAGGCGTCCTTGTTGTAATACATGATCGTCGTCGAACTGTTGAACGGGAACGACAGCATCTCGCCCTTGTTCGACGTGTAGTAGCCCGCCACGGCCGGCACATAGGCCTTCGGGTCGAACTTCTCGCCGGCGTCCTTCATGATCTTGGCCACCGGCACAATGGCGCCCTTGGCGTTCATCATCGTTGCGGTACCAACCTCGAACACTTGCAGGATGGCCGGTGCATTGCCGGCGCGGAACGCCGCAATGCCCGCAGCCAGCGATTCATCGTATTGGCCCTTGTAGACCGGCACGATCTTGTAATCGGACTGGCTGGCATTGAACTTGGTGGCGATCTCGTTCACCTTGTCGTTCAAGGCGCCTTCCATCGAATGCCACCATTGGATTTCCGTCACTGCGTACGCGCCCTGCGCAAACGTACACGCGGCCAGTACTGCCGCCGCACCCGCAATCTTCTTGATCGACATCATTTCTCCTTGTTTCGACCCGGCGGGCTCCCTCGCTCCGCCCACGGCGCGCCGACTGTATATGCACGGTCGGTCATTTTTATGACAGCGGGATGTTACTTGGCTTTCTGTCACAAAGAAATCGGGAAATCCCTCCAAGGTTTGGCTTGCAACGGCCGTTAGAATGGGCTGAAAACACTCTCTATTGCACTCGCAGCATGCTCGCTCCACCCACCACTCCTGCCGCTCCAGACTCGCCTGGAACCGCGCCCCTCGTTGCCGACCGGCGTGTTCCGCTGGCCCTGCATCAGCTCTCGGATGATGCACTGCGCAATATCACCGGCATCTTCACCGACGTGGATGGAACCCTCACGACGAAGGGCAAGCTGCCCGCGCACACGTACTCGGCGCTGGAGCGCTTGCATCGCGCCGGCATCAAGGTCGTGCCCGTCACCGGCCGGTCGATTGCCTGGTGCGAAGTCATTGCGCGGTTGTGGCCCGTTGATGCGGTGATCGGCGAGAACGGCGCGTTTGCCATGCGCGTCGATTCGCGCGGGCATCTGGCCACCGATTTCGTGGACGACGCGCAAACGCGCGCACGCAACCTCGAGCGCATCCGTGAAGTGGGTGCAGAGATCCGGCGTGCCGTGCCGGGTTCAGCGCTGGCGACGGATCAAGCCTGGCACGCGGCGGATCTGGCCGTCGACCATGCCGAACAAGTCCCGCCGCTGCCGCAGCACGCCGTGCGGCACATCGTCGACATCATGCGTACGCACGGGATGCACGCCACCGTCAGTTCGATTCACATCAACGGCTGGTTCGGCAAGCACGACAAGCTGAGCGCCAGCGTGTCGCTCGCGCGCCGCGCATTCGGCCTCGACCTGCATGCCGAGCGCGAACGCTGGGTGTTCGTGGGCGACTCCGCCAACGATGCGGCAATGTTCGAGTTCTTCCCGCTCTCGGTGGGTGTGGCCAATGTGCTGGACGTGATCGATATGTTGCCCGTGCCGCCGGCGTACCTCACCGAGGCCGAAGGCGGCGGCGGTTTTGCCGAAGTCGCCGAGCGCATCCTGGAAGCGCGTTCCCTAGCCCTCCCCGCGCCGCGCGACTGACGCGGCATTCCTGCACCGCAACACGCGCTGGAGACCCAGCGTCGCTTGCCGCACGCGGCATGCCGCTTGCGCCGAAATTGGGCGTTGCACCGCTTTGCACCATGTGACGGCCTCATAACGGTGCATGCGGCGCCAACGCCTTTTTAACGCAACCGACAGGAGCCCCCCATGCAACCAGAGAAACTGCGCCAGCGTTTTGAACATGCGGAAAGCACCATCGCCGAACTGGCCCGGACCTGCGCCTCGCACAAGGACGTGCCTGACGCGCTGAAGCAATCGATCCAGCAACTGGACGACCAAGCCCGCCAATGCCACTCGCGCCTGGAAGGCGCTGAAGACCAGCTGACTTTCGTAGAAGCCATCGACAAGCTCGAAGCCTGTTCCGACCGCGCAAAAATGGCCTGCCAGAACGCCAGCGGCAAGGTGGACCATTCCGTGGAATCTGCCGTGATGCGCGCGCATGAAGAGCTGTCGCAGCTCAAGCACAAGCTGCACTAAGCGCAGCACGCATTCTCGGCCGCCAAAAAAAGGGCGGATTCCCTTATCGGAAATCCGCCCAATCCCAATCGCCAAGCTCGACGATATCCAGTGGACTGGCCCCGCTGACGGCACGTCAGTCGAAGCCAAGCTCCTGCAATTTGCGCGTGATGGTGTTGCGGCCGATGCCCAGACGCGTTGCCGCTTCAACACGGCGCCCGCGCGTGACACCCAGCGCAGCCTCAAGAATCGCCTTCTCGAAGCGTCGCGTAAGTGCGTCCATGACGTCGGGCTGGCCCGCTTCGAGCATGGCCTTGGCCTCGCCCGCGAGCGCGCGCTCCCAACCTGCTGCGATGGATGCCCCCGCTGCAGAGCTTGAGAGCAACGTATCGACCGACGGCGTAACACCATACGGTTCGCCACCATGCGACGGCTCGCCGATGAAGGCTGGGCGAGCCGCGGCCTCGCCCATGACCGGTAGCATCTGCGCGTTGCCTCGCACCAGGTCGGCGGGCAGATCCTTGCTTTCAATGGTCTGCGCCGGCGCCATCACAGTGAGCCAGTTGCAGAGGTTTTCCAGTTGCCGCACGTTGCCGGGGAACGGCAGCGTGGCGATATGCGCCAGCGCATCGTCCGACATGCGCTTGGGCTCCACGCCCAGCTCCTTGGCACTCTTCTGCAAGAAATGGCGCGCCAGCAGCGTGATGTCTTCCGGGCGTTCGCGCAGCGCCGGCAAGCGCAGACGGATCACGTTCAGGCGGTGAAACAAGTCCTCGCGGAACAGACCGTCCTTGACGCGGGTTTCAAGATTCTGGTGCGTGGCCGCGATGACGCGCACGTTGGCCTTGAGCGGGTTGTGGCCGCCCACGCGATAGAAGTGGCCGTCCGACAGCACGCGCAGTAAGCGCGTCTGCAGATCGAACGGCATGTCGCCGATTTCATCGAGGAACAGCGTGCCGCCCTCGGCTTGCTCAAAGCGGCCGCGGCGCATGGTCTGCGCGCCAGTAAAGGCGCCGCGCTCATGGCCAAACAGCTCGGATTCCAGCAAGTCTTTCGGAATCGCCGCGGTGTTCAGTGCGATAAAGGGGCCGCTCGCACGCGGGCTGTGCTTATGCAGCGCCCGTGCCACCAGCTCCTTACCCGTGCCGGATTCGCCGGTGATCAGCACCGTCACGTTGGACTGCGACAGCCGCCCGATCGCGCGGAACACGTCCTGCATGGCCGGCGCCTGCCCGAGAATCTCAGGCGCGTCGCTCAGGCGATCGTCGATCTCCTCTTCGCGCAGGCTCTCTTCCAGCGCGCGGCGGATCAGTTCGACCGCACGATCCACGTCGAACGGCTTGGCCAGGTATTCAAACGCGCCGCCCTGGAACGCCGCCACGGCGCTGTCCAGGTCCGAATATGCGGTCATGATGATGACCGGCAGTCCGGGGTGTTTGGCCTTGATGGCCTGCAGCAGATCCAGCCCCGAGCCGCCCGGCATACGGACGTCCGAGATCAGGACTTGCGGTGTTTCTTCGTCGAGCGCGTTGAGCGCATCGCGCACGTTGGTAAAGCTGCGCGAGAGCAGGCTCTCACGCGCCAGCGCCTTCTCAAGGACCCAGCGGATGGATTGATCGTCGTCGACTATCCAGATTGGCTTCATGTGTTGGTTCGTCTGCTTGACTTCGTCTCGCCTGGGCCGCCTCGCGCTGCGTTATTGAAGCTGAGGCGCTTCAGTGCAGCGGCACGAGAATGCGGAAATCCGTCTGGCCTGGCCTGCTCTCGCATTCGATCAGACCATCGTGCTGCTGCACGAACGTCTGCGCGAGTGTCAGGCCCAGCCCACTTCCCCCCTCCCTGCCGGACACCAGCGGGAAGAAGATTCGCTCGCGGATGTCGTCCGGGATACCAGGACCGTTGTCCACTACATGCAAGTCCAATGCCAGCTTGTAAAGACGTTTTGCAATCGTAACTTTGCGTGCGACGCGTGTGCGCAGAATGATCTCGCCATCGCCCTGCGCAATGCGAGGGCCCAGCGCATGCGCTGCGTTGTGAACGATGTTGAGCACGGCCTGGATGAGCTGCTCCTTGTCGCCGCGAAACTCCGGCAGGCTCGCGTCGTAGTCGCGCACGATCCGCAGGCCCTGCGGAAACTCCGCCAGCACCACCGAGCGCACCCGCTCCAGTACCTCGTGGATGTTCACATCGCCAACGATATGCGGATGCCGGTGCGGTTCCAGCAGGCGGTCGACCAGGGTCTGCAGCCGGTCGGATTCCTTGATGATGACCTGCGTGTACTCGCGCAGCGAGCGCTCCGGCAGTTCGAACTCCAGCAACTGCGCCGCGCCGCGAATACCGCCCAACGGATTCTTGATCTCGTGCGCAAGGTTGCGGATCAGCTCTTTGTTGGCGGAAGTCAGGTCGAGCAGACGCTCCTCGCGCTCGCTACGGATCTTCTGCTCGTTGGGCAGCAGCTCAAGCAGCACCGATCCGGGCACAAAGTCGAGCGCGCCCACGACGGCGTGCGCGTGCAGCGGCTCATGGCCGACGCGCTCAAGTGACACGTCGCGCCGCTTGGCATCGAACTGGCGAGCCGCCACGGTGGCGATCATCTCGCCCAGCTCCGACGGGTCGGCAAACAGCTCGTACAGCGACATCTCCACCAGTTGGCGGCGAGACACGGCCAACGCGGCTTCCGCGGCGGGGTTGGCGTAGAAGACCGTCAGCGCTGGATGGCGGACGAAGAGGATGGGATTGGGCACCGCGTCGAGCCCAGGGAATGATGGCGGTGCACCATGTGAAAACGGAATCGGCGGCGGCCCGTCGATGGGCTCGCCTACGGAGACCTCCACACCGGCGGCGGAGGGTGACGGCGCGGATGGCGTCGTCTGTTCCTGTTCATCGCGGCGTGCCGCTTTGCGGATCAGTCGACGCATGGTTCATCTAGTCCTTGAGATTGCCCAGCTCCCGGCGGATGGAATCGACATTGGCCTGGCTGCGCTCGATGTCGCCCTTCAACTGCGCGGTGCGGTCCAGATACTTTTGATAGTTACGTTCGTTGCCCTGGCGCTCGGGCTGACCGTTGTTGTATTCGGTCTTCAAAGCCTGGAGCTTGCGCTCCTCGTCTGCCAGCTCGGCTTCCAGCACCTGGCGGCGTTCGCCGTCACGCGCCTTCTGCGTGGCGTTGTCCACGCGGGGGAAGCCACCGCCTGCATTGTTTTGCGCCGGCGCGGGTGCAGCACCCGCACTGCGCGGGCTTCGCGTGCCGGGCACGGTCACCACATCGGGCAGCGTCAACTTCTTGCAGCCCTTCACGTTGCCGCTGTTGCGGTACTCCGGCACGCCGTTCGGACCGGTGCACAGATAGACGTCATCGGCGTACGCGGGAGCCTGCACGGACAGCGTGGCAAACACCGCCGCAGCGGCGGCAAGCAGCCCGGATGCGATGCGTGGGGAAGGACGGAACATGAATGGAACCTGGCGGATACGTCGATCGGGCGCCGGAGTCCGGCGGACGCTCATTCTAGCCACAAAACTCCGCTTCATAAAAAGGAAGGGCGACCTGCGCCGCCCCTCCTCTCACAACCGTCTCTTCGCCCCGACACATCGGTCGGAGCGCTCGCACATTACAGCGAGTAGTACATCTCGAACTCGAGCGGGTGCGTCGTCATGCGGAAGCGCGTGACTTCTTCCATCTTCAGTTCGATGTAGGCGTCGAGCATGGCGTTGGAGAACACACCACCGCGGGTCAGGAACTCGCGATCCTTGTCCAGGTACTCGAGGGCCTGATCCAGGCTCGAGCACACGGTCGGGATCTTTGCGTCTTCTTCCGGCGGCAGGTCGTACAGGTTCTTGTCGGCAGCTTCGCCCGGGTGGATCTTGTTCTGCACGCCATCCAGACCGGCCATCAGCAGCGCCGAGAAGCCCAGGTACGGGTTCATCAGCGGATCCGGGAAGCGGGTCTCGATACGACGGCCCTTCGGGTTGGCGACGTACGGAATGCGGATCGAAGCCGAACGGTTACGTGCCGAGTAAGCCAGCTTGACCGGAGCCTCGAAGCCCGGCACCAGACGCTTGTACGAGTTCGTACCCGGGTTGGTGAGGGCATTCAGCGCGCGGGCGTGCTTGATGATGCCGCCGATGTAATACAGCGCGAATTCCGACAGGCCAGCGTAACCATTGCCTGCGAACAGGTTCTGGCCATCTTTCCACACCGATTGGTGAACATGCATGCCCGAACCGTTGTCGCCCACGACCGGCTTCGGCATGAACGTCGCCGTCTTGCCATAGGTGTGCGCGACGTTCTGGATCACGTACTTTTGCAGCTGGGTCCAGTCGGCGCGTTGCACCAGCGTGCTGAACTTCGTGCCGATTTCGTTCTGACCTTGGCCTGCCACTTCGTGGTGGTGCACTTCAACGGGAATACCCAGCGATTCCAGAATCAGGCACATTTCCGAGCGCATGTCTTGGAACGTGTCGATCGGGGCAACCGGGAAGTAGCCGCCCTTCTTGCCCGGACGGTGGCCCGAGTTGCCGTGTTCGAACTCCTTGCCCGACGACCACGGAGCTTCTTCGGAATTGATCTTCACGAAGCAACCCTGCATGTCGATGTTCCAGGTCACGCCGTCGAAGATGAAGAATTCGGGTTCCGGACCAAAGTAGGCGGTGTCGCCCAGGCCGGTGCTCTTCAGGTAGGCTTCAGCGCGCTTGGCGATCGAGCGCGGGTCGCGGTCGTAGCCCTTGCCGTCCGACGGCTCGACCACGTCGCAGGTCAGGACCAGGGTCGGCTCTTCGTAAAACGGGTCGATGTGCGCGGTATTTGCATCCGGCACCAGCAGCATGTCCGACGCTTCGATGCCTTTCCAGCCGGCGATCGACGAGCCGTCGAATGCGTGACCGCTTTCGAACTTGTCTTCGTCGAAATGCGAAACGGGGACCGAGACGTGCTGCTCCTTACCCTTGGTATCGGTGAAGCGGAAATCGACGAACTTGACGTCGTTTTCCTTCACGAGCTTCATCACGTCTGCAATGCTTTGGGACATGCCATTCTCCTGGTAGCGCAATAACGCAAAGTATTGTGAGCCGGTTGTGTGACGGATCGCTGCGCAATCGGCCGCAACCCGCCCTCACTCCGAAACATCTTCTTTCCAGCAAGGTCGTCCGACACGGACGGACGCCCCTGAAAAAGACCGCGGGAATCTTAGCAGAAACTATGCCAATTCCGGCCCAACAACAGGCAAGCTCTCCCGCAAACAGTGCAGCACTGCGCCAGCCCATGCCTGACACGGTGCGCACGCCCTGCAATCCGGCCGAACCGCCTCCCGCCGAATTCCCGCTGATAGGGCTAAGGCTGTTCAAGCAGCATAGCCAACGCACATAAACGGTGCATGAAAATGCTATAAGCACCTCTTTTGTGCAAGTAGATCGAGCACGCACCATCGCGGGGATTTTTACCCGCGCTATTTGACGGCGGCGCTAGAATGGTTGCTTCCTCTTTCACCCGCCCCTGATCACCATGACTGCCACCACGCTTACCCGCGAGTCCCTGCTAGAGGCTGCCGCCGCCCGCCGTGAGGCAGACCAACTGCCGTACTTCGGCGCGCTGTCGCCGCAAGAGGCTGCCGCGTTGTTGGCCGCCGACCCGCAGGCGCGGCTGGTGGACGTGCGCACGCGCGCTGAACTCGACTGGGTTGGCACGCCCGACATTTCGCCGGGCCAGTTTGTCCACGTGGAGTGGAATCAGTATCCGGGCGGCGCGCGCAACGCCAACTTCCTGAGCGCGCTCGAGGCTGCCGTGCCGAAAGATGCGCCAGTGCTGTTCCTGTGCCGCAGCGCAGCGCGCTCCAAGCATGCAGCAACGGCCGCCGCACAGGCCGGTTACGCGGCAGCAATGGATGTGCTGGAAGGTTTCGAGGGTGCAAAAGACACCGAAGGCCATCGCAAGACCGTGGAGGGCTGGTGTTTCCGAGGCCTGCCCTGGCACGGTGCCTGAGGCGCGCCGGTGAGCGTCAGGACGCCGCGCTGGCGTCCGCCTCGAAAATCTCACCACCCAGCGCCACCGCACCCTCTCGCAGCATCGCATAGGCGCGCGCCACGGCTTCCGGTGAGCCCTTGACGCCCAGGTCGATGTGCGAGCGGGCATAGCGCTCACCGCGCGCTGCATCCCCCACGCTGGGCAGACTGAAGACCTTCACGCCATCGAACTCCGCTTCGATGCGCTCCATCAGCGGTGTAAGCCGCGACTCCGGCAGGCCAAACACCAGGAACGAGCGCTCCTCGCGCGGCGCGCGGTGGAATTGATCAGCGTAATAGGTGTCGAGCACCCACTCCATCATCGGCCATGCCATCACCGGAAAACCCGGCATGAAATGGTGATGCGCCACCGAGAACCCGGGGATGCGGTTATAGCTATTCGGGATGATGCGCGCGCCCTGGGGAAACTCACCCATCTTGAAGCGGTGCTGGTTTTCGGGCGTTGAGACATCCGCCTTGACCGGGTCACCGTTGGCCGACTCGGCGATGCGCAGCGTGATCTGCTCGCGCGCTTCCGGATGCAGCTCCAACGGTACGCCCAGCGCAGCGGCCGCGCATTGGCGCGTGTGATCATCGGGCGTGGCGCCAATGCCGCCAGTGCAGAACACCACGTCCTCGCTGGCGAACGTACGCTTGAGTACGTTTGTAATGCGCGCGGGCTGGTCGCCGACGTACTCGGCCCACTCCAATGTCAGGCCGCGCTCGCCGAGCACTTCGATCAGCTTGCGCAGGTGTTTGTCTTCGCGGCGGCCGGAGAGGATCTCGTCGCCGATGATGATCATGCCGAAAGCCATGTCAGTTCCGATGGTTTCTGATTATTCGCGAGGCAGTTCAATGGTAGTGACTTCTATCACGCTGGCCTCGACCATGCGCGCAGGCGGCGCTTCAGCACGCAGACGCGTCAGCGCACGCAAGCAGAAGTGGCCAAACCACAGCGCCGAGAAAATAAAGATCAGCACATACAGCCAGATCACGGCGATGGCGATGATCGGGAACAGCACAATCGTCACCACCGACGACACCCATAGCAGCGTCGGCGCCGAGCCCAGCATGCCAACGGCGACGCCGATGCCTAGCAGCGGCACCCGGTAGCGCTGCATGATCGCGCGGCGCTCTTCTGCAGTCGCGTGATCAGCCAGCGCATCGTACGTCATCAAGCGGTACGTGAGCCAACCCCACAGCAGCGGCGGAATCAGCGCGAAAAACGGAGGAATCAGCCACAATGGCAGCGTGACGATGGCCATGAGAATGACCACCAGCGTGCATAGCAGAGCATGCGTAAGACTGCCCAGCACCGAGCCACCCTTGCGACGCTCAAGCTGCGGATAGCTGCGATCAAGATAGCGCATGACCACCGGCACCGACGCCACGCTCACCAGCACGAGGATCGACACGACAATCACCGGCACGAGCAAGGTGATCACCAACAGCGGCGCGATCGCGGACCACAACCCCGCCATACCGATCGCGTTCAGGCCGCTCTTGATCCAGCCCATGAAGGCCCAGCCTTCCACGGCGTTGCGGGCCATGCCGTTCATGGCGTCCCAGCCGAAATACAGTACCCCGCCCCAGACCACCACGGCCACGGCGAAAGGCAGTACCGTCAGGAACAGCATGCGCGGATGCAGTTGCGAAAGCAGCGCGCGGCCAAATGAGCGAATCAGGTCGTTCATGCAGAAATGGGGGAATCAGAGAGCGAACAGCCTAGCATAGCGTGCAGAAATCACGCGCGCGCCGTCCCGCCCGGGCTTTACGCGCGGCCGAACAGGCGCTTGAGGCCAAGCCACTGCTGACGCAGCACGCCGCGCCCGTAGTCGCGCGAGCGCCCTTGCGGGGAGGGAAGTTGATCGCGGATACCGGTAGCGTGGTACTCGGGCGAGAAGATGGCGGTGCCGAACAGCATGTCCCACCATGGGAACAGCACGCCAAAATTGCAGCCGCCGAGCACACCAGGCTTGCCCGGCACCTCATGCCCCAGTCCAATGGCGTGATGCAGCCGATGGAAGCGCGGCGAGATCAGCAGCCGATCGCCCAGCCAGCCGAAATGCAGCCGCACGTTGGCGTGCTGCAAGCTTTGCAGCAACTGCGAAATGGCCACCAGCAGCACGTACTGCGAGGGTTCCACCCCAACAACCAGCGCCGCAGTGGCAAACACCGCACCACGCAGCACATCGTCGAGGATGTGGTTGCGGTCATCAGACCACAGCGTCATCTGCTGCTGACTGTGATGCAGCGAATGCAGGTTCCACCACCAATGGAATTTGTGCGACAGACGGTGATACCAGTAGTCGAGCAGGTCGAACAACACCAGATAGATCAGAAAGCTGACGATGGCAACCGACGTCACGCCCGGCCACCAATCTTCCACGTTCAGATGCGCCCAGCCCCAGAAGCGCAACTTGCCGTCGAGAGCGTCGATCAGCGGGTGCAGCGTGAAGAACAGCAACAGCGGAAAGAAACCCAGACGGTGGAACAGCGTGTAGAAGATGTCGGCACGCACGGCCTTGCGATCTTGCACCGGTTCTACCGGGCGCCAGCGCTCCAGCGGGCGGAAGATCAGCAGCAGCACCGCGATCTGCAGCAGCCCCATCAGCAGCCATTCGGTGCCGGGGTAGGCATCTTCAACGTAACCACCCAGGCCGATGGTATAGGTGATCGGCATCACGACGTGCTGGAAGAGCACATCCTGCGCTTGCGTGAAGGTGTCGGCGATCCAGTCAAACATGTCAGCGGGCCGCTGTGTGTGCCGGGTGGGCACCCAACCAGGCTTGGTACTGCGGATGATCGCGCAGCGTGGCGAAGCAGAAACCCTTGCGTTCCAGGCCGGTGATCAGCGGCTCAAGGTCAGCCGGCGCCCACGGATCCCTACGCGACCAGATGCCAAGGTGCGCCATGGTGATGTCGCCATCGCGCAAGCTGGACAGCGCCTTCTGCAGCAACGCGTCGTTCGGATAACGCTCGGACGGCAACTCGTCGCCCAGGAAACCGGCGGGCGCCCAGGCCACGTGGGCGAACCCGCATTGCTTCGCCCAAGCCTCTGTCGTCGCCGAAAAGTGACCACCCGGCGCACGCCACAGCGGGTCCATCGGCTGACCGGTCATGGCCTTGAAGCGCTCGGCGCTGCGTTTGAGCTCCGCACAGAATTCGGGCTCACTCCACACGACATTGCGGCCACCCTCCTCGCCAAACTGCGGGCGGAAGCGGACCTTGCCCGCACCTGCCTCGCCCTTGTAGTAGACGTGATCGAAGGTGTGCGTACCGAAGGCGTGGCCGTCGGCGGCTAGCGATCTCCAATACGGGGCCCAGCCGTCATCCAGCGTGCTGTCGCCGTGGATGGTCTTTTCGTTGGCGAGGAAGAACGTGGCGTGGATGCGATGGCGACGCAGCGTATCGGCAATCAACTGCGCCTGGCTCATGCTGCCGGTGTCGAAAGTGAGGTAAACGGTGCCTTTGCACGCACCGGCGTTCACACCACCGGGTGCAGCCGCGGCCAACGCGCACAGGCCCAGCGCCGCTGTGGCAGCGGCGGCCGTGCGCAACATCGACAGGCCGGGCTTCATGGTCGTGACGCTCAATTCAGTGGAGCGCGCGTGCGGAAGTAAATGCCGTGCGGCGATCGCCCGACCTTGATCTCTTCCACGACCTTGCGGCTTGCAACGTCGACGATCGCCACGCGCTTGGCCCAGCGGCAGGTCACCCAGAGTTGCTTGCCGTCGGCGGTCAGTTCCATGTCGTCGGGGCCGGGCGGCAGGCCTGTGATGTCGCCCACCTTGGTCAGCGTTTGCTGATCGATGATGCTGATCGTGCCTGACACGCGGTTCGAGAGGAACAGGTGACGCTTGTCGCCCAGCGCGCGGAAGTTGTGCGCGCCCTTGCCAGTCGGGATGCGCTTGACGCTGGTGCGGTTGTGCCAGTCGATCACTTCGACGTAATCGGCGCCGGTCATGCCGACCAGCAGGTATTTCTGATCTGTTGTGACCCACACGCCGGCCGGCGCGGAGCCAATGGTCATGCGCCACATCACGGTCTGCGTGGGCAGGTCGATGGCCATCACTTCATTGGAATCCTGCACGGTGACGAACGCGATCTTGCTGTCGGCGGTAAAGGCGATGTGGCTGGGTGTCTTCGCCGCTGGAATCTGTTTGGCGATGGTCAGCGCATGGCCGTCCCAGCGGTAAATATCAATGCGGTCCAGCCGGTTGCCGGTGGTCAGAAACCACTTCTGGTCGGGCGAGAAGCCGATCTGGTATGGATCGTCGATGCGCGGCACGCGCTGCTGAATCTTGCCGGTCACGGGATCGAGAAACACCAGCTCGTTGCCCACAGCGTTGGCGATGATCAACGACTTTTCGTCGGGCGTGGCGATCAGGTGGTGCGGCTCCTTGCCGATCGGGAACGTCTCCAACACCTTGCGGGTGTCCTTGTCGATCAAAGAGACGCTTGCGTCGCCCGAATTGAGCACGGTGACGACTTCAGCACGCGCCGCATGCGCGGCCATCAGAGCAGCGGCCGACAGGACCAGCGTGGAGAACCAATGGGAGGCAAACGAGGCGCGCAAGGCAGACATAACGAGAAGATTCAGCAACTTAGCCAGTCATTTTAACGCTGGCATTTATGCCACCGCTGACACAAATCAAAAAAAGAAAACGGGAACTTTCCCCGCCAGCAAGAAAGCATCGTGCAGCTATCGCTGCATCGATTCCCACACCTTCTGCAGCCGCTTGACCGACATCGGCACCGGCGTGCGTAATTCCTGTGCAAACAGAGCGATACGCAGCTCCTCAAGCATCCAGCGGAATTCCTCCATGCGCGGGTCGTTGCCGCCCTGCCCTTGCACGCGCAGCGCCTTTTCCGCGCGTTGGTATTGCTGGATGAGCGGCGCCATCTCCTGCATGCGTTGCGTATCGCGGGCCGGGTCCGCCTTGAGTTTATCGATGCGCAGCGCGATGCCCTTCAGATAACGCGGAAAGTGCGTCAACTGCGCATACGGCGTCGCCTCGATAAAACGCTTGTGCATCAGCGTCTTGAGCTGTGCGTCGATGTCGGCGGTGGCTGCAGCAAACGGCTTGGCGATCTGCAGCTTGCGCGGCAGTTGCGCATATTCGGCCAGGATGGCGCCGACCAGCCGTGCAATTTCCTGCGCCAGCAACGTCAGGCGCGCGCGGCTTTCGTCCTTGCGGGCACCGAAACTGGCGTCATCGATGGGCAGCGGGTCTTGCAGGCAGGCACGCTCCAGCGTGGCATCCAGGATCTGGTCACGCAGATCGTCCTGCGTGCCCAGGTTCATGAACTGGATCGCCATCTGCGACAGGCCCGGGATGTTCTTTTCCAGGTACTTCAACGGCTCGCGCAGCTGGATCGCAAACAACCGGCGCAAGCCCAGGCCATGGATGCGCGTGGCTTGCGCCGGGTCGTCGAAAACTTCCACGTCGCAGTGATCGCCGGCATCGACGAGTGCCGGATAGCCGAAGAGCGTCTGGCTGCCTTTGCGGACTTCCAGCAGTTCCGGCAACTCGCCGAAATTCCAGGTGGTCAGCCCCGAGTACAGCGCGGCGTTGGCCGGGGCTTCCGCCTTGCCACTCTTGCCGGCTTGGCCTGCCTTGGTGCCCTCGCTCGGGGTGCCAGCCACGGCAGCATCCTGCGCGGCGATCGACTGAAAGGTCTGCTGCGCGCGTCCGCCCAGTTCCGCGCGCAACTGGGCTAGATTGCGGCCCATGTCGAGCTGCCGGCCGTGCTCGTCGATCACCTTGAAGTTCATGAAGTGATGCGCGGGCAGCGTCTCGAGCTTAAAGTCGGCGCGCTTGAGCGCCATGCCGGTCTGCTCGCGCACGTCGGCGATCAAGCGGTCGAGCAGATCGCCATCCCCCAACCGCACGCGCGCGACGAATCCGGCGGCGTAGTCCGGCAACGGCACGCAATGGCGGCGCAGCTTCTGCGGCAGACTCTTCAGCAGCAGATGCACCTTCTCCTTGAGCATGCCCGGGACCAGCCATTCGGTGCGCTGCGCAGGGACCTGGTTAAGCGCATACAGCGGCACGGTGAGGGTCACGCCATCGCGCGGGCTGCCGGGCTCGAAGTGGTACGTCAGGCCCATGTCGATACCGGCAATCGGCAGCACCTTCGGGAACAGGTCGGTCGTGATGCCGGCCGCCTCATGCCGCATGAGGTCATCGCGATTCAGGTACAGCAGCTTCTGGCCGCTTTTGCCGCCCGCGCTGGCGGCCTCGGCATACCAGCGCTCGAACGACACGGTGTTGTAAATGTCCGCCGGGATCTGGCTGTCGTAGAACGCGTAGATCAACTCGTCGTCCACCAGCACGTCTTGCCGGCGTGACTTGTGTTCGAGGTTTTCGATCTCGCGCACCAGGCGCTGGTTGTGCGTGAAGAACGGCAGGCGCGTCTCGAACTCGCCATCGACCAGCGCGCGGCGGATGAACATCTCGCGCGCTTCCTTCGGCTGCATCGGCCCAAAGTGCACGCGGCGCTGTTGATAGATCGGCAGGCCGTACAGCGTGCCGCGCTCGAAGGCCATCACCTGGCCGGCCTTCTTTTCCCAATGCGGATCGCTCCACGACACCTTCAACAGGTGCGCCCCGACCTTCTCGACCCATTCCGGCTCGATGCGTGCCAGCGTGCGACCGAACAGGCGGCTGGTCTCGATCAGTTCGCCGCCTACGACCCACTTGCCCGCCTTGCGCGCAATGACCGACCCCGGCCACAGGAAGAACTTGATGCCGCGCGCGCCGAGATATTCACGGCCTTTCCCATCCGCCTCCTCGATGCGCACACCGATGTTGCCAAGGAGGCCCGTCAGCAGCGCCAGATGCAACTGTTCATACGTCGGATCGGATTCGTTGAGCTTCCAGCCCTGCTCCGCCACCGTGGTGTGCAACTGCGAATGCACGTCGCGCCATTCCCGCAGCCGCACATGCGACAGGAAGTGCGAACGGCACTGCTCCTGCAGCTGCTTGTTCGACTTCTTGTGCGCGACGGCCTCTTCAAACCACTTCCAGAGCTTCACCCAGCCGAGGAACTCCGATTTCTCGTCGGCAAACTGGCGGTGCGCTTGATCCGCCTGCTGCTGCAGTTCTTGCGGGCGCTCCCGTGGGTCTTGCACGGACAAGGCGCTTGCGATGATCAGCATCTCGCGCAGGCACTGGTGGTCGCGGCCGGCCAGAATCATCCGCGCCACGCGTGGGTCCAGCGGCAAGCGAGCGACCTGCTTGCCCAGCGGGGTCAGCGCATTCTCATCGTCGACGGCACCGAGTTCTTGCAAGAGCTGATAGCCATCGGCAATCGCACGGCCCAGCGGCGGCTCGATGAAGGGGAACTGCTCGACGTCCGTCAGCCGCAGTGCCTTCATGCGCAGGATGACTGCCGCCAGCGACGACCGCAAAATTTCCGGATCGGTGAAACGCGGCCGCGCAATGAAATCCGCCTCGTCATACAGGCGAATGCAGACGCCATCGGCCACCCGGCCGCAACGACCGGCACGCTGGTTGGCCGCAGCCTGCGACACCGGCTCGATCTGCAGTTGCTCGACCTTGTTGCGATAGGAATAGCGCTTGACGCGCGCCAGCCCCGTATCGACCACGTAGCGAATACCCGGCACCGTGAGCGAGGTCTCGGCCACGTTGGTCGCCAGCACGATGCGGCGTGCGTTGGACGGCCGGAACACACGTTCCTGCTCCTGCACGGACAAGCGCGCAAAGAGCGGCAGGATCTCGGTATGCGCCGGATGGTGCTTGCGCAGCGCCTCGGCCGCCTCGCGAATCTCGCGTTCGCCCGGCAGGAAGATGAGCACGTCGCCCGGGCCTTCGCGGGCGAGTTCATCGACCGCATCGACGAGCGCTTCGTAAAGATCGCGCTCCTTGTCTTTCTCGTCGCGCTGGATCGGGCGGTAGCGCACCTCGACCGGATACAACCGCCCGCTGACTTCGATGACCGGCGCCGGCCCCTTTGGGCCGGCAAAGTGCTCGGCAAACCGCTTTGCGTCGATGGTTGCGGAGGTGATGATCAGCTTCAGATCCGGGCGGCGCGGCAGAAGCTGCTTGAGATAGCCGATCAGGAAGTCGATGTTGAGGCTGCGTTCGTGCGCCTCGTCAATGATGATCGTGTCGTAGGCGCGCAGCAACGGATCGTTCTGCGTCTCGGCCAGCAAGATGCCGTCGGTCATCAGCTTGACCGACGCGCCCGCCGACAGCGTGTCATTGAACCGCACCTGGAAGCCCACGTGCTCGCCCACCGGCGTGCCGATTTCCTGCGCGATGCGCTTGGCGGTAGACGTCGCGGCAATCCGGCGCGGCTGCGTATGACCGATCAGCCCGGTACCGCCCGCGCCGATGCCTCGCCCGATCGACAAGCAGATCTTCGGCAACTGCGTGGTCTTGCCCGAGCCGGTCTCGCCCGAGACGATCACCACCTGGTTCGCGGCAATGGCCTGGGCGATCTCGTCGCGCCTGGCCGACACAGGCAGCGCTTCGGGAAACGTGATCGGCGGGACGCGGTTCGCACGTGCGCGGCGCGCCTCGAGCGCCGCGGCGAGTTCTTCTGGCGTGGGCTTTTGGCGGCGCTGCGGACGCGCATTGCCACCGGGCTTGCGCTCGGGCGGCGGCGTGTCTTTCGGCGGTTTCTGAGAGGGCGCCGGC
>NZ_MCGB01000003.1 GCF_001699815.1 Ralstonia pickettii | reverse complement strand
CCCGGGCGGCCACCGCGCGCGTTGCCGCCGCGGCCCGCCGGGTTGCGCCCGTTCGGAATCGGCTCCGCCGCGATGGTCGGGTCGGGCTCGAAACGTTCCAGCACGGTACGCGGCAGCTCACGCTTGATGAGGCGTTCAATGTCGCGCAGCAAACCATGCTCGTCCACGCAGACCAGCGAGATCGCCTCGCCCTGCGCACCCGCGCGGCCCGTGCGGCCGATACGGTGCACGTAGTCTTCCGGCACGTTCGGCAGGTCGAAGTTGACCACGTGCGGCAGTTGGTCGATGTCGATACCGCGCGCGGCGATGTCGGTGGCAACCAGCACGCGCAGCGTCCCAGCCTTGAATTCCGTCAGCGCACGCGTGCGCGCCGATTGGCTCTTGTTGCCGTGGATGGCCAGAGCGGGAATGCCGTCGCGCGTGAGCTGCTCGGCCAGGCGGTTCGCGCCGTGCTTGGTGCGCGTGAACACCAGCACCTGGTGCCAGTCGTTGTCGCGCACGAGCTTGGCAAGCAGTTCGCGCTTGCGCTCGCGGTCGACCGGGTAGATGCGCTGCTCGACCGTCTCGGCCGTCGTGTTGCGGCGCGCGACTTCAATCAGCGCCGGCTTGTCGAGCAGGCGGTCGGCCAGTTCGCGGATGTCGTCGGAGAACGTTGCCGAGAACAGCAGGTTCTGACGCTTCGCCGGCAGGATGTTGAGGATCTTGCGGATGTCGTGGATGAAGCCCATGTCCAGCATACGATCGGCTTCGTCCAGCACCAGCAATTCAATGTGCGACAGGTCGATGGTGCGCTGGCCAACGTGGTCGAGCAGGCGGCCCGGCGTGGCCACGACGATATCGACACCGCGCTTGAGCGCATCGATCTGCGGGTTGATGCCGACGCCGCCGAACATCACCATGGACTTCAGCGGCAGGTATTTGCCATAGGCGCGCACGCTTTCTTCAACTTGCGCGGCAAGTTCACGCGTGGGCGTCAGCACCAGCGCACGGATCGGGAAGCGCATGCCCTGCGGCGTCTGCACCTTGTTAGGTTGCGCCGCAGACAGGCGGTGCAGCAGCGGCAGCGTGAAACCGGCGGTCTTGCCGGTGCCGGTCTGAGCACCGGCGAGCAGGTCACCTCCCCTGAGAATGGCGGGGATGGCCTGGCGTTGAATTGGAGTAGGTTCTGCGTAGCCGAGTTCGGCCACGGCACGTACCAGCTTGTCTGACAAGCCGAGTTCGGAAAACGACATGGAAAAGCGATTGGACCGGCGTGTCCCGCGCATTCGTTCGTGCGCCAATCGTGGACAAAGCCTGGGTAGGTGACGGGGCGACTGGACCCCGGGGACTGCAAGAAGGAATCTAGTTTAACAGGTGATGGTGTTTACCCCACCGGGGCGCGCAACGCAGCCAACGGCGCGTTCACCATATCCCCAGCCGTTCGGCCAACGAATACCGCGCCATATACCGCCGGAAATACGCCAGGAACGCTTCTTCGGCCGGCGCCAGACCGCCCCCATCTCTCTCTCGCGAAGACCCGCAAGCGCAGGTGGATGTCTCGACGCAGGGCTTTGGCAGGCTTGGCCAGGCCATCGGCGCGATCGGTCTGCCGACGCTTGTCGTCCAGGAAGAGGTGGCTATCACCTCCCCACCCTTGCACAAAACGCTGCCGCATTCTTCGGCGGCCTGACATCGCTCCATCAGCCAGCCGGCTGACCCGCCCAGGGTCACCAAAGAGGGGCGAAAACCTCTCTCTCTTGTTTCTTGATGTTTGCGCCCACTCACTTTCCAGGCCTCGTGTTTCATACGTTGGCTGTGCACGCTCCTCCTGTCTAGAGTGCTTGCTCGAATTGGGCGCTTGGTGTTTTCAAACGTCTGTTCCTAACATGCCCGGGCAACCCCATACACATGTTTGAATCGTACGTTCGAGCGCTGCACCGCAGCAATCGAGCCCGATATCAGGCTTAAAAAAACGAGGTAGGAGACATGGGACGTCCTGGAGCAGGAGACACCAAGGGCCGCATTCTGGAAGCCACCGAACTGTTGTTCATCGAGTTCGGCTACGAGGCGATGTCGTTGCGGCAGATCACGGCGCGCGCCAAAGTCAATCTGGCGGCGGTCAACTATCACTTCGGCAGCAAGGAAGCGTTGATGCAGTCGGTGCTTGGGCGCCGGCTCGACCCGCTCAACACGCGCCGGCTGGCGCTGCTGACCGCGTGCGAAGAACGCTGGACCAAGGAGCAACTGACCTGCGACCACGTGCTCGGCGCGCTGTTTGTGCCAGCGCTGCAGATGGCGCGCAACCCCGACACCGGCGGCCCCGCATTCCTGCGCCTGATGGGGCGCGTGTATTCCGACACCTCACCGTTCGTGCAGAGCTATCTGCTCGGCCACTATGCGCTGGTGTTCGATCGCTTCTTCGAAGCCTTCTCGCGTGCGCTGCCGCACCTGCCGCGCGCTGAACTCGGCTGGCGCCTGCACTTTGCGCTCAAGGCGCTCGCCGGCGTGCTGGCCGGAGACGACCTCAATAACCTGCTGCCGCTGTTCACGCAGGGCAAGACGATGAACGATGCCTCGCTGCTGGCACGCCTGACGGCGCTGGTGGTGGCTACGCTCAACGCCCCGCTGCCCGGCGAGGCCGGTGCGCTCGATCAGGTGGTCGAGCTGGCCGAAGCGCAAGTTCCCACGCCCGTCGCGCAAGCAGATGACGCCCCCAACGGCAACGACAGCGGCAACGGCGGCTCAGGTCGCCACGCCGGGCGCGGCAATGGCCGCGCCGAACGCAGCGCGACGCCCACCACCGCCTCGCCCTTCGCCGGTGACCTGTTCGGCCGCACACCCGCGCGCGCCAGCGCCGACGATGCCGCGGACGCCCACGACGATCTCGGCGCCGGTGCGCACGACGATACTCATGGTGACGACAGCGACGTCGGCGGCCCCGCGCCCACCGCACGCACCAGGGCATTGGCCATTCGCCGCAGCAATGCAGCACGCGCGATCTTCCCAGCCAATCCGATGCGCCCCTGGCGCAGCCCCAACGCCTGACAACGCTGGTGCCGCCTGGAGTTCCCGTATGTCTGCCATGTGCAGGCACGGGAGTCGCTCCGGCATTCTGCAGGTGCCGCCGGTGTTCGAGATATCCGGCCCGTAGACGCATCGAATGGAGACCCTCATGATGACGATCTGGATCGTCCTGCTTTGCATCGGCGTGCTTGGGCTCGCCAGCATGGAAGCCTCGGCGTTCGCCTGGCTGGTCGCGACCGCCGTGTGGCTCGTGGCAGGCGCCTGGCTGGGCTTGGTGGGCCCGGTGATGACTACGGTACTCGCCATCGTCTTTGTGCTGCCGGCGCTGGTGCTCGCGCTCAAGCCGCTGCGCCGGGCACTCATCACGCGCCCGGTACTGGCAATGTTCCGCAAGATCATGCCGGAGATGTCGCAAACCGAGCGCGACGCCATTGAAGCGGGCACGGTCTGGTGGGATGCCGAACTGTTCTCCGGCCGGCCCAACTGGTCGCGATTGCTGTCTTCGCCGCAGCCGCGTCTGTCGGCCGAAGAGCAATCTTTCCTCGACGTGGAAACCGAAAAACTCTGCGACCTTGCCAACGATTGGGAAAGCACGCAGATCTGGCAGGACCTGTCGCCCGACGCGTGGGACTATGCGAAGCGCGCCGGCTTCCTGGGCATGATCATCCCGAAGGAATACGGCGGCAAAGGGTTCTCGGCATACGCTCACTCGCAGGTCATCATGAAGCTGTCGACGCGCTGCTCTGCCGCGGCCGTGTCGGTCATGGTGCCCAACTCGCTCGGCCCCGCTGAGCTGCTTCTGCACTACGGCACCGAAGCGCAGAAAAATCATTACCTGCCGCGCCTCGCACGCGGTGAAGAAATCCCCTGCTTTGCGCTGACCAACGCATATGCCGGCTCCGATGCCGCCGCCATTCCCGATGTGGGCGTGGTCTGCCGCGGCGTGCACGAAGGCCGCGAGACGCTCGGCTTTCGCGTGACATGGAGCAAGCGCTACATCACGCTCGGCCCCATCGCCACGGTGCTGGGGCTCGCATTTCGCGCGGTCGATCCGGATGGCTTGCTCGGCGGCGACAAGGAGCCCGGCATTACCTGCGCGCTCATCCCGACGAAGCACCCGGGCGTAAACATCGGCCGCCGCCATTGGCCGCTCAATGCGGTGTTCCAGAACGGCCCGAACTCCGGCAAGGACGTGTTCATCCCCATCGACTGGGTGATCGGCGGCCAGGCGCAAGTCGGCCGTGGCTGGCGCATGCTGATGGAATGTCTGGCAGCGGGCCGGGCGATTTCGCTGCCGTCGTCCAACGTGGGCATGGCCAAGCTGGCCGTGCGCAGCACCGGCGCCTATGCCGCCGTGCGACGCCAGTTCCGTACGCCCATCGGCAAGTTCGAAGGGATTCAGGAAGCGCTCGGCCGCATGGGCGGCAACCTGTACATGATGGATGCGGCGCGGCGTCTTTCCGCGCTGGCCGTGGACCTGGGCGAGAAGCCCTCGGTCATCTCCGCCATTGCCAAATACCACGTCACCGAACGTGCGCGCGATGTGGTCACCGATGCGATGGACATCGTGGGCGGCAAGGGCATCTGCATGGGCCCGAACAACTTCCTGGCGCGCGCTTATCAGCAGGTGCCGATCGCCATCACGGTGGAAGGCGCGAACATCATGACGCGCTGCCTGATCATCTTCGGGCAGGGCGTGATCCGTTGCCATCCGTATGTGCTGCGCGAGATGACGGCCGCGCAAGGCGCCGATTCAACCGAGACGCTGCGTGCGTTCGATACGGCGCTGTTCGGCCACGGCGCATTCATCGCGGGCAACCTGGTGCGCGCCTTTTTGCATGCGCTCTCCGGCGGGCGCGTGGGAAGCGCGCCGGGCAATGCCGCACCGGAAATGCAGCGCTACTACCGCGCCGTGAACCGCTTCTCGACGGCGCTGGCGCTGCTGTCCGATGTGTCGATGTTCACGCTGGGCGGCACGCTCAAGCGCCGCGAGAGCATCACGGGGCGGCTGGGCGACATCCTCTCGCAGATGTACCTGATCTCGTCCGCGCTCAAACGCTTTGAAGATGACGGCCGCCCTGCCGAGGACGCGCCGCTCGTGCATTGGTCGGTTCAGGACGCGCTGGTGAAGGCGCACGATGCGCTCGACGGCGTGCTGGCCAATTTCCCGAACACTGGCATCGCGGCGCTGCTGCGCGCGCTGATCTTCCCGTTCGGTACGCCGTATCGCAAGCCGTCGGATGCGCTGGCCGCGCAGGTCGCCGAGCTGATGCAAACGCCGGGCGCTGTGCGCGATCGCCTGCTGGCCGACTCGTACTGCCCGACGCCCGAAGTCGACCCGATCGCCTATGGCGAAGCGGCCTTCCGCCTGCAGCCGGCCGTGGACGCAATCGAGCAGCGCTTGAAACCAGCCATCCGCGCAGGCAAGCTGCCGCCCGTGCCGCAGAGCCTGCCCGACTTCGAAGCCTGGACCGCACAAGCCGTGGCACAAAACCTCATTGACGAAGGCGAGCGAAAGCAGCTGTGCGACTACGCGCGCTACGGCGAACACGCGGTTGCCGTGGATGACTTCCCGCCCGACTTCAACCTGATGGCCGACCTGCAGCGCCGCAAGGATGCGCTCGATGCCCTGCAGGCCGCCGAGCGCCGCGCAGCCTGATGGCCCAGGGGCCTGACAAACGACAACAACAACGATGCAAGACAAGTACCTCGATTTCGTCGGTTCCGGTTTCGGCAAGTGGCTGTCGGCCAACCTCGGCCTGCCGCAGCCTGTGCCGTTGCGCCGTTATGTGCCCGGCGAACCGGAATTTGTCGGGCCGTTCCTGGTGGGCGCGGCGCCGGGCGGCTCCATGCGCGAAACGCTCGCCGCACTGTTTGCCGAGACCGGCGTCCCTACGCGCTTTCATGAAAGCGATCCGGAATGGCTTGGTGCCGCCAACCGGCACGGCCAGATCACGGGCCGCTTTGTCGCCCCGACGGGCAAGGACGGCGAGGCGTTTGATCGCATTGGCGGCATCGTCTTCGATGCCACGGGCATTGCGACGGTCGACGGCCTCGACGCGCTGTATCACGTGTTCCACGATGGCGTGCGGGCCATCGGCCGTTGTGGGCGCGTCGTGGTGATCGGCCGGCCGCCGGAAGGTTGCAAGACGCCCGAGATGGCGATTGCGCAGCGCGCGCTGGAAGGGCTGACGCGCTCTCTTGGCAAGGAAGTCCGGCGCGGCTGCACGGCGCAGCTCGTCTACGTGGCTGAGGGAGCGGAGAACGTGGCCGTATCGACGCTGCGCTTTCTGCTGTCGGCACGCTCGGCGTATGTGTCGGGGCAGGTGGTGCGCGTGCATCGGGCGGCAGCGGTCTCGGTGGACTGGCAGAAGCCGCTGGCCGGGCGCACCGCGTTGGTGACCGGCGCCTCGCGCGGCATCGGCGCGGCCATTGCGCACGTGCTGGCACGTGACGGTGCGCGCGTACTTTGCCTGGATGTGCCCGCCGCGCAGGAAGCGCTGAACGCGGTCGCGCAGGAAATCGGCGGTGAGGCCATGGCCTACGACATTGCTGCGCCCGAGACACCCGCCCTGCTCGCGCAGCAACTTGCTGCATTGGGCGGCATCGACATCCTCGTGCACAACGCCGGCATCACGCGCGACAAGACCATCGCCCGCATGACCGAGCCCGCTTGGCGCAGCGTGCTCGATATCAACCTCGCCGCGCAGTTGCGCATCAACGACGCGCTGCTTGCGGCCAATGCGCTGCACGCAGGCGGGTCCATCGTGTGCGTGTCGTCCATCAGCGGCATTGCAGGCAACCTTGGGCAGACCAACTACGCGATGTCCAAGGCCGGCGTGATCGGGCTCGTGCAAGCAGGCGCACCGTTGCTGGCAGAGCGCGGCATCACCATCAACGCTGTCGCGCCGGGCTTTATCGAGACGCAGATGACAGCGGCCGTGCCGTTTGCCATCCGCGAAGCCGGCCGCCGCATGAACGCGATGAGCCAGGGCGGCCAGCCCGTCGACGTGGCCGAGACGATCGCGTGGTTCGCCAACCCGGCGTCCAACGGCGTGACGGGCAACATCGTGCGCGTGTGCGGGCAAAGCCTGCTGGGAGCCTGACGCGACCATGCGCACGCTGGCCCAGCCCTTTCCGATGGTCGCAACCCAGACGCTGGTAACCGAGCCGCCGTCGCCGGGGGCACTGGCCTGGCGCGCGCTGCTGTCGCAACGCAAAGGCAGGCGCGGCGGGCCGCTGCCGCGCCACACCCTGGTGCGCCAGGAGGTGCCGCTCGAGGCCGAACACATTGCGCAGTACGCGGCGGTGTGTGGGTTCTCGCCCGCGCATGGCGTACCGATGACGTATCCGCATCTGCTGGGCTTTTCGCTGCAGCTCATGCTGATGACGGAATCGGCGTTTCCGTATCCGGTGATCGGCCTCGTGCACCTGTGCAACACCATCCGCCAGCACCAGCGCCTGCAGGCGGGCGAACGCGTGCGCGTGGAAGTGCGCCCGCGCCGGTTGTTCCACCATGCGCGCGGGCAGGCGTTCGCTATCGAAACCGCGATCGTCAAGGCCGGCGCAGTGGTGTGGGAATCGCTGTCGACCTACCTGCGCGTGGGCGTGCCGTCGCCGCAGGGGGCACCGTTGATTGCGCTGCCAAGCGTGCAGAACTTGTCGCTCGACGGCCGCTGGGATGTGCCTGCCGACACCGGCCGGCGCTACGCCGGCGTGTCGGGGGACTGGAACCCCATCCACGTATCCAACATCGGCGCGAAGCTGTTCGGCTTCGCGCACCCCATCGCCCACGGCATGTGGACGAAGGCCCGTGCGCTGGCCGCGCTGCTGCCGGCCGCGCCGCTCACGGAAGGCGAAGTGGTGGCCGAGTTCAAGACCCCGCTATCACTGCCCGGCGCGGCGACGCTGTGGCAAGCCAACGAAGCCACGCCCGGCCGCGCGTTTGAGGTGCGCAACGCCACGGGCGACAAGCCCTATCTGCGCGGCATGCTGACGCTGCCGCACGCACAACAAGACAACACGGGAGACTGAATTCATGCTCGTCAACGCGCAGTTGCGCCGCGTCGCCATCCTTGGCGGTAACCGCATTCCGTTCGCCCGCTCGAATACGGCCTACGCTACCGCATCGAACCAGCAGATGCTGACCGCCGCGCTGCAGGGCCTGATCGACCGCTTCAACCTGCACGGCCAGCGTCTGGACGAAGTCGTGGCCGGCGCGGTCATCAAGCACGCGCGCGATTTCAACCTGACGCGCGAAACGGTGCTCTCCACCACGCTCGCCAAGCAGACGCCCGCTTACGACATCCAGCAGGCCTGCGGCACGGGGCTGGAAGCCGCCATTCTCGTTGCCAACAAGATTGCACTGGGGCAGATCGACGTGGGCATTGCCGGCGGCACGGACACCACCTCCGATGCGCCCGTCGGCCTGAACGAAAAGATGCGCAAGATCCTGCTGGAGGCCAACCGCGCCAAGTCCACAGGCGCGCGCGTCAAAGCGCTGGCCGGCCTGCGGCCGTCGATGTTCGTGCGCCCGCTGCTGCCGCGCAACAGCGAGCCGCGCACCGGCCTGTCGATGGGCGAACACTGCGAGCTGATGGCCAAGCGCTGGGGCATCCGCCGCGAAGACCAGGACGCGCTGGCCCTGCGCAGCCACCACAACCTCACGGCCGCCTACGAGCGGGGCTTCTTCACCGACCTGATGACCGCCCACCTGGGGCTCGATCGCGACAACAACCTGCGCAGCAACTTGACCATCGAGCAACTGGCGAAGCTGCAGCCGGTATTCGACCGCAGCGCCGCCGGCACCATGACGGCCGGCAACTCCACGCCGCTCACCGATGGCGCATCGTGCGTACTGCTCGCCAGCGAAGACTGGGCGCGCGCGCACAACCTGCCCGTGCTCGCCTACATGACCTGCGCGGATACGGCTGCCGTCGATTTCTTCAGCAGCACGCCGGAGCAGAACGAAGGGCTGCTGATGGCGCCGGCCTATGCCGTCTCGCGCATGCTGCAACGCGCGGGGCTCACCCTGCAGGACTTCGACTACTACGAGATCCACGAAGCCTTTGCCGCACAGGTGCTCAGCACGCTGGCGGCCTGGGAATCGCCTGAATACTGCCGCGAAAAGCTCGGCCGCAGCGCCCCCATGGGCAGCATCGACCGTAGCAAGCTGAACGTGAATGGCAGCTCGCTTGGCACGGGCCATCCGTTTGCCGCCACGGGCGGGCGCATTGTCGCGACGCTGGCCAAGATGCTGGCGCAGCGCGGCAGCGGGCGTGGGCTGGTGTCGATCTGTGCCGCTGGCGGCCAAGGTGTCGTTGCCATTCTGGAGCGCCCCGAAACGATGTCGCACTAAACCGCTCGGGCCAAAACGGGAACGGCCCGGGTCTACCAAGATTCAAAAACCCGCGCGGCACACAATAAAACCACGCCGCGTTTTTCATGGACGGAGACACCATGAACACCGTTGCCGACCGCAACAGCCTTACCGACCGCATCTGGCTGAAGTCGTACCCCGAGGGCGTGCCCGCCGAAATCAACCCCGATCGCTATCACTCACTGGTCGAGGTGTTTCGCGAATCGGTGGAAAAGTACCGCACCCGCATCGCCTACGTGAGTGTCGGCACCGAAATGACGTACGACGAGTGCGAACGACAAGCGAAGCAATTTGCAGCGTGGCTGCAATCGCGCGGCGTGAAGAAGGGCGACCGCGTGGCGATCATGCTGCCCAACAGCCTGCAGTACCCCGTGTGCCTCTTTGGCACGCTGCTGGCCGGCGCCATCGTCGTCAACGTCAACCCGCTGTACACGGTGCCGGAACTGGCGCACCAGTTGCGCGACTCCGGCGCGCAGACGATTGTCGTGCTGGAGAACTTCGCGCGCACGCTGGAGCAGGCTTTGCCCGGCAGCCAGGTGCGCAACATCGTCATCACCGGCATCGGCGACCTGATGGGCGGTGCGCTCAACCTCAAGGGCCGCGCGCTGAACTTCGTGATGCGCCACGTGCAGAAGCAGGTGCCACCCTACAAGCTGCCCTCGCCGGTCTGGCTGCGAGATGCGCTGGCCGTGGGCGGCTCGCGCACGATGCAACCGGTGCAACTGGCGCCGGAAGACATCGCCTTCCTGCAATACACCGGCGGCACCACGGGCGTGGCCAAGGGCGCGATGCTCACGCACCGCAACATCATCGCCAACCTGCTGCAGGCAGAAGAGTGGTCCAAGAGCATGCTCAACGGCGGCGTGGAAACCAACGTCACGCTGCTGCCGCTGTATCACATCTTCTCGCTCACGGTGAACCTGCTGATGTTCATGACGCTGGGCGGGCGCAATATCCTGATCGCCAATCCGCGTGACACCAAGCGCGTGATCTTCATCCTGCGCAACGAACGCTTCTCGGGCATTGCGGGGGTCAACACGCTGTTCAACGCACTGCTGGAAGATCCGGACTTCGCCACGCGCGACTTCTCGGCCATGAAGATCACCATCGGGGGCGGCATGGCGGTGCAGCGTGCGATCGCGCAGCGCTGGAAAGAAGTCACGGGCCACACCATCGTTGAAGGCTACGGGCTGACGGAATGCTCGCCCGTCGTCTCGATGAACCCGCCGCACGTGACCGAATTCAGCGGCACGATCGGGCTGCCCGCGCCGTCCACCGAAGTGCGTTTCAAGCGCGACGACGGCACCATCGCGCCGCTGGGCGAACCCGGCGAACTGCAGGTGCGTGGGCCGCAAGTCATGCGCGGTTACTGGCAGCGCCCGGAGGAAACCGCCAAGTCCATCGACGCCGAAGGCTGGTTCTCCACCGGCGACATCGGGGTGATGGACGCCAACGGCTACATCCGCCTGATCGACCGCAAGAAGGACATGATCCTGGTCTCGGGCTTCAATGTGTACCCGAACGAGATCGAAGACGTGGTGGCGCTGCACCCCGACGTGCTGGAGGTGGCGGCCATTGGCGTGCCCGATCCGGTGGCCGGCGAGCGCGTGAAGATCATCGTGGTGCCGCGCACTGGCGCCCTGACCGAGCCCGCGCTGCTCGAACACTGCCGCGCCCATCTGACCGGCTACAAGATGCCGCGCATCGTTGAGTTCCGCCACGAAGAGCTGCCCAAGTCGACCGTGGGCAAGATCCTGCGCCGCGAGCTGCGCGATGCCGATCCGGACATCAAGCGCGCCCGTGCACAGGCGCAGCAATAATGCCAACACCGGAGACCTGCATGCATTTGCGTACCCTCGCCCTGGCCACGGTGTTGGCCGGCGCCGCACACGCCTGGGGCCAGCCTGCCGCGCCGGATGCTTCCGCGCCTGCCGCGGCCGCACAGACCGCCGCCCCGACCGCCGCATCGCAATCGGCGGCCATCGGCAGCTTTGCCGCGATGGATATCGCCAAGCAGACGGCTTGGCTCGGCAGCCAGGTCAACGCCAACGCGTTTGCGGGCTGGTCCGACGAAGACGTCCTGGCCATGGCGCATGCCATGAAGCCCGAAACGCTGGTGCGTTGGCTCAAGGCCGAAGTGGCCAAGCTGCCTGAGTATGAATACCGCATGCGCCGCCAGGAACGCGTGAAAGACCAGTGGCAAAGCCAAGCGGCGCTCATGCTCATCCGCTACCGCAACGCCCCGCGCCAGGTCTACGCGCGCTGGCTCAGGGGCGGCGCGCACGCCGGCCAGGAAATCATCTACGACGAAACCGTGCGCAAGAACGAGATGTATGGCCACCTTGGCGGGCTCGTCGGCTTCGTGGCGATCTGGAGTGCGCTGGATGGCTCGCTGGCCAGATCGCAGTCGAACCACACGGCGCGGGAGCTTGGGCTGCAGTTCATCGTCGATACGGTCGAGCGTGACGGACGCGCCCACGTGGCAGCCGGCGGCAGCGGCAAGTTCAACGAAGCCAAGATGGTGACCGAAGACGGTGAACGCATGCTGCGGCTGACCTGGGATACGCCAAGCGGTCCGCCCACGTTCTACGCCAAGCGCGTGCGCCTGTATTTCGACCTCAAAAACCCGTGGGTGCGCATTGAAGAAGCGTGGGACGAATCGGGCAATCAGCTCGAGAAAATCGTCATTGAAAGCGTGACGCGCAAGACCTGGAACGACCAGACTTTCAACCCCAAGAATCCGGAATACAAGTTTTAGACCGCCGCCCGAAGACCGTTGTGGGCCAAGGCTCCGCCGACCGGCGGAGAGTATGAAATGAGACTAGGGGAAACCCCTTGTTGCGTGCGTACACGCTAGAGGAAAACTTCGGTCATCGCAGCGCAACCGAACAAAAGCGCTGCGCTATGCTGCGGAAACACAAATCGCCACACCAAGGCGTGATAACAATCCAATCCAGAGAGACAACCACATGAACCGCACCGCCCGCCGCCTTGCTGCAGCCATTGCCTGCGCCGCCGCCAGCACCCTTGCTGCCCCCCTGGCTCACGCCCAATCCACCGCAGAGGCCAACGTGGCCGCAAGCGCCAGCAATGGCAGTGGCATGAGCAGCGGTGGCGGTGGCGGCTTCAGCGGCTTCATGGACAACTACGTCTGGGGCCGCAACGTCATGGCGCTGGGCTGGTTCTACATCCGCCCGATGGATTCGGCCACGCCGCTGACCACCACCACCAGCGCGCTGGGCCTGGGCACCTACCAGTCGCCAGGAACTGACGTGAAAGTCAGTAACGCCAATACGCTGTCGCTCACGTTCACGCACTTCTTTAACGACAACATCGCCGGTACGTTCGTGGGTGGCGTTCCGCCCAAGTTCAACCTGTACGGCAGCGGCAATGTGATCGCGCCGGTGCCGGTGGTCGGGCCGCTGACGCTAGTCAACCTGGGCCTGCCGCAAAACAACCCGGTCGCCACCGTGCGTGAATGGAGCCCGGCGATCGTCGCGCAGTACTACTTCGGCACCAAGGAAAGCAAGCTGCGCCCGTTCGTCGGCGCAGGCGTCAGCTACAACTTCTTCACCAACCTGAAACTGAACCAGAACTTCGTCAACGGCCTGCAGAACCTGGGGCAGGTGCTGCAGCTGGGCATGGGCCAGGTTCCGACTGGCCCGGCCAAGGTGACGGCGGAAACGTCCAGCTCGTGGACGCCGGTGGCCAACGTAGGCGTCTCGTATGAGTTCGCCAAGAACTGGACCGCCATCGGCACGGTGTCTTACCTGCCGCTGAAGACGACCTCCACCATCACGATCCGCAGCCAGCAAGGCCAGGTGCTGGCGGTCAACAAGACCGACATCAAGGTCGACCCGATCGTGTTCGGCTTGGCTGTGGGCTACAAGTTCTAAGCCGCACAATTGCTCCATCGCAAGACGCCACCTCCGGGTGGCGTTTTTCATTGGGGCGCGACCCGATATCATGGCGGACTACTACGACGCGCCGTTTGACGCGCCGATTTCCGGATTCCTCGCCCCGAACCCACCTCACATCCATGAGCCAGCCTTCCATCGCCATCGTCGGAGCCGGCATTGCCGGTGTTGCCTGTGCCAACGCGCTTGCCGCAGAAGGCATTGCCACCACGGTCTATGAGCGCGCTGGCGGTGTCGGGGGCCGGCTGGCCACCACGGTGCTGCCCGAGTCCGCCCCGGCGTATGCGTTCGACCATGGTGCGCAGTCGTTCAACGTGCGCAGCGAGGTCTTCCGGCGCGCGGTGGATGCCGCTGGCCGTCAGGGCTCGGTGCTGCCGTGGCCCGCGCGCTGGGGCCATCGCACGATCGACGCCCTGCAAGCCGACTCGCGCGACGAAGCCCGCTACGTCGGCCTGCCCGGCATGGGCGCGCTGGTGCGCAGCCTGGCCGCGCCGCTGGATGTGCGCTTCGGCCACGCCGTCACGCGTGTGGCGCACGATGGCCGGCGCTGGACGATCGAGCGCAATGGCACCGACGCCGCCCACGCCGACTTCCTCGCCCTGGCCCTGCCCGCGCCCGAACTGTCCGCACTGTTTCACGGCGCCACGCCAGCCTCGCTGCAGGAAGCCATCGCGCCGGTGCACTACGCCCCGTGCTGGGCGCTGATGATGGGCTTTGCGCAACCGCTCGGCTTGCCGTATGACGGCATCCGCATCGACGACGACGTGCTCGCCTGGGCCGCCCGCGACAACAGCAAGCCGGGCCGCGTCATGGTCGATGAATCCTGGGTGGTGCATGCGTCGCCGGGCTGGTCGGCCGCACATGCCCAGGACACCCCCGAGCAGGCGGTGCACGCCATGCACGCCCGCTTTGCCGAAGCCTTCCCGGGCACGCCTCAGCCCGATGTGATGGCCGCGCACTTGTGGCCGCACGCGCTGGTCGAGCAGTCCGCTGGTGTGCCCTGCCACTGGGACGCCGCCGCCCGCCTGGGTGCCTGCGGTGACTGGTGCGAAGGCCCGCGCGTGGAAGCCGCGTTCCTGAGCGGTATTGCGCTGGCCGCCAAGATTGCCGAAGCGCTATAAGACTTCGCCCCGGAACGCTACAATATCGGGTTGTCTCGTGTTTCGTGTGCCGGGTCGCTCACCCGGCGGTGGCTTTCTCCTGACGATGCCATGCGCACCCGACGCCAAGTCCTCGCCCTCGCTGTTGCTGCCGTTGCTGCGGCATCGGCGCCGCTGCTGTCTCACGCGCAAGTGCTGCGCAACATTCCGGCAACGGCCCCGGCGGCCCAATTGACCATCAACTCGGCCAACGGCGGCACGCTGAGTACCGGCAGCACCGGCATCGTGCGCATCCTGTTGTTGGGCTTCGGGAGCAGCAGCGCTGACATCCGCTTCGCCCCGGGCGTGCGGATCCTGTCGCTGGATGGGCGTTTGCTGCCGACTTCTTCGGTGGTCGGCCAGACGTTCAAGGTGCGCTATCAGCTCGACTTGTATCAGCAGTTGCTGACAGCCTGGGTTGTCAGCGATGACGATTACAAGGCTGCGGTGGCGGCACAAAGTCAGGCGCAAGCGCAGTCCCAGTAGTCAGAACGCCCCACGAAGCACGTGCCCCCAGGTCAACCACTGTGAACGGCACATGAAAAAAGTCTTCATCAAAACCTACGGCTGCCAGATGAACGAGTACGACTCGGACAAGATGTCCGACGTGCTCAACGCGGCTGAAGGTCTCGTCCCCACCGACACGCCCGAAGATGCGGACGTGATCCTCTTCAACACATGCTCCGTACGCGAGAAGGCGCAGGAGAAAGTGTTCTCCGAACTCGGCCGCGTGAAGGCGCTCAAGGCGCTCAAACCGGATCTCGTGGTCGGCGTAGGTGGCTGCGTGGCCAGCCAGGAAGGTGCGTCCATCGTGGCGCGCGCCCCTTACGTTGACGTGGTGTTCGGGCCGCAGACGCTGCACCGCCTGCCCGACCTGATCGCAGCACGCCGCCGCACGGGCCGCTCGCAGGTCGACGTGTCCTTCCCCGAGATCGAGAAGTTCGACCACCTGCCGCCCGCGCGCGTGGATGGCGCCAGCGCCTACGTGTCAATCATGGAAGGCTGCTCGAAATACTGCAGCTACTGCGTGGTGCCGTACACGCGCGGCGAGGAAGTCTCGCGCCCGTTCGACGACGTGCTGGCCGAAGTGGCCGGCCTGGCCGAACAGGGCGTGCGCGAAGTCACGTTGCTGGGCCAGAACGTCAACGCCTACATCGGCAAGATGGGCGACACGAGCGAGCGTGCGGATTTCGCGCTGCTGCTCGAATACGTGGCTGAGATTCCGGGTATCGAGCGCATCCGCTACACGACCAGCCACCCGAAGGAATTCAGCTCGCGCCTGATCGAGGCCTATGCCACCAACCCGAAGCTCGTCGACCACCTGCACCTGCCCGTGCAGCACGGCTCCGACCGCATCCTGATGGCGATGAAGCGCGGCTACACGGTGCTCGAATACAAGAGCAGCATCCGCAAGCTGCGCGCGATCCGGCCGAACATCTCGATCGCCACCGACTTCATCGTCGGCTTTCCGGGCGAGACCGATGCAGACTTCGCCAAGACGATGGACCTGATTCACGAGATCGGCTACGACACCTCGTTCAGCTTCATCTACAGCCCGCGCCCGGGCACGCCGGCCGCAACCTGCACGACGATACGCCCCAGGCCGTCAAGCTCGAACGCCTAAAACACTTGCAGGCGACCATTGAAGAGAACGTGGCGCGCATCAGCCAAGGCATGGTCGGCAGCGTGCAGCGCATTCTGGTGGAAGGCCCGTCGCGCAAGGATCCGACCGAACTGCACGGCCGCACCGAGAACAACCGCGTCGTCAACTTCGCGCTACCCGATCTGCCGCAGGTGCGCCGCGAACAGCTGATCGGCCAGATGCTGGACGTGCGCATCGTGCACGCGTTCCCGCATTCGCTGCGTGGCGAAGTGGCCGAAGAGCGTATGGCCAGCGCGGCTCACTGATCATCAACACGACCTGACTTGATGAAACCCACCATCGCAGAATTCACAGCGCCCAAGAACGACAACACGCGCCTGCAGAACCTGTGCGGGCCGCTGGACGAAAACCTGCGCCAGATCGAGCAGGCCCTGGACGTGACCATCAACCGGCGCGGTAGCAAGTTCACCGTGCGGGGCGCCAACGCACAAGGCGCGGCCAACGCGCTGGAGACGTTCTACAACGCCGCACGCGACCCGCTGTCGGTGGACGATATCCAGCTTGGCCTGGTGGAAACCCGCCAGGTGGCTGCGCATGGGGCTTACCTGCCGGAATCGGGCACCGACGAGCCGGACGGCAATGATCTATCGCCGGTGCTGCATACGCGGCGCACCGATCTGCATGGCCGCACGCCGATGCAGCGCGCGTACCTGCGCAACGTCCTCTCCCACGACCTGTCGTTCGGCATCGGACCGGCGGGTACGGGCAAGACGTATCTGGCCGTCGCTTGCGCGGTGGATGCGCTTGAGCGCGATGCCATCAAGCGCATCGTGCTGACGCGTCCCGCCGTGGAAGCCGGCGAACGCCTGGGCTTTCTGCCCGGCGACCTCGCGCAAAAGGTGGACCCGTACCTGCGCCCCCTTTACGACGCGCTGTACGACCTGCTCGGCTTCGACAAGACCCAAAAGATGTTCGAGCGCCAGATGATCGAGATCGCACCGCTGGCGTACATGCGCGGGCGCACGCTCAATCACGCCTTCATCATCCTGGACGAAGCCCAGAACACCACCCCGGAACAGATGAAGATGTTCCTCACGCGGATCGGCTTCGGCTCCAAGGCGGTGATCACCGGCGACACCACGCAGATCGACCTGCCGCGCGGCCAGAAGAGCGGCCTGATCGAAGCGCAGCACGTGCTGCGTGACGTGCGCGGCGTGGCGATGACGCGCTTCACCAGCGTCGACGTGGTGCGGCACCCGCTGGTGGCCCGCATCGTCGAGGCCTATGACGAATTCCATGCCCAGCATAAAGATGCATAAGGACGCCTGAACGTGGCTAAAGCAAAAACCGATACCAAAGCAAAAACCAAGAAGACCCAACCCGCGGCCGCCGAGTCATTCGGCCCGCGCGTCGACGTGTTCGACGCCCAGGGCAAACCCAGGACGGTGGATGCAAGCGCACTGCGCATTGCCTTTGCCGATGGCCGCAGCCTGATCCTCGGTCTGCCGAATACCGTGGATGGGCCGATCACCCTCGTTGCCGAGCACGCCGACGCCGACATGCACGCCATGCTCTCGCTGCGCCCCGAGCATCACGACAGCATCACGTTGCGCATTGAAACCCAGCCCGCCGAATTGGCAGACTCCACGGAAGAAGCCTTCGACGACGACACCGCCGGCGCCGAAATGCTCACGCTCGACCTGACCGTGCAGTACGGCGATGAACTCAAGGCTGCCGCTCGCAAGGCACTGCCGAAAGAACGCGACATCGAAGGGTGGATTGCCCCCGCACTGTTTGCCGATGCGCAGCTCAACGTGCGCTTTGTCGGCGAAGAAGAAGGTCGCACGCTCAACCGCACCTACCGCGGCAAGGACTACGCGACCAACGTGCTGACCTTCTCTTACGCAGAGAGCGCAGAAGACCCGGTCTCGGCCGACATCGTGCTGTGCTGCACGGTGGTCGAAAAGGAAGCGAAGGAACAGAAGAAGCCGCTGCTCGCGCACTACGCACACCTGATCGTGCACGGCGCACTGCACGCCCAAGGCTACGATCACGAAGACGCGGCCGATGCAAAGGAAATGGAAGGCATCGAAACGGAAATCCTCCGCGACCTCGGTTTTGCCGATCCGTACGCAGATCGTTAAAGCGCCACGCGCTTGATGCTCAGACGCCGGCTTCGCGCCGGCGTTTTGCTTTCTCATGTTCCATTCTTGCAGCATGCAGTTTCAACGGTGAATCAACCCGCATTGAAGAAAACCCAGTCCTGACAACGGTTTCCGGGTTTTCCTCCGCCATTCGGCGCATGCTCGCGCCGTTCGAATCGCGCATACACGTCGCACAGGCCGTCCGCCATCCGGGACCCTTGCTGCTCTCCGTATGGCGCATGGGTTTTGCCGTAGCGATTTCTATCCTCCACGCATAAGCCGCCGCTCGAGCGCGCTTCACGAATTCGGCGCAAACGAGCGCCATCGGCCAGCCCGCGCACAGACGGGCAAGGCCACCGCGGGGAGGTCATCATGCGTCAACGCTTCATGGACAGCATTCCGTGGACCACGCTGCTGGTTGGCGTGGGTGTCGGCACGGCGCTCGCGGTCACGCCGCGCATCGCACACGCTGATCACAAGCAATCGTGCTATGCGGGCATCGTCGTCGTATTTGACGGCGCGTGGCATCCGGGCGCGGTGGTTGGCTGCCGCACGGTCAACATCTCCGACAGCAACAACGTGGTTGGCGCCGAGGTGAACCTCATGGTCGCGCAAGGCACCATCCGGCCGCGCGTGCAGGCGGTGGTCGGCAGCACAAGCGTGCAGGCGCTCATCGGCGGCGGATACGACTTTGCGAGCAGCAAGGCGCTGGTGGGCGTCGGAGCCACGGGCGACCACTGGCTCGCCGGCGTCGACATGGAAATCGCCGGACGTTGGACAGCCTACGGCGGCGCGAGCACGCTGGGCCGGTATCACAGCAATTCGCATCCCGCAGACCCGGCACCGGCGGCGACAACGCCGACTGGCAACAACGACGCACCGCCCCCCAGCGGCAACAACACGCCGCCGTCC
>NZ_MCGB01000002.1 GCF_001699815.1 Ralstonia pickettii | reverse complement strand
CCCGAGGCTGCCGCGCGCTATCGCAACCTGCCGCGCCCGCCGCAATTTGCCACCGTTGAAGAAGAGCGCCTGCATCGCAAACAGCGCCTGGCTGCGGCGTTTCGCTTGTTCTCCAAATTCGGTTTCGACGAAGGTGTGGCCGGACACATCACGGCGCGCGATCCGGAACACCAGGACAGCTTCTGGGTGAACCCGTTCGGTGTGCATTTCAGCCAGGTGACGGTATCGAACCTGATCCGCTGCGATCACCACGGCAACGTGGTGGAAGGGGATTACCCGGTCAACGCCGCAGCGTTTGCGATTCACTCGCGCGTGCACCAGGCGCGCCCCGACCCGGTGGCCGCTGCGCACTCGCACAGCACGTACGGACGGGCGTGGTCGACGCTCGGCCGCAAACTCGACCCGCTTACGCAAGACGTGTGCGCCTTTTATGGCGACCACGCTGTGTATGACGATTTCGGCGGCGTAGTGGTCGAGCTGGACGAAGGCCAGCGCATTGCAGAAGCGCTGGGCGACAACAAGGCCGCCATCCTGCAGAACCATGGCCTGCTGACGGTCGGCAAGACGGTCGACGAAGCAGCGTGGTGGTTCATCACGATGGAGCGCTCCTGCCAGGTGCAGTTGCTGGCCGAAGCCGCTGCGGCGCGCACCGGCGACGCACTACGCACGATTTCCGATGCCGCTGCCCGCCAGGCGTATTCCATCGTCGGATCGGCGCAGGCGGGGTGGTTCCAGTTCCAGCCGCTGTATGCGCGCATCGTCAAAGAACAACCCGATCTGCTCGACTGATCGGCAACGCACATTTCTGGAGCCCGCATGACGGACCTGATCCTGCATCACTACGCCACCTCGCCGTTTTCTGAGAAGGTGCGTTTGATCCTCGGCTACAAAGACCAGCCGTGGAAGTCCGTCACGGTGCCGCCGATCTTGCCCAAGCCCGATGTGATGCCGCTCACCGGCGGCTACCGGCGTACACCGTTCCTGCAGATCGGCGCGGACATCTATTGCGATACCGCGCTGATCGCGCAGACGCTGGAGTCCATCCATCCCGCGCCGACGCTGTATCCCGCAGAGCATGCCGCTGCGGTGTTTTCAATGGCGCAGTGGGCCGATACGGCGCTGTTCTGGGCTACAGCGACATTCGTGACGCAACCGGCGGGCTTCCAGAGCCTGTTTGGCGACGCGCCAGAAGCATACGTCAAAGCCTTCGTGGAAGACCGCAAGGCGATGCGTGCGGGTGGCACCGGTTTGCGCACGCCGCTGCCGGAAGCCACCGCCACGCTGAATGTTTTCCTGGCGCAGCTGCAACGTCAACTCGCCACGGGCGAACGCATCTTCCTGTTTGGCGAGCAGCCAACCGTGGCCGATTTTTCCGTCTACCACTGCCTGTGGTTCATCCGCCGTGCGACGGCGGTGGCCGGTATTCTCGATGCGCACCCGGAAGTCGTGGCATGGATGCATCGCGTTGCGGCGTTCGGGCACTCGCAAGCGCAACCGATGACCCCGGCCGAGGCGCTGGACGTTGCCAGGGCCGCCACACCGCGTGCGCTGACGGAAACGAACGCTACCTTCGACGATAGCTACGGCGTGCCCAAAGGCACGCGCGTGACGGTGGCGGCGGTCGACTACGGCGTCGATCCTGTCGAAGGGGACCTCGTCGTCTCCACGCGCGACAGCGTTGGCGTGCTGCGCGAAGACCCGCGCGTCGGCCAGGTGGTGGTGCATTTTCCGCGCGTGGGTTATGCCGTGCGCAAGGTCGAGGCGGCAGGCTGACACGGCTTTGCCATCTCGATCGCCTTTCCTACTACAACGACATCAGTGAGACACGTATGAAGCAATTCGCAGGCGGTGTGGCCGTCATCACGGGCGGTGCGTCGGGTTTTGGCAAGGAGTTCGCCAAGATTGGTGCCGGGTTGGGCATGAAGCTGGTGCTGGCCGATATCCAGCAGGATGCGCTGGATGCCGCCGTGGCCGAATTCTCGGCGCAGGGCGTGGAAGTGATCGGCCTGCGCGTCGACGTGTCGAAGGTGGAAGACGTGCAAGCGCTGGCCGATGCCGCCATCAAGGCGTTCGGCAAGGTCAACCTCCTGTTCAACAACGCCGGCGTGGGTGCGGGCGGGCTGATCTGGGAGAACACCGAGCGCGACTGGGATTGGGTGCTCGGCGTGAACCTGCACGGCGTCATCCACGGTGTACGCATCTTCACGCCGCTGATGCTCGAAGCCGCCAAGAAAGATCCGTCTTACGAGGGTCATATCGTCAATACGGCGTCGATGGCAGGGCTGCTGAATGCGCCGGCCATGGGCATCTACAACGTGTCCAAGCACGCGGTGGTGGCGCTGTCCGAATCGCTGTATCAGGACTTGAGCCTGGTCACCGAACAGATCCATTGCTCGGTGCTGTGCCCGTACTTCGTGCCGACCGGCATCACGCAGTCTGACCGCAACCGCCCACAGGATCTGGCCAACACGGCGCCGCCCACCAAGTCGCAGCTCGTTTCGCGCGCCATGTCGGAAAAGGCGGTCAGCTCCGGCAAGGTCACCGCCGAGCAGGTCGGCCAGATGACCTTCGATGCGATCCGCAACGCGGGCTTCTACATCTACTCGCACCCACACGCGCTGGCGCCCGTGCAGCATCGTTTTGAAGACATCGTCTCGCAGCGCAATCCGTCCGATCCGTTTGAAGGCAAGCCAGACGTGCGTGCGCGTCTGGTCGATGCGCTGCGCGGGTAACCCCACCTCCACGACTGCCATAACGCCGAGATCGCCATGAACACTGCAACGGCTGCCGCCATCACGGAATCGCAATTCGCCGATCTGCCCAACGGCACGCGGCTCCATTACGCCAGCGCCGGCAAGCGCGGCGCACCGCTGATGCTGTTCGTACACGGCTTTCCGGAGTTCTGGTACGAGTGGGAAGCGCAGCTGGCTGCGTTTGGCGCCACGCACTTTGCCGTAGCGCCCGACATGCGTGGGTTCAACCTGTCGAGCAAGCCGGCTGCGGTGGATGCGTATCGACCGAAATTTCTCGTGCAGGATCTGGAGCAGTTCATCGCGGCGCTCGGCTATGAGCGAGCGATTGTGGTCGCGCATGACTGGGGCGGGGCGATCTGCTGGAACCTTGCCATTCAGCATCCGGAGTTGGTCGAGCGGTTGGTGATCGTCAATTCGCCGCACCCGTGGGTGTTTGCGAATGCGCTGCTGAGCGATCCCGCGCAGCAGGCTTCATCAGCGTATATGAATTGGCTACGCCAGCCGGGCTCGGAGGAGGCGCTGGCCGCCAACGAGTTCGAAAAGCTCGAGGGCTTCTTCAGCGGTATGGGCCAGCCCGTGGCCGAATGGTTCACGCCCGAGGTGCGGGCGCGCTATCACGCCGCCTGGAGCCAGCCGGGCGAAGGCGGCTCGCATGGCCTGACCGGCGGCGTCAACTATTACCGCGCCTCGCCGTTGCACCCGCCCACCGAGGGCACGGCGCCGTTGCGCATCGACCAGATGCCGCCCGAGGCGTTTATTGTGAAGGTGCCCACGCTCGTGATCTGGGGCGAGATGGACATGGCGCTGCCGAAAAGCCTGCTCAACGGGTTGGAACGCTTCATTCCTGACATGCGCCTGGAGCGCATTCCCGACGGCACGCACTGGGTCGTGCACGAACAACCGGAGCGCGTTAATGCGCTGATCCGGTCGTTCGTTTCCTGAACGCCCGCGTTACATCGACTCCGCCAGCATGCGGCGGTAGTCGTCCGCTGTGGCGATGCGCGGGTTGGTCTTGTGGCAGTGGTCGAGCAGGGCGCCTTCCACGACGTGTTCCAGCGCATCTTCGGGCACGCCCATCTGGCGCAGGCCGGTCGGCAGACCCAGGCGCGCCGTCAGGTCGTGCACGGCCTGGGCAAGGTCGGCGCCCGCCGGCAGGTTCATCACGCGGCGCATGCGGGCGTAGCGGTTGTCGCGCACCACCGTCTCGGCCGTTTCGTTGAAGCGCAGCACCGCCGGCAGCACCACCGCATTCAGCGTGCCGTGATGCAACCCAGTCTTGCCGTCGACCTTCACGCCGCCCAGCGGGTGCGACAACGAATGCACGCACCCCAAGCCCTTCTGAAACGCCATCGCGCCCTGCATCGACGCGCTCATCATGTTCAGGCGCGCATCGCGGTCAGTGCCATCGCGCGTGGCGCGTTCGATGTTGGCCCATGCGCGCTCCAAACCATCCAGGGCGATGCCGTCCGCGGGCGGGTTGAACGCCGGGGCCAGGAAGGTCTCGATGCAATGCGCGATCGCGTCCATGCCAGTGGCGGCCGTCAGCGCGGGCGGCAGACCGAGCGTCAGTTCCGCATCGCAGATGGCGGACTTGGGCAGCAGATGCCAGGAGTGGAAACCGAGCTTGCGGCCGTCTTCCAGGATGATGATCGCGCCGCGCGCCACCTCGCTGCCGGTGCCGGCCGTCGTGGGAATCGCAATCAGCGGCGCTGCCGCTTCCGTGATCTTCGTGCTGCCGCCCTCGATGGTCGCGTAGGTGGTGAGCGGTTCCGGGTGCGTGGCCGCAATGGCGATGCCCTTGGCCAGGTCGATCGACGAACCGCCGCCAATGGCGATCAGCCCGTCGCAGCCGGCGTCTTTATACTGTGCGGTGGCTTTCAGCACCATCGCCTCGGTTGGGTTGGAGGGCGTTTCGTCGAACACGGTGACGGGCAAGCCGCCCGTGGCGTCAATGGCGCGCTGTGCCAGCCCTGCGGCGGCTACGCCCTTGTCGGTCACGATCATCGGCCGGCGGATGCCGACGCGTGCGCATTCGCTTTTCAGTTCATTGATGGTGCCGAAGCCAAGGTGAACGTGCGTGAGGTAGAAGATGAGGGCCATGCTGTCTCCAGAGGGTGTTGGTCTGCATCGCCCGTCTTGTCGTGCGGGCGTGGTTCAATGGATACTCCGATGATAGCCAAATTAGAACGATCGTTCAGTTCCCGCCCTCATGCAGCACCCGTCTCTCGACCTGCACGTCGCCCAGTTGCTCGATCTGGTTGCGCGTGCCAAGCGTCCGCCGCTGAATGCCCTTGACCCAGCCGACGCCAAGATTGCCTACGAAAAAAGCAGCCCCATCGTCGACATCCCGCCCATCGCGCTGGAAGCTGTGCATGACCTGACGGTGACGGCGCGCGATGGCCATGCCATCCCTGTCCGCACGTACGCAGCGCGCGAGGCCAGTTGGGCCGATCCGCTGCCCCTGCTGGTGTATTTCCACGGCGGTGGTTTTACCGTGGGCAGCATCAAGACGCACGACCAGCTTTGCCGGTCGCTGGCGGCCAAATCGGGGGCGATGGTGTTGTCAGTGGACTACCGGCTTGGGCCCGACTGGAAATTTCCGACCGCAGCGAACGACGCATTCGACGTGCTGCAGTGGGTGTTCGATGAAGCCCCCACCATGGGCGCTGACCCAGCCCGCATCGCATTCGGCGGCGACAGCGCGGGCGGGACGCTGGCCGCGATCAGCGCCATCGAGGCACGCAACCGCGGCCTGGCACCTGTGCTGCAGCTGCTGATCTACCCCGGCACCACCGCGCGTGAATCCACGCCGTCGCACCGTGAGTTTGCCGAGGGCTACCTGCTGACGCAGGACATGATCCACTGGTTCTTCTCTCAATACCTGCGCAGTGATGCCGACCGCGACGACTGGCGTTTCGCCCCGCTCGATGCAGGCGGCCATGGCGCGGACGTGACCGGCGTCTGCCCTGCCTGGATTGCCGTGGCCGGCTTCGACCCGATCCGCGATGCGGGCATCGGCTACGCCAACAAGCTGCGCGCGGCAGAAGTGCCCGTCGAGCTGAAACTGTACGAAGGCATGATTCACGACTTCTTCAAGATCGGGCGCTTCGTGCCGGCTGTGGAAGACGCGCACCGCGATGCCGCCGACGCGCTACGCCGAGCCTTCGGCACCGAGACCGAATCCCTATAACGAGAGGAGACCGCATGGCGATCGAGGATTTCCGTCACAGCACGCCGCTGCGCGTACGCTGGGCCGAAGTCGATGCGCAGAGCATCGTCTTCAACGGCCACTACCTGCTGTACGCGGATGTGTGTATCACCGAATACTGGCGCAGCATCGGCGTGCGGTATCCGGTGGATGTGGTCGACACCTTTGGCGTGGATTTCTACGTGGTCAAATCCACGCTCGAATACCACGCCTCCGCGCGCTTTGACGACGAGCTGGACCTGCGCTGCCGGGTGGCGCGCCTCGGCCGTTCCAGCATGCGCTTTATCATCGAGATGTATCGCGCAGACGAACACCTCGTCACCGGCGAAGTCATCTATGTGTGCGCCCGTCCAGCCACACCCATGGCCACGCAGACCTCCGCGCCGATTCCCGAGACGCTGCGCGAACGCATCCTCAATTTTGAAGTTCTGAAGCCTGAAGTGTGAGAACGAAGCATGACCGCCCCTGAATCTGTCCGCCCGCTTGCCGGTGTTGAAGTCGAGCGCTGGGATGCCGTGCGCGAAGAAGCGCGCGCCATCCGCTACGACGTGTTTGTCATCGAACAAGGCGTGCCCGTTGAACTGGAATGGGACGAGTGGGATGACGAGTGCTGGCATGCGCTGGCACACGATACGGCGGGGCGCCCCGTCGCCACTGGCCGCCTATTGCCCGACGGCCATATCGGCCGGATGGCGGTGCGCAAGGAGGCGAGAGGCACGGGCGTTGGCGCACGCGTGCTGGAAGCCTTGATCGACAAGGCGCAGTCGCTTGGCTATCCCGAGCTGATCCTGAACGCACAAACCCACGCCATGCCGTTCTACTCGCGCGCAGGCTTTACGGCCGAGGGCGAGGAGTTCGAGGAGGCCGGCATTCCGCACCGGACCATGCGCCGCGTGCTTACACGTTGATGTCCTGGGCGGCCCGCACAATGGCTGCGATGGCCGCCTGCGCCGCCGGCGACGCAGTTCTGCCGTGCAGCCGCACAATCCCAGTCTTGGACGGCGGCGAAAGCCACCCCGTCACTGCCAACCGCACCAGCGTGCCGGTCTCCAGCTCCGCCTTTACCGCAGCGTCCGTGGCACCCAGGACGGTGTCTGTCGTGAGCGCGACCGTCTTCAGTACGCCGTAGTTGTCGCATTCCAGCGCGATGCTGGCTTCCTGTCCTGCCGGCAGGCCAAGCAGCATCGCCAGTTCCACCTTTGACGGGCTCAGAAGCTTCGGTACGGCAATGCCGTATTCCCAAACTTCGCGCAGCGTGTGCGTGCGCCCTGCAAGCGGATGGCCGGCCCGCACGTACAGGTGCGGGGGCTGACCTCCAATCAATTGGATATCCAGCGCGGCGTCTTTCGGCATGTCGCGCACGTCGGCGGCGAAGAATTCGATGCTCTCGCTGCGCAGGCTCTCCAGCAGTTGCACCCAATTGCCGACTTCCATGCGCAGCGCCACCTGAGGATGTTGCTGCCGCAATTCCTGCAGCGCTTGCGGCATGAGCGTGGCCGTCAGCAGTGGCCCGACACCGAAGGCCGTGTCGCCAAGCTGGCTGTCGCGATACAGATCAACATCGCGTTGCAGGCAGCGCGCCTCGAACAGCAGGCGCCGCGCGCGTTCGATGACGAATTCGCCGGCGGGAGTGGGGCGCACGTCGCCGGTTTCGCGATCAAACAGGCGAATGCCGAGATCATCCTCGATCGCCTGGATGCTCCGGCTGAATGCGGGTTGGCTCAGATGCACCGCTTGCGCGGCACGTGCGAAGTGCAGCGTGTCGGCAAGGACAACCACGTGGCTGAGGCGTCGCAAATCCATGATGTTGCGTACTTTGCATTGAATGAATGTTAATTATGCATTGGACGCATTGGTATCGCCCTCCTAGGCTTGTCTCCACAACAAGCGAGGAGACACCAATGAGTTCGCACATGGAGCACGCGCTGATCGTCGCCTGCATCCTCGGATTTGCCGCCATGGAGTTCGTGACACGGCGCTACCAAGCCAACGTGCGCGGCCGCGCCACGGCCAACGATGCCTGGCTGGAAGTGCTGATGTTCATCAGCCTCGTTGCAGTGACGCAGCCGATCGCGCTGCTGGGCAGCAATGCACTCTGTAACTGGCTCATTCCGGCGCAGCACAACGCGTGGGCGGATCTGCCCTGGTGGGCGATGACGGGGTTGTTGCTGATCGGCGACGACCTCACGCAATACCTCTGGCACCGTGCTTCGCACACGCCGCTGCTGTGGCCGTTGCACCGCGCGCACCACAGCGCTTCCTACATGAGCGTGCGTATTACGTACCGCAACAACTTCTTCTACTACCTGATGATGCCGGGCCTGTGGATTGGCGGCGTGGCGGTGTACCTGGGCTTTGGGCCGGTCTATGCGGCGTACCTGGTCGTCAAGCTGACTGTCATTGTTGGCGCGCATTGCGCCTGGCCCTGGGACGCACCGCTGTACCGCATCCGCGCGCTGCGTCCGCTGATGTGGGTGATCGAGCGGACGATTTCCACGCCCGCCACGCACTGGGCGCATCACGCGCTCACCAACGCCGACGGCATCGGCCACTACAAGGGCAATTTCGGCAACCTGCTGTTTTTCTGGGATGTCCTATTCGGCACGGCGCATATCACGCGCAAATATCCCGCGCAGATCGGCTTGCAGGATGACGTGCTGTTCGGCGCAGAGCCTTGGACGGCGCAGATGTTCTATCCGCTGGTGCAGTCAAGGCGCGAACAGTCGGCGTTGCGCCCGGGCGGCGCGGCCATCACCGAAATGGAAGTGGACCAGGCCGCGAGCGCCAAGCAGGAAGCAGCCTGAGTGGGCAGCGCCTAGGTATCGGCGTGCGTGACGGTATCGAGCACGCCGAGATAGCGCGTTTCGCCAATCTGGCCCTGGGCGTCGAAGCGGCGCTCGGTCACGTCAAAGCACCCGTCGTGGCGGATGCGCAGGATGGTGCTGGCACGCGTGCCGTAGCGCGGCGAGCGGATGAAGGCGGCGGATAGCAGCTTCTCCCATTCAGGGGCCACGCCTGTGGCGGGCAAAGCGCCGGTCGGTGCTTCGCGCGCTTCCGATAGCAGATCGAGATAGCGCGCCACGTCCAGCGCGTTGCCGTGCCGGCCCGTATCTGCGGCCAGCGCTTCGGCAAAGGCAGCCATGCGATGCCGCACCTTGAACCACGGCGTATCGAGCAATGCGTTGGACAGCCCGTAAAGGCCGGGCGCGAGCTTGCGCGGCGCTTCGGCGCGGTTGCTCGTCCACCAGAGTTCGTCGCGCGTGGCGGTCAGCAGGTTGTAGCCGTTGTAGGCACGGTCGCGTGCGGCGAGGCTATCGAGATAGGCGGGCACCGACATGTCGTCCGCCATCAGGAAATTCGAGACGAGTTCCCCGCGCGAGCGTGCATCGGGCCGGCGCTCGGACGGCGCGCGGTAGTTTGTCAGCGCGGCAAAGCGGCCGTCACGCGTCATGCCCATCCACGTGCCTGCGTGACCGACCACCTGGGCCATGTCACGCCCGGCCAGGACATTGGGCGCGTCGCTCCACCACGCCAGCGGCGCGGCAGGGCGATCATAGAATTCGTCCCGGTTGGCGGCCACCACCAGCGCGTAGGCGGGGTGGGCGTGCCAGGCCGTGAGAATCAAACACATGAGCACTTCCTTTGAACATGCCGCGCAACGAACGACCAATGGTCAATGTGACGACCTGTGTCGCGCGGGCTTCGGCCAAGCATAGCAGCCTGCCGGATTTTTGCGATGTCGATTGCGGCAGGACGCCGTCAGCTGTTTTCCAGATCGACAAACAGCTCTGCATGGCGTTCACCCGCGACGAATTCACGCGGGCCGCCGGTTTCCCACAGGGCCGCCAGCGTGGTCGCAAACGCAGGCGGGACGTCGTCGTAGGACTCCATCCATGTGGCCTGGCCGTCGCGCGTTTCGGGCCGGCGCATCAACGCGCCGGCCACGCCGGTCGCCTCTTCCACGGTATCGAGCCAACGCTGCCAGCGCGGCAGGGCATTGGCAGCGTCACGCTCGGCGATGCGGAAGTAGACGAACAGGTGGTCGGCCATGGTGGGGGCGGTATCAGGCGTTTTCTGAAGCGGGAATGACGTACGGCAGTTCTTGCAGCGTCAGCATCGGGCCGTCCGGCGTGGCCAGGTGGATGACGGTGTCGAGGGCGTCCAGCTTCAATTCGACGAGTAGATCGGTCCCGCCATCCGGCGCCATGGCTGCATTGACCACCATGCCGCACGGTTGGTTCGGATCGGCTGCGCTGTAGACCTCGGCGCCGGCCGACGTGGGGGCATTGACGTGCGCGCGCTGCATGCGCCGCTTGAGCGTGCCGCGATACTGGCTGCGTGCCACGATTTCCTGCCCCGGATAACAACCCTTGCGGAAATCGACGCCGCCCAGCAGTTCCAGGTTCACCATCTGCGGGACGAACTGCTCCTGTGTGGGCAGGGTGATGTGCGGCACACCTGCCTGCAGGCTCAGCCAATCCCACACCTCGGTGCCGACCAGCGACAGCCGCGACGACAGCGTCTTCCAGGCGTCCTGGAAGTGCTCGGCATGCACCATCCATTGATAGCGCGGGCGGCCGCCGGCATCCGGCAGGCGGACGACGGCGCCGAATTGCTGGCCGACCGTGGCAGGCTGCTGCGCCACCGCGTTGACGGTATCGGGTTCAGGCAGCACGGCACCAGCCTCGCGCAGCGCTTCCGCCGCGTCAGGCCCGGCGACGCCGATGGCGATGAACTCGTCCATCGGGCGCAGCTTGGCCTTGGCGCGCAGCACGAACATCGACAGGCGCTTGGTCAACGCGGGCGCGATCAGCTTGTCTGTCTGCAGCACGATCGTATCGGCCTGGCGCCATACCAGCAGGGTGGCAAGCAGCCGTCCTTTGGGCGAGCAATAGCCCGCCAGTCGCGCCTGGTTCAGGCCCAGGCCGGTCACGGCGTTGGTGAGTTGGTTATGGAGGAACTCGGCGGCATCGGCGCCTTCGACAGCGATGCGCGCCAGATCGGTCGGCGCACACAGCACGCTGCCGCGCGTGGCGGCATCAAATTGCACGTCGAGCGGAGGAAAGCTCAGCGTATCGACAAAATCGTGGAAGACATCATTCATGGTGCGGGGCGGCCTGAGATTGACCCGGTATTATATTGGGCTGTCTGAAGGGCAGCTTGTGCCCTGTCTATCCATTTCAAGAGTGCGGCAATCGCCGGTGTCGGCCGGTTCCTCACACAGATTCGCAACAGAATGCTCTCTTTTCTCAAACGCTTGGTCCTGCTGGCCATCCTGATTGTGCTGGCGGCGGCAGGCGGCGTGGTGTGGTGGGCCCAGCAACCGGTGAGCCTGGCGGCGTCGCCGCTGGAGGTGGTGATCAAACCGAACTCGAGCGTGATCTCGGTCGGCAAGCAGCTTGCGAGCGCCGGTGTGGGCGTGCAACCGCAGTTGTTCTCGCTGGTGGCGCGCGCGACAGGCAACGCCAAGAGCCTGAAAGCCGGCGGCTATGCGCTGGAAACCGGCGCGACGCCCATGTCCATCTTGGACAAGATGGCGCGCGGCGATGTCACGCATTACGTGGTCACCGTCATCGAGGGCTGGTCGATGCGGCAGATGCGGGCGGTGGTGGACGCAGAGCCTGCGCTCAAGCACGACACGGCCGGCATGTCCGATGCAGATCTGATGCGCAAGATTGGGGCGCCTGAAACCAATCCGGAAGGCCTGTTCTTTCCCGACACCTACCTCTTCGCACGGGGCAGCAGCGACGTGGAGCTGTACCGTCACGCGTACCAGGCCATGCAGAAGCGTCTGAACGATGCCTGGGCCAAGCGCTCACTGGATCTGCCGTACAAGACGCCGTACGAAGCGCTGACCATGGCCTCCATCATCGAGAAGGAGACCGGCCAGAAGCTGGAACGGCCGATGATTGCCGCCGTGTTCGTCAACCGCCTGCGCAAGAACATGCTGCTGCAGACCGACCCGACGGTCATCTACGGCATCGGTGCCGGCTTTGACGGCAATTTGCGCAAGCGCGACCTGCAGACCGACACGCCGTACAACACCTACACGCGCACCGGCCTGCCGCCCACGCCAATCGCGCTGCCGGGCATGGCGTCGCTGCAGGCGGCACTGAACCCGGCACCGTCCGACGCGCTGTATTTCGTGGCGCGCGGCGACGGCAGCAGCCAGTTTTCGACCAACCTGACGGACCACAACCGGGCCGTCAACAAATATCAGCGCGGCCAACCATGACCGGCAAGTTCATCACATTCGAAGGGATCGACGGCGCGGGCAAGAGCACGCACCTGGCGTGGTTTGCACAGCAACTGCAGGCGAAGCTCGCGCCCCTGGGCAAAAAGGTGGTCGTCACCCGCGAGCCCGGCGGCACGCCGCTGGGCGAGCGACTGCGCGAAGTGTTGCTGCACGAACGCATGCACCTGGAAACCGAAGCGCTGCTGATGTTCGCGAGCCGCCGCGAGCACATTGCCGAGGTGATTCAGCCCGCGCTGGACGCCGGCGATTGGGTCATCTCGGACCGCTTCACCGATGCCACGTTCGCCTATCAGGGCGGGGGCAGGGGCCTGGCAATCGACCGGCTGGAAGCGCTGGAGCACTGGGTACAGCAGGGCCTGCAGCCGACCAAGACCATCCTCTTCGATCTGGCGCCTGAAATTGCCGCCGCGCGCCTGGCCGATGCCCGCACGCCGGACAAGTTCGAGGCCGAATCAGCGCAGTTCTTCCTGCGCACGCGCGCCGAATACCTGCGCCGCGCGGCAGCCGAACCGGATCGATTTGTCGTGCTCAACGCCAACCGCGAGCGCAGTGATATCCAGAAAGACTTGGAGAATCTGCTTGCAACGCTCTGATTTTGCAGGCAATTTCGGATACGGAAATAATGGTTCCACGGCAAGTTTTCGCATCAATAATCTGACGCAACCCATTGATTCATGATGCTTTATCCTTGGCAATTCGCTGATTGGTCCCGCCTGCAAGCCATGCGGGCCAAGCTGCCGCACGCGATTCTGCTCAACGGCCAGGCCGGCACCGGCAAGCGCGATTTCGCCATGCACTTCGCGCAAAGCCTGCTGTGCGATACGCCGGCGGCCGACGGCCAGCCCTGCGGCACATGCGCGGCCTGCAACTGGTTTGCGCAGGGCAACCACCCGGACTTCCACCTCGTGCGCCCTGAAGCGATGGAAGACGCGCCCGAGACGGAGAAGGACGCCGACGGCAAGAAAAAGGCGCCGAGCAAGATCATCCGCATGGAGCAGGTCCGTAACCTGATCGAAGGCGTGGGGGTCGGTACGCACCGGGCCGGGTTGCGGGTGGTGGTGCTGTATCCGCTCGACGCGTTGCAGACCGAAGGCGCCAACGCGTTGCTCAAGACGCTGGAAGAGCCGCCGCAGAACACCGTCTTCCTGCTGGTGACGGATCGTATCGACCGTATCCTGCCGACCATTCTGTCGCGCTGCAGGCAGTTTCCGCTGCAGCCGCCGCAGCCCGAGGCCGCGCGCCAGTGGCTGGAGCGGCAAGGCGTGCCGCACGCGCAGGATCTGCTGGCCGAGTTCGGTAACGCGCCGCTGGCCGCGCTGGCCGCCGCCGAGTCCGAAGACCGTCCGCTGCTGCAATTCCTGCTTGAACAGCTCGGCCAGGGCGCAAAGCTCGATGCACTGGCCACGGCCGACCATTTACAAAAATTGTCGGTCCCGGCCGTTCTCAGTACCATGCACCGATGGGTCTTTGACTTGATGGCGGCACGCTTGGCGGGGCGTCCGCGCTACTTTCCGGCGCAGCGCGATGTGCTGCAACGTTGCGCGAATACCATTCCGCTGGACCGCCTGGAACGTTTTGCGCGTGCCTTGCCGCAGCGGCGCCGCTCCGAGCAGCATCCGCTGGCCGCGCGGCTCGTCATCGAAAGCCTTTTGCTGGATTACCGGCAGCTCTTTCCGTCTGCCTGAACCCGAACCCGCACCTGAACGTTTGCACTCTGTGGACACCCTGTGAGCACTGCACCTCTTCGTACGCCCGGCACTCCCGTCACCCCTGGCACCCCCGCTGCACCCGGCACGGCTTCAGGCGCACCGACCCGTCCGGGCATCGTCTCGCTGGCCATCAAGGATGAAGCTGGCCTGCACGCCGCCTACATGCCGTTCCTGAAGAACGGCGGCATCTTCGTGCCGACACAGCGCCCTTACCGGATTGGCGAGGAGGTCTTCCTCGTGCTGTCGCTGCTGGACCGCCCGCAGAAGTATCAGGTGGCCGGCAAGGTAGCCTGGATCACGCCGGTGGGCACGCCGGCCAAGACGCCGGGCATTGGCGTGCACCTTGGCGAAGATGAGCAGTGCCGCGTGCTGCGCCGTGTGATCGAAGAGGTGCTGGGCAAACAGATCAATTCGCAGCGCCCCACCCAAACACTTTGATTTTTTCCTGATACGGCGCACGAAGTTTACGCCGTAACTTTCTGATTATTCGATGTTTGTCGATTCCCACTGTCATATCAATTTCCCCGACTTGCGCGCGCGCCTGCCTGAGCTGCTGACGCGCATGCGGGAGAACCGCGTCACGCACGCACTCTGCATTTCCGTCACGCTGGAGGATTTTCCGAGTGTGCTGGAGATTGCCGAGCAGGAGCCCAACGTGTACGCCACCGTGGGCGTGCATCCCGACGCTGAGGCCGACGTCGAAGAAGGCCGGTCCATTGAAGAGCCCACGCTCGAGCGTCTGCTGACGCTGGCCGATCATCCGCGCGTGGTCGGCATCGGCGAAACCGGGCTCGACTACTACCGCCTGGGCGACCGTACCGTGGCCGACATGGAATGGCAGCGCGATCGCTTTCGTACGCATATTCGCGCGTCGAAGCAGACCGGCAAGCCGCTGGTGATCCACACGCGCTCGTCGGCTGAGGACACTTTGGCCATCATGCGCGAAGAGGGCGCCGAGGCCGCAGGCGGCGTCATGCATTGCTTTACTGAGACCTGGGACGTGGCCAAGGCCGCGCTGGACCTGGGTTTCTATATCTCCTTCTCGGGCATCGTGACGTTCAAGAACGCGGTGGACCTGCAGGAAACCGCCAGGAAGGTGCCGCTGGACCGCATGCTGATCGAGACCGACTCGCCGTACTTGGCGCCGGTGCCGTTCCGAGGCAAGACGAACGAGCCGGCGTATGTGCGGCACGTGGGCGAATTCCTGGCTACGCTGCGCGGCGAACCACTCGAGCGGATTGCCAGCGCCACCACCGAGAACTTCTTCAATCTATTCAATGCGATACCGCGATAACTTGAAGCAAGCGATGAAAAAAATCGCACTGGCTGGTGCGCTGACCATGGCGTTGTCGGGTGCCGCATTCGCCACGCCGCAGGACGATCTGCGCAACGCCGTCGAATACAACCGCCCGGCGCTGGTGCAGAAGTATGTCGCGCAGGGCGTCGACCCCAACCTGAAGACCCGCGATGGCACGCCGCTGCTGGTGGATGCGCTCAAGGAGAAGAACATCGAGGTGGCCGAGGCGCTCATCCGCGCCAAGAACATCGATTTCGAGCGCACCAATGCCGCAGGTGAAAACGCGCTGATGATGGCCGCGTACCAGGGCCTGCTGCCCATGGTGAAGCTGATGGTGGAAACGTACGACGTGGAGGTCAACAAGACCGGCTGGACCGCGCTGCATTACGCCGCCACCAATGGGTATGACGACATCGTCAAATACCTGCTCGACCACGCGGCCTATATCGATGCCGAAAGCCCCAACGCGACCACGCCGCTGATGATGGCCGTCATGGGCGGGCACATCACCACCGTCAAGCTCCTGCTGGACGAGGGCGCCGACATGAACCTGCGCAATCAGCAGAAGATGGACGTGATCGACTTCGCCAAGCGGTATCACCAGGATGAGATTGCTGCGGGGCTGGAATCGCGCCGGCGCAAGCTGGCGGAGCAATCCGGCAAGCCTGCTGCAGCACCGGCGCCTGCGGCCGCAGTCTCGCAGCCTGCCAAGCCTGCAGCGCCGGATGTGCCAACGCCGATGCCGCCCGCCAAACGCGGCGCCGGTGCGCCCAGCCCGGCCGGTCGGGATACGATCGGCACGCCCACCAACATGCTGTTTGACAGCAACCGCTAGACGCGGCCCGAACGGCCCGGCACGTCAGCGCCGGTGCCGGGCGTGATGCGCTTCACGCCCGCCGCGCCAGCCGCACTCCGGTGAACTGCCACCGTTGGTGCGGATAGAAGAAGTTGCGATACGTCGCCCGCAGATGCCCCTCGGGCGACACGCACGATCCACCGCGCAGCACCATCTGGCTGCACATGAACTTGCCGTTGTATTCGCCCACGGCGCCCTCGGCCGGCTCGAAGCCCGGATACGGGCCATAAGGGCTGGCGGTCCATTCCCACACATCACCGAACAATTGACGCAGGCTGCCGGCCTGGGCGATGCCGTGGTCGGGAAGCGGGCGTAGCGCGCCGCGGCCGGCGAAGTTGCCTTGCACGGGCAGGCCTTCGGCGGCGTGCTCCCATTCGGCTTCCGTCGGCAGGCGGGCGCCGGCCCAGCGGGCGTAGGCATCGGCCTCGTAAAAGCTGACGTGCGTGACCGGCGCGTCCAGATCGACCGGCTGCAGGCCGTGCAGCGACATCTGCTGCCAGCCTTCAGCCTCATCCATGCCGGCGCGCCAGTAGAGCGGGGCGTCAATGCCTTCCCGCTGCACCCACGCCCAGCCGTCGGCCAGCCACAACGTTGGCTGGCAATAGCCGCCGTCCTGCATGAAGGCGAGCCACTCGCGGTTGGTGACAGGGTGCGTGGCCAGCGCATACGCCTCCAGCCACACGGTGTGACGCGGGCCTTCGCAGTCGAACATGAAGTCAGTATCGGTTCCCGTATCGGTTCTGCCGATCTGTACGGCGCCGCCCTGGAAGCTGACCCAACCCGGTTGCACCGGGGCCGCGTGCACGCGTGCTACGGGCGCTTGGGCATAGGCCGGGCACAACGGGTTCTGCGCAAACAGGTGGAGAAGATCGGTCAGCAGCAACTCCTGGTGCTGCTGTTCGTGGTGCAGGCCGAGGGTCACCAGACGGGCAAGATCGTCCGATACGCCGCCGGCCAGCAAGCGCTGCATGGCCGCATCGACATGGGCGCGGTAGGCGCGCACCTCGTCGAGCGTGGGGCGCGTGAGCATGCCCCGGCGCGGGCGCGGGTGCCGCGCACCGACCGTTTCGTAGTACGAATTGAACAGGTAACGGTAGCGAGCATCGGGTGAGCGATAGTCCGGCACGTTGGGGCCAAGGATGAACTCCTCGAAGAACCACGTCGTATGGGCCAAGTGCCATTTGGCGGGGCTGGCGTCGTCCATGGACTGGACGGTGGCATCGGCGTCGGACAACTGCGCCGTCAAGGCCAGGGATTGCGCTCGCACCATGCCGTAGTGCTGCATCAGCGCGGGCAGGGCGGTGGTCGGCACATCAAATACAGGCGATACGCGCATGGGGTCTCCAGAGCAGGCAGCGAGGACAGCACAGCAGCAAGTGGGCCATGCCGCTGCGCGCGCATTGGCGCCCCCAGCTTGCCCATGTTCGTAAGAAGCATATGCGAGCTTTGTAACTTTGCCATGCGCAACGCTGGCGATGCTGCGTTGCGGTAATGGCTGCATCGCAGCATCGATTGTCATGAAACAGTCACTGCGCGCACCTAGCATGTAAACGTTTACACCTTCCCGGGGGCGCGTAGTGGGCAGCAGCATCAAGGACGTGGCGACGCACGCCGGCATTTCGATTGCCACCGTGTCGCGGGCGGTCAATACGCCGGAGCGGGTGAGTGCCTCGACGCTGGCCCGAGTGCAGGCGGCCATGGATGCGCTGCACTATCGCCCGAACGCGCTGGGCCGCCAGTTGCGCGCCGAGCGCACGGGCTTGCTTGGCGTGGTGCTGCCGTCGCTCGCCAACCCCGTGTTTGCCGAGTGCATGCAGGGCATCGAGGAAGCCGCATCCATCACCGGCCAGCGTGTGATGCTCATGACGACCGCCTACGACCGCGAGCGCGAGGCCCGCGCCATCGAGACCATGCTCGAGCAACGTGTCGACGGTCTGATCCTGACCGTGGCCGATGCAGCCGCCAATCCGCATCTCGATCGACTGGACGCCGAGCACGTGCCTTATGTGCTGGTCTACAACGACACGGTCGGCCAGGCACGCATTCCGGCGCGCTGCTGCGTGACGGTCGACAACCGGGCCGCTGCGCGCGACGCCATCCGCGCGTTGCTGGCGCAAGGGCACCGACAGATCCGTATGCTCACCGGCACGCTGGCGGCCTCGGACCGTGCGGCCCTGCGCCACGACGGCTACCGCGAAGCGCTGGAGGCGGCCGGCATTGCGCCGCAGCCGCCCGTCGAAATTGACTTCAATGCCGATGCCATGCTGCCCGCCGAGTTGGCCCGGCTGCTCGCACCGCCGCGCCCGACCGCCATTTTCTGCAGCAACGACCGCCTCGCGCTGCTCACCATCCGCTCGCTGCGCGAGATGGGCCTGCGCGTGCCCGAAGACGTGAGCGTGGTCGGCTTTGATGGCCTGGCGATAGGGCAGTGGCTCTCGCCCACGCTGGCCACCGTGGCGCAGCCGCACCGCCGGATCGGCACCGATGCGGCCACGGCGCTGGCTCGCCGCATCGCCGGCGAGGTGGTCCCCTCGATTACCTTGCCGCACCGCCTGCTGGCGGGCGGCACGCTGGCCCGAGCGCCGGCTGAAACGTCTCTCTCCGTTGTTTCTTCCCTCACGTCTGATACGCAAGGAGCGTCTCGATGAAACGTCTCGTTCAATGGCTGCGCGCGTGCGGCCTCGTGGCTGCCGGCGCCATCGCCCTGGCTACGCCGGTGCAGGCACAGCCCGCGGGCCAGCAGGTCGCCATCTGCTACAACTGCCCGCCCGAATGGGCCGACTGGGCCAGCCAGATCAAGGCCATCAAGGAAAAGACCGGCATTACCGTGCCGTTCGACAACAAGAACTCCGGCCAAGCCATCGCGCAGATGCTGGCGGAGAAATCGCACCCTGTGGCCGACGTGGCATACCTCGGCATCACGTCTGCGTATCAGGCCAAGGAAAAGGGCCTGGTCGCCAACTACAAGCCCAAGCATTGGGAAGACATTCCGGCCGGCATGAAAGACCCGGACGGCGCGTTCTTCTCGATCCATTCCGGCACGCTGGGCTTCTTCGTCAACAAGGACGCGCTGGAAGGCAAGCCGGTGCCGCGTTCCTGGAAAGACCTGCTCAAGCCCGAATACAAGGGCATGGTCGGCTACCTCGACCCGAGCAGCGCCTTCGTCGGCTATGTGGGCGCCGTGGCGGTCAACCAGGCGCTGGGCGGCTCGCTTGACGACTTCGGCCCGGCCATCGAGTGGTTCAAGCAGTTGAAGAAGAACGCGCCGATCGTGCCGAAGCAGACAGCCTACGCGCGCGTCGTGGCCGGTGAAATCCCGATCCTGCTCGACTACGACTTCAACGCTTACCGCGCCAAGTACAAGGATCACGCGAACGTGGAATTCGTGATCCCGCAGGAAGGCACGATTGCCGTGCCGTACGTGATGAGCCTGACAGCTGGCGCGCCGCATGCCGAGAACGCCAAGAAGGTGCTCGATTTTGTCCTGTCGGACGAAGGCCAGACGCTGTGGGCCAACGCCTACCTGCGCCCGGTGCGCGCCAGCGCCATGAGCAAGGAAGCCGCCTCGCGCTTCCTGCCGGCCAGCGAATACGCCCGTGCAAAGACGGTCGACTTCAACAAGATGGCAGCCGGCCAGCAGGCATTTGGCACGCGCTACCTGAACGAGGTCCGCTGAGCATGAGCACCGTCACCCGAACCACCTTGCCCGACGATGCGGTGTTGCCCGCTCGGTGGCGGGTGGCGTTGCTGGCACCGGCCGTTGCGCTGTTCTGCGCGTTCTGGCTGCTGCCGATGGCCGCGCTGCTGCGTGTCAGCGGCAGCGAGGGCGTGATTGCCACCTACACCGCAGCGCTGACCACGTCTCGCTACCTCAGCAGCCTGTTTTCGACGGTAATGCTGTCGGCGGCAGTCACGCTGGCGACGCTCGTCCTCTCGACCATCGCCGGGCTGTTTCTGGTGCGCCACAACGTACCGGGAAAGCAAATGATTACCGCCATGCTGACGTTTCCGCTGGCGTTTCCTGGTGTGGTGGTCGGCTTCATGGTGATCCTGCTGGCGGGGCGCCAGGGACTGCTGGGCGACGTCACGCACAAGCTCATCGGTGAGAAATGGGTGTTCGCCTATTCCATCGGCGGGCTGTTTCTCGGCTACCTGTATTTCTCGATTCCGCGCGTTGTGCTGACGGTGATGGCGGCGGCGGAAAAGCTCGATCGTTCACTGGAAGAAGCGGCGCGCTCGCTCGGCGCATCGTCGTGGCAGGTCACGCGCGATGTGCTGGTGCCAGGGCTGGCGCCTGCGCTGATCGCCTCCGGCGCGATCTGCTTTGCCACGTCGATGGGCGCATTCGGCACCGCCTTCACGCTCGCCACCGATATCGACGTCTTGCCGATGACGATCTATACCGAGTTCACGCTCAACGCGGGCATTGCGATGGCGGCAGCGCTGTCGGTGGTGCTGGGCGTGGTGACGTGGCTGGTGCTGGCGATTGCGCGCACCGCGAGTGGTAGCCCAAGTGGGGCCGCAGCATGAAACGCGTGCTTTCTCTTTCGCAGTGGCTCATCACGCTGCTGCTGTGCCTGTTCCTGATCGTGCCGGTCGTGTTGTCGATGGCCGTGGGCCTGACGCGCAACTACATCCGCGGGTTCAAGAGCGGTTGGACGCTGGATTGGGTCTTCCAAGTCTGGGAGATGTATCACGCGTCGATCTGGATGTCGCTGCTGGTGGCGCTGTGCACGCTGGCGATCGTGCTCGCGGCCGGCGTGCCGGCAGGCTATGTACTGGCGCGGCGCCAGAGCCGTGCGAGCCGCCTGATCGAAGAATTCCTGACGCTGCCCGTGGCGCTGCCCGGCTTGGCGACGGCGCTGGGCTTGATCGTGGCGTACGGCGGCTTTGGCGGCTTTCGCGAGAGCCTTTGGTTCATCGTCGTCGGCCATGTGGTGTTTACGCTGCCGTTCATGGTGCGCTCGGTTGCCGCCGTGGCGGCAGGCCAGAACCTGAAGACGCTGGAAGAGGGCGCTGCCAGCCTGGGCGCGTCGTTCTGGCAGCGCTTTCGCACCATCGTGCTGCCCAACGTGCAACCCGGCATCCTGGCCGGCGCGCTGACGGTGGTGACGCTCTCGGTGGGCGAGTTCAACCTCACCTGGATGCTGCACACGCCAGAAACCAAAACCCTGCCGGTCGGCCTGGCCGACACCTATGCGTCGATGCGGCTGGAAATTGCCAGCGCCTACACGCTGATCTTCTTCGTCATGATCGTGCCGCTGCTGGTGCTGATGCAGCGCTTTGGCGGCCTGCGGGTGAACAACGGAAAGGCTTCCCGATGAGTACCGAATCCCTACATCTCGCGCCCGTGCCCATCCGGCTGCGTGGCTGCGGAAAACACTTCGGCGGCCAGCGCGTGCTGGAGTCGATGGACCTCGACATCGCCGCCGGCGAGACCGTCGTGCTGCTCGGCCCCTCGGGCTGCGGCAAGACCACCACGCTGCGCGTCGTCGCCGGGCTGGAGGCGCCGGACGCCGGCGGCACCGTGCACTTCGGCGATGAAGACGTGACCGCACGCCCGATCGAGCGCCGCCGCGTCGGCATGGTGTTCCAGAACTACGCGCTGTTCCCCAACCTGAGCGTGCGCGGCAATGTGGAATACGGCCTGCGCATCCAGCGCCGGCAGAACGGCTTGTCCGACACACAGATCAGCGCCCGGGCAAACACGCTGCTGGAGATGATGCAACTCACTCCGTACGCGGACCGCGGTGTCGATCAGCTCTCCGGCGGTCAGCGCCAACGCGTGGCACTGGCGCGCGCATTGGCGCCCGAGCCGCGCGTGCTGCTGCTCGACGAACCGCTAACGGCGCTCGACGCCAAGCTGCGCGAGTCCGTGCGTGCAGAGATGGACCGCCTACTGCGCAGTCTCGGCATCACGACCATCTATGTCACGCACGACCAGGAAGAGGCGATGGCGCTGGCCGATCGCATTGTCGTCATGGAAGCCGGCCGCATTGCGCAGATCGGCACGCCGCGCGAAATCTACTTCCAGCCGGCCAACCGGCACGTGGCGGATTTCATCGGCATCATGAACCGGCTCGACGGCACGCGGCAGGATGGCACGTTCGTCTGCGCGGGCGGCAGCGTGCGCGTGCCGGACGGCGACGGCAATGCGGTCTTCTTCCGTCCCGAAGATGCCGTGCTGGCCGACCCGTCCCAGGCGGCGCTGAAGGGCACGGTCGAGTCGGCGGTGTTTCTCGGCTTCCGCACCCGCGTGCGCGTGGCGGGCGTGTCAGCCACGCCGTTGTTCATCGATGTGCCCGGCCGCCAGCAGTTTGCGCTGGGCCATGCGGTCGGCTTCGATATCCCGGCAGACCGCCTCTTGTCCTTGCAAGCCTGATGCCGATGCACTTCCTGCAACTGACCGACCTTCATATCAAGCGCCCGGGGCGACTGGCTTATCGGCGCGTAGATTCGGCGGCCTATTTGTCACGCTGCGTGGCACATATCCTGGCACAGCCCGAGAAACCAGACGCTATCGTCCTGACCGGCGATCTGGTCGACGCCGGCGCGCCCGAGGAATACGCCCACCTGCGTGCGGTGCTGGCGCCGCTCGATGCGGCAGGCATCCGCATGCTGCCGGTGCTCGGCAACCACGATGGCCGTGATGCCGCACGCGAAGCCTTTGCCGATTGGCTCGCGCCAATTCCGGCCGCCGCGCAGGACACGCGTGCATTCCAGTACTGGACCGACATTGGCGATGTGCGCCTGATCGTGATCGACACGCTGGACACCGGCCATCCGGGCGGCCGTCTGGGCTTACCGCGCCTTGATTGGGTGGCCGAAGCGCTGGCATGCGAAACGCAACGCCCGACCGTCATCGCCATGCACCATCCGCCATTTGCCACCGGCATCGGCCACATGGACGTGCAATCGCTCGCCGAAGAAGATATCCCGGCCTTCGCGCAGATCGTGCGTGCCGCCGGCAACGTCGAGCGCATCATCTGCGGGCACCTGCATCGCTCCATCGACGTGCGTTTTGCGGGCACGGTGGCGTCCACTTGCCCATCGCCGGCACACCAGGTCGCACTGGATCTGGACCCTGATGCTGCGCCCGGTTTTGTCATGGAGCCACCGGCCTACAAGGTCCATGCGTGGGTGCCGGGGCAAGGCTTGGTGAGCCATCTCGCCTACGTGGGGCAATTTGATGGCCCGCATCCGTTTTTTGAGCCGGACGGCCGGCTGATCGACTAGGCCGCTTCCACGGCGGCCGCCAGACGGGCGACCAGCGCATCGGCCTCGCTTTCCGCCGATGCGATGGACGCGCGTAACCGCTTGTCGGCAAATTCGTCGTATTCGATCGCGACGGATGCCACATCCGTGACGCCGATGTAGCCGAATGCCGTGGCGACGCCGGCCTCGACGTGGTTCAGGTGGGCAATGCGCTGGCCGGGGCCGTAACCGAAAGCGCCGCGTGCGCTGAGGATGACGAGGCGCTTGTTCATGCCGGCGAGCAGCTGTATCCGGTGCTCAACACCGGCTTTGATGCGTTTGCGCAGGCCATCGATGCCATTCGTAGCTCCCAAGCGCAACCGGGGCGTCAGCGCGTGACGCTCACGGCACCGGTGGGGGTTGCTGCGCGCTGGCTGGTGCCTCGGCTGGGTGAATTTGCTACGCAGCATCCGGAGGTGGATCTGCGCATTCATGCGTCCGACACCGTGGTCGACCTGCATGGCGGCAGCGCAGACCTTGCCGTGCGCTATGGCGATACGCCCGTCACGGGGAAGGACTCGTCACCGAGCGGCTCTTTGGCGACGCCTATGCGCCGGTCTGCCACCCGGGCCTGAACGTGCGGTCGCACGACGATCTGGCGCGCGTGCCGCTTATCCACTCCGAGTGGCAGCGGACACTGCCGCAGCCGATTGCCTGGCCGATGTGGGCGCGCGCGGCAGGTATCGAGCACACGCTCAGGCACGACACGGGCATCGTGCTGTCCGACGACGGGCATGCCATGTCGGCGGCAATGGCGGGGCAAGGCGTGATCCTGGCGAACCTGCCCCTGGTGCGCGATGCGCTGGAGGCGGGCACGCTCGTCCAGCCTTTCGCAGCGCCGGTCATTCAGCGCTATGCGTTCTGGGCCGTGGCGCCATCTGCGCGGCTTGAAGACGCTGCCGTGCGCGCGGTGTGGGATTGGCTATGCGCGTGCCGGGAAAACACGGCACGTGTGCATCGCTCAGCCCAATAGCGGCGACGCGGCACGTGCCGGCGCGAACGCTTCGTGCCACGCGGCCGCAAGCTGCAGCAACGCAAACTCCGACCGGGGCGGCGCAATCACCTGCAGGCCCAGCGGCAGGCCATCGGCGGTCAAGCCCGACGGCAGGCTCGCGGCCGGCACGCCCGCCAGCGTGGCGCCAATCACGACTTCCATCCAGCGGTGGTATGTGTCCATCGCGCGGCCTGCTGCGGCCTTGGGCCAGTGCTCTTCGGCGGGGAAGGGCGCAACCTGCGTGCAAGGCAGGACGAGGAAATCGTAGTGCGCAAACTGCCGCAGCAGCGCCTGGTACCAGCTTGCCCGTGTGGCGATGGCTCGGTGGATGTCGATGGCGGTGCGGCTGCGTCCGTGCTCAATTTCCCAGATCGCTTCGGGCTTGAGCAAATCGCGCGTGGCGGCGTTGGCGTACAGCAGGCCGAGGTTGCCGGACACGCTCAGCGCGCGCAGCGTGCACCAGCATTCCCATAGCGCGTCCATGGCGAAGAAGGGCCGCACGGTCTCGACATGGCAGCCCAGCGTGTCGAACGTGTCGAGCGCATGCTCGTTGACGGCCAGCACTTCGCGGTCGACGGCAAGGTAGCCACCGAAATCTCCCAACCAGCCAATGCGGGCCTGCCGGAAATCCCGGTGCAGCGGCTGCATGAAGCACGCCGGATCGTCACTCAGCGACAGCGGCGCACGCGGGTCGTAGCCGGCCTGCGTGGCGAGCAGCCACGCGAGGTCGTGCGGATTGCGCGCCATGGGGCCTTCAGTGCCCAACTGCTGGAAGAACACGTCGCCGGTCGGTCCGTAAGGCACGCGACCGAGGCTCGGACGCAGGCCGTAGATGTTGTTCCAGGCCGCGGGGTTGCGCAGCGAGCCCATCATGTCGCTGCCGTCGGCCACGGGCAGCATGTTCAGCGCCAGCGCGGCGGCCGTGCCACCGCTGCTGCCGCCGGCCGAGCGCTCGGGGTTCCAGGCGTTGCGCGTAGTGCCGTACACGCGGTTGTAGGTGTGCGAGCCGAGCCCGAACTCAGGCGTATTCGTCTTGCCGATCAACACCGTGCCTTGCCGGCGAATGCGCTCGACGACGATGCTGTCATGCGTCGGCACGTTGCGCGCCATGGCGAGACTGCCCATCGCCGTCACCATGCCCGCGGTGGCCGCAAGATCCTTCGGCGCCTGCGGAAAGCCATGCATCCAGCCGCCGGACAAACCTTGCGACAGCAGCACATCCCGCTCGCGTGCCTGGTCGATGGCGGATTCGGCATCGATGCGGGCCACGACGGCATTGACCGTCGGGTTATGACGATCGATCTGCGCAAGGAACGCTTCCATGACTTCCACGCACGACACATCGCGCGCGTGGATACGCCGGGACAGTTCGATCGCGCTCCATTGGACGATCTCTTCGTTGGCGGCCGCAGGTGTTGCAGCGTGGCTCGGATTCGCTTGCATTGCTTGACTCGAAGTTCACTTCACGCGGCGGTCAGATAGGCCTGCGCCAGACGCACCCAGGCGGCTGCGCCCAACGGCAACACCTGGTCGTTGAAATCGTAGCCGGGGTTGTGCACCATGCAGCCGCCGAATTCGCCTTCGCCATTACCCAGGATCAAGTAGCAGCCCGGCACTTCATTGAGCATCCAGGCAAAGTCTTCGCTGCCGTTGAGCCCCTTGGGCGCCTGGGTGACGACGTTGGCCGCACCCACCAGTTCAGTACAGACCTGCTGCGCCAGTTGCGTCTCGGCCTCGGTATTGACCATGGGCGGTGTCAATTGACGATAGTCGATCTGCGCCTCGACGCCATGCGCCTGTGCGGTCAGGCTGACAATCTCGCGAATGCGCATTTCCACCAGCGCACGCGTTTCCGGCCGCGCTGCGCGCACATTCAGGCCAATCGTCACCGATTCGGGAATCACGTTGTGCGTTGCACCGCCGCGAATGAAACCGACCGACACCACCGCCGTGTCGTCAGGCGCGACATTGCGTGCGACCACGGTTTGCAACGCGGTGATGATGGCGGCCGACGCGGCAATCGGATCACGCGCGCGATGCGGCATCGCACCGTGTCCGCCCATGCCCTTGATGGTGACGTCGGCCACGTCGGAGGACAGGCTCACCGGTCCCGGCAGCACGCGGAAGCTGCCGGCCGGCACGCCCGGCATGTTGTGCAAGGCATAGACGGCATCGCAGGGGAAGCGCTCGAAGAGGCCGTCTTCGATCATGGCGCGCGCACCGCACAGGTTTTCTTCATCGGGCTGGAAGATGAGGTTCAGCGTGCCATCAAAATCGCGGCTCTCGGCCAGCGCCTTGGCTGCGGCGAGCAGGATGGCGGTGTGCCCGTCGTGGCCGCACGCATGCATCTTGCCGTGGTTGCGGCTGGCGTAAGGCAGGCCGGTCGCTTCAACAATGGGCAGGGCGTCCATGTCCGCGCGAATGCCAAGGCGGCGCGTGCCGTTGCCCAGCTTCAGTTGGCCCACCACGCCGCTCTTGCCGATGCCCGTGTGCACCTCGTAACCCCAACTCTTGAGCAGATCGGCCACCAACGTGCTGGTGGCGCCCACCTCGAAACCGAGTTCGGGCTGCGCGTGGATCTGACGGCGGATGTTGACGAACGTTTCTGCATCGATATGGACGGGCGGCAGGAGATGCGGCAACAGTTGGAACGGCGTGAGCGTGGGGGCTTTCGTCATGTCGGGGCTCCGGGGTTGGGGATGGGAATCCGGGGTCAATCAGTTTCGCGCGCTTCGCGCAGGCTCAGCACGGTCAGCAGCGTGATGGCGCTGCACGCCATCATGTAAAAGGCAGGGGAGAGCGGATTGCCGGTGCGGGCCAGCAGCCACGTCACGACAAACTGGCACGAGCCGCCAAACACCGTGACGCCGATCGCGTAGATGACCGACAGGCCGCTGGCGCGCACCTTGATGGGCAGCAGCTCCATCATCATGAGCAGCATGGGCGTGGTGCCCAGGTACAGCGTGCCGGTGAGCAACGCCGACAGTGCCAGCACCAGCGGCACGCTCGGGTAATGCGTCATCAGCCAGAAGGCCGGATAGAGCGCCGCCACGGTGACCAGCGTTGCGCCCACCACCAGAGGCTTGCGGCGCGGCAGGCGGTCGGCCAGCCAACCGGAAAGGAGCGACGCGCCGAAGCTCGTCAGCCCCGTCACGCAACCGGCCAGCAGCGACAGCGAAGCCGGCAGATGCAGCTCGCGGATCATGTAGGTCGGCATGAAGTAGATGACCAGATACGTGCCGACTGTCCCGCCGATGATCGTGAGCACGCCCTTGATGACCAGCCCGCCGTGGTCGCGAAACAAGGTGCCGAGCGGGCTCGGCGCATGCGCCTCGGCGGTGTGCGTTTCATCCAGGTGCGAGCGGATATACAGGCCCACCGGCGCAATCAGCAGGCCAAGGAAGAACGGCACACGCCAGCCCCAGCTCTGCAGCGCTTCCGGCGACAGGCTGCCGTACAGAATGGCCGCAGTCAGCGCGCCGCACAGCGCTGCAATGCCCTGGCTGCCCAACTGCCAGCTCACGCGAAAACCGCGCCCGCGGATACCGCCGGACTCCATCAGCATCGCCGTCGACGCGCCGATTTCACCGCCCAGCGAGAAGCCCTGCAGCAACCGCCCGGCAAGGATCACCAGCGGGCCGAGCAGGCCTGCGGTGGCGTATGTGGGCGCAACCGCCAGGCACAGCGTGCCGATGACCATCAGCCCGATTGTCAGCGTCATCGCGGCCTTGCGTCCGTGGCGGTCTGCGTAGTTGCCGATGACGAAACCGCCCAGCGGCCGCATCACAAAGCCGATGCCGAACGTCGCCACCGCGAGCAGCAACGAGCCGTACGCGCTGTCGGAGGGAAAAAACAGCTTGCCGATCATCAGCGCGAAGAAGCTGTAGACCGTGAAGTCGTACATTTCCAGCGCATTGCCGATCGAGCACGCGGCGATCAATCGCGCCTGGCCGGCGGGCTTGGGCGCAGCAACGGCCGAGGCGGGCAGGGCCGTAGTCTGCAAGGTGGCGTCGTTCATGGGGTCTCCGTCCACGATGTTGGAAAGGGCTTCTCTGAGCCTTGGGTGCTTGCAGTATTCAGGGAACGCGGGCGCTGAAAAAATCGCAAATATTCATCTCGATAACCAAATAGAATCACCGTCATAACCGGCATATATCCGCTATCAGGGAAAGCCCGTGAAGGCGTGAGGCGAGACGCACACCCAACCGTGTGCAATGAGCGAGGAGGAGAGCGAGGTGAAGCTGCACCAGTTGCGCATCCTGCTTGCCGTGGCACAGCACGGCAGCATTCACGAGGCCTCGCGCGGGTTGCATATCTCGCAGCCGGCGTTGTCCAAGGCGATTGCGGAACTGGAACGGGAGCTCGGCGTCACGCTGCTGTCGCGTTCGGTGCGCGGCGTGAGCCTGACGGCGTATGGGATGGCGCTCGTCAAACGGGCCAGCGTGGTCGAGCAGGAACTGCGTCACGCGCTGGAAGACATCGAAGCCATTCGCGGCCACGCAGAGGCCGAACTGAACATCGGCTTTACCGCCGTCGCCTCCAGCGGCCCGCTACCGGATGCCATGGCGGCATTCCGCACGCGCTTTCCCAATGTGGCGTTGCGCGGTTTCGAACAGCGCTCGCAGCAGATTCTTGAAGGTCTGCGCGAAGGCCGCATCGATCTGGGATTGATCTCCACCAACAGCGGGCCCGGCACGAGCAGCTTCCAGTGGGAGCCGTTATTCTCCGTGCCGATGCGCTTGGCGGTGCGCCCCGGTCATCCGCTACGGCGCACGCGCAAGCTGCGCTCGCTCCTGGATGCCGACTGGCTGGTGCTGGACCCGCTGGATGACCCTGGCAGCCCGATGGCAAGCCTAATGCGGCTGCACCGGCTGGAAATCCCGCACCGGATCGTGCAGAGCGGCTCCAACCTGCTCGGCCTGCAACTGGCTACCAAGACGGACCTGGTGAGCATGTGGTCGGATTTTGTCTTCACCAACACACTGGGGCCGCTGCGTACGATTTCGGGCGCGCTGGAGGTGCTCCCCATGGAAGACGAACTACCCGACTTCAGCGTCTACATGGTCTACCGATCGGCGGACCTGATGACGCATGCCTGCGCGGAATTCAGCAAGGAGATTCGGCACGCGGCGCAGCGCTATCGTCATCGCTGACCGTCACGCGTCGGCTTCCGCACCCTCCGCGCGCATGGCCCCCGGCGGTCGTCCGACCACCCGCTTGAACGCGCGGCTGAACGCAGCGAGCGACCCATAGCCGAGCCGGTACGCGACGGCTTCGATCGCCTCGCGGTCACGCGTGATCCATTGCGCGGCGAGCCGCATCCGCAGCTCGGTCAGATAGCGCACGGGCGTCATTCCGGTCGCTGCAAGGAAGCGCTCGGCAAACACCGAGCGCGAGACCCCGGCTTGCGCTGCCAGCTCCGCGACGCTCCAGTTGCGCCCTGGGTCACGATGCAGGGCGACGATCGCCGGACCGAGTTTCGGCTCGCGCAGCGCCTGCACCCAGCCCGTGGCGTCGCCGCAGCCGCACTCCACCCAGCCGCGCACGATGAAGGCGGCCACCACGTCCGCCAGCCGCGCGAGGATACCGGCAAAACCTGCGCGCTCCGAGCACGATTCGCGCTCCATCGCGTCGAGCATCGGGCGGATTTCCGGGTAGCGCGCGAGCAAGGTGCCGACGTGCATGAACTCCGGCATCGTGCCCACCAAGGGCTGCATGCCGCCCAGATCCAGCTCCATGCAGGCGCTGAAAATGAGCGCATCGCCCGGGGCCGCTTCCGCCCCGACGCCAACCGACGCCACCGTGTCGCAGATCTTCGCGGATTCAAAGCCGGCGATCTCGCGGCACGGCGCATCCGGATCGGACAGCAACGCGTGCGGGGTGCCCTGCGGCAGCAACACCGCATCGCCCGCTTCCAGCCGCATCGTCGCCCCCGACGCGTCGCGCAGCAGCACCGGCCCGCGCCCCACGAAGTGAAACTGCGCACGCCCCGGCGCCTTGCCAAAGCTCAGCCCGAAGGGCCGCGCCACGTGGATACGGCGGTACTGGACGCCGCTCAGCCGCATGCCGAGCAGCAGCTCGCTAACAAGGTCGTGCACGTCGGGCAGGGGAGTCAGCATGTCGAAAATCCGGACGATTGATCAACAAGGTCGGAGTGTATGCCATAGACCGTCCGGCTATCGGGCCCTACCATGCGCCCTTATTGGTATTTTCCCTGATGTTTTCGACGGAACGACGCATGAATCCCGGAATCTCCACTGCCGCGTCAATCGCGGCCCCGCGTGAACCGGCCTGGGGTGCTGTCTTTGCAATGGCACTGGGCGTGTTCGGGCTGGTCACGGCCGAATTCCTGCCTGCAAGCCTGCTGACGCCCATGGCGGAAAGCCTGGGCGTGACCGAAGGCGTGGCAGGGCAGGCCGTCACGGCCACGGCAACGGTTGCGCTGGTCACCAGCTTGTTGACCGCCGCTGTCACGCGGTCCATCGACCGGCGGCGCGTGCTGCTCGCATTCTCGGTGCTGCTTGTGGCATCCAATCTTGCGGTGGCGTTTGCAACCAGCCTCACGACGATCCTGATCGGCCGCGTTGTGCTTGGCATTGCACTGGGCGGCTTCTGGACCATGGCGACCGCCACCGCAATGCGGCTCGTGCCACCGGCGTTGGTGCCGCGGGCGCTATCGATCATCTTCAGCGGCGTGGCCGTCGCCACGATTGCCGCCGCGCCGCTGGGCAGCTACTTCGGCCACCTGATCGGCTGGCGCAATGTGTTCCTGGCCTCAGCGGGACTGGGAGTGATGGCGTTTGTGTCGCAGGTCTCGACGCTGCCGTCGATGGCGCCAAGTGGCACAACGCGCCTGCGCACGCTGATCGACGTGCTGCGCCGTCCGAGCGTGGGCATCGGGATGTTCGCGACGATCCTGGTGTTCACCGGGCACTTTGCGTTCTTCACGTACCTGCGGCCGTTCCTGGAGCAGGTGGCGGGCGTTGGCGTGAACGGGCTGTCGGCCATCCTGTTGGGCTACGGCATTGCCAACTTCGTCGGCACATCGTTGGCCGGCCGCGTGCTGGAACACCGGCTGCGCCCAATGCTGATCGCAATGCCCGCGTTGATGGTCGTGCTGGGCATCGCGCTCGTGGCGCTGGGCCGCGCACCGGTCATCGACGCTGTGCTGATCGCGCTGTGGGGCATGGCGTTTGGCGGCGTGCCGGTGGCGTGGTCGACATGGGTGACGCGCACCGTGCCCGATGAAGCCGAAAGCGCGGGTGGCCTGATTGTTGCAGCCGTACAGCTCGCGATCGCCACCGGCGCGGCAGCCGGTGGCTTGGTGTTCGACGCGAACGGCGCAGCTGGTGTGTTCATTGGCGCCGCCGTGGTGCTGGCCACTGCCGTCGCGACGATCGTGACGGGCGTGCCGAAGCGCGTCGAGGTGGTGCCGGCGATGGCCGAGTGAATTGGCGAGAATGGCGAGATGCGCGCTGCGAGGCTGGCCGGACGATGTCCCGCACCACTCAGCGCATGCGTCTATATTTCTCATAATTTGCATTATGTTAAATAAAAGACACGAGCAAAAACCAGAGCTGCGGCACGCAGTGGGAGCTGTCCGACGTCGTCATCAAGGATGAGGGCCAAAGGCCGCTGTTCCGCTGTGCGCTATGCGGCGCGCGCAGTTATATTCAGGCCGCAAGCCTGCCGATCGCCCCTGCCGGCCACGATCTGATCGCGCAGGCAAAAACGGGCAGCGGCAAAACCGCTGCGTTTGCGCTGGCCCTGCTCGCACGGCTCGACGCGCTGCGCAAGCTCAACGCCGACACGTTGAAGGGCAAGAAGGTCAGGGTTCGGTTGATGGACGAATGACGCCGGTACGCGGCCGCAGCGTTTGACGACGCAAATGGCACGTCGAAGCACGGCAGCGTCGCTCGGCACCCCGGCACATCCCTGAGCCTCAGTGCGTGTCGGCAGCGGCCTCAATCCCCTTCTCTTCTCAAAAAAAAAGCGCGGCGATTTCGCCGCGCAGCCAAAGTGCCGTAGGGATGGGCGCTTAGTGTGGTAGACCTTCCCCCTGCGTTTCCGGCAGGAACCACGGCAATACAAGCCCGAGGACGTAGACAGAGCCAAGCGCCAGTGCCGCATTGGCGACGCCACCGAACGAGTGGATCAACGAGCCGGCGATGATCGGGAACACCCAGGCGATCAGGCGCGCAGCATTGAAGACGAAACTGCACGCGGTCGAGCGTACGGTCGAGCCGAACAGCTCTGCCGGATAGATCGCCATCCACACATAGGCGCAGCCCAGCGTGAAGAAGCCGTTGATGGGCGCGACGACGGACATCGATTCAACCGAGGTCGTCATCGCGTAGGTCACGTAGGTCGTCGCCAATGAGCCCAGGAACGTCAGGAACAGGAAGCGGCGGCGGCCAATGGCGTCGATGATGAAGCCGGCGGCCATGTAGGCAACAATGGCGCCCACCGTGTAAAGAATCGTGATCTTCGAGCCCCAGCCGGCCGGGTTGGCCAGACCTTGTTCCTTGGCGAGTCCGATGGTGAAGGTCGGCAGCCAGCTCGAGATCGCCCACCAGCCGACGGTGGTGACCACCGAAAGCAGCAGCGTGACGAACGTACGGCGACGAGCCTCCGGTTCGCGGAACAACTGGGACAGCGTGAAGGGCCGCTTGTCGCTGCCGCCCTTGCCTGCCGCGCCGGTGGCGCTCCAGCGCTTTTCACGCACGGCCTGCTTCCATTTTTCCGACTCCTCGACACCGCGGCGGATGTACAGCACGAAGAACGCGGGCAGTGCGCCGAGGGCAAACATCAGCCGCCAGGTTTCCTGGCCCATCGGGAGCGACGACGACAGACCAAACCAGATCAGCGCAGCAATCAGCGTGCCCCAGCCAAAACCGGATTGCAGGAAGCCGGCGCCCTTGGCGCGCGCCTTTTCCGGCCAGGTTTCGGCAAGCAGGGAGATGCCCGTGCTCCATTCGCTGCCCATCGCCAGACCGGTGATGAAGCGCAGCGCGCACAACTGCACGAACGTCTGCGAGAACGTGGTCAGGCCCGAGAACAGCGCGTACAGAAAGATCGACCACAGCATCATCCGCTTGCGCCCGACATAGTCCGCCATCACGCCGCCCACCAGGCCGCCGATCCCCCAGCCGAGCAGAGTCACGCCGATGACGATGCCGGCGTAGAGGGCCGGCGTCGCCAGCTGTGCGGGTGTGAGCAGCGAATGCAGCATCGGGAATAGCACGACGACGAGCGCGAAGGCTTCGTAGCCGTCGAAAATCCAGCCCAGAAAGCTGCCGGTCAGCACGCGCCAGTGCGTGGGGGTCAGGTCTGCATGCCAGGGCTTGCCCGCAGCGACCGCTTGTTGGGTTTCCATCGTTGTCTCCTTTGGAAGATAGGGATATGCGGCTGCTTTTTGTGTGTTGTGCCGGCTTATGCTGGTGAGTTGAATAGCCAGGGTTCCGCGGTGCGGCGCGCCTGCTCGAATGCGGCGATGGCGCTGCGGTGCTGCAGCGTCAGGCCGATTTCATCGAGCCCGCGCAGCAGGCAGTCTTTTCGGAAAGGGTCGATGTCGAAGCGGTACACGTTGCCGTCCGGCGTCGTTACCGACTGCCCCGCCAGGTCGACCTGCAGCCGATAGCCGGGCGTGCGTGCGACGGCCCCGAACAGGCGGTCTACCACGTCGGTGTCCAGCACGATCGGCAGCAGCCCGTTCTTGAAGCAATTGCCATGGAATATCTCGGCAAAGCTCGGGGCGATGAGCGCGCGGATGCCCCAATCCCGGAGCGCCCACGGCGCATGCTCGCGGCTGGAGCCGCAACCGAAGTTCTCGCGCGCCAGCAGGATCTGCGCGCCCTCATAGCGGGCCTGATTGAGCGGAAAATCCGGCACGCGCGGGCGCGTCGAGCAATCCTGCTCCGGTTCACCGCGGTCCTGATAGCGCCACTCGTCGAACAGGTAAGGCCCAAAACCGGTCTTGCCGATCATCTTCAGGTATTGCTTTGGCAGGATGGCGTCGGTGTCGATATTGGCGCGGTCAAGCGGCACCACCAGTCCGTCAATCGAATCAAAAGCCTGCATCGTTGTTCCTCCCCAAAACATCGGCGCCAAGTTCGCTGACGGCAACGAAATGCCCCGCGATTGCTGCGGCAGCCGCCATTGGCGGGCTGACCAGATGGGTGCGCCCGCCAGCGCCCTGCCGCCCTTCAAAATTGCGATTGGACGTTGACGCGCAGCGCTCGCCCGGCTGCAGGCGGTCGTCGTTCATGCCCAGGCACATCGAACACCCCGGGTCGCGCCATTCAAAACCGGCATCGACGAAGATGCGGTCGAGCCCTTCGGCCTCGGCCTGGCGTTTGACCAGTCCGGAGCCCGGCACCACAAGCGCCTGCACGATGTTGGCCGCAACGTGCTTGCCGGCCACCACACGCGCCGCGGCACGCAGATCTTCGATACGTGCATTCGTGCACGAGCCGATGAAAATCTTGTCGAGTGCGATGTCGCGCAGCGGTGTGCCCGGCTCGAGTCCCATGTAGGTAAGCGCCCGGGTGATGCCTTGCCGCTTGATGGGGTCGCTTTCCTCGGCCGGGTCGGGCACACGGCCGTCGATGGTGACCACCATCTCGGGCGAGGTGCCCCAGGTGACGTGTGGGCGAATCGTGGTCGCGTCGAGTGCGATAGTCCGATCGAACTGCGCCCCTTCATCGCTGCGCAGCGTGCGCCAGTACGCCTGCGCGGCGTCCCATTGCGCGCCCTGCGGCGCACGCGCCCGCCCGCGAAGGTAGTTGATGGTTTTGTCATCCACGGCGACCATGCCGCAGCGTGCTCCGGCTTCGATGACCATGTTGCACAGGGTCATGCGTGCATCCATGCTCATCGCAGAGATGGCCGAGCCGGCAAATTCGATGGCATACCCGGTGGCGCCCGCGGTGCCGATACGGCCGATCAGCGCAAGCGCCACGTCCTTGGAAGTCACGCCGGGCGACAGGTCGCCCTCCACCAGCACGCGCATCGTCTTCATCTTTTTGACGATCAGGCATTGCGTGGCCAGCACGTGTTCGATTTCGGACGTCCCGATACCGAATGCCAGCGTGGCGAATGCGCCGTGCGTGGTGGTATGCGAATCGCCGCAGACGATCGTCATGCCTGGCAGCGTGGCCCCCTGCTCCGGCCCGATCACGTGCAGGATGCCCTGACGCGCGTCCTGCATCGGGTATTCGGTAATGCCGAAGCGCGCGCAGTTGCTGCGCAGCGCCTCGACCTGACGCCGCGCGATGTCATCGGTAATGCCGGCGGCGCGGTTGGCGGTCGGCACGTTATGGTCTTCGGTGGCCAGCACTGAGGCGGGCCGCCACGGGTGCAACCGGCTGATGCGCAGTCCTTCGAACGCCTGCGGGCTGGTCACTTCATTGACCAGATGCAGGTCGATGTAAAGCAGCGTGTGGCCATCGTCGGTATCACGCACGGCGTGGCGTTGCCACAGCTTTGCGAACAAGGTCTGAGGTGTCATGTGCGATCCCGCTGTCAGATGATGCCTTCGGCGCGCAGGCTGTCGAGCGCGGCAGCGTCGAGTCCGAGCGCGTGCAGCACCTCGTCGGTGTGCTCACCCAGCTCGGGGCCGACCCAGCGCGTGCTGCCCGGCGTGGCGGACAGCTTGGGCACGATGCCCGGCAAGTCGATAGGCTGGCCATCGGGCAAGGTGTGGCGCTCGATCATGCCACGCGCCGCATATTGCGGATCGCGTGCGATGTCGGCGGCGGTATAGATGCGCCCGCTCGGCACATCGGCTTGCTCCAGCACCTGCAGCACAGCGTCGATCGGATGACGCGCGGTCCATTCGCCGATCACCCCGTCGAGCAGATCGTTGTGCTGGACGCGCTTGGCGTTGTCGGCAAAGCGCGCGTCCTCCGCAAACTCCGGCAGGCCGATGGCCTGCATCAGGCGCTTGAAGATGCCGTCGCCGTTGCCCGCGATGATCACGTAGTTGCCGTCGGCACACAGGTAGGTGTTGGAGGGCGAAATGCCCGGCAGGCTTGAACCGGTGCGCTCACGCACGTGCTCGAACATCGCATACTCGGGGATCAGGCTTTCCATGATCCCGAACACCGCTTCGTACAGCGCCACGTCGATGAACTGCCCGGTGCCGCGATTGGCCTTGACGTGATGCATGGCCAGCAGCGCGCCAATCACGCCGTAGAGGGACGCCAGCGAATCGCCCAGGCTCACGCCCACGCGTACCGGAGGCCGATCGGCGTAGCCAGACAGGTAGCGCAGGCCACCCATCGACTCGGCAATCGCGGCAAATCCGGGCCGCTCGCGGTACGGGCCGCTCTGCCCGTAACCCGAAATGCGCACCATCACCAGCTTCGGGTTGATGGCCGAGAGTTGCTCCCAGCCCAGTCCCCAGCTTTCCATCAGACCCGGGCGGAAGTTCTCGATCACGACGTCGGCATCTTTCACCAGATCGCGGACGATCTGCTGAGCGCGTTCCGACTTGAGGTTGAGCGTGACCGATTTCTTGTTCCGGCTCTGCGAATACCACCACAGGGATGTGCCATCGTGCAGCTTGCGCCATTTGCGCAGCGGGTCGCCGTTGACCGGGGTCTCGATCTTGATGACCTCGGCGCCGAACTGGGCCAGCAGCGTGCCGGCATAAGGGCCGGCGATCAGCGACCCCAACTCGATCACCTTGATGCCTTGCAGCGGCAAGGGTTGATCTGGCTGTGCCATGTTGTCTCCTCTTTACTCCATATCGTGCAGCGCACAACATTGCCGCGCTCGATGAATGCATCATGGACACTTCTCGCCAGACCAAAAAACGCTAAATAATCAAGCGAGCCATCTCCAAAGGAGAAGGCTTCAACACGAAGGGGGAATGGACGACCATGCGTTTCGATCTGGAATCGCTGCAGGTATTGGTCTCGGTAATCGAGGAAGGCAGCCTGGCGGCGGCTTCCGAGCGGCAGCACATCGTGCCTTCGGCCATCAGCCGACGCATTGCGGAGCTGGAAAACGACGCCGGCACCGCCCTGCTCTATCGGCACAGCCGTGGCGTGGAGCCCACCCCGGCGGGCTCGGCGTTGTACTACCGGGCCAAGCGCCTGATCGATCAGATGCAGGAAATCTCGTCGGAAATGAGCGAGTACGCCCAGGGCGTGCGGGGGCACGTGCGCATGCACGTCAACTTTTCGACCATGGTCCAGTACCTGCCGGGCGACCTGTCCTCGTTCCTGTCGATCAACCCCGACGTGAAGATCGACCTGATGGAGAAAAGCAGCAGCCAAGTCCTGCGCTCGGTCGAAGCGGGTACCGCTGACATCGGCATCTGCAGCCAGCCGGAAGCTGCACCGGGGCTGGAAGTACGGCCGTATCACGTCGATAGGCTCGTCCTGATCGTGCCGCACGACCACCCGATCGGCGCGGCGCGCCACCTGCGCTTTGCCGATACCCTGGACTATGACTACGTGAGCATGCCGCTGGGCGCGTCAATCTCCACGCTCTGCGCGCAGAGCGCCGAGCAGGCCGGCAAGCAGCACAAGATCCGCATCCAGGTGACCAGCTTCGAGGGGCTGCGCAACATGGTGGCGGCAGGCCTTGGCATCGGCCTGCTGCCCAAGGCCAGTGTCAAGCCCTATCTGCGCAACAGCACGCTGCGCATGGTCGAGCTGGATGAGACGTGGGCACAGCGCCCGCTGTCTGTCATCACGCGGGGCTACGCGGCGCTGCCGGTGCCGGCCCGGCTGCTGATCGACCATCTGGTATCCCAGGCCAGCGCAGAAAACTAGCGCGAGCCATCTGGTTCGGAGAAGGCTCACGTCCTGATTCTTCAATTGCGCGCTGGCTGCCTGCGCAACACACTGCAGTTCCAACATGTCCAGCACGGGGAACGCAGTGGTACTCAACGGTCAAGGGAAAAGGGTGTTCATCCAGGAAGTCGCCACGCGCGATGGCTTTCAGATTGAACCGCGCATGGTTCCGACCCAAGACAAGATCGCGCTTATCGACCGGCTGAGCCAATGCGGGCTGAGCAAGATCGAAGTCACCTCGTTCACCTCGCCCAAGGCCATCCCGACGCTGGCCGACGCGGAAGACGTGATGCGCGGTATCGCGCGCGTGCCCGGCGTCACTTACGCCGCGCTCGTGCCGAATATGCGAGGCGCCGAACGTGCGGTGGACTGCGATGTCGACGAGTTGAACCTCGTGATGTCGGTAAGCGAAACGCACAACCTCGCCAACCTGCGCATGACGCCGGGGCAGTCGTTCCAGCAGGCTGCGCAGGTCGCGGCGGCAGTCCGTTCGAGCCGCACGTCGCTCAACCTTTCGCTCTCATGCGCGTTCGGCTGTCCGATGGAAGGCCAGATCCCCACTGACACCGTGCTGACCTGGGCGGCACGGGCCGTCGAAGCGGGCATCGGCGGCATCACGCTGTGCGACACCACCGGCATGGCCTGGCCCAGCCAGGTGTTCGCGCGGTGCAGTGCATTCCGGCTGGCGTTCCCCCAGACCACGCTGACCGTGCACTTGCACAACACGCGCGGCATGGCACTTGCCAACGTGCTGGCCGCGCTGCAGGCGGGAGTCGATCGCTTCGATGGCGCGCTCGGCGGCCTGGGAGGCTGCCCCTACGCGCCCGGTGCCTCGGGCAACGTCTGCACCGAAGACATGGTGCACATGCTTGAACTCCTGAACTACGACACTGGCACCAACCTTGGCGCCCTGCTGGAGGCTTCGCGACTGTTGCCGGGCCTCATCGGTCATGACACCAACGGTCAGGTCGCCAAGGCCGGACGCACCCACGATCTGCACCCCACGCCCGACTATGTTGAGACGGCCCGGCAGCACGCCCTGTCGAAAGCACCGGCTTGAGTTTCTTGACGGCCGGTCGTCATGGGTTCCGTGCCGTTCGGTATGATCCCGCCTGTAATCATTTGAATACAGGAGGACATCATGGGCGAAGCCAAACGACGCGGCTCTCAGGCCGACCGCATTTCTCAGGCGCACGCCCGGCTGGACGCGCTGCGTCCTGAAAAGCTGGTCTGCGGTGCCTGTCAGACCGCCTTTACCGAATTTGAAGGCATGGAGCCGCGCGACATGCCCGGCATCCACGCCATTTTCGGCGGCGAATGTCCGAACTGCGGCGAGAGCGTGATCTCGTTCAACGGCGAGCCCGAAGCCGTGGCCGCCGCCATGCTAGCGTACAAGGACGCCATGGAAGACGCCAAGCTCGGCGCGCAGACGCAAGAGGGCAAGCACGTGCCCTACGTCGACGAAGAAGACAAGCCCACCCAACACTGAAGCCGCCATGCAGAACACGCCAACGCGCCGCTACCGTCACTACAAGGGCGGCGAATACGAATGGCTGTGCGAGGCCACATACGAGCCGGATCCCGCCATCAGGATGACGGTCTATCGCGCCGCCAACGGCACGATTTGGACACGGCCATCGACGATGTTCCACGAGATGGTTGAAGTCGACGGCCGGCAAGTGCCGCGCTTCGCGCTGATGGACTGAATGCTGGCGGAAACCGTCTCCTTGCGAGCGGGCCTTCGGGCCCGTTTTACGTATTGGCGCGACGGCAGCGGTGCTTGGGCGGCGCGCAACGGCCATCAACCCGGCGCGGCCCGTTTCTGGCGCTTGAACCAGGCATGCCCGCCCGGCGCCCGGTCGCGAAATTCGAAGGTGATGCGCACGCGCCGCGAGACCTGCACGTAGACGCCGCACGTCAGCGTCAGTGCCACCGCAACGGCAACGCCGTCGATGAGAGTTGAACGCGCCCCTGGAACGCCGCCGGCCATGAGCATCAGTCCGATCAGCGGCGGCAGCAGCGCCATGTGCACAAGCATGGCCGGCCGGAACGCGCTGTCGTGCGTGGTAGCGAGCACCAGGACCGTCACGCAGGAAATCAGATAAAGCAGCGTAGTCAGGTTGATCGCCCCGCTGCCAGGCGCGTTGGCATTAAATAGATCGGCGCCTGCCAGTTGCAGCGCATCCATCGACAGCCCCTGCCAGAACACCCACGTTGGCCCGGCAATGGCAATGGCCAGCACCCACGGCAGCCATCCGGCAATGCCGTACAGCGGATGTTGGCCCGCTGCGATCGGGTCGATGTCGACCCAGCGATGCGTCAGCATGATGCACCCCCAACAATGCGCGTCCGTTCTGATGACGGTTGCTTTCGGCAAGCGCCGGCGGCGTCTGCCTCCCCTGCCCTCTAGCTTAGGTCGCCGCGCAATGCGCGCAATGCAGGAGGAACCCTGAGCGCACAATCGGATTGCGCTACCTCAACTGCCGCCCAACTAGCGGCGGAACAGCCGGAGGCGGTCCGGATCGTAAAGCGGGTCGGGCGTAATCTGCGTCAGTTGCAGGACGCCGGCGGGGTCGAAGTAGAAATGCATCAGCGACGGCCAGACGTCGTCTGCCTTGAAGCGGTACGACCAGACCAGCCGGTCCATGCGTGGGAAATACGCGGTTTCGACCGGCTGACCGAAATGCCGCAGCACGTCATCGCGGGTCCAGACGCCGATCTTGGCCTGGGCAAACTCGAGGCTGCTCAGGACTTGCTTGAAGGCGACGAGCTTGCCGCCGGCATCAAAGTCGGCCGCGTAGGTGAACTGCCCGTACGGTTTGGTCGGATAGAGCCAGCGGGTGCCGCCATCGAGCGGATAGGTTTCGCGCGGCGGCCCGAATTGCGCCTGCACGGCGGGCTCGTCCGCACCCACCAGCCGCTGCCCCTTGGTGACGGGGGACTCCAATACTGCACATCCTGCCGTCGCCGCCACGACAATCGCTACCGCCAGCCAACGCATCGCCCGCATCACAATGGTCCCTGTTGCACTGAGTGAAGCGCGTAGTTTACCGCCGCGTTTCAGCAGTGCGCGCGAGTAGCGGTGCGATGTCGACGTGGGCCGCGGCCAGCCGCGCATCGGCGTGCGGCAATCGCGGAATCGTGCCCAGATGCGGTGCGTTGATCCAGCGGCGCAGCGTGGCGACATTGTCGTCAAGCCCCGCCATGGACGGGTCGACCACGTTGCCGACCCAGCCGGCCAGATGCAGCCCGCGCGCGGCAATCGCCTCGGCAGTAAGGGCGGCGTGATTCAGGCAGCCTAGGCGCAACCCGACAACCAGCACCACCGGCAAGCCCAACGCCACGGCCATCTCAGCCGTATCAAAGTCGTCCGACAGCGGCACGCGAAAACCACCAACGCCCTCCACCACAACGGCATCCGCCAACGATCTGGCGTGTGCAAACGCATCGAGAATCGGCGGCAGCGTGATCGTCACGCCTTCGCGCGCGGCAGCCAAATGCGGAGACATCGGCGCGTCGAGCAACCATGGGCAAACGGTGTCGAACGGCAGATTGACTGACGCGGCGGCGCGCAGTTGCTCGACGTCTTCGTTGGTGCGCGTGGGCGCGCCCGCCAGCGTGCCTGCCGCAATCGGCTTGAGGCCCGCGGCACGGTAGCCGGCGTCGGCGAGCCGGGTCAGCAATACCGCGCTGACGAGCGTCTTGCCGATCTCCGTATCGGTGCCGGTGACAAAGCAATCGAAGCGTGCGGGCATATCAGGCTGCCTTGGCCGGCTGCAGCGATTGGCCGGCCGCTTCCAGCGCCTGCGCAAGCCGTTCGATGTCTGCATCGGTATGTGCCGCTGACAGCGTGATGCGCAAGCGTGCCGTTCCTGCAGGCACCGTCGGCGGGCGAATCGCGGCGATGCGGATGCCTTCGTGTTCGAGCGCGGCGGCCAGCGCCAATGCGGGTGCGTTCTCGCCAATCACGATCGGCTGAATGGCCGTGGGCGATGGCATCCATTGCCAGCCGAAGCGCGCAGCCAAACGCTGCGCGTGCGCACTCCACACGGCGATGTGGCGATCGAGGCGGGCGCGGCGTTCATCCCCCTCCTCGCTTGCGATCAGGTCCAATGCCGCTTCCACCGCACACGCAATGCCCGGCGGCGTGGCCGTTGTGAAGATGTACGTGCGTGCGCGCTGCACCAGCCAGTCAATCACCAGCCGATGTCCGACGATGGCCGCGCCCGAGCCGCCGGCAGCCTTGCCGAACGTGCCGACATAGATGATGCGCTGTGAGTGCAGCCCGAAATGAGACAGCACACCCGCACCGTTCTCGCCCAGCACGCCCAGACCATGGGCGTCGTCCACGATCAGCCAGGCGTCGTAGCGTTCGGCCAGCGCAAGCAGTTCGGGCAGCGGTGCGATGTCGCCATCCATGCTGAACACGCCATCCGTGACGATCAGCTTGTTGCGACTGGTGCTCGCGGCCAGAAGCGCTTCCAGCGCAGCGAGGTCGACGTGCGGATAGACCTTGATCGGCGCCCGCGACAACCGCGCACCGTCGATGAGCGAAGCGTGGTTCAGCGCATCGGAAAAGATCGTGCATTCCTCCGCCGGCCGGATGCCGCCAGCCTGCGCCATGGCACTCACCACGGCCAGATTGGCCATGTAGCCCGTGCAGAAGAACAGCGCATCCGCCTCGGGAATGTGTTCGCCTTGCAGCGCAGCCATGCGTGCTTCCAGCCGCGCGTGCGCGATCGAATGGCCGCTGACCAGGTGCGATGCGCCGCTGCCGAAGCCATATTGCTGTGTGCCCTGCGTCATCGCCTCGACCAAGGCCGGATGCGCTGCCAGGCCGAGATAATCGTTGCCGCAAAAGCCGAGAATGTCGCGCGGCGCTTCACCGGGCACGCTGATGCGCTGGCTGCGGTCGGTCGGGCTGTACGCGGTGCGGCGCACGCGGCGCAGGTGCGCGGCGTCGATAGCAGCTAGGCCCGCCTGCAGGTCGTCAAGCAATCGCATAGGTGTGTCCCTCTGTTTCGCCCGTGGCTTGGGCCAGCGTGTCTTCAAGCGTCTGCAGCGTGCGTTCGACCAGCGTGTCGGTCTCTTCATCGCTCAGCACATATGGCGGCAGCAGATAGACGGTGTTGCCGATCGGGCGCAGCAGCAGCCCGTGCGTGCGCGCCGTGAGCGCAAAGCGCTCGGCAAAGCGTGCACCGGCCACGTCCGGGTGCACGTCGAACGCGGTGATCATCCCGGTCTGGCGCAGATGGGCAAAACGCGCATCGTGCGACAGTGGCGCCAGGCCCTGAGCGATGCGTGCCGCGGTTACGCGATTGCGCGCAAAGACGTCTTCTTCAGCAAACAGATCGAGCGTGGCCAGTGCCGCGCGGCACGCCAGCGGGTTGCCGGTATACGAATGCGAATGCAGGAAGCTGCGTACCGGCGCATCGTCGTTGAACGCGTTGTAGATGACATCGCGCGAGAGCACGATCGACAGCGGCAGATACCCCCCGCTGATGCCCTTGGACAGGCAAAGCAGGTCCGGCCACACGCCAGCCTGCTCGCATGCGAAGAATGTACCGGTGCGGCCGCAGCCAACGGCAATTTCGTCTGCAATCCAATGCACGCCAAACTCGTCGCACAGCGCACGCACGCCGCGCAGATAGCTCACGTCGTGCATGGCCATGCCGGCCGCGCACTGCACCAGCGGCTCGATGATGACGGCGGCGATGGTGCCCGCGTTGGCGACGAGGCAATCGCGCAGTGCGGCCAAGGCGCGGTCGGCCACATCAGCGGCGGTTTCGCCGGGGCCGGCCAGGCGTGCGTCGGGCGATGGCACGCGGTGCGACTGCAGGATCAGCGGGTCATACGCATCGCGGAAGACCGCAACATCGGTCACGCCCAGCGCGCCGAGCGTTTCACCGTGGTAGCCGTGTTCCAGGCAGATAAAGCGATTGCGGGCGCCCCGCCCTGCATTCCGATGCGCGTGGAAGCTCATCTTGAGCGCAATTTCCACGGCAGAGGCGCCGTCTGAGCCGAAGAAGCTGTGGCCCAGCACGCCGCCCGTCAGATCGATCAGGCGCTCGGCCAACTCCACAGCCGGGCGATGTGTGGCGCCCGCCAGCATGACGTGCTCCAGCGAATCGAGCTGCGTCTTGAGCGCAGCGTTGATATGCGGATTGGCGTGGCCGAACAGGTTGACCCACCACGAGCTGGTGCCGTCCAGGTAGCGCTTGCCGTCAAAGTCGATCAGCCACGGGCCCTGGCCGCGCGCGATCGGCAGCGGCGGCATGGCATCGAGCCGTGCGTTCTGCGTGCACGGATGCCAGACGGCCGCGCGGCTGCGCGCCTGCCACGCCGTGTTGGCCGAGCAGGCACCTTGCGCGCCGGCAGCCGGCACAGGAATGGGGGGATACGCCATACGAACCTCCAGTCAACAACACCGGCCCGCATCATGCTGCAAAGCGGAACCGGCACATGGCGGCGTATGGTAGGTGCCTTGCGGATCAAACGACAAGCGGACAGATCAACGCTTTTTGTCGGCGAAATCATTGCCAATGCACGATGATGAGCGCTTTATCCGCAGATGTGCCGTGTCCTGCTTCGATCTCGCAGGGAAAAAATTTTTGCGAGGCGCGATTTTTGTGGCTTATGAGGCGCCTTTTCCCGCCCGGCCTTACCGTGGCGCCATATCAGCCGCGTGTGATATTCAGAATGTACTGAAAGTACGGCTTGCTTCATTGCTCCGTCCTAGGGATAACCCTATACTCGGGAAAACCCTAGATAACGCACTGAGAGAAAACATCATGATCCAGCAAGCCTATTACACCCCCAAGTTCGCCGGCCAAGCCCAAGCCACTCGTCGCCCGTCGCTGCTGCGCGCAGTGTTCAACTATTTCCGCAAAGGTTGGGATAACAACCTGGTGTACGCTGAAGTGGTTGGCAAGTCGGGCTCGTACCTGGGCTAAGACAGGTACGCCATCACGGCACACATGACAAAACGGCGCATTGGCGCCGTTTTTGTTTTGGAGCGCGCTATCGCTGCGCCGGCCTCAAGACAAGCGCCGCCGCCGAGCCGATCACAATTCCCCAGAATGCCGAGCCCAACCCGAACAGCGTCAACCCGGACGCCGTCGCCAGGAAGGTGATGATCGACGCCTCCCGGTGCTCGCCATCTTCGATCGCCCCCATCACGTTCGAGGCGATAGCGCCAATCAGCGCCAGCCCGGCCAGGATGGCCACGAACGGCTTGGGCAGCGCCGCAAACAGCATCACGATGGCACCCGCAAACGTGCCGCCAATCAGGTAGAACACTCCGTTGGCGATACCGGCCACGTAGCGCCTGGACGGGTCGTCATGTGCATCCTTGCCAGTGCACAACGCGGCAGTGATCGCGGCGATCACGATGGTGATGCCGCCGAAAAACGCCACGCTGATCGATGCCACGCTGGTGGCCGTCATGATCGGCTTGGCCGGGATGTCGTACCCGGAGCCGCGCAGCACCGCCATGCCGGGCAAAAACTGCCCCGTGAGGCTGACGACGACGAGCGGGATGGCCAGGCTCAGCGTCGAACTCAGGGCCCAGTGTGGGGCGATGAAGACCGGATGGGTGAATTCCAGCGTGACACCGTCAAAATGCGTCAGCCCCAGGGGCATTGCCAGCGCAATCCCGGCCAGCAATACCACGACGATGCAGTAGCGCGGCCACCAGCGCCGGCCCACCACGTAGATGGCGATCATGGAAAACGCCAGCACCGGCATGGCAGAAGCCGCGGCAAACGCGTGGGTACCGAACTGGAACAGGATGCCCGCCATCATGCCCGCGGCGATGCCCTTGGGAATCAGCCGCATGAGCCGGTCGAACGTGCCCGACACGCCGATCAACAGAATGACGACGGCCGCCGTGATGTACGCCCCCACCGCTTCATTGAGCGACAGCCCCGGGAACAGCGATACCAGCAACGCCGTCCCCGGCGCCGACCACGCCGTTACCACCGGGGCTTTCCACCGCCAGCTCGCGTAGATGCCGGACACCGCCGCGCCAATGGAGATCGCCCAGACCCACGACGCCACCATCGCATCCGGCACATGCGCGGCCTGCGCCGCCTGGAAGAAGATGACCAGCGGCCCCGCATACGAAATCAGCACGGCCAGGAACCCCGCCGCGACGGCCGAGAGGGACCAATCGGACAGCGCCCCGCGCGAGGCCGTTTGCGTGCTCGATGGATGCATCGCTGGTGGCAGATCAGCGCGCGATGACCGAGGCCGACCGCTGGTGGTTGATGAACGCCACGGCAATCGTCGCAATCACCGCCGGCACAGCCATGGCGAAGAAGTTGTGGTGCAGCGGTAGCGCCATCCCCACCAGCATGCCGATGACGATGGGAGCGAGGATGGCCCCGCTGCGCCCGACGCCCGATGCCCAGCCGATGCCCGTGGAGCGGATGCTCATCGGATAGAACTGCCCGGCATAGGCGTACGTCACGATCTGCGTGCCGATGGTGCAGCCGCCGGCCACGGCCACCAGCACGTACAGCGCCTCGGTTGAAGTCTTGATGCCGAGCAATGCGATCGACACCGCCGCCAGCGCATACATGGCCATCAGCACGTATTTGATGTTGAAGCGATCAGCCAGCCAGCCGCCGCCGATGGCGCCGAGCATGGCCCCGAAGTTCAGCACCAGCACAAAGGTGAGCGCCGAACCCAGGCTGTAGCCCGCCGACGCCATCAGCTTGGTCAGCCACGAGCTGAGCGCGTAAACCATGAACAGGCACATGAAGAAGGCAATCCAGAACATCGCCGTGCTGAAGCCGCGTCCGTCCTGGAACAGCCTGCCCAGCGGCGCTTCGTTGCCGCGATCGGCTTCGGGCAGGATGAAGGTGTCGCCTGGCTGAGGCGCATCGTTTGGGTTGAGCCGGCGCACGATGTCACGCACCGCATCGAGCTTGCCGGTGCGCAGCAGGAACGGCATCGATTCCGGCATCCACCGCAGGATCGCCGGCACCAGCAGCACGGGCAGCACAGCCGCGATGAACACCGATTGCCAGCCGTAGTGTTCCAGCAGACCCTTGCCCAGCAGCGCCGCCAGCATGCCGCCCACCGAATAGCCGCTGAACATGAGCGTGACGAGCGTGCTGCGCGCCCGGCGCGGCGAGTACTCCGTCATCTGCGCCACGACGTTCGGCATCACACCGCCGATACCGAGGCCCGCCAGGAAACGCGTCACGCTGAAGGTGACCGGGTCCGTGGAGAAACCCGCTGCCGCCGTAAAGACGCTGAACAGCACGATGCACACGGCAATCGCCCAGCGGCGGCCGATACGATCCGCAATCGTGCCCAGAAAGATCGCGCCGAACATCATGCCGAACAGTGCCGCGCTGACCATGAAGCCGGCGCTGGTGGGCGTGACGCCCATGTCCTTCATGATGGACGGCAGTGCAATGCCCGCGATGGCAAGGTCGTAGCCGTCAAAGATGATGATGAGCGCGCACCAGAACAGTGTGATGGCATGGAAGCGGCCGAACCGGGCGTGGTCGGCCACTGCGTGCAGGTCAATCTGACGCATGGGTGGTCTCCTTTGGGGTTTTTTTTGAAGGCGTGAGCGCCTTTCTTATGCTGGGTTGGCTTCTTCGACTGATGGCGCGCTCTGTTGGCGCTTCAAACCTTCAACCCAGGTCTCCGCCGCCGACGGGCAGTACCGTCCCGGTGATGTACGAGGCCTCATCTGACGCGAGGAACAGGATCGCCCGCACCTGCTCGTCGATCGTGCCGTAGCGGTGCATCAGGCTGCTGGCGAGGGTCTGGTCGACGATGCCCTGGTACCAGACGGTTTCCTGCTCCGACATGGGCGCCGCGTTGCGCGGGATCTTGCGCGGCGGTGCCTCCGTGCCGCCCGTGGCGACGGCGTTGACGCGAATGTTGTCGTCCGCATGTTCCAACGCCAGACTCGCGGTGAGCGCATTGACGCCGCCCTTGGCCGCCGAGTACGGAATCCGGTAGATGCCGCGTGTAGCGATGGACGACACGTTCACGATCACGCCCTGCTTGCGCTCGACCATGTGCGGCAGCACCGCGCGGCAGCACCACAGCGTCGGAAACAGTGAACGGCGGATCTCCGCCTCGATCTGCGCCTCTTCATAGTGCTGATACGGCTTGGCCCAGATGGTGCCGCCGACGTTGTTGATGAGCACGTCGATGCGGCCGAACGCGCCAAGCGCAGTCTGCACGGCATGCTGGGCACCGGCGTAGGTTTCGAGATCAGCCGTGGTGGCGTGGGCGTGGCCGCCCGCTGCCGCAATCTCGGCCTGCACTTCGTGGACGAGTTCGGCGCGGTCCACCAGCAGCACGTGCGCCCCCTCTTCTGCCGCAGCCACTGCCACGCCACGGCCGATGCCCTGCGCTGCGCCCGTCACCACGACGGCCTTGCCTGAAAATCGTTGCGTGCTCATGCCGCCTTCGCCTCCGGTACTGCATTGGGCGTGAACTTCTCGTAGTGGAAGCTCTTGGGTTTCACGCCTTGGTCGTCAAAGTACTTGCGCACGGCGTCTACCATCGGCGGCGGCCCGCACAGGTAGACATCAACGTCGCCATCGTTCAGCGCGTTGGCCGGAATGTGCTGCGTCACCCAACCCTTGCGCGGATGATTCGACGCGGCGTCGGCGACGACGGTGGCGTAGCTGAAGTTCGGCAACCGCGCCACATAGGCATCGATCGCGTCGACCTGTACCAGGTCGAGATCACGGGTCACGCCGTAGATCAGATGCACGTGCTGCTGCGAGTTGCTGCGCGCCAGCACTTCGAGCATCGACAGGAACGGCGCAAGGCCGGTGCCGCCGGCCAGGAACAACAGCGGCCGCTGCACATCACGCAGGTAGAAGCTGCCCAGCGGCCCCTGCAAATCGAGCTTGTCGCCCGGCTTTGCGGCTTCGAGCCAGGTGCTCATCACGCCGCCGGGAATCTTCTTGATCAGAAAGCTGATCTTCGTTTCACCGGGCGCTGAGGAGAACGAATACGAGCGGTGCTGGCCGCTTCCCGGCACACCGATGTTGACGTACTGGCCGGGCAGGAACACCGGCGCCGTGGCATCCACGTCCAGCTCGAGCACCACGGCGGCATCGTTGTGCAACTCGACGTTCGACACCGTTGCGCCGAACGTGCTCTGCCCCGTTTTGCAGGCGGTCGACGAGGTCGGCACCGCGATCACGCAATCGCTTTGCGGCACCATCTGGCACGTCAGCACAAGGCCGGTGTTCTTCTCGTCTTCGGTCAGGGCGTCTTCAATGTAATCGTCGCCAAGGTCGTAGGTTCCGCTCTCGGCGCGGCACTTGCAGGTCCCGCAGACGCCATCGGAGCAATCCATGGGCAGGTTGATCTTGGCGCGGAAGGCGGCATCGAGCACCTTCTCCCCCGCTTTGCAATCGATGAAGCGGGTCACGCCGTCTTCGAAGTTCAATGCGACTGTGAAACTGGACATGGAATACCTCACTGCCTTGGATACGGGTGTGCTCGTCAGACGTGATAGACGTCGAGCACCTGCCGGATGTAGTCGTTCTTCAGGACGATCTTCTTGGATGCGATCAGGAAACCTTCGCCGGCGCGGCGCAGGGTGACGAACATCGTGCCGAAGAAGTGATCGGTGGTTTTGTATCGGTGGCTGAGTGTGTGAAAGTTGTAGCGCACGTCGACTTCATCGCCGCGTTCGGCCAGGACTTCCACGTTGGTGACGGTGTGGCTGGTTCGCGGTTCCGGCGTGGACGCGCCGCTGCGCTCGGTCTTGATACGGAAGACGCGATCCTCCAGCCCGCAGCGATTGGCGTAGTACATCAGCGAGATCTGGCTTTGCGGGTCGTCGGTCAGCTGGTCATCGTCATCCCATGCCGGCATCCAGTAGGTGACGTCCTCCGCGTAGCACTCCAGCCAAGCGTCCCACTGGCGGTCGTCGAGCAGCCGCGCTTCACGGTACAGAGCCGCGCAGATGTTGTGGTAATTGGAGCTCATGCCGCCACTCCTTCGCTTTCTTTCTTCAGAGCCTCGCGCATGACTTGTACCCAATATTCGTGCTGGCAGACGAACAGCCCCTCGTCTTCACTGCGTTCACCCGAGATAAGCGGCTTCAGGCCCATCTTGGTGGCGTTCTCGTCGGGGCCGTGCACCCACAGCGGTGCGCCGCGCGACAGGTCGTTCCACAGCGCAGTGGTGCCGGCATAGCCGTTCTGGCAGGCGCGGAACTCTTCGAGGTCGTCGGCGGTGCCCATGCCGGTGACGTTGAAGAAATCCTCGTACTGGCGGATGCGCGTTGCGCGGTCGGTCGCGCTCTCGCCCTTCGGCGCGAAACAGAAGATCGAGACCTCGGTCTTGTCGACACTGATCGGGCGTACCACGCGAATCTGCGTGCTGAACTGATCCATCAGGAACACGTTCGGATACAGGCACAGGTTGCGGGTCTGGTTGACGATGAAGTCCGCTTTGATGTCGCCTACGCGCGCCTTGATTTCGTCACGGTGCGCATAGACGGGCCGCACTTCCGGGTTCATCGTCCTGGTCCACAGCAGGATGTGGCCATGCTCGAACCCGTAGACGCCCGCCACCGACTTGCTCCAGCTGTTCGCATCCACGGCCTGGGTGCCACCTTCCTTGCGCCGGCCCATCGTTGCGGCGTAGTTCCAGTGCACGGTGCTGACGTGGTAGCCGTCGCAGCCGTTCTCCATCTGCATCTTCCAGTTGCCGTCATAGACGTACGTGGAGTTGCCGCGCAGCAATTCCAGGCCTTCGGGCGCTTGGTCGACGATCTGGTCGATGATCACGCGCGCTTCGCCAAGGTAGGTTTCGAGCGGTTGCACATCGGCGTTGAGGCTGCCGAACAGGAAGCCGCGATAGTTCTCGAACCGCGCGACCTTTTTCAGATCGTGCGACCCGTGCGTGTTGAACTGCACCGGATACTCGGTGGTCTTCTCGTCCTTCACCTTGAGCAGCTTGCCGGTGTTGGAGAACGTCCAGCCGTGGAACGGGCACGTGAAGCTGCCCTTGTTGCCGTGCTTCCGACGGCAGAGCATCGCGCCCTTGTGTGCGCAGGCGTTGATGACCGCGTTCAGCTCACCCGTCTTGTCGCGGGTGATGACGATCGGCTGGCGACCGATCCACGTGGTGTAGTAATCGTTGTTGTTCGGAATCTGGCTTTCGTGCGCGAGATACACCCAGTTGTTCTCGAAGATGTGCTTCATCTCCAGTTCGAACAGATCGGGGTTGGTGAAGATGTCTCGGCGGCAGCGGAAGATGCCCGCCTCTTCGTCATCCACCACCGCGGTTGAGAGCAGGTGATCCAGTTCGTTGGCTTTGTCGATCAAGGCGGACATGGTCGTCTCCACGTTGAGGTCTTGGGTCTCAGGCCTCGGCCGAAGCACGCAGGCGGTTCACGCGCTGGTTGTCCTTGCCCTGCACCAGCGGCGTCAGCACGACGTTGAATTCGATGTCCTTGTACGCATCGGTCTTGAGGTCGAATGCGGCGCCGCCGGTTTTATCAACCACGTGCGGAATCAGTTCTTCACGGGTGGCGTAGGCAAAGTCGTCCCAGATCAGCGGGTCGCCTTCGATGTTGAATTGCGTCGTCAGCTTGCGGTGGCCATCGCTCGTGACGAAGAAGTGCACGTGCGCCGGCCGGTTGCCATGGCGGGCCAGTCCGTTCAGCAGTTGCTGGGTCGCACCCGCTGGCGGGCAGCCGTAGCCCACGGGCATGAGCGTGCGGAATTCGTATTTGCCGTCGGCACCGGTCCGGACCGCGCCGCGCAGGTTGAACGGGCTCTGCTCGCCGGTCGGGTCAAAGTGCGAGTAGAAGCCGTTCGAATTCGCATGCCAGCACTCGACCAAGGCGCCGGCGACCGGCTTGCCGTCCTGGCCGGTTACCGTGCCGTGAATGATCAACGGGCCTGCGGCGGGGTCCGGATCAACGTCGATGCGGGACACGCCATCGCGCACCGTTGCGCCCGCCACGTACAGCGGGCCTTCGATCGTGCGAGGCGTCCCGCCATTGAGACCAAGCGCCTCATCGGCGGCGTCCATGCGGATGTCGAGATACTTCTCCAGGCCCACGCCGGCAGCCAGCAATGCAGCCTCTCCGTCCTGGCCAAGCTTGTTCAGATAGTTGATGCCGGCCCAGACTTCATCCGGCGTGATGTCGAGATCGTCGATGGCCTTGAACAGGTCCGCCAGCAAGCGGTGGGTGATCTGCTTCAGGCGGGCGTTACCTTCGTTGCCATCCAGGTTGGTAGCGGCCTTCAGCAGGTCCTGCACTTCTTTCGTTTGGAATACGCGCACGTTCATGATGGGTGTCTCCACGTGGTTTTCTAGGGAATGTCTCAAGCGTCGTCGCTGTGAACTGACGACGGATGACGGCACAGCGGTGTCACGGAAATCTCCATGTACGGAAACAGCGGCAGCGCCGTCAGGATGTCGTGCAGTTCAGCATTGCTCTGCACGTCGAAGACGCTGTAGTTCGCGTACTCGCCAACCAAGCGCCAGATGTGGCGCCACTTGCCGCTGCGCTGCAGATCTTGCGAGTAGGCCTTTTCGCGCGCCTTGATCTCGTTGGCGACATCGGCGGGCATGTCGGCCGGCAGGCGGACATCCATGCGGACGTGGAACAGCATCGTGGTTTCCTTGGCGGTGTCTTGGTAAGGCGGTTGTTATTGGCGGCGCAGGCGCGCCAGCTTGTCGTGATCGATCTCGATGCCCAGGCCGGGGCCGGTCGGCACCTGCAACATGAAGTCGCGGTATTGCAGCGGCTCGGTCAGCAGTTCTTGCGTGAGCAACAAGGGGCCGAACAGCTCGGTGCCGAACTGCAGCTCGCCAAAGGTGGAAAACACGTGGGCCGACGCTGCTGTGCCGACTGCCCCTTCCAGCATAGTTCCGCCGTAGAGGCTGATGCCCGCAAGCTGCGCGATGGCGGCGACCTGCATGGCCGGAACCAACCCGCCGGACTGCGCGATCTTCACGGCAAAGACGTCGGCGCTCGCGCTGCACGCCAGTTCGAAGGCATCCAGCGGACCGTGCAGTGCCTCATCGGCCATCATCGGCACGGCGAACTGGCGGGCGAGGCGCTCCAGCGCGGCGCGGTTTTCTGCGCGCACCGGTTGCTCGATCAGGTCGATGCCGCCGGCCTGCAACGCGGCGATGCCATTGGCGGCGTCGAGCTCGCTCCAGGCCTGATTGACGTCCACGCGCACGCTCACGGCATCGCCCAGCGCCCGTTTGATGGCCAGTACATGGGCCACATCGTCTGCTACCGGGCGCAAGCCGATCTTCAGCTTGAAGATGCGGTGGCGGCGCTCAGCCAGCATCGCTTCTGCCTCGGCAATGTCCTTCTTCGTGTCGCCACTGGCGAGCGTCCAGGCCACCGGCAGCGCATCGCGTAGCCGGCCGCCCAGCAGTTCTGACAGCGGCACACCAAGCCGGCGGGCCTGCGCGTCCAGCAGCGCTGTTTCCAGCGCGCACTTGGCAAAGCGGTTGCCCTGGATGGTCTTGCGCACGCGAGCCATGGCTGCCGCCACATTGCGCGCCTCCATGCCGATCAGCAGCGGCGCGATGTGCGTGTCGATGTTGACCTTGATGCTCTCGGGGCTCTCTTCGCCGTAGTTGAGGCCGCCAATAGTGGTGGCCTCGCCCCAGCCTTCGATGCCGTCTTCGCAGCACACTCGCACGAGGACGAGCGTCTGCGTGTGCATGGTGGCGACGGACAGTTTGTGCGGACGGATGGTGGGCACATCCACTAGAATTGCCTCGATCGAGCGAATCATGTTTTCCAGGTATCAGAAGAACTGCTATCAACGTGGGAACCAGATTACGCAGCGCGAATTGTCACGTCCAACACTGATTTAGTATCAGTTTCATACTCCAGAGGTATAAGAATGGAGCTACGCCACCTTCGCTACTTCGTTGCCGTCGCTGAAGAGCTGAATTTCACCCGTGCCGCTGAACGGCTGCACATCGCGCAGCCGCCGCTCTCGCGGCAGATTCAGCAGTTGGAAGAGGAAGTCGGCGTGCTGTTGTTCGAGCGCGGCAGCCGCCCGCTCAAGCTGACCGAAGCCGGCCGCTTCTTTCACGCGCACGCGCGGCAACTGCTCGCGCAGACGGCCGAACTCGCCTCGATGACACAGCGCGTCGGCCAGATCGAGCGGCGCCTGTCCATCGGCTTCGTGGCATCAACGCTGTATGGGATGCTGCCGAAGGTCATCCGGCGCTTTCGCGCGGAGTACCCGATGGTCGATCTGACCATGCACGAGATGACGACCATGGACCAGATCCAGGCGCTCAAGGACGGCCGCATCGATGTCGGGTTTGGGCGCATACGCTATGAAGATCCAAACGTGCGACGCATCCTCCTGCGCGATGAACGGCTGATCGTCGCGCTGCCGTCCGGCCATGCGCTGCTGGACGGCAGGACAACCGCATCCCTGCGCGACCTTGTCGGCGACACGCTCATCATTTACCCGCGCACACCGCGTCCGAGCTATGCCGATCAGGTGCTCGCCCTCTTCCACGATCGCGCGCTGGAACCCAGCAAGATCTACGAGGCACGGGAATTGCAAATTGCCTTGGGGTTGGTCGCCGCAGGCGAAGGGGTATCGGTGGTGCCGCGCAGTGTGGCGGGCCTGCGGCGCGAAGATGTCTGCTACATGGAACTCGACGATCCGCAATTGGTCTCGCCCATTATCTTCAGCGCGCGGCTGCTCGATGAGTCTGAAGACATCCAGGCCATGCTGGCGCTGACGTATCGGTTGTACGACGAGCAGAAAATCCCGTATTACGTGCCCTCGTAAGGCTTGCAATGGCGGCTCCCAAGTTACAAGCCGCTGGACACGACGGCCGCATGGGCTAGATTGAAGCAAGGCGCCCGTTCGCCTGCGATTGGAGCGCAAGCGAGTGAAAAGAATACGCCGCCCCATCATCATCAAATTGGTCGTCGTCGTGGCGCTGGTGCTTGCGATGGCCGCCTTGCTTGTCGCGCACGAATTCCGCACCTCCGCCTGGCAAGCCCGCTACTTCGCGCAACTGGCGAAGTCGCAAACCTTTCCCATCAAGCCCGGGCCGAACAATTCGGCCCGCTATCCAAACTCCGGCCCCTACGACCTGCGGCTCGGCTATCACGATCTCCCCACCTTTCTGGACCGCCTGCGCTCGCGCGGCTACATCGTCGCCCAGCAGGCCGTGCCATCCAAGGAGATGGTCGCGCGCATGGACAGCGGCATGAATCCGCCCTATCGCGAGAAGGACCAGGCTGGCCTGGAATTGCTCGATGACGATGGCCGCCCGATCTACCGCGTGCGGCACCCCGAACGCGTGTATGACAGTTTCGCGTCGGTGCCGCCGCTGCTCGTCAACTCGCTGCTGGCGATTGAAAACCGCACGCTGCTGCAGACCGAATACCCCAAGCGCAACCCGGCCGTGGAGTGGTCGCGTCTCGCGCGCGCCGTCTGGGACCGTGCCCTTCACGCGGTCGACCCGGCGCATGAATCGCCGGGCGGTAGCACGCTCGCCACGCAAATCGAGAAGTACCGCCACTCGCCCGAAGGCCGCACCGAATCGCCCAGCGAAAAGCTGCGGCAAATGTTCTCCGCATCCGCCCGCGCTTACCTGAACGGCGAAGACACCACTGCAGCGCGCCACCAACTCGCGGTCGATTACCTGAACACCGTGCCACTGGGCGCACGCGCCGGCTTTGGCGAGATTCAGGGGATTGGCGATGCGCTGTGGGTCTGGTACGGACGCGACTTCGCCCAGGTAAATGCATTGCTCGCGGCCCAGTCGGCCGCGCCGCTCGCAGACCGTGCGCTGGCCTACAAGGAAGCGTTGAGCCTGCTGGTCTCGCAGCGGCGGCCGTCGTATTACCTTGAGAACCTGGATGAGCTGGAGACGTTGACCAACGCCTACCTGCGCGTGCTGGCCGCGTCCGGCGTGATTCCGCCCGCGCTGCGCGATGCGGCGATTGCGCAGTCGCTCAAGCAGCAGGCGCTGAACACGCGCGTGCCGCCCCCGCCGCTGGAGCATAAAGGCACGAACGCCGTACGCGTGAACCTGGCGGGCATGCTTGGCATCTCGCGCATGTATGCGCTCGACCGGCTCGACCTGACCGCAAGCAGCACGCTGGACGCGCCGTTGCAGCGCGATGTCTCATCTGAGCTGCGCAAGCTGCGCGACCCGGCCCGCGCCAAGGCCGCCGGCCTCGTCGGCGACAAGATGCTGGAGCGCGGCGACCCGGGCGGCGTGACCTACAGCTTCACGCTCTACGAACGCGCGCAGGGCGGCAACCGCGTGCTGGTGCAAGCCGATACGTTCGACAAGCCGTTCGATATCAACGAGGGCGTCAAGCTGGATCTGGGCTCAACGGCCAAGCTGCGCACGCTGGTGACGTACCTTCAGATCGTGGCCGAGTTGCAAAAGCGCTACGCCGATCAACCTGTGGCGGCGCTGCGCAAGGTCAACATTCCCGTGCAGAACCCGATCGAGCGCTGGGCTGTCGACTACCTCGCCCACACGCAAGACCGGTCGCTCACGGCGATGCTCGATGCATCGATGGAGCGCAAATACTCCGGCAACGCCGGCGAGTGGTTTGCCACCGGCGGCGGCATGCAGAGTTTCGAAAACTTCGAGAAATGGGAGGGCACCCAGAACTTCACGGTGCGCGAGGGGCTCAAGCACTCCGTCAACCTCGTCTTCGTCCGGATCATGCGCGACATCTCGCGCTACTTTCAGCACCAGTTGCCCAATGCGGGCGCCGAGGCGTTGACCAACCCCGATTCCCCACAGCGACAGGTCTACCTGCAACGCTTTGCCGACCGCGAAGGCAAGCTCTTCATGGGCCGCTTCTATACCAAGTACAAAGGCAAGACCGACCGGGAGCGTGAAGCCATCCTAGTGCAAAGCACGCGCGCCACGCCGGTGCGGCTGGCTACCATCTACCGCAGCATCGACCCGGAGGCCGGACCAGGAAAACTCGCTGCATTCATCCGCAGCTACCTGCCAGGCGCGAAGCTCGATGAGGCCGAACTCACCAACCTGTATGAGAAGTATTCCGTCCAACGCTTCGACCTGGCCGACCGCGGCTACATTGCCCGGCTGCATCCGCTGGAGCTGTGGCTGGTGGCGTATCTGCGGACCCATCCTCAAGCCACGCTCACGCAGGTGAACGAGGCAAGCGCAGATGAGCGCCTGTCCGTCTATAAATGGCTGCTGCAATCGCACCGCAAGGCCGCGCAAGACAAGCGCATCAAGCAGATGCTGGAGATCGAGGCGTTCCAGCAGATTCACGCGATGTGGAAGCGGCTGGGGTATCCGTTCGAATCGTTGGTGCCCTCATACGGCACGGCCATCGGCGCATCGGCAGACCGGCCGGCATCGCTGGCGGAGTTGATGGGCATCATCGAAAACGACGGCATCCGCCTGCCCAGCGTACGCATCGACCGCCTGCGCTTCGCCGCCGACACGCCTTACGAAGTCATGCTCTGCCGCGACCCCAACGCCGGAGAACGCGTGCTGCCGCCCGAGATTCCACCCTTGGTCAAATCCGCGCTGGCCGGCGTCGTCGAAGGCGGCACCGCCAAGCGTATCTCCGGCACGTTCATCCAGAAGGACGGCAAACCCATCGCCATCGGCGGCAAGACCGGTACCGGCGACAACCGCTTCAAAACCTTTAGCCGCGGCGGCGGCCTTATCTCCGAGCGGGTCGTCAGCCGCTCCGGCGCGTTCGTCTTCTATCTGGGAGACCGCTACTTCGGCACCGTCGTCGCCTACGTAGCCGGCGCAGACGCGGCCAAGTACAAATTCACCAGCGCCCTGACGGTGCAAGTGCTCAAGGTCCTGGCGCCCACGCTGATGAACCACCTGGACCTGCAAGACGAGGCGCCAGCCTTCAACTGCAAAATGCCGCAGGCCACGGCGCCGGAACAGAAGCTGGATTGAGCAAAGTCTGCACAACCGACGGCGACAACGCAGGCCGCCAGACGGTGTGGCCGTACCCTGCCCTAGATGGCGCCTTGAATTTCTGTTGCAGGGAGAAAAAAGGAAGGAGGCTTGTCTGAGCGCAGCGAGTTTGCCTCCCTT
>NZ_MCGB01000001.1 GCF_001699815.1 Ralstonia pickettii | reverse complement strand
TTCTTCCTTCTTCTCTCTACGCGCGGCGGCAAAAAAATGCCGGTCCGCAGTTTCCCGTGACCGGCCTACCCCCTTCCCCTTTTGTCCTGCCTGAGCCCCTGTGCTTTTCCTGCTCTGTGTTCCTTGCTCTTTTGTTCTTTGTATTGTTATTTGCCGGTCTGGCCGGCTATTCCCGCAATTCCCTTACTGCTACGCGTATTTCCCGTCCGCCCTTTTTTGTCCATCCCCCGGCGGTTTTGCACGTCCCGTGTTCCCGACTTCCCGTATTCCTGCAAATGCCGTTATCAGGCGTCGATCGTCTTTTCTGCGATCGCATCAACCGGAGCAGCGACGCGCTTTTTCTTTCCTGCGCGTGACGGCGGCTGGCACACACCGCACACGAAATCATGGTGCAGGTCGTCTGCGTGGGCCACGAAATGGCCGGTGCAGCGCTTGCACTTCACGGTGTGCAGCATCTTCCCCTCGAAGAATTTCAGCATCATCCACGCGCGGGTGATCGAGAGCACCTCTTCCTGTTCGTGGACGTGAATATGTTCCTGGTACAGCTTGTAGGCCGAGATCAGGCGGCGCACACCGGTGCTGCGGCTGTTCTCGCCCAGAAAACGGTAGATGTTCAGGAAGATCGACGAATGGATGTTCGGCGACCACGTCAGGAACCAGTCTGCCGAAAAGGGCAGCATGCCCTTGGGCGGCGATTCCCCACGGATTTCCTTGTACAGCTTGACCAGCCGCTCACGGCTGAGCGTGGTTTCCTGTTCCAGCAGTTGCAGGCGCGCACCGAGCGAAATCAATTCCGCTGCCAGGTGGATCTGCTCAACTTCGTTCATGACGCTGGTGTGACGCATGGCACTGCTCCCGCTTTCGCTTGCTGCTCATCCAAAGTGCAATCTCTGAACCCGGCGGAACACCCGCCGCAAACGGTTCAGCTGATCTGCTCAACCGCCTGACGTGCCAGCAGGATCGACATTTGCGATTGCTGCAGACCCTTGTCACGGTGCGGCTGGGTCACCAGACCCAGGATGGCGTGATCGTCAAAGCGGAAGCGGCACAGCATCATGTTCGTGCTGGCCAGCTTGACGATCTGCGCGGGCGACATCGTCAGCAGGATGTCAGCCAGTTCTTCAGAGATGCCAAGGCGAAAAAGTGCGGCATCGCGATCCTTGGCCAGCATCTGCTGAGCAAGCATCAAGTAGGTGAGATTCAGTTCGCTGATCTCGGAAACAATGTCTTGCGTGTCCATGTATGTCCCGTCGTGTGCAGTAAAAGTACAACCTGCATCCGATCTCGCATGGTGAAGTCCGGTTGGCGCTATTTTCTGCGCCTACCCTCGCCGGGCTGTTCACCAATCCCCACGGATCGGATGTTCCTGCAGTTGGCGCCGTTGCCGGCACTTCCTGCTCCTTCTTACTCACGTCGCTAAAGACATGGCGAAGTTGTTTTCTGTTGAACACATTGTGGGTTGACGTCCGGGGTAAGTAAAGAAGGGGGGACCCCTACGTCGGAGGGGTGATGTAGTCCATTTTCTTGTAGGCAATTTTCCTACAAATCTGTTAATAAACGTGGCAGATGAAGCCTTTGCCGACGCGACGGACCAGGGTGGACGATGCGCTAAAGCGGGCGTTTGACACGTATTTACCCCAATGAATGCCGAAAGAAAGCAATTAAATTGCCTAAAGTCTCCAAAAATCGACAGCGAAGGCGTCGCACTTCTGCGACTCTGAGCATCGGATGCTGGGTTAACCGCTTGTAGGACACTTCTGACCCACTCCTACACGCCGTGTAGGACAGTTCTGGTCGGTTTCTGGTCAGTTTTGTAGGAACGCTCCTACAGTCCAAGGAGGATTTTGTAGGAGATATCCTACCTTTCTGTTTACTTAAAGCAGACACGTCTATCTAAACGATACGAAAATCACCTAGGAAGAGAGCGCCCACGGATGGGGAAGGCCGGGCACATCACTTTTTCTGGTGCAGTGCGGCAAAAAGTGCCGCATAGGCCTCTGCGGAAAGGAAAAAGGCGGGAATTTTGACGATCCGACGGCCGACCCTCTTGTAGGACAGCTGTAGGACAACGTGAGCTGCAGCAACAGCCCACGTGTGCCGTCAGTCGTGGGGCGGCGGGGTCCAGCGGGCGCGCAATATGGTGCCCGTAGCGGATTCAGTGATGACGAGCGAGTGCCCGTCTGGCGTGAGTGCAACGTTGGTGGTAGTGCGCCCTCGGCACGACGCGATGCGGGCCAGCGGTTCGCCGTGCGGCGAGACGACGAACACCGCGCCTAGCGACGCATGCGCGACGAACAGGTGGCCGGCTGCGTCCATCGCCATGCCGTCGGGGCCGCTGGTGCCGTAGAACTGCGCGAAGCGGCCCACCTTGCTTGTGCTGCCATCGGCAAGCAGGGGCAAACGCCAGACGGCGTTGTCGCGCGTCATGGCAACGAACAGCGCGGATTCGTCAGGAGTGAGCACCAGACCGTTGGGGCTCGGGCCATTGGCGAGCAGGCAATCGAGCCGGCCATCCGTGCGCAGGCGATATACGCGGCCGGTGGGGTCGTGCAGGCCAGTCTGGCCTTGGTCGGTGAAATAGACATCGCCGTTACGAGCGACGATCAGATCGTTGGGGCCCTTGAAGCGTTCGCTGTTGCGGCGGGTCAGGAACGGCGTGACCGCGCCCGTCGCGGGATCCAGCGACAGCAACCCATTCTTATAGTCCGCGATCAGCAGCGTGCCGTCGTGGCGCAGCGCCAGGCCATTCGGTTCGCCGTCGTATTCCGCCACCACATCCCAATCGCCCTGCGAAGAGACGCGCAGGATGCGGCCATGCGGAATGTCGACCAGCCAGAGATTGCCGTGCGCGTCCCAGCACGGGCCTTCCAGAAAGCAATCGACCGGCGCGCCGCCTTTATTGGCGCGGGACCATTCGGTCGGCACCGGGCGACGCAACGCGACCGGCATCTCCGCAAAGACGGTGGTTTCGATGACGGGCCAGTTGAAATACGTCATGGCGCGGGGGCGGGCTCGGCTTGCGCCAGATGCCGCGTGGCATGCCCGGTATAGCGGTACGGTAGCTGGCGCGGCATCGGGCCTTTGTTGCGCTCGCCGCGGCCGCTTTGCTCCCAGGCGTGCGCCAGGATGCCAACGGCACGCGAGAGACAGAACACACCGCGCGCAAGCGGCGCCGCAAAACCCAGTTCCGCATAGATCACGGCCGTGGCGCCGTCGATGTTCATCGGAATCGGCTTGCCCTTGCGGCTGGAGAGCAGTGCTTCGATGGCGCGGCCGATGGCGGCATACCGCCCGCCGACCACACCGTCCTGCGCAGCCTCGTCCACCAGCGCAAGCAGGCGCCCCGCTCGCGGGTCGACCGGGTGGAAGCGATGTCCGAAGCCCGGCAAGTATTTGCCATGCGCAGCGATAAACGCGTCGACACCCGCCGCCGTTGCCGCCTCCAGCGAGGCGCCGTCGAACATGCGCGCCTCGATATCGTGGAACAGCTCGACCGCCTGCTGCCCCGCCCCGCCGTGTACGTCGTCCAGCGCGTTCAACGCAGACGCCATCGCGCCGTTGAGCGGCAGGCCACAGCTCGTCGCCATCTTGGCAATCGCAATGGATGGCGCATGCGGGCCGTGGTCGACGGATGCCACCAGCGCCGCTTCCAGCAAGACCGCCTGCCGCTTGGCCGGCAATTCGCCGCGCAGCATCAGCCAGATCATTTCGGCAAAGCCGATCTGGCCGATCAGCTCCTGGATCGGGTAGCCGCGTACGTGGATGCGGCCGGGTTCGATGTCGATGATGTCGGTGCGCCAGTAATCGGCAGCGAGGCCGGCGGCGTCCTGTGTCGGTGCGGTCGTCATGATCAGATGGCGCCTTCAGCGCGCAAGGCTTCGATTTGGTCGTGGCGGTAACCGAGCCTGGTGAGCCAGTCGTCGGTATGGGCGGAGAGCATTGGCGCGGGGGTCTGCGGGCACGGGTCTTCGCCCGAGAGGCGGAACCCCGCGCGCGTCACGTGCTGCCCCGCTTCCGGGAACGCGGTGACAAAGCCGCGGCCCGTCACTTGTTCGTGCGCCAGCACGCCAGGCACGTCGAGCACCAGCCCGGCAGGAACGCCGGCATCGATCAGCAGCGGTTCCCATTCGGTGGCCGGGCGCGCGGCCAACGCTGCTTCCAGCGCGTCGTTGAGCTGCTGGCGATGCTCCTTGCGTGCATGGCGCTCGGCAAAGCGCGCGTCGGTGGCCAGCTCCGGATGCCCCACCACGCGGCACAGCGCGGCAAACTGCTTGTCTTCGTTGGCGGCGATGTTGATCAGTCCATCGCCCGTGGTGAATGTGCCCGACGGCGCGGCGGTGAAATTCTGGTTGCCCATCGGCTGTGGCGTGACGCCGGCGTTCAGATAGTTGGAGACGACCCAGCCCATGGTGGCGAGCGTCGATTCCAGCATCGACACATCGACCATGCAGCCCTGCCCCGTGCGTTGCGCGCCGAGCAGGCAGGCGGTGACGGCCAGCGCCGCCGTGATGCCGCCCACCGTATCGCTGATCGGGTAACCCACGCGCAGCGGCGCCGATGCGTCGTCGCCGGTGACGCTCATCACGCCGGAAATGCCCTGGATGATCTGGTCGTATGCCGGTCTGCCGCTAAGCGGGCCATCCTTGCCGAAGCCCGAGATGGCGCAGTAGACAAGACGCGGATTCACCTCGCGCAGCACGTCGTAGCCGAGTTCCAGGCGGTCCATCACGCCGGGGCGATAGTTTTCGATCAGCGCATCGGCCTGCGCCACCAGCTTGAGCAGGATCGCGCGCCCTTCCGGGTGTTTCAGGTTGACGGTGACGGACTGCTTGCCCGCATTGACGGCGACGAACGAGGCGCCCATCTTGCGGCGCGCCTGCTCCGGATCCGCCCCGAGACGGCGGGCGAGGTCGCCATTGCCGGGCACTTCGACCTTGATGACTTCAGCGCCGAGCAAACCCAGCTGATAGCCGCAGAACGGCCCGGCCAGCACGTTCGACAAGTCGAGCACGCGCAAACCCGCGAGAGGCAAAGCCATGAAAACAACTCCTGCTACACAGTCGGCTCCGCCCCTCGCCCCGCTCAGGAGGTTGGGCGTCTTGGCGGAGCCTAGGTTTTAGAGATCAATTGGGCAGCGAGACGCAGCGGTGCGGGGTCGCCACCCAGCGTGGACGTGATTTGCGCGGCGTGCTCGAGCACCGGCACGCGCCACGATTGCAGCAACGCCCCGTCGATACGCGACGCCGGACCGGCCAGGCACAGCGCACCCCGCAGCGCCTGCTGCGCACCAAACACCGGCACCGACAGGCCAACCGTTTCCCGATCGCGCTCGCCGATCGATACGTAGTAGTGATCGCGCCGGATCGCGTCGTAAGTGGCGCCTTGCATGCCCGAAAACGCGCACAGCACGCGCCCGCCCGAACCGCGCTCCAGCGGCAGCACATCGCCCTCGCGCACGTGATCGCGGATCGAATGGTTCGAATCCACGCGGTGCAGGCAGACACGCACATCGCGCTCGCGGATGTAGAGCGACACTGCCTCGCCCGTGGCCTCGGCCAGCGCACGCATGTGCGGCAGCACCACGTCGCCCAGGCGCATGCTGCGCTGGTAGAGCGCGCCAAGCATCAACGGCGCGGCCCCGATCTGGTAGCGGCCGTCTTCCAGGCGAAACAGCATGCGATGCTGGATGAGCGAGCCGGCCAGCCGCAGGATCGTGCTCTTGTAGAGCCCAGTGCGGGCGGCCAGCTCAGCCAGCGTCAGCGCGTAATCGCCCGGGCGGAACGCAAACAGGATCGAGAACGCGCGGTCCAGCGCAGCCACGCCCGACTGCCCCGGCGTGGCGGCATCGCCCTCGTTGGCGGCGGGCGTGGTCTCGTTCTGGGTGGTTTGGCGCTCTGCGGTCATGGCGGGTTGGGCGAGACGGTTCACTTGACCGTCTTCAAGGCTTGGTCGACGAAGCGGTTAGTGTACGTTTTCGCCAGGTCGATCCTGGCGCTGCGGATCTTTTCGTCGTAGCTCGAGAGGACCGTGAGGGCCACCTTGGCATCGGCATCGGTCATCAGGCCGTCCTTGGAGAAGATCGGCTTGGAGTGGCGCAGCGCATCGACAAACACGTCGCGCCCACCCACCTGCTGCTCCTTGGGCATCTTGTCGGCAATGGCCTCGGGCGTGCTGGCGTCGATCCATTTGAGCGTGCGGATGAAGGCATTCACCAGGCGCTGGACGGTCTCGGGGTTCTTTGTCATAAAGTCGCGCGTGACATACAGCGTGGCGGTCGGGTAGCGGCCGCCGAATACCGCGTTGGAACCGGCATCGGTGCGCGTATCGACGAGGAATTTGGCGGCGCGGCGCTTCTCCAGCAGGCTCGCCACGGGGTCGAAATTGACGAGTGCATCGATCTCCTTGCGATCCAGCGCCACCATGCCCGGTGCGCCGGAACCCACCGCGACGTAGGACACGTCGTTCACCTGCAGCCCGTTCTTGATGGCGTAATAGCGGGCAAACAGATCGGTGGACGAACCCGGCGCGGTAATGCCGATCTTCTTGCCCTTCAGATCCTTGCCGCTCTTGATATCCAGGTCGGGCCGCACGGCCAGCACGATGCCGGGCGTAACGTTGAGCAGCGCGACCGACACAATGTCCTTGCCCTGCGCCTGAATGTGGATGGTGTGGTCATAGAAGCCCACCACCGCATCGGTCGAACCGGCAATCAGCGCCTGCAGCGCCTTGCTGCCGCCGGCCTGGAAATTCTCCACCTTGACGTTGAGCCCTTCCTTCTGGAAGTTGCCCAGCGACTGCGTGAGCGGCACCGGCATGTAGTTCAGGATCATCGAGCCGACCGACAGGCTCACGTCCTTCTTCTCCGGCTCGGCGGCGTTGGCTGCGGAACAGACGGCCGCACACAACAGGGCCGAAATCCATCGCTTCATGGTTGTCTCCATCATCATTATTGGTATCGGGGGTCAGGCACTGGTCTCGGGATCAACCTTCGGGCGCCACACCAGCAACTTGCCCTCGAGCGCATCGACGCTGCGGTCCAGCGCAATCACGAAGGCCGACAGCACGACGATTCCGGAGAACACGCCGGTGGCATCGAACACGCCTTCGGCCTGCGCAATCAGGTGGCCCAGGCCGGCTGACGAACCGAGGTACTCCGCCACGATTGCGCCCATCACAGCCATGCCGACGGAAGCGCGCAGGCTGGAGAGAATCCAGCTCGTAGCCGACGGCACATACACATGGCGCAGCAGGCTGATGCGGCTGGCCTTGAGCAGCCGCGCGTTGGCCAGGATGACGGGGTTCACCTCGCGCACACCCTGGTACGTATTGAAGAAGGTGATGAACAGCACCATCGTCGCGCCCAACGCCACCTTGGAGGTCAGCCCCAGCCCGAACCACATCACGAAGATGGGCGCGAGCAGGATGCGCGGGATCGCGTTGAAGACTTTGATGAACGGGTCCAGCACCTCGGCCGCGAGCCTGGACAAGCCGAGCCACAGCCCCAGGCTGATGCCGAGCAACGTGCCGATGCCGAACGAGAGAATCGTCTCGGCCAACGTGATGGCCAGATGCGTGTAGATGTCGCCGGCGGTAAACCACTCCCAGATGCGCGCGACGATCGACGACGGCATCGAGAAATAGAACGGATCGACCACGCCCGCACGGCCAAGGCCCTCCCACGAGCCGAACATCAACACCACTACGGCCAACTGGAACAGGCGGATCTTGGTCTTGTGCGCGAGACCCGTGCGCTGCGCGCCCACGGCAGGCATCGTGTTAGTGCTGGACGGCATGGCTCTTCTCCACTTCAGTGCCGAGGATCGACCAGATCTCGCGATACAGGCGGATGAACGCGTCGGACATGTTGATTTCAGACACGTTGCGCGGGCGCGGCAGCGTGATTCCCACATCGCCGACGGGGCGGCTGGCGGGCCCGGCGGACATGACGACCACGCGGTCGGCCAGGGCAATGGCCTCCTCCAGGTCGTGCGTGATGAACAGCAACGATTTGCGGTCTTCCTGCCAGAGGCGCAGCAACTCGCTCTGCATGAGGTGGCGCGTGTGCACATCCAGCGCCGAGAACGGCTCGTCCATCAGCACGATCTTGGGCGAGAGGATCAGCGTCTGCGCCATGCTGATGCGCTTCTTCTGACCGCCCGAGAGCTGATGCGGATAACGCGCTTCGAAGCCCGCCAAACCGACCTTCTTCATCCACGGACGGGCGCGCTCGCGGGCCTCATCCACCGGCATGCCCTGGAACACCAGGCCCAGCGCGACGTTGTCGAGCGCCGTCTTCCAGGGCAGCAGCGAGTCCTGCTGCATCATGAAACCGGCCTTGCCATTGAGCCCGGTCAACGGCTCACCAAACACGCTGACCGTGCCACCAGCGGGCTTGAGCAGCCCCGTCACGGCGTTCAGCAACGTGCTCTTGCCGCAACCCGTCGGGCCCACAACGGCCACGAATTCGCCTTCGCCAATCGACAGGTCAACGCCTTGCACCGCCGTGAAGCTGCCGAACCGCACCGAAACCTGATTGAGCTGAACCGCCGGCAACCCGGCGTGGAGTCGGCCGCTGGCGGCCGGAGGGGAAGAAAGCATGGGCGTCTCCTTGAACGCGCCTGATTCGATGCGTTCTGTCTGTTGAAATATAATTCTATTTTATACACCACAAACCACGCCGTTAACGAGCGTAAACCCGTAACCTCCCGAAAATCCACTGGAGCCCTGACAAAAGAACGCACAATTTCTCGCATTACGTTCTTTTAGAAGAAATGATGTTCTGTTAGTCAGAATTTAGACGGACACCACTTACGAGATTTATTGACCCGAACGCTAAAGTTTTCTGCCTGCCATCCGATGAAGGGCGTACTGATCAGCGAGATGGCCATGCAACTTTCTTCCCCTTCCGTTTCTACTGCGACCGCCGGCGCATCGGGCAGCGGGACCAGCTCGGCCCCTGACATCGAGCGCCTGCAGCGCCAGCTCAAGAACCTGCAGAAGTCGATGCAGGATCTTCCCGCGCAGAATCTGCCGCCCGATCAAGCACGCGAGCAGGCGCAGTTGCTCAGCCAGCAGATCCAGATCGTGCAGGCGCAGATCGCGCGCCTTCAGGCGCAGAACGGCCTGGAGCAAGCGGAAACCCGCTTGGAAAATCGCCACAACGCCTCCAAGAGTGCATCGGGCACCAGCACGACCGATGCGACGACCCAGGCGCGCACGACAGCCAAGGTCACTGGCTCCTCCACGCTGAGCGATGCCCGGCTGCAAGCCCGCCACGCAACACAGGCGCAAGCGGCACAGGCGGCCCACCCGGCCAGCGCTGAAGCCATCACACCGGCAGAGCCCCCGCTGGTTTCCGTCAAGGCCTGACCGGCGGCAGCGCGGCGCCGGCCTTGTCTTGCGGGCAACCAGTTGCCGATGCCCGACCCTCTCTTTCCTCACCCCCTCCCTTCGGGGGGACGCCAGCTTGCGGTGCCGACAGCGACAATCGCCGCGCCGCCATCCCATGTGCGGCATCGAGAACACGCATGACCTCCGCCGCCAGCGACGCCCTGCCCCCAACCGTCCCGACCGATCCGGATCGGGAGCGCGCGCCATCGCGCAATTTCTTTGCACGCCACTGGCGCGGTGATTACAGCCTGGCCCGCGCGTACTGGCTGCACACGGCGCTGATGCAGTTTGGCGTGGTGGCGCTCAGCGCCGGCGTCACGCATGCGCTCGCGCATAACGCGCCGGCACGCGCGGCATCATCGGCGCTGCTCGTGATTTATGTGATGGGATTGGCGCTGTGGATCTGGGCCGTGGTGGGCACCTGGCGCTCGGCCGATCGCGAGCAGGCGCGCAACCGGCTTGCCGGCCTGTCGAACCCGTGGCCCCTGATCGCCAAAGTGATGATCGTGCTTGGCGCCGTGGGCACCTGCTCGCGCCTGATCAACGATGGGCCGCGTCTGGTCGCGCATCTGCGCACCGCCCTGGGTGAGCAAGCGGCGTCGCCGTATGCGGTGATGCCACAACGCGATGGGCGCGCCATCCTCTTTAATGGCGGCATCAACGACGGCGCTGCAGATGCACTGGAAGCCGCGCTGCGCAAGGCACCGAACGCCACGGCCGTCGTGCTGCGCTCCGAAGGCGGCTGGCTGCGCGAAGGGACGCTGGTGGCAGACGTCATCCGCCGCCACCATCTGCGCACGTATGTTGAGCGGGCGTGCGCCTCCGCGTGCACGATCGCGTTTCTGGCAGGTGCTGACCGCGCCGCTGCACCGGGCGCACGCATCGGCTTTCACCGCCCGCGCGCGGTCGGCGCCGACCATGACCAAACCCCCGGCGCCACCGACAGCGAACTCTGGCGCGCGTATTCAGACGCCGGCCTGCCCGATGCCTTCGTGCGCCGCGTACAGGACACACCGTTCGATCAGATGTGGTTCCCCACCGCGCAGGAACTGCTGGCCAACCACGTCGTCACGCGCACGTCGCCCGGAGGCGAATACGCGACCATGGCCACGCAGTTGAATACCCGCGAGGCCCTGGCCGCAGAACTGCGCAGCGCCCCGCTGTATGCAACCCTGGAGCGCAAGTACCCCGCCCACTTCAGCCGCCTGATCGACACGCTGGGGCCAGAGCTGCAGCGCAACGTTACCGATGCGCAGGTGGTGACGCTGCTGCGCGAGCAGACGGGCAAGCTGTACCGCGCGCTGATCCCGACTGCCCCTGACGCGCTGCTCTTTGCCAACGCGCAACTCACGCTCGAACAGGCCCAGGCCTTGCAGCGCGTGAGCCCCGAAGCCTGCGTGGCTTATCTGGACGGCACGTCCGGTGCAAGCGCCGCTGCCGCCCGACTGCCGCGCGCGCTCGTGACCCGCGAGCAGGCCTTGTTTTCAGACCTGATGCAGGCTGCCGACCCCGACCACGCACCGGTTGTCACACGAGCGCAGACCCTGCCTGTGCTGCAACTGGCCATGGCCGCGCTTCCACTCAATGAACAACGCGTGCTGACCGTCCCCGCGCTACGCCGCACCGCACCGCCGGCCGAGCGCTGCCGGGCGCTGATCGGTTTCTCCCGCTCCATCCTGGCCCTGCCGGAAGCCGAACGCGCCCTGGCGCTGCGCGGCATGTATGCCGATACGTCCGCGCCCGATGCGTGACACCGCGCGTCAGGCCGAACGCAACGCAGCGAGCGACGCGCGCTGGCGCCCGTCTTCATCGAAGTTCTCAGGCGACAGCCATTGCTCGAATGCGGCCCGCGCTTGCGGCCAATCGGCATCGATGATGGAGAACCACGCGGTATCGCGGCTGCGCCCCTTGTAGACCACCGCTTGGCGGAAGATGCCCTCGAACAGAAACCCCAGCCGCTGCGCAGTCTGCCGCGACGGTGCGTTCAGGCTGTCGCACTTCCACTCGTAGCGCCGATAGCCGAGATCTTCAAAGACGTGCTTCATCAGCAGGAACTGCGCTTCTGTCGATGCCGGCGTCCGTTGCAGCAGCGGCGAGAACGTAACCGCGCCCACCTCAATCACGCCGTGTTCCGGCGTGACGCGCATCAGCGCCAGCGTGCCGACCGGCTGATCGTTGCGCGCGTCGATCACCGCGTACTGCAGTGGATCGCGCTTGGCCGCAATGCGCTCGATATAGGCGCGGTGTGCCGCCACATTGGCAAACGGGCCTTCCACCATGTACGTCCAGACACGGTCGTCCTGCGCCTGGCTGAACGCCTCGAATAGCGCGTCGGCGTGACGGGCGGCGTCAAGCGGCTCCAGCCGGCAGTAGCGGCCGGCGAGCGGCGTATGCGGCGGCAGCGGACGGGCCGTCCAGCTGGACAGCGGCGCACCGATGGGTTGCTGATAAGCGTTGAGCGTAGTCATGCGTGGAACCTGCACCGAAAGCAACAAGGACCTCTCACCCTACCTAACTTTCTGGCCCCATGAAAAGAGCCATGGATGGGCATGCCGATAGAGCCACATCAACACACCTACGGCCGGATTAAACCGTTCGATGCCCCGCCACACGCCGATAGCGCACCTGCATGCAAATCGATATGTTGGTGGCGGGGGAAGACAGCGCCACAAATGGGCGCGGGCATACGCATTGCTGTGCGGGGGTATGCACACGCCCACGGAATCGTCCGCCATCTTTTCTGCCAGGAGCCCGCGAGTGGCGCCGTTCATTACAGAGTGGTATCGCCGCTGGGGCCGCTGCGTCCGATACATATGCGCAGCCGTATGGATCACCTTTGCCGGCATGGCTCCGTGGAGCCCGACCGGCGCGGCGCCGAAATTCGCCTACCCGGTCACGCAGCGCATCGACGCCAGTGCGAGCCTCGCATTGCCGCGCACGTGGGGCCCACTGCGGCTGACCAGCGAAACGCCCATTCCGTCCATTGCGGCGACCATCAACTCGCCGTTCGGTCCGTCACGGCTCGTGTTTGCGCAGCAAACCGTGGCACCGGAGAGCTTCGCGCTGGTCACGGTGCGCAAATCCGATTTCGACAAAGGCACGCCCGGTTACCTCGAAACCCTGCGGCCACGCGATCTGGCCATCCTGCTCAACCACATGGAATCGCGCGTGCATGGCGATCGCCCGGCCTGGGCCGCCCGCCTCGTGCGCGGCAAGGCCCCGGCGTTGCAGGTGCTTGCCGGGCGCCGGGTCCTCTACTGGGAAGGCGAATGGAGTACGTCCGCCGCCCGGACGGTCGTCGTGCGCGGGTATGCCTTCTTTGGTAATGGTGCGGTTTATCTCCTGCGCATATTCGGCACCGCGAGCGGCAGCGAACCGGTGGAATTTGCCGAAGAAGCGCGCTTTGCCGACCTGGTCGCCGCTACCTTCCACACAAAATAACCGCCGAGCCTCTGCTGCAATTGTTGCAATGCAACAACAAGAGAAGCGCTGGCAACGGCGCCAGTTCCCAAGCGCAGGCCCGTCCACGCAAGGACTGAAATCTGTTGTTACTCTTGGAACAGTCTGTTCACCCAAGGCCGTATTGTTCTTCCGCATTGCAACACCTACACTTTGTGACAGTTGTTCAGACATCGATTGCCTGAACAAGCAATGCAAGTGTTGTAAGGAGAACAATGATGAAATGGTTGGATATTGGCGCCGTCATGGTCGCCTGGATTGCGAGCTGCGTGGCAGCAGGCTGGCTCATCAGCGCCGCCGCCTTCCTGGCTTAACGCCCTTGCCCTAAAGGCAAAACGGCCGAGCGGGAATCCCTTCCCCGCCCGGCCATGAACACCCCGGTCGATTGATTCGTCAGGCTGGCTTCTGACCTGCCCACTGAACGAATCGGTCGACAAACCCCTGCAAGAACTGGCGCGTACGCGCATCCGTCACCCCGCCCTGGGCATCAAAGGGCTCCCCCGCAAAGTGGAAAAACACCTCCGGCAACGGTAAGACCTTCACGCCGACCGCCGCGAGCACATTGCGCAATTGCGCCTGCGACAGTGCAGTGCCAATTGCGCCTGGCGATGCGCCCGCAATGCCTGCCGGCTTGCCGTCCCACACGCTCTGGCCGTACGGCCGCGAACCCCAGTCAATCGCGTTCTTCAGCACGCCCGGTATGCCCCGGTTGTATTCCGGCGTGACGAATAACAGGGCATCCACGCCCGCCACCGCCGCCTTGAAGCGCTGTACCGGCTCGGGCAGGCTCGCGTCCAGGTCCTGGTTGTACAGCGGCAGCTCGCCAATCTCGATGAACTGCGCGGTCGCGCCCGACGGCAACAAGCCCGACAGCGCCTGCGCCAGCTGGCGGTTGAACGACGCCTTGCGCAGGCTGCCGACGATCACTCCGATAGTCAGATTGCTCATAAACCCTCCTTGCGTGGAAAAACAGTTCAGGACTCCCTGATGCTCAATCCGCCGTCGCCGGCTCCGGGGCCACCTCGCGTTTGAGACGGTTGATCAGGGCAAACATCAGGGGGTTCAGCAGAATCGATAGAATCGCTGCCGACAACAATAGGCCCCGTGCACGGTCGGGCAGGATTTCCAGGCTGATCCCCAGCCCGATCAGGATGAACGAAAACTCGCCGATCTGCGCAAGGCTGGCCGAAATCGTGAGCGCCGTGCGGTTGCCGTGACCAAACGCGCGCACTACCGCAAACGCGGCCAGCGACTTGCCCACCACCACGATCAGCACCGTGCCGAGCACCGCCCAGGGGTCTTCGATCAGCACGCTCGGGTCGAACAGCATGCCCACCGATACGAAGAACAGCACCGCAAATGCATCGCGCAGCGGCAGCGACTCTTCCGCCGCGCGCTGACTGAATTCGGACTCGGCCAGCACCATGCCCGCAAAGAACGCGCCGAGTGCGAACGACACGCCAAACAGCACCGTCGCGCCATAAGCGACGCCCAGCGCCGTGGCCAGCACACCCAGGCGGAACAGCTCCCGGCTGCCCGTCATGACGATACGCTCCAGCATCCAGGGGATCACGCGGCGGCCCACCACCAGCATGAGCGCGGCAAACGCCACCACCTTCGAGAGCGTGACCGCCAGCACCTTGATGATGTCCCATGCGCCGACCGCTGTGCTGCCTGCGCCGCCCAGCGCACCGGCCAAGGCCGGCAGCAGCACCAGCGTCACCACCATCACGAGGTCTTCCACGATCAGCCAGCCCACGGCGATATGGCCTTCGTGCGAGTTGTCGATGCCGCGATCCTCCAGCGCCTTGAGCAGCACCACCGTGCTCGCCACCGACAGCGCCAGCCCGAACACCAGCCCCGGGCCCCAGTCCCACCCAAGCAGCCACGCCAGGCCCATACCCATGAGCGTGGCCAACGCAATCTGCCCGATGGCACCCGGAATGGCGATGGCCTTGACCGCCAGCAGCTCCTTCATCGAGAAATGCAACCCCACCCCGAACATCAGGAGGATCACGCCCAGCTCGGCCAGTTGCGGCGCGAGGCTTTGGTCGGCCACGAAACCGGGCGTGAACGGCCCCGCCACCACACCCGCCATCAGGTAGCCGACCAGTGGCGGCAGGCGCAGGCGCTGCGCAATGGTGCCGAAGATGAAGGCCAGCACGATGCCACCGATGATGGTGGAGATGAGCGGGGTGTCTACGTGCATGCGTTCGTGGAAAGGGGCGGGTTCAAAGACGGAAGAGCGGGAAAGCGAAAGGGGCCGGGCCGGCCCTGGTGCGACAACGGCGGCGCGGATTTTTATTCACGTTGCGTCACAACTATAAGGATTGCCCTTTGCGAAACCTTACGAAGCAAATGTCATGCAGAAGACATCGCGCCGCAAACCCCGCTCCTACACTGCGCCGCAGACCCGCTCGCCCAGGGCGGCACCAAGGAGACACCCCATGCGCTATGCCAACAAGGTCCTTTCCGTGGACGAGGCCATCGCACACGTCCGCAGCGGCAGCCGCCTGATGCTGGGCGAATTCGTCGGCGCCGGCGAGCCGGCCTGCTGCATCGAGGCGCTGCTCGCCAGCGGCATCGGGCAACTGACGCTCATCACCAACACGCCGGGGCTGCGCGGCGGCTTTCTCAAAGCCCGGTTGTTCAGCTCCGGCCAACTGGCCGAGTTCATCGGCACGCACGTCGGCACGACCGACGAATCGACGCAGGCTTACCTGACCGACTCCGTGCACGTGGCCGAGTTCTTCCCGATGGGCACCTGGGCCGAGAAAGTGCGTGCGGGTGCGCTGGGCCTGGGCGGCGCGCTCGTGCCGGTGGGCGTGAGCATCCTCGACCAGCCCGGGATGTTCCCCAAGCGCGGCGCCCCCAAGCAGACGCTCACCGTCGATGGCACGACCTGCTTCGTCGAGCCGCCCCTGCGCGCCGACGTGTCGATCATCAAAGGCTGGCGCGCCGATACCTTCGGCAACGTGGAGTTTCGCGGCACGGCGCTGCAGAACCAGCGCGACATCGCCATGGCGGGCGATTACACCATCGTCGAGGTGAACGAGATCGTCGAGGTGGGCACGATTCCGCCCGAGCGCGTCGGCTGCCCGGGCGTATTCGTCAATGCAGTGGTGCAAGGTCTGTCTTTGGACGACCAGCACGCGCTCTACCGGCACCACTGGACGAAGCTTGGCCGCCTGCCCGCTGCCGCAGAAGCCTGATCGCCGATCGCCACAACAGGAAACCGCCATGCAAGCTCTGCCCGAAACACCCAAGCAACGCATCGCAGCCCGCTGCGCGCAAGAACTGCACCCGGGCGAAGTCGTCAACCTTGGCCTGGGTATCCCAACGCTCACAGCCAACTACCTGGACGCCGAAGCGGGCGTCATCTTCCATACCGAAAACGGCGCCTTCGGCTTTGGCGGACGCCCCGCGCTGGACGCCATCGACAGCGACTTCACCAACGCCGGCTGCGAGCCCATCACCCTGATGCCCGGCGCGGCGCTCATGGACCTCGCCACGTCGCTGGGCGCGATGCGCAACGGCTACATCGACGTGACGATCCTCGGCGCGTTGCAGGTGGATGCGCTGGGCAACCTCGCCAACTGGGCCTGCGATCGCAACGGCAAATGGTGGCCCGGCATTGGCGGGGCGATGGACCTCTGCTACGGCACGCGCAAGGTGATTGCCGCGCTGGCGCACACCGACAAACACGGCAATTCCAAGATCCTGCCGCGCTGCACGCTGCCGCTCACGGGCCGGGCCTGCGTGAAGGTCATCGTCACCGAGCACGCCGTGTTTGACGTGACCGATGCGGGGCTCGTGCTGCGTGAAATCCTCTCGCATGCGACACTCGACGACATTCGCGCCATGACAGCAGCGCCCTTTACACTGGCGCCGCTGCTGCAGATGCGCGCCGCCTGAGGAGACTGCATGCCCGCCACCGTCGATTGGTTCTTCGATGTCATCTCGCCGTTTGCCTACCTGCAGCTCGAACAGTTCGACGCGCTGCAGAAGGCGAACGACATCGTCATCCGCCCGCGTCCGCTCGTGCTGGGCGCGATCCTGCATCACTGGGGGCAGAAAGGGCCGGCCGAGATCAGCACCAAGCGCGTGTTCACATACCGGCATGCGCTGTTTCGCGCGCAGCAGCTCGGCATTCCCTTTCGCATGCCGCCCGCGCATCCGTTCAACCCGATCAAGGCATTGCGGCTGACGATTGCGATGGGCGGCTCGCTCGATGTCGTGCGAGCGGTGTTCCGGCATATCTGGCGCGACGGCAACGATGTGGCGTCGCCCGAGGGCTTTGCCGCGCTGTGCGAGGCGGTGGGCTTTGCAGAGGGCGCGGCCGCTGTCGAACAACCCGCTGTGAAAGATGCGCTGCGTGCGCACACCGATGCAGCTATCGCGCTCGGCGTGTTCGGGGTGCCCACCCTGGTGCACGAAGGCGAGCTGTTCTGGGGTGAAGATGCGACCGCCATGTTCCTGCAGAGCCTGCGCGCCGGCTGGCTCTCCACGCCCGAAGCGCAGCGCGTGAGCACGTTGCCGGTGGGCATTCAACGTGGCTGAACACGATACAAACTCGCGCCCCGGCATCAGCCGCGCACGGCTGGCGCATATCGCGGCGTGGTCGATTGATCTGCCCGCGGAAGAAGCCGACCGCGCCTGCGCCGGCATCGTTGAAAAAACCTACGCACGCGGCGCGTGCATCTGCCCGAAAAACACGTTGCTGGAAAGCTGGACGGGCGTGGTCACGGGCCTCATCAAAATCGGCACGGTATCGCCCGAGGGGCGCAGCGTCACGTTTACGGGCGTGCCTGCCGGCGGCTGGTTTGGCGAAGGCACGGTGCTCAAGAACGAGCCGCGCCGCTACGACATCGTTGCGCTGCGCGACACACGCATGGCCTTCATGGAGCGCGCCACCTTCATGTGGCTGGTGGAAAACAGCGTGGCGTTCAACCGCTTCCTGGTCAAGCAGCTCAACGAGCGGCTCGGGCATTTCATGGCGCTGCTGGAATACGACCGGCTGCTTGATGTCACGCCGCGCCTGGCGCGTTGCATTGCGTCGCTGTTCAACCCGGTTCTCTACCCCGGCGCGGGCGACCACCTGGAGATCACGCAGGAAGAACTCGGCCTGCTTTCCGGCATGACGCGCCAAGTTGCCAACCAGTCGCTCAAGACCCTGGAGAAGGACGGCGTGGTGCGGCTGGAATACGGCGGCGTGACGGTCGTGGACCTCGATCGGCTGCGCAGCTACGGCGCCTGAAGACGCCACCTTTATTAACGAATCTTCATCCGGCGGAGCAGACCACACCCGCTGGAATCGCGGCACAACAAGACAGGGTCATTACGCTGCGGCATGCATCACCTCTTCCCGACGTATAGCCATTGGCACTATCCAGCGCTGGCAGCGCGTGTGGCGGAGGTGGCGCGTGCCCATGCGCTCGACTACCGCGCGCTCACCTACCGGGAGCTGCTGACTGCGCAGCAGACCTTCCCGCGCGCCATGGGTCAACGACCGAACTGACGCGCAAGCCACACGCACCGTCTCGGTTGCACGCCTCGACCGCGTGCACTGCATCGAGGATCATCTTCGCTAGATCCCGCGGCCGCGACTGCTATGGCACATGGCTTGTCGGCAGCGTCGTCACCTTGGCGCTAATCTTCCTGGCCATGGCGCGCTCCAGATCCGGCTGGGCACCGAAGGCGTTTGTGCAGGCGATGCTGGATGTGGTGCGCCTCTGAGCCATCGAGCCCACGACGCTTCTGGCTTACAGCGCCGAAGCAACCCTTGCGGTCATCCGCGCGTCAGGGCCAGCAGCGTCACCACGGCCGGCGTGGCCGCTGCGGTAAAGCCGGCCATGAGCGGGGCGTACCCCTCACCACAGCCCGGAGCGCCTCAGTTACAGCGCCCACCCTTCGCACCGGCCAGACACGCCGCCTACGCCAGCATGGCAGCCAGCGCAGGAGGCAACCCGCGGTTTGGCTTGTGCGGCGGACGCGTAAAGCTGCCTTCCGCTGCACCGTTGGGCGCAAGCGCAATCAGGCTCTCGCAGTGGCGGATGGCGCTGGAGACGCCGTCCACGACCGGCACCGGAATGCGGTCCTTGAGTGTACGGGCCAGACCGGCGAGCGGCGCGCCGGCCACGATGATCACGTCCGCGCCATCTTCACGCACCGCTTGCAGGCTGAGTTCCTCAAGACGTGCCGCGTGGTCTTCCTGCACGCTGCCGATGTCGCGTAGCGGCTGCTGCAAGGAGCGCACACTCGCCAGCCGCGACGACAGCCCATTGGCGGCCACGCACTCGCGGTACCACGCCTGGATGCGGTTCGAAATGGCGATGATGGAAAAGCGCTGACCCAGCAGGCAGGCGCTGGCCAGTGCCGCCTCGGTCATGCCCACCACCGGCACATTGCAGAGCTCCTTGATGCCGGCCAGGCCGGGGTCCCCAAACGCCGCCACCACCACGCCATCGAATTGGCCGGCGTGCTCAGCAACGACGCACGCGGTGGCATAGCCGCCCACCAGTGCTTCGAAGCGCGTTTCGATATAGGCCACGCCAAATGGCGCTGTCGCCATCGTGAGCGTGGTGCCGGGTGAAACGGAGCGACGCGCCTCCGCATGGATCAACTCCGTCACGCTCTCGGAGATGTTGGGATTGACGACCAGAATACGCATGATGAAACCCTGAGAATCAAACCAGAAACGTCAGACCAGCGACGGCGCGCCCGCCGGCAGGAACTGCCCCCGCCCGGGTGCCGGTTCGAGGTACTTGCCGTTTTCGACCAGCAGCTCGCCGCGCGAGAAGCAATGCACTGGCCAGCCCGTCACTTCAATGCCTTCATAGGGCGTGTAGTCGACCGCGTGATGCAACGCATCGTTGGTGATGCGCACGCGCCGCTCCGGATCCCACAGCGTGATGTCGGCATCGGCACCCACGGCAATCGTGCCCTTGCGCGGGTACAGACCGTACAGCCGTGCCGGGCGATACGACGTCAGTTCCACAAACTGATGCAGCGAAAGCTTGCCGCGCGCGATGCCATCGAACAGCAACGGCAACCGCGTCTCGATGCCCGGCACGCCGTTCGGAATATGGTCGAACGGTTGCGCTAGACCGCCGAGCTTCTTGCCCTGCGCATCGTCATAGTTGAACGGTGCATGGTCTGAAGAAAACACGCTGAATACGCCCCCTGCCAGCGCGCGCCATACAGCCGCCTGGTTTTCCGGATCGCGCGGTGGCGGGCTGCAGACGCACTTGGCACCTTCGTAGCCATCGTCACCGTGCAGGCCCATGTCTTCAGCGGTCAGGTAGAGGTACTGCGGGCACGTCTCGGCCAAAATCTGCAGGCCGCGGCTTTGCGCCCAGCGAATCTGCTCGATGGCTTCCTTGCCGGAGACATGCACGATCAGGATCGGCACGTCCACCAGCTCGGCAAAGGTGATGGCGCGGTGCGTGGCTTCACGCTCGACGGCAGCCGGGCGCGAGAGGCCGTGGAAGCGCGGCGAGATGCGGCCTTCGCCCACCAGCTTCTCGGTCAGCCACGAAATGCAGTCGGCGTTTTCTGCATGCACCATCACCAGCGCGTTGTTTTGCTTGGCCACGTCAAGCACGTCCAGCATTTCGCGGTCGGACAGCTTCAGGTCGTCATACGTCATGTAGACCTTGAACGAGGTGTAGCCCTGGTGGATCAGCTCCGGCAGTTCGTGCTTGAGCACCTCGGGCGTGGGGTCGGCCACGATCAGATGGAAGCCATAGTCGGCCACCGCCCGGCCCTCGGCACGGCGGTGGTAGTCGGCCACCGCCGCTTTCAGCGAGCCGCCCTTCTCCTGCGCCGCAAACGGGATCACCGTTGTCGTGCCGCCGCAGATGGCCGCGCGCGTGCCGGTGAAGAAGTCGTCGGCCATGCGCATGCCATCGGGCATGGGCTGATCGAGGTGGCAATGACCATCGACGCCGCCGGGCAGCGCCAGCAGGCCGCTTGCATCCAGCTCCCGCACGCCGCGCGGCAAGCCGTTGCCGAGCACGGCGATGCGGCCATCGCGCACCCCGATGTCGCAGGTAAAGCGGTCGGATGCGGTGACCACATCCGCGTTGCGAATCACCAGGTCGAGTTCCGTGGACATGCTTGGCGCTCCCTCATTCCGTTAAGCAACGTCCGCGAACAGGCGGCCCCAGCCGTGCAGCTCGCGCGTGTCGACACCCGCCAGCCGCAGCGATTTCCACACGACGGTCGAGATGGTGTCGTACACCGGGATGCCCGTTTCCGCTTCCAGTGCTTCCACCAGATGCGCGGCTCGCAGGTTCGTGCAGAACGTGGTGATGGCGGCCGGCTTTTGCTGGGCCACTTCGCGCACCAGGGTACGGATCGTGTCTTCTTCCACGTCGGCAAAGCTGTGGTTGACGTGCAAGTCCAGATGACGCTCGGCCACGCACTTGAAACCGTGGCGCGCGTAGTTCTGCACGATGCGCTGCTGCACGTCATCCAGGTACGGCGTCACGAGGGCGAAATCGCGTGCACCGGTCTTGGCCAGAATCTCGTTGAGCGCCAGCACCGAGGTGGTGGCCGGAATGCCGGTGGCTTCCGTGATCTGGCGGCACAGCGCCTCGTCCTTCTCAAAGCCGAGCCAGCCGGACGACGTGCCGTTCCAGGCGATCACGTCGACGTGCGCATCGGCCAGCAGCTTGGCGGCGTTCAGGATATTTTCCAGGTCGAACTGCCCCAGCGCCTGGTCGCGCAGCGAGATTTCCGTCACGGTAAAGCGCGAGAAATGCGCGCTGACGTTGGGCAGGCCGCTCACCATGGCGCTGGTAATGGGTTCCAGCGCCGTGTTGGATGATGGCGTGAGCATGCCGAGCTTGATGCGTTTTTTCATGGAAGTCTTCTTCGTGGTTTGTAGGCCCCGGCGCGCGCAGCAGCGGGCATCGGAGCTTGCTTGTTATGTTGACGTGTCGGGTCTCAGCTTGTCGCCGGAAGTCAGGAGCAAACGCCGCGCCGCAGGCGTAGATGGCATCGGCCTACGTGAGTGCATCGCACCTTAGACCGGCAGCTTCTTGCTGTAGTCGATCAGCAGCGTCGAACAGATGAACAGACCCGCACCGGCGGCTGCAAACAGCATCAGCGCCATGTCGTACGAACCGGTCGCCTGCACGATCAGGCCGACGATGATCGGCATGCCGACCCCTGCGAAGTTGCCGCCCAGGTTCATCGTGCCGCCCAGGAAACCGACACGCTTGCGCGTACCCAGGATCGACGGAATGCACCAGAACAGACCGCACCAGCGCAGGAAGAACAGCGTGGTCGACAACAGTGCCACCACCACAACCGGATCCTTGAAGCGCGCCACCGTGTAGATGGCGATCGTGGCCAATACCGAAGCGATGCCGAACAGGGTGCGCAGCACGCGGGCGCGCGATGCCCCGGTGGCCATCCACTTGTCGGCAATCCATCCACCGACCATCTCGCCCACAAAACCGGAGAAGAACATCGTGAAGACGGCACCGCCCATCTCCTTGATGTCGAGCCCGTGCACCTTCGACAGGTATGTCGGCATCCACGTCAACAACCCGTAGAACAGTGCGTTGAAGCACATCCAGCCGAAGAACATGCCCCACACCGAGCGGTACTTGAAGAAGTCCAGCACGTTGCCGCTCAAGGCGGCGGGCTCGGCAGCCTGGTCGGCTGCGTGTGCCTCTTCAATGTAGGCAGCTTCAGCATCATTGACGGACGGATGCTCGCGCGGGTGGTTGCGGATGTACCACCACGCGAAGAGGCCTGCCACCATCGTGCCGATACCAGCCACCACGAACGACGTGCGCCACGAATTGAACTCGGCGATCAGCCCGGCGATGATGAGCGCGCCCAGTGCCGCACCCAGCGGCGCACCGCCGTCGAGCAGCGTGGCACCGCGGCCGCGTTCGTTCTGTGTCATCCAGATGGCGTTGAGCTTGCCCCCGGCGGGGTAGATGGGTGCCTCAGCCGCACCCAGGCCAAGACGCGTGACAAGCAGCGGCACCCAACCGGTACACAGGGCCGCGATGGATTGGAAGAAGCCCCAGCCCAGCGTGGCACCGGCAATCACCACACGCGGGCCGAACCGGTCGGCCAGCATGCCGCCTGGGATCTGCATGAGCGCGTACGTCAGAAAGAACGAACTCAGCAGTAAGCCTTGCACCGCGGGGCCGATGTTGAATTCCTTCGCGATCAGCGGCATCGCGACTGACAACGATGCGCGGTCGACGTAGTTGATGGAAATCAGCATCAACATCATCAAGAAAATCTTCCAGCGCACAGAGCTCTTCGTCTCCGTTAGCGCCATGGCCGGGGCCTGGCTTGCGGTTTCCATTACGCGTGTCTCCTGGTAGCTCGGAAAGCCCTTTCGAGAAGCGGGCTGGGAGGCCGGTCTTGACGCCGATCCTCCCGCCTTCACCCACCGAAACGACCTCCTGAGTCGATTTGATTGGTTTGTGTTGCGCAACGTGGCTGAGTATAGGATACGTAATCTGTAATTACAACATCTGTAAGTCATTGATTTTATTGCATACCAAAAGCATAATATCGGTGTGTGATAGCCTTTTGTGGTGCATCTTCCCCATTCTGGTGACGTCTGTGACCCAACCGCTGCTCCAATCCCCTCGCCTGCGCACGCTCGGCATGTCGGCCGAAATCGCCTCGCGTCTGCGCACCCTCATCGAAGAAGGCGAATTGCCGCCCGGCGCCCGTATCGACGAGCGTGCGTTCTGTGAAATGTTCGATGTCTCCAAGACGCCGCTGCGCGAGGCGCTCAAGGTGTTGGTGGCCGAGGGTCTGGTGCTGCATCGTCAGTACATCGGCTACCGCGTTGCACCGCTCGATCTCGATGAACTGCGCGCGACCTTCGAAACGCTGCATGGGCTGGAATTCACGGCAGGAGAACTGGCGGCGGCCCGTCTGTCCGAGGTGGCTCTTGCGCGCCTGGAACGCAGGCACCAGGCGATGCTCGACGCGCACGCGGCAGGCCGGCGCACCGAGTACTTCCGCATCAACCAGGAAATTCACCAACTCATCATCGACGGCACGGCCAACCCCGTACTGGCCGGCATTTATGCGGCGTTGATGAGCAGGGTGCACCGCGCGCGCGGCGCAGCCAACGCGGACATGCTGCGCTGGCAGGAATCGCACGAAGAACACGAAGCCATCATGGCCGCCCTTCGCGAGCCAGGGCGCCCGCGCCTTGCACAAGTGCTGCGGCACCACTCCGAGAACACCGCCAAGGAAGTGCTGAGCGTCGTGGCAAACAGCCTCGCCGAGGCCAGCCGCCCAACCCGATCAACCAAGGAATCCCCCAAGAAAGGAGCGCAATGAAACTCGTACGCGTAGGTGCACCCGGCGCAGAACGTCCGGGCCTGATCGATACGCAAGGCCGCGTGCGCGACCTGTCAGGCGTGGTCAGCGAGCTGGGGCCGCAGCAGTTGTCTGATGCCGCCCTCGCGCGACTCGCAGGCGTCGACATGGCGAGCTTACCGGTGCTGCCGGATGCCCGTTTTGGTGTGCCATGGACGGGCATCGGCAAAATCATCGCGATCGGCCTGAACTATGCCGACCACGCAGCAGAAGCCGGCTTGCCGCCACCCGCAGAACCCATCATCTTTCTCAAGGCCAACAGCGCACTGAACGGCCCCAACGATGCCGTCATGCTGCCGCGCGGCTCGGAAAAGACCGACTGGGAGGTTGAACTCGGTGTGGTGATCGGCAAGACGGCGAGCGATGTTTCCCGCGAAGCAGCGCTCTCACATGTGGCCGGCTACTGCGTGGTGAACGATGTATCCGAGCGCGAGTTTCAGCTTGAGCGCGGCGGCACGTGGGACAAGGGCAAGGGCTGCGACACCTTCTGCCCCGTCGGCCCGTGGCTGGTCACGCGTGACGAAGTGCCCGACCCGCAAGCGCTTGGCCTGTGGCTCGACGTCAATGATGAACGTGCGCAGCGGGGCAACACAGCCACCATGGTGTTTGGCGTGGCGCATCTGGTGAGCTACGTCAGCCGTTTCATGACGCTGCACCCGGGCGACCTCATTTGCACCGGCACGCCGCCCGGTGTCGGCATGGGAGCCAAGCCCCCGCGCTATCTCAAGGCCGGCGATACCATGCGCCTGGGCATCGACGGCCTTGGCGAGCAGATGCAGACGGTCGTCGCCTACACCAAAGCCTAAGTATGCGGCGCGGCGCGCTTAGCGCTGCGCCGCCACCAGCTTGCGCATCGCATCCACCAGCTTCGGATCGACCGCGCCCAGCGTATTGGTGCGCGCGTTGATGCGCCCTTCTGCGTCCAGCAGCAGGATCGTGCTCGAATGGTTGAAATCGCCATCTGCCAAGCGTCGGTACTGCACGCCCAGCAGGGCCGCCACCTCGCGCGTGCCGCTGGCGTTTGCGCGGGCGACTTGCCAGCGGTCGTCGGCGCCATGCGCGCTGGCCGTCTTCTTGAGCGCCGCAACGGAATCACGTTCGGGGTCGACCGTCATCATCAGCACCCGCACACCATCGTGCGCGGGCTTGCCGCCCTTGGCTAGGGTCGCGCGAATGGTCTCGAAGATCATCGGGCAGACCATCTGGCACGACGCATAGAACATGCTCACCAGCACCGGCTCGCCGCGCAGATCCGCCAGGTGAAAGACGCGGCCGTTCTGGTCGGTCAGCGCCACATCGGATTGATACAGCGAGGCCGAGGGCGCTGGCCCCGCAGCATGGGCACCGGCTGTTGCGCCGGCCAGCAGGAGCACCACAAAGGCGCGTCGGATAAAAGTCGTGAACATCATGGATGATCTCCATTGAGGGATCGGGCGCAGCGAAAGCCGAGGCTGCCTGTGGCGTCTGCGCCTTCAAGGGAAGACAGCAACGCCACGCGCATCAGCACGGCATAGCTGTCGCGGCGGACGATGCTGATGGCACCGGCGCCGCAGAATTTCTGCTTGTCGGGGTCGCCCTGGGTGCGGCTGTCTCCGGCAATGAACAGTGCGTTGAAATCGTCGACCCATTCCCAGATCAGACCGTGCATATCGCGCACGCCATGGACATCCGCTGGGCCGCCCACTGGTGGCAACACACGCGTGGCGGGCCGCTCGTACCAGCCGAGAATGCGTTGTGCCCATTGCGGGTCGTCGCGGGCGTCTGTGCGTGTGGCGTCGGCCGCGGCGGCGGATTCCCATTCCAGCCATGTCGGCAGCCGAGCGCCTTCGTTTTCGCAATAGGCACGGGCGGCAAACCAGCTCACGCCGGTCACCGGCGCTTGCAGCGACGCCTGCGCATCGGCGTGCGTCGCATCGGCCCAGTCGGCAAGGTAGGCCTTACCGGCAAAGACTTGCGGCACACGGCCACGCTGCCAGGCCTCGTGGCGTTGCACGAAGGCCTGGAACTCGCCGATGGTGACGGGCGTGGAGCGCAGCTCAAACGGCTCGATGCGCACCCGCTGCGGCTGCCCCGGCGCGTTCTGGGGCAGCACGCTGTCGAAGTCGCCGCCGGGCAACCGCACATAGGTGGCCCCGTGTGCGGTTGCACTGGCCAGCGCCATCAACATGGCAGCAATGTGCGAGGTCAGGCGGGACATGGTCGTGCAGATCCGCTCAATGTTCGGCCACGGCCTTGGCGGGCGCCGGCTGGGCACGCACCTTCTTGACGTCTTCTGCGCTCACGCGGCCGCCGGGGTTGTCCCAGCTGTTGAGCACGTAGGTCAGGATGTTGGCGACCTCGTCGTCATTGAGTTGTGTCATCGGCGGCATGACGGAGTCGTATTCCTGGCCATTGACCTTGATCTTGCCGTTCAGGCCATGCAGCACGATGTTCATGGCGCGCTTCGGATCTGCCGCCAGGAAATCCGACTTGGCAAGCGGCGGGAACACGCCCGGCAAGCCGGCGCCATTGCCCTGGTGGCACACCGAGCAGGTACCCGCAAACAGCGCGCGGCCTGCCTGCACCTGATCCTGCACGGTCAGCGTGCCGCTCACCGACGCCTCGGTCGCCTTGGTGACGGCGCTCATGTTGGGCGCGGCACGATCGCCCAGGTACACCGAATCCAGTTCCTTGCCGGAATAGACCAGCTTGCTCTCCGGCCCATCGATCTTGAGGATGGCCAGCGCACCCTTGTTGAAGGCACGGAAGATCGAGTGGTCGACCAGCACATAGCTGCCAGGCACGCGCGCGGTGAACTTCACAACCGCCGCGCCACCCGCCGGGATCAACGTGGTCTGCACGTTCTTCTGCACGTTGGTGCCGCCCTCGTAGCGCACCTGATCGAAGATGGCGCCGATCACGTGGAAGCTGGAGACCAGATTGGGCCCGCCGTTGCCCACGAAGATGCGCACCGTTTCGCCCACCTTGGCGTGCAGCGCCTTGTCACCGGTGAGCGCGCCTTCCGCACCGTTGAACAGCACGTAGCTCGGGCGTTCGTCGATGGCCTTTTCCATGTCGAACGGCTGCAGGCCCTTCTCGCGGTACTTGCCGGCGGTGTAGAAATCGCCCTGCATGACGTAGTACTCGTGATCAACCTTGGGCAGGCCTTCGGGCGGTTCGACCAGGATCAGGCCGTACATGCCGTTGGCGATATGCATGCCCACGGGTGCGGTAGCGCAGTGGTAAACGTAAATGCCCTCGTTCAGCGCCTTGAAGGTGAACTGCGATTCATGGCCCGGGGCGGTAAAGCTCGATGCTGCGCCGCCGCCCGGCCCGGTCACGCCGTGCAGGTCGATGTTGTGCGGCATCTTGCTGCTTGGGTGGTTCTTGAGGTGGAACTCCACCGTGTCGCCCTGCCGCACGCGGATGAAACTTCCAGGAACGGTGCCGCCGAACGTCCAGAAGGTGTAGCTGACCCCTTCGGAGATCTGCATTTCCTTCTCGACCACTTCCAGCTCCACGATGACCTTGGCTGGATAGTTCCGGTGCACCGGCGGCGGCACAAGCGGTGGACTCGTCAGGACGGCGTGGATCGGCTCGCCGCGTGGCGGCCCGAAGTCACCCGGCAACTTGGCGCTGGCGGCGCGGGCCGCAGTGCCCGCAAGCAGTGCGCCCAGCACCACAGAAATCAAGCCCGCGCGCATCAGGCTGCGGACGGTGTGAAGACGGCTCATTTTTTCCCCCGTGTATCGGTCTGGTGTCGTCCGCTCCACGTTAGGCCCCGGCAGCCATTAGGGCTTTGATACAGCGCAAACGAAAACCCGCCCCGACCGGCCCATCCACCCCCACCGCGTGGCACGCAAGCCCAGCCGTGGCCTGATTTGCGACATCAAGGCACCCATAAAACAAGCATCTGATATACATCAATAACACCGGGGATTTCACTCACTAATATAGTTGCATCCTTAATGCATCTTTTTGATGCGACACCCACAGAGGGAATCCCCATGACACAGTCCGCCTCCACCATCCAGCTCGACCTCCGCGTGCTGGCGCCGCGCGAGCGCCATCCGCTGATCTTCTCCGCCTTTGGGGAACTCGGCATCGGGCAGAGCCTGGAGCTGATCAACGATCACGATCCGCGGCCGCTGCAGTCGCAGTTTCAAGTCGAACGCCCGGGGCAGTTTTCCTGGGACTACCTTGAGCGCGGCCCCGGCACGTGGCGCGTGGCCATCACCAAGGTGGCGTCTGCCGCCAGTGCCGGCCACTGCTGCGGTGGTTGCGGTGGTGGCGCCTGAATTTCCGATTGCATCCTGCAAGGAACCTTGTCATGAAAACCAATCAAAGGCTGTGGCGGTGGCTCGGCCTGATCTTCATCCTGTCGTTCGGAGCATTGGGCTATCTGGGCCGGCAGATCTATCTGGCAGCGCCGCCGATTCCGCATGCCGTCGTCACCTCTGTGGGCGAGGTGCTCTTTACCGGTGAGCAGATCCAGCGCGGCCAGGAAGCTTGGCTGGCAGCCGGCGGCCAGCAGCTTGGCACCGTCTGGGGCCACGGCAGCTACGTTGCACCTGACTGGTCTGCCGATTGGCTGCACCGTGAAGCCACAGCGCTGCAAGCCATCCGCGCGCATCAGCAGTTCGATACCGATGCGCCGTTGACGACCGTGCAGCAAGCCGCCGTCGACGCCAGCGTGAAGGAGGAAATGCGCCGCAATACGTACGACGCAAATCACGACATCCTGACCGTGTCGCGTGAGCGCGCAGAGGCCATCCACGGTGTGGCCCAGCACTTCGAGGCCCTGTTCGGCACCGATCCGTCGCTGGCAACGCTGCGCGATCAATACGCCATGGCCACCGGCGTGCTGCCGGAGGCGGCCGATCGTGAAGCCCTGGCGGCGTTCTTCTTCTGGACGTCGTGGGCCGCGGCCGCCGACCGCCCAGGCGAGACCGACATCTCGTATACGAGCAACTGGCCGCATGAACCGCTGGTAGGCAACACAATGACCGGCGGTGCGGCAGTGTGGTCGATGGTCAGCATCGTGCTGCTGCTGGGCGGTATTGCCGCCATGCTGTGGCTGCACGGCAGCAGCAAGCACGAAGAGGAGGCTGCGCCGCTGCCGGCCGATCCGTTCCTCAACGTGGTGGCCACGCCGTCGATGAAGGCCACGCGCAAGTACTTCTTTGCCGTGATCGGCCTGATGCTGGTGCAGATCGGCATGGGCGCCATCACCGCGCACTATGCGGTGGAAGGGGAATCGTTCTTCGGGATTCCGCTGGCGCAGGTGCTGCCGTACGTGATCAGCCGCACCGTGCACACGCAGCTTGGCGTGCTGTGGATTGCCACGGCATGGCTGGCCACGGGCCTGTACATTGCGCCGCTGCTGTCGGGGCGTGAACCGAAGTTCCAGAAGCTGGGCGTTGACCTGCTGTTCTGGGCGCTGATCTTTATCGTGGTGGGGTCCATCGCCACCGGCTGGCTCGGCACGCTGCAACATCGCGGTGCAGACTTCGGCTTCTGGGTCGGTAACCAGGGGCTGGAATACACCAGCATGGGCCGCGTGTGGCAAATCTTGCTGTTTGTCGGCCTGCTGTTCTGGGTCGTGCTGCTGGGCCGTGCCCTGTGGCCGGCACTGAAGACGCCGTCGGAATCGCGCGGTCTGATCGCCATGGTGTTCCTGTCGGCCACCTGCATCGGCGGGTTCTATTCGACTTCGCTGGTGTGGGGCCAACACACGCACTATTCGATGATCGAGTACTGGCGCTGGTGGCTCGTCCACCTGTGGGTCGAGGGCTTCTTTGAAGTGTTCGCCACCGCGGTCATCGCGCTCATCTTCACGCGCCTGGGCCTGATTCGCGCCAGCAGCGCCAACCGCGCCATCGTGGCCGAGACGATCGTGTTCCTGTTCGGCGGCATTCTGGGCACGCTGCATCACCTGTACTTCACAGGGACACCGACCTCGATCATCTCGGTGGGTGCAGTGTTCTCTGCGCTGGAAGTGGTGCCGCTTTCGCTGATCGGGCTCGAAGCGCTGCAGAACTATCGGCGCACGCAAGGCACGCCATGGCTCAACGCTTACAAGTGGCCCGTGCTGTGCTTCGTGGCCGTGGGCTTCTGGAACACCGTCGGCGCCGGCCTGCTCGGCTTTGCCATCAACCCGCCCGCTTCGCTGTACTACGTGCAAGGTCTGAACATGACGGCCGCCCACGGGCACGCTGCACTGTTCGGGGTGTACGGCATGCTCGGTATCGGCCTGATGCTGTTCTGCCTGCGCGGCCTGTATGCGCGCAGCCTGCATGCCGATCGCCTGCTCAAGCCCGCGTTCTGGGGCCTGAACATCGGCTTGGCGATGATGGTATTCATGTCGCTGCTGCCGGCCGGCATCTATCAGGCCTGGGCGAGTGTCACCAAGGGCATGTGGTACGCCCGCTCGCCGGAAGTGGTGCACTCGAAAGTGATGGAAACGCTGGTCTGGCTGCGTGTGCCGGGTGACATCGTGTTCGCCATCGGTGCGCTTGTGCTGGCCTGGTATGCGCTGCGGCTGCTGCGCCGTCCGAAGGCCCAACAGATGGAGCCATTGCCGGCTTCGGCTCGCGCGACGCGTTAATTCCTCATCCAGCAGTCCTCCCAAAAACCCGCAGGGCCCGTGTCGATCTGACCGGGCCCTGCGGGTTTTCCTGTAATGCCCTCCGCCCCCCAGCTCCCTACAATGTCAAGTCATATAGATGAATAGTTAACTACTTTCGATATCCCATGCCCGCCGATCTCCGCCTGCCCCGCTACCAGCAATTGCGCGACGATCTGGCCGCGCAGATCGCCCAACAGCACTGGCGCCCGGGCGACGCCATCCCGACCGAAGCCGAGCTTGCCAAGACGTACAACGTGGCGGTCGGCACCGTCCGCAAAGCCGTAGACGTACTGGTGGCCGAAGGGCTGCTCGAACGCTTCCAGGGCCGTGGCACCTTTGTGCGGCGTGCCAGCTTTGCCAGTTCCTTGTTCCGCTTCTTCCGCTTCCAGAGTGAAAGCGGCGAGCGGCGCATTCCTGAGAGCCGCATCCTCAAGCGGGACGTGCTGGATGCCCCGTCGGCACCGGCTGCAGGCCTGCAGATTGAAACCGGCGCACCGGTCATTCGCCTGACCCGGCTGCGCCTGCTGGATGGCGCACCCATGCTGGCCGAAGAAATCTGGTTGCCATATGACCGTTTTGCGTCGCTCGCCACGCTGGAACTCAACGCGTTTGGCGACCTGCTGTATCCGCTGTACGAATCGCACTGCGGCCAGATCATTGCGAGCGCCGAAGAAACGCTCACCGCCGAAGCCGTCAACGCAACGTATGCGCGCCTGTTGCGCATCCAGCCCGGCGATCCGGTGATGGTCATCGAACGCGTTGCGCGCGGCTACGACCGGGTGCCGCTCGAATGGCGGCGTTCGCGCGGCGCGGCGGCGCACTTCCGGTACCACGTGGATATCCGGTAACGCCCCCACACTTGCTGCCGCTCATACCGACAAAAACACACACAGGAGACAACATCATGCAGGCCAACTCACCAACGGCACCGCCGCTGCTGGACGTGCGCGGCGTCACGCTGCAGTACAAGACACGCCAGCATCTGGTGACGGCCACCTACCGCGTCGATTTCCAGGTCTACCCCGGCGAGCGCTATATCCTGCTTGGGCCGTCGGGCTGCGGTAAATCGACACTGCTCAAGGCCATCGGCGGCTACCTCACACCCACCGAGGGCGAGATCCGTCTCAAGGGCCAGCCCGTGACGAAGCCGGGGCCGGATCGCATGATGGTGTTCCAGGAGTTCGACCAGCTCCTGCCGTGGAAGACCGTGAAGGAAAACGTGCTGTTCCCGCTGCTCTCCACGGGCAAGCTGGGCGCGCGTGAAGCCGAAGAGCGCGCGCTGCACTACATCAACAAGGTCAACCTCACGAAGTTTGCCGACCACCACCCGCACATGCTGTCTGGGGGGATGAAGCAGCGTGTGGCGATTGCGCGCGGCATGGCCATGGAGCCCGACGTGCTGCTGATGGACGAGCCCTTCGCCGCGCTCGATGCGCTCACGCGCCGCAAGATGCAGGACGAGTTGCTGCAGCTGTGGGACGAAACGCGCTTCACCGTGCTGTTCGTCACGCACTCGATTCCGGAGGCGATCCGCTGCGGCAGCCGCATCCTGATCCTGTCGCCGCATCCCGGCCAGGTACGCGCCGAACTGCCGAGCCTTGCGCGCGGCGATGATGACCCGGAGCGCTTCAAAGCCCTCGAAGCCGAGATCCACGACATGCTGTTCGCCCGCGCGGTGGAGGAAACCCATGCAGACTGAAACCCTTTCCATGCCGGCCACCACCGACATCAGCAACCGCGCGCCCGTCTACAGCACGCCCGTGGCGTTCGAGCGCATCGGCGTGGTGGAAAAACCCCTCTCCGTTGCGGAGCGTTTGTACGAACAGGCATGGCTGCGCAAGGTCGTCATCCTCGTCGTGCTCGCACTGGTGTGGGAAGGCGGGGCGCGCTGGCTCGACAACCCGCTGTTGCTTCCGACTTTTTCCGACACCGTGCAGGCGCTGTGGGCAGGGTTGGCGAGCGGCACGCTGTTTGCTCGCATCGGCACGTCGATGCAAACGCTGCTTGCAGGCTACGCGCTCGGCTTGGCGTTGTCCTGCGCGCTGGTCGTGCTCGGCATCAGCAACCGGCTCGGGCAGGACTTCCTGGAAACGCTCACCGCCATGTTCAACCCGCTGCCGGCCATTGCGCTGCTGCCAATCGCCCTCGTGTGGTTCGGCCTGGGCAACGGCAGCCTGATCTTCGTGATCGTGCATTCGGTGGTGTGGGCGGTGTCGCTCAACACGCATGCCGGTTTCCTGTCGGTATCGAACACGCTGCGCATGGTGGGCCGCAACTACGGGCTATCCGGCATGGGATACCTGACGAAGATCCTGATCCCCGCCGCATTCCCGTCCATCCTCACTGGCCTGAAGATCGGCTGGGCCTTCGCATGGCGCACGTTGATCGCCTCGGAACTGGTGTTTGGCGTCAGCTCCGGCCAGGGCGGCCTCGGCTGGTACATCTACGAGAACAAGAACCAACTGCAAATTCCCGAAGTGTTCGCCGGCCTGCTGACGGTGATCATCATCGGCCTGCTGGTAGAGAACCTCGTGTTCCGTACGCTTGAAGCCCGTACCGTCAAGCGCTGGGGCATGCAGAACTAAGGGAGCGCGCGAGGCTACCGAAACCGTCCAGGCGCTTACAGTCGCCCCCAGACGGTTTGGCCGTACCCTGCCCTATGCGGCGCCTTGAATTTTTGTGAGTGGGCGGAAAAAAGAAGGAGGCCTGTTTGAGCGAAGCGAGTTTGCCTCCTTCTCCGCACGGTCACAGAAATTCAAGGGGTCTTTCGCCGCATCGGGCGCGCCTTTCTTTGCTTACTTTCTTTGGCAAGACAAAGAAAGTGAGTCGGCCCCGGCAGGGGACGAAACCCAGGATGCACCACCAAGAAACAACAAGGAGACAAACCCATGCAGCAACCCCGCCGCAACATCCTCCGTTTCACCATGGCCGCCACGCTGGCCGCATCGCTCCTGGCCGGCGCCGTCAGCACCGCGCATGCTGAAGCCAGCGAAGTCCGCATCTCCCACGGCTACGGCATCCTCTACCTGCCCATCATGGTGATGGCCAGTGAGCACCTGCTGGAGAAGCAAGCCAAAGCCGCCGGCCTGGGCGACGTGAAGGTCAGCTACCGCATCCTGGACGGCGGCAACGTCATCAACGACGCCATGCTCTCGGGCGCGCTGGACATCGCCTCGCTGGGCGTGCCGGGCTTCCTCACGCTGTGGGACAAGACGCGCGGCAGCGCGATAGAAGTGCGCGGGCTCTCGTCGCTCAGCTCCTCGTCGATGTACCTGATGACGCGCAACCCGAACGTGAAGACGCTGGCGGATTTCTCCGACAAGGACCGCATCGCCGTGCCGGGCATCAAGACCTCGCTGCCAGCCGTGGTGCTGCAAATGGCCGCCGCCAAGACCTTCGGCGACAAGCAGTTCAACAAGCTCGATCCGATCACCGTGCCGCTGCCGCACCCTGACGCCACCGCCGTCATGCTGGCCGGCGGCAGCCAGATCAACAGCCACATGGCCTCGCCACCGTTCTCGTACACCGAGGCTGCTGCACCCGGCCTGCACCGCGTGTTCAACACGGTCGACGTGCTCGGCAACATCACGCTGGACATGACCTACACCAGCAAGAAGTTCTACGAGGCCAACCCGAAGCTGTCGGCGGCGTTCGTGGCGGCGCTGGATGAGGCGAACGCGCTCATCGCCAAGGACAAGTCGAAGGCTGCGCAGATCTACATCACTCAATCGAAGGTGAAGAGTTCGCCGGAAGAGGTGAAGAAGATCCTGGACGATCCGGACTCGCGCTTCACGACCACGCCGGTGGGCGTCGCACACTATGCTGAGTTCATGCAGCGCGTGGGTACGCTCAAGAACAAGCCGGCGTCGTGGAAGGATCTGTTCTTTCCGACGGTGCAGAGCAGACAGGGTTCGTAAGCAGGCAGCGCGCAGCATCCACACGGAGACATTCCATGGCACTACGCATCGTCCGGCTCGGCGAGCCGCGTCACCCCGATGAAGGCTTGCGCATCGGCACCGTGCGGCGCCCACCGCGCGGCGTGCCCAAGGAAGAATTCGCCAGCCGCGATTTCTACGACGTCTGGATGCCGCTGCTTTCGCCAACGCCCGAGCTTGTCAAGCAAGCGCAGGCCGCGCAATCCCAGCACGACGAAAAAGCCTGGCAAACCTTCGTGCGCCACTTCCGCACCGAAATGCGCGACGGCGATGCCGCGCGCCTGCTCGACATGCTGGCCGCGCTATCGCACCAGACCCACCTGTCGGTCGGCTGCTATTGCGAGGATGAAGCGCATTGTCATCGGTCAGTGCTGCGCGCGTTGTTGGAGGAGCGTGGGGCGAAGCTGGCTCCATGAACGATCTTTCCACCTGCACAAGGAAAACCATGCCGAACCTGCCCCGCACGTCGCGCTGCGCAGTCTCATCTGCCCTCTTGCTCGCGCTGGCCATGACGGTCGCGCAGACGGTGACGGCGCAAACAGCCCCCGCCGCACTGCAACCGTCCGAGTCTCACCACACCGTCGCCACGCTATCCGCTACGGGGGTGCAGATCTACGTTTGCAAGCGCGACGGCGACAAGCCCCTGGCGTGGGTCTTCAAAGCTCCGCTGGCTGATCTTTACGATGGGAGCGGCAAGCTCATCGTCAAACACGGTGCGGGCCCAAGCTGGGAAGCCTCCGACGGCAGCAAGATCACAGGGAAAGTCTTGCAGCAGGCACCCAACACCGCGGAAGCCGGCGCCATTCCGCTACTGTTGCTGCATGCCACCAATGCTGGCAGCGCGGGGCTTTGAGCAGTGTGCGATACGTGCAACGGCTGCAGACCCATGGCGGCATCGCACCGGCACAGCCCTGCACGGAAGAAGGCCAGGAAGGCCGCAGCCCGTACCTGGCACAGTACGTTTTCCTCGACTGACGCAGCGTCGCACATACAGCGCCATACCCCATACAGGGGACGCCGCTCTCCCCTGGCACCCCTATAACGAAGACACACGCGACCGGTTGTTCACCGCGTCGCGCCGTCGTCATTCGTAATTCCAGGAGCACTGCCATGGGCCGCCGCTACATCGATTGCCGCGCCTTCCCCAGCGAGACCAACTGCTCGGTCGCCATCAGCGCCGACAGCGATGCCGAACTGCTGGAGGCGGCTGTGCAGCATGCCGTTTCCGTGCACAAGCACACCGATTCGCCCGAGTTGCGGGCGCAACTGCAAACGCTTTTCCAGGACGGCACCCCCGCCGTGGCGCCACCAAAGATGGCCACGGTCTGATCCAGATGCAACACCGCCTACCGGCGCGCAGACAGCGCCAGCATCAGCCGCACCACGTCGCACTGGCTGTGCGTGTTGGTCTTGCGGTAGACGTGTTTGAGGTGCGTGCGCACCGTGTCGAGTGAAATGCCTAGCGTGCGGGCAATGCAGGCTGGGTCGGAGCCGCTTGCGAGCAGATCGGCAACATCGGCTTCGCGGCGCGTCAGGTGGAATGCGTCGGTCAGCCAGAGGCTGGCCGGCTGCGCAGGCGAAATGCCCGCGCGCGCCGCAACGCGTCGCCAGCACAACGGCAGTGCTTGCGCAAAGTGCGGCAGCAACGCTTGTGGCGCCGCACCATGCTGCATGGGTTGCGGCACGCCCGCCTTGCGGTAATCGAGCCACACCGCCCCGCGCACTTCCGCATCGGCCATCGGCCACGCGTCGACGCCGTCACCGCGTACCGCATGCAGCAGCACGTCGGCCGAGCGTGCGCCGCGCGATGCCGCCCAGTGCCACCTCCCATCGACGCGCCACCGGATCATGGCCGCTGCATGGTCCGCGCCGCACGCATCGCGCAGCACGTTCATCACGCCCACGGCATCGCCCGCGCACGCCGCTACGTAGCATTGGCGCAGCACGGTTGCCGAGGCATGAGGTGACGTGACAGAAAGACGCGGCATGAAGGCAATACGGGCGCAGCGGCTTGCGACCGCTGCGCCCGTTTCGAAAGGGACTTCATTATAGGAAGAGTGTCACCGCCCGCACTGCCCCTTTTGCCCTAAGCCCATGGTGGATCAGGCCAGCGCGCGACGCGACATCCAACGTGCGCGCAGATGGTCGTATGCGAGGTTGAAGAAGAAGGTGTACGGCAGGAACAGCAGCATGATGCCGATGTCGAGCACGAACGCTTCCCACAGCCCCACGTCGAGCCACCAGGCGGCCAGCGGCACCAGCATCAAGACCAACCCGCCCTCGAACAGGCAGGCATGCACCACCCGCAGCACCAAGGTACGCGAGAGCCTGTAGCGACGCTCCACGCGCTCGAAGATGGCGTTGAACACCATGTTCCACACCATCGCCACCGCAGCAAACATGAGCGTCATCACACCCATCTCAGCCAACGGCAGTTCCATCAGCCAGCTGAACAACGGCGCACAAATCAGCATGGCAACCAACTCGAACGTCAGCGCATGCACAAGGCGCTCAGCTGGCGTTTTCTGTATGACTTGCATTGCAATTACCTCCAAAGAACGAGGTGCATTTTCATCGGTATGAACGGTATGATCCAGTTCATTAATATCGGTTTTTCCGATATATTGGACGATACATCGCCGTCCGGAGTGCCCAATGCGTCATTCACCCGAAGCCTTACTGGCCTTTGCCGAAGCCGCCACGCTAGGTTCCTTTTCCGCCGCTGCCCGAAAATTGGGCAAGCGGCAATCCACGATCAGCGAGGCGATCGCCAATCTTGAAATCGACCTCGGTCTGACACTGTTCGACCGCAGCACGCGCCAGCCCACCTTGACCGAAGCGGGCCACGCGATGCTCACTCAGGTGCGCCGCGTGCTCGACGCCAGCGCGCAGATGGACCGCATGGCCGCCCAGATGGCCGGCGGTCTGGAAGCGCGCCTGACGCTCGTCATGTCTGACACCTACCAATCCGATCGCTACGAGCAAACGCTGGCCACACTGGAGCAGCGTTATCCCGACCTTGAACTCGAATGCCTGATCGCCGAACACGAAGACGTGGTCGACATCATCCAGCTGGGCCGTGCCCAGATCGGTTTGGTGGCCGCGCAGGCGGCATATCCGGCCGATATCGGCTGGGCGACCATTGCAGAGCAATCGGAGATCGGGCTGTTCGTGGGGCTGCAGCACCCACTCGCCCGATACGGCGACGAGGAAGTGCCACACGCCATACTGCGCGAGGCGCGCGAGCTACGGCTGAACACCTTCGTCGACCCAACGGGGCCACGCACCGACGCGGTGCCCGTGCGCAGCCTGCGCCGCTGGTCTGCACCGAGCTACCTAATGCTGCTGGAAATGGCCGTGCTGGGCTTCGGGTGGACGGAGCTGCCGCGCTGGCTGGTGGATCACTTCGCGGCAGACCGGTTGCATGAGGTGCGTGCACGGGGCTGGCCCCGCCTCGTGCCGGTGGACGCCGTATGGTCACGCAATCGCACACTTGGGCAGGCCGGCGCCTGGCTCCTTGAAACGATGCTGGCGGGCTAGGCACTCACGCGTTTTCGTCCAGCCGTTCGATGATCAGATGCGAGAGTTGGGCTGTCTGCTCTTTCGACAGCGTGAATTCCACGCCAAACGAAGGAAACGCAGATGCGGTTGTGCCCAGCGCAGGCGACCCGCTTGCCACCCGGCCGGTCAGGGAAAACGTCTCCAACTGGCCGTCCACGTAGGCATTGAAATCCAGGGCGAGTCTGTCGCCGGGTTGGAACGCGGGGTTGGCGCTCTGCACCAGCGCACCGTTCAGGCAGATGTCGCGGATCACCGCCACGCGATCCGCAGCCGACGCGGCCTGCCCCTGCGCACGCACGCGCGCCCCGATCCGGACCTGCACGCGCTTGGCACGGCGCAGCGGCATCTTCTGCATCTTGATGGGCGCCGACAAGACCAGATACGGCGAGGGAAACTGTCCCACCGACACCACGCTGCACATCATGGTGAATACCGAGCGGCCGGAAAAACCGCGCAGTATCAGCACGTCTCGCGGCTCGGGCCGCAGCGTGCGCTTGGCGTCGGCTGGCTGCGTGACAAACAGCGCTTCGCCTTCGATATAACCGATCAGGCGGCACGGGAGCAGGCCACGTAGCGGTGCGGACTTCTCCTGCACCTGCAAGACCGTGCCGACACTCAGGCCGGCCGACCCAATGCGGGGCGGAGCTTCTGCGGGCGCGGTGGCAGGCACGGCGGCAATGTCATCACCTTCTGCCAGTGCCAGCACCGGGCCGTGATGGAACAGAAGGCGAACGTCTTCGGCATCCGGCACGACAGCACCGGCGGGCAGCAAAAGCCGGCCCACACTGTCAGCCAGGGGAAACGGCAGCGGTTGACCGACCGGAACGTCTTCCTGCGTGAGTTGCCGCGTTTTCTGAAGGATCATGGGTGGCAAAGGATCGCGTCTGTCATGGGCGGGCCAAGGCAAATGCCTTGGCAGGTACGCCCGCCATTTTGTAACAATGGCCGGCAAATCGCCTGAGAGCAACTCGCATCAACCCTCCCCGCCTGACCTGCATCAACGGCAAGCGTTTTCGTCACCCAGCAACTGCAGTGGCCTCAATCTCGACAGCCAGCCCGTAGTGCAGCGTCGGTACCGGCACGACGGCGCGCGCCGGACGCAACTCGCCGATCCACGCGCTATAGAGCGCATCGAACGCGGGCCAGTGCGATTCCATGTCTGTCACGTACACGCGCACCTGTACCAGGCGCGAGCGGTCCGTGCCTGCGGCGGCAAGCACAGCGTCCAGGTTGGACAGCACCTGCCGCACCTGCGTCTCGAACGGCGCGTCAACGAGCTTTTCGCCGGTGGGCGTCACGGGAATCTGTCCGGCGACGAACACGAAGCCATTGGCGCAGACCGCGTGCGAGTAATGCCCCGCAGGCGGGCGCAGTTGCGGCGCGTTCAGGTAGCGTGCATCGCTCATTTCGCTGCCTCCGCGCCCAGCACAAGCTTGGCGAAGAGTTGCAGATCCACATTGCCGCCCGACAGGATCACGCCGACGCGCTTGCCTCGCACATCGACCTTGCCGTTCAGCACCGCAGCTGCAGCCAGGCAGCCGGTGGGCTCGACCACCGCCTTCATACGCGAGGCGAAAAACTGCATGGCGCTGACGAGTTCTGCATCGCTCACGGTCACGATGTCGTCAACCAGTTCGCGAATCACGGCAAACGTGTAGTTGCCCAGGTGCTGCGTCTGCGCGCCGTCGGCCAGCGTCTTGGGTGTATCGATGTGGACGATCTCGCCCTTGCGCAAGCTCTGCTGACCGTCGTTGCCTGCCTCGGGCTCCACGCCGAAGATCTTGCACGCCGGGTTCAGCGCGCGCGCCGCCGTGGCGCAGCCGGAGAGCAGACCGCCACCGCCCAGCGGGGCCAGCAGCACATCCAGTGGGCCGACCTCTTCGATCAGTTCCTTGGCAGCCGTGCCCTGCCCGGCCATCACGTGCGGATGGTCGTACGGCGGGATCAGCGTAAGGCCGTGTTCTTCGGCCAGTTGGCGGCCGATGGCTTCGCGGTCTTCGGTGTAGCGGTCGAAGAACACCACCTCGCCGCCGTAGCCACGCGTGGCCTCCACCTTCACGACAGGCGCGTCCTTCGGCATGACGATGACGGCGCGCATGCCGAGCAGCTTGGCCGACAACGCAATCGCCTGCGCGTGGTTGCCCGACGAGAACGTGATCACGCCGGCCCTGCGCTGCTCCGGCGTGAATTGCGACAGCGCGTTGTACGCCCCACGAAACTTGAACGCGCCCATGCGCTGAAAGCTCTCGGCCTTGAAGAACAGTTCGGCGCCGGTCATGGCGTTGGCGGTGGCAGAGGTCAGCACCGGCGTCTTGTGGGCGACACCCTGCAGGCGGGCGTGGGCGGCAACGACGTCGTCGTAGGAAATGGGCAGGCTCATGCGAGATCCTCGGGAAGATAGGTGTAGACGGTGGAGCGCGCCACGCCGAGTGTCTGGGCGACTTCGGTCAGCGCGCGGCGCAAGTTCAGCAGGCCACTGACGGCCAGTTCGCGCATAGCCTCGCGGCGCTGGTCGAGGGTCATGGCCATGGGTGTGGTGTTGCGGGCGGCAGCAAACTGTTCGAGCGCGATGCGCACGTCTTCCACGCGACGGGAGCCAAGCGACTCGGGCACTGGCGGCGCAGCCGCATCAACGCGCATCAGTTGCGTGAGGCCGGTGGTCACGGCATGCAGCATGGAGACATCCATGTTCAGGCAGATGGCCGCCACGTAATCGCCGCGGCTGTTCTTCAGCCCGATCGATGTGCTCTTGGCCGGGCGCCCGTCGGGAAACCGGTTGGCGTAGTTCTCGATGACTTCCGGGAAGTCGGGGTCGGCCAGGCGCGCGAGTCCCAGTTCCGTCACGGCGTCGCCCACCTGGCGGCCGGACAGGTTGTTGGCGATGGCGACGACGGCATGATCGGGATCGGTCAGGTCGTGCAGGACGACTTCCACCAGCGGCGCCAGCGTCTTGCCCAGCGCCTCGACGATCTTTCGGCCTTCGCGCAGCAGAAGGCGGTTTTCTTCAGTGGGCTTCATAGCACTGACGATACGTCAGTTACTGACATTTTGTCAACGCCTTCCTCGATCTCTTCGCGCGCCACCTCTCAATATCCGGGCGTACGGCAACGCACAGTCCGGCAACTTCATCCCCATTCAGCCCGGCCGCACGCTGAGATTACGCGTGGCACACAGCTTCTGAACTTGGTTGGTCCAACAGAAGGCGCTTGTTTGGGCGCCCCGTTTGTCCGCCGAAAATGCAGTCCGCGACGGGACGGCGAGCGGGCTTGTGAAACCCGTCCGCTCATGCCGGTGACAGCGGCCAACGGATGGGCTTAAAGCTGGCTCATGCCGCCATCGGCAATGATTTCCGTGCCGACAATGAAGGCCGATTCGGGCGCCGACAGATGCAACACCGTCGACGCAATCTCTTCCGGCTGACCAAAGCGGCCCAGCGGCACCTGGCCCTGGATCTGTGCGGCGGTGGCGGCCAGCGTGTCGGCATCCAGCCCGAGCTTGCCGTACAGCGGCGTCGTCACCGGGCCTGGGCTGACCACATTCACGCGGATTCCCGAGCCAATCAGCTCACCCGACAGCGTCTTCGCCAGCGAGATCAGCGCAGCCTTGCTTGCCGCATAGACCGACGAATTCGGCATGCCGATGTGCGCGTTGATGGAGCCGTTCAGCACGATCGACGTGCCCTTGTTGAGGATGGGCAGCAGCGCCTGCATCTGGAAGAACGCGCCCTTCACGTTGGCGTTGAAGGTCGCATCCCACAGGGCTTCTTCCACGTCCGGGACGGCGGCAAACTTGGCCATGCCGGCGTTAATGAACACAGCGTCCAGACGCACGCCGGCCTCCTGCAGCTGGCGGGTCAGCTCGCGCGCGGCTGCCACGGTGCCGGTTTCGTTACGGATGGCGAGGGCCGCATTGCCGCCGGCCGTGCCCAGCGTGGCGCGCGCCGTTTCCAGCGCTGCCGCATCGCGGCCGGTGATGACCACACGGGCGCCTTCCCGCGCAAATGCCTGGGCGGCTGCCAGGCCAATACCGCTGTTGCCGCCAGTGACCAGAACGGTCTTGCCTTCGAAGCGATTCATGATGTCCTCCAGTAGGAAAGTTGAACTTGAACAATCGCGTGACTGCAGTGTGGACGCTGGCAAGCGGTTTGCCATACGATCCGGACGATGAACACGTTCGAAGGAGTTGCACATGTTGACGGACGAAGAATTGGCACTCCTGGAGGCTATCCGCCAGACGGGCAGCCTGTCGCGCGCGGCGGCGCAACTGGGCAAGGCGCCGTCGACCGTGTCATATGCCGCACGCCAACTGGAGCAGCGCTTCGACGCCCTGCTGTTTGATCGCCGTCGCTACCGGCTGCAGCTCACGCGCGCCGGGCAGTTGCTGACGGAAGAAGCCGCGCGGCTGGCGCAGGATGTGTCGCGTGTTACGCAGCGCGTGCGGCAGGTGGCCAACGGCTGGGAAGACCGCTTGTGGATCGTGACGGACGAGCTGCTGGAGTTCGAATCGCTCATGGCAGTGATGCACGCGTTCGATGCGCTGCAATCGGGCGTGGCGCTGCGCGTGACGCACGAAGTGCTGGCCGGCACCTGGGAGGCCCTGCGCGACGGCCGCGCCGATCTCGTGATCGGGGCGACCAACGAGCCGCCTTCCATCCCGAACCTCGGATGGTTCGAGCTGGGGGTGGTGGAATGGGTATTTGCCGTGTCGCCACGACACCCGCTTGCAGCCGTCGACGCGCCGCTCACGCGCGAGGAAATCGCCCGGCATCGCGCCGTGGTGGTGGCCGATTCGGCGCGCACCACCGCCGGCCGCGCCTATGGGATGCTGAGCGGGCAGCCTACGCTGGCCGTGCCCAG